>NZ_JACESB010000009.1 GCF_013912005.1 Brevundimonas sp. | reverse complement strand
GCGCCGGAGTTCGCGGATCCGTAGTTCCGCAGATACTCCGCCGACGTCGGCGGAGTATCTGCGGAACTACGGATCCGCGAACTCCGGCGCCATTGCGGCCTGGAACGCGGGCGCCACCGGCGCCGGCATCAACGTCGGGGTGATCGACTCCGGCATCGACTTCGCCCAGCCCGACCTGGCGGGGCGGATTTCGACCACCCTGTCGACCGACGTCGTCGTGGGGCGGAACATGCCCACCGGCCTGCTCGGCGACAACGGAAGCCCCGCCCACGGGACGTCGGTGTCCGGCGTCATCGCCGCCGGCTTCAACGGCTTCGGCACCATCGGGACCGCCTATGAATCGACGATCGTCTCCATCCGCGCGGATGTGAGCGACTGCGACGATCCCGAAGACGACGTCTGCTTCAAGTCGGGCGACCTGGTGCGGGCGATCGACTACGCGATCACCAACGGCATTCCGATCGTGAACATGTCGCTGGGCGGGGAGGGACCGCTGGGCCCGACCTTCGAGGCGGCCCTGTTGCGGGCGGTGAACGCCGGCATCGTCTTCACCATCGCCGCGGGCAACGCGGGGGACGAACCGACGGGCGGCGATCCGGAATGGCCGGGACGGTACGCCACGGATCCGCGCTTCGCCGGCAGCATCATCGTCGTCGGGGCCCACGATGCGAGCAACCAGCTCGCGGACTTCTCGAATCGGGCCGGCGTCTCCGCCGCCGCCTACATCAGCGCGGCCGGAGTCGACGTCATCACGGCCTGCGACGGAACCTCGTGCTGGCGGGTGAACGGCACCTCCTTCGCCGCGCCGGCGGTGGCGGGCGCCCTGGCCCTGCTGCTCGACGCCTTCCCCAACCTGACCGGGCGGGAGGCGGTGGCCATCCTGCTCCAGACCGCGCGCGAAGCCGGCGATCCCGGCGTCGACAGCGTCTATGGCCGGGGGCTGCTCGACATCGCCCGCGCCTTCCAGCCGGTGGGCTCCACCAGCGTGCCCACGGCCTCGGGCGCGACGGTCTCGGTCACCGCCCAGCGTTTCGCCTACACCGGCGCGGCGTTCGGCGACGCCTTCCGCCGGGGCGAGGGGCTGCAGACCGTCGGCCACGATTCCTTCGACCGCCTGTTCCGCGTGGATCTCGCGGCCGCCTTCGGGGAAGCGCCGCGCGGCGAGCAGATCCGGATGCCCCAGGTCGAACAGCGGCAGGCGAGGCTGACCGTGGACGCGCCGCTCGGCGGGCGGCTGTCGCTGACCAGCAGCACCATCATCGAGAACGACGCCTTTGATCCGGCGGCCGCCTCGCGCGCCCTGACGCCGTGGCTGGACGACCGCCGGCGCGAGGACATGATGGTCGAATACTCGACCGGCCGCGGCGCGGTCGCCTTCTGGCAGGGCCGCAACGGCGCCCGATCGCCCTTCGAGCTGGGCGCGGGCGACGGCTTCGCCTCCCTGGCCCAGGTCGACCGGGCCTGGCTGGGCGCGGTCCGCCTCGGCGCCCTGACCCTGACGGCCGACACCGGCGTCGGGGACCGGGCCATGCCCTTCCGCCAGGAGGAAGACGACGTTTCGACGTACACCCGCTTCGCCATGAACTGGGCGGCGTCGGACACGGCCCGTCTGACCTTCGCGGCCGGCGCCCTGGATGAGCGGCTGGGCCCGCTCGGCTCCTATGCACCGGTCGGCTCCGGCCTGGAGATGCCGAGCGAGACCGCCTTCGCCGGCGTCTCGGGACGTTTCGACCTCGGTTCCGGCCTGTGGCTGGATGCGGAGGCGGGCTTCGCGCGCACCGACCTGGCCGGCGAGTTCCTGAGCCTGTCGGAACAGGCCCTGAGCTCCAGCTGGCGGCTCGGGCTGACCTCGTTCTGCAAGGAGCTGGGCTTCGGCTGCCGCTCCCTGACCTGGTCGATCTCGCAGCCGCTGCGGGTCGAGCGCGGGCAGTTCAGCGCCTGGCTGGCCGATGCGCCGCTGGAGTATTTCGACGAGCTGACCTTCTCGGAACGCCGCTTCTCGGCGACCCCGACGGGCCGGCAGATCGACTTCGCGCTGGGCAGCCTGCACGCCCTGCCGGGCGGTTCGGAGCTGGCGCTGCGGGCGGTGGTCACGCGCGACGACCGCCACGAACGCGCCGCGCCGCCGGCCTATGCGCTGATGGGCAGCTGGCGAAGCACGTTCTAGGGGGGCGAGACCTTCCGCCCTTGGCTGACCGGTCCGTCTGCCGCTACAGCAGACGGGCCGGCAACAGGGGACAAGGCCATGGCGATCTACCCGGTGGTGCTCTGCGGCGGCGCGGGCACCCGCCTCTGGCCGGCGTCGCGACCCGAGCGGCCCAAGCAGTTCCTCGATCTCGTCAGCGATTCCTCCCTGTTCGAGGAGACGGTGGCGCGGGTGGCGCCCCTGGCCGAGGGCGGGGGGGCGGTGCTCGTCGTGGCCGGCCGTGACCACGCCGCCTCCATCCGGAGCCAGCTCGGACGGGTCGAGGCCGTGCTGCTGGTCGAGCCGGAGGGGCGGGACTCCGCGCCGGCCATGGCCGCGGCGGCGACCTGGATCGCGCGCCGGGATCCCGCGGGCGTCGCCCTGTTCGTCGCTTCCGACCACCACATCCCCGACGCGGAGGGCTTCCGCGCCGCCGTGAGGGAGGGCGCGCGCGCCGCAGAGGCGGGGCGGATCGTGACCTTCGGGGTGAAGCCGACCGAGCCGTCTTCGGCCTACGGCTACATCCAGCCGGAAGGGCCCGGCCTCAGCGCTGTCCGGCGCTTCGTGGAAAAGCCCGACCGCGCCCGGGCGGCGGAGTACGTCGCGGCCGGCTGCCTCTGGAACAGCGGCAATTTCGTCGCCCGCGCCGACGTGCTTCTGGAGGAACTCCGGCGGTTCGCGCCGGATGTCGCGGAGGTCGCGCAGACGGCCCTGCCGCAGTCGGACGGTCCGACCGTCGAGCTGGATCCGACGTTCGCGACCGCGCCCCGGATCTCGATCGACTATGCGGTCATGGAGAAGAGCGACCGCGTGTCGGTGCTGCCGGTCGGCTTCGGCTGGTCCGACCTCGGCGCATGGGACGCGGTGGCGGCGACCGGCGGCGCCAGCCGCGGCCTCTGGATCGGCGGCGACGGCGACGGGGCCAATCTGGTGCGCGCGGCCGAGGGAATGGTCATCGCCACGGCGGGCGTCTCGGATCTCGCCATCATCGCCGAGCCGGACGCGGTGCTGGTCTGCCACCTCAGCCGGTCGCAGGAGGTGAAGGGCCTCGTCGAGCGTCTGCGCGAACTCTCGCCGACCCACCTGCATGGCGAGGCGCAGGGGGCGGCCTCGTTCGCCCGGCGCTCGGCGGCGTTCGATCGCTGGATGCGTCTTGACGCCCTGCCGCTGTGGGCGACGGTCGGCGTCGACGCCGACGGCGGTTTCCGGGAGTCGATCGGCCGTGACGGAGAGCCGCTCTGCGCCTTCCGCCGCGCCCGCGTCCAGACGCGGCAGGCGTGGGTCTACGCCGTGGCCGGCCGGGCCGGCTGGAGCGGTCCCTGGCGGCGGCTGGCGGGCGAGGCGCTGGACCGGTTCGAGGCCACCAACCGCAGGCCGGACGGCCTGTACCGCACCCGCGTCTCCGGCGCGGGGGAGCCGCTCGACGACACCGCCTCCCTGTACGACCAGGCCTTCGCCCTGCTGGCCTTCGCCGCCGCGGCGGAGGCGGGGCTGGAGCCCGCCTCGATGACGGGCCGCGCCCACGCCCTGCGCGAGGCGCTGGCGGGGCTGGCGCTGCCGGGCGGCGGCTGGCGCGAGGACGCCGGCCATTCGCATCAGGCCAACGCCCACATGCACCTGCTGGAGGCCTGCCTCGCCTGGGAGGCGCTGGAGCCGGACGGCGTCTGGTCCCGCATGGTCGACGACATCGTCGGGCTGGCGCGCCGGCACTTCATCGATCCGGAGGGCGGCTTCCTGCGCGAGTTCTTTGCGTCGGACTGGACCCCGGCGGCGGGGGAGACGGGTCGTCTGGTGGAGCCGGGACACCAGTTCGAGTGGGCGTGGCTGCTTACCCGCTGGGGCCGCGCCCGGGACGATCGCTGGGCGGACACGGCGGCCCTGAGGCTCTACGAGGCGGGGCTGCGCGGGATCGATGCGGCGCGCGGGGTGGCGATCGACGCGCTGGATGAGGCGCTGAACGTGCGATCGGCCCACGCCCGGCTGTGGCCCCAGACGGAGCGGCTGAAGGCGGCGCTGATCCTCGGCGACCGGGTTGCGGCCTCACACGCGGACGAGGCGTTGAAGGGCCTGCAGCTCTATCTGGAGCCGACCGGCCTGTGGCGCGACAAGCTGGAGCCCGACGGACGGTTCGTCGAAGAGCCGGCCCCGGCCAGCTCGCTCTATCACATCACCGCCGCCTGGCTGCAGCTGCGGGAGAGCACGGGCGCCGGGCGCGCCTAGAGGAAGGCCCGCCCTTCGCCGGCCGGCGGCGGTACGATGCTTCTGACCGGAAGCGGGGCCACTTCCCCATAGAGGCCGGCCGGGCGCGCGCGGCCCGGCGTGGCGGGCGGGTTTGGACGAGCCGGTTGTTCCTGTCGCATCTCGCTATCCTCCCCTGCGAGCGGGCGCGAACCTTAACGCCTTCTTGCCCGTCAGGGTCAAGCTTCACCCTTCATAAAGCCTTCCGGGCGCCCCCCGGGAGTCGTTGAAACCTAGGCGGAGATCGCGACACTGCTGTAAAGGCCGCACGGGAGCGGCGGGGGTGAACGCATGATTGCAGGCAAGTCGGTCATGGCCGTGGTTACCGCCCGGGGCGGTTCCAAAGGGCTGCCCGGAAAGAACCTGCGGCCGCTGGCGGGCCGGCCGCTGATCGCCTGGACGATCGCCGCAGCCCAGGCCGCCGCCGGCGTCGACCGGCTGATCCTGTCGACGGATGACCCCGACATCATGGCTGCGGCCCAGGCCCTCGGCTGCGAGGCCCCGTTCCGGCGATCGCCGGAGCTGTCAGGCGACACGGCCGGCTCCATCGATGTGGTGCTGGACGCCCTCGACCGGGTTCCGGGGTTCGATGTGGTGCTCCTGCTGCAGCCGACGTCGCCGCTGCGGACCGCTGCGGATATCGACGGCGCCCTGGCCCGGATGGCGGCGGCCGGCGCCCCGGCCTGCGTGTCGGTGACGGAGGCGCCGGTCCACCCGTGGCTGGTCTATGGCGAGGACGCCCGGGGCCGGATCGATCCCTTCGCCGCCCCGCCGGCGGGAGCGAGCCTGCGCCGTCAGGACCTGCCCCCCGCCTGGATGCTGAACGGCGCCGTCTACGCCGCCGAGGCGGACTGGCTGCGCCGCGAGCGGACCTTCCTGAAGCCCGGCGAGACCGCCCTGTGGCCGATGCCGCCGGAACGGTCGATCGACATCGACACGCTGGAGGACTTCGAAGCCGCCGAGCGGCTCGCCCGCGCCTGACCGCTCAGGGCAGCAGCTCTTCGCCGGCGGCGCGCTTCGCCTCGATCTCGCGCTGCACGCCCTCCAGCGCCCGCGCCCGCGCGCCGGCCGAGGCGTGGCCGATCTGGGGGAAGCGCACCCGCCAGTTCGACTCGCCGAACCGCCGCCAGAACGGGGCGGCGACGGCGGGGTCGTATCCGGCGCGGGCGGCGAGATAGAGCCCCACCCGGTCGGCCTGCTCTTCGGCGCCGCCCTGGCCGCCCTCGGCGACCCAGGCCGCGTCGTTGGCCTGCCGCGCCGCCCCCCCGGCCTCGCTCCAGTGACGGTGGCGCAGCACGTGGTGGGCCAGTTCGTGGCCGAGGATCATCGCCAGCTCGTCGTCGCTGGCGGCGAAGCCGGCCAGCGCGGTGCTGATGAACAGCCGGCGGCCGTCGGCCCGGGCGTTCAGCTCGTCCGACGGGTTGAGCTGGACGTCGTAGCCGCAGGCCCGTTCCGGCCGCACGGCCAGCTCCAGCGTCTCCGCGCCGCGCTGCACCCGGAAGCGGGCGTCGCCGTCGGCGAGCGCCTCGTCGACGACGCGCAGGTTGCGCCCGAGGCCGTTCCAGCTCGGCGGCCCGGCCTGCTCGCCGGCGGCCAGCGGGCGGCCGTCGGCGGAGAGCAGCAGGTCGCCGGCCCGGAAGCCCGCCGCCGCCGCCGGCGACCCCGGCGGGGCCGACAGCACCCCCGGCAGGTCGCCGCGCAGGCCGAAACGCTCCCCGGCGTGCGGCCGCAGATCCTCGCTGTACTGCTTCGCCGAGTGCAGGGCCCAGCCGGCCGACAGGCGCACCGCCGGGCAGAGGGACGCGTTGGCCTCCGACAACCGCCACGCCACCCGCGCCACCCGCTCGTCCAGCGAGGTGAGGGCGGACAGCCGGGCCGCCGCGTCGCCCGCCCCGGCGGCGCCGACCGACGCCGGCGTCTGGCTGCAGGCGACGGCGGCTGCCGCCAGTGCGGCCGCGGCCGCGACGTAGAGGAGGTGAGGGGCCGGAGCCATGTCTTCAACAACACCATCCGAGTGGCGTGCACAACCTGCCGGCGCCTGTTCAGCTGCCACACGAGGGGTACTGGATGGACATCGGGCGTCCGCCGGACTATGCGCAGGCGAACGCCGATTTCGGTGCCGTATTCGGGGGTTAGGCCCTGCGCCGCCGTCTTCCGGACGCAGGCGGCGGCTAGAGGGGCGGGCGACAGGGACGCAACCCGGACGAGGATGATGTGCGGCTCGCCGCCGCGCGCCAGAAACCATGATCTCCACGCTGTTCAGGAAGAAGCCCCGCGCCGGCGCCCCGGAGACGCCGCGCGTCCCCGAGGGGACGGTGGTCTGGGCCGTGGGCGACATTCACGGCCGGCTCGACCTGCTGCAGCCGCTCGTGGAGGGAATCCTCGCTGACGCGGCGGGGAGCGCCGCCTCCCGCAAGGTCGTGATCTTCCTCGGCGACTATGTCGATCGCGGCGCGGACTCGCGCGGCGTGATCCGCTATCTCGCCGACCTGCCGACCGATCGCGGGATCGAGTGGCGCTTCCTCAAGGGCAACCATGAGGAGGCGATGCTGGACTTCCTCGACGACCCGTCCGCGGGCGCGCGCTGGTGCGAGTACGGCGGCGACGCGGCGCTGCGATCCTACGGCCTGAGGCCGCCGGAGCTGAAGCACAGGGTCGAGGCCTGGGCGCGGATCTCCGCCGACCTCGGCCACAAGCTGGCGCCGCGCGAACGCGCCTTTCTCGAGAACCTCGAGTTCAGCCTGTCGATCGGCGACTACTTCTTCGCCCACGCCGGCGCCCGGCCGGGCGTCCCGCTCGAGCGCCAGAGCGAGCGCGACCTGATGTGGATCCGCAACAGCTTCCTCGACAGCGAGGTCGGCTTCGACAAGGTGGTGGTCCACGGCCACACCCCGACCCGCGAGGTGCACGTCGACAACCGCCGCATCGGCGTGGACACCAAGGCCTACGACAGCGGCGTGCTCAGCGCAGTGCGGCTGGAGGGGGCGACGCGGGTGACCCTCCAGGCCGTCGAGGAGAGCGCGGGTCCGATCCACGTGGGCGTGCTGTCGCTGGACGGGGCGGCGTAGGCGCCCCGACCGCGAAGGTCAGGCGCGCCGGCTTCCCCGGCTTTTCCCTATCCGCGTCCATTCCTCTGGCCAGGCGGCCTGTTCCAGAAGGGCGCAGCACATGGCGAAGACGACCGCGATCGTCAGCGTCCGGAGAGGATAGTCGGCCGCCGAGTGCAGCAGGGTGGCGCCAATCGCGATGCTGGCCGCCCTTTGCAGGTCGTGGGCCGTCGACGTCGGCGCGCGCCACGCCAGCCAGGCGCGCCGACCGAACCAGACCAGAAAGGCCGCCAGAACCGCGGCTCCGAGCCAGCCTGTCTCCAGCCACGTCTCGAGATAGTCGTTGTGGGCTTGGTTGAAGTAGGTGGCATCAAGGGTCGCGAGCGGCTCGACCGAGCGGAACACCGGATCAAAGGAGCCGATGCCGGAGCCGAAGGGCAGGTAGATGTTCGCCGCCTCGAGCACGGTCGGCCAGTTCTCAAACCGGCCCTCGCCGGCGCCGCCCGAGAAGCGCGCGAGAATGGGGGCGAGGGCGAAGACGGCCACCGCGCTGAGCGCTGCGCCGGCCGCGCCGATGAAGACGAGGAAGGTCGGCTTGGGCCGGCCGCCGGAGGCCACCCAGGCGGCCACCAGGCTAGCCGCCAGCACGGGCCAGACGAGGATCACCCCGGCGCGGGACCGGATGGCGCCGAGGGCGACGATCGCCAGGACGATGAACATCATGCTCGACCAGAGGATCAACTGCTGGTGACGCCCCTGCCGCCGCGAAGCGGCCGCGCCCAGGGCGGCGGCGAAGGGAATGGTGATCAGGCAGAGGGTGGCGAGGTGGTTCCGGTTCGCGAAGAAGCCGTTGAGGCTGCCTGCATCCGTCGTTGCCCACGGATAGAAGCGCTCCGTCCCGCTGACGAGTTGCAGTGCGCCCAGCGCGATCGACAGAACGGTCAGGCCGATCAGGCCGTACACCAAGCGGCGGCGGTACTCCGGCGGGGCCGCCATGGTCGCCAGGAACATGGCGACCGGGGCCGTCAGGGCGAGCAGCGAGAAGCGGGTGTGGTCGGGTGCGAGGCTGAGCGGAACCCAGCCGGGCGGCATGTCGAGGACGTCGAGCGCCAGCACCAGCTGGTCGCGCCCGGGCAGGGCGGTCCACAGCGCCGGCGGCATCGGAATCAACTGCAGAAGAGGGATGGCGGCGATGGCCGCCAGGATGCCCACGGCGAAGCGGGCCTGATGCCAGACGGGCCTGTCTATGGCGAAGACGGCGAGAACGAGGGCGAGAAGGGCGGCCAATTCGACCAGCGCCACCCGCAGCTCATGCTGGCGGCTTGCGCCGCCGAACAGAAACGCAAAAGCCAGCAGGACGCCCGCCGCCAATGCGGCAGTGCCCTGCTGGCTCAAACTGAAACGCCGGGGAGTGCTCAAAGAGGGCTCAACGCCGACCCGGAAATCCCCGCGCTATAAATCAGTCGCTTTCCGAGTCGTCGTCCGTAGCCACGACCACGGTCGCGACGACGACAGCGGCGCCGATCAGCAGCACCGGAAGCGGCACGCCGGCGAACTCGCTGGCTTCCGCAGCGTTGGCGCCAACGCGGTCGCCGACGCGAACGGCGGCATTGGTCGATCCGGCAGCGGCGGCTTGGCCGGCAACCAGCAGGAGTCCGGCCGTGACGGCGGCAATCGTCTTACGCATATTTGTCCCCTTCGATGAATTCAGGACCGGGCCGCTGTTTGGCGACGGTACACCTGCGGTTTAGCAGGTCCCGTCCCGGAGGCAAGGGAAAAAAGGCGGCGCCCCCTCCCTCGCGCGAGACTCAGCGGGCCGGACTGTCGGAAGAGCCGGCGAGCGGAGTCGCGGTGAGGTTGTCGAACCAGACCACCACCTCGGTACGCCGGTCGCCCGGGTCGGCCTCAAGCCGAAGCCACTGGCCCGAGCAGCCTTGCGCGGGAACGGCGAAACCGACGCCGTCGTTTCGCCACGCCGACGCGGCCCCCGGGGCGCCGGGCGGACGCCACGTGGCAAGCCGCACCCCGGTCTCGAGGCAACTGATCGTCCATATCAGCGTCGGATCAACGTCGGCGAGCTCGATGCGGCTGTCGGCGCTGAACCGGTACCGGCCCGGGGTCAGCATGAGGATCTGGTCGGCGAACACACCGGGGTTGTAGCCGTCGTGTTGCACCCGCAGCGCTCGGCTGCCCTCGCGCAGGTCGTCGGCGACGATCTCCGCATAGTGGCCCGGGTTGGTGTGGAATCGCCAGCCGAGCGCGGGCATCTGTCCCGTGCTTTCGGTCTCGAAGGTGTTGTTCAGGATGCGCTGGTCAAGCGGCGGACGGCCGAGTCGCTCGCGCACGTAGCGAATCGCCTCGAACCGTCCTGTGCTCGCCCACGTCTGGTAGAGCCGGCCGAGTTCATGATCCTGGATCGGGGTCGGAGCGCCTTCCAGCGCGATGGCGAGGTTGGCCAGGACCCCGTCTCCGCCTTCGACGGTGAAGAGGTAGTTCACGAAGGCGGGCCGCCAGGGAGGATTGGCTCCCAGTTGCCGGGCAAGAGCGGGGACCGATCGCGTGTCCTCGCGCGCCGCGGTGGCGAAGAGGTTGAACAGGCTCGGGTGGAGGTCCTCGCGACGGCGGGCCAGGGTGTCGGCGTGCGCGAACGAGGATCCGTAGTCGCCGCGCCGCAGGCGGCGCTCCACCAGCCAGGCATGCGAGGGGTCGTCGCGGAGGCTCCAGTTGCCGGCGAGCGTGAGGATCTCGTCCGCCCGCGCCTCCTCCCCCCGCTCCGCCGCGACCAGGCCGCGGACGCGCAGGGCGCGGGCGTTGAACGGAGCCTGGCTGAGGGAGGTCTCGGCGAGGACGTCGGCGTTGTCGGCGCGACCGGCGAGCAGTTCCGCCTCCGCCGCGCGGCGCAGGGCTTCCGGCGACGAGGAGAGGCGAAGGGCCATGGCCGGGGGACCTCTCTGGATGAGAGGGGTTTTCACAATCTCCCAGCCGAGCCAGACCGATGCCGCGATCAGGCCGTACTTCAGGAATTCCTGGGCCCGTTCGCGGCTCCGGGCCGGTCTGTCGACAGCCATTCGCCCCTATCGACCTTTCTTCGCGCCCCGGCGGGTTCCCGCTCCCGAGTCGTCGCGGGCGCCGTAGTGGTAGTCGTACGCGTAGTCGTAGCCGCCGTACTGCGTGGCCTTCACGTTGAATTTCGTGAGCACCGCACCGAGAAGGTGGCCGCGGCCGACGAGGAGGCGACGGAGGGCGCCGCGGGCCTGGGCGCGGCGGGTGCCGCGCGCTTCCAGCACGAAGATGGTGCCGCGAACCTGGGCCGCGAGGAGCGGCGCGTCCGCAAAGCCGAGGACCGGCGGGCCGTCGATTACGACGTGGTCGTACAGGGTGGTGGCGTGATCCAGCACGCGCCCGACGCGATCGCCGCCCCAGAGCTCCGCCGGGTTGGGCGGAAGCGGACCGCAGGGGATGAAGTGCAGGTTATCGATCCCCGTCGCCTTGATGAGTTCCTCGATCGTGGCGGAGCCGGAGAGCAGGTTGCTCATGCCGGTGTCGTTGTCCGTGCCGACCACCCGGTGCATCGACGGGTTCCGAAGGTCGCCGTCCACGAGCAGGACCCGCTTCCCGACCCGGGCCAGCGTCAGCGCGATGGCGTAGGCGGTGGTGGACTTGCCTTCTGCTGGGCGTGAGCTGGTGACCAGCATGGTCGCCGGCGCGCCGTCGGGGGTCGAGAACTGCAGGGCGGTCCGGAGCGAGTAGTAGGCTTCGGAGAAACTCGATCTCACATCGGCCAGGGCGGCCACCGGCTGCTCGTCCGGACCCAGCAGCGGAGCCACGCCGAGGACCGGGAGCCCGAGCTTGGTCTCGACGTCTTCCGGTGTCGCCAGGCTCTCGTTGAGCGCCTCCATCAGGAAGGCCGCGGCGACCCCGAGGGCCAGACCGATGAGGGCCGCGAGCGCCATGTTGATGATCAGCTGCGGCTTCGAGGGCGAGGCCGGGGGCACGGCGCGGTCGACGATCGAAATGTTGTTGGCTGCGACGCCGCCCGTCACGCCGACTTCCTTGTAGCGCTGGAGGAGGCCGTCATAGAGCGTGCGGCTGGTGTCCACCTCGCGCTTCAGGATGTTGTACTGAACGCTGCGGGCGCGCTGGTTGAGCACCTCACCCGAGAGGGAGTCGACCTGCGCCTGCAGCGAACGTTCCTGGTTCGCCGCCACCTGGTACTGGCCCTGGAGCGACGAGCGTATGCCGCCCGCGACGTTGCCGATCTGTTCGTCCAGCTCGGCGAGACGCGCGCTCAGCTGCTGCATCTCGGGCCAGTCGGGCTGGTAGACGCGAAGCTTCTGCTGGTACTCGGCGTCGACCTGCGCGCGCTGCTGGACCATCTGCTGGATGGCCGGGTTCTGAAGCACTTCCGTGAGGCTGAGCGCGGGAGCGTTGCGGGCCTGCAGCCACTTCTGTTCGGCGGCGATGCGGGCGGCGCGCGCCTGCGCGAGGGCGGAGTTCAGCGCCACCAGGTTGTTCGTGGTGAGCGACTGGGCTTCACCGCCCTCCGGGGTGGATTCCTCCACGTTGATGATCTGCTGGGCCGCAGCGTAGGCGACGAGTTCGCGCTCGGCGTCCTCGAGCTTGGCCTTGGTCTGGGCGATCCGCTCCTCGAGGAACTCGCGGGCGTAGCGGGAGGACTCGAACTTCCGGTCGAGGTTCACCTGGATGAAGTTCTCGGCGAAGGCGTTCACAATCCGCGCCGACAGTTGCGGGTTCGGGCTGTCGAACGTGACGACCACGAGGCGCGAACCCCGCACCGGCGACACGTCGAGATTCTCCTGGACGGCCCGCAGGACGAGGCGTCGCCGCGCGGCGCTGTGATCGGCGGCGGAACTGGAGCCGCGCGACGGGGCGTCGACGCCCATCTGGTCCAGGAAGGCGTCTGAAGACGCCAAGCCGAGGCTGTCGATCACCCGCTCGGCGAGGGAGCGGCTGCGCAGCAGTCCATACTGGGTCTGGAAGAATTCTTCCGCCTGGTAGCCGGTCTCGCGGGGCTGGACGTCGTCGACGTTCAGCACGCGCACGGCCTCGCGCTCGATCTGCAGGGTCACGCTGGCCGTGTAGATCGGCGTCATCAGCAGGGTGACGGTCAAGCCGATGACCAGCGCCGCGATCAGCGATCCGAGGATGACGAAGCGATGCTTGAGAGCGAGGCGCCAGTATTCCGCGACGTCGAAGGCCGGGCGGTCATCGCCCCCCATGCGGAAGAGAGAGCCGACGGGTTCGTCGATCAGGCGACGGCCAAGCGTGGCGTCTGAGTTCATCGATGCGTTTCCATCGCCATACATGTCTAGAAGACCCAGTCGAAAATCTGTCGCGGACGGAGCCGCAATCCACGTCTGGAGATTACGTCGTGTCGCTCGTGGTGCGTCATTTTACACGCGCCAGCGACCTCAACGCCCCGCCAATCGATCGCCTAATAACTGAACACCCGCTTACATGTAAGCGAAGACCGCCAGGCCGGGCAGAGCGGCGACGACTTCCCTCAGGGTCGAGTTCAGACGCGAGGTGTCGACGACGATCACGTCGTCGCCCTGGATGACCACATCCTCCGCCTGGCCGTTCCGGATGGCGCGGAGGTCGAACACGGCGAGCATGCGTTGACCGTTCATCGTGCGGAAGATCGCGACGCTGCCGACATCGGCTTCCCTGGAAGCGCCCTCGGCCATGGCCACGGCCTGGAGAAGGGTGGTGCGGCCACGCATCTCGTACACGCCGGGCTTCATCACCGCGCCGTCGACGGTCACCTTCTGGCTGGCGGCCTGCGTGACCGTCACCGTAACCTGCGGATTGCGGAGATAGCGCTGGCCCAGCAGGCCCTCGATCTCTGCCGATAGTTCCGACGGCGTGCGGCCTGCGGCCCGGATAGCGCCGATGAGGGGCATTTGCAGGTTGCCGGAGGTGTCGACCGGGATCTCCGCGAACGAGAGATCCGGCACCTGGAACACGGTCACGCGCAGCTTGTCGGCGGCTCCGATCCGGTAGTCGGCGCTCGTCGCCATCGGGGCCGTGTTCTGGAACGCGAACGGATCCACCGTCGTGGCCACATCGGCGGACGCCTGTTGCCTGCTCGTTCCGCAGCTTGCCAGCAGCAGCGTGCTCAGCAGTAGAACGAGAAGTCGCATGGTCCGATATTCCTGACTCGCCGAGCGGAGGCGCGCGGCGCGCCCGGCCCCCGCGTCTTCCGAACATTCGGAGGCGTTCTATCATTCCTGCGGGGTTCGTCACCCCTGTTGCCGTCATCGACCCGAAATTGGTCCACGCTCAAGACGCGAACTGTCTCACTCTTGCAACTAACCGCGGCGATAAGGCTGGAGACCTGTCACCCACCGTTTTTTTGGCGTAGGCGTGCACGGCGTTAGAATACAGGCGCGGACGAGGTTTCCAGGGTTGATGCAGCAAGTGCTCTCTAGGGTCTATGGCGACGCGACCGCGCTGGCCGAGTCCGGAAGCGATGCACGCACTCGTCTGACGCTGACGATCGCCTCCCTCGGCGTCGCCTTCATCGTGATGCCGCTGGTCTACGCGCTGCTGGTGTACCGGAGCCGGTTCCCCATCGCCTTCGAGCCGACGAGCGGAACCCTGCTGTACTGGAACGCCGCCGCCAACGCCTTGGTCATGGTGTGGGCGCTGCATCTCAAGGGGCGCTTCGACCGCAAGCTCACCGGCGTTCTCAACCGGGTCCTGCTGGCGCATGGCGCGCTGGCGTTCGTGGTTCTTGTCACGCGCGCCCCCCACTCGAACCAGATCATGCTGCTGGCCGCCGTCGGATCCGCCATCCTCGGCTCAATCGTCATGACCCTGCGCCACCGCGCGATGCGGCCGCGCGCGGCCCTGCTCGGCGACTGGCACCCGCTGGCCGACAACGTGCGCGTCCCTTGTGAATGGGTGCAGAACCCCCGGGCCGACCTGTCCTGTTACGATGTGCTGCTGACCTCAAGCGTGATTGATCTGTCGCCCGAGTGGGCCAAGGCGCTCTCGCGGGCGATGCTGATGGGCAAACCGGTCCGTCACCTGGCCGAGTTCGTCGAGGAGGACCAGGGGCGGGTCTGCCTCGAGCACTTCGACCTCGAACACCTGCCGACCAACGGCCTGGTCTCCTACAAGACGCGCAAGCGGCTGATGGACGTCGGCCTCGTGCTCCTCTCGCTTCCGCTGACGCTGCCTCTGCTCCTTGTCGGCGCGATCGCCCTGAAGGCGACGACGAAGGGGCCGTTGCTGTTCGTCCAGGACCGCGTCGGTCTCGGGGGACGCGTCTTCCGGATGTACAAGCTGCGCACGATGCGGCCGACGCCGGTCGGCGGCGCACCCCGCGCCACCACGGGACGGGACGACGACCGCATCACTCCGGTCGGGCGCTGGTTGCGCCGTTCGCGGATCGACGAGCTGCCGCAGCTCTGGAACGTGCTCAAGGGCGACATGAGCGTCATCGGCCCGCGGCCGGAATGGACCCTGCTCAGCGAGCAGTACGTGCGCGACATGCCGGTCTACGCCTATCGCCAACTGGTGCGGCCCGGCATCACCGGTTGGGCGCAGGTGCGCGGCGGCTATGCCGCCGACATTACCGAGACTCGTATGAAGGTCGCCTACGACCTGTTCTACATCAAGAACCTGTCGTTCTCTCTGGACGTCCAGATTCTCGGCCGGACGATCTGGACGCTGGTGAGCGGCGACGGGGCGCGCTGATCAGGCGCGAACGACGGGCCGCGCCGGAACGCCGGTGAGGACACCGCCGCCCTCGTGATCACGAACCATCGCTGCGCCGGCGCCGAGCACTAGTCCAGGGCCCGCGAACACGCCTTCGCGGATCACCGCGCCGGCGCCGACATGCACCTCCGCCCCTGTGCGGACGCCTCCGCACAGGATGCTTCCGGGGCCGCAATGGGTGAACTCGCCGAGCTGGCAGTCATGCTCGATGATCGCGCCGGTGTTGATGATGCACCCGGCCCCTACCCTCGCACCGGCCTGGACGATGGCTCCGGCGAACACCTGGGCCGTCGGGTCGACGTGAGCGAACGGAGATATGATCGCCGCCGGATGTCGAGCGCCGACGATCGGCCTGCCGGCCGCCTGAAGGCGCTCCTGCAGATTCCGGCGCAGGGGCAGACGCCCGAGGCCGTTGGCGATCGGGGACCCGGGCCAGCGTCCCGCCAGCAACTCCTCATCCGTACCGAGCACCGGCAGGCCCGTGACAAGCTCCCCGCCGCTGGAGGGGCGGGCGTCGATGAAGCCCGCCACACTCTCGCCGGCCGCCAGCAGGGCGTCCGCGACGACCCGCGCGTGACCGCCCGCGCCGAGCACGAGGAGGGGAGGGCGCTCGGTCACTCGAAGGGTTCATCCATGTCGAAGTCGCGCACCGCCGGACGGCCGATCAGGTCCCAGGTGGCCATCGGCGACAGCCCGTCTGCGGGCCGCTTCGCCGTCAGGTCGGCGGCGGTGACAAGGGAGCCCGCCGCGACCGGGCGAGCCGCGACGATTGCGCGGCGCGCGACAAGGCGGTTCGCCGACTCTGCCCGCGACGGCTGTTTGAGCCGCGAGCCGAGGGCCGATTCGACGGTGCGGATCGATTCGACAAGGAGGCGCAGATCGTCCGGCTCCAGCGAGGCCGAATGGTCCGGACCTTCCATGTGGCGATCGAGGGTGAAGTGCTTCTCGATGACAGTGGCGCCCAGCGCCACGGCGGCGATGGAGACGGAGACGCCGAGGGTGTGATCGGAATAGCCGACCGGCAGTCCGAACGCGGCCGCCATGGTGCCCATGGCGTTCAGGTTCACCTCGGACGGAGGCGCCGGATACTCGGTGATGCAGTGGAGCAGGGTGACGCGTCCGCGCAGCGCGGCCTGAGCCTCCGGCTCGCTGCGCACGCCCTCAAGGTCGCGGCGGCCGGCCGGTTCGCCTTCCCGTGTGAGGGCGAAGGCGATGACGTCCAGGGCGGCCTCGATGTCGGCCAGGGTCGACATGCCGGTCGAGACGATGAGCGGCTTCCCGAGGCGCGCCGCGGCGAGAAGCATCGGCCCGTGGGTGATGTCGCCCGAGGGGATCTTCACCGCCGGCATGTCCAGTCCGGCGAGATAGGACAGGCTCTCCATGTCGAACGCCGTGGACATGAACCCGACGCCACGCTTCCGGCAATGCGCGACCAGGACTTCATGGTCCTCGTGGCTCAGCTCGAGCCGGCGAAGCATCTCCATCTGGTCGCCGTCGGAGCCGGTGTTGGTGACCTGATAGGCGGCCTTGCGGGCGCGACGGGTCACAAGGGCCTCGGCCCGGAAGGTCTGGAACTTGACCGCGTCGGCCCCGGCGTCGGCGGCGACATCCACCAGCTGCAGGGCGAGATCGAGGGATCCGTTGTGATTGACCCCAGCCTCGGCGATGACGAATACGGAGTCAGCCATTGTACGTCTCGTGGAACTTCTTCCTGAGGAGATCGGACCGGGACGGAAGAGCCCTGAGCACGGAGAGGATACGCTCGGACGCGTGTCCGTCTCCATAGGGGTTGCTCACTCCCGAACAGTCCATCTCCATGGCGCGCCGGATGGCGTGGCCAATCTCGGCCGCAACCGGGGCGGCGTTGATGACGGAGTCCGCGGCGAGCCGGCCGGCCTGGCGATTGCCGATATTGACCGTGGCGGTGCCGAGCGAGGGCGCCTCATAGAGACCGCTGGACGAATTTCCGACCATCGCGTCGACGCGGCTGAGCAGAGCCAGATATCGGGCCTGGCCGAGGGACGTGTGGACCTGAACGTCTTCGCGCCCTTCGGCCCAGTGATCCAGGCGCGCATTGAGGGCGACGTTGCCGGGGTCGGCGTTGGGGCGCGTGAACCACTTCACGACGTTGCGATCGAGGCCGTCGAGGGCTTCGAGCAGCGCCTCGAACTGGCCCATCCCGTAGTCCGGCTCGAGGGTGACCGGATGGAAGGTGACGAGCAGGTTCCGGGCCCCCAGCGGGGCCCCCAGAGACCGTTCGAGCTCGTCCTGGTCCATCAGCCTGGCGCGTTTCAGGTGGTCGAGGGCCGGCGATCCGACGACGTGGATGCGGGCGGGATCCTCTCCCATCTGCGCGACCCGGTGGGCGGATTGGGAATTCGTAGTCAGGTGGACGTGGGCCATCTTGGTGATGGCGTGACGGATGCCCTCGTCGAACGCGCCCTCGGTGGTATCGCCGCCGGCGAGGTGCGCGACCGGGACGTTGTGGATCATCGCCGCCTGCACGGCGACCATGATCTCAAACCGGTCGCCGAGCACGATCACGAGATCCGGACGAAGCGCCTCGAGGGCGTCCGAGACGCCGGCCAGTCCGCGCGCCATCGCGTGGGCGATTCCGCCCGGCGTGTCCTCTTCGAGGCCGATGGGAGCCTTCCAGTCGATCGCGAAGCCGTCGCGCTCGATCTGCTCCACGGTCATGCCGAAGCGGGGCTCGAGATGCATGCCGGTGACCACCAGCTGCAGATCGAGATCCGGCGCGTCCCGGATGTCCCGCAGCAGCCAGTACAGGATTCCGTACTCGGCACGGCTTCCCGTGACCACGCAGAGTCGCTTGCCGGACATCAGTCCGCGAGCCTCGCGCTGCTGGGGATGTTGATCACCGCGGCTTCGAGCTGTTCGGCCACGGTGAGGTCGGCGCGCGGGCAGTCGCTGTACATCGGCAGGCGATGCAGGAGCGTCCAGATCGGCCGCGACATGTACCCGGCATCGTTGAGCTGCTCCAGCAGCCGGTCGCGCGCGGCGAGCTCCAGATCATCGATGATGAGCGTGTTCAGCCAGTAGTTGCTGATCGATCCGGCCGGCTCTGTCAGAAACCGGACGCCCGGGAGGCCGCGGAAGGCGACCTCGTAGCGGCGGGCCAACTCGCGCTTCCGCCGCAGCATGTCGGGGAGCCGTTCCAGCTGGGCGCAGCCGAGCGCCGCGTTCAGGTTCGGCATCCGATAGTTGTAACCGACCTCGTCGTGAATGAAGTTCCAGCGGTGCGGCACGCGCGCCGTGGTCGTCAGGTGTTTCGCGCGCCGCCCCAGCTCCGGGTCGTTGGTCAGGATCGCTCCGCCGCCGCCGGTGGTGACCACCTTGTTGCCGTTGAAGCTGAGGGCGGCGAGGACGCCGCGGTTCCCCGTGTGCACCCCCTTGTAGAACGACCCCAGCGACTCGGCCGCGTCCTCCACGAGGCGCAGGTTCCAGCGGCGGCAGACGTCCTCGAGGGCATCGAGGTCGGACGGGTGGCCGAACACGTGCATCACGATCAGCGCCCTGATCGGCATGCCGGTGCGGCGGTTGACGCAGACGCCATCCACCAGTTCGGCGACCTCCTCGAGGTGCGCATCGAGCTTGGCCGCATCCACCCCCAGCGTGATCGACTCGGAATCGACGAAGTGGGGCCTGGCGCCGGCGTAGGAGACGGCGTTGGCGGTGGCGATGAAGGTCAGGGCCGGAATGAGGACCTCATCGCCCGGCTCCACTCCGGCCAGTTGGAGGCAGATGTGCAGGGCCGCGGTCCCGTTCGCCACGGCGACGGCGCGCGACACGCCGGTGATCTCTGCCAGGTCGGCTTCCAGCCGGTCGACGTAGGCGCCGACCGAGGAGACCCAGCCGGTGTCGAGGCAGTCCTTCAGATAAGTCCACTCCTCGCCGCGGAACTCGGGCTCGTGCAGCGGGATCATGGCGTTGGTCTCGCCGAGGACGGCCTTCAGCCGGTCACGCAACTCCCGCGCCAGCGTGTCGTGAGCGGGAAGGGCGGGGGAAGGGCGTCCAGAGTGAGGCATGAGGGTCAGATGTTGTAGACGTCAGATTTGTACTGACGCAGGTTGGCCGGGTCCGAAAACCATTCGATGGTCCGGGTCAGCCCCCGCCGCAGGCCCTCAATGCCGGCGTACTCGGGCGTCCAGCCAGCGACCGCCGCGGCCCGGGCGTTGTCGGCCCACAGCCTCTCGACCTCGCTCCCCGTCGGTCTCAGGCGCTGCTCGTCCGTCGTGAACCGCGCGTCGCAGCCCATGATGTCGGCGATCAGCTTCGCCGTGTCGCCGATCGAGATCTCGTAGTTGCTGCCCACGTTGAGCGTGGAGCCGAGGGCCGCGTCGCATTCAGCCACCGAGACAAAGCCGCGGACGGTGTCGCTCACATAGTTGAAGTCGCGCGTCGGGTGCGTCGCGCCCAGCCGGATCTCGCGCTGGCCGGCGGCGAGCTGGGTGATGATGGTCGGGATCACCGCCCGCGCCGACTGCCGCGGGCCGTAGGTGTTGAACGGGCGGATGACGGAGACCGGCGTCTCGAACGAGGCGTGGAAGCTGAGGGCGATCTGGTCCGCGCCGATCTTGCTCGCCGAATACGGGGACTGCCCCTGGAGCGGATGCTCTTCGGTGATCGGGACGAAGCGCGCGGTGCCATAAACCTCGCTGGTCGAGGTGTGGACGACCCGCTCGATCCCGAGGTCGCGCGCGGCCTGGACTACGTTGAGCGTGCCGCGGATGTTGGTGTCCACATAGGTGTCGGGCGAGTGGTAGCTGTACGGGATCGCGATCAGGGCGGCGAGGTGCAGAACCACGTCGCAGCCCGTCATGGCGGTGCGGACGCCATGCGGATCGCGGATATCTCCGGCGAAAACGTCGATCGCCGACTTCACGGCCGGGGTCGAGCTGTCCAGCCAACCCCAGCTGTTGAAGCTGTTGTAGTAGACGAAGGCGCGAACGTCGTGGCCGAGCGCCACAAGATGCTCGACAAGATGAGAGCCGATAAAGCCGTCAGCTCCCGTGACGAGAATCCGTTTTCCGTCGAGCTTCATAATCCCCCGCAAGTCTCGCCGGACCCCCGGATCCGCGCGTGCGGCGCAACATAGTGATTTGCGCAAATCTCTCCAGCCCCCTCGAGGACAAAGATGACTGATGCTTGCCGCGCCGGGGCTGGCTGGCTAAGGGCTGCTCGTCTCGGGGGATAGGGCGTCCTGGCCGGGTTACGCGACTGGAGGCTACATGAACGGTTGGGAGCGCACGCTCATCGCGCCGGACACCACCTTGCGGACGGCGCTTCAGGTGATCGATGCGACCGGAGTCGGTATCGCGCTGGTCGTCGACGAACAGCGTCGCTTGCTGGGCACCCTCAGCGATGGAGACATCCGGCGCGCGCTGATCGTGGGCGGCAGCCTGGAGGACAAGGCGGGCGACGTCCTGAATCCGCAGCCGACTGTGGTCCGGACCGGCCAGTCGCGCAGCGCCATCCTGGCCCGGCTGAGGGAGCTGTCGCTCCACCAGTTGCCCATCCTCGACCCCAACGACACCGTCGCCGGCCTCGCCACGATCGACGATTACCTGAAGATCCCCGAGCGCGAGAACGCGGTGGTGATCATGGCGGGGGGGCGCGGGGAACGCCTGTCGGAACTGACCCGCGACACGCCGAAGCCGATGCTCAAGGTGGGCGTGAGGCCGATCCTCGAAACCATCATCATGAACTACGCGGCCCAAGGGTTTCGGAATTTCTTTCTGGCGGTCAACTACAAGGCCGAGCAGATCGAGGCACACTTCGGCGACGGCTCGTCCCGGGGGCTGAACATCCGATACTTGCGCGAGAAGATGCGGCTGGGCACGGGCGGGGCCCTGAGCCTCCTGCCCGAGGCGCCCACCGCTCCGATCGTCGTCTCCAACGGCGATGTCCTCTCGAAGGAGGACTACGGCCTGGTGCTGGACGGCCACTGCGCGTCTGATGCGCAGGCGACCATCCTCACCCGCACCTATGAGGTGCAGGTGCCGTTCGGCGTCGTCTCCCACGGCGAACGTGGCGTCACCGCGATCGAGGAGAAGCCGACCCACCGCTACACCATCAACGGGGGGGTGTACGTGCTGTCGCCCGAAGCCGTCAGCCTCGTGCCGCGCGACGTCTATTTCGACCTCCCCACCTTGGTCGAGAAAATGCTCGCCAGCGGCATGAAGGTGCGGTGCCACACCGCCGAATCCTACTGGATGGATATTGGCCGCATCGCCGACTACGAGCGCGCCAACGCGGACTTCGGGTCCATCTTCGAGTGAGGCCCAGGCCCCGCTCCGCCCACGGGCGGGGCGGGAGTCCAAGAGCCCTGAACTACGGGCCGCCCAGCGGGTGAGCCGCGTGGTTCAGTTCGGCCACCGGGGTGTTCGTCAGCAGCGACTCGAGCATCCGCCGGACCGCCGGCTGGCTGCGCCAGTGCTGCAACGGCTCCCGCGACCAGCGGACGTAATCCGCGGGGTTGAAGGTGGAGAAGACCCAGTTGCGGCATTGGGTGACGTAGAAGCAGATCCGGGCGTCTTCCTGCATGGCGGGAGTCACGTGCAGGTCTCCGCGCGCCGCCGCTTCCAGCAGACGGTGGTACTCTTCAAGCGTGTCGGCCCGGTTCACGAAGGCGAGCCCGGAGTAGTAGGCGGTCGATCCGGTGACGACCGGGCGTCCGAAGGCGGCGGCCTCGATGCCGATCGTCGAGGTGTGGACCACGACGGCAGAAACCTGCTCGAGAAGGGCGTAGCTGTTGATCGGGTCCGCGGCGGCGATGAAGTGGAGGCGAGGGTGGTCGCCGAAATGCTTCTCGAGCAGCGCCCGGTAGTCGTCGGTCGTGCTGGCGAACGCCAGCCGTTCCGCCGGGTGCTGCCGCACGATGACCGGGGCGGCCGTATGATCGAGCAGATGGCGGACCGTCTGGACGATCCATTCGGTATTGCCCGGGAACACCTCGTGGGGCCCCAGCGCCGCGGCGTCCCACGATGAGTTGAGGGCGATCAGCACCCCCCCCCGCAGAACCTGGTCGGGGGCGCCGCTGTCCCGCACCTGGGAGGCGAACGTATCGCGGCCTTGCTGGCGTTTGGAGATTTCCTCGTTGGCGGCGGCGAGGATGGCGGCCCGCTCTCCGGGCGTGTCGGCGCTGCGCTTCCTGACCGCGGCGAACGCCCGTGGGACGTCCTGGAGCTGACAGGCGAGCCCGTCGGCGGCCAGCATGACGGTTTCGTATCCGCCGGTGTCGTAGGTCGCGACCCGCACATTGGCGCGTCGGGCCAGCAGCGACCAGATTCCGGAAGCGCCGTAGACCCCGCCCGGAACGAACAGCATATCGCAGGCGCGGCCCTGGAAGACGCCGGCGATGCGGCCGTAGGCGGCCGAGATCTGGCGACGGTTGGCCTCCTCCAGCGCCGCCCGTCCCGTCTGGATGATCTCGCCGCGGAGCTTCCAGGTGGCGTTCAGACGGGCGAGGCGGTCGATCTCCACGCCGTCGTCCGGGCGCAGTGGCGCCGCGTCGATATCCGACAGTTGCAGAACCGGAAACCGCTTCCCGACGCGGGCCATGACCCGACGGATCGCGCGGACGATCACGGCGTGCCTCAGGGCGTTCCCGCCGAAGCGCTGATCGTCGATCACGAAGGTCACCGACGCGCCTTCGGCCGCGAGCATCAGGCCCACGGCCAGCGAGAACCAAGGCACTGCCGTCCCGACCCAGGGGCTGATCACGACCAGGCACTGCGGGCCTGTGGGCGAGGTCGGAGGAGGCGCCGTCTCGAGAAACTCCTCCACCCGCTGACTCATCACGCCGCTCGACAGCGCCCAGGTGACTGGGTTGAATCCGATGATCTGCTTGAGCCTGGTCAGCATGTCCACGATCGGGAAGTGATGTTCGCGGGCCCGCCCCGGTCGCCGGGAACCCTGTGACAGGTCGCCGCCGTGAAGGCAATCACCCGGGGCTGCGGTCCCCGGAGGCGAGGATACTCCCTACCGCCGGCGCGGCGTCGGCGCCGCGACCGGTCCGGGAGTCAGATGGATCGGCGGCCCCTCGGGCCCCGGCCTCCTGTCTTCGCTCAGGTCTGCAGGAACCGGGCAAGTATCGCCAGGCCGGCGGGGCCGCTCTTCTCGGGGTGGCACTGGAAGGCCGTGATGTTGTCCTGCATGACTGCGGCGCAGACGCGATATCCGGCGTAGTCGACCTCTGCCAGACGCCGCGAGGGATCGTCCGGAATGCAGTTGTAGGAGTGGACGAAATAGGCCGCGGTTTCGCCCGGGCGCGCGCCCTGAAGGGGGGTTCCCTCCCAGCTGGACCGGCCTTCAGGCTGCAGCAGGGGGCTCCAGCCGATGTGCGGGACCTTGCGTTCCCCGGCCGCGTCGCGCGCCGGGATGGGGGCGACATGACCGGAGATCAGCCCCAGCCCCGCATGGCGACCGAACTCAAGGCTGTGATCGAACAGCAACTGCATGCCGACGCAGATGCCGAGAAAGGGGCGACCGGTCCGGGCGAACTCGAGGACGGGCTCGGACAGGCCGCTTTTCGCCAGCGTCTGCATGCAGGGCTCGAAAGCGCCCACGCCAGGGAGCAGGATGCGGTCGGCGGACGCGATCTCGGCCGGCCGGGTCGTCAGGCGGGCTTCGCCCCCCGCCGCCTCGATGGCGCGGGCGACGCTGTACAGATTTCCGATGCCGTAGTCGACGACGTGCACAACCCGGGTCACGACACCTCCCCCACGTCCCGACGAACTCTCAGACCGGCGTCCACAGCGGCCGCGCGGATGGCGGGCAACCCGGCCCGATCGTAGTGAAGGATGTCGGCCATGGCCACGGCGTCCGCGCCGTGCCCGAAGGCCTCGACCATGTGGCCGGTCGAGCCCATCCCGCCGCTCGCGATCAGCGGAATCGGAACCGCACGGGACACGGCCTCGATCAGGGCCAGGTCAAATCCCTTGCGGGTGCCTTCCTGGTCCACCGACGTCAGCAGGATCTCGCCCGCGCCGAGTTCATAGCCGCGCTGGCACCACTCGACGACGTCGACGCCGGTCGATTCCCGACCGTTGTCGGTGAAGGCTTCCCACCGGCCGTCGCCCGTCCGTTTCGCTTCGATCCCGAGGACCATGCACTGCGAGCCGAACCGCTGGGCGACTTCCGTGATCAGTTCCGGACGCCGGATCGCCGCGGTGTTGATCGCCACCTTGTCCGCGCCGTTCCGGAGCATATCGCGGACATCATCGATCGATCGCAGCCCGCCGCCGACGGTCAGCGGCACGAAGACGTCACGGGCGGCACGCGCGACGATGTCGCCGAGGCTGTTTCGCCCGTACAGGCTCGCCACGATGTCGATGTAGATCAACTCGTCGGCGCCCTGCTCGTAGTATCGACGGGCGTAGGCCTGCGGGTCGCCGATGACCCGCAGACCCTCAAGGTGGATCCCCTTGATGAGGTTGGGCCCCTTGACGTCTAGCCTGGCGATCAGGCGGGCGTTCTTCATGCGCGCTGGTCCGTCCGCCCCCACGGGGTGTGCCGGAGTTTCCACTCGCCGTTCTCGACGGTCCAGAGGTGCGGCGACCGGAACTTGTCGCAGGTCGCGAGAAATTCCTCGCGCGTCATGCCGATGTAGTCGAGGAACTCGGCTTCGTAGCGTGCAGGGTACTCGCCCTCGTAACGCTCCATCAGCGCCAGGCCTTCCTCGCGTGAGATGTGGTGGTTCCGGATCTCCTGGGCCGAGTCCATCATCGCCCGGCCGACGCCGAACTTGATCCAGCGGGTGAAGTAGAAGAACCCGTCCACCTTGTCGTCGAGGCTGTTGTACTTCGAGTAGGTGCCTTCGGTCCGGACCGGGTTAGCCTCGAAGCCGGTGTGCTCAACGGCATAGTAGTAGGCTTCCTGCGGGACCCAGCGCTTGTAGTATCCCAGATACTTCCATTCGATCCCCTTCTTCTCCAGAACAGAGGGGTCCAGCGGCAGGTAACTCTTGAGGTCCGCGAGCGCCACGCCTTCGTCGAGGTACTCGCCGATCGCCTTGCCGCCCAGCAGGATGTCCCGAAGGTCGCGGCCGCCGTAGTAGTCGAGCTTGAATCCTTCGCTTTCCGCCTCGGCCCCTGCGGCCGCGTAGCTGGACGTCTTGTGACTGATCTTCTCGCCGTATTCCCCCGGCATTTCGCCGTAGAAGATCAGAGGGATGTTCATCTGCGCGGCCATCTTTGCCACGAACGTCTTCTGGCCGAGAATGAACGGCTGGAACGGGTGAAGGAGGTTTATGGTCGCGTTGCGTGTCAGAAGACGGTGGATCTTTCCGTTTGGCGTATAGAGATAGTTGTCGAATCCGCCGACGTGCAGCCAGTTCTGAAAGTTCTTCCAGCCAATGTCCGTGTAGAGGTGCGGTGACCAGGTGACGGTCAACGGATGCATGCCGTACTTGTACTTCAGCAGGTGGGACTGCATGGCGCTGTCCTTGCCGCCGCTGCCCCCGACGATGCAGTCGTAGCTGCCGTCGTCGCGACGGTACTGGTTGCAGAGCTCCACCAGCTCGCGCTCACGCTCGTCCCAGTCGATCTCGCCGTCTTCCTTGAGTTCGTTGAAGCGGCAGGCGTGGCACACGCCGTCTTCGTCGAAGCTCATGGTCGTCTTGGTCGACTTCGGCCCGTGCGCGTACTCGTTCGAGGACATGGGCTGCTGGTTCGACATGTTGCACTTCACGCAGAAGCGCACTTCGCGAGGCAGGCCGTAGAAGACCTCGAGCTTGTCCTCCGGCTGGTCGAAACGCGAAAGATCGACACTGTCGCTGGGACCGATCTTCATCAAAACCTCGCTAGTTATCTGGCTCGTCAACGTCGTCCGTCGACCCCAGTCAGAGACACCTGCCGGAGCGCGTTAGACGATTGTTCGTTCGGAGAAACCCCGGGCCGGCTGTATCGTATCTTACTGGTTCATACAATCGCACGGTTGTACTGCTTTCAATGACTCAGCCCACGGGGTGCTGGGGCCTCGCAATGCTGAAGCGCAGACCGGGACGATCGGCGGTTATGGCGTGGAAGCCGGCGACGATCGCCACCGCCATGAGCCCGTAGACGACCGAGCGCAGCAGCATGACGTGATCGAGGTTGAGGGCACCGCCCGCCCACGCGCCGGCCAGCAGGACCAGACCCGTCAGCAACGTGCCCGCGCCGTACGCCGCAAAGTAGAAGCGATAGCGGATCAGAACGTTGAACATGATCGAGAAAGGCGCGCTCAGCGTGATGAGCAGCAGGCCCGGAAGCACAATGTACACATAGCGCAGGTCGCCCACGTACTGCGGCAGGATCGCGCCCAGGGTGGGTTCGGCCAGGAGGCCGACCGCCGCTCCCGCAGCGATGCAGTAGGCCAGTTCCACAAGGAAGAACTGACGCAGGGCTCCCCTTACCGCCGCCTCGTCGCCGGCGGCTTCGCTCCGGACGATGGGCGGCAGGAAGATCTGGTCGAGGGACACCGGAACCATCTGGAACAGGGTGATGAAGAGGGTCGCGAGGTAAAGGTGGCCCATCGCCTCCAGGCCGAGCAGCCCGGTGACGTACCAGCGCTCGAACTGGAAGTTGACCTGCAGGAACACGCCGACGAGGAACATGACAAAGCCGGCCCGGATCACGTCCCGGACGAGCGGCCGTGAGAACTCGAACCTGCCCGGGATCATGGACCGATCCGCCACGATCGCGCCGAGCACGAAGATGATCGGCTGGGCGACCACGGCGGCGAGGCACGCAGTCAGGGGGGCGACCGGGATAAAGACGAGCATTGCGACCGAACCCGCCGCCGACACCAGGTTGACCCGGTTGACCCGCGAGAGCTCGCCGCGCGCGATCATGTGGTTCATCAGCCAGGTGCGGGTGAGGGTGGCGATCCCGCCGACGACCCCCAGCCAGGTCACCAGGATGACGTCAGGACTCCGCAGCAGGGGAGTCGCCGCCAGCGTGATGACCACCGCCGCGAGGGCGAGGGTCCCGATGAAGCTGAAGACCAGATCGTTGATGCGCCGCGCTTCCGCGTCCTGCGCCGAGCACAGGAGCCGGTACCCGCCGTTGAGAAAGCCGAACTGCATGACGCCAAGCAGCAGGACGATCGACTGCAGGACGCCCGCGAGCCCGAGGTCGCGGTAATCGAGCACCTGCATCGTCACGTAGCTGCGCCCGACGAGGACGAGATTCACGCCCAGGCTCACAGCGACGAACATCGACCGTTCATGCGCCGCCAGACGCAGCAGCGAACGGAGCCGGTCCGCGCCGCGCGGCTTCGTGCCCATCCTACTTCATGAGCCCTTTTTCCCTCATTTCGAGGAGGGACTTCTCGTAGCCGCTTTCGCGCGGGCCCGAGGCCAGGACCCACTTGCAGAACTCGGCGATGCCGCGCTCGAAATCGTAGGCCGGGCGGAAGCCGAGCCGCTCCGTCGCCAGGGTCATGTCCGCGTAGTTGTGGCGGATGTCGCCGAGGCGGAAATTTCCGGTCACGGTGGACTGCACCGGCATGCCGAGGTGACGCGACAGGGCGTCGACGACCTGCTTGACCGTCACCGGGGCGCCCGAGCCGACGTTGAAGACGCCGCCGGCGGCTTCGGGCTTCTCGACCCCGAGCGCCGTTGCCGTCACGACGTCGTCGACGAAGACGAAGTCGCGGCTTTCCTCGCCGTCCTCGAAGATGTTGACCGGCTTCCCCTGCATGATGAGGTTCGAGAAGATCGACAGGATGCCGGTGTAGGGGTTGGACAGCGACTGCCCCGGACCAAAGACGTTCTGGTACCGGAAGGCGACGGGCTCAATGCCGAGCGTCGGCGCCAAGGTCATCACCATCTGCTCCTGCACCTGCTTGGTGATGCCGTAGAGCGAGGACGGGTGCAGCCGCGAGTCCTCGTCGGTCGGCACGAGCGTCAGCGCGCCGGCGCCGGGATGCTTCACCTCGAAGTCCCCCGCCTGCATGTCCTCCGCGGAGCGGTGCTCGGGGTAGACGTAGCCCATGGTCTCGGAGCGGTAGCGCCCCTCGCCGTAGACCGAGCGGGACGACGCGACCACGATGCGGCGCACGGAATGCGGCGCGTTGGCGAGGATATCGAACATCAGGGCGGTGCCGCCGATGTTGACGCGCGTGTAGTGGTCGATCTGGTACATCGACTGGCCGGTGCCGGTTTCTGCGGCGAGGTGGACCACCACCTCCTGACCGGCGAGCGCCGTGGTCATGTCCTCGCGACTGGTCACGTCCCCGCGGAGGAAGCGCACCTTGCCGGCGATGGCCTGGTACAGGTCGGACTGCTCGCCGTCCGCGCCATGGACCTGGGCCGCGAGGCAGTCGAGGACGGTGAGTTCATGACCGCGCGCCACCAGGTGGAGCGCGAGTTTCGAACCGATGAAGCCGGCGCCGCCGGTGATCAGGACTTTGGCCATTACGCCTCCTTCCGGATCAGTTTGACGGTCTGCTGGATGTTTCCGCGGGACGAGGCGCCAAACACTACCGACTGGATGTTGAGGCTGTTGATGTACTCGTAGGCTTCCGGGGCCGGGATCGCGCCGGAGGCCAGCGTGGCCATGGCCATGATGGCGTAGTCGGACCCGTCGTTCTCCGCCAGGACCTCGTCGTAGGCGGCGCGCGACGGCGACATCACGTAGCCAATCTTGTTGATGGACGCGCAGATCACGACATCGTGGATGCCCCACTCCTGCAGCCGCTGGCGAAGCAGGGGAAGGTTCTGGGTGATGAAGCCAGGATAGACGCCGTACTTTTTCCGGACGTGATTGCAGTACTCGATGAAGGGTTCGGCGACGCCGAAGCCGAGCATCAGATCCACCACGATGTTCTGCAGGAAGATCACACGGACATCGAGGCCCTTGAAGGCCGTCATCTCCTGGTCAACCAGCATCTTCATCATGCGGACGGCGTCCATCGACATGACGGCGAGGCTGCCGCTGGCGATCTTGCCGAGTGCGGACATCGAGCCTTCGGACATCAGAATCGACTGGAGCGCCCCGACCATCCCCTTCTCCGCGACGAGGTTCGCGTACTTGTGGGGATATGGAATGGACGGGTACCAGGCGATCTGCCCGTAGCGGGCCTTGTCGGCCCGGAACCGGTCGCAGATCTCGCCGGCCCGCGCGTTGCTGTTCAGCATAACCGCGCGAACGCCTGCGTCGAAAGCGGCGTCATAGACCTCGAAGATGGAGTCCAGCTCGGCGAAGCGCTCGGCCTGCGCCAGCGCCTTGTCCAGCGACATGTGGTTGATGCCGAAGAACTGGTTGTCGCCAAAGACAATGCGGTCGATCTGGGGCATCAGGCGCGAACCCTGTGGTCTGCTTCGTTGTCGCTGAACATCCGTTCGATGACCTTCAGGGTGGCGACGCCGTCGGCGAAGGTGCAGCGGGTCGCGAGGTCGCCCTTCAGTACATGGTCGACGAAATGGTACATCTGGGAGGTGAATTCGAACCCGCGCAGATAGAAGGGCGCGGGAGTGAACAGGTCGGTGATGTATCGCTGGTTCCAGCCGGCGGCGAACCCGTGGGCCTCGTTCGGCTCGTTCAGGTAGAGCTTGATGCCGTGATAGTCGGCGATCAGCTTGCCCTTGCTTCCGAAAACCTCGAACCGGGTCGTCGGCTTGCGATAGGTCGGGTCGCTCCAGTTGACGTAGATGGAGCCCGAGAGACCGGAATCGTAGATGAAGCTGGCCGAGGCGATGTCCTCGACATTGCGGGACCAGACCTTGGTCAGGCTGGTTCCGGACACCCGGTCCGGCGCGCCGACCAGATAGTTGACCATGTCGATGGCGTGCGAGCCCATCTCGTAGGTGGCGCCGCCGCCGTTGGCGTGGGTCGAGCGCCATCCGTCCTCGCCCGGATCACGGATGATGGCCGAGGAGAAGGTCTCGCTGCGGAAGCGGATGACCCGGCCGATAACCCCCTGATCGAGAAGCAGCTTCGCCGAGTGCAGGGCGTCGTTGAAGCGGCTGGTGTAGCCGACCTGATTGACGAGGCCGCGCTCCTGGAAGCGCGTGGCCAGCTCCGCGCCCGAGGCGGCGGAGAGGGTGAACGGCTTCTCGACGAACGCGTGGATGTTGAGGTCTGCCACGGCCGAGAGAACGTCGTGGTTGGCTGCCGGCGGCGTGCAGACCAGCACCGCGTCCAGCTGCTCCTTGTCAAGCAGCGAGCGATAGTCCTTGTAGGCCCGGACGCCGGCATACTTCGACATCATCATGGTGACCAGCGGCGACGGGTCCGCGATGGCCACGACGGCTACGTCCGGATGGCTGTTGATGATGCAGTGATGCGTGACGCCCATCCGGCCGGCGCCAATGACCCCGACCTTGAGTGATTTGTCTGCCATAGGTTGCGAGACCGACCTGTCTGATAAAGCTGGGGGCGCGAGTCATGCACGCTAAGGTTGGCGGCGACGCGGTTCGGCGCCACTCCTATCGGCCACGCTAGCGAAGTTCAACCCGCATTCGGCTCTGGCGACCGCGAGAGATCGTCTCCCACGAGCTCCGTGACGAACTGCGCGGGCGTTCGCTGCGAGGGCGCGGGACGGACGCCGGCCAGCTCGCGGACGCGCGCGCGGAGAGCATCGGGATCGCCGTTCATCGGATAGACGATGGCGTTCTGCTCGCTGAAGTAGGGGCTCTCCAGGGTGTGCGGATTGTTGGTGATGATCTTGACGCCCATGGCCCTGGCTTCGAAGCACCGCATCGTGGCGCCCGTCTGGAGAGGGTGGGCGTAGTCGAGCGTGAACTCCGAGGATGCGAGGGCGTCCAGGTACTGGTCGTAGGGCAGTGGCTTGAACGAGATCGACTTGCGCCACTTCCAGTACAGAGCCGGCTGCCGGATGGCGTTCAGCAACAGGCTCAGCGGGCCCTTCTCGAAGATGAAGACAAACGTCTCCTCGGATCCCAGCGCCGAGACGACCCGGTCAAGGTAGGCGAGACGGCCCGAGTGGTTGCGCTGGATCGCCGAGAGGCGGTGCCGGACGGGTGGCGCGGGCTCGAGCGGCGGCTGGGCCGAAAAGAGCTCCACCACCGGCCAGCCAGTGTCGCGGGCGTCGCGGTAGTCGAAGGTCGAGACCCGGTCGACGCTTGCGCCCCAGCGCCGGGTGGCGCGGTCGTAGGACAGGGCGTCGAAATGATAACCGACGACGCGGTCGGCGGAGGCTTTCAGGTCCTTGACCAGTTCGGGGCCGACGCCACGCCCCTTGATGATGATAACGAGGGTCCAGCGACCGCCGTTCAGGAAGCGGCGGCGGAACACCCGTCGCGTCCACCAACGGATGATGGGCAGGTCCAGCTTCCCCATGACGCGGCCAAGCGGCGTGTGGGGATACTCCTCATTGGCCAGCGTCACCTCGTAGCCACGCGCCTTGAGTTCGTCGCAGATGACCCGCTCGAACGCGTAGAACGGCAGCGGCATGATCAGAAGGCAGGTCTTGGCGCCCATGGTCATTGCGCCGGAAGGAAGTGGCCGCGCCCTTCCACGATGTGATTGACGAAGGTCTGGATGTGGTACGCGGGGAAGGTCTCGTCGGGCGCCTGCAGCGGCGTCTCGAGGAAGGCCTTCACGCCTGAAAAGTCCGTGCCTTCGAACACATGGATGCGGTCGGGCGAGTAGAACGGCTCGCGCCGGATGCGTTGGTTGTTGGTGATGATCTTCTTGCCTGCGCAGAGGTTCTCGAAGACCCTCATCGTGTAGCCTGACTGCTGGTGGTTGGCGAAATCGAACGTCCCCGTGGAGGCGCTCACCATATTCATGAAGGCTTCGCGGGAGATCGAGCCGGACGACAGGCCGGTGGGTCTGCGGCCGCTACGTCGCATCTTCAGCCGCACCGGCAGTGTGCAGGCCATGAAGGCGCGGAAGGGGATGTCGGCTTCCTCGCAGTAGGACCTGAAGGCGGCGATCATGTCGTACCGGGCGGGGTTGACGATATTGCCGACGAAGTAGACCGCGCGCGTGCCTTCCGGCGGGCGCGGCAGGTTCTGGAAGGCGCGGCTGCAGAACAGCGGCAGATAGTGGAGGCCGTGGGCCCGCGCGTCGTCCGGATCGAAGGTGAATACGTCGTCGAAGGCGTCGAGGTGGGGCCGGTAATCGTGGTTCGATATGGAGTCCCAGTTGTAGAGACTGAAGCGGGCGGTCGCGAAGGCCTCCCGGAAGGCGGCCATGTTCGCCGCGGACATCTGGTGGGCCTGGATGAACAGCACGAGATCGTAGGTCGCGCCTCGCTCCGCCTCCAGGACCTTCCGGTGATGCGCGTCGAGCCGGCTCTGCCAGACCTCGGGCGCGAGCAGCCGAAGCGCCTTCATGTCCAGGGTGCGGGGCATGATGTCGTGAACCGAGACGCTGTGGCCGGCGCTCCTGAGCTCGGCGGCGATATTCGCCGTGTAGTCGTGATAGTGGAGGGCGATAAGAAGTATGTTCATGAGGTCAGGAACTCGCCGTTCGGCAATGTCGGTCTCCACACCCCCGCCTGCCCGTCGAGGCGGCGGATCACGATCGCGGGGGCTCCGACAGCGACTGAGTAGTCGGGAATGTCCCGGGTGACGACAGCATTCGCCCCGATGACGCATCCCTTGCCGATCGTCGCTCCGATCACGCACGAGTTGTGGCCCAGCCACGAGCCCTCGCCGATCTCGGTGTCTCTCAGCTGGCGGACCGGCTGGTCCATCACCGGGACCTGGGGGTTGTCGAAGGCGTGCAGGTTGTCGCCGATATAGACGCCATTGGCCGTGAGCACCCGTGGATGGAGGACGACCCGACGGGTGGCGTAGATGTGATTGAAGCGGCCGATCCGGCACCCGTCGCCGACTTCGAGCCGGCAGGAATCTTCACCGGTGTGAGGGGTGGCGGCCAGATAGGACTGCGGCGCGACATAGACATCGTCGCCGATGAAGATCCGCCCCGGCCCTTCGATCCCGACGGGCGCCACGACAAGCGAGCCCCGGCCGAAGCGGCCGAAACTCCGCGCAAAAAACAATCTGAACAGGCGGGCCCTGACCGCGTTGGCGAGCCGGATGTGAAGCATCATCGGCTCAGCCCGGCATTCGGCCTGCGGCGGCGACCGCGTTGCGGTCGCCCTGCTGGCGCCCTCCTTGAGCGGCGCGGTTCGGCGCCCGCCGCTTCACGGCCAGCATCGCACTGAACATCAGCATCAGGAAGAACGGCGTCAGCATGATCGCCTCGCTGAGGAACGACAGCACGAGGATGCCGCCGAAGAGCAGCCGCTGCCCGAAGAACCTTTGCCGGAACAGGGCGATCAGGAAGGGGATGGACATCGGAATGCCGATGCTCGCCACAAGGCTGACCAGGCCGTTCGAGCTGCTGCGGTCGACCGTCGAGCGGAAGTCGAGCTCGCCCTGGTCGTAGCCGAGCCGCGCCGCCTCCCGCTTGTAGCGCTCGTTGTCGAACCCGACCCCGACCAGCGGATGGGCGGCGATGATGTTGAGGCCGGTGCGGAGATCATATTCCCGCGCCCAGCTGGAGCCCCGCATCTCGCCGTTGAACTTGTCATTGACGTTCTGGGCGGCGAAGAAAATCAGCGGAATGGCCAGAAACGGCGCAGCCAGCATGACGAGGAACTTCTCGGCATGCTGGGCCTCGCCGAACCTGCGCGCATAGGCGGCCGCCAGCAGCAGGCAGGTAATCAGGATGCCCGTAGTCGATTGCAGGAGCGCCAGTCCGATAAGGGCCAGCGGGATGTCGTAACGGCTCCTGAACATGAACAAGGCGATGAACAGGTATATGTTCATATAGATCTGGAATACGCCCGGCTCAAAGAAGAATCCGTCCGGTCGAACCAGAAGGGAAGTTGTTTCCAGAAGGTTGTGATAGGTGAAGATGTACAGGAAGGTTTGGTAGTTCGCGTCCTCGATGGAGATGGTCGTGAATACCTGGGGGACCAGCGCCGCCAGCAGGACGGTGCCGATGATCTGGAGACCCATCCACCGGAAGATCGGCTGCACGTCCCGAGCCAGGGTGTCGGACGGCTGGTCGAGGTAGAGCGAAAGCAGCGCGATCCCGGCGATGAAGTTGGCGAAACGGGTGACGACGGCCATGGCGTTGAAGCCGTCGGCGCCGGCCACGGCGACGATGAAGACGCCGATCAGGACCACGGCGACGAAGCCCAGTTCGCGACGCACGCCGAAGGTCGGCCCCTTGATCAAGAAGCAGAGGCCGAGGATCGCGATGAGAAGCGGGACGCGCGGGAAGATCAGGCTCCCGCCGCTCATGAGCATGGCGAGGAAGATCGCGAGCCGCCGAAGCTGCTGGACCATCCCGGGACTCAGGATGTGCTGATGCGCCGCCATGCCCTGATTTCACCAACTACCGGGACGGGTTCTCGTCCGAAACGCTTCTTGACCGACCATCGCGACGAGGTCCACCGCCTTTATGGCCGGGGCGGCGCACAGGTTAGCCGGCGAGCAGCTTCCTCAGATAAGCGCCATACTCGCTCTTGGTCAGCGCCGCTTCCGCACGCTTGAGCTCCTCGCGACCGATCAGGCCCTGCCGGAAGGCGATCTCCTCGGGGCAGGCGATCTTCAGGCCCTGCCGCTTCTCGAGCACGCTGACGTAGTCGCTGGCTTCAAGCAGGGCCTCGTGCGTCCCGGCGTCGAACCAGGCGAAGCCGCGGCCCAGCCGTTCGACGTTCAGGGAACCGCGCTCGAGGTAGTGCCGGTTGATGTCGGTGATCTCGAGTTCGCCGCGGGCGGAGGGCTTGATGCTCCGCGCGATCTCGACGACTTCGGGGTCGTAGAAATAAATGCCGATCACCGCCCAGTCAGACCGGGGGGCCTTCGGCTTCTCCTCGATGGTTCGGGCGACGCCGTCACCGTCGAAGGTGACGATGCCGTACCGTTCCGGGTCGTTGACCTGGTAGGCGAACACGGTGGCGCCGGACGCGAGCTTCTGCCGGGCGCCGATCAGCGCGTCGGGCAGGCCGTGGCCGTAGATGATGTTGTCGCCGAGGATGAGGCAGGAGTGGTGGCCGCGGACGAAGTCGGCGCCGATGATGTAGGCTTCCGCCAGCCCGTTGGGGGAGGGCTGCTCCGCATAGCTGAGAGAGATCCCCCACTGGCTTCCGTCGCCGAGGACCCGTTCGAAGGTCGGCCGGTCGTGGGGCGTGGTGATGATCAATATCTCGGTGATGCCCGCCAGCATCAGGGTGGTCAGCGGATGATAGATCATCGGCTTGTCGTAGACCGGAAGCAGCTGCTTGGAGGTCACCAGGGTCAGCGGGTGAAGGCGCGTGCCGCTGCCGCCGGCAAGGATGATGCCCTTCATGATGTCTTCCTTGCTTTGATCGGGCCCAGAAGGCTGTCCAGGCAATCCTCGAGCGCCTCGCGCCAGTCAGGCATGCTGACGCCGTACACGCGTTCGAGACGGTCCGTCGCCAGCCGGGAGTCCGCCGGCCGGCGGGCGGGCGTGGGATAGTCTTCAGTCGAGATGGCGCGCACCCGGCAGGCGGGGCCGCCCCGGGCGAGCGAACCTTCCATGATGGCGCGGGCGAAACCGCACCAGGTCGTCTCGCCGCGGCTCGCCACGTGGAACACGCCCCACGTGTCCGGCGCTCCGGAGGTCAGTGCGGCAGGCGCGATGCGTGCCGCGACGTCAGCCAGGTCGCGCGCGAAGGTCGGCTTTCCTCGCTGGTCGTCGACGACTCCCAGCTCCTCCCTCTCGGCCGCGAGGCGCAGCATCGTCTTGAGGAAGTTGGCCCCGTGAGGGCTGCAGACCCACGCCGTACGCAGGATGACCGACCGGGGATTGGCGGCGGCCAACGCTTCTTCTCCGAGCAGCTTGCTGCGCCCGTACACGCCGAGCGGATTGGTGGCGTCGGTTTCGGTGTACGGCTCACCCTTTTCGCCATCGAACACATAGTCGGTGGAGAAGTGGATGAAGGGCGCGCCCAGGCTGGCGGCGGCGGCCGCGGCGGCGGCCGGGCCGTCGGCGTTGAGCGCCATCGCTGCGGCTTCCTCGGTCTCTGCCCGGTCAACCGCCGTATAGGCGGCGGCATTGATCACCAGATCAGGTCTACGGGCGAGAACGGCGTCCCGGGCGGCAGGCGGGTTCGCCAGATCGACCTCGGCGCGCCCCACCGCCTCGACCTCATGCCCGTCGGCGCGGAGCCGGGGGACGAGCGCGGTGGCCACCTGGCCCGAGCGGCCCAGGACGAGGATGCGGGACATCAGGTTCCCACCAGGCCGAGACGGTCGCCCGAATACACGCCGTCGCGAAGCGGCCGCCACCAGGACTCGTTGGCCAGGTACCAATCCACGGTCCGGCCCAGCCCCTCCTCGAAGGTGACGCTGGAGGACCAGCCAAGCTCACGTTCGGCCTTGGTGGAGTCGATGGCGTAGCGGGCGTCGTGGCCGGGGCGGTCCGTCACGAACGTAATCAGCTCCCGCCGCGGATGATTGAGGGGGCGTGCGGCGTCAAGAATATCGCAGATGGCCTCCACCACCTCCAGGTTGCGCCGTTCGGCGCGGCCGCCGAAGTTGTACTTTTCGCCCGGAACGCCGCGAACCAGCGCGAGGGCGATGCCCTTGGCGTGATCCTCGACAAACAGCCAGTCGCGGACGTTCGAGCCGTCGCCGTACACCGGCAGCGGCTTGCCCTCGAGGGCGTTGAGAATGACCAGCGGGATCAGCTTCTCGGGGAAGTGATAGGGGCCGTAGTTGTTCGAGCAGTTGGTGATGACCGTTTGCAGGCCGTAGGTCTCGTGCCAGGCGCTCACCAGATGGTCCGATGCCGCCTTCGAGGCGGAGTAGGGCGAGCGCGGGTCGTAGGCGGTGGTCTCGGTGAACAGCCCCGTCGGCCCCAGCGATCCGTACACCTCGTCCGTCGAGACATGGATGAAGCGGAAGGCGCGACGGCTCTCGCCCTCCAGATCGGCGCAGTAGGCCCGCGCCGCCTCGAGCAGGACGTGGGTCCCGACGATGTTGGTCTGGATGAAGGCGGCCGAGCCGGTGATGGACCGGTCCACATGGCTTTCCGCGGCGAGGTGGATGATGGCGTCCGGCCGGAAGTCGTGGAACGCCTGACGCATGGCGCCGGCGTCACAGATGTCAGCCTTGAGGAACTCGTATCGCCCCGACGCCTCGAGTTCCGCGACATTCGCCGGGTTGGCGGCGTACGTCAGGCTGTCCACGTTGAGAGCGGTCCAGCCGAGATCTCCAACGACATGGCGGCAAACGGCCGAGCCAATGAAGCCGCATCCGCCGGTGATGATAACCCGCATATCTGGCCTGTCTCAGTCGAAAAGGGCGGCGTGCGCCAACCGGGGAAGGTTCCGATCCTTGTCCGAAAGGACCGGTTCGGCGACCGGCAGAGGCCAGCCGACCGCAAGGTCCGGGTCGTCCCAGGCCACGCCCGCGTCGTTCGCCCCGCTGTAGGGGGCGGTGACCTTGTAGGCCACGATCGTCTCAGGCTCGAGGGTCAGGAAGCCGTGGGCGAAGCCGACGGGAACGAGCAGTTGAAGGCCGTTCTCGGCGCTCAATTCGAGCCCGTACCACTGTCGGAAGGTCGGCGAAGACCTGCGCAGGTCGACCGCGACATCCCAGACCGAGCCGGCGATGACGCGCACCAGCTTGTCCTGGGCGAAGGGGGCTGTCTGGAAGTGCAGACCGCGAAGGGTGCCCGTCGCCCGCGACAGGGACTGGTTGTCCTGGACGAAGGGGGCGTCGAAACCGTCGTCCGCGAGGGCCGACTGGCTGAAGGTCTCGCTGAAATGGCCGCGATCGTCCGCGAACCTGCGGGTCTCGATAATGCGCAGGTCAGGGATCGGTGATCGCGTGATCCGGAAGTTACCCATTATTCCCCCGAACCGTGTGGCACGTCCTGCAACCTGCGGCGCCCCATCGCCGCTGCCGCGCGCCCGCGGCGCCAGCCGCGGTGTATCTGCACGCGATCCCCGCACGAAGCAAGGGGACGCCCCCCGTCAGGCGTCGAGCAGGTCGCGCATGTTGCCCTGGTGCTCGAAGCGGTCGGCCAGGGCTGTCAGGCGGTTCATGAGGCCTCCGTTCCCGACGTTGTGCCACTGCGCCTGTCGGGCCCACCAGAGGGCCTGTTTGGCCCGTCCAAGGGGCGCGAGATCGGCCCATCCGAGGCGGAATCGACCGTCTGAGGTGAACTCGTACGGGTGCACATAGAACAGCGGAGGCACGTTTCGCTCCGGCGCGGCCGCCAGCGCCTCGAAGGTCCATTCCAGCGGGAACACCTTGAAAAAGGTCCCGCCGGTCTTGTGCTTGATGCGGCCAAGCTTGCGCACCATGGGTACAGGAAACAGGCGAAGCGCCCCGCCTCCGGTGATACCCGCATAGCGCGACTCGTCGAAATCCTCGTCGAGGTCGGCGATGATGCTTGAATCATAGCGGAAGCGGCGTGCGATGCAGGCGTAGTGCTCCGTGTGGGTGGCCAGCACTGAGAACATGGGTGCGCGGAACCCCAGCACCGGCGCATTGGCCGCGGCCTCGAGAGCGTCGATGGCCTCGCCCAGGCGTCTATCGAAGGTCTCCGGACTGTCCTTGAAGACCGCGTCGTGGAAGTGCGAGTGGCAACCGATCTCGTGCCCATCCGCCGCGATGCGCCGGATCAGCGCGGGCGCATGAATTCCCAGGACCCCCGTACAAAAGAAGGTGAGGGGGCGACCGTTCAGCGACCGCTGCGAGAAGGCGTTGATGTCTTCGTAGGTGCGCCAGAGGATGTCCTCCCGCGCCGCCGCCCTGCGATCGATGCCGAGAAAACGGAGCATGTCCGTCCCGATGTCCTCGAAATCCACCGAGAAATAGAAGGGCGGCCGGGTGTTCGTGTCGAGCATGGCGAAGGGCGAACCAGAATGCGTCTGCGGCTGGGAAAGTCGTTATGGGTCACGCCATTGCAGCCAGCAAGGCTTGGCTCCGGGCGGCCGGCTTCGGCGTTGGCAGGGGCGGCGAGGGGTGATAGCGATTTTCATGAACGTCGACGAGGGGAAAGCGGCCGTGTCGGATTATGAAATGAGACCTGCGCTGGCCTCAGCCTCGGTTGAGGATTACGTCGAACTTTTCCGGTCTTCATTCGCAGACGACAAGCTCACCGCTGAGTATCTGCAGTGGCAGTATCTGGACAACCCGCACGGCCGCGTCATCGGAATGGACGCGTTTGCTGACGACAAACTTGTCGCCCACTACGCCGTCATTCCGCGGCGCTACGCCCTCGGGGCGCAACAGCTCAGCGCCGCCCTCTCCGTCAACACCGCGACGCACCCGGATCACCAGGGCAAGGGGCTGTTCACCCGCCTCGCCACGCAGACCTACGACCTGGCGGCCACCATGGGCGTGCAGTTCATCGTCGGCGCGGCCAACGCCAACTCCGTCGGCGGCTTCCTGCGCAAGCTCGGCTTCAGTTCGCTGGGCCAGATCCGACTGTACCTGGCCTGCAATGCGGTGCCCGCCCAAAAGGACGTCCTCAACATCGAGGTAGACGCCGACTGGCTGGCCTGGCGCTTCGCCAATCCGGCCCGGACCTACAGCGCGGCGACGCCGGGCGGCGGCCGGCTGGATATCGGCGTCCAGCTCAAGGGCGTCCGTTTCCACCTGGCGCGGCTGCCCGGAAGCCAGACTGCAGCGCTGCTGACCCTTCCGCGGGCCCTGCCGTGGACCCCGGGGCTGACTCCCTACTTCGGGCCCCATGCTCCCGCGATCGGGCGCCTGCCGCTGCGGATGCAGCCGTCGCCGTGGCACGTGATCTGGCGCGCGCTGGATCCGGACCTGCCCGCGGACCTGCCGGCGCAGCTCCGGTTCGACGGCTTGGCGATGGACACCTTCTGACGGACGCAGGCGCCGTTCGGGGGCGGCGGGCCGACCTTGTCCCCGGCGTCACCTTCGCGCGCCGCGCACCAGATCCTCCACCACTCCGGGATCGGCCAGCGTCGACACATCCCCCAGCGCCCCCGTCTCCCCCTCGGCGATCTTCCGCAGGATACGCCGCATGATCTTGCCCGATCGCGTCTTCGGCAGGCCGGGGGCCCACTGGATGACGTCGGGGGCGGCGATCGGGCCGATTTCGGTGCGGACGTGGGCGACGAGGTCGCGGCGCAGCTCGTCGGAGGGATCGACCCCCGCCTTGAGGGTGACATAGGCCCAGATGCCCTGGCCCTTGATGTCGTGGGGGAAGCCGACCACGGCGGCCTCGGCCACCGCCTCGTGCAGCACCAGGGCGCTCTCGACCTCGGCGGTCCCCATGCGGTGCCCGGAGACGTTGATCACGTCGTCGACCCGGCCGGTGATCCAGTAGTAGCCGTCCGCGTCCCGGCGGCAGCCGTCGCCGGTGAAGTACTTGCCCGGATAGGTCGAGAAATAGGTGTCGAAGAAGCGCTGCGGATCGCCCCAGACGGTGCGCATCTGGCCGGGCCAGCTGTCGGTGATGCACAGGTTGCCTTCGGCCGGCCCCTCCAGCACGGCGCCGTCGGCGTCGACGATCTGCAGTTCGACGCCCGGCAGCGGCTTCGTCGCCGAACCGGGCTTGAGGTCGGTGGCGCCGGGGAGGGGGGAGACCAGCACGCCCCCCGTCTCGGTCTGCCACCAGGTGTCGACGATCGGGCAGCGGCCCTCGCCGACCACCTCGTGGTACCAGCGCCAGGCCTCCGGGTTGATCGGCTCGCCGACCGTGCCGAGCAGGCGCAGCGAGGAACGGTCGGTCGCCTTCACCGGCCCCTCGCCCTCGCGCATCAACGCCCGCAGCGCGGTCGGCGCGGTGTAGAAGATCTCGACCCGGTGCTTGTCGACCACGCGCCAGAAGCGGCTGTGGTCCGGGTAGTTGGGCACGCCCTCGAACATCAGGGTGGTCGCCCCGTTGGCCAAGGGGCCGTAGACGCAGTAGCTGTGGCCGGTGACCCAGCCGACGTCGGCGGTGCACCAGAACACCTCGCCCGGGCGGTAGTCGAACACCAGCTCGTGGGTCCACGAGGCCCAGAACAGGTAGCCGCCGGTGGTGTGCAGCACCCCCTTGGGCTTCCCCGTCGAACCCGAGGTGTAGAGGATGAACAGCGGATCCTCGGCGTTCATCGGCTCGCACGGGCAGTCGTCGGAGACGCCGTGCTTCGCCTCGCCGTAGCGCACGTCGCGGCCCTCGACCATCGGCACGTCGGCGTTGGTGTGGGAGACGACCAGCACCTTTTCGACCACCGCCGCCGCGCCCCGGTCGAGCGCGGCGTCGACATTGGCCTTCAGCGGCACCCGCCGGCCGCCCCGCAGCCCCTCGTCGGCGGTGATCACCACCTTCGAGCCGCAATCCTCGATGCGGCCGCACAGGCTCTCGGGCGAGAAGCCGCCGAACACCACCGAATGAATGGCCCCGATGCGGGCGCAGGCCAGCATGGCCACGGCGGCGGCCGGGATCATCGGCAGGTAGAGCGTCACCCGGTCGCCCTTGCCGACGCCCAGCCCCTTCAGGACGTTGGCCATGCGGCACACCTCGGCGTGCAGCTCGCGATAGGTCAGCTTGCCCGACTGGTCGGGATCGTCGCCCTCCCAGATGATCGCCGTCTGGTCGCCGCGCTCGGCCAGGTGCCGGTCGAGGCAGTTGTGCGCCACGTTGAGCGCGCCGTCCTGGAACCAGCGGATGCGGAAGTCGGCCTTGTCGAACGACACGTCGCGGATCCGGGTCGGGGTCTCGAACCAGTCCAGCCGCCGCGCCTGCTCGGCCCAGAAGCTCTCCGGCGTCTCCCGCGCGGCCGCCCGCGCCGCCTCGTATCCGGCCCGGGTCATGCGGGCGCGCTGCGACCACTCGGACGGGACGGGATAGAGTTCGGGCTCGGTCATGACGGTTTCCTGCGGCTGACCGGTTCACGTTAGAGCCGCCCCGGCCGGCGCGGAAGGGCGACGGCTGGAGAAGCCGGGCGGGATGGGCTATCGGCCCGCATCGACAGGGCGCCGGCAGACGCGCCCGCAGGAGACGCCGCATGACCGATCGCCACCGCGCCCGCGCCCTGGGCGGCCGCCCGCTCGCGCCGGAGACCCTGATGATGGGCTACGGCTACGATCCGACCCTGTCGGAAGGCTCGATCAAGCCGCCGATCTTCCAGACCTCGACCTTCGTGTTCCGCTCGGCCGAGGACGGCAAGCGCTTCTTCGAGGTCGCCTACGGCCTGCGCGAGAAGGAGCCGGACGAGGCGCTGGGCCTGATCTATTCGCGCATCAACAACCCCAATCTGGAGATCCTCGAGGATCGGCTGGCGGTCTGGGACGGAGCCGACAAGGCCCTGGTCTTCTCCAGCGGCATGGCGGCGATTTCGACGACCATCCTGGCGCTGAGCCGACCCAACGACGTGGTGGTCTACACGGCTCCGGCCTACGGCGGCACCGAGTACCTGTTCGACCGCATCCTGCCGCGCATGGGGGTCGAGACGGTCAGCGTCGCCGAGTGCGACGGCGGGGCCGCCCTGGCCGGCGCCGTGCGGGACGCGGCCGCCCGGGCCGCCGTGCGCGGCGGACGCCTGGCGGCGGTCTATGTCGAGACGCCGGCCAATCCGACGAACCAGCTGATCGACCTCCGCGCCGCGTCCGAGGCGATCCGGGAGCTGGGGCAGGCCGAAGCCCCGCCGCTCGTGGTCGACAACACCTTCCTCGGGCCGCTGTGGCAGAAGCCGCTCGAGCACGGCGCCGACCTGGTGCTCTACTCCCTGACCAAATACGTCGGCGGCCACTCGGACCTGATCGCCGGCGCCTGCATGGGCCGGTCTGACCTGATGGGGCGGGTGGCCGAGATGCGGACCATCTGCGGGACGGTCACCGATCCGCACACCGCCTGGCTGCTCACCCGCAGCCTCGAGACCCTGCACCTGCGGATGGAGCGGTCGCAGGCGAGCGCCATGGAGCTGGTGCGCCGGCTGCGCGGCCACCCGAAGGTGGAGGCGGTCCTCGACGCCGGCGGGGCCGAGAGCTCCGCGGACCAGCAGGCGATCTTCGCCCGCCAGTGCGCGGGGCCGGGTTCGACCTTCTCGATCCGGCTGAAGGGCGGCGAGGCCGAGGCCTTCCGCATGCTGAACGCGCTGCGCCTGTTCAAGCTGGCGGTCAGTCTCGGCGGCACCGAGAGCCTGGTCTCCCACCCGTCCAGCACGACCCATTCGGACTACACGCCGGAGGCCAAGGCGCGCTGCGGCATCGGCGACAATCTGGTGCGCCTGTCGGTCGGCGTGGAGAATGTCGAGGACCTGTTCGCCGACCTGACCGAGGCGCTGGAGGCGGTCTAGGTCAAGCGGAGGGGCCGCGGTTGCGGCAGGCGACGGCCGGCGGAACGACGTTCACGGCTTGTTGGGTTTCGCGGCGTAACGGCGATGCCGGAGGCGTCGCATGCAATCGTTGAACACCCTGGGGACCCTGATGTCCGCGACGGCGCACGAGCGCCGCAAGCAGGTTCCCATCCGCCTGCTCCTGGCCCTTGTCGTCTCGTGGGCGCTGTACAGCGCCGGACGGGCGGAATGGATCGGTCCGTGGATCGTGGCGGCGATCGCCGTGCAGGTCTTCGAGCTTCTGGCCATGCTCCGCTTCCGCTCCCCGGAGCAGACGCCCGGAACGTCCGCCGTCGTCCTGGCGCTCGCCTCGACCTTCGCCATGGCCGCCCTCTACGGCGGGATCGCGCTGGTCATCTGGACGATCGACGGACGGGGCCTGCAGGGCTTCGCCCTGCTGATCATCGCCGGAGGTCTGCTGACCAACGTGGCCTCCGGCATTGAGGCGCGGTCGATCTTCTTCGTCGGCGCGACGCCCTATCTCGCGGCGCTGATCGTCATGCCGATCCTCGCCATCGCCGGATCCCCGTCGGGCGATCCCGTCCTCACCACCCTCGCCTCGCTGCTGTTCATCGGGTCGATCCTCAATGTCTACTGGCGGGTGCACGCCGCCCGGGCCGCCGAACTGGGGGCGCTGAGAGAGGCGGAGCGCCGGGTGCAGCAGGCCGAGGCGGCGATGGCCGACCGCGCGTCCATGGCGGCGATCATCAGCCACGAGCTGCGCACGCCGGTCAGCGCCATCCTCGCCGGAGCACAGGTCATCCACGACGACGCGGATCCGCGCCAGCGCAAGGAGACGTCCGAGCTGATCATCGACGCCTCCGCCCTGATGACGCGCATGCTCAACGACCTGCTCGACCATTCCAAGATGGAGGCGGGAGCGATGGCGCTGGAGACCCGCGACTTCGACCTGTCGGCCCTGGTCTCGGACACCGCGCGGTTCTGGCGCGCCCAGGCGGCGGGGAAGGGCCTGGAGCTGCGCGCCGCCCGGCTGGCGGCGGGACAGTGGGTGAAGGGCGATCCGCATCGGCTGCGCCAGATCCTCAACAACCTGCTGTCGAACGCGATCAAGTTCACCGCCCGCGGCCGGGTGGAGATCGCGGCGGCGGTGCGGGCGGAGGGGGCCGACGCGGTCGCGATCGAGATCACCGTGCGCGACCAGGGGCAGGGCATTCCCCCGGAGGCGCTCGATCGTCTGTTCACGCCCTTCGCGCAGGGTTCCGCCGAGGTGGCGCGCACCTATGGCGGCACCGGCCTGGGCCTGAAGGTCAGCCGCGACCTGGCGCAGCTGATGGGCGGGGATCTCACCGTGGCGAGTCAGCCGGGAGAGGGCGCGGCCTTCACCCTGTCGCTGCGGCTCGCGGTGGGCCAGCCGGTGGCGGTCGAGGCGCGCCCCGAGGCCAGGTCCGAGCTGGACCGGCGTCTGCGAATCCTCGCCGTCGACGACCACGAGATCAACCGACGCACCCTGGCCCTGGTGCTCCAGCCGCTGGGCGTCGACTTCGTCACGGCGTCGGATGGGCACGAGGCCCTGGCGGCGCTGGCCGGGCAGGACTTCGACCTGGTGCTCATGGACGTGAACATGCCCGGGATCGACGGCAACGAGACGACCCGGCGGCTGCGCGCCTCGGGCGGCCGCAATGCCCAAATCCCGGTGATCGGCTTCAGCGCCGGCACGGAGGCCAGCCAGGTCGCGGCCTGTCGCGCGGCCGGGATGACCGACTGGCTCGCCAAGCCGCTGGAGCCCCGCAAGCTGTACGACGCCCTGCATCGCGCCACGCGCGGCGGCGGGGCGGGGACGGCCGTCGCGGCGGCCTGACCCCGTCCCGGCCCTCGCCGGATCAGCCCTCGCCGGCCCAGCCCCCCGCCAGCGCCTTGAACAGGGCGATCTGATAGGTGGTGACGAGAGCGTCGGAGGCCGCCAGCTGGGCGTCCGCGCCGGCCAGCGTCCGCTCGGCGTCGAGGACGGCCAGGAAGCTGTCGACCCCCGCGTCGAAGCGCAGGCGCGACAGGCGGGCGGCCCGCGCGGCCTCGTCCCGGGCCGCCTGCAGGGCGCTGCGGCGATCCAGCTCGTTGGCGTAGTTGGCCAGCGCCGTCTCGGTCTCCTGCAGGGCCACCAGCACGGTCTGGTCGAACCCCGCCAGGGCCGCGTCCGAGGCCGCGTCGGCCTGTTCGATGCGGGCCCGGGCGGCGAGGACGTTGGGGAAGGACCAGCTGATCAGCGGTCCGACGCTGAAGCGGAAATTCTCGCTGTCGCCGAGCCCGTCCGCCTCCAGCGCCGTGGCGCCGAGACCGCCGCCGAGCGTGACGCGCGGAAACAGGTCGGCGGTGGCGACGTTCACCCGCGCCGCGGCGGCGGCGAGCTCGCGCGCGGCCCGGCGAACGTCGGGGCGGCGGGCCAGCAGCCGGGCGCCGTCGCCGACCGGGATCGGCTGCGACAGTTGCGGCGGGCGGGCGCAACTCCGCGCCGCCTCGCTGGTCTCCGCGGGGGTGCGGCCGGTCAGGGTGGCGAGCCGGAACAGGGCGCCGTCCCGCTCGGCGCGCAGCGGCGGCAGGGAGGCGCGGGTGGTCTCCAGCGCCGCCCGGGCCCGGGCGGTGTCGAGCCCGTTGCCGGAACCCGCCGCGAGCAGCCTTTCGGTCAGGGCGAGGGTGTCGGCCTGCAGCTCGACCGTGCGTTGCGCCACGTCGATGCGGGCGTTGGCGGAGCAGGCGTCGGCGTAGGCGCGGGCGGTCTCGGCGGCGACGCTGACCCGCACCACATCGAGGGCGGCGGCGGCGGCGTCCGCGTCGGCGCGGGCGGCGCGGATGACCGAGCCGACCCGGCCGAACAGGTCGATCTCGTAGGAGACGTCCAGCCCGACGTCGTATGTGTCGGTCTCCGGGGCCTCGGCGCCGGCGGGAAGCCCCGGGACCGTCGCCGCCGAGGGACGGCCGGTGCTGAAGCCGCCGGCCGTCGTGGTCCCGGGCAGGCGGGCGGTCCGGGCCTCGCCGAGCGCCGCCCGGACGCGGCGCAGGTTCGCGGCCGCCGCCTCGAGTTCGTTGTTGTTCGCCAGGGCCTCGGCGACGAGGCCGTCCAGCGCCGGGTCGTCATACAGCCGCCACCAGTCGTCGCGCGCCGCCTCGGCGGACACGGCGGGGGTGGCGGCGCCGATGAAGGCGCCCGACGCCTGGGGGGGAAGGGCGGCGTCGGGCGCCTTCGGCCCGACCGCGCACGAGGCCAGGAGGAGGCTGGCGCCGGCGGTTGCGGTCAGGAACCGGAGAGAGGGTCGTTCGATCATCAGGCGTCTCCCGTCCGCGGGGCGGACGGCTGGATTTCGGTGTGGGGCGGCAGGCCTTCGGTGGTCGGGATGGTCCGTTCCTTCTCCGGCGCCTTCGGCATCTTCGACCCCAGCCAGCGGCAGACGACGTAGAAGACGGGCGTGAAGATCAGGCCGAACAGGGTCACGCCGAGCATGCCGGAGAAGACCGCGGTGCCGAGCGACTGGCGCATCTCGGCGCCGGGGCCGGTCGCCAGCATCAGCGGCACGACGCCGAAGATGAAGGCGAACGAGGTCATCAGGATCGGACGCAGGCGGGTCCGGGCGGCGCGCACGGCGGCGTCCCAGCGGTTCAGTCCCTCGTCCTCGGCCTGTTTGGCGAACTCCACGATCAGGATGGCGTTCTTGGCCGCGAGCGCGATCAGCACCACCAGACCGATCTGGACGAGGATGTTGTTGTCCAGACCGCGCAGGTTGACCCCGATCATCGCCGCCAGGATGCACATCGGCACGATCAGGACGACGGCCAGGGGCAGGGTGAAGGCCTCGTACTGGGCGGCCAGCACCAGGAAGACGAAGACCACCGCCAGGGCGAAGACCACGGTCGCGCCCCCCGCCGACTGCTTCTCCTGCAGCGCCAGACCGGTCCACTCGTAGGAGAAGCCCGGCGGCAGGGTGGCCTCGGCCAGCTGCTCCATGGTCGCGATCGCCTGGCCGGAGGAGACGCCGGCGGCCGCTTGTCCCTGCAGTTCGGAGGCGGGGAACAGGTTGTAGCGCACCACCCGGGCGGGCCCGGAGTCTTCGCGCAGGGTGGCGACCGAGCCGATCGGCACCATCGCCCCCGAGGCCGAGCGGGTCTTCAGGTTGGCGATGTCGGCGATGTCGTCGCGCGAGGTCGGCTCCGCCTGGGCCGTGACCCGGAAGGTGCGGCCGAGGAAGTTGAAGTCGTTGACGTAGGACGAGCCGAGATAGACGCCGAGCGTGTTGAACACGTCGGCGGGCTGGACGCCCATCATCAGCGCCCGGTCGCGGTCGACGTCGGCGGCGATTCGCGGCGAGCCGGTGTTGTAGGTCGAGAAGACCTGCTGCACTTGGTCGGGCGACTGGGCGGCCGCGCCCATCATGGCGAAGGTGGCGCCTTCCAGCGCGCGGTAGCCGGCGCCGGAGCGGTCCTGCACCATCAGCTGGAAGCCGTTGCCGTTGCCCAGCCCCTGCACCGCCGGCGGGGCGATGACGAAGATGTTGGCGTCCTCGATGCCGTAGGTGGCGCCGGTGATGGCGCCCGCCAGGGCCGCGGCGCTCTGCTCGGCCGTCTTGCGGTCGTCGAAGGCGTCGAGGCGGACGAAGATGGTCGCGGCGTTGGAGCCGAACGAGAAGCTGGAGCCGTCGAGACCGGCGAAGGCGACCATGCCCTCCACGCCCTCGGTGCCCTTGATGATCTCGGAGGCGCGGGTCATCACCGCCTCTGTGCGGTCCAGGGAGGCCCCGGGCGGCAGCTGCACCACGCCGATCAGGAAGCCTTGGTCCTGCTCCGGGATGAAGCCGGACGGGGTGTCCATCAGGCGCCAGCCGGTCAGCGCCAGCAGGCCGACGTAGACGACCAGCACGATGCCGACGGTGCGCACGAGCCGGGCCGTCAGCCGGCCGTACCGGTCCGACAGCCAGTCGAAGCCCTCGTTGAACCGCCGGCCCGCCCAGCCGCCGTAGTGCGCGACCGTGCCGAGCAGGCCGGGCTTGCGGGCGTTGTGGTCATGCGCCCGGTGCGGCTTCAGCAGCAGGGCCGCCATGGCCGGCGACAGGGTCAGCGAGACGATCAGCGAGACCACCGCCGCCGTCGAGATGACGATGGCGAACTCGCGATAGAAGATTCCGGGGATCCCGGGGACGAACATGGTGGGGACGAACACCGAGACCAGCACCAGGCCGATGGCGATCAGGGCGCCCGAGACTTCCTGCATCGAGCGGTAGGCCGCCTCGCGCGGGGTCAGCCCCTCGCGGATGTAGCGCTCGACGTTCTCGACCACGACGATGGCGTCGTCGACGACGATGCCGACGGCGAGGACGAGGGCGAACAGCGACAGGGAGTTGATCGAGAAGCCGAGCATCAGCTGCACGGCGAAGGTCGCCACCAGGGCCACCGGAATCGCCACGATCGGAATGATCGCCGCCCGCCAGGTCTGCAGGAAGACGATGACCACCAGCACCACGAGGATCACGGCCTCGAACAGGGTGTGCTGGACCGACTCCACCGAGGCGGCGACGAACTCCGTGGGGTTGTAGGCGATGTGGACGTCCATGCCCTGCGGCAGCTCCGGCCGCACGGCCTCGACTTCCGCCAGCACCCGCTCGGCGGTGCCGAGGGCGTTGGCGCCCGGCTGCTGGACGATGGCGATGCCGACGCCGCGCTGGCCGTCGAAGAAGCCGCGGATGCCGTAGTCCTGGGCCCCCAGCTCGATGCGCGCGACGTCGCGGACGCGGGTCACGCGGCCCTCGGCGTCGGTCTTGATGACGATGTCGCCGAACTGCTCCGGATCGCTCAGGCGGCCCTGCACCTGCACCGGCAGCTGGAAGGCCGAGGCGTTGGCGGCGAACGGGGGCTGGCCGATCGCCCCGGCGGCGGCCTGGACGTTCTGGGCGCGCAGGGCGGCGACGATGTCCGGTCCGGTCAGATTGCGGGCCGCGGCCTTGGCCGGATCGATCCACACCCGCATCGAGTAGTTGCCGCCGCCGAACACCTGGACGTTGCCCACCCCCTCGATGCGGAGCAGGCGGTCGCGCAGCACCGACTGGGCGTAGTTGCCGACGTAGTCGTTGTTCAGGCTGCGATCCGGGGAGGTCAGCCCCAGGATCATCAGGAAGCCCGACTCCTGCTTGTTCACCGTCACGCCGATCTGGCGGACCTGCTCCGGCAGGCGCGGCTCGGCGAGGGCGACGCGGTTCTGGACCAGCACCTGGGCGGCGTCGAGGTCGGTGCCCGGATTGAAGGTGACGGTGATCGCCACCGCCCCGTCCGAGGTCGACGAGGACGACAGGTAGAGCATCCCCTCGACGCCGTTGACCTCCTGCTCGATCGGGGCGGCGACGGTCTCGGCCAGGGTCTCGGCCGAGGCCCCCGGATAGGCGGTGTTGATGGTGATCGTCGGCGGCGCGATCTCCGGATACTGCGACAGCGGCAGCAGCGGGTAGGCGAACAGGCCGATCAGGGTGATGAACACCGAGATCACGGCCGCGAAGATCGGCCGGTCGATGAAGAAGCGGGAGATGTTCATCCGGTCAGTCGCCCGAGACGGAGTTGGCGAAGGTGGCGCTGGAGGCCGGCGCCGGACGCGTCACGGGGGCCTGCCCGGCCTGGGCCACCGGCTGGATGCGGCCGTTGCGCGCCTGCACCTTCATGCCGGGCGCCTGGATGCGCTGGACGCCGTTGATGATCACCCGGTCGTCGGGGCGGAGGCCGGACCGGACCACGCGCAGCCCGTCGACGAGCGGTCCCAGCTCCACCGGGCGCGGCGCGACCGATCCGTCGGCGGCGACCACATAGACGATGCGGCGGGCCTGGTCGGTGGCCACGGCGGCGTCGGGCACCAGCATGGCGCGGTAGGTTCCGGCCCCCGCCAGGCGCGCTTGGCCGAACATCCCGGGCTTCAGGAAGCCGTCGGCGTTGGGGATCACCGCGCGCAGGCGGATCACGCCGGAGGCCGTGTCGACGGCGTTGTCGGTGAAGTCCAGCGTGCCGGACCGGCTGAAACCGGTTTCGTCCTGCAGCCGCACCTGCACCGGCGCCGCGCCCTGGCGCGCCTGCCGCTGGTACTTCAGCAGCACCGCCTCAGAGCCGTCGAAGACGAAGTGGATCGGCGAGCTGGACACCACGGTGGTCAGGACGTCGGCGGCCGAGGAGCCGCCGGCGACCAGGTTGCCCGGGTCGACCCGGCGGTCGGACACCCGGCCCGAGATCGGCGCGGTGACGCGGGTGAATTCGAGGTCCAGCTGCCGCGCCCTGACGTTGGCGTTGGCCGCGGCGATGGCCGCCTCGGCCGTCTGCAGGGCGCCGCGGCGGGTGTCGGCCTCGGCCTGCGAGATGGCCTGGGACTCCAGCAGGGTCTCGGCCCGGGCCAGTTCGCTGCGGGCGAGGGTGAGCTGGGCCTGGGCCTGGGACAGCTGCGCCCGGGCGGCGGCGAGGGCCGCCTGGGCCGGCCGCGGATCGAGCGTGAACAGCAGCTGGCCGCGGCGCACGTAGTCGCCGTCGCGGAAGTGGACGCCGGAGATGTAGCCGCCCACCCGGGCGCGCACGTCGACCGACTGCACCGCCTCGAAGCGACCGGTGAACTCGTCCCAGTCCTGCACCTCGCGCACCAGCGGCGTCGCCACCGTCACGCCGGGCGCCGGCGGCGCCTGGGCCTCGCTCCGGGGGGAACAGCCATAGAGCGCGGCCGCCATGAGGGCGGACGCGGCCACGATCTTCACCGTGCGCATGAAGTGAGTCTCCGAGTGGGGAGAAAATTCCCTGTCTTGTCGACCCGCGGCCATCGGGGAGGATGCCGTTAGTCAACGCCCGGTGACTTAATGGTGATCGCGATTACGCTTGTCAACGGGTGATGACAAAGCCATATGGGCGGTGGGGCTTTTCAGGGAGCCAAGTCTTTGTTTTGCCATGTCGCGCCCCGGCCGAGAAACGCCGAGGCCACCCGCGCCGCCATCCTCAGCGCCGCGCGCGAACGATTCGCGCGCGAGAGCTATGACGACGTGGGCATGCGCGACATCGCCGGCGACGTCGGCGTCGATGCGGCCCTGGTGTCCCGCTACTTCGGTTCCAAGGAAGACCTGTTCGTCACCGTGCTCGACAGCTGTTCGAACGGTTCGGAGCTGATGGAGGGCCCCCGCGCCGAATTCGGCCGCCGGGTGGCGCGGGCCGTGATCTTCGAGCCGGCGAAGGAAGGCAAGCTGAAGGGCCTGCTGATCATGCTGCGCTCGGTCGGCTCGACCAAGGCCATGGAGCTGGTCCAGCGGACGGGCAGCGAGCGCTTCTTCAATCCGTTCGCCGCCTGGGTCGGCGGCGAGGACGCGGCGGTCCGGGCCCGCCTCGCCTCGGCGACCATCATGGGCATGGCGGTCAGCCGCGAGATCACCGGCGGCTTCGGCCTGTCCCAGGAGGAGTGCGAGAAGATGTGCGCCCGCATGGCCGTCCTGCTGCAGGACATCATCGACGGCTGAGGCTCAGGCTCGCTTCTGGAACTTCCGGATCACGCCCGAGAAGGTCATCAGCACGCGATCGCCGGCCTGGATCTGGCCGCGCACGAAGATCAGGCTCTTGCCCGCCCGCACGACCTCGCCGGTCGCCTCGACCAGTTCACCGACATAGGCCCCGTCGATGAAGGTGGAGTCCAGCTGCACGGTGACGCCGGACGAGCCTTCCATCTCCTGGTAGGCGGTCTGGAACAGGGCGATGTCGGCGAAGGTCATCAGACAGCCGCCATGCATCCGGCCGCCAGCGTTCATGTGCTTGGGCTCGGCGCGGAAGGCGCAGCGCATGCGCCCGTCGGGGTCGGGCTTGAAATAGAACGGACCGACGACCTGGTCGAAGGTGCCGTGCAGGTCGTAGGTCTGCCAGCCCGCGAACTCGCCTTCCGCCACCGTGATCTTCGCGACCATGCCGAACTCCGCCTTCTTCTCGCTATCGCAATGCAGCATATAGGGGCGATGAGCGACCCCATCGAAGCGGCCATTCTCGAAAAACTCGCGAAGCTCGGCCCCGGAAAGAGCATCGAGCCGGCCGAGGTGGCCAAGGAGCTGCAGCCGGAGCAGTGGCAGCGCATGCTGCCCAAGGTGAAGACCACGGCCCTCGGCCTGATGCGTCAGGGCCGGCTGACGATCACCAAGAAGGGCAAGGCCATCGATCCGTCGCGGATGAAGGGCGTGATCCGGCTGCGCCTGCCGACCGCGGAGGAAACCGCCGCGGCGCTCGCCGCCCGCCCGCCCGCGGCGCCGGACGATGACGACCTCGACTGATCTCGCGACGGTTCTCGCCGACATCCGCGCCTGCCGCGCCTGTCTGGGCCAGCTGCCGCACACGCCGCGACCGGTGGTGCACGTCTTCCCCGAGACCCGGCTGCTGATCTGCGGCCAGGCGCCCGGTCGGCGGGTGCACGAGAGCGGGCGGCCGTTCACCGATCCGTCCGGCGACCGCCTGCGCGACTGGCTGGGGGTGGACTACGAGACCTTCTACGCCGACCGCCGTCTGGGGGTCGCGGCGCAGGCCTTCTGCTATCCCGGAACCGCGCCGAAGGGCGGCGACTATCCGCCGCCGCGCCGGTGCGCTGAACTGTGGCGGCCGCGCCTGCTGGAGCAGCTCCCGACCGTCGAGCTGACCCTGCTGGTCGGCGCATACGCCCAGGCCTGGGCGCTGGGCGCGCGGGCGAAGCGGGACATGACCGCCACCGTCGCGGCCTGGCGCGACTACGCCCCGGCGATTCTGCCGCTGCCGCATCCGTCGTGGCGCAACACCGCGTGGCTGAAGCGGAACCCGTGGTTCGAGGCGGAGGTGGTCCCCTACCTTCGGCAGCGCGTCCGGGGCATTCTGGCCGGATGATCCGCCGCCTCGCCATGCTGGCCCTCGGGGTGACCCTCGCCGCCTGCGCCACGCCGGCGGTGCAGCCGCCGCGGAGCCCTGCGCCGGGTTTCGCCGGTCCGGACCTCAAGGCCGACACGCTGTTCATGGACGACGGCGCGCGCCTGCCGTTGGCCCGCTGGGCCCCGGAGGGGGAGCCATGGGCGGTGATCGTCGCCCTGCACGGCATGAACGACAGCCGCGCCGCCTTCCGGCTCGCCGGCCCCTGGTGGGCGGAGCAGGGGATCGAGACCTGGGCCTTCGACCAGCGCGGCTTCGGCCGGGCGCCGGGGCGCGGCGTCTGGGCGGGCGAGGCGCGGATGACCGAAGATCTGCGGACGGCGGTGGCGCTGGCGCGGCGGCGACATCCGCAGGCGGTGATCGCCGTGGCCGGCGAGAGCATGGGCGGGGCGGTGGCGATCGCCGCCTTCGCGTCGTCACGGCCGCCGGACGCCGATCGTCTCGTCCTGCTGGCCCCCGCCGTCTGGGGCTGGACCGCGCAGGGCCCGGTGAACAGCGCCGCCCTGTGGCTCGCCGCCCACGCCATGGGCCCGCGGGCGGTGGAGGCGCCGGAATGGGCGGTCCGCGACCGCTACGCCTCGGACAACATGCTGGAGCTGATCCGCAACGGCCGGGACCCGGACAGCCTGCTGAGCACCCGGTTCGACACCCTGTATGGCCTCGTCGACCTGATGGAGACCGCGTCCCGCGGGCTCGGCGAGGTGCGAACGCCGACGCTGCTGATGTACGGGGCCAACGACCACGTCATCCAGCGCGGCCCGATGCGGCTGGCGCTGGAGCGGGCGGGCCCGCGGCCGGGCCTGCGCACGGCGTGGTATCCGCAGGGCTGGCACATCCTGAACCGCGATCTGCAGGCGGAGACGGCGTTCCGCGACGTGGAAGCGTGGCTGCGTCGGCCCGAGGCGCCTCTGCCCTCCGGCGCCGGCCCGGTTCTCCCCGCGCTGCAGACTGCAACGAAACGCTGATAACCCACGCCGTCGTGAAACGGCGGTGCTTGCGGTGTCAAAGTCCGGCGCGTATCAGCCGCCAACAAAAAATTTCCGGGAGGCGCCTGCCCATGAGCACGACGCTGTTCGATTCTCCGTCCTTTGCGAAGCATGAGGGCGTCCACGCGGTCTATGACGAAAAGACCGGCCTGCGCGCCATCATCGCGGTCCACTCGACCGCCCGCGGTCCCGCCGTCGGCGGCACGCGCATGTGGAACTACGCGTCCGCCGCCGAGGCGCTGGAGGACGTGCTGCGCCTGTCGCGGGGCATGAGCTACAAGAACGCCGTCGCGGACCTCGAGATGGGCGGCGGCAAGTCGGTGATCATCGGCGACAGCCGCACCCAGAAGACCCCGGAGCTGTTCCGCGCCTTCGGACGCGCCGTGCACACCCTGGGCGGCGTCTACTACGCGGCGGAGGACGTCGGCGTCTCGGTGTCCGACATCGCCGAGGCCCGCAAGGTCACCCCCTATGTGCTCGGCCTGAACGACGGCCCCGAGGCTTCCGGGGATCCGAGCCCGGTGACCGCCGAGGGCGTGTTCCGCTCGACCCTGACTGTCGCGCGCCGGCTGTGGAAGCAGGACGACCTGACCGGTCTGACGGTGGCGGTGCAGGGCATTGGCCACGTCGGCGGCTACCTGGCCGACAAGCTGCACAAGGCGGGCGCGAAGCTGGTGATGACCGACGTCAACACCGCCCTGCTGTCGGAAGTCGCCGCCCGCACCAACGCCGAGATCGTGGCGCCGGACGCCATCTACGACGTCAAGGCCGACATCTACGCCCCGTGCGCCCTCGGCGCGACGCTGAACCCGCAGACGCTGGACCGGCTGACGGCCCGGGCCGTCGTGGGCGCGGCCAACAACCAGCTGGCCACCCCGGACATCGGCCGGCAGCTGTTCGAGCGCGGCGTGCTCTACGCCCCGGACTACGTCGTCAACGGCGGCGGCATCATCAACGTCGCCTCGGAGATGACCGCCCGGCAGACCGGCGGCGCCTATGATCCCCAGTGGGTCGAGGGCAAGCTGTCCCGGCTGATGGAGACCCTCGAAGAGGTGCTCGACCGTTCGGAATCCGAGAAGCGTCCGACCCACGAGATCGCCGACGCCATCGCCGAGGCCCGCATCGAGGCGGCCCAGGCCGAGAAGGCGGAGCGCCTCAGGGCCGCCTGAGGGCTGTCGGGGCCGAACCGCCGGTCCGTCCGGCGGATTCGCCCCGGCGCCGCCCGCGGCGCATGATGGCCTATCCTGCTCCGTCTGATTCGGGCCGAGGCGTCATGACCGCATCCCATCGCAAGGGCGTCGATCCGCTGCTGATCCTCATGGCCGCCGGCTTCGTGGTGGTCGTGGGGGCGCTGGCCTATCCCGCCTTCCGGGCCGATCCGATGACCGCGCCGGGGCTGGTCCTGATTTTCACCGTCGGCGCCGTCGCCCTGATCGGCCTGTTCGCCTTCGCCCGGGGCGAGGCCCGCAAGCCCTCCGGGGACGACGTCGTCGAGCTGCTGGACGCGATGGCCGAGCCCGCCGCCCTGGTTTGGGCGACCGGACAGGTGCTCGCCTACAACGCCGCCTGGGCCGAGGCCGGCGGGGCGACCGTCGCCCTGCCGGCAGGCCGCTCCGGTTCGGCGCTGTACATGGCCTTCGCCCAGGCCCGTGCGGGAGAACAGGGCCGGGCCATCGTTCCGGTCGGCGAGCGGGAGCTCGAGGTGCTGATCGGCCGCGCCGGGGAGGGGCGGTTCCTGCTGCGCGCCGCGCCCGAGGCGGTGCTGCCGGTGGCGAGCCCGGCGGTCGACCGGGCCCCTGCCGTTTCGAACGCGGCCGAGAGCCGGGCCATGGCCGCCGGCGCGCCGTTCGGCTCGGCGGTCATCGGCGCGGAGGATCTGTTCGCCGGGAGTCTGGAGGAGCCCAACGCCGCGCTGGCGGTGCTCACCGGCCCGGCCGCGGCGCGGGACGCCGCCTTCGGCCACCTGTTCGAGCCGGGCTCCGTCGCCGAGGCCCGGACCAAGCTCGCCGCCGGCTCCTCGGGCCCGATCGATCTCGTGGCCCGCGCCCACCCCGACCGCATGCTCCACCTCTATGTCGCCCCCGAAGGCGACAAGCGCCGCGTCTGGCTGTTCGACGTATCGGCGCAGAAGTCGATGGAGCTGCAGCTGTCGCAGGCCCAGAAGATGCAGGCCGTGGGCCAGCTCGCCGGCGGGGTCGCGCACGACTTCAACAACCTGCTGACGGCGATCCAGCTCCAGCTGAGCGGCCTGCTGGAACGGCACCCCGTCGGCGACCCCTCGTACGAAGGCCTGAACGAGATCCGCCAGACCGCCATCCGCGCCGCCGACCTGGTGCGCAAGCTGCTGGCCTTCTCGCGCAAGTCGACGGTGCGCCGGGAGCGGCTGGACCTGGGCGAGCTGGTGGGCGAGTTCGCCGTCCTGCTCCGCCGGCTGCTGCGCGAGGACGTGCGGCTGGAGACCGACTACGGCCGCGACCTGCCGGTGGTGCTGGCGGACAAGAGCCAGCTCGAGACCGCGGTGATGAACCTCGCCGTCAACGCCCGCGACGCCATGCGGGGCGTGGTCGAGCCGGGCGACGCGGTGGTCACCATCCGCACCCGGCGGCTCACCCGCGACGAGGCGCGGGGGATGGGCTGGACCCACGCCTCGTCCGACGCGGTCGCCCTCATCGAGGTGTCGGACACCGGTCCGGGCGTCCCGCCGGAGCTGCTCGACAAGATCTTCGAACCCTTCTTCACCACCAAGGCGGTGAACGAGGGCACCGGCATGGGTCTGGCGACCGTCTACGGCATCGTCGAACAGGCCGGCGGCCACATCAATGTGACCAATCTCGAGGGGGCCGGCGCGGCCTTCCGCATCTTCCTGCCCGAGGCGGCGGAGGCGGAGCTGGCGGAGGTGCCGCACGTCGAGATCAAGGCCAAGGCCCCGCGGGACCTGTCCGGGGCCGGCCGCATCCTGTTCGTCGAGGACGAGGCGGCGGTGCGCGGCATCGCGGCCCGGCTGCTGCGCCAGCGCGGCTACGAGGTGATCGAGGCCGAAGACGGCGAGCAGGCGCTGGAGCTGGCGGAACAGCACGCCGGCGAGATCGACATGATGATCTCGGACGTGATCATGCCGGGACTGGACGGCCCCTCCCTGCTGAAGAAGGCGCGGCCCTTCCTCGGGGACGCGCCGGTGATGTTCATCTCCGGCTACGCCGAAAGCGACTTCTCCGACCTGCTGCAGGACGAGGCCGGCGTGTCCTTCCTGCCCAAGCCGCTGGACATCAAGACCCTGGCGGAGCGCGTGAAGCAGGAACTGCACGCGGCCTGACCCATCGGTAACTTGCCAGCGCGGCCGTGAGGGGCTCCTCTGCGGCCTTCGCTGTTCCGGGAGACCGCCATGCTCGATCGTCGCCGCTTCCTTCTTTCGTCCGCTGCGGTCGCCGCGGCCGCCGTCGCGACCCCGGCGCTCGCCGGCGCCGCGCAGGCTGCGGGCTCCCCGGAGGGCCGCAAGGTCACCGCCCTGCTCGACCGCATGATGCAGGAGTTCCTCGCCGAGTCGCCGGAGTTCATGACCGGTCTCGGCCTCGACACCGGACCCAACGCCGCGGCCCGCAGCCGCCTCGACGACCGCTCCCTCGCCTTCGTGGACCGGACGTTCGCGGCCTTCCGCGGCTACGGGGCGGAGCTCGCCTCGATCGACCGCGCCGCCCTGTCCGGGATGGACGCGGTCAACTACGACACCACGCGCTTCATCGTCGACGGGGCCGCCCAGGCGGATCGCTTCGACTACGGCGTCCAGGCTCCGGTCGGCGGGGCCAGCCCCTACCTCGTCAGCCAGCTGACCGGCAGCTACAGCAGCATTCCCCAGTTCCTCGACACCCAGCACCCGGTGCGGACGGTCGAGGACGCCGAGGCCTACCTCGACCGCCTGTCGGCCTTCGCGACCGTGCTGGACGTGGAGACCGACCGGGTGCGCCGCGACTTCGCCGCCGGCGCCACGCCGCCCGACTTCGTGCTGCGCCGGACCGGCGAGCAGTTCGCCGCGACCCTCGGCGTCGACCCGGCCCAGTCCGGCCTGACGCAGTCGCTGGCCCGGCGCGCGGCCGAGGCCGGTCTTTCCGGCGACTGGGCGGCGCGGGCGGAGCAGATCGTGCGCGACGCCGTCTATCCGGCCATGCGGCGTCAGGCCGAGGTCGTCGCCGGGGCCCTGCCGGGCGCCCCGACCGAGGCCGGCTGCTGGCGTCTGCCGGACGGCGAGGCCTACTACCGCCACGGCGTGCTCAGCTACACCACCACCGACATGGGCGGCGACGAGATCCACGAGATCGGCCTCGCCCAGGTCGCGGAGCTCAGCGCCCGCGCCGACGAAATCCTGCGGGCCGAGGGCCTGACCCAGGGCTCGGTCGGCGAGCGCATCGCCGCCGTCGCGCGCCGCCCGGACCAGCTCTATCCGAACACCGACGCCGGCAAGGCGCAGCTGATCGCCGACCTGAACGCGCAGATGGCGGCGATGCAGGTCCGGCTGCCGGAGGTGTTCGGGCGGCTGCCCCGCGCCGGCGTCGAGATCCGGCGCGTTCCGGTGGAGATCGAGGCGGGCGCGCCGGGGGGCAGCTACCAGATGCCGTCGCTCGACGGCTCGCGGCCGGGCGCCTACTACATCAACCTGCGCGACACGGCCGAGACCCCGCGCTTCACCCTGCCGACCCTGACCTATCACGAGGCCTCGCCGGGCCATCACTTCCAGATCGCCGTGGCGCTGGAGGCCGAGGGCATCCCGATGCTGCGCAAGATGCCGCTGTTCTCCGGCTACACCGAGGGCTGGGCGCTGTACGCCGAACAGCTGGCCGACGAGATGGGGGTCTATGAGACCGATCCGCTGGGGCGGCTCGGCTACCTGCAGTCCTTCATGTTCCGCGCCGCCCGGCTGGTCGCGGACTCGGGGCTGCACCACAAGCGCTGGAGTCGCGAACAGGCCGTTCGCTACATGGTCGAGACCCTCGGCGACGCCGAGTCGACCATGACGACCGAGATCGAGCGCTACTGCGTCTGGCCGGGCCAGGCCTGCAGCTACAAGCTGGGCCACACGGTCTGGGACCGCACCCGCACGGCCGCCAGGGCCGCGATGGGCGACCGCTTCGACATTCGCGGCTTCCACGACGTCTCGCTCGCCGCCGGCGCCATTCCGCTGGAGGTGCTGGAGCGGCTGGTGACGGACTGGGCGGCGGGGGCGACGCGCGCCTGAAGCGGCTTGCCAGCCGGGGGCGGGCGGGCTCCACTGTCGGAACCGCCGCCGCCCGGAGCCTGCCATGATCGATCGCCGCCGCCTGCTCATCTCCGCCGCCGCGGGAGCCGCCGCGGCCGCCGCCGGGCCGGCGGTCGCCTTCGCCCGCGATGGGGACGCAGAGCTCGACGCCCTGCTGACCCGCTGGTTCGACGAAGACATCGAAGATTCCCCGGAGACCGCCACCAACCTCGGCCTCGACCGGGGCGCGCGGGCGCATCTGTCGTCGGAGCTGAGCGACCGGAGCGCCGCAGCCTGGGATGATGAGCGGGCGCAGGCGGTCGGGCGCTGGCGGATCCTGCAGGGCTTCGATCGCAGCTCGCTCAGCGAGGCCGGACGCATCAACCACGCCGTCGCCGCCTTCCGGGCGGAGACGGCGGCGACGGGCGCGAGCTTCGACTACGGCTCGGCCATGGGCGGCGGGCGGATGGGGCCCTATCTCGTCAACCAGCTGACCGGGGCCTACTTCACCGTCCCCGACTTCCTCGACACCCAGCACCGGGTCGAGGATCGCGACGGGGCCGACGCCTTCCTCTCCCGTCTCGCGGCGTTCGCTCCGGCCATCGACGCGGAGACCGGACGGGTGCGCGCCGACGCCGGCAAGGGCGTCGTTCCGCCGGACTTCATCCTCGACCTGACCACGGGCCAGCTGAACGCCCTCGCCGCCCAGCCGGCGGGCGACATGGCCATGATCCGGACGCTGGAGCGCAGGGCCGCGGCGCTCGGCCTGACGGGCTACGGGGACCGCGCCGTCGCCCTGGTGGAGGCCGAGGTGAAGCCGGCGCTGGCCCGCCAGATCGCCGCCCTTGAGGCGTTGCGGCCCACGGCGGTGCACGAGGCCGGCGTGCGCCGCCTGCCGGATGGCGAGGCCTTCTACGCCCACGCCCTGAAGCACTGGACCACGACGTCCCTGACCGCCGACGAGATCCACCGCATCGGGCTGGAGCAGGTGGCCGGGATCAGCGCATCGATCGACGAGATCCTGAAGGCGCAGGGGATGAGCCAGGGCACGGTCGGCGAGCGCATCGACGCCCTGAACCGGGATCCGGCCCAGCTCTGGCCCGACACCGACGCGGGCAAGGTGGCGCTGATCGAGTCGCTGAACCGTCAGGTGCAGGCGCTGAAGCCGCGGTTGCCCGAGGTGTTCGGCCGCCTGCCGCGCGCCGACGTCGAGGTGCGCCGCGTTCCGCCGGCGATCGAGGCCGGCGCCCCGGGCGGCTACTACCAGGGCCCGCCGCTCGACGGCTCCCGGCCCGGCGCCTACTACATCAACCTGCGCTCGACCACGAACTGGCCGAAGTTCGCCCTGCCGACCCTGACCTATCACGAGGCGTCCCCGGGACATCACCTGCAGGTCGCCCTGCAGCGCGAGACCGACACCCTCCCGCCCTACCGCCGCGCCAACGGCTTCTCGGCCTACAACGAGGGCTGGGCGCTCTACGCCGAGGCGGTCGCCGCCGACGACCTGGACGTCTACGCCGACGATCCGCTGGGCCGGGTCGGCTTCCTGATGTCCTATCTGTTCCGGGCCGTGCGGCTGGTGGTCGACACCGGCATGCACCACCACGGCTGGAGCCGCGAGCGGGCGGTCGAGTACATGGCCGCCTCGGGCGCCAAGCCGCTCAACGCCGCCAACAGCGAGATCAACCGCTACGTCTCGATGCCGGGTCAGGCCTGCGCCTACAAGATCGGCCACACCGTCATCGCCCGCCTGAGGGCCGAGGCGGCGGCGAAGCCCGGCTTCGACCTGCGCGCCTTCCACGACCGCGTGCTGGTCAACGGCTCCGTCCCGCTGGCGGTGCTGGAGGAGTTGATGCGGGCCTAGGCGCCCGCGCGCGCCTCGATCACCGCCGGATCGGCGTCGGCCTGGGCGACCAGCCAGTCGCGGAAACGGCGGATCTTGGGCGACCGCCGGCGGCCCTCCGGCCAGACGAGATAGTAGCCGGGCTGGAAGGAGACGGTCTGGGAGAAGGGGCGCACCAGCAGGCCGGCGTTGATCTCCCGCGCGAACAGGATCGGGGAGGCGAGGGCGACGCCCTGGTCGCCCAAGGCCGCGGCCACCTCGAGCACCTGGTAGTCCGCGGTCAGTCGGGTGGCGGGGCGGGCGCCGTCGCTCAGCCCGGCGGCGGCGAACCAGGCCGCCCATTCCTTCTCCATGCCGATCCGCGGCGCGTCGAGCAGGTCGCACGGCTCCCGCAGATGCAGGCGCTCGGCCATGGCCGGACTGCACAGCGGCGTGAAGACGCTGGGCATCAGCAGCTGGCTCTCCATGCCGGGCCAACTGCCCGCTCCTGAGCGTATGCCGACGTCGAAGCCTTCCCGCGACAGGTCCAGCACGGCGGCGCTGGTGTCCAGCCGCACCGCCAGGCCCGGGTTGGCCAGCTGGAACGCGCCCAGCCGCGGCGCCAGCCACTGGGTGGCGAGGGTCGCGAGGGTGGTGATCGACAGGATGTGCTCGTCCGCCTCGGTCAGGTCGTCGATGGCCCGACGGAGCAGGGTGATGGCCTCCGTTGCGGCGCGCGACAGGCGCTCCCCGGCTTCGGTCGGCTGCACCTCGCGGGGCAGGCGGCGGAACAGGCTCTGGCCGAGCCGGCCTTCCAGCGCCTTGATCTGCCAGCTGACCGCCGCCTGGGTCATCCCCAGCTCGGCCGCGGCCCGGGTGAAGCTCTTCAGCCGCGCCGCGGACTCGAAGACCCGGATCGAGGCGAGCGGAATGCCGGAGAGCGGATCAGCCATAAGCGAGCCTTGTTGCGCTGGCGGACATTCTGGTTTGAGGCGTCGGCCTGTCAAGCCGATACAGGTGCCAGCAACGAGCGTCGCCCAGGGAGGGGCCGGATGGAGCCGTCGGAGGCCATTCATAAGGAAGCCACGGGGCGCTGGACGGCTGTCCTTGAGGAATGGAAGCGGAGCCGTACGCGCCGCCTTCTGCGCAGCAGGGCCTGGCCCGACGCGTCGCCCCCGCGCGCCCACTGATCCCGAATCCGGTCGGCCGCAGGCGAATTCCCTTCCCCCGCGCGCGACCGTCGACCCCCCGCGGGTCGTGGCCCGGCTCCGGAGTCTCCTGCTCCCGGAGTCGGGTCGATGCTATTCGGGGATGGTCTGGCCGTCCGCCTGCCGCAGACGGTTGTGGATGGCGGTGGCGGCGATCGCGGCTTCCGCCGTGGCCACCGCGATCTGGTTCAGTCCCCGCACCACGTCGCCGGCGGCGTAGAGCCCCGGAACGCTCGTGCCCTGGTGCGCGTCGACGAGAAGGCGGCCGTCCTCGTCCAGCCGGGCCTCGACCGCGTCCGCGAGGGCCCGGTTGGGCGAGGTGCCCAGCGCGGAGTAGACGAGATCGAAGTTGCGCACCTCGCCGCCCCAGGCGAGGGCCGTGACGCGGCGGTCCTCCAGATGGACGTCCTCGATCCGGGCGAGGACCAGTTCCACGCCCAGCCGACGGAGGTCCGGGACGGTCGTCAGCGCGTCCGGCTCGCCGACGTGGATCAGGGTCACCCGGTCCGAATAGGTGCGGATGAAGGCGGCCTCGCGCGCGCCGCGGTCGTCCCGTCCGATGACGGCCACGGCCTTGCCCGTCGCTTCGTAGCCGTCGCAGATCGGGCAGATGCGGACGATGGCGTGTTCGATCGCCCGCTCCACCCCCGGCAGTTCGGGGTGATGATCCTCGACGCCGGTGGCCAGCAGCACGGCGCGGGGATGAAGATCGCGGCCGTTCAGCCGGGCGCGGAAGCCGTCGCCGTCGCGCGCCATCGCCCCGACCGCTCCGGGCTCTATCACGGCTCCGTACTCCTGCGCCTGCTCGGCCATGCGCGAGAGGATGGCGTCGCCGGTCACGCCTTCGGGGAAGCCGGGCATGTTGTGGCTGACGGGGATCCAGCATGCGCGCGGCGCGCCGCCGTCCGCCACCAGCACCTTGCGCCGGAAGCGGGCCAGATAGGTGGCGGCGGTCAGACCGGCCGGGCCGGCGCCGATGACGAGGACTTCGGGATCGTTCACGGGTCAGGACTTGCGGAGGGCGGAAGGCTTGTGCGCCGCCCGGGCGCCGGTGCGGGCGCTCTCGACCAGATACTCCGGATTGTCGCTCGAGGCCGCGACCCGGTGTCCCTTGATGTGGGTCGGCGAGGTCAGCTTGCGGACGACCTTGCCGGTGCTCGAGCCCTGGCTGTGGTCCCAGCGGACGCGGTCGCCCGCCGTGAGGCTGTCGTCATCCATGGCCGGTCTCCCTGTGGCGCCTGCTGCTCAGCGGACGCGGCCCCGTTCCGTTCCCGCGGCTGTCCTGCGCCTTTGCGCGCCGGGGCGGCCCCGGCTATACCGCCCGCCGAACGATCCACCCCTTCATCGACAGAGAGAGACGCATGACCAGGATCAAGGTCGCCAACCCCATCGTGGACATCGACGGCGACGAGATGACCCGGATCATCTGGCAGATGATCAAGGACAAGCTGGTCTTCCCGTATCTGGACCTCGAGCTCGACTACTACGACCTGTCGATCGAGAACCGGGACGCCACCGAGGACAAGGTCACCGTCGACGCCGCCGAGGCGATCAAGCGGCATGGCGTGGGCGTGAAGTGCGCCACCATCACCCCGGACGAGGCGCGGGTGAAGGAATTCAATCTCAAGAAGATGTGGAAGTCGCCCAACGGCACCATCCGCAACATCCTCGGCGGCGTCGTCTTCCGCGAGCCGATCATCTGCTCGAACGTGCCGCGCCTGGTCCCGGGCTGGACCCAGCCGATCGTCGTCGGCCGCCACGCCTTCGGCGACCAGTACAAGGCCACCGACTTCCTGATGCCGGGCGCCGGCACCCTGTCGATCAAGTTCGTCGGCGACGACGGCCAGGTGATCGAGCACGAGGTCTACAAGTCGCCGGGCGCCGGCGTGGCCATGGGCATGTACAACCTCGATGACTCGATCATCGAGTTCGCCCGCGCCAGCTTCGCCTACGGCCTGAACCGCAACTATCCGGTCTATCTCTCGACCAAGAACACCATCCTCAAGGCCTATGACGGCCGCTTCAAGGACCTGTTCCAGAAGGTCTTCGACGAGGAGTTCGCCGCCGAGTTCAAGGCCCGCGGCCTGACCTACGAGCATCGGCTGATCGACGACATGGTGGCTGCGGCCATCAAGTGGTCGGGCGGCTTCGTCTGGGCGTGCAAGAACTACGACGGCGACGTGCAGTCGGACGTGGTGGCCCAGGGCTTCGGCTCGCTGGGCCTGATGACCTCGGTGCTGATGACGCCGGACGGCAAGGTGCTGGAGTCGGAGGCCGCCCACGGCACCGTGACCCGCCACTACCGCCAGCACCAGAAGGGCGAGGCCACCTCGACCAACTCGATCGCCTCGATCTACGCCTGGACGCGCGGCTTCAAGCACCGCGGCAAGCTGGACGGCAACCAGGCGCTGATCGACTTCGCCGAGACGCTGGAGAAGGTCGTCGTCGACACCGTCGAGAGCGGCTTCATGACCAAGGACCTGGCGCTTCTGGTCGGCGACCAGCAGGGCTGGCTGACCACCGAGGGCTTCCTCGACAAGGTCGCCGAGAACCTGAACAAGGCGGTGGCGGCGTAAGACGCCGGCCGACGCCCCGGGTCGCGAGACCGAAGCAGGAACAGCCCGCCGGATCCGTCCGGCGGGCTTTTCTTTGAGCCGATCCCGGCTTCGTGCATTGATGGACCGGTGTTCGGGAGACGCACGTGAAGATCATCGGCAATCTGCTGCTGCTGGCCCTCGTCGTGGCGGTGATCAGCTTCTTCGCCGCGCCGGCGGTGGCCTTCCTCGCCATCCGGTCGGCGGCGGACGCCCGGGACGCCGCGGCGCTGGCGCGGCTGATCGACTATCCGGCGGTGCGCCAGTCGCTGCGGCCGCAGCTGGCGGGCGACGCGGCGGCCCGGGCCCCGGCGCCCTCCTTCCTTGAGGATCCGATCGGCGCCGTGCGCCGCCAGTTCGAGGCGGGGACGGTTCCGGCGGAGGATGTGGACGCCTACCTGACGCCCGCCGCCCTCGCCGGGCTGACCCGCGGCGAGGGCCGTTTCGCCCGCCAGCGCGCCGCCGGCGGCGCGGCGGCGCGCGGCGGCGACCCGACGCCGTCGCCGGTCTACTGGGGCGTGAACCGGGCGCGGCTGGCGGTCAGCGACGAGGGCGGCTCGCGCACCATCTTCACCTTCGAGCGGCGCGGGCCGTTCGAGTGGCGGCTGGCCCACATCGGCCTGCCCGACGGCGCCGCCCCGGTCCCGCCGCCGCGGGGCTCTGCGGCGCCCGCTGGAGCCGCCCGGGCCGGCTGACCGCGTCGCCTCTGGCCGTCGCCCTCGACTCGCGGCAACCGTGGCCGTGGGGGAGGCGTTACGACGCCGGAGGGATCGCATGAAGAAGCTGCTCATCGGGGTCGCCGCGGCGGCCGTCGTGGCGCTGGTCGCCGCCTGGGCCGCCGCGCCGGTGCTGGCGGCGCAGGGGCTGATCCGCGCCGCCAAGGCCGGCGACGCGCGTCGGCTGGAGGCGCTGGTCGACTTCCCCGCCCTGCGCCAGAGCCTGAAGGAAGAACTCAACGCCGAGCTCGTCGCCCGCATGAGGCGCGATCCGGAGGTGGCCGAGAGCGGTCTCGGCGGGCTGGGCCTGATGCTGGCCCCGATGCTGCTGTCCGGCGCGGTCGACACCTTCGTGACGCCCGAGATGGTGGCGCAGATGGTGGTCACCGCCGAGGCGCCCGACCCGACCGATCCGCCCGAGCGGGAGCCCGGCGACGCGGCCGACGCCAACGACATCCACCAGTCGTGGGGCTATCGCGACCTCGACCACTTCGCCGTGACCCTGACGGACCGCGACCGCCCGGACCAGCAGCTGGCGCTGATCCTCGAGCGGCGCGGCCTGTTCGCCTGGAAGCTGGCGGCGGTGGACCTGCAGGCGGACCGGGCCTAGCCGGCCAGCGCGCTCCGGATCGCCGCCAGACCGGCCTCGGCCTTCGCGCCGTCCGGCGCGCCGCCCTGGGCGAAGTCCGGCTTGCCGCCGGCGCCCTGTCCGCCCATGGCCAGCACCGCGGCCCGGGCGAGGTCGGCGGCGTTGACCCTGCCGGCCATGTCCGAGGTGGCGGCGACGGTCACCGCCGCCTTGCCGTCGACGACGCCGATCAGGGCGACCACGCCGGAGCCGACCTGCTTGCGGAAGTCCTCGGCCACGCCGCGCAGCTCCTTGCCGCCGACGCCGTCCAGCACCCGCGCGATCAGCTTCACCCCGCCGATCTCCTCCGGCGCCGCGGAGCCGCCGGCGCCGCCGCCCAGCGCGAGCTGCTTCTTCAGCTCCGCGACCTGCTTCTCGAGGGTGCGCACCGAGCCGGTCAGCGCCTCGACCCGGGCGGGCACCTCGGCGGGCTGGACCTTGAAGCCCTGCGCCAGCGCGCGGGCGACGCCGGCCTGGGCCAGCAGGTGCTGGCGGGCGGCCTCGCCGGTCAGCGCTTCAATGCGGCGCACCCCGGCGGCGATGCCGCTCTCCGAGACGATGCGGAACAGGGCGATGTCGCCGGTGCGGGCCACGTGGGTGCCGCCGCACAGTTCGACGGAGTAGTCGCCCTCGCCGGCGAGGGCGCGGCCGAGGGTGAGCACGCGCACCTCGTCGCCGTACTTCTCGCCGAACAGGGCCACGGCGCCGGCCTCGATGGCCGCCTGCGGCGCCATCATCTTCGTTTCGGCCGGCAGGTTCTGGCGGATCACCGCATTCACCTCGTCCTCGATCCGGGCCAGCTCCTCCTCGGTGACCGGGGCGTTGTGGCTGAAGTCGAAGCGCAGGCGCTCGGCGTCGACCATCTGGCCCTTCTGGGCGACGTGCGGGCCGAGCACGTTCTTCAGCGCGGCGTGGAGCAGGTGGGCGGCGGAGTGGTTGGCGCGGGTGGTCAGCCGCGCCTGCGGGTCGACGCGCAGGCTGGCGCGCAGGCCGATCTCCAGCGCCCCGGCGGTCACCTCCAGCTTGTGCGCGTACAGGTCCCCGCCGTGCTTCTGGACATCAAGCACCGTGGCCGAGCCGCCCGGCCACTCGATCTCGCCGCGGTCGCCGGCCTGGCCGCCGCCCTCGCCGTAGAAGGGGGTGCGGTCGAAGACCACCTCGGCGATCTGGCCGGTTTCGACCCGGTCGACGGCCTCGCCGTTGTGGATCAGGGCCAGCACCTCGCCGGCGTCGTCGACCTGGTCGTAGCCGGTGAACACCGTCGGCCCCAGCCGGTCGCGCAGGGCCAGCCACTCGCCGGCGTTGGCGCTCTGGCCGGACCCCTTCCAGTTCGCCTTGCCGCGCTCGCGCTGCTCGGCCATGGCGGCGTCGAAGCCCTCGGTGTCGACCGAGAAGCCGCGGCGCCGCGCCTCGTCCTGGGTCAGGTCGAGGGGGAAGCCGTAGGTGTCGTAGAGGGTGAAGGCGGTCTGGCCGGCGATGACGCCGCCGGGCTGCAGCTCCCGGGTGGCGTCCTCCAGCAGGCCCATGCCGCGGCCGAGGGTGGTGCGGAAGCGGATCTCCTCCTGCTTCAGCGTGTCCTCGATGAAGGCCTGGGCGCGCCTGAGCTCGGGGTAGGCCTCGCCCATCTCGGCGACGAGCGCCGGAACCAGCCGGTGCATCAGCGGCTCGGACGCGCCGAGCAGGTGGGCGTGGCGCATGGCGCGGCGCATGATCCGGCGCAGCACATAGCCGCGGCCCTCATTGGACGGGGTGACGCCGTCGGCGATCAGGAAGGACGAGCTGCGCAGGTGGTCGGCGATGACGCGGTGGCTGGGCGCCCGGTCGCCTTCGGCGCGGGTGGAGGTCGCGTCCTCCGAGGCGGCGATCAGGGCCTTGAACAGGTCGACGTCATAGTTGGAATGCACGCCCTGCAGCACCGCGGCGATGCGTTCGAGGCCCATGCCGGTGTCGACCGAGGGCTTCGGGAGGGAGCGGACGATCTCGTCGTTCTCCTTCTCGAACTGCATGAACACGTTGTTCCAGATCTCGACGAAGCGGTCGCCGTCCTCCTCGGGCGAACCCGGAGGCCCGCCGGGGATGTGCTCGCCGTGGTCCCAGAATATCTCGGTGCAGGGGCCGCAGGGGCCGGAGTCGCCCATGGCCCAGAAGTTGTCGCTGCCGGCGATGCGGACGATCTTGTGGTCCGCGAAGCCGGTGACCTTCTTCCAGATGTCGAAGGCCTCGTCGTCGTCGATGTAGACGGTGACCATCAGCCGCTCGGGATCGAGGCCGAACTCCTTGGTCACCAGGGTCCAGGCGCGCTCGATCGCGTGCTCCTTGAAATAGTCGCCGAAGGAGAAATTCCCCAGCATTTCAAAGAAGGTGTGGTGGCGCGCGGTGTAGCCGACGTTGTCGAGGTCGTTGTGCTTGCCGCCGGCGCGGACGCACTTCTGCGAACTCGTCGCCCGCCGGTACGGCGGGGTGGCGGCGCCGGTGAAATAGTCCTTGAACGGCACCATCCCCGCGTTGACGAACAGCAGGGTCGGGTCGTTCTGCGGCACCAGCGGCGCGGACTGCACCTTCTCGTGGCCGTCGGCGGCGAAGAAGTCGAGGAAGGTGGAGCGGATCTGGTTCAGGCTGGCCATGGTTCGTCGCAGACGCATTCAGGGAAGGCTGCGTCCATACAGGGCTTTCGCCCGGGGCGCATCACCCCGGGGTGCGATCGAACCGGGACCGGATCAGCTTTCGTCGTCGCGGACCACGTCGTCGACCACCTCGTCGTCGTCTTCCTCCTCGTCGGGGCCGTCGGAGTCGACCTCGTCGGCGGCGGCCTCGTCCTCGGAGAGCAGGTCGTCGAGGGCGTCGATGATGGCGTCGAGCTGTTCCGGCGTGGCCTCGACCGCGATCGATCCGCCGCCGTCGCCCTCGATCTCGATGAGGTAGCCGTCAGGGGTTTCCGACAGGGTGAACTGGCTGAGGGACTGGACGTCGGCCATGGGAGTCTCCGGGCTGGGGCGGAGCACAAACGGCGGGGAGGGGGAAAAGGTTCGGGACGAAAAAGGCCGCCCGACACGGGGGTCGGGCGGCCGCTCCGTCCGGCCCGGCCCGGCGGGGTCGGATGGCGGGTCGGCGGACCCGGCCGGAGAAGTCTTTCAGGGAGGGGAGGGGAAGCGGCCGCGAAAAGCAGCGGCCGCTTCGGTCGGTTTCAGGCGGTCAGCCTTCCAGGTCCTGGCCCTCGTCGGGTTCGGGCGTGCCCAGCAGCTCGTCGGCGATCTTCGTCGTCGAGGCGCGCACCGCCTTCTCGATCGAGGCCGCGACGTCGGGATTGGCCTTCAGGAAGGCGCGCACGTTCTCGCGCCCCTGGCCGATGCGCTGGCTGTCGTAGCTGAACCAGCTGCCCGACTTCTCGACCACCCCGGCCTTGACGCCCAGATCGATGATCTCGCCGATCTTGGAGATGCCCTCGCCGTACATGATGTCGAAGATGACCTCGCGGAACGGCGGGGCGACCTTGTTCTTGACCACCTTCACCCGGGTGGTGTTGCCGACCACCTCGTCGCGATCCTTGATCGCGCCGGTGCGGCGGATGTCGAGGCGGACCGAGGCGTAGAACTTCAGCGCATTGCCGCCGGTGGTGGTCTCCGGCGAGCCGTACATGACCCCGATCTTGTGACGGATCTGGTTGATGAACAGGACGATGCACTTGGAGCGCGAGATCGAGGCGGTCAGCTTGCGCAGGGCCTGGCTCATCAGGCGGGCCTGCAGGCCGGGCAGGCTGTCGCCCATCTCGCCCTCGATCTCGGCGCGCGGCGTCAGGGCGGCGACCGAGTCGATCACCACGATGTCCACGGCGCCGGAGCGCACCAGGGTGTCGACGATCTCGAGCGCCTGCTCCCCGGTGTCGGGTTGCGACACCAGCAGGTCGTCGAGGTTCACCCCCAGCTTCTGGGCGTAGACCGGGTCCAGCGCGTGCTCGGCGTCGACGAAGGCGGCGACGCCGCCCTTCTTCTGCACCTCGGCCACCGTGTGCAGGGCGAGCGTGGTCTTGCCCGAGGACTCGGGCCCGAAGACCTCGATCACCCGGCCCACCGGCAGGCCGCCGATGCCGAGCGCCATGTCGAGGCCCAGCGAGCCCGTCGACACGCTCTCGATCTCGGCGACCACCCCGGCCTTGCCGAGCTTCATCACCGAGCCCTTGCCGAAGGCGCGGTCGATCTGGGCGATCGCCGCCTCCAGAGCCCGCTGCTTGTCGCCGTCTTCCTTGCCCACCAGTTTCAAAGCCGCCTGTGACATCGCCTTCGTCTCCCTTGCCATGATTCCCGTCTGGTTCCGGGAGAGACCCGCCACGGACCCGCCCCCTGTTTGATGAGGCTCACTATGTGCACGGTTTGTTCAGGTTGCCAATATGTTCTTTTCCGGGGGCGCGGGGCGTGCGTCCGGAACTGACGTATGGCTAGTCGGCTGCGGCCGGTGGTTCCATCGGTTCGGCCAGCCGGGCCGCGCCCGACACGCCGGCCCCGGCGACCAAGATGGCGGCGGCGGCGAGGAGCAAGGGCCGGCGCAGCCGGTCGCCGGGCTCGAACGGCCGGAGCAGCATGGCCGTCAGCAGGGCGAGCAGGGCCAGAACGCCGGGCAGATCCATGCCGACGCCAAGGAAGACGGGATGGGCCAGCGAGAGCAGCCAGCCGCCGCCGGCCGCTGCGGCCATGGCCACGGGAGCGAGCGCCGCGGGGCGCGTGAGGCCCGGGTCCAGGATGGCGGCGAGGGCGGCGACTCCGGCGGCCAGCAGGCCCGGCCACAGGAACAGGAAGGCCGTGGCCGGGGCGAAGGCCTGGGCGGCCGCGCCGAACAGCAGGCAGAGGGCGATGAGGCCGCTCCAGCCGCCCCAGGTGGAGCGGGGCGCCAGACCGGGAGCCAGCGACAGGCCGACGGCGGCCGCCCCCGCTCCGGCGAGCAGCGGGTCGAATCCGCCCCAGGCGAGGCCGGCGACCGTGAGGGCGGCGAGGCCGCCGGCCAGCCACCGGCGATCCAGGCGCGCGCGGCCTCCCAGCAGGACCAGGACGAGGGCGACCAGGGCGCCCGCCACCCCCGCCTCCAGCCACGGCAGGCGGGCGAGCAGGACGTAGTAGGCGTCCGGGCTGGCGGCGCGGACCGCCATCGGCCCGCCGAGCAGGCGGACGACCTGCGCCAGCACCAGACCGACGGCGAGGAACCAGAGCCCGTCCAGCGCGCCCCGGCCGACGTCGGCGATGGTCAGTCCGGCCCGCCGGCCGGCGCGCCAACCGGCGAGGCCGAGCAGACCCGTCGCCAGGGCGAGCAGCCCCCAGCCGACCGGCGGCGCGTGGGCGACGACGACCCGACCGAACAGGTCCGCATAGACGGCGTCGCGGCCGCCGGCCGGCAGCGTCGGGGCGCGCAGCAGGGCGTCGGCCGCCTCCAGGGCCTGGGAGCCGATATGCTGCACGCTGCCCGGATCGAGGGCGTCGGGCGTGGACTCCGGGGCGTGGTACTGGGCGGGCCGGCCGATGAAGGCGAGGTTCAGACCCTGCACCCCCCGGTCGCGCGGAACCGTGAAATCGGTGCCGTTCGGCATGAGTTCATAGACGAACGCCGCCAGTGAATTGGAGGTGACGCCGCCGTCCACCCGGCCGGCGACGCGGGCGAACAGGTCGATGGTCGCGGCGTTGCCGCGGCCGGTCTCGAACATCATCGCCCGGCCGCCGCCGCCCCGCGCCTCGAGGTTGACCACCGCCCCGATCCGGTCGCGCAGCGGGTGTCCGCCCCAGAAGATGCGGGCGCCGTCCAGCCCGATCTCCTCGGCGTCGGTCAGCAGCACCACCAGGGTGCGGTCGGCCGGACCGCGGGCGCGGATGGCGCGCACCGCCTCGAGCACCGCCGCCACCCCGGTGGAATCGTCGGCCGCCCCGGCTGAGCCGGGCACGGTGTCGTAGTGGGCCATCAGGGCCACGGCGGGCAGGCCGGGATTCCGCCCCGGGAGCACGCCGATGAGATTGACCGCCGTGTAGTCGGCCGCCGCGGGGTCGCCGCCCATGCGGCGGAGATAGTCGGCCGCGCCGCGCGAGATCGGGCCCTGCTGGGTCGAGACCTGGAGGCCGAGCGCTTCCATGCGCCGCAGCAGGACGGTCTGGACCCGGGCGTGCTCGACGGAGCCCAGGGGGTGCGGGGCGCGGGCGATCTCGCGCACGTCGACGAGGGCGCGGGCGGCGGAGAACGCCTCCGCCGGGGCTGTGGCCGGCGCGGGGCGGGGCGCCTGCAGCGTCAGCACCGCCAGCAGCAGCGCCAGCGCCAGTGATCCGGTCAGCCACACCAGCCGCATCGATCCGCCCTCCCGATGGAGCTCGCACGCTAGCGTCTGGACGCGCCGCCGTCACCGGGGGAGGCTGGCGCCGGCGAAGGCCGACGGGAGCGGAGGACGAGGCGATGCACGAGGGATCCTGCCTGTGCGGGGGCGTGAGCTTCCAGGTGGAGGGCGATCTGCCGCCGCCGGACGCCTGCCACTGCCGCCTCTGCCGGAAGCAGTCGGGCCACTATTTCGCGTCGACCGACGTCCCGAAGGCGGCGCTGACCCTGAGGACGCAGGAGACGCTGGGCTGGTTCGCCTCCTCGGACAAGGTGAGGCGCGGCTTCTGCACCCGATGCGGATCGTCGCTGTTCTGGGATCCGCCGGCGCGGGACTGGATCGCGGTAGCCATGGGGGCCTTCGACGGGCCCACGGGAACGCGGCTGAAGATGCACATCTTCACGACCGGCAAGGGCGACTACTACGATATCGGCGACGGACTCCCGCAAAACGGGAATTAGTCCGGCTGCGGACCGGTTGGAGCCTTTCGCCTCGCCCGGCACAGGTCGCACCACTCAAATCCTGGGCGCCTCCGGTCGGGGCGCCAGCGGTGACGCCGGCACCGCAACTGACGAAAAAGGCTTCGCAAAAAACCCATAGGCACCTGCCGATCACGATATGCGACCCCCGCCGCGGCCGCCCTCCTGCCACAGCAGCCACGCACGAAAAAGCCCTGCCCGGAGTATCCGGACAGGGCTTCTTGAGCGCAAACAGACTGGACTCAGTCGCTTTCGCTGTCGTCGTCGGTAGCGACCACCACGGTCGCCACCAGCACGGCGGCGCCGATCAGCAGAACCGGGAGCGGCACGCCCGCGAATTCGCTCGATTCACCGGCCTCGACGCCGACGCGGTCGCCGACGCGGGCGACGGCCGAGTTGTTGGCGGCGGCGGCTTGACCCGCCACGAGCAGAAGTCCGCCGGCCAGGGCCGCGACAATCTTCTTCATGATGTCCCCTCTAGGATGGTTGTGCGTCGAGAATCCGCCGCTACCCACTGGTTGCACGAAATCGTGAACGAGTCACGACAGCGGCCCGCGCCGCCGCAGATTGTGGCCGGCAGTGATCGGGAAACCACTCTAGGCTGCCGCGGCGAGAGCGGCGGACGAGCCCTCCGCGACCAACTGGCCCACGGGGCGTTCGCCCTGGAAGACCTCGACCGCGAGCCAGCCGGAGCAACCCGTCGCCGCCAGCGCCGCCTGGCGAAGGGCTCCCGCGTCGTCGGCCGCCTGCAGCACGAACAGGTCAGCCACCGGCTGGCCCGGCAGGGCGACAATGCAGAAGTAGGGGTCGGTGCGGTGCGGGCTCATCGGCTCGCATCAACTACTTCCCCCGAAAGTCGTTCCTGTGATGATATCCCGACAAACGTGCGTCAGGCGGCCCGCCTCAGGGACCCCGGCGCCTTGACGAACAGGCCCTGACGACCGGCCACCGGACGGAAGGCGAGGCTGTCGGCGTCGATGCGCTCCCCGGCGCCCAGGAACAGGCATCCGTCGTCCACAAGGCGGCGCTCCAGCTGGTCGAGAACCTGGCCGCGGACGGCCGGCTGCATGTCGTCCAGCACGTGCCGGCAGAAGATGAGGTCGAAGCGCACATCCTCCGCCGGGGGTGTGAGCAGGTTGGCCCGGGCGAAGCGGGCGACGGCGCGGAGTTCGGCCCGGGCGATCCAGGTCTCCTCGGTCTGGTCGAACCAGCGGAGCATGGTCGCGGCCTTGAGCCCGCGCTGGATCTCGAAACCGGTGTAGGCCCCGGAGCGCGCCTTCTCGAGCGCCCGGTGGGAGAGATCGGTGCCGATGATCTCGACCGGGGCGCCGACCTCCAGGGCGGCCATGGCGATCGACCAGACCTCCTGCCCGGTCGAGCAGCCGGCCGACCAGATGCGGATCGGCTGACCCCCGCGGGCGCGCACCAGCGCCGGCAGGAGCTCTGTGGCGAGGGTGTCGAAGGTGGCCCGGTCGCGCCGGAACCAGGTCTCCGGGTTGAGCAGGGCCTCGATGACGCTCCAGCCGAGGCTGGCGACGGGCTTCGACCACAGCGCGGCCAGCATGGCCGCGACCGAGTCGAAGCCTTCGCGGCGGGCGACGGGCCCGAGGCGGTGCTCGGCCAGCTTCATGCGATCGCGAGCCAGGCGGTAGCCCGTGCGGCTGGCCATCAGTGACTGAAGACGGTCGAAGTCCTCCGGCGACATGGGTTCAGACGGCCCCCACCTCGGCGAACTTGGAGCTCAGGATCTCGCCGTCGAACGGCTTCATCACATAGTCGTCGGCGCCGGCCGAAAGCGCTTCGGCGATGCGCTCCGCCCGGGTTTCGATCGTGCAGAACAGAACCTTCGGCCGATCGCCGCCGGGCAGATCGCGCAGACGGCGCAGGAAGGTGAGTCCGTCCATCACCGGCATCGACCAGTCGAGCAGGACCACGTCCGGCATGACCGCGGCGCAGAAGGTCAGCGCCTCCGCGCCGTCCGCCGCCTCGTCCACCTCGAAACCCAGCCCCTCGACGATGCGACGGGCGACCTTTCGGATGATCCGGCTGTCGTCGACGATCAGGCAGGTCCTGGGGGTCACTTGGCATTTCCGCTGGCGAGGGGTGCGCGACGCCCGCTCCGCACACCGGCGCATGATCGGCGCGCGCCGGTTAACGAGTCCTTGGGAAGCGGTCTTAAGGCTCAGTTAGGCATGCTCGCATGCAGCGACACCCGCCCTTCGCCCGTCTCCACGGCGAGCTCGCCGCCGGCGTCCCGCACCGTGAGCCACAGCCAGTGGGGCTGGATCCACTGGCCGGGAAGCCCCTCGGCGAGGGGCAGGCCGGCGAGACCGGCGGCGGCCTCCGGCTTGAGGCGCGCCCGCGGTCCTTCGGCGGCGGCCTCGACCACGAGCGCCTGCGCGTCGCGCCGGGCGGTCACCACCGCGGCGCCGCCCGACGGCAGGGCCGCCATGGCCATATACCCCAGATTGACGAGGACGCGGGCCTCGGCGCGGGAGAAGCCTTCCCCCTCCACCCGCCAGTCGAGGGTGGCGCGTCCGCCCTCGGTCAGCCCCGCGACGAGGGCGCCGAGGTCCCGCCCCGAGAAGCGCTCGGTCGAGGTGGCGGCCCCGAAGGCGACACGCGCGAAGTTGACGAGCGCGACCATCTTCCGCGCGCTGGCCTCGATCAGGCCCATGGCATCGTCGCGCATGTCCTGGGCGGAGGGGTCCTTGAGCAGATCGAGACCCGAGCTGATCGCGCCCGCCGGGCTGATGAAGTCGTGGCAGAGCTTGCCTGCGACCAGGGCGGCCAGGGCCTGGCCGTCGGGAAGGGCGGAGGAGTGGGCGACGTCGGTCATCGGGTCTTCGCGGTGGACAGAAGGAGGGCGGCCGGACGCTGCCCTGATTTGCGGGTTCTTCAAACCGCGCGGATGCTCTATCGCAGCGGCATGCTCGACCGATTGAACGAAGACCTCGCCTCCGGCGCCCTCGCCGAGGCGCTGGCGGAGATCGCCGAAGAGGCCGCGCAGGTGATCCTGCCCTACTGGCGCAATGGCGTGGCGGCTGCGACCAAGGCGGACGACAGTCCGGTGACTCAGGCCGACCACGAGGCGGAGGCGCTGATCCTCGCCCGGCTGTCCGCGCGCTGGCCCGACATTCCGGCGGTGGCGGAGGAGGCTGTGGCCGAACACGGCGCGCCGGACCACCCGGGCGAGGTTTTCTGGCTGGTCGATCCCCTCGACGGCACGCGCGGCTTCGTGCAGGGGCGGGAGAGCTTCACGGTCAACATCGCCCTGGTCCGGGGCGCGGCGCCCGCGGCCGGGGTCGTGGTGGCGCCGGCGACCCGGACGACCTGGCGCAGCGGCCCGGCCGGAGGCGGAGCGTTCCGCCGCCGGTTCGGCGAGGCGTGGCAAGCGATCCGGGTGCGCGAGCGGCCGGCCGAACCCGTGGCCCTGCTGAGCCACAGCATGACCGACGACGAGGCCCTGCGGCTGGCGACGCGCCACGGCTGCCGCAGCTGGCAGGGGACGGACTCCTCGCTCAAGTTCTGCCTGATCGCCGAGGGGCGTTTCGACGCCTATCCGCGCACCGGTCCGACCTCCGAATGGGACACGGCGGCGGGGCAGGCGGTGCTGGAGGCCGCCGGCGGCCGGGTCATGGCCGAGGACGGCGGACCGCTGCGCTACGGCAAGCCGGGGTGGCGCAATGGCGGTTTCGTGGCGCTCGGCGGCTAGGCGGGCAGGACCTCGGCCGCGCGGCGGGCCAGGGCCGGCACCCCCTGTTCCCGCGCGGTTTCCGCCGCTTCCGCGAGCATCAGGCCGACGGCGACGGGCTCCAGCCCGGTGAGACGACCGCGGGCGAGGGCGAGGCGGGCCATGGCGATCTGGTCGGCGGCCCAGTCGAGCGGCCGGACCGGGCCGTCGGCGGCGAGCCGCCGGCGGACCCGCGCTTCCAGCTCCGTCAGCGTCCCGACGTCTCCCGCCGCCTCGGCGAGGGCGCTTTCCGCCGCCAGTCGACGTTCGCGGACCAGGGCGCCCAGGATCAGGCCGGGGTGGTCCGCCAGCGCCTCGGCTCGCGCGAGGGCGGCGAGATCCACGCCCGCCTCAGCCCGCGCCAGCACCACGGCGATCCAGTCGAGCGGACTGTGGTCGGCGGTGAACTGGTCCGCGGCGGCGTCGAAGAGGGCGCCGCCCTGAAGCGCCGCGGCGGCGTCGCCGGCGAGGGCGGCCAAGGCCGACAGGCCGGCGCCGGCGAGGGCGAGGGCGCGGGCGCGGGTCAGCGGGCGCTGGTCGGGCGAAGCCGTTTCGATCAGCGCGCGCAGGTCGCGGCCGGCCTGGTCGAGCAGCCGGGGGTCCCGGCGGGCGATGCCGGCCTCAAGACCGAGCGCCGCGCGGTCCAGCCGCAGCTCGTCGCCGACCGACGGCGGCAGACGATCGGCGCCGTGAAGGGCGGCGTCGAGCAGGGCGGCGGCATCGAGCAGCGGCCGGGTCTCGCCGGAAAGACGCGCCCGCCGGGCCGAGAGTCGGGCGTGCAGGGAGGCCGCGGCCGAACGCGTGGCCGCCCGCTCGGCCGTCAGCGCCTGGATGTCGGACAGGGCGGCGGTCAGGCAGGCGGCGCCGCCGAACAGATCGAAACGCAGCAGGTGGATCTCGCCGGACTCGATCGCGGCGGCGGCGGTCTGGTCCGGGCTCGCGGTATGGCGCGCGGCGTCGGAGGCGGCGGCGGCGGCGCGGTCGAGGCTGGCCCGGTCGCCGGTGCGGCGGGCGTGCTCGCGCCACAGCGCCGAGGCCCGCATCCACCCGTCGAAGGGCCGGGCGCAGGAGACACGGCCGGCGTCGATGCCCTCGCGCCGCGCCTCGGTCCGCACCAGGTCGGCGCCGATGAGCTCCAGCCAGCCGAGGTCCTCGCTCTCGCGGGCCTTCTCGAACAGTTTCCTCAGGTCTCTGCCGAACTCGAACATACGCAGCCGTGCTCCAGTCGTCCCGCTCCGGGACGGACGTGACGTTTCCCCGCGGTCATGAGCAAACGCAGCGCCGCGCCGGGGGTTCGCCACGGGATCCGCGCTAGCCGAGGCGAGGCGTGCGGGCGCGGCAGCGCCGAAGCTCTGCGGCGGCGTCAGCGTCGCCGGCGGCGAGCTCGCGCACCGCACGGATGCGCGCGCGGGTCTGGTCGCCCTCGGCGGCGGCGGGGGCGCGACCCGCGGCTTCCGCCGTCTGGCTGGCGGTCAGCGACCAGTACAGGGCGGCGTCGAACAGCAGCCGGCCCTCGCGGCTTTCGCCCCCTTCCAGCTCCGAGGCGGCCTGGGTCAGGCCGGCGCAGCGGACCACCTCTTCGTAGGAGAGGGCGGGCTGGGGCGCGGCCTGGGCGACCGCCAGCGAAAGCAAGGCCGGGAGGGCCACCGCGATCATCGGAATCTCCAGGGCGACCTGCCGCTCCGGTCGACAGAGAACCACGCCGGCCCGACGAGGGAAAGCGCCATCGGCCTCCGCACGGTGAAGGTTTCGGTAACCCGGCGGCTTCCAGGTTGCCGGCCACAGGGGAGGTGACGACATGAATCTCGACCACCGGATCGAGGAGGCGACGCAGCGCGTGTTCATGACCCTTGGCGAGGGCGCCTCCGGAGCCGCTGCGTCGCGCTACATCTGCGCTCTCGTCGCCGCCCGGCCTGAGCTCGCCGGGTGGGACTGGATCCAGGACGTGCGCGAGAGCGACGGGAAGGTCGACAATGCGGACATCGAGGTGGTCGCCCGCGCCTTCGGCCGCACCGGTCCCTGCTGGACGGTGTTCGTGAGCCACGACGCCAATCTCTCGCTCTGGTGCCGGGTCATGGACGGGCTGTTCGCCGGGCGGCGACACCTGACGGCCCTGACGCCCGAGGCGGCGGTGAAGCTGCTGGACGAGGCCCGCGCAGCGCTCGCGGCTGCGGTGAGCTGAACTGCTGCGCCGCCGGCCTCAGCCGCGCTCCTTCGTCTTCATGAAGGCCACCCTGGGGAAGCGCTCGCCGACGTAGCCGGTCTCCCAGCTCGACTTGGCGAGGAACACCGGCTGGTCGTCGATGTCGCGGGCCATCTGCGGCCGGTACTTGCCGGCGAAGTCCTCGAGGTCGGCCTTGTCGCCGCCGATCCACCGCGCCTCGGCGTAGGGGGAGGGTTCGAAGACGGCTTCCAGGCCGTATTCCTCGCCCAGTCGGTCGGCCATCACCTCGAACTGCAGCTGGCCGACGGCGCCGACGATGAAGTCCGAGCCGATCTCCGGCCGGAACAGCTGGGTCACCCCTTCCTCGGCCAGGCCTTCCAGCGCCTTCTTCAGGTGCTTGGCCTTGAGGGGGTCCTTGACCCGGACCCGCTGCAGGATCTCGGGCGCGAAGTTGGGCAGGCCGGCGAAGCGGATCAGGCCGCTTTCCGACAGGCTGTCGCCGACGCGCAGGACGCCGTGGTTCGGGATGCCGATCACGTCGCCGGCGAAGGCGTCCTCGGCCAGCTCGCGGTCCGAGGCGAAGAACATGATCGGGGCGTTCACGCTCAGCTGCTTGCCGGTGTTCTGGACCTTCAGCTTCATGCCGCGGCGGAACTGGCCGGACGCCATGCGGAACATGGCGATGCGGTCGCGGTGGTTGGGGTCCATGTTGGCCTGGACCTTGAACACGAAGCCGGTGACCTCGGCCGAGCCGGGGTCCACGGTCACATCCTCCGGCGCCGGCGCGTTGCGGGTCTCGGGCGGCGCTTCCTTGCGGGCCTTCATCACCTTGGGGGCCGGGGCCCACTCGCCGATCGCCGCCAGCAGCTGGTCGATGCCGAAGTGGCGGAGCGCCGAGCCCCACAGCACCGGCGTCAGGTGGCCTTCGAGGAAGGACTGCCGATCGAAGGCCGGGTAGCCCCCCTCGACCAGCTCCAGCGCTTCGGCAAGGGCCTCCTGCTCCCCCGCCTCGAAGTAGCGGTCGGCGTCGGCCAGCGGCAGGGGCTGGGGGTGTTCCGGATCTTCGTCGGCGCCGGCGGCCTTGCGCGCGTAGGGCTGGAAGCGGCCGGTGCCGATCTCGACCATGCCGCGCAGACGGTTGCCGCTCTCCGCCGGCCACCAGATCGGGGCGGGATCGAGCTGCAGCCGGCTGGCGATGTCGTCCAGCAGGGCCATCGGGTCCTGGGCCTCGCGGTCCAGCTTGTTGATGAAGGTGATGATCGGGATGTCGCGCAGGCGGCAGACCTCGAACAGCTTCAGCGTCTGCGGCTCGATGCCCTTGGCCGCGTCCAGCACCATGATGGCGCAGTCGGCCGCCGTCAGGGTGCGGTAGGTGTCCTCCGAGAAGTCCTCGTGCCCCGGCGTGTCGAGCAGGTTGAACATCTTGCCGTCGTGCTCGAACGTCATCACCGACGCCGAAACGGAGATGCCCCGCTCCTTCTCGATCTTCATCCAGTCCGAGCGGGTGCGGCGGTTCTCGCCGCGCGCGCGCACGGCCCCGGCGGCGCGGATCGCCCCGCCGGCGAGCAGGATGTGCTCGGTCAGCGTGGTCTTGCCGGCGTCGGGGTGCGCGATGATGGCGAAGGTCCTGCGGCGCAGGGCCTCCTGTGCGAGAGTCAGTTTCGACATGGGTCTTCCTTGGGCCGCGCGACCTAGCGCGGAAGCGCGACAAAGTCACCCGAGGCGAAAAACCCCTCGCCACGAAGGGTCTTCGGAGTCATGCTCGCCGACAGGCGAGACGACCCGGTCACGTCAGCCGGGCGCCGCCTGAGGAAACCCAGGAGCGGCCATGACCCTGCACTCGCCCCTCGACCCCCCGCCGCATCGCGAAGGCCCGCACCCGGCGATCAGCCTGCTGCTCGGCTTCGGCGTGATCGTGGCCGGGGCGCTGATCGTCCACGTGCTGTTCAACATGGTGTTCTGACGGTTTTCGCCGGTCGGAATTCCTTAACCGCGTTCGGGAACGGAACCGCAAGCGCCTGCGGCTACGGTGGCTTCAACGGGCCGGTATGAGCCCGGTGATGGCAGGTGTCCCCGATGCTCTTTCTGCTGAACGACGTGGTGTTCGATCTCGACGAGACCTGCCCGGTCACGCCGGGCGACGCGCGCCGCTTCGACAGGCTGGGCCTCGACTATGTGCTGGAGCTGGGCTGCGAACTCTTCGCCGAGGACCCGCTGCTGCACCGCAACGATCCGCAGCGCGCCCGCCGCCTGGCCTGGCTGATCCACGACCGTTCGCCCGAGGTCAACGCAGCCCTGTTCGCGGCCCCGGCCGCCGGCTGCGCGCCGGAACTGGTCGAGCCGCTGTTCTGCGCCCTGCCGACGCCGGTGATGCGCCAGCTGCAGATGCGCGCCAGCCGCGGCAAGCTCGACTCCGTGGCCGCCGACCGGGCGGTGTGGATGCGGCTGGCGGCCTGACGCCTAGGCGGCCACCTTCTCCGTGATGAAGTGGCGGCCCTCGCGGTCCTCGATCTCCACGATCCAGAGGTCGGGGTCGTAGCGGATCTGGCGCTGCAGATAGGCGTCCAGCTCGGCCTCGGACTCGCTCTCCACCGGCTGCATCCACAGACGTTCGCCGTCCGGGCCGAAGGCCTCGCTGTAGAGCCGCGCCCGGCGGCTGGAGGTGTCGAACACCTTGACGATCACCGTGCCGGCGCGGGCGTCGCCCTTGCGCGCGACGGTGGCGAAAGCCCCGCCGATCTCGGCCCGGCGGATGAGGGCGGCCACCCAGACGTCGCTCGACAGAAGCAAATCGCTAACCCTGATCGGAAACGCGACCGGAACGCCTGATGGTGCAGGTTGTCGCCCCATGAGGATAGGCTACAACAGGGTCCGGGCCCAAGCCGTCGCACGCGGGGCGCTCGCGCTGGCCGCGACCGCCCTCGCGGCCGCCACGCCTGCCGCGGCGGCGGCGACCGACGCCTATTACGAGCGGGCCTTCGTGGTCGCGGCGGACGGCCGCTGCGAGCTGTTCCCGGCCGCCATCGCCGCGGCGCTCGAGGCTGCGACGGCCCAGGCGCGCGGCGCGGCGCTGCGCGGCGGGGCGAACCCGGCCGAACTGGCCGCGGTGGCCGGACGGGCGCGGGCGCGGGCGCGGGCGGTGTCGTGCCGCGATCCCGAACTGGCCACGGTCCGCCAGCGGGTGGCCAACGCCTTCGCCGGCTGGTCGCGCACGCCGCGGATGACCTTCCCCGGGGCGCGCCTGGCGTGGACCGCCGACCGCTACAGCTGGGACAAGACGTCCTGGCGTCTGCGCCAGGCGACCCGCATCGGCGCCTCGCCGGTGGCCTTCGGCTACGCCGGCAAGGGGGAGCGGCCCGCGCTGGCGGCGGTGGTCAGCTGGCACGGCCGCCCGCGGCCCTATGCGGCGCGGCTGGTGCTGCGCGACCCGGCCCGGCTGGCGCGGCCCTGGGTGACGGGCGACGGGCTGCCGCCGACCCGGGCCCGGGCCAGCTTCTGGTCGTCCGGGGTCGCGCCGGCCGACGCGGCGCTGCTGGACGGGGATCGGCGGGCCGGCGACCTGTGGCGCTTCCCGGCCGCCGCGGGCGAGGCCCTCGCCGGGCTGGATCCCCGCGAATCCTTCGCCCTCGAATTCCACTTCCGCGACGGCAGCGTAGCGACGGCGCGGCTCGAGGCGGGGGACTTCACCGCCGGCCGGGCCTTCCTGGCCATGGGCGCGGTCTGAGGCTCAGCCGCCGTTCGCCACCGGCAGGGGGATGATCTCGGCCCCGCCCTCGGGCGCCGGCGATCGGGCGGCGACGGCGACCGGCAGGCGCACCGTGACCGCCGTGCCTTCGCCGAGGGTGCTCTCGATGCTCATGGCCCCGCCGTGCAGTTCCGCGAAGGCGCGCACCAGCGACAGACCCAGACCCGTGCCCTGGCGACGCTGTTCGGGCCCGCCGGCCTGCTCGAACGGCCGGCCGAGGCGCTGGAGGTCCTCGACGGCGATGCCGACGCCGGTGTCGGCCACGACGATCTCGATCCCGTCGCCCCGGGTCTCGAGCGAGACGGTGACGCCGCCGCCGGCCGGCGTGAACTTGACGGCGTTCGACAGCAGGTTGAGGGCGATCTGCTTCAGCGCCCGCCGATCGGCCAGGACGTCGACCGGCTCGGACGGCAGCAGGCCGGAGAGGGCGACGCCCTTGTCGTCGGCGTTCACGCGCACCAGGGCCATGGCGGCGGAGACGACCTCGCGGGCGTCGAAGCGCTCACGCGAGAGGGTGTAGCGCTCGGCCTCGATCTTGGAGACGTCGAGCAGGTCGTTGATCAGGTCGAGCAGGTGGCCGCCGGCCTCGTGAATGCTTTCGGCGTAGTCGGCGTAGCGGTCGGGCACCGGGCCGAACAGGCGCTGGCGCATGATGTCCGAGAAGCCGAGCACCGCGTTGAGCGGCGTGCGCAGTTCGTGGCTCATCGTCGCGAGGAAGCGGGACTTGCCGACCTCCCGGGCCTCGGCCTCGGCGCGGGCGACCTCCAGTCCCAGCTCGCGGGCGTACTGGGCGGTGGCGTCGAAGGCCTGGGCGATCAGGCGCGGCTCGGCGCCGTCGTCGAGCCGGCGGACGATCAGCTGGATGCGACGATCGAGGGCCAGGCGCGGGGCCAGCATGGCCGAACCCTCGTGGCCGCCCCCGGCGCGGCCGAGGGCGGCGAGCAGGCGGGGCCGGTCGGGGGCGTGGATGGCCGCGACGAGGCCGTGCTCGAACAGCGGATCGACCGGCAGGGCGGGCGGAGGCGCCCCGTAGGCCGCCAGCACCCGGCCGGCGGGATCGAGGACCAGGGTCAGGCCGGGCTGGGCGGCGAGCAGGGTCTCGACCCGTCGCACCTCGCTCTCCGCCGCCGCCAGACGCATCTCGCGCTGGCGCCAGGAGAGACGGACGGCCAGGGCCGCCGCAGCCGCCGTGAGAGCCGCCGAGATCGCCGCCAGCACCGGCAGATGATCGCCGGGGCCGAGCAGCCAGCCCGACAGCAGGCCGGCCAGGGTGGCGACGCCGACGGCCGCCGCGCCCGCCTGCACCGGCCGCGGCCCGCCGAGCGCGATTCCGGCCGCCAGCGGCAGGAAGGCGAAGCCGGCCAGCGGCCCGGCCAGTCCCCCGGAGAGCACGGCGCCGACGACGGCCGCCAGTCCCCACAGGGCCAGCACCGCCAGACGGCGGCCTTCGCCGTCGCGATGGAGCAGGGTGAGGCCGGCGAGGCCCGGCGCGGCCATGACGAGCACGCCGTAGAAGACCGGGCCGTCGAGGCCGCCGATCCAGCGGCCGCCCAGCGCCAGCAGGGCCGCGGCCACCGCCCAGCCGGCGTGCCAGGCGGCCAGCGCCGGACGGTCGCCGGCCTCAGGACCGGCGTCGCTGGCGGTGGCTGGGAGAGGGTGGTCGGCGGTCAAGGGCGGGCCGGAGCGGAGGACAGTCGCGCGGCAGCCTAGCGGGCGCGGCGAGTCGCCCATAGTCCGCACCCGTCTCAGGCGACTGGCTCGCCGGACGCCCGCGCGGAATTCCGGGGACAGGTGCGGCGGTTGTCGTTAACCGCCGGCCGGCCTATCTGCCGCGGATGACTCCGCAGCCTTCCATCGACGCCGTCCTCGCCGAGCTGGCGGAGGAGTTCGACCTGCTCGGCGACTGGGAAAGCCGCATCGGCTACGTCATCGATCTGGGGCGCGAGCTGCCGCCGCTGCCGGAGGCGGACCGCACCGAGGCCAACAAGGTGCCCGGCTGCGCGGCGCAGGTCTGGCTGGCCGTGCACGACCGGGGCGACCGGCTCGACTTCGCGGCCGACAGCGACAGCGCCCTGTCCAAGGGCAACATCGCCCTGCTGCTGCGGCTGTACAGCGGCCGCACGCCGGCGGAGATCCTCGCCTTCGACGCGCGGGCGGCGCTGGAGCGGCTGGGCTTGCCGGCGGCCCTGACCCGGCAGCGGGCCAACGGGCTCAACGCCATGGTGGGCCGCATCCGCGACGCCGCGGCCGCCCGCGCCCAGGCCTCGCCATAGCTTCACCCCAGGCGATAGTGACGGGCCAGCGCCTCCAGCCCCTGACGGAGCAGCAGCTTGCCGGTGCGGCGGCGCAGGCCGAGGTCGCGCTCGGCCGCCTCCAGGGCGGTGGCGCGGACGCAGATGCGGTCGACCATGGCCCGTGCGGGACCGCAGGCGGCCAGCGCCGCCTCGACGCGGCGGGCGGCGGCGAGGGCCGTCTCCCCGGGGCCGCCCCGCCGGCCCAAGCCGCCCGCCCGCGTCCGCGGCAGGGCGTCCCAGCGCAGGGTCAGGTGCGGTCCCCGCATCGCCTGCTCGACGTCGGCGTCGAGGCGCATCGCGGCGGCGACGTGGATCGGCTCCAGCCAGGGGCGGCCGTCGGGCCCGCAGCGGCGAGCCAGCCAGGCGACCGGCGTCTGGGTCAGGTTGGCCCGGCGCAGGACCAGCCCGGCGTCCGGCTCCATCACCGGGCGGCTTCCCTCCACCATGCCGGGCCGGCCCGGAGCCGGGGCGGAGTCGCCGGCCCCGACCGGAAGTTGGCGGATCATCCATCCGCCGGCCGGGCGGACGCGCAGGCCCGGGCTCTCGATCAGCCGCCGGAAGGCGGCCTCGTCGATGCTGCCGAGAACCCGCGAGCGCCGATCGGGGCCGGTGCGCAGGACATAGCGGTCCCCCGCTGCCTCGATCCAGCCGCTCGGGGCGGCGAGCACCCGGCGCGCGAAGGCCAGGGTCCGCGCGGCGGTCACCCTCCCAGCTCGCAGGCCGGCGCCTCCAGCACCTCGCGCACGCAGCGCTCGAGCCGGTCGAGCAGGGCGTCGAGGATCGGCCGGTCGCGGCCGTCCTCGGCCCAGCGGCACGCCGCCGCGGCCGTGGTCCGGTTCATGCCGAAGGCGAAACCGACGCGCTCCAGCGACCAGCCGAAGGCCACGTGAGCCAGGTACATCGCCAGCCAGCGCGCGCGGCAGGCGCGGCCGTCCAGCCGTGTGCCGCGCATCATCGTCTCCACGGCCACGCCGGTGGACACGGCCACGATCTGCAGCGCCATCCGCGCGCGCACCCTGTCGCGCTGCGCCTCCGCCAGCCACGGCCTCGTCATCATCTCCCAGCTCCCTCGCCGCTCGCATCGCCCGTCCGGCGACGATAGGAATATGTTCCTGCGATGCGTCTGTTTCGGACGCAGGGCGGTGGCGGGCCGGAAAAAGTTCCGTCGCTTGACTCCGGACTCTCGACGGCGATTCGCAAATCAGCCTAGATTCGCCGTTAACCAGTCGCGTTAACCCTTCTTAAGTTTTTGGAGGGTTAACCCTAGAACAAGGTTACCCCGAAACGGGGCAGTAACGACTAAAGCCAAGCTCTGCCTGGAGGGGCAACGATGCGCGTCCTGCTTATCGAAGACGACCACGCGACCGCGCAGAGCATCGAGCTGATGCTGAAGTCGGAAGGCTTCAACGTCTATACGACGGACCTGGGCGAGGAAGGCATCGACCTCGGCAAGATCTATGACTACGACCTGATCCTGCTCGACCTGAACCTGCCCGACATGAACGGCCTCGAGGTGCTGCGCCAGCTGCGCGTCGGCAAGGTCAACACCCCGGTGATGATCCTCTCGGGCACCTCGGAGATCGAAACCAAGGTCAAGACCTTCGGCGGCGGCGCCGACGACTACATGACCAAGCCGTTCCACAAGGACGAGCTGATCGCCCGCACCCACGCCGTGGTGCGCCGCTCCAAGGGCCACGCCCAGGCGATCATCCACACCGGCGAGATCGCGGTGAACCTGGACGCCAAGACCGTCGAGGTGAACGGCCACCGCGTCCACCTGACCGGCAAGGAGTACCAGATGCTGGAGCTCCTCTCCCTGCGCAAGGGCACGACCCTGACCAAGGAGATGTTCCTCAACCACCTGTACGGCGGCATGGACGAGCCCGAGCTGAAGATCATCGACGTCTTCATCTGCAAGCTGCGCAAGAAGCTGGCCACCGCCGCCGGCGGCAAGCACTACATCGAGACCGTCTGGGGCCGCGGCTACGTCCTGCGCGACCCGGCCGAGGGCTCGGTCAGCGCCGCCGCCTGACCGGGGCGACAACCGAACAAGGAAGCGCCCGCCGGGGAGACCCGGCGGGCGTTTTGCTTGCCGGACGGAAAGCGGAAGTCCGGAGCGTTCGCAACGGGTGGGGAGCGGACATTGCCACGATAGGCCATTGTCACGCTTGGAGGGTGCCTGATGATCTATGACCTGTTCGCTCTGCTCAACGAGAAGACCTTTTCCCATCCGAGCACAGTCGCAGCGGCGCAGATGGCCGATGACACCCTGAGGCTGACAGTTCGCGGGTGTGGCTGGTGGAAAACCCAACCCACTTGGACGAATGGCGACGCGATCCTTTCGTTCACCGGCATCTCCCACGGCAAGCTAGGCGTTCCGGCGTTGGTCGATCCAGAAGACGACGAAGCTCTTGGAGACTTCGAGATTATTCGGTCAGATGATCTAGACTGGGCGCAGCCGGTGACATTCTTGATCTATTGCAGCCAGCCGCTACCGGAGCCGCTCGCGCTCTACGATGTGGTGGAGCGTTGGGTCGAGCGGTCGAGCGGGATCAAAGCCGTGCATGATTTCCTTCACGGGGCGACACGACTTTCCACGTTCCTCACATACTCGAACACGAGCTTCTACATGCTGGCTCAAGGCCCAGAAAGCTTGCGACCGCTCCTCGCAAACGAGCTTACACGGCAGAACGTGAGGCATCAGTTCGAAGCGGGACACGGGTGTTCGGAGAGCCGCTATCTTGTCCGGCTTGCAGCGGGGACCTGGTTTTTCTGCGAGTCTGCCACACTTGAGGAGATCTAGGTTGTACGTCCGCAACGGGTCGCAAGCGGACGTCAGAAAGCCTTCGGCAGCCCTGCGTCCTTCAGGATCTGGTTGGCCATGTGCCGGCTCTTCGTGCGGGGGACGGCGAAGGTCCGGCCGGTCGCCGGGCTGAACCAGATTTCATGGCTGCCCTTGCCGGGGCGGACGAACCGGCATCCGGCGTCGCGCAAGCGTCGCTCGAGCTCCGGATAGAAGTCCTTGGGCACGACTCAGGACGCGGCCTTCAGCGCCGTCTCGCCTGTGATGGTGACCGGCCCCGGCTCCACACCGTTGTCGCGCATCAGTTCCGGAGCCAGCGTCTCGACGAGATCGACAAACTCGCTCAGGGTCGCCGCCTCGACGTTCAGGCCGACTATGTCGCTCTGCGACCAGTAGACGCCAGCATCGGCGTCCCAGACTGCGGTGACCGTGTAGCGAGCCATGCAGGGAGAGTGGGGCTTCGGCGCTGTAGCGTCAATCCGCACCCCCCGCCGGCAGACGACTCCCGTTCTTGATACAGCCAGTCCGCCGGCAGGCCCATCCGCACGCAGGCCTGCGCCGGCGGGGCGCTGTCCAGCACGAGGCGGTCCGCGGCGGCGCCGAGGGCGCGGACGAGGGGGCGTTCCAGCGGCGACAGGCCCTGTCCCGCCAGCCCCAGCTTCGACTGCAGCCGCTCCGGCAGCAGGTCGACGGCGGCGCGGATCAGCAGCGGCTGGGCGAGGCGGCCGGCGGAGGGCAGGGCGGGGGCGCCGCGCATGATGGCGAGGAACTCGCCCAGCACCGGCGAGGGGCCGAGCTTCGGCTCCATGGCGGCGAGCGCGCGCGCCCAGTCGGCCTCGGAGGCCGGGCTGTTTCGCGCGCCGTAGAGGGCCGCCGCCCGCGCGGCCTCGGCCCAGGCGCGGTCGCGATCGGCCGGCGACAGGGGCGCGACGAAGCGGTGGCGGGCGCCGATGAAGCCGAAGCTGGCGGTGGCCTGGACCCAGTCCAGCAGCTCGGGGTCGTCAGCGGCGTAGGCCGCGCCGTCGTCGGCCGTGCCGGTGATGCGCGCATGACGCCTGTTGACGCCGGCGATCATCCGTTCGGCCGTGGCCCGGTCGGCGTAGACGGTGACCATGGCCGCGAGACCCGTGCGGCGCAGGCGCATGACCGGATCGGTGCGGAAGCTGGTGTGGTCCCACACGCCCGAGCGGACGCGCGGCTCGGCCAGCTCCAGCAGCACGGCGGCGACGCCGCCAATGTAGAGGCTGACCGGGTTCTTGAAGATCCGCCACGAGATCGAGTCCGGCGGGACCAGGGCCGCGGCGCCGGCGGGCTGCGAGAAGTCCACCTCAAGCCCCGGCGCCGACATCAGGTCGGCGGCCATGGCGTTCAGGCGCTGCTGCAGCGGACGGGGGAGGCGAAGCGGGGCCATGCCGGTTCAAGACATGGCCCCGCCAGCGCGTTCCGTCAGCCCTGGGCGGCGTAGCCCTTGCCGCCGTTGGACGGGCGGCGACGGCGCGGGCGCCGCTTCAGCTCGCCGACCGGCTTCGGCTCGGCCTTGCGCGGGTCGTTGTTGACCGGGCGGGCGCGCTCGGCGGCCATCGGGTCGAAGGCCGCGGCCGGACGCTCGGCGTGGTGGGTGCGGTCGCGCTGGCCGCCCTTGCGCTGGCGGTGCGGCTGGCCGCCGCCTTCCGGACGCACCCCGTCGCGATGCGGATTGCGGCCGCGGCGGCCGCGGGCCTCCTGCTCGCTCTTGCCGGCGCTGTCGATGCTGGCCTTCTTGCCCACGCCGGCGGCCATGATGGAGGCGTCCAGCTGGGCCAGCTGCTTGTCGTTGCGGCGGTCGATCGCGGGGATCTTCTGCCGGGTGACCTTCTCGATGTCCTTGAGCAGCTTCATCTCGTCGCCGGCGACGAAGCTGATGGCGGTGCCGTCCGAGCCGGCCCGCGCCGTGCGGCCGATGCGGTGGACATAGGCCTCGGGGACGTAGGGCAGCTCGAAGTTGACCACGTGGGTGACCTTGTCCACGTCGATGCCGCGGGCGGCGATGTCGGTGGCCACGAGCACGCGCAGCTTGCCGTTCTTGAAGGCCTCAAGCGCGCGCTCGCGCTGGGGCTGGCTCTTGTTGCCGTGGATGGCCCCGGCTTCGACGCCGCCGGCCTCGAGGTAGGCGGCGACCTTGTCGGCCCCGTGCTTGGTCTTGGTGAAGACCAGGCAGCGCGTGTAGCTGGGATCGGAGAACAGCTCGGTCAGCAGGGCGCGCTTGCGGCCCTGTTCGACCCAGATCACCGACTGCTGGATGCGCTCGACGGTGGTCGCCTGCGGCGTCACCGACACCTTGACCGGGTCCTTGAGCAGGTCGCCGGCCAGCTTGCCGATCTCCGACGGCATGGTGGCCGAGAAGAACAGGTTCTGGCGCCGCGCCGGCAGGCGCGAGGTGATCTGGCGTATGGGCTTGATGAAGCCGAGGTCCAGCATCTGGTCGGCCTCGTCGAGCACGAAGATCTCGGTCGAGGAGAGGTCCAGGGTCTTCTGCTGGATGTGGTCGAGCAGGCGGCCCGGGGCGGCGACGAGGATGTCGAGACCCTGCTGCAGGGCGCGCTCCTGGGCGCCGTACTTCACCCCGCCGAAGATCACGGCGACGCGGAAGCCGAGATGCTTGCCGTAGGCCCGGAAGCTCTCGCCGATCTGGGTGGCCAGCTCGCGGGTGGGGGACAGGATCAGGGCGCGGGTGGTGCGCGGCACGGGGGCGGTGCGGTTGGCCGCCAGCCGGTGCAGGATCGGCAGGGCGAAGGCCGCGGTCTTGCCGGTGCCGGTCTGGGCGATGCCCAGCAGGTCCTTGCCGACCATCACGTCGGGGATGGCCTTGGCCTGGATCGGGGTGGGCTTTTCGTAGCCCTCGGCCTTCAGGGCGGAGAGCAGGGCCGGGTTGAGGCCCATGGATTCAAAGGTCGTGTTCGTCACGGTCGTCTTTCATGTGCGGCGGGGCGCACGACCGGAACTCGCCGGATCGACGCGCGCAGCCGGCCCCCTCGGGGGCGGGATACGGCGTCGTCCCGCGTGAAGTGACGACGAATGATCTTGAGGAGCCGGGCGCTTCTACAGACGGGTCCGGAAGGGACCCTCACGCGCTGGAGCGCGCCGGACATCGCGAGGTGCGATGGCCGCAAGCTAGGGGGTGAATACGGCCGAGGCAAGGCGGGCGGCCATTCGACCGCCCGCCGTTCCGTCAGCCGCCCCCGTTCAGCATGGCGTAGACCTGCTCGTAGCGGCCCTCGATCTCCGCGAAACGCAGCGGTTTCACCCGCTCCACCAGGATCTCGCCGCGCGGCGTCTCGCCCCGCTCGATCAGCCCCATCACCTCCGCCGTGTAATCCGCCAGCGGCATCGAATTGGGATTCTCCGCATGTCCCGGCATGAGGTCGGTGGCCACGGCTGGCGGGGCCAGCTCCAGCACCTCCACCGATGCGCCTTCCAGCTGCGTCCGCAGCGACTGGGTCCACGAGTGCAGCGCCGCCTTGGTGGCGTTGTAGGTCGGGGCGGCGACCAGCGGGATGAAGGCGAGGCCCGAGGTGACGGTCATCACCGTCGAGGCCGGTTGCCGCTTCAGCTGCGGGAGCAGGGCCGTCGTCAGCCGGATCGGGCCGAGCAGGTTGGTGGCCACGGTCGCTTCGGCGGTCGAGAGGTCGAACGGCTCGGCGTTCAGGTCCTCGTGGATCATGATCCCGGCGTTGTTGATCAGCACGTTCAGGTCCGGCCAGTCGCGGGCGATCTGATCCGCGAAGGCGCGGATCGCCCCTGCGTCGGTCATGTCCAGCGTCGCCCAGGCCATGCCCGGGTTGGCGTCGGCGACCGCCTGCAGCGGCCCCGCGCGGCGGCCGGTCACGATCACCCGGTTGCCCTTGGCGTGCAGGGCTTCGGCCAGGGCCCGGCCGATGCCGCCGCCGCCGCCGGTGATCAGGATGGTGTTGCCGGTGATTTTCATGGCGCTCGTCTCCCGCGCGTGCATTCGCGCGGAAGCCCAGCTATGACGGACACTCTCTTTCTGAAAGCAGGCACCGGAAACTGCCATACTTACTTTCCGGGAAGAAATGGACATGACGGACCTTCCGCCCGCAAGAATCTCGTCGCCCCATCATGACGAGCCGCCCGACCCGCGGGTCGAGGCGTTGGTCAACGAGGTCATCGGCCGGGTCGCCGACAAGTGGACCATGCTGATCCTCGAGGTGCTGGCCGAGCATGGCGAACAGCGATTCAGCCGCATCGGCGAACTCGTGGGCGGCGTCAGTCAGAAGATGCTGACGCAGACCCTGCGTCAGATGGAGCGCGACGGTCTGCTGGTGCGCACGGTCCATCCGGTGATTCCGCCGCGCGTCGAGTACCGCCTGACCGATCTCGGCGTCACCCTGGCGGAGGCCTTCTGCGGCGTGTGGACCTGGGCCGAGACCAACCTCGAGCGCATCGAGGCGGCGCGCCGCGCGTTCGACGCCCGCAAAGCGGCCGGCTGAGCGGGACGTTCCCGGACGGCCTCGACTTCCGTGACGTCATCACGGAATGTTACAGCCGTCCCCGAGGAGAAGCCCATGACCACGACAACCCGCGCCGGTCTCCAGGTCGCCAGCGAACTGGCCGCCTTCATCGAGGAGGAGGCCCTGGCGGGCGTCGGGCTGGAGCCTTCGGCCTTCTGGGAGGGGGCGGCGGCGCTGTTCGGCCACTTCGCGCCCCGCAACCGGGCGCTGTTGAAGGCGCGGGACGGGCTGCAGGCGGCGATCGACGAGTGGCACGTGGGCCGTCGCGGCCAGCCGCACGAGCCCGAGGCCGCCGAGGCCTTCCTGCGGGCCATCGGCTATCTCGTCGACGAGCCGGCGCCCTTCCGGATCGGAACGGCGAACGTCGACCCGGAGATCGCTGCGACCGCCGGGCCGCAGCTGGTGGTGCCGGCGCTGAACGCGCGCTTCGTGCTCAATGCGGCGAACGCCCGCTGGGGCAGCCTCTACGACGCCCTCTACGGCACCGACGCCCTCGGCGACCTGCCGCCGGCCGGCGGCTACGATGCGGCGCGCGGGGCGCGGGTGGTGGCGCGGGCCAAGGCCTTCCTCGACGAGGCGGTTCCGCTGGCGGAGGGCTCGCACGCGGGGGCGACGGGCTATGCGGTGGTCGAGGGCCGGCTGGTCCCGGCGCTGCGGGACCCGGCGCAGCTGGTCGGCTGGCGCGGCGACGCCGCCGCGCCCGAGGCCGTCCTGCTGAGCCATCACGGCCTCCACGTCGAGCTGGTGCTGGACCGCGGGCGCCCGGTCGGCGCCGGCGACCCGGCGGGGCTGGCCGACGTGGTGCTGGAGGCGGCGCTGACCACCATCGTCGATCTGGAGGACTCGGTCGCCGCCGTGGACGCGACGGACAAGGTGGCCGCCTATCGCAGCTGGCTCGGACTGATGCGGGGCGATCTGGTCGAGACCTTCGCCAAGGGCGACCGCCAGGTCACGCGCGCCCTGGCGGAGGATCGCGACTATGCGGCGCCGGACGGCTCGACCCTGACCCTGCCGGGCCGCAGCCTGCTGTTCGTGCGCAACGTCGGCCACCTGATGACCACGCCGGCCTTGCGCCTGGCGGACGGGGCGGAGGCGCCGGAGGGGATCCTCGACGCCATCGTCACCAGCCTGATCGGCCTGCACGACCTGAAGGGACTGGGCCGCTTCCGCAACAGCCGCGCCGGCTCCATCTACATCGTCAAGCCGAAGATGCACGGGCCGGAGGAGTGCGCCTTCACCAACGACCTGTTTGACGCGGTGGAGGACCTGCTGGGGCTGGAGCGGCACACGATCAAGGTGGGGGTGATGGACGAGGAGCGCCGCACCTCGGCCAACCTCGCCGCCTGCATCCACGCCGTGCGCGATCGGATCGTCTTCATCAACACCGGCTTCCTCGACCGCACCGGTGATGAGATCCACACCTGCATGCAGGGCGGACCGGTGGTGCGGAAGGCGGAGATGAAGGCCGCCCCGTGGATCGCCGCCTACGAGGCGCGCAACGTCGCCGTCGGCCTCGCCTGCGGCCTCGACGGCCGGGCCCAGATCGGCAAGGGGATGTGGGCCGCGCCGGACCGCATGGCCGAGATGCTGGCGCAGAAGGCGGGCCACCCGAAGACCGGGGCCAACACCGCCTGGGTGCCCTCGCCGACGGCGGCGACCCTGCACGCCCTGCACTATCACCAGACCGACGTCTTCGCCCTGCGCGAGGCGATCGCGGCGCAGCCGGTTCCGTCCCTCGCCGACCTGTTGACCCCGCCGCTGGCCGAGGGCCGCAACTGGTCGGAGGCCGAGGTGGTCGAGGAGCTGGAGAACAACTGCCAGGGCCTGCTCGGCTATGTGGTGCGCTGGATCGACCAGGGCGTCGGCTGTTCGAAGGTGCCCGACATCCATGATGTCGGCCTGATGGAGGACCGGGCGACGCTGCGCATCTCGTCCCAGCACATCGCCAACTGGCTGCTGCACGGGGTCTGCACCGCGGAGCAGGTGGACGCCGCCCTCCGGCGCATGGCGGCGAAGGTCGACGCCCAGAACGCCGGCGATCCCCTGTACCGGCCGATGGCGCCCGACCCGGAGAACAGCCTCGCCTTCCGGGCGGCCCGGGCGCTGGTGTTCGAGGGCGCGGCCCAGCCGAACGGCTACACCGAACCGCTGCTGCACGCCTTCCGGGCGCAGGCGAAGGCGGCGGCGCTTTCGGCGGATTGAGGGAAGGGGCCGGGGCCCGCCGGGCCAATCTGACCCATGTTTAACTTGCGGCCCCCGACCCCGGGCGACAGGGTGAAGGGAGCACCAAGGGGGGCGCGCATGCTGACGATCGAGAACCTCACCCACGTCTACGGCAACGGAACGCGGGCGCTGGACGACGTCAGCCTGACGATTCCGAAGGGGATGTTTGGCCTGCTCGGGCCGAACGGCGCGGGCAAGTCGACGCTGATGCGCTCGATCGCCACCCTGCAGACGCCGACCTCGGGCTCGATCCGCTTCGGCGACATCGACGTGATCCGCGAGCCGGAGAAGCTGCGCCGCGTGCTCGGCTACCTGCCGCAGGATTTCGGCGTCTACCCGCGGGTGTCGGCCTACGACATGCTGGACCACATGGCCGTGCTGAAGGGCATCGCCAACGGCCGCGAGCGCAAGGAGACGGTCACCGCCCTGCTGCACCAGGTGAACCTGTGGCCGGTGCGGGGCAAGGCGCTGGCCGGCTTCTCCGGCGGCATGCGCCAGCGCTTCGGCATCGCCCAGGCGCTGATCGGCAACCCGGAGCTGATCATCGTCGACGAGCCGACCGCCGGCCTCGACCCCGAGGAGCGCAACCGCTTCCTCAACCTGCTGGCCGAGGTCGGCGAGAACGTGGTGGTCATCCTGTCGACCCACATCGTCGAGGACGTCACCGACCTGTGCCCCCGGATGGCGGTGCTGGCCGGCGGCAAGATCCAGCTCGAGGGGGCGCCGACCGACCTGATGCACAGCCTCGAGGGCAAGGTCTGGCGGCGGACCATCGACAAGGCCGAGCTGGCCGAGTTCCAGAAGCGGCACAACGTGATCTCGACCCGCCTGCTGGGCGGCCGCACCGTGGTGCACGTGCTCTCCGAGGGGCATCCGGGCGACGGCTTCGAACGCGCGCCGGGCGGCCTTGAGGACGTCTACCTCGCCACCGTCGCCGCCTCGCGCCGCGCGGCCTGAGGCGCATCATGTTCGGCAAGATCGCGAGCTTCGAGTTCCGCTACCAGCTGCGCCAGCCGGCGTTCTGGGTCATCGCCATCGTCTTCGGCCTGCTGGCCTTCGGCGCGGTGGCCAGCCCCAACGTCTCGCTCGGCTCGGGCGGCAATGTGCACAAGAACGCGCCCTATGCGCTGGCCGGCGCGCACATCATCTTCAACATCTTCTTCATGCTGGCGACGACGGCGATCGTCGCCAACGTCGTGGCCCGGGACACCCAGACCGGCTTCGGGCCGATGATCCTGTCCACGCGGATCACCAAGGGGGCGTACCTGTACGGCCGCTTCCTCGGCGCCTTCGCCGCCGTGGCCCTGTGCTACCTGAGCATCGCCATCGGCACCCTGCTGGGCACCTTCATGCCCTGGGTGGATCCCGAGACGATCGGGCCGCTGCGGCTCGGCGACTACGCCTACGCCTACCTGGTGTTCGGCCTCACCGGGGTGTTCCTGACCTCGGCCCTGTTCTTCACCCTGGCGACCGTCACCCGGTCGATGATGGCGACCTACATCGGCGTGGTGGCGGTGCTGATCGCCTATCTCGCCAGCACGGGGGTGCTGGGCAGCCGGCCCGAGTTCGAGACCGCCATGGCCTGGGCCGAGCCGTTCGGCAGCGGCGCCTATGCCCTGGTCACCAAGTACTGGACGGCCGCCGAGCGCAACACGCTGAACCCGCCGCTGGAAGGCGTGCTGCTGTGGAACCGGGTGATCTGGACCGCCGTGGGCTTCGCCCTGCTGGCCGCCGCCTGGGCGCTGTACCGGCCGTCGCCGAAGGGGGCGAAGCTGCGCAAGCAGGAGCGGCTCAAGGCGCTGGTGGAGACGGATGCGCCGCCGGCCGCTCCGGTCGGCGCCCTGCCGCGTCCCTCCTACGGCTTCCGCAGCGGGCTCACCCAGCTGGTGTCACGCACCCGCTTCGAGATGGCCCTGGTGTTCAGGAGCCCGGCCTGGGTGGTGCTGGTGCTGCTGGCCTTCGCCTTCGCGGTCGCCACCCTGTTCTTCACCGGCGAGATCTACGGCGCGCCGATCCTGCTGGTCACCCGGGTGGTGATCACCGCCCTGATGGGCACGTTCGGCCTGATCTCGATGGTGATCGCGATCTACTATTCGGGCGAACTGATCTGGCGCGACCGCGACCGCCGGACCCACGAGATCGTCGACGCCACCCCGACGCCGGACTGGACCTTCCTCGTCCCCAAGACCCTCGCGCTGGCCCTGGTGCTGATCTCCACTCTCGCGGTCGGCGTGCTGGCCGGCGTCGTGACCCAGACGATCAAGGGCTACACGGACTTCGAGTTCGACAAGTACCTGTTCTGGTACGTCCTGCCGCAGGGGCTCAGCTTCACCCTGCTGGCGGTGCTGGCGATCTTCGTCCAGGCCCTTTCGCCCAACAAGTTCATCGGCTGGGCGATCATGGTGGTCTACATGATCGCCACCATCGTGGCGGTGAACATGGGCTTCGACCATGTGCTGTACCGCTACGGCGCCGGCATCGGCGTGCCGCTGTCGGACATGAACGGGACCGGCGACTTCGCCCGCTTCAACGCCTGGACCGACGCCTACTGGACCGCCTTCGCCATCCTGCTGCTGGTCGTGGCCTGGGGCCTGTGGCGGCGCGGGACCGAGACCCGGCTGTGGCCGCGGCTGAAGCGCTTCCCGCACCGGCTGGCCGGCCCGGCCGGCCTGATCGCCGGCGTGGCGCTGGTCGCCTTCGTCGGCCTCGGGAGCTTCATCTACGTCAACACCAACGTCTGGAACGACTACCAGTCCCGCGACGCCCGCGAGGCCGAACAGGCCGCCTATGAGAAGGCCCTGCTGCGCTACGAGACCACGCCGCAGCCGTCGGTCGCGCACATGCAGCTGGCCATGGACCTGCGGCCGCACCAGCCGAAGCTGACCACCCGCGGGACCTATGTGCTGGAGAACCGCACCGATGCGCCGCTCAGGGAGGTGCACCTGCGCTGGACCGAGGACCTCGACATGGTCCGGCTGGACGTCGAGGGCGCGGCCGTGGCCCGCGAATGGCCGGAGTTCGAGTACCGCATCTACCGCTTCGCCGCCCCGATGCAGCCGGGCGAGCGCCGCACGGTGACCTTCGAGACGGTGCTCGAGCAGCGCGGCTTCCGCGCCTCGGGCAACACCACGCGGCTGGTCGACAACGGCACCTTCGTGAACAACATGGAGTTCGCCCCGATGATCGGCATGAGCCGGCAGGGGCTGCTCGACGACCGCAGCAAGCGGCGCAAGCTGGGCCTGCCCGCCGAGCTGCGGCCGGCCAGGCTGGAGGACGAGTCCGCCCGCCGCCGCAACTACATCGGCGCCGACTGGACCACCGCGGACATCACGGTGACCACGGACGCCGACCAGACGGTGGTCGCGCCCGGCCGCATGGTGTCCGATGTGGTGCAGGGCGACCGCCGCACCTCGCGCTTCGTCACCGAGTCGCCGGTGCTCAACTTCTTCTCGGTGCAGTCCGCCGAGTACGAGCGGACGGCGCGGACGCACGACGGCGTCGAGCTGGTGGTCTTCCACGACCCCGACCACGACCGGAACGTGCCGCGCATGCTGGACGCCCTGGCGGCGTCGCTGGACTACTTCCAGACCAACTTCAGCCCGTACCAGTTCCGGCAGGCGCGCATCGTCGAGTTCCCGGACTACGCCAGCTTCGCCCAGTCCTATCCGAACACCTTCGCCTGGTCGGAAGGGCTCGGCTTCATCGCCGACCTCTCGGACGAGACCAAGATCGACTACGTCACCTACGTCGCGGCCCACGAGTTCGCCCACCAGTGGTGGGCCCACCAGGTCGTCGGCTCGGACCAGCAGGGCGCCACCGCCCTGTCCGAGACCCTGGCCCAGTACTCGGCCCTGATGGTGATGGAGAAGCTGTACGGCCGCGAGCAGATCCGGCGCTTCCTGAAGGACGAGCTGGACGGCTACCTCAGCGCCCGCGGCATGGAGCGGCTGGAGGAGCTGCCGCTGATGCGGGTCGAGAACCAGCAGTACATCCACTACCAGAAGGGCGGTCTGGTCATGTACCTGCTGCGTGACCAGATCGGCGAGGATGCGGTCAACCGCGCCCTGCGCCGGGTGCTGGCCCAGTACGCCTTCAAGGGCGCCCCGTGGCCGCGCTCCCTCGATCTGGTGGCGGCGCTGCGCGCCGAAGCGCCGGCCGACAAGCAGGCGCTGATCACCGACCTGTTCGAGAAGATCACCCTGTATGACGTGAAGACCACCGGGGCGACGGCGACGAAGCGCGCCGACGGCCGCTGGGACGTCGCGGTCACGGTCGAGGCGCGCAAGCTCTACGCCGACGGGGAGGGGGTCGAGACGGAGGCGCCGCTGAACGAGACCTTCGACATCGGCCTCTTCACCGCCGAGCCGGGCAAAGGCGTGTTCGACGAGGAGGATGTGATCCTGCTGGAGCGCCGGCCGATCCGCTCCGGAACGCAGACCCTGCGCTTCGTCGTCGACCGCGAGCCGGAGTTCGCCGGCGCCGATCCGTTCAACAAGTGGATCGACCGCAACTCGGACGACAACGTGCGGCCGGTGGGGTGAGGGAGCGGGGCCGGCGTTCCGCCGGTCCTGCCCGCCTCGCCTGAACGACTCCCGGAGACCGGCGTTGAGTCGGCCGAACAAGGAGTCCGCACCATGGCCGCCCGACCCACCTGGCAGGGGCATCTGAAGCTGTCGCTCGTGACCTGTCCGGTCGCGATGTACACGGCCACCTCCAGCCGGAGCCACGTCAGCTTCCACCTGATCAACCCGGAGACGAACAACCGCATCCGCATGGTCCCGACCGATCCCGACACCGGGCCGGTCGAGCGCTCGGATCTGGTCAAGGGTTACGAGGTGTCGAAGGACGAGTACGTGCTGTTCGACGACGAGGACTTTGACAAGGTCAGGATCGAGAGCACGCGAACCCTGTCGATCGACGAGTTCGTCGACGTCGAGGACATCGACCGGCTGTACTGGGACGATCCCTTCTACATCGTGCCGGAGAAGGGGGTCGGGACCGACGCCTTCGCGGTGATCCGGGAAGCCATGCGCTCGGCCGGAAAGATCGCCCTGGGCTGTCTGGTGCTGCGCGGCCGGGAGCGGCAGATCGCCCTGGAGGTGCGCGGCAAGGGCATGGTCGCCTGGAGCCTGCGCGCCCACGAGGAGGTGCGCGATGCGAACGACTTCTTCGACGAGATCCCGGATGTCGAGGCCGACGCCGACATGGTCGACATCGCCGAGCGGCTGATCGCCCAGAAGGAGGCCGATTTCGACCCGAGCCAGTTCCGAGACCGCTACGACGAGGCCCTGCGCGAGATGGTCAAGGCCAAGCAGAAGGGCGGCGAGGGTCTGGTCGAGGCGCCCGAGCCCGAGGACACCAACGTCATCGACCTGATGGCTGCGCTCAGGAACAGCCTGAAGGGTTCGGCCTCCGGCGGCGGCGCGAAGAAGGCCCCGGCGAAGAAGGCGGCCCCGAAGAAGACGGCGGCGAAGAAGCCCGCCGCGAAGAAGACGCCTCCCAAGAAGGCTCCCGCGCGAAAGAAGGCGGCGTAGGCGTCCGGTCCGTCGCTCCGTCGCGATGGCGGCGGGGCGGCGAACGCCGTTCGGCTTGACTCCTTGGCACCCTTTGTCCCATACACTGTGTGTCACACACTATGTGGCGGACAGGTGAATGGGCATGGCGGTCGATCCCGACCTCTTCGAGAGCATGAGGCTGGAGCTGCGGCGCGGCTCCCTGGTGCTGGCCGTGCTCGCCTGCCTGCGGACCGAACGCTACGGCTACACGCTGCGGCAGGCGCTGGCGGCCGACGGGCTCGAGATGGAGGAATCCACCCTCTATCCGCTGCTGCGCCGGCTCGAGAGCCAGGGCCTGCTGGAGAGCGAATGGCGCGAGGAGGAGAAGCGGCGCAAGCGCTTCTACCGCCTTTCGCCTGCGGGAGCGGAGATGCTGGCCGCCCTGTCCGACGAATGGCGGCGCATCAACGCCGCGCTCGACAAGCTTCTCTGAGGGAAGGGGGACCGTCCGATGGACATGATCGACCGTTACCTGGCCGCCGTCGCGGCCCAGCTGCCGCAGGACGAGCGCGACGACATCGTCGCCGAACTGCGCGACCTGATCCTGAGCCGCTTCGAGGCGAAGGAAGAGGCGCTGGGCCGGCCGCTGACCGAGGCGGAGCAGGAGGAGATCCTGCGCGAGATCGGCCACCCGCTCGTGGTGGCGTCGCGCTACCGCAAGGGACCGGACTCGCTGATCGGGCCGGAGCTCTTTCCCTACTGGTTGTTCGGCGTGAAGGCCGGTCTGCTGCTCCTGCTGACGCTGCAGGGCGTGTTCCTGTTCATCAACCTGCTCAGCGGTCCGGCCGATGCGGGGCGGGCGATGGCGCAGGCGGTCAACGGCTTCATCGACTCGGGTCTCGCGCTCATCGGCGTGCTCACCCTGGCTGGCGCGGTCATGGAGCATGTCGGCTACCGACCGGCATGGATGCGAAACTGGCGGGTCAGCGAACTCTCCGCCTTCGGCCTGTCGGATCCGGGCGCCTGGGGCGCGGCCATGGGCGGGCGGAAGACGGCCGGGACCCGCGCGGAGCGAACCGCGCTCGCGCGGGCGCCGGGCTGGCCGGGCGGCGAGCACCTGGTGTCGCTGCTGGCCACGGGCGTGTTCGTGCTGTGGTGGGTGGGGGCGCTGCAGTTTCCCGGCCTCGCCAGCCTCGAGCTGCGGGGGGCGGAGGCGGTGGTGCAAGGCGCGCCGGTGTGGACCGCCCTGCACGGCTTCATCCTCGTCTACGCCCTGGCCCAGATGGCGGTGGATCTCGTGGGTCTCGCCCGGCCGACGGCGGTCCGGCTGCGCGGCGCGGGACGGGCGGCCCTTGCGGTCGCCGGGCTGTGGCTGACGGCGACCATCTTCGAGGCGGGGCACTGGTTCACCCTGGTGCGCGGCGAGGAGACGGCGCGGATCGCGGGCGACGGGTCGATGCTGAACTTCGAGACCCTGCGGGCGCTCGGCGACAGCGGCCGCGAGCTGGCGGGCGTCGCCGCCAACCTGTCGATCGTCGCCGTCTGGGTGCTGGCGATGATGGCGATCGGCCTGGCCTTCCAGCTGCTGGGCGGGCTGTGGCGGGCGGTTCGCGGCTGAACGCGGCCGGCGCAGCGAAACCGGGTGATCTGCGTTAACGGCCGGCGGCGATCCGGCCGCGGGGGGAAATCGCCTTGGGCGTGACGCTGCAGCAGGGACTGGCCTTCGGTCTGGTCGGTCTGACCATCGCCGGCTTCGTCTGGGGGCGGTTCCGCTACGACCTCGTCGCGCTCGCGGCCCTGGTGGCGGGGCTGGCGGTCGGGGTGATCCCGGCGGAGGCGGCCTTCGACGGCTTCCGCAACGATGTCACGGTGATCATCGCCGCGGCCCTGGTGGTCAGCGCCGCCTTCGCCCGGTCCGGCATCGCCGAACTGGCGCTCAAGCGGATCCTGCCCCTGCTCAAGACCGAGCGCAGCCAGACGCCGGTGATGACCGTCGCCGTGACCCTGCTGTCCATGGTCACCAAGAACGTCGGGGCGCTGGCCATCATGATGCCGGTGGCGATGCAGCTGAGCCGGCGGACCGGGACCTCGCCCTCCCGCCTGCTGATGCCCATGGCCTTCGGCGCCATGGCGGGCGGCATGGTCACCCTGGTGGGCACCTCGCCCAACATCATCGTCGCCGAGACCCGCGCGGAGCTGCTGGGCGAGCCGTTCGGCATGTATGATTTCGCGCCGGTCGGGCTTGCGCTGACGGCGATCGCCCTGGTCTTTCTCGCCTTCGGCTACCGCCTGCTGCCGAAGAACCGCCAGGGCTCGATCAGCCTCGGCGAGGCGCTGTCGGCCCAGGGCTACGCCACCGAGGCGCGGGTTCCGCAGGACTGGACGCCGGAGACCATCAAGACGCTGCGCGAGCGGGGCGGCGAGGTCCGCATCCTCGCCCTGATCCGCGGCGGCCGGCGCATTCCCCGGCCGCGCGGCAACCAGAAGGTCCAGACCGGCGACAGCCTGCTGGTGGAGGGCGAGCAGGAGGCGCTGGAGGCCTTCCTCGCCGCCACCCGGCTGAAGCTGGTGCGCGACGACCACCCGGTGACGCTCGAGCAGCCGGCCGACGAGGTGCAGGTGGTCGAGGCGGTGATCGGCGCCAACTCGCCGCTCGCGGGGCAGTCGGCGCGCCAGGCCGACCTGTACGGCCAGTACGGCGTCAACCTGCTGGCGGTGTCCCGCAGCGGGCACGAGCTGACCCAGAAGCTGCGCTCCACCCGGCTGAAGCCCGGCGACATCGTCCTGCTGCAGGGCGGGGAGGCCGGGCTTCCCATGGCGCTGCAGGCGCTGGACCTGCTGCCGCTGGCGGAGCGGGAGGTGCGCCTGGGCAGCGCCCGGCGGCGCTACCTGCCGGCGGTGGTGCTGGCCGCGGCCATGCTGCTGGTGGGCTTCGGCGCGGCGCCGGTGGCGGTCGCCTTCTTCGGCGCGGCGGTGGTCATCGTGGCGTTGGGCGGGCTGAAGATGCGCGAGGCCTACGCCGCGCTCGATGGCCCGCTCCTGGTGCTGATCGCGGCGCTGATCCCGGTCTCGAACGCCATCCAGGAGACCGGGGGCGCCGACCTGATCGCCGGCCTGATGCGCCAGCTGTTCACCGGCCTTCCGGGCGTGCTGGCGGTGGGCGGGCTGATGCTGGCGGCGATGGCGGTGACGCCGTTCCTGAACAATGCGGCCACGGTGCTGATCGTCGCGCCGATCGGGGCCAGCCTCGCCACCCAGCTGGGCTACGATCCCGACGCCTTCCTGATGGCGGTCGCGGTCGGCGCGGCCTGCGACTTCCTCACGCCCGTCGGCCACCAGTGCAACACCCTGGTGATGGGGCCGGGCGGTTACCGCTTCGAGGACTACGCCCGGCTCGGCGCCCCGCTCAGCCTGCTGGTCCTGCTCGCGGGCCCGCCGCTGATCCTGCTGTTCTGGCCGCTGTAGGGTCACGCCGGCTGCGGCGGGGCCTCCCGGACCAGATGGAAGACGGACGTCGGCAACTCGGTATCGAGGGGCGGCAGCCCTCCCTCCATCATGAGGAGAGTCCGTCCGTTGACAGAACACTCCACCGGCGGAGCGCCCGCTGGCGGCGAGACGTCTTCCGGTACGCCCGCGTCGAACGCGAGGCTCGCCTGCTCATTGGTCCGGCTCCAGCGGACGACGCCGCCGACCAGAGTCATCGGCCTTGCGGGTTGGCCGCCGCAGGAGAGGGTCAGATGGGTCGAGCCGCTGACCACGCCAGAAGCGCGGCGACCAGTGGTCCGCTCGACCACCGCGAAGGTCATGGGGATCACGGGAGCGGCGGCGGCGTCGTCCGCCGGGACGGCGATGCGGCGGGCGAGGGTCGCCGCGCGCAGGGCGACGCTGGACCTGAAGTCGGGGAGGCTCACAGGAGGCGGGGCGAGCAGCAGTTCGGCGGTCGTGCCGTCAGGCCGCCGGATCACGGACTTCACTGCTGGCGCCAGGCTGACCGACGCGGCGGCCTCCGCGGCGGGCGTGAAGTGAAAAGTGAACCGGCAGACGGACGGTCCGGGAGCAACTCTCTGTTCCTGCACCTCCACCCGGGTCGCCGTGGCCGAGCCTGCACGCCCCGCCTGGGCCGCCAGCTCCCAGTAGTCCTGCCGACAGTAGTTGGACGGCAGATCAGCCAGGTCGAGGCTGTACGCGAACGGCGCAGCGCTTTCGACGCCGACCGGGTTGGAAGAGGCCGGGGTGAAGCGGGCCAGCTGGGCGGCGCGTCTGGCGACCTCCGAGGCGGTCGGAAGCCGCGCCGGCGTCGGAAGGCCCCAGTACGCGACCGCATATTCGAAGTTCGCTCCCTCCAAACCGGCGCGAAGGCTCCCTGATCCGCCGCCGCGGCCGGAGAGGAACGGCACCACCGAGGACACGTTTACGGCGCCGGACAGGATGGCGTTCTGGGTCAGACCTTCGGTCCGGTAGAGGGCGGCTCCGTCCACCTGAGAGTAGATCTCGAGCTCGCGTCGGTCGGCGGCGTCGATCATGCCCGGGGAGATCCGGTACCAGTCCCAGAGCGACATGAAGGCGCGGAAACGGGGGATTGGCCCGGCGACGTCCGGCGTGGTCGGGTTGAGGCCCAAGGCGATCGCCAGCGGGGAGACCATGCGGCCTGCATAGGCGTAGGCGGTCTGTGCCCGGTTCTGGTCGACGTTGGCGGAAAGAGCGAGCTTCACCTGCGCCAGATCAAGCCGGAGTTCGGTGTTGGCGCTCGCGGCCAGCATCGTGGCGCAATTGTGCTGGCGTGTGGCGTTGCCCTGGAGGGCGTAGAAGATCGGGCTGCTCCGCTCCGCTGAAGCGCCGATGCGGTAGAGCGGCTCACCGGTGTACCTGCCATCCACGCGCCGGTGAACCTGGGAGAAGATGCTGTCGAGGGAGTCGTTGCCGTAGACGGTGACGCTCTCATTCCACCGGTCGCGGAGCAGCTGCCAGTTCCGGATGTCTTCAGGAACCACCGTCCCATTGCTGCGGGCGGGGCGAAAACCGGCGAAGCAACTGCGCCCCACGACGCGGAAATGCTCCTCGATCCAATCGCCGAGACGTCGTTGCTCGCTCTCCTGGGCGCGGGATTCGGACGCTAATCCAAGGCACGCAGCGACGATAACGCATGCAAGCGCTGTCTTCATCACCTTCCCTCCAAGCCCGCATCCATCGTAGCAGAACGGTGTTGGTTGAACAGCGGCCCTGACGCCCGTGTCCGAAAACCGCGAGACTCGCGGGCGGGGCGGGGGCAGGATGGCGGCCATGGACACCGCCCGCCAGCTCGACCAGGAGGCCTGCTACCGCGCCGTGCTGACACGGGATGCGCGGTTCGACGGCCGCTTCTTCACCTGCGTGAAGTCGACCGGGATCTACTGCCGGCCGGTCTGCCCGGCGCGGACGCCGAAGCGGGAGAACATGGTCTTCGTGGCCTCGGCCGCCGCGGCCGAGGAGGCCGGCTTCCGCGCCTGCCTGCGCTGCCGGCCGGAGACGGCGCCGGACATGGGCGCCTGGCGCGGCACCTCCAACACCGTGAGCCGGGCCCTGACCCTCATCGAGGCGGGAGCGCTGGACGAGGGGGATGTGGACGCCCTCGCCGGCCGGCTCGGCGTCGGGGAGCGGCACCTGCGGCGGCTGTTCCGCCAGCACCTCGGGGCGGCGCCGGTGAGCGTGGCCCAGACGCGCCGGGTCCTTCTGGCCAAGGCGCTGATCCACCAGACCGACCTGCCCATGGCGCAGGTGGCGCTGGCCGCCGGCTTCGGCAGCGTGCGGCGCTTCAACGAGACCTTCCAGGCCCTGTACGGGCGGCCGCCGTCGACCCTGCGCCGACGGGGGGAGCGGGAAGCGACGGGCGGGGTGCGGCTGAGCCTGCCCTGCCGTCCGCCTTTCGAATGGGACGCCCTGCTGGCCGCCCTGGCCGCCCGCGGCGACGCGGTCGAGGGGCGGCGCTGGTCACGGGAGCTGACGCGCGCGGTGGACGGGGCCGACGGCCGGGTCACGGTGGAGCCGGGCGAGGCGGGACGGGTCTCCGTCTGCGTCGAGGCCGACGACCTGAGGGCCTTGCCGGGCGTGCTGGCCCGGGTGCGCCGGGTGTTCGACCTGTCGGCGGACCCGGAGGCGATCGCCCGCGACCTTTCGGCCGATCCGGTCCTGCGGCCGCTGGTGGAGGCCCGGCCCGGCCTTCGTCTGCCCGGCAAGTGGATCGACGACGACGGAAACCCGCCCAGCGACCGGCTGGAGGACGCGCGCCTGACGGCGCGCGCCGAGGCCTGGCGTCCGTGGCGGGCCTACGGAGCCCTGCACCTCGCGGCGGCGGGGATCGGCGCCGCCGCCCTGATGGAGAGAGACGATGCGCAACGCGCCGCCTGAGACCCTGACCCTCGACCGCATCGCCACGCCGGTGGGCGAGGCCCTGCTCGTCACCGACGCGGACGGCGCCGTGCGGGCCCTCGACTTCTCCGATTACGAGCCGCGCATGCGCCGGCTGCTGCGCCGGCACTGCGGCGCTGACCCGGTGCTGGTCGAAGGGCGGGCCCCTGAAGGGGTGCGGCGGGCGGTCGAGGCCTATTTCGGCGGCGACCTGCGGGCGCTGGACGGACTGGAGGTCCGGACGGCCGGCACCGCCTTCCAGCGCGCGGTCTGGGCGGCGCTGCGGGCTATCCCGCCGGGCGAGACGCGCAGTTACGGCCAGCTGGCGGCCGCGATCGGCTTCCCGAAGGCGGTGCGGGCCGCAGGGCTGGCCAACGGCCAGAACCCGGTGGCGGTGATCGTGCCTTGCCACCGGGTGATCGGCGCGAACGGAACCCTCACCGGCTACGCCGGAGGGCTGGAGCGCAAGCGATGGCTGCTGGCGCACGAGGGGGCGCAGGCCCGCTGACCGCTTGCATTTCACGCCGATCGGCCTAGATTGTCGCTGCTTATGCTGAAAGTGAGCATAAGTCGGCGGCGGGCCGGAGGGCCTGGTCGCCGTTCTTCAGGCCTCACATTTGCTCAAATGGAGCAAAAGGAGAGCGGGCGATGGCCGACGGCGCATTCGGACTGACGCGGGAGCTGGAGCGGGCGACGGCCCCGGTGTGGGCCAAGGTCAAGGACCACGTCACCCCGCTGGAATGGCCGGCGCAGGCGGCGCTGATCGCGGAGATCAACGCCCTGAAGCGCGAGCGCGACGCCGTCATCCTCGCCCACAACTACATGACGCCGGAGATCTTCCACGGGGTGGGCGACTATGTGGGCGACAGCCTCGGTCTGGCGAAGGAGGCCGCCAGGTCGAAGGCGAAGGTGATCGTCCAGGCCGGCGTGCACTTCATGGCCGAGACCTCGAAGATCCTGTCGCCGGACAAGACGGTGCTGATCCCGGACCTCCGCGCGGGCTGCTCGCTGGCCAGTTCGATCACCGGCGCCGACGTGCGGCTGATCAAGCAGCGCTACCCGGGCCTGCCGGTGGTCACCTATGTGAACACCACCGCCGACGTGAAGGCCGAGACGGACATCTGCTGCACCTCGGCCAACGCCGTGCAGGTGGTGGAGTGGGCGGCGAGGGAATGGGGCGTCGACCGCGTCATCCTGATCCCCGACGAATACCTGGCGCGGAACGTGGCGGCCCAGACGACGGTGGGCATCATCGCCTGGAAGGGCCGCTGCGAGGTGCATGAGCGCTTCACCGCCGAAGACATCGCCGAGATGCGCGCGGCGTATCCGGGGGCCGAGATCCTGGCCCACCCCGAATGCCCGGAAGAGGTGCTGGCGGCGGCCGACTTCGCCGGCTCGACGGCGGCCATGACGGACTATGTGGCGGCGCGGAAGCCGAAGCAGGTGGTGATGATCACCGAATGCTCGATGGCCTCCAACGTCGCGGGCGACGTCCCGGGCGTGCAGTTCATCGGCCCCTGCAACCTGTGCCCGCACATGAAGCGGATCACCCTCGAGAACATCCGGGACTGCCTGCTCAACATGCAGTTCGAGGTGACCGTGCCCGAGGACATGGCCGAGCGCGCGCGGCTGGCGGTGCAGCGGATGATCGACCTGCCGCCGCCCGCCGTTCCGGCGCGCTACGACCTGGTCAAGGCGCGGCATCACGTGGCGGTGGAGCTGATCTGATGCACTACGTCCCGCCCGTGCGGGCCGTGGCGACGGTCGACCGGAAAAGCCTGCGACTTCTCGCCCTGCTGGCCTTGTGGCTGCGGGCGGAAAAGGCCACGTCGGACCGATGAGCGACACCAACGCCCCCCGCCGGCCCGGCCCCTGGGATCCCAAGCCCGAGGAGGCCTCCGC
>NZ_JACESB010000008.1 GCF_013912005.1 Brevundimonas sp. | reverse complement strand
TCGCCGGCGGCGTCGGTGTGGCCCTGAATCTCGAGGTAGACGTTGCGGTCCCGGCGCCGGCGAGGGCGGCGGCGGCGCGGGCGGCGGCGGCGGAGCGGCCGGCGGCGGGCCCTGCGACATGGTCGGCCGGCTGGAGCGGGCCCTGCGCGACGATCCGGAGGTGGCGGCGGCGGCGCGGCGGGCGCTGGCCGGGACCGGCGGCGGCCGGGCGCTGCTGGTCTGGAACGGCGACTGGGTCACGGCCCCGGGCGAGGCCGGCAAGGGGCTGGCCGGGGTGCGGCAGGCCCTCGCCGTGGAGACCGCCTTCAGCCCGCCCGACTGCCGCCGCCAGACGGTGCGCGGCTATGCGGTGCTGGCGCTGGGCGACGGGCCGGAGGCGGTGCGGCTGGCGCTCGGCCCCGGCCGCTGGCGGTGGAGTGACCTGACGGGGGCGCGCTGAGCGACCGCCGGGGTCAGTCCTCGTCCATCTTCAGGGCGGCGATGAAGGCTTCCTGCGGGATCTCCACCTTGCCGAACTGGCGCATCCGCTTCTTGCCCTCCTTCTGCTTCTCCAGAAGCTTCTTCTTCCGGGTGGCGTCGCCGCCGTAGCATTTGGAGGTCACGTCCTTGCGCAGGGCGCGGACGGTCTCGCGGGCGATGATCTTGCCGCCGATGGCCGCCTGGATGGGGATCTGGAAGAGGTGGGGCGGGATCAGCTCCTTCATCTTCTCGACCATGCCGCGGCCGCGGGTCTCGGCGCGGCTGCGGTGGACCAGCATCGACAGGGCGTCGACCGGCTCGGCGTTGACGAGGATGTTCATCTTCACCAGGTCGCCGGGGCGGTAGTCGGCCAGCTCGTAGTCGAAGGAGGCGTAGCCCTTCGAGATCGACTTCAGCCGGTCGTAGAAGTCGAAGACGACCTCGTTCAGCGGCAGGTCGTAGACGACCATGGCGCGCGTGCCGACCCAGGTCAGCTCCTTCTGCTCGCCGCGGCGGTCCTGGCACAGCTTGATGACGCCGCCGAGGTACTCCTCCGGGGTCAGGATGGTGGCCTTGATCCACGGCTCGCGGATCTCGACGATCTGCATCACGTCGGGCAGGTCGGCCGGATTGTGCAGGTCGATGTGCGAGCCGTCGCGCAGCTCGATCTTGTAGACCACCGAGGGGGCGGTCGCGATCAGGTCGAGGTTGAACTCGCGGCTGAGGCGCTCCTGGATGATCTCCAGGTGCAGCAGGCCGAGGAAGCCGCAGCGGAAGCCGAAGCCCAGGGCGGCCGAGGACTCCATCTCGTAGGTGAAGCTGGCGTCGTTCAGGCGCAGGCGGGCGATGGCCGCGCGCAGGTCCTCGAAGTCGGCGGCGTCGACCGGGAAGAGGCCGCAGAAGACCACCGACTGGACCTCCTTGAAGCCCTTGAGCGGTTCGGCGGTGGGGCGCTTCTCGTCGGTGATGGTGTCGCCGACGGCGGCGTGGGCGACCTCCTTGATCTGGGCGGTGATGAAGCCGACCTCGCCCGGGCCGAGCTGATCGACCGGGGTGTTCTTGGGCAGGAAGACGCCGACGCGGTCGACCAGGTGGGTCGAGCCGTTCTGCATGAACTTGACCCGCTGGCCGGCCTTGAGCACGCCGTCGAAGACGCGGACCAGCAGCACCACGCCGAGGTAGGGGTCGTACCAGGCGTCGACCAGCATGGCCTTCAGCGGGGCGGCGGCGTCGCCCTTCGGCGGCGGCAGGCGGGTGACGATGGCCTCCAGCACGTCCTCGATGCCGATGCCGGACTTGGCCGAGCACAGCACGGCGTCGGAGGCGTCGAGGCCGATGACCTCCTCGATCTGGGCCTTGACCCGCTCGGGCTCGGCGGCGGGCAGGTCGATCTTGTTGAGGACCGGGACGATCTCGTGGTTGTTGTCGATGGCCTGGTAGACGTTGGCCAGGGTCTGGGCCTCGACGCCCTGGGAGGCGTCGACGACCAGCAGCGAACCCTCGCAGGCGGCGAGGGACCGGCTGACCTCATAGGCGAAGTCGACGTGGCCGGGGGTGTCCATCAGGTTGAGGACGTAGTCGTGACCGTCCTTGGCCTTGTAGGTCAGGCGCACGGTCTGGGCCTTGATGGTGATGCCCCGCTCCTGCTCGATCTCCATGTTGTCGAGGACCTGCTCGCGCATCTCGCGCGCGGTCAGGCCGCCGGTGAACTGGATCAGCCGGTCGGACAGGGTCGACTTGCCGTGATCGATGTGGGCGACGACGGAGAAGTTGCGGATGCGGTCGATGGGCGGGGTCGGCATGGCGCGGCGCCTAGCACGGGCGCAGGAAAAGCGCCAACGGCCCCTCCGCGATGCAACCGACGGCTACTGATTTTGTTACGGATTACTTCGTCGTAAGGGCCCGCAAGGCGGGTTTCGCCGGAGCGCGGGAAACGCTATTCAACGGCGGATGACAACCGGGCGCCCGAGCGGCGGCCCATCGCGCGCGCCGGCGCCCTCCTCCGCCGGCCCAAGGGGATACACCGTGGCCATCAGCCTCCGCCTCCACCGGACCCTGGCGACCCTCGCCCTGACCGCCGGCCTCGGCGCTCTCGCCGCCTGCGGCGGGCACGGCGACACAGGCGCCGAGAAGGCCCCCGCCGGCGGGCAGACGGTGACGGTGATCTCGCCGACGCTGCAGGACCTGCCGCGGGTGGTGAACGCCTCCGGCACGATCTCGGCCTGGGAGGAGGTGCCCGTCGGGGCCGAGACGGGCGGTCTGACCGCCACCTCGGTGCTGGTCGACGAGGGCTCCTACGTCAGGCAGGGGCAGCCGCTGGTGCAGATGAACGACGCCCTGCTGCGCGCCCAGGTGCGGCAGCAGCAGGCGGCGGTCCAGACCGCGGAGGCCAATGCGGCGCGCGACGACGCGGCCCTGGCGCGGGCGCAGGAGCTGAAGGAGCGCGGCTTCCTGAGCCAGGCCTCGCTGGACACGGCTTTGGCCAACCAGCGGGCCTCGCAGGCCAATCTGGCGGCGGCCCGGGCGGCGCTGGGGGAGACGCAGACGCGGCTGTCGCAGGCCACCCTGCGCGCCCCGGTGTCGGGGCTGGTGATCAGCCGCAGCGTCACCCGCGGACAGATCGTGGCGGCCGGGACCGAGCTGTTCCGCATCGTCCGCGACGGGCGGCTGGAGCTGGACGCCCGGGTGCCGGAGACCGAGCTGGGGCTGGTGCAGGCCGGACAGGGCGCGACCATCTCCTCGGACGAGGTCGGCCAGACCACCGGGCGGGTGCGGATCGTCACCCCGGAGGTCGACGCCGAGACCCGGCTGGGGGTCGCCCGCATCGCCCTGAACGGCGCCGGCGGCTTCCGCCCCGGGATGTTCGCCCGCGCCCGCATCGAGGCCGGCAGCCGCCCCGCCCTGACGGTGCCGACGGCGGCGGTGCTGTACCGCGAGAACCGCGCCGGGGTGTTCGTGCTGGCCGACGGGGGCGTGGTTCGCTTCCAGCCGGTCACCGTGCTGTCGCGGGCGGAGCAGCGCACCGCGGTGGAGGGCCTGCCCGCAGGCGTGCGGGTGGTGGTCGAGGGGGCCGGCTTCCTCGCCGACGGCGACCGGGTGCAGGTGGCGGCCGCGGCCGCGCCGGCCCGCGCGCCGGCGGCCGCGCCGGCCGCCGCCCCCGCCGCGAAGAAGTAGGGGCGAGGCATGCGCAACATCTCGTCCTGGTCGATCCGGAATCCGATCCCGATCATCCTGCTGTTCGTGCTGCTGACCCTCGCCGGGGTGGTCGGCTTCATGGGCATGCGGGTGAACAACAACCCCGACATCGACTTCCCGCTGGTGGCGGTGACGGCGGTGCGCCCCGGGGCCGCGCCGAGCGAGATGGAGGTGCAGGTCACCCGGCTGATCGAGGATTCGATCTCGGGCCTCTCCGGCGTCCGGCACATCTATTCGAACATCTCGGACGGGGTGTCCTCGACGACCATCGAATTCGAGCTGTCGACGGACACCGAGCGGGCGACGAACGACGTCCGCAACGCCATGAGCAGCGTGCGGGCGTCGCTGCCGCAGGACATGCAGGAGCCGACGGTCCAGCGCATCGACATCACCGGCGACGCCCTGATCACCTGGGTGGTGCGCTCGCCGACCATGACGCCGGAGGAGATCAGCTGGTTCGTCGACAACGAGGTCAGCCGCGCCCTGCTCGGCCTCGGCGGCGTCGGCGAGGTCAATCGCTCCGGCGGGGTGGATCGCGAGATCCGGGTCGAACTGGACCCCGACCGCCTCGCGGCCTTCGGCGTCACCGCCCAGTCGGTGAGCCAGGCCCTGACCGCGGTGAACAGCGACATGCCCGGCGGCCGGGTGACGGTGTCGGGTTCGGAGCGGTCGATCCGCACCCTCGGCGCGGCCGGCTCGGTCGATCAGCTGCGCGAGACCCTGATCCCGCTGGGCGGCGGCCGCACCGTGCGGCTGGGCGACCTCGGCACGGTCGAGGACAAGTGGACCGAGCCGCGCCGGCTGGCCCGCTACAACGGCCAGGAGGCGGTGACCTTCAACTTCCTGCGCTCGCGCGAGGCGTCGGAGGTCGACCTGGCGAAGAAGGTCCGGGCCGAGGTGGCGCGCATCGACGAGGCCCACCCGGAGCTGGAGATCTCCCAGGTCACCTCGAGCGTGAAGTATATCGAGGAGAGCTACCTCGCCTCGCTGGAGGCGCTGGCGCTGGGCGCGGCCCTCGCCGTGGTGGTGGTGTTCATCTTCCTGCGCGACTGGCGGGCGACGGTGATCGCGGCGACGGCCATGCCGATGTCGCTGATCCCGACCTTCGCGGTGCTGGCGCCGATGGGGCAGTCGCTGAACGGCGTGACCCTGCTGGCCCTGTCGCTGACCATCGGCATCCTCGTCGACGACGCGATCGTGGAGATCGAGAACATCGTCCGGCACATGCGGGACGGCAAACCGCCCTACCCCGCCGCCATGGAGGCCGCCGACGAGATCGGCCTGGCCGTGCTGGCCACCACCTCGACGATCGTCGCGGTGTTCGCCCCGGTGGGCTTCATGCCGGGGATCATCGGCCAGTTCTTCAAGGCCTTCGCCCTCGCCGCCTGCGTGTCGGTGCTGTTCTCCCTGCTGGTGGCGCGAACGCTGACGCCGCTGATGGCGGCCTACATGCTCAAGCACAGCAAGCACGAGGACCGCGATCCGCCGTGGATGGCCAACTATCTGCGGGCGCTGAAGTGGACCCTGGGCAACCGGTGGAAGGTGTTCGTGGCCGGGATCGCCTTCCTGGTGTCCTCCTTCGTGCTGGCCGGGGTGGCGCAGCTGTCGTTCGAGTTCATGTCGCCGGCGGACGAGTCGCGCGCGGCCTTCCAGGTCGAGCTGCCGCCGGGTTCGACCCTGCGCCAGACCGACGCCGTGGTGCAGCGGGTGACGCGCGAGCTGCGGGCGCGGCCGGAGGTGACCTCGGTCTACGCCGCCATCGGCGGCCAGGACGTCAACCAGGCCAACGTCTATGCGGACATGGTGCCCAAGGGGGACCGCGACCTGAGCCAGCAGGAATTCCAGCGGGTCATGGTCGACGAGTTCAAGGGCATCCCCGGCATCCGGGTGCGGGCCGGCATCGCCCAGCAGGGCGGCGGCCCCAGCGACGGGACCAGCTACACCTTCGCCATCCTCGGCGACAATCCGCAGACGCTGAACGCCGCCGCGCGCGCGGTCGAGCGCGACATGCGCGGGGTGGAGGGGCTGGCCAATGTGGTCAACACCGCCGCCATCGCCCGGCCCGAGATCCTGATCACGCCGCGCGCGGACCGGGCCGCGCTGGCCGGGGTGTCCACGGCGGACATCTCCCAGGCGATCCGCGTCGCCACCATCGGGGACGTCGAGCAGGCGCTGCCCAAGTACAATCTCGGCGACCGCCAGGTGCCGATCCGGCTGCAGCTGACCGAGGAGGCGCGCAACGAGCTGTCGGTGCTGGAGACCCTGCAGGTGCCGACCGCCACCGGCGGAACGGTGCCGCTGGGGTCGGTGGCCGACATCCAGTTCGGGGCGGGGCCGGCGACGGTCAGCCGTCAGGACCGCTCGCGCATCGCCTCGATCACGGCGGAGCTGGAAGGGATCACCACCGGCGCGGCGTCGCAGCGGGTGCAGCAGCTGCCTTCGGTGCAGAACCTGCCCGCCGGGGTGCGGCAGGTGCCGGCCGGGGACGCCGAGTTCATCCAGGAGATGATCACCGGCTTCGCCATCGCCTTCAGCTCGGGCATCCTGCTGATGTACGCGGTGCTGGTGCTGCTGTTCAAAAGCTTCGCCTATCCGGTGACCATCATGGCGGCCCTGCCGCTGGCCGTCGGCGGGGCGATCATCGCCCTGGCGATCTCGGGAACCAGCTTCTCCATGTCGGCCCTGATCGGGGTGCTGATGCTGATGGGCATCGCGGCCAAGAACTCCATCCTGCTGGTCGACTATGTGATCATGGCCGAGAAGGACGGGATGCCGCGGTACGACGCGATCCTCGACGCCGCCCACAAGCGGGCCCGGCCGATCCTGATGACCACCTTCGCCATGGGCGCGGGCATGGTGCCGGTGGCGATCGGCTGGGGCGCCGACGTGGAATTCCGCGCCCCGATGGCCATCGCCGTGCTGGGCGGGCTGATCTCGTCGACCTTCCTGTCGCTGCTCTACATCCCGTCGATCTTCACCATCGTCGACGACCTGGCGGGGTGGGTGAAGCGGCGGCTGGGCGGCCGGCTGGCGGCGCGGCGGATGCAGACGGCGGAGCGGCCGGCGGCGCAGGAACAGGCCTGATCGCGCCGGCGGCCTTTCCCGCCGAAAACGCGGGAATTGCAAAAGTTTAACTTGCGGGGCGCGGCCACGGCGGCCTTTGTGCGGGCCTGATCCTCGAGGCCGCACGTGTCCCCTGCCCTCTCCCTTCGCCTCGACCCGACGTTGAGGGCCGCGGCTCTTCGGCCGGTGTTCCAGCGCCATCGGCGGCTGCACATCCCCGGGATCCTCGAAGCCCCCAGCGCGGCCGCGCTGCACGCCGCCCTGCGGGAAGCGGGCGGCTGGACCCGTTCGATCCACCTCGAGGACGGCCGGGACGTCGACCTCAGCGTGGAGGAGCTGGAGGCGCTGCCCGATCCCGAGCGGATCGAGCTCGAGCGGGCGCTCGCCGATTCGAGCACGGACCGGCTGCAGTACGTCTTCGACACCGTGCGCATCTCGGCCGAACTCGGCGCAGGTCGCCCCGTCGCGGCGCCGATGCGGGCGATCCACGACTTCATCAACGGTCCCGCCTTTCTCGGCATGGCGGCGGAGCTGACCGGCGACGACCGCCTGGCTTTCGCCGACGTGATGGCCACCCGGTACCTGCCGGGCCACTTTCTCACCGCGCACGGCGACGAGAATCCGCTGGAGCGCCGGCTGTACGCCTATGTGCTCAATCTCACGCCCGGCTGGCGCGCGGACTGGGGCGGCGTGCTGATGTTCCTGGACGACGACGGCCACGTCGCCGAGGGGTACGTCCCCGCCTACAATGCGCTGAACCTGTTCGCGGTCCCGCAGACCCACGCCGTCTCCATGGTCAGCCGGCTGGCGCGGACGCCGCGGCTGTCGATCACCGGCTGGATCCACGCCGCGGCCTGAGGGCGATTGCGGCGAACTTGCGGCGAAGCGTTACAGTCCGGTAAGGTCCGGTCATGCGCGCGCATGCCGATGTCCAGGTGGAGCCGAGGTCGTCCGGAAACGGACGCCGCCTGCGGATCTCCGCGCCGCCGGCGATCGGGACGCCGCTCGCCTGGGAGGCGGCGGAGGGCCACGCCCGGAGCGGGGCGCCTGCGGATCTGGTCGCCTACGCCGCCTCGGCCCTCGCCGCCGAGGGCCTCCGGCTGAAGGACCCGCCGGTTCTGCTCCGTCATGGCCCGGGCGACCACGGCCTGCCGCCGCTGGCGGGAGGCGACGGTTACGCCTTCGCCATCGACCTGACGGACGCGCGCCGAACCCTCGACGGCGGCCTGCTGCTGTTCGTCGACGGGGACGGCCGGGCCGAGGGCTGGCGCGCCGAGGCGGGCGCCCTGACCCTGTGGCGCGGCGCGGATCCGGTGCTGACGGAGATGGCGCCCGGGGCCCCGCAGCGACTCACCCTCGTCGGCCGCGCCACGCCGGTCTGACGCGCCCGGCGCGCTCGCCCTCGCCGCAAAGAGAAAGCCGGCCGGGTCGCCCCGGCCGGCTGCCGCCTCCCGCAGGGAGACAGGGACTCAGTACTTCAGGCGCAGGGTCACGCCGTAGGTGCGCGGCTGGCCGAGGTAGGCGTCGTAGGTCTGGGTATCCAGCGCCGGGTTGTAGTAGGTGCCGTTCGGCTGGACCGTGGTCTGGAAGGCCGAGCCCTGCAGCGGGCCGTTGTAGGCGACCTGCACGTACTCCTCGTCGGTCAGGTTCTGCCCCCAGATCTCGACGGTCCAGTGCTCGTCCGTCGGACCGAAGGAGATGCGGCCGTTGAAGGTCGTGAAGGCGTCCTGCTGCTTGTAGGGCAGCAGGTCGGAGCCGGTGTTGTAGTCCGACATGTACTTGGCGGCCAGGGAGAAGCCGGCGCGCATGTTGTTGGCGAAGTCGCGATCGTAGTTGATCGAGGCGGTCGCCGACCACTCCGGCGCGAACGAGGCCGTGGCGCCCGGCAGCAGCGACAGCTGCGGGAAGTTGCCCGGGTTGGTCAGGTCCGCGGCGGTGAACTCGCCGTACTCGGTGTTCGTCCAGGTGACGCCGCCCTGCAGGCTCAGCCCCTCCATCGGGGTGAACCACAGGAAGTCGGCGTCGACGCCGCGCGAGGTCAGCTCGGGGATCGACTCCACCACGAAGGCGGTGCCGAGGAAGGTGTTGAGCTGGAAGTCCGAGAAGGTCTGGTCGAAGTAGGTCGCGTTCAGCAGCAGGGAGCGGTTGAGCAGGGTCATCTTCACCCCCGCCTCGTAGCTGTCCACGACTTCCGACGGGAACAGCAGGGAGGCGGTCGGGGTGATGCCCGACTGCACGCGATCGAGGTTGTAGCCGAAGCTCTTGTAGCCGCGGGCGTACGAGACGTAGGCCATGACCGCGTCGCTGAAGCGGTAGGAGCCCTTGATCGTGCCGCTCAGCTCGCCGTCGTCGAAGGACTCGCTGATGACCCGGTTGTTGAAGGCGGCGTTGGCCCACGGCAGACAGATGTTGCCGATGACCGTCGAGGCGGTGCTGGCGCTGAGGAAGGCGGTGCCGAGAGCCGTGGCGTTGGCGATGGCGGCGGCGCAGGTCGTGCCGTTGCCGTTCAGGTTCTGCTGCCGCCCGTCGAGGCTCTTCTCGTCCATGGTGTAGCGCAGGCCGAACGTCAGGTCGAACTGGTCGGTCACGCGCCAGGTGTTGTTGGTGAAGATCGCGTACGAGGTCGATTCCTGCTCGTAGGCGTCCTGATAGCCGTAGCCGACCGTGAAGACCGGGCCGGTGGCGGCCAGCGGGCTGGCGGCCGGCTGGGTTCCGCCGGTGGCCAGACAGCCCTGGATCTGCGGGGCGGTCGTGCCCGGGCGGGTCAGACAGCCGATGATCGAGGGGCTGATCGCGAACGCCGGGTTCGCGGCGTTGAAGCGCGAGCTCAGCAGGAACGACATGAACGGGGTGTAGTCCGCGCCGTAGTACCAGCTGTCGGTGCGGCCGATGTCCTCCTTGGTGGCGAACAGGCCGACCAGCCAGTCGAAGCGGTCGGTCTGGCCGGCGAGGCGCAGCTCCTGGGTCAGGTTCTCGACCGTGTACCCGTAGCCGCCGTTCTGCTCGCGGTAGGCGATGTCCGCGCCGGTGTAGTCGACGTCCATGCCGATGTCGCCGGACCAGTCGCGCCACGAGGTGATCGAGGTCAGGGTGGCGTTCATCGACGGGATGTCGATGTTGGCCTCGGCCGAGAGGCCCCTGTCCTCGATGTCCTGGCCGGTGCCGCGGTTGGCGTAGGCCTGACGCGAGAACGGCAGCGGCCCGAAGCCCGGCGCCGGCGGGCGCTGGCCGGGGCCGGCCGACAGGGCGTCGATGAACGGATAGGTCGGGCCGGTGCGGATCTGCACGCCGGTGCAGCAGTACTCGTCACGCGTCGTGTAGTCGGCGATGATCCGGACCGAGGTGTTGTCGTTCGGCAGCCAGAGCAGCTGGCCGCGGGTGGTCATGAAGTCCTGGTTCTGGTCGTCCAGCTCGGTGCGCGGCCCGTCGCCCAGGTCCACGCCGTAGAAGCCGTCGCGCACGCGGTGGCCGGCGTACAGACGGAAGGCCAGCTGGTCGGTCAGCGGACCGGTCACCGAGCCCGACACGCCGAGGGCGCCGTAGTTCCCGCCGGTCAGTTCGGCCGAGGCCCCGGGGGTGAAGGAGGGGGCTTCGGTGATGATGTTGATGACGCCGGCCGAGGTGTTCTTGCCGAACAGGGTGCCCTGCGGCCCCTTCAGCACCTCGATGCGCTGCAGCTCGCCCAGGTCGCCGAAGCCGACCGAGTTGCGCGAACGGTAGACGCCGTCGATCACCACGCCGACCGAGCTCTCCAGGCCGGGGTTGTCGCCGACCGTGCCGACGCCGCGGATGCGGGCGGTGGTCGAGGCTTCCGACTGGGTGGAGGTGACGGTCATGCCCGGCGTCAGGATCTGCAGATCCTTGATGTCGCGGACGCCGGCGTCGTCGAGGGTCTCCGCCGAGAGGCTGGTGACCACGATCGGCACGTCCTGCAGGTTCTGCTCGCGCTTCTGGGCGGTGACGATGATGTCGTCGATCGTCGTCGGCCCCTCCTGGTCCTGGGCGGCGGCGACGCCGGCGAAGCCGAAGGCGCAGGCGCCGACGACGGACGCCGAAACGGTGGTGCGAAGAAGATTGGTAAGGCGCATGCACGGCTCCCCGACGTTGGTCGGGCGTCCGCGGACGCCCGGCGTTTCCTGGTCCCTGGTCCGCGCCCTTACATGGAGCGCGAAACTCCAGCATCCGGGGTAATCCAAGCCGGAGTCAGCGACAAGGAGCGGCGACCGGTCACGCCGTATTTCAACCGTGGGCAGGCCCGGACTGTGACGCAAAAGCGACAGAAATCGATGACCTTACGTCAATATTCGTGCCGATCGGGCGGCAGTAATGGATCGCCGGCGACAGGATCGTTGCGCCGGCGGGCAGTGTTCGGCGCCGCGCCGGCCGGACCGCGGCGAAGCCCCGGCGGGGGCCGGCTGCGACCGATCGCGCGACCGAATTGGGCCGAAAGGGGGAGAAATCCGCGCCAAGCCCCTCTATCAAGGCGGGCCGCGCCCCGCCTGTCCCCCGCTTCCGAGGCCGACTGTTGCTGTTTCTGCTCGCCCTGCTTCCGCTGATCGGCGCCGCCGCGCCGGCGCTCGCCATGCGCGGCGGCCGCAATGCGGCGGCCCTGGCGGCCGGGACGGTGACGCTGGCGGCGCTGGCGACGCTCGCCGCGCTGGCCCCCGCCGTGATGGCCGGCGAGACGCTGCGGGCGGGGGTCGCCTGGATTCCCGCCCTCGGGCTGAACCTCAACCTGTTCCTCGACCCGCTGGGCCTGATGTTCGCCGGGATGATCCTCGGCATCGGCCTGCTGGTCATCGTCTACGCGCGCTTCTACCTGGCGGCGGCCGATCCGCCGGGCCGGTTCTTCAGCTATCTGCTGCTGTTCCAGGGCGCGATGCTGGGCATCGTGCTGTCGGACAACGTCCTGCTGCTGCTGGTCTTCTGGGAGCTGACCAGCCTCTCGTCCTTCCTGCTGATCGGCTTCTGGCGTCAGTCGGCCGAGGCGCGGCAGGGGGCGCGGATGGCGCTGACCATCACCGGCGGCGGCGGCCTGGCCCTGATCGGGGGGCTGCTGATCCTCGGGAACATCGCCGGCTCCTACGACCTGACGGTGATCCTGCAGCAGAGGGAGGCGATCCAGGCCTCGCCCCTGTACCTGCCGGCCCTGCTGCTGATCCTCGGCGGCTGTTTCACCAAGTCGGCGCAGTTTCCGTTCCACTTCTGGCTGCCGCACGCCATGGCCGCGCCGACGCCGGTCAGCGCCTATCTGCACTCGGCGACCATGGTGAAGGCCGGGGTGTTCATGCTGGCGCGGCTGTGGCCGGTGCTGGCGGGGACCGAGGCCTGGTTCCTGATCGTGGCCACCACCGGCCTGGTCACCATGGTGTTCGCCGCCTGGGTGGCCCTGTTCAAGGACGACCTGAAGGGGCTGCTGGCCTATTCGACGATCAGCCACCTGGGCTTTCTGACCATGCTGTTCGGCATCGGCACGCCGATGGCGGCCGTGGTCGGGGTGTTCCACATCCTCAACCACGCGACCTTCAAGGCGGCGCTGTTCCTCAACGCCGGCATCGTCGACCACGAGGCGGGGACGCGCGACATCAAGCGTCTGGGCGGGCTGTTCGGCCTGATGCCGATCGCCGGGACCCTGGCCCTGATCGCCGGCCTGTCGATGGCGGGAATCCCGCCGCTGAACGGCTTCATCTCCAAGGAGATGATGCTGGAGGAGGCGGCGCACACCGTCTGGGTGGGCCAGCCGTGGGTGTTCCCGGCGCTGGCGACCCTGGGGGCGCTGCTGTCGGTCGCGTATTCGCTGCGCTACATCGTCCACGTCTATTTCGGCCCGCGCCGCGACGACTATCCGAAGACGCCGCACGATCCGGGCGTCGGCCTGTGGGGGCCGCCGGCGGTGCTGACCGCGCTGGTCGTGATCATCGGCCTGTTCCCGGCGCTGACCGCGGGGCCGCTGGTGGACGCGGTCGCCGGGGCGGTGACCGGCGGCGCCGCGCCGCACGTGCATCTGGCGCTCTGGCACGGGGTCAAGCCGGCGCTGTTCATGAGCCTCGCCGCCATCGCCCTGGGGGCGGCGGCGCTGGTCGCGCACGGACGGCTGGAGCGCCTCTTCGCCGCCGTCGGCCTGCCCGCGGCGAAGGCGCTGTTCGAGGCGGCGGTGGACGGCGGCGCCGCGCTGGCCCGGCGGTTCGTGGAGGCGACGCACAACGGCTCGCTGCAGCGGGCGATGGCGGCCCTGATCGCGACCTGCGTCGGCGTCGGCTTCGCCGGCGTGCTGGGCGGCGGCTTCAGCGTCGGCGGCCGGCCGGGGGTCGAGGCCTCGCCGGCGGCGGTGGCGGCCTGGGCGGCGCTGGTGGCGGCGACCGCCCTGGTGGTCGTCAACCACCGCGCCCGCTACCTGTCGCTGATCTACGTCGGGATCGTCGGCCTGGTGATCTCGCTGGCCTTCGCCCACCTGTCCGCGCCGGACCTCGCCCTGACCCAGATCTCGGTCGAGGTGGTGACGATCCTGCTGATGCTGCTGGCGCTCAATCTGCTGCCGAAGACCACGCCGGCGGAGAGCCGGCCGTGGCGGCGGGCGCGCGACGGGGCGCTGGCGTGCGCCGCCGGCCTCGGCGCCGGCGGGGCGGCCTGGGCGGTGATGACCCGGCCGCTCGACAGCATCTCCGGCTATTTCTGGGACAACGCCTATTCGGGCGGCGGCGGGACGAACGTGGTCAATGTGATCCTCGTCGACTTCCGCGGCTTCGACACCTTCGGCGAGATCATCGTGCTGGGCGTCGCGGCGCTCGGCATCTTCTCGCTGCTGGAGACGGTGGCCACCGGGGCCAGCGGGCGGCGGCTGGCGCTGTGGAAGCCGGATACGGTGCGCTCGCCCGAGCACCACCCGATGATGCTGGTGGTCGCCACCCGCCTGCTGCTGCCGCTGGCCGTGGCGGTGGGGCTGTACATCTTCCTGCGCGGTCACAACCAGCCGGGCGGCGGCTTCATCGCCGGCCTCGTCGTCTCGATCGCCATCCTGATGCAGTACATGGCCTCGGGCTTCACCTTCGCCGACCAGAGGCTGCGCGCCGACCACCACAGCCTGATCGGGGCCGGGGTGCTGGTCGCCGCCGCCACCGGCCTGGGGGCGCTGGCGTTCGGCCAGCCGTTCCTGACCAGCGCCTTCGACTATTTCACCCTGCCGCTGATCGGCGAGTTCGAGCTGGCCACGGCCATGCTGTTCGACATCGGGGTGGCCCTGACGGTGATCGGGGCGGTGATGCTGGCCCTCGCGCAGCTGTCCCAGGTGGCGCAGCGGGCCGAGAAGGCGCCGCCGCCGGAGACGCTGGAGGCGATGGACGTCGACCCGTCGCGTGCGCCGCCCGTCCCGTCGCCGAAGGAGGCCGGCCGATGACCCTCGAGATGCTGGTCGCCTCGTCGATCGCCATTCTGACCGCCGCCGGCGTCTATCTGGTGCTGCGCGGGCGGACCTTCCCGGTGGTGCTGGGGCTGGCCTTCCTGTCCTATGCGATCAACCTGTTCCTGTTCGCCATGGGCCGGCTGGTGGTGAACCGGCCGCCGATCTACGACAAGGCGGCCGAGGCCTACACCGACCCCCTGCCCCAGGCCCTGGTGCTGACCGCCATCGTCATCGCCTTCGGCATGACCGCCTTCGTGGTCGTGCTGGCGCTGCGGACCTTCCTCGAAACCGGCTCCGATCACGTGGACGGCCGCGAGGATGCGGAGGCCGGCTCGTGACCGCCTTCGTTCCCTGGCTGATCGCGGCCGCTGTGGTGCTGCCGGCGGTGATGGGGGCCGGCATCCTGCTGGCGCTGCGCCATCGGCTGGACGCCTCGCGCGTCGCTTCCCTGGCCTCGTGCCTGACGCTGGTCCTGATCGCCGCGGCGCTGGTCGTCGAGGCCTCCGGGGGCGGGGTCACCAGCTACGAGCTCGGCGACTGGCCGGCGCCGTTCGGCATCGTGCTGGTGCTGGACCGGCTGTCGGCGATGATGCTGCTGCTGACCTCGGTGCTGGCCCTGGTCGTGATGGTCTATGCGGCGTCCACGGGGATCGACCGGAAGGGCTGGCACTTCCACCCGCTGTTCCAGTTCCAGCTGCTTGGCCTGAACGGGGCCTTCCTGACCGGCGACCTGTTCAACCTGTTCGTCTTCTTCGAGGTGCTGCTGATCGCCTCCTACGGCCTGCTGCTGCACGGGCAGGGGCCGCTGCGGCTGAAGGCGGGGGTGCAGTATGTGGTGATCAACCTCGTCGGCTCGACCCTGTTCCTGATCGGGGTAGGCCTGCTGTACGGCGTGACCGGCACCCTCAACATGGCCGATCTGGCGGTCCGCGTGGCCGCCGCCCCGCCGGCCGACCACGGCCTGATCGCCGCCTCGGCCCTCGTGCTGGCAGTGGTGTTCGGCCTCAAGGCGGCGGTGGCGCCGCTGCACTTCTGGCTGCCCGGCGCCTACGCCGCCAGCACCGGCGCGGTGGCCGCCCTGTTCGCGGTCATGACCAAGGTCGGGGCCTACGCCCTGATCCGCACGGGCACGCTGATCTTCGGCGCCGACGCCGGACCGCTGGCCTTCCTGACCGGGCCGTGGCTGCTGCCGGCGGCGCTGGCGACGGCGGCCATCGGCTTCACCGGCCTGTTCGCCGCCCGGGCCCTGCGCGAGATGGCGGCCTGGGCGGTGGTCGGCTCGATGGGCGTGCTGCTGGCGGCCATCGCCGTGTTCCGGGTCGAGGCCATGGGCCCGGCGCTCTACTACCTGCTGCATTCGACCTTGGCCGGGGCGGCCCTGTTCCTCGTGGTCGACCTGATCGCCGCACGTCGCGGCGCGCACCGGGACGCCCTGACCGTCGCGCCGCGCTTCCGCCAGTGCGAGCTGCTGTCGGGCCTGTTCTTCCTCGCGGCGATCGCCGTCGCCGGCCTGCCGCCGCTGTCCGGCTTCGTCGGCAAGCTGCTGATCCTCGACGGGGTGCGGGCGGCGCCGGGGGCGGCGTGGATCTGGGCCACGGTGCTGGTCACCACCCTGCTGGCCGTGCTGGCCTTCGCCCGGGCCGGCAGCCGGCTGTTCTGGAAGAGCGCGGAAGTCGGCGGCGAGATCGAGATGCGCGCCCTGCGCGGGCCCGTCGCCGGTCCGGCCGCGGCGGCGGCCCTGCTCGCCGCCCTCGTCGCGCTGACCGTCCTCGGCGGGCCGGTCAGCGCCTACACCGGGGCGGCCGCCGCCCAGCTGTTCGCGCCGCAGGCCTATGTCGAGGCGGTGCTGGGCGGGACCGCGGGAGGCGTCCGATGATCCGCCGCCTTCTGCCCCACCCGGCCCTGAGCGTGCTCGTCGGCGTCGTCTGGATGCTGCTGGTCAACGAGCCTTCCTCCGGCGGCCTGTTTCTCGCGGCGGTCTTCGCCGTGCTCGTGCCGCTGGCGACCAGCCGGTTCTGGCCGGACCGCCCGAGGATCCGCTTCGGCCGGGCCGCGCTGGCCTATCTGGGGATCGTCCTGCTCGACATCCTGATCGCCAACTTCCAGGTCGCCTGGGTCATCCTGACCCGGCGCAACCGCGACCTGCGCGCCCGCTGGCTGGTGGTCCCGCTGGCGCTGCGGTCGCCGGAGGCGATCACCGTGCTGGCCGGCACGATCAGCCTGACCCCCGGCACCGTCACCAGCGACGTCTCCGCCGACGGCCGGGCCCTGCTGGTGCACGCGCTCGACGTGGCGGATCCGGAGGCGGAGATCGCCCGCATCAAGGCGCGCTACGAATCGCGCCTGCTGGAGGTGTTCCCATGACGATCCTGTCGGCGGGGCTCGGCTTCGCGCTGGCGTGCATCAGCCTGGCCATCCTGCTCAACCTGTTCCGGCTGGTGCGGGGGCCGACCTCCGGCGACCGCATTCTGGCGGTCGACACCCTGACCATCAACGCCATCGCCCTGATCGTGGTGTTCGGCGTGGCCCATGCGACGAAGATCTATTTCGAGGCGGCCCTGCTGCTGGCCATGGTCGCCTTCGTGGGCACCGTGGCCTACTGCAAATTCCTGCTGCGGGGAGACATCGTCGAATGAGCCTCGCCGCCGAGATCGTCATCGCCGGCCTGCTGATCCTGGGCGGCGCCTTCATCCTGGTCGGCTCCTGGGGGCTGGCCCGGCTGCCGTCGCTGATGACCCGGCTGCACGGGCCGACCAAGGCCAGCACCCTGGGCGTTGGGGCCTGCCTGATCGGCTCGATGATCTACTTCCCCGCCTCGGGCGCGACCTTGTCCGCCCACGAGCTGCTGATCACCATCTTCCTGTTCCTGACCGCGCCGGTGTCGGCCAACATGATCGCCAAGGCCCACCTGCACCGCCAGGGGCACGGCATCGACCCGAATCCGGCCGACGGCATCGTCAGCGGCCTGCCGGCGCCGCCGTCGGGCGGCGACTGGGCGACCTTCCACGGGGCGGCGGAGGACGACGACGCGCCGCCGGCGCACGGCGACGCCGCGGCCCCCTGAGGCGGCCGTCGAGGTTGCAGCCTTCGGCCGGCGGGCGCATTTGCCCGCCATGCCCGTGTCCCCCGCCTACCGCCCCGAGCCGCGCTTCTTCGATCTCGGGGAGGACTATGGCGACGCCGTCCGGCCGGCCTCCTTCCCGCAGACGATCCTGCGCTTCCGCAACGACCGGGCGGCGGCGACGGTGGGGCTGGAGACGCTGGACGACGCTGGCTGGATCGCCGCATTCGGCCGCTTCGAGCCCCTGCCCGGCCAGCCGGGACCGGTGGCGATGCGCTACCACGGCCACCAGTTCCGCACCTACAATCCCGACCTCGGCGACGGGCGGGGGTTTCTGGCGGCGCAGCTGCGGGCGGACGACGGGCGGCTGCTGGACCTCGGCACCAAGGGCTCGGGTCAGACGCCGTGGTCGCGCGGGGCCGACGGGCGGCTGACGCTGAAGGGCGGGGTGCGCGAGGTGCTGGCGGCGGAGATGCTGGAGGCGCTGGGCGTTCCGACCAGCCGCGCCTTCAGCCTGATCGAGACCGGCGAGGCGCTGGAGCGGGGGGACGAGCCCTCCCCGACCCGCTCGGCGGTGCTGGTGCGGCTGTCGCACAGCCATGTCCGGTTCGGGACCTTCCAGCGGGCCGCCTACTTCGGCCGGACGGACATGATCGAGGCCCTGGTCGAGCATGCCCGGGCGCTCTACCACCCGGAGGTGGAGGGCGGGGACGTCCCCGGCTTCCTCGCGGCGGTCGTGGCGGCCTCGGCCCGGCTGACGGCGCGATGGATCGCGGCGGGCTTCGTGCACGGGGTGCTGAACACCGACAACCTGAACGTCACCGGCGAGAGCTTCGACTACGGGCCGTGGCGCTTCCTGCCGTGGTACGAGCCGGGGTTCACGGCGGCCTATTTCGACCAGACCGGGCTGTACGCCTTCGCGCGCCAGCCCGAGGCGGTGTTCTGGGCCCTGACCCAGCTGGGCGGGGCGCTGAAGACGGTCGCCGCGGCGGAGCCGCTGACCGCGGCCCTGAACGGCTTCGGGCCGGCCTACATCCGCGAGCTGCGGGCCGCCTTCCTCGAGCGGCTGGGGGTGAAGAGCCTCGGCGAGGCGGCCGACCAGCGGCTGCTGGACACGACCCTGGCGCTGCTGCGCGAGGGCGGCGAGGGGCTGCGCTGGGAGCCGCTGTTCCACGACTGGTTCGGCGGCTTCGCCTCCTCGGCCCGGGCGCTGCGGGGGCCGCGGGCGAAGACCTACCAGGGGGAGGCCTTCGACGCCTTCCGCTTCGCCCTGTTCGAGCACGAGCCGGACCGGCCCGAGCGGCTGGAGCATCCGGTCTTCGCCCGCCCCGAGCCGGAGGAGATGCTGATCGACGAGGTCGAGGCGATCTGGGCGGCGATCGACGCCGGGGACGACTGGGGGCCGTTCGAAGCGAAGATCGACCGGGTCCGGGCGGCCGGCGCCGCCCGCCGCTGAGCCGCTGCTGACAGCAGGGCGGCAGCAGGCTGGCAGTAGACGGGAGGGGTCCGAAGCGCTGCCCCGGTGAGCCGATGACCTGCCCCGCCTCCCCCTGCTCCGACGCCGGCCGGCGCCCGCCGCCGGCCCGCGGCGCATTACAACGAATTATAGGTGCGGCCACGCTTTGGCCGCCGGCGCTCCGCACAAGGCGGTCACGGATGGTTACGCTTCCGGCCGCCCCCCTTGCGGAGACGGCCGGGCAAACCGATCTCACCACTGTTACCAATCAAGAAGAGCGCCCCTCCCCGGGCGTCGCACATATGACTTCCCAGGCCCTCTCCCCCGCCCGCTCGCGGCTGAATGCGAGCTACCGCAACCTGACCCTGTGGACCCTGCAGGGCTGGATCGCGATGTTCTTCATCGCCGCCGGCTACGCCAAGGTGACCGAGCCGATGACGAACCTCGTCGAGCTGATGCGCTGGCCGGCGTTCGCGCCGGAGAACCTGGTGCGCGGCCTGGGCGTGGCCGAGATCGTGCTGGCTGTCCTGGTCCTGGCGCCGCTGGTGTCGTGGAAGCAGGGGCGGCCGCTGCTGGTGGTGGCCGCCGCCGGCCTGCTGGCGCTGGAGGTGATCATGCTGGCGCTGCATGCGCTCGGCCTGGAGTTCGGGCTGGCCGCGACCAACCTGGCGCTGATCGCCATCACCGCGCCGGTGCTGTGGATGCGGGCGCGGGAAGTGCGCTGAGGCGCAGGCGGCAGGCAGCAGGCAGCAGGCAGCAGGCCGAAGCGGCGGTGGCGCGGCGGGTCGAGGACGGGTCACAACAGATTCTGCTGCCTGCTGCCTGCCGCCTGCGCCCTCACCCGAACCTTCCCTTTACGTGCACGTAAAGTTCGGCTTATCTGGCGGCCATGGCGACCGCCGACGATCATCGCACCTATTCGATCCGCCAGCTGTGCCGCGAGTTCGGGGCGACGGCGCGGGCGCTGCGCTTCTACGAGGACAAGGGGCTGCTGACCCCGGCCCGCAAGGGCCAGACGCGGGTCTATGACGCCCGCGACCGCGCGCGGCTGAAGCTGATCCTGCGCGGCCGGCGCATCGGCTTCAGCCTGCAGGAGATCCAGGAGATGCTGGATCTGTACGACCGCAAGGATCACAACGCCCACCAGATGGCGGTGGCCCTGCGCCGCCACCGCGCCCAGATCGCGGCGCTGAAGCAGCAGCTGGAAGACATCGAAGGCGCCATCCAGACGGCCGAGGAGGCCTGCCAGTGGATGGAGCAGAAGCTGGGCGAGCACCGTCCCGACCTGCTGCCCGGCGCCGAGGAGTACGCCTCGCTGCTGCGCGAGCGCCTGAACCCCGACCACCATCACCAGCCCTTCAAAGCGAGAGCGTAGTCCCATGGCCTACAAGGCGCCTGTCCGAGACCTGACCTTCGTCCTCAACGAGGTGCTGGAGATCGACCGTTACGCCAACCAGCCCGGCTTCACCGACGTGTCGTCGGAACTGGTCGGTCAGATCCTCGAGGAGGGGGCGAAGTTCGCCGAGGAGGTCATCGCCCCGCTGAACCGGGTCGGCGACCAGGAGGGCTGCAAGTTCGACAATGGAAAGGTGACCGGTCCGACCGGCTGGAAGGAGGCCTACCAGCAGATGGTGGCCGCCGGCTGGCCGGGCCTGAGCTCGGATCCGGAGTTCGGCGGCCAGGGCATGCCGGCCATCGTGGGCATGGCCTTCGGCCAGTTCACCGCCGCCGCCTCGCCGGCCTTCTCGATGTACCCGGGCCTGACCCACGGCTGCTACGAGGCGCTGCACGCCAACGGCTCGGACGAGCAGAAGGCGACCTACCTGCCCAAGCTGGCCACCGGCGAATGGGGCGGGACCATGAACCTGACCGAGCCGCAGTGCGGCACCGACCTGGGCATGATCCGCACCAAGGCGGTCCCGAACGGCGACGGCAGCTATTCGATCACCGGCCAGAAGATCTGGATCTCGTCGGGCGAGCACGACTTCACCGACAACATCATCCACCTGGTGCTGGCCCGCATCGAGGGCGCGCCGGCGGGGATCAAGGGCATCAGCCTGTTCGTGGTGCCCAAGTTCTTCGTCAACGAGGACGGCTCGGCGGGCGCGCGCAACGAGGGCGTCCAGTGCGCGGGCCTCGAGCACAAGATGGGCATCCACGGCAACGCCACCTGCGTGATGTCCTACGAGAACGCGAAGGGCTGGCTGGTCGGGACCGAGAACAAGGGCATGGCGGCGATGTTCGTCATGATGAACGAGGCCCGCCTCGGCACCGGCCTGCAGGGGCTGGCCATCGGCACGGCGGCCTACCAGGCGGCGGCGGAGTTCGCCAGGGACCGGCTGCAGGGGCGGTCGCTGACCGGGCCGAAGAACCCGGACGGCCCGGCCGATCCGATCGTGGTGCACCCGGACGTGCGGCGCATGCTGCTGGAGGCGAAGGCCATCGTCGAGGGCGGCCAGGCCTTCATCCTGTGGACCGCGCTGCAGGCGGACCTGCAGCGGTCGAACGACGAGGCGACGGCCACCAAGGCGCGCGACTACATGGGGCTGATCACCCCGGTGCTGAAGGCCTATCTGACCGATCGCGGCTTCCACGCCGCCTCGCTGGCGATGCAGGTGCACGGCGGCTCCGGCTACACCGAGCACTTCCCGGCGTCGCAGTACCTGCGCGACGCGCGCATCACCATGATCTACGAGGGCACCAACGGCATCCAGGCGCTGGACCTCGTCGGCCGCAAGCTGCCGGCCAACGGCGGCCGGGCGATCATGACCTGGTTCGGCGAGATCGACGCCTTCGTGGCGGAGCATGGCGGCGAGGGCCCGCAGAAGCCCTTCATCGACGGCCTGGCCGACGCCAAGAAGAAGCTGCAGGAAGCCACCATGTGGCTGATGCAGAACGGCATGCAGAACCCGGACAACGCCGGGGCGGCGAGCACCGACTACCTGCACATCTTCGGCCTGACGGCCCTGGCCTATATGTGGGCGCAGATGGCGCTTGCGGCCCAGAAGGCGATCGACGGCGGCTCGGACGACCCGTTCTACGCGCACAAGATCGCCACCGGCCGCTATTTCGTCGAGCGCATGCTGCCCGACACGGGCGCGCATCTGGCCAAGCTGAAGACCGGCGCGGACGTGCTGATGACCCTGCCGGCGGAGGCGTTCTGAGCATGAACGTCCTCAACGCCCCCGACCCCGCCTTCATGCAGGAAGAGGAGATCACCCTCTTCTCCGACAGCGTCGGCAAGTGGATCGACGAGCACGCGCCGCCGGAGAAGGTGACGCAGTGGATCGCCGACAGCTCGGTGCCGCGCCAGCTGTGGAACGACGCCGGCGAGGCGGGGCTGCTGGGCATCTCCATGCCCGAGGCCGACGGCGGCATGGGCGGCGACTACCGGCACGAGGTGGTGCTGATGCGCCAGCTGGGCTGGAAGGGCGCGGACCACTTCGGCATCTCGCTGCACAATGCGATCGTCATGCCCTACATCTGGCACTACGGCACCGAGGAGCAGAAGGCGCGCTGGCTGCCGCGGCTGCAGTCGGGCGAACTGGTCGGCGCCATCGCCATGACCGAGCCGGGCGCCGGCTCGGACCTGCAGGGGGTCAAGACCACCGCCATCAAGACCGGCGGCCAGTATGTGGTGAACGGGTCCAAGACCTTCATCACCAACGGCCAGCTGGCCAACTTCATCATCGTGGTGGCCAAGACCGATCCGGCGGAAGGCGCCAAGGGCACCAGCCTGATCGTGGTCGAGACCGACGGGGCCGAGGGCTTCGAGCGGGGCCGCAACCTGCACAAGATCGGCATGGAGGCCAACGACACCTCCGAGCTGTTCTTCAACGACGTGAAGGTCCCGGGCGAGAACATCATCGGCGGCGGCGAGGGCCAGGGCTTCATCCAGCTGATGCAGCAGCTGCCGCAGGAGCGGCTGAACATCGCCGTGCAGGGCGTGGCCGCGGCCGAGCGCGGGCTGGAGCACACCCTGGCCTACGTCAAGGAGCGCAAGGCCTTCGGCAAGCGCATCCTCGACTTCCAGAACACCCAGTTCAAGCTGGCCGAGGTGAAGACCAAGCTGACGGTGGCCAAGGTCTTCGTCGACCACTGCATCGAGCGCCACCTGAAGGGCGAGCTGGACGCGGCGACCGCCTCGATGGCCAAGTACTGGGTGACGGACATCCAGGGCGAGACCATCGACGAGATGCTGCAGCTGCACGGCGGCTACGGCTACATGAACGAGTACCCGATCGCCCAGCTGTACAAGGACGCCCGGGTGCAGCGGATCTACGGCGGCACCAACGAGATCATGAAGCTGCTGATCGCGCGGACGCTCTAGCGCTCGCGGGTCAGCAGAAAGAAAAAGGGCTGCGGCGTCGGGCGCAGGTCCATCAGGCCCAGCACCCGGTCGGCGTCGATCTGGCGGAAGTGATCGATGATCGGCAGGTCGTCGTAGATCATCGCCGCCGACACCCGGCCGCGATGGGCCACGGATCGCAGTCGGGCCTTGGGCTTCCGGGTGCTGATCAACGGCCGGACGAGGCGGAACAGGCCGCGGGCGGCGTCGGTCCGGGCGATGCGCGGCAGGGCCAAGGCCAGGCCCAGAGGCAGGCGGGCCGGGTCGAGGGCCAGGACCTCGTTGTCGCGGCCAAACAGCAGCGGATCGACCCGGTCGGCGTCGATGAACCGCTTGCCGCGCCAGCCGTGGAAGGCCAGCAGGCCGTCCAGCGGGTGGCCCGTGGGCAGCTCCGAACCGCGCCAGGTCCCGATCATGACGTCGGGCGTCACGGCGGGCAGGGCGTCGAAGGCGTCCAGGGCCGCGGCCGTCGTCCGGCCCTCGTCGGCCCAGGTCTTCAGCCACGGCATCGCGGGCCTCCCGCAGTCATCCGGGGAAACCAACGCGGCGGCCGCCGGCCTGATCCGCCCTGCCGCCCGGGAGACGATCCGATCACGAACCAATAGCATCGTCCGCGCAACAGCGTTCCGGAAATCCGGCGCGCGTCGCGGCCTCGCGGTAGACGGTTAACGGTCAAGCTTTGCAGTCTGCCTCCGACATCGGGGGATGCTGTTTCATGAGTTCGTTAGGGGAAGCCGCCCTTGCGGCGGCGGCCGGCCTGCGTTCGACGCCGGTCGAGTTTCTGATCTTCGGACTGACGCTGGCAGGCGTCGCCGTCTTCCACCGGCGACCGCTGCTGGTCGCCCTGGCGGGGCTGGCGGCGACCGTCGGATTCAAGCTTCTGGTTTCGGGCTTCGCCCACGGAACCGGGGTGGACGGACTGCTCGCCCACGCGGCGCACGAGGCGGTGCTGCTCGGCAACCTGGCCCTGCTGCTGCTGGGCTTCGCCCTGCTGGCCAGCCAGTTCGAGCGCAGCAACATTCCCGAGGCCATGCCGCGCATCCTGCCGGACGGCTGGACCGGCGGCCTGGCCCTGCTGGGCCTGGTCTTCGTCATGTCGATCTTCCTCGACAACATCGCCGCCGCCGTCATCGGCGCGGTGGCCGCGCGCCATGTGTTCCACGGCAAGGTGGGCGTCGGCTATCTGGCCGCGATCGTGGCGGCGGCCAACGCGGGCGGCGCGGGCAGCGTGCTGGGCGACACGACCACCACCATGATGTGGATCAGCGGCGTCTCGCCGCTGGCGGTGGTGAAGGCCTTCGTCGCCGCGGGCGTCGCCCTGCTGATCTTCGGCCTGCCCGCCGCCCTGCAGCAGCAACGGCATGCGCCGATCCAGCGCCACGTCGCGCCCGACGCCCCGCGCATCGACCGGGTGCGGGCGGGCGTCGTCCTGTTCATCCTGCTGACCCTGCTGGCGGTGAATTTCGCCGGCAACGCCTGGTATCCGCAGCACCAGGACCGGGCGCCGTGGCTGGGCCTGAGCCTGTGGGCGGCCCTGGTCCTGACCGCGCCGGTCCGCATGCCGAAGCTGTCGGTGCTGGGCGGGGCGGCGAAGAGCGCCCTGTTCCTGACGGCGCTCGTGGCCACCGCCTCGCTGATGCCGGTCGACCGGCTGCCCGAGGCCGGCTGGCGCACGGCCCTGGGTCTCGGCGTGCTGTCCTCGGTGTTCGACAACATCCCGCTGACCGCGCTGGCGCTCAAGCAGGGCGGCTATGACTGGGGCGTGCTGGCCTTCGCCGTCGGCTTCGGCGGCTCGATGATGTGGTTCGGCTCGTCGGCCGGGGTGGCGGTGTCGGCGCAGTTTCCGGAGACCCGATCGGTGGTCGAATGGCTCCGGCGGGGCTGGTACGTCCCCCTCGCCTATGTCGCCGGTTTCGCGGTCATGCTGCACCTGACCGGCTGGACGCCGACGCCGACCCGGGCCGAGCAGGCCGGGGTCGCGCACGCCGCGCCGCCGGCGGTGCTGGACGAGGCCCTGCACCGGACGGGCGAGGCGTGGCGCGCCATGGTCCGCGATCTGGAGGAGAGGCTCGAGACGACCGCCGGCCGGCCGGCGGCGGGCCTATCCAGTCCGGAGTCGGCGCACTAGAATCGACGGGTGATCCGCCTCTACGTCCCCCAGCCCCTGTCCGCCGGCGCGGCGCTCGCGCCCACGCTCGAGCAGTCGCGCTACCTGACCCAGGTGATGCGCCTGAAGGCGGGCGATCCGCTGCTCGTCTTCAACGGGACCGACGGCGAGTGGCGCTGCGTCGTGGGCGAGGTGTTGAAGAAGGGGGTGGTGCTGCGGGCCGGGGAGCGGGTCCGCGAGCAGGTCACGCCGCCGGACGTGCACCTGCTGATCGCCCCGGTGAAGAAGTCGGCGCTGGAGTTCGCCGTGGAGAAGGCCACCGAGCTGGGGGCGTCGCGGATCGGCCTGGTGACCACGGCGCGGACGCAGCCGCAGCACCTGCGCATGGACCGGCTGGCGGCCATCGCCGAGGAAAGCGCAGAACAGACCGGGCGGCTGGACGTGCCGGCGGTGGAGGGGCCGCGGAAGCTGGCCGAGGTGCTGGACGGCTGGGACGGGCGGCGGCGGCTGATGTTCTGCGACGAGACCGGCGGCGAACCGGCGCTGAAGGCGCTGAGCGGGGCCGGCGAGGGCCCGTGGGCCATCCTGATCGGGCCGGAGGGCGGCTTTTCGCCGGAGGAGCGCGAGCGGCTGCGGAGCCTGCCGTTCACCACCGCCGTCTCCCTGGGCCCGCGGGTGCTGCGCGCCGACACGGCGGCGGCGACGGCGCTGACGCTGTGGCAGGCGGCGGTCGGCGACTGGGAACGCTGAGCGCCGGCGTCTTGTCCGTTCCCGCGATCCGGGCAAGATGGCCGCATGTTCAACGAGCTGGCCCTGTCGACGGTGCTCGCCCTGCTGGCGGTGGGCGTCCACGGCTTCGGCCTGCAGGGCCTCGGCCGGCTGCTGGAGATCTACGAGGCCCGGCGGGGCCCGGTTCCGATGGCCGATCCGTTGTGGCGGCACTCGCTGCTGACCATCGGCGTGGTGCTGGGCCTGTTCGTCATCCACGGGGTGGAGATCTGGCTTTACGCCGCCGTGTACCGGGTCATCGGCGCGGTGGAGACGCTGCGGGACGGGGTGTACTTCTCCAGCATCAGCTACGGCTCGATCGGCTACAGCGACGAGCTGATGGCCCCGCCGTGGCGGCTGCTGGGGGCCATCGAGGGCGTCGCCGGCGCGATCCTGCTGGGGTGGTCGGTGGCCTTCTTCGTCTCGGTCATGACGCCGTTCACGGTGCGCCGCCGTCGCCCGCGTCCGGACCCCTCTTGAGCAGCGAAGCGCGGCGGCCCATCTAGCCGCGACACGAGGGGTTACAGATCCGCATGGCCGAAGCCGAACCGCTTACCCGCGACGACCTGATCGGCGCCATGTCGAAGGGGATCAAGCCCCGGGAGCAATGGCGCATCGGCGCCGAGCACGAGAAATTCGGCTTCGACAAGTCGAGCCTCCGCCGGCCCGCCTATGAGGGCGAGAGCGGCATCCGCGCCATGCTGGAAGCGCTGCAGCGCTTCGGCTGGACGCCGGTGCGGGAAGGCGGGCACGTCATCGCCCTCGAGCGGCGGAACGACGAGGGGTTCACCGCCTCGATCAGCCTCGAACCGGGCGGCCAGTTCGAGCTGTCGGGGGCCCCGCTGAAGGACATCCACGGCATCTGCGACGAGACGGGGCGCCACCTGGTCGAGGTCAAGCAGGTCGCCGACCAGCTGGGGCTGGGCTTCCTCGGCCTCGGCTTCGACCCGATGTGGCGGCGCGAGGACGTGCCGGTCATGCCCAAGGGCCGCTACGACATCATGCGGGCCTACATGCCCAAGAAGGGCGCGCTGGGCCTCGACATGATGCTGCGCACCTGCACCATCCAGGCCAACCTCGACTTCGACAGCGAGGCGGACATGGTGCTGAAGTTCCGCACCTCGCTGGCGCTGCAGCCGGTCGCCACGGCCCTGTTCGCCAACAGTCCGTTCACGGAAGGCCGGCCGAACGGCTTCCTGACGGCGCGGGCCAATGTCTGGACCGACACCGATCCCGACCGCACCGGCATGCTGGACTTCGTGTTCGAGGACGGCTTCGGCTTCGAGCGCTACGCGGACTATGCGCTCGACACGCCGATGTATTTCGCCAAGCGCGGCGAGCGCTACGTCGACCTGTCGGGCCAGTCGTTCCGCGCCTTCATGGACGGCCGGCTGGACGCCCTGCCGGGCGAGCGGGCGACGAAGAAGGACTGGGCCGACCACCTGACCACCCTGTTCCCGGAGGTGCGGCTGAAGCAGTACCTCGAGATGCGCGGCGCCGACGGCGGACCGTGGAGCCGGATCTGCGCCCTGCCCGCCCTGTGGGCCGGGGTGCTGTACGACGCGCCGTCGCTGGCGGCGGCCTGGGACCTGGTCAAGGACTGGGACATCGCCGACCACGAGCGCCTGCGCCGCGACGTCACCCGGCTCGGGCTCAAGGCGGAGGTGGCCGGCCGCACGGTGCAGGACGTCGCCCGGGACCTGGTCGCCATCGCCCGGCAGGGGCTGAAGAACCGGGCCCGCTTCTCCGGCGGCATGGTCGACGAGCGCGGCTACCTGTCGGAGCTGGAGGACATCGCCGACAGCGGGATCACTCCCGCCGAGCGCCTGCTGGAGCTGTACCACGGCGACTGGCAGGGGGACGTGGAGCGGGTGTACCGCGACTTCGCCTACTGAGGGTTGGCCCCGCGTTGACAGGCGCCGGCGCGAGGCAGACCCTGTAGCCATGGCCGAGATCACCGTCTCCCTCCCGGAAGACCTGAACGCCTGGGTCGAGGCGCAGGTCCGCGCCGGCCGCTACCGGGACGCGGGCGAGGTGGTGCGCGACCTCCTCCGTCGCGAGCAGGTGAGGGCCGGGAAGATCGCCCACCTGGAGCGGCTGGTGGACGAGGCCCGGGCCAGCGGCGTCAGCGAGCGCAGCGTCGATGAAATCTTCGCCGAGGCTCGCGCGGAGGCCCTGACGCAGACCACGCACCCCGCCGCCGGCTGATGCGGGTTCGCCTGTCGGAGGCGGCCCGGGCGGACATCCGGGCGATCTACCGCGAAGGCGTCGAAAGGTTCGGTCCAAAGCAGGGCGATGTCTACGCGGACGGGCTGCGCGCCTCGATTCAGCGGCTCGGCCAATTTCCACGGTCGGCGCCCGTGCGCGCCGGGCTGCGCGCCTCGATCCGCATCCTGCCGTACAGAAGTCATATCGTCCTGTACGAACTGGACCCTGCGGGCGTGCATGTCCTGCGCATCCGCCACGGCCTTGAGGACTGGCTGGACTCCCTCCCCTGACCCTCAGAACCCCGAGAGGAAGCCTTCGACGTTGTCGGCGAGCTCGGCGACGGCGTAGCCGCCTTCCATGACGATCAGGGTCGGCCGGCCGAGGGCGGCGATGCGTTCGGCCAGGCGCGGGTAGTCGCCGGTGGCGATGCGGAAGTGGGAGATCGGGTCGCCCTCGAAGGTGTCCGCGCCGAAGGAGACCACCAGCAGCGACGGATCGAAGCGCGCGATCGCCTCCAGCGCCGTGTCGAGAGCGGCCGTGTAGCGATCGAGGGTCGCGCCGCGCGGCAGCGGCAGGTTGAGCGTGGCCCCCTCCCCCTCGCCGACGCCGCCCTCGTCGGCCTGGCCCCAGAAGAACGGATAGTCGCTGGCCGGATCGGCGTGGATGGAGGCGAAGAACACCGACCCGTCGTCGAGGAAGACGTCCTGGGTGCCGTTGCCGTGGTGGTAGTCGACGTCGAGGACGGCGACCCGGGCGTGGCCGGCGTCGCGCGCCGCCCGGGCGGCGACGGCGGCGTTGTTCAGGTAGCAGTAGCCGCCGAGGTAGTCGGCGCCGGCGTGGTGGCCGGGCGGCCGGCACAGGGCGAAGCTGGTGCGCTCGCGCCCGTCCAGCAGCGGCTGGAGGGCGGTGAGGGCGGTCTGGGCCGCCCACCAGGCGGCCTCCCAGGTCCCGGCGGTGACCGGGGTGCAGGCGTCGTACGAGAAGCGGCCGATCCGGGCGTCGATGCGGTCGAGGTTCAGCGACCGGCGGCCGATCACCGGCCAGGCGTAGCCGATGGCGTCGCCGGGGCGGCCGGCGGCCGTCCAGTCGGCGTGGGCGCGCTCGAGGAAGTCGAGGTATTCGGCCGTGTGGACCCGCAGGAGGGGCGCGCGGCCGAAGTCGCGGGCGGCTTCCCAGGGGCCGAGGCGCGCGGCGATGTTCGCCGCCCGGGCCGGCACGTCCGCGTGCGGCGCCCAGCCGCCGTTGTGGAACTCCTGCGCCGGCGCGTGGGCCAGCTGGCGCGGGTCGAAGACGCGGAACATCGATGCGGCCATGGAAGCCCTCCCCGCCGCAGCGCGCGGCCGGGGAGGGCTAGCACGGGTCGCGGGCGCTGCGGAGGGTCAGGCCGCCGCGGCGTTGCACTGGACCAGTTCGGCCTCCGTCAGGGCCATGCCGTCGCGCGAGAAGGCCGACACCGGACCGAAGCGGGCCGCGAAACGGCGGCATTCCCGCATCAGCGGCTGGGAGGCGCCGCCGCCGCGGCCGATGCAGCGGCCGGCGGGGTCGCACGACCAGTTGCGGCCGTCGAGGTTGGCCCGCACCTCGCGGGGCTCGACGAGGGTGGCGGCGGCGCCGGCCGCGGCCGGCGGGGCGGCGAGCAGGGCCGCGGCGAGGGAAAGGGAGGCGAGAAGCATGGCGCTTCCTCCGTTGAGGGTGGTCACGACGACCGGCTCCGTGTAGAAGTGACCGGTCGTGCACAAATGAGTGACCGCTCGGTCACTTTGAGTCAACAGGAAAGTGTCCGGTCGGACACTTGTGGAGTCGGATCGATGGCGGGCAAGGGCGAGGCGACGCGGGCGCGGCTGATCGACGAGGCCATGCGGCTGGTCGCCGTGCGCGGCCTCGCCGCCGTCAGCCTGGCCGACGTGGCCGCCGCGGCCGGCGTGTCGAAGAGCGCCGTGCTGAAGCACTTCCAGTCCAAGGAAGCGCTGCAGGCCGAGCTGGTCGAGGCCATGATCGAGCGCTTCACCGAGCGGGTGTGGCGGCCCGCCGAGGGACTGGCGCCCGGGCGGGAGCGGCTGGACCGGATCGCCGAGCTGGAGCTGGACTGGGTCGACGGCCAGGACCGGCCGGGCGGCTGCCCGCTGATGGCCGCCGCGGCCGAGCTGGACGACCAGCCGGGCCCGCTGCGCGACGTGCTGAAGGCCAGCCAGCTGCGCTGGGCCAGGGTCATCCGTCGCGAGTTCCGGACGCTGTATCCGGACCTCGACGAGGCGGCGCTCGACGCCAGGGTGTTCCAGTACAAGGGGATGGTGCTGTCCTACAGCCACTCGAAGCGGCTGCTGGACGACGCGACCGCCCGCGCCCACGCCCGGGCGGCCTACCGCGCCCTTGTCCCCGCCGCCGGCTGAGAGCACATCGGTCTCCGCACAGGAGGGCGAGATGACAGGCACGATCCGCGTCGGCGTCGGCGGCTGGACCTACGAGCCGTGGCGCGGGGTCTTCTATCCCGAGAAGTGGAGCCAGAAGCGCGAGCTGGAGTACGCCAGCCGCAAGCTGACCTCGATCGAGATCAACGGCACCTACTATTCGACCTTCAAGCCGGACAGCTGGATGAAGTGGCGCGACGAGACGCCGGAGGGGTTCGTCTTTTCGGTCAAGGCCAGCCGCTATTGCACCAACCGCAAGGTGCTGTCGGACATGGGCGAGTCGATGGGGCGGTTCCTCGACCAGGGGCTGACGGCGCTGGGGGACAAGCTGGGCCCGATCAACTGGCAGTTCATGGGGACCAAGAAGTTCGATCCCGAGGATTTCGAAGGCTTCCTCAGGCTGCTGCCGAAGGAGAAGGACGGGCTGCGCCTGCGCCATGCGCTGGAGGTGCGGCACCCGAGCTTCGACACCCAGCAGTTCTACGACCTGGCGGCGAAGTACGGCGTCGCCATCGTCTACGCCGAGGACGAGGAGGCGCCGGAGTGGCCGCGCATCGACCAGCCGACGGCGGACTTCACCTACGCCCGGCTGATGTCCAGCCGCGAGGACGAGCCGACCGGCATGACGTCGGCGGAGCTGGACGCGATCGCGGCCCGGGCCCGCGCGTGGGCCGGGCGCGGGGACGTGTTCGCCTACTTCATCTCCGGCGCGAAGGTGCGGAACCCCGCCGCCGCCATGGCGCTGATCGACCGGCTGGGCTGAGGGCGGCGCTTGCCCCGCCGGCGGCCGCGCCGCGGGCGGTCGTCCGGCCATTACGCCGAATTAAGCCGCCCCGGGCCGGACGGCTTGCTAGCCATCTTCACTGCAGCGGAGGAGGAGGCGGGCGTGCCCGGGGAGAACGACACAATCGATCGACTGCAGAAGCAGGTCGGACGACTTCAGATCACGACGCTCGCTCTGGCCGCCGGACTCGCGGTGGTGCTGGTCGGGGGCGCAGCGCGCGATCCCGTCCAGGACGAGGTCAAGGCGCGGCGGATCGCCCTCGTCGACGGGCGCGGGGTGGAGCGGGTGGTGATCGGCACGGATGCGGGGCGGCAGCACGGCCAGTCGGCGGCCCTGTGGATCTATGATGAGACCGGCGTGGAGCGCGGCGGGCTGGGCACGTTCGAGAACGGCCAGGCCTCGCTGGCGCTGGATGCGCCGGCCGGGGTCGGCGCGCCCATGCGGGACCGCCTGGGGCTGGTGGTGAGCCGCACCGGAGCCGCGTCGATCCGGCTGAACAACAACGACACGGGCGTGCCGGTGCGCCTCGTCACCGACGCCGAGGGCGGGGGCGGCCTGGAGCTGATCGCCTTCGACCATGCGGAACGCAAGGCGCGCATCCGGCGGCTGACCTACGAAGGTGAGACCACCCGGGAGATCCCCATGGGCGGCGGCTGAGCCCGCGGGCTTGCGCGGCGGGAAGCCGAGCCTAGCTTAGGCCCCCTTCCCCGCCGCCGGAGCCTTCCATGCCCATCGCCACCCGCGCCTTCGCCGCCGTCGCCGCCGACCAGCCGCTGGAGCCCTGGCGGTTCGACCGGCGCGACCCGGGTCCGGACGATGTGGCGATCGAGATCCGCTACTGCGGCGTCTGCCACTCGGACCTGCACGTGGCGAAGAACCAGCTGGGCGGCACGCGCTATCCGATCGTGCCCGGCCATGAGATCGCCGGGGTGGTGACGGCGGTGGGCTCCGGCGTCACCCGCTTCAAGGTCGGCGACCGGGTCGGGGTCGGCTGCATGGTGGACAGCTGCCGCACCTGCCCCGCCTGCGTGGCGGGCGAGGAGCAGTACTGCGAGCCGGGCATGATCCAGACCTACGGCTCGCGCAACGCGAAAGGCGCCGAGGTCGGGCAGACCATCACCCAGGGCGGCTACTCGGACCGCATCACCGTCGATCAGAATTATGTGCTGCGCATCCCCGACGCCCTGCCGCTGGACGCCGCCGCGCCGCTGCTGTGCGCCGGCATCACCACCTGGAGCCCGCTGCGCCACTGGAAGGTGGGTCCGGGCTCGAAGGTGGCGGTGATCGGCCTGGGCGGCCTCGGCCACATGGCGGTCAAGCTGGCCGCCGCCCTGGGCGCCGAGGTGACGGTGCTGTCGACCTCGGACCGGAAGAAGGCCGACGCCGAGCGGATGGGGGCGAAGCACTTCCTGATCAACTCGGACAAGGCGGCCATGCAGGCCGCGGCGGAAAAGTTCGACCTGATCATCAACACGGTCTCGGCCACCCACGAGATCGCCAGCCATATCAACCTGCTGGCGCGCGACGGGACCATGGTCATGCTGGGCCTGACCACCGAGGGGATGCCGGTCTACGCCATGCCCCTGCTGTGGCGGCGGCGCAGCGTGGCGGGCAGCCTGATCGGCGGCATCCGGGAGACGCAGGAGATGCTCGACTTCTGCGCCGAGCATGGCATCGCCTGCGATATCGAGGTGATCGCGCCGGAGCAGATCAACGAGGCGTACGAGCGGATGGAACGGTCGGACGTGCGCTACCGCTTCGTCCTCGACATGGCCCGTCTGGCGCCGGCGGCGTAACGACGCTTTCCGCGCAACGTCCGGCAAGCTAAAGCGTATTCCCACGGCAGGCGGCCCACGGAGAGGCCGCCGCTCAGGGACAGGAATACGCACATGGCACGCGTCGCACTCGTGACGGGCGGCACCCGCGGCATCGGCAAGGCGATCGCCCAGCGGCTGAAGGAAGACGGGATGGCGGTCGCCGCCGGCTTCTCCGGCAACGAGGCCGCCGCCCGCGCCACCGCCGAGGAACTGGGCGTGATGGTGGTCAAGGGCAACGTCGGCAGCTTCGAGGACTGCCAGCGCGCCGTGGCCGAGGTGGAGGCGGCGCTGGGGCCGATCGACGTCCTGATCAACAACGCGGGCATCACCCGCGACGGCTTCTTCCACAAGATGACCGCCGACCAGTGGTCGGACGTGATCCGGGTGAACATGGACAGCGTGTTCAACATGACCCGCCAGGTCATCAACGGCATGCGCGACCGGGGATGGGGGCGGATCGTCAACATCAGCTCGATCAACGGCCAGAAGGGCCAGATCGGCCAGACCAACTACTCGGCCGCCAAGGCGGGGATGATCGGCTTCACCAAGGCCCTCGCGCTGGAGAACGCGCGCAAGGGGGTCACGGTGAATTGTATCGCGCCCGGCTACATCGACACCGAGATGGTGGGCGCCATGGACGAGAAGGTCCTGGCCGGAATCATCGCCCAGATCCCGGTCGGAAGACTCGGAAAAGGCGAGGAAATCGCCGATATGGTGTCGTGGCTGGCCGGCGAACGTGCCGGATATGTCACAGGCTGCACCCTGTCGCTGAACGGCGGTCAGTATCTGGTCGGGTGATCCGGCCCCTGCCCAAAATCCGCCGCGCCGCGATTGCACCAAGGCGGCCATGGAGTTGACGGCGAAGGCGAGGCCGGCGTGGACGCCGCTTTCGGCCGCGATGGCGATCGCCCTCGCGGCGTCGGCTCTTTCGCTCGCCTCCACGGCGGGCGCCAGCGCCCAGGAACGCGCCAACGCCCAGGCCGAACAGAGCCGCGCCCTCCGCCTCCAGCCGCGGCCCAGCAGCGCCCTTCCGCCGCCGGGGCGCTACGTCGCCGACACGGGCGACGCCTTCACCCTCGACCGGTCCGGCAACCACTCGCTGCTCAGGTTCGAGCGCAGCGAGGAGACCTGGGTCCTGCGCCCGAGCCCGGCGCCGCGCGGCGACGTGATCTATCGCAATGACGCCGGTCAGCAGGTGCTGCGGGTGACCCCGAACGGGGGCATCACCGTCTACACCGGACGGGCGCCCGGCGGGGCTCCGGCCTCGTTCGCGGGGCCCGGCCAGAACCTGACCCCGCCGGTGCTCGGACCGTTCCGCCTGTGGAGCCTGATGGCGCGCCGCAGCGCCATGCTCAGCGAAGCGGTCGGACGACTGGTCGAGATCAACGTCGACACCGGCGGCGACGCCGAGGCCCTGACGGTCGAGGCCCTGATCCTGTCGACCGACGCCGTGGCCCGGATCTCCCGCTCGCCCGGCGGACGGGAGGCGCTGAACCAGCTCCGCCGCATCGTCATCGTGGAGGGCGGCGCCGCCTCGGTGACCTACGCCCGGGGCGAACTGCGCGTCGTCGTGGCGCCCTCCCAGGGCGTCGCCGGACGGCCGTCTTCGGCCCGGGTGATCCGGGCCTTCCTGCAGTAGCAGACCGTCAGCCCCGGAAGCCGTCCTTGGCCGCCCGCAGGGCGGCGAAGGCGGCCGCATCGGGCGCGCGCAGGAAGGGGTTGAAGGCCTTCTCTGCCCCGATGGTCGTGGGAACGGTGGACTCCCCACGCTCGCGCAGAGCGAAGATCCCGGCCGCCCGCGCCTCCATCTCCGGACGGTCGTCGACGCTGAGCGCGAAGCGGGCGTTGGAGGCGGTGTATTCGTGGGCGCACCAGATCACCGTCTCGTCGGGCCAGGCGGCCAGGGCGCGCAGGCTGGACCACATCTGGTCCGGCGCGCCCTCGAACAGGCGCCCGCAGCCCATCACGAACAGCACGTCCCCGACGAAGGCCTGGGCGTCTTCCGGCGAGCGGTAGACGATGTGACCCAGGGTGTGGCCGGGCGTGTCAGTCACCTCGAAGGCGGTCTCGCCCAGCCGCACGCGATCCCCGCCCCGCACCACGCGGTCCAGCGGCGCCGCCCGGCGGACCTCCTCGGGACCGACGATCTCGCATCCGGTCGCGGCCTTCAGGGCGGCGTTGCCCTGGGTGTGGTCGGGGTGCCAGTGGGTGTTCAGGACCAGGTCGAGCCGCCCCCAGCCGGCGCGCTCCAGCCCGGCGAGGATGGCGTCGGCGTCGGGCGCGTCAACGGCCGCCACCGAGCCGCTGCCGGCGTCGCGCAACAGCAGGCCGTAGTTGTCCGACAGGCAGGGGAACAGGCGCACGTCGAGGGGCATGGGGCCATTCTGGCAGCGGCGCCCCGACGGGTCTATGCTGGCGGCATGCGGCGCAGCATCGAGGAGCTTCGCGACTTCTACGGCGAGCCGACCGGCGCGCTGGCCCGACGCCTGCTGGCGCGGCGGCTGGAGGACGCCTGGGGCGAGGCGACGAACTGCGACGTGCTGGGCCTCGGCTATGCGACGCCGTGGCTGGACGCCTTCGTCGGGGCGCGGCGGGTGGTCGCCGCCATGCCGGGCGGCCAGGGGGTGGAGCCGTGGCCGGCGTCAGGCAAGAACCGGACGCTGCTGGTGGACGACCGCCGACTGCCGTTCGCCGCCGGCGCCTTCGACCGGGTGCTGCTGGTGCATGCGCTGGAGGAGGCGGACGACGCCCGGGCCCTGATGCTCGAGGCGGTGCGGGCCCTGGCCCCGGCGGGGCGGATGATCCTCGTCGCGGCGGCGCGCGGCGGCCTGTGGGCGCGGGCGGAAAGCACGCCCTTCGGCCATGGGCGGCCGTTCACCCGGCGCCAGCTCGAGCGGCTGGTGCGCGAGGCGGGGCTGGAGCCGGTCGCCTGGTCGCAGACCCTGTACGTGCCGCCGTGGCCGCCCCTTCTGCCGCTGGCGGACGGGCTGGAGCAGGTGGGGCGGCGCATCCTGCCCGGGACGGCCGGGGTGATCCTTCTGGAGGCGACCCGCCAGGCCTATGCGCGGATCCGTCCGGGCGGGGCCGTCGCCCCCGCCGCCGCCCTCGCGCCGGCCCTTCAGCCGCAGCCGGCGGGTCGCAGCCATCGCGGTCTGGCGGGAACCTCCGAACGGCCCTAAAGGGCGGCCATGCAGCGACTGATCCTGATGCGCCACGCCGAGGCCGAGCGGACGGGCGGCGCCGGCGGCGACCGCACCCGGCCGCTGTCGGCCCGCGGCCGGATCGACGCCGCCCTGATGGGCCGGACCCTGGCGGCGCGGGGGCTGCGTCCGGATCTGGCGCTGGTCTCGCCCGCCACCCGCACCCGCCAGACCTGGGACCTGGTCCATGACGCGCTGGGCGACGTGCAGGTCCGAGACGACGAGGCGCTGTACAACGGCTCGGCGGAGACCCTGCGGCGGCTGGTCGAGGCCGCCGAGGAGGAGGCCGGGTGCCTGCTGGTGCTGGCGCACAATCCGGGCGTCCACCTGCTGGCGCTGGAGTATCTCGGCGAGGGCGCGGCCTCGCCGGCGCTCATGGACCGGATGAGCGGCGGCTTCGCGCCGGGCGCGGCGGCGATCTTCTCGGTCGACCCCGCCGGACGCCCGCTGTTCGAGGGACTGCTGCAGCCGCGGGAGCTGGAAGCCCGGTGAGCGACGTGGCCTGGAAGCTGGTCGACGCCGCCGAGTGGGCGGCCGCCGGTCCCGCCTGGGACGGCTCGGAGGTGGATCGCGCCGACGGCTACATCCACATGTCGATGGCGGACCAGCTGGCCGAAACGGCGGCGCGCCACTACCGCGGCCGGAGCGGGCTGCGTCTGCTGGAGGTCGATCTGGCGAGCCTCGGGGACCGGCTGGTCCGGGAGCCGTCGCGGGGCGGGGCCCTGTTCCCCCACCTGTACGGGCCGCTGCCGCGCACGGCCGTGCGCTCCGAGCGCGGGCTCGCCGTCGATGCGGCGGGGGTGATGCGGTTCGAGGACGGAGCGGTCGGATGGCCCTGAGCGATCTCGGCGCGGGGCTGCTGCGCCGGCTGGACCCCGAGACCGCCCACGGCCTGGCCCTGCGCGCCCTGCAGCTGGCCCCCCTGCCCGCCCCGCCGCCGGACGATCCGGTGCTGCGCGCCCGCGTCGGGCCGCTGGAGCTGCCGAACCCGATCGGCCTGGCCGCCGGCCTCGACAAGAACGGGGAGGCGCTGCACGGGCTGGCGCGGCTGGGGTTCGGCTTCGTCGAGTGCGGCTCGGTCACGCCGCGGCCGCAGCCGGGCAATCCCCGCCCCCGCCTGTTCCGGCTGGCGGAGGACCGGGCGGTGATCAACCGCATGGGGTTCAACAATGCGGGGCTGGAGGCGTTCGCCGCCCGCCTCGAGCGGCGGCCGCGGACCGTGACGGTCGGCGCCAACCTCGGCGCCAACAAGGACACGGAGGACAAGGCGGCGGACTATGTGGCCGGCCTGCTGCGGCTCAAGGGGCTGGCCGACTATCTCACGGTCAACGTCTCGTCCCCCAACACGCCCGGCCTGCGCGCCCTGCAGGGGCGGGCGGCGCTGGACGACCTGCTGGGCCGGCTGGCCGAGGCGCGCGGCGAGGACCGGACGCCGGTGTTCCTGAAGATCGCCCCGGATCTGGACGCGGCGGAGATCGGCATGATCGTCGAGGCGGTGATCGACCACGGGCTCGACGGGCTGATCGTCTCGAACACCACCCTGGACCGACCCGCCGGTCTCCGCTCGCCGCACCGCGAGGAGGCCGGCGGCCTGTCCGGAGCGCCGCTCAGGGACAGGGCGCGCGCGGCGCTGACCGCGGCGGCGGAGGCGGCCGCCGGGCGGCTGCCGCTGATCGCCGTCGGCGGGATCGATTCCGGCGAGGAAGCCTGGCGGCGCATCCGCGCCGGGGCCTCGGCGGTCCAGCTGTATTCCGCTCTCGTGTACCAGGGGCCGGGGCTGGTGGCGCGGATCAAGCGCGACCTCGCGGCGCGGGTGCGGGACGAGGGTTTCGCGTCCGTGGCGGAGGCGGTCGGAAGCGCCCGTTGACGGAGCGTTAGGGCAAGACCGGGATAGTCGCGGCGGGGGCCGCTGGCCAATTCCGGGGAGCCGCATGGCGATCGCTACGGCCGCGACGACTGACCAGACGCCGGACCCTTGGACCGGCGCCATCCATCAGCGGCGCAAGGCGCTGCTGCAGCGTCTCGGCATGGCGGCGGCGAGCGCCCTGGTGTTCAGCCCGGTGGTCGGCTGGGAGCTGAGCTTCGTCTGGTTTGTCGGCTACCTCCTGATCCAGGCGCTCGACCTGTGGGTCTTCGCACCGATCAACGGACGGCGGGCGACGCGCCTGCGGGGGCTTCGCGCCCTGGCCGGCGACGCCCTCCTGGTCGCCAACGCCGGCTATTTCGGCAGCCTGTCGCTGCCGCTCTGGCTGGTGGGCGGACCGCTGGCGGGCATCTGCGCCACCCTGCTGCTGTCCGCGGGCGCCATCTATTCGATGATCAATGCGCCGCGCTCGAAGCGGGTGCTGGTGCTGACCGTCGTCCCCCAATTCCTCTACCTCGCCACCGTGCCGGTGTTCATGGCCATGTTCGGCGCCGGCACCGGACTGGTCACGGCCGCCGCGGTGGCCGTCGGGGTGTTCGTCACCTACTGCCTGTCGACGTGGCAGCGGATGAACGAGGCCCGCATCGCCGAGACGGCCGCGCGGCTGGAAGCCGAGCGCAAGCGTCAGGACGCCGAGCGCATCATGGAGGGCCGCAGCGCCTTCCTCGCCGCCGTCGGCCACGACCTGCGCACGCCCATCAGCGCCATCCTGACCGGCTCCGTCGAGCTGGAGCGGGCGGCGGCCGACGGCGGCTCCCGCGCCCAGGCCCGCCTGATCAGCGACGCCGGCTTCATGATGAAGGCCCTGCTGGACGACCTGCTGGACCACGCCAAGCTGGAAGCCGGCCACATGACCGTGGACAGCGTCGATTTCGACCTCCGCGACCTGCTCAACCAGACGGTGCGGCTGTGGCGCGGTCCCGCCCGCGCCAAGGGGCTGAAGCTGCGCGTCGAGGGCGCGGCGTCGATTCCGGCCGCCGTCCGCGGCGATCCGATGCGGCTGCGTCAGGTGCTGAACAACCTGATCTCGAACGCCATGAAGTTCACCCCGCAGGGCTCGATCACCCTGCGGCTGCGGTCCTGGCCGGAGGAGCCGGCCGGCCACGCCCTGCTGATCGACGTCATCGACACCGGGCCCGGCATGACGCACGAGCAGATGGGGCGCCTGTTCACGCCCTTCGACCAGATCGCCGACGGGATCAGCGCCCGGCACGGCGGCACCGGCCTCGGCCTCGCCATCAGCCGCCAGCTGGCCGAGCTGATGGGCGGACGGCTGACCGCCCGCAGCCGGCCCGGCGAGGGGGCCCAGTTCACTCTCGCCCTGCGGGTCGAGCCGGGCGAGGATTCCCTCTCCTCGCCGCCGACGCTGGAGCAGCAGGGCCGGGAGGCGGTGGCCCGCGCGCTGGTCGGGCCGGCGAAGCCGGACGCCTCGGCCCCGCCGGCGGAGTCCCCGGTCATCGCCGCGACCGCGGCCGCACCGGCGCCGGAGCCCGCCCCGGCGGAGGCGGAGGAGGCGGACGACGGGCGTCCCATGCGGGTGCTGGTGGTGGACGACCACGACATCAACCGGCGCGCCATCCAGCTGATCCTGCAGCCGCTCGGCTGCGACATCTCCACCGCCGCCGACGGCATGGCGGCGCTGAAGATCTGCGAGGCGACCCCGTTCGACCTGATCTTCATGGACGTGCGGATGCCGGAGCTGGACGGGCGCGAGACCACCCGCCGCATCCGCGCCGGCAGCGGACCCAACGCCCGCGTGCCGGTGATCGCCGTGACCGCCGACACGGCGCCCGAGGACATCGCCGCCTGCACGGCGGCGGGCATGACCTATTTCGTGCCCAAGCCGATCACCCCGCAGATGCTGCTGGGGGCGATCAACCACGTGATGACCATGGCTCAGCCCGGGGACGCGGCGGAGATGGAGACGGCGGTCGCCTGATCCTCGAGCGCCGCGACCAGCCGGTCGGCCAGGTCCGGCCGGCGCAGGCCGCATTCCCAGACGGTGATCACCCGCCAGCCCTGCGCCTGCAGCTGCGCCGCAGCCCCCGCGTCGCGGGCCGCATTGCGGGCGATCTTGGCGGTCCAGTAGGCGGCGTTGGCCCTCGGGACCCGCGCGCCCCGGGGGCAGTCGTGGCCGTGCCAGAAGCAGCCGTGGACGAAGACGGCGACCCGCCGTCCCTTCATGACCAGGTCCGGACGCCCCGGCAGGCCGGCGCCGCCGAGCCGGTAACCGACTCCGGCGGCCCGGAAGAGGCGGCGCACGATCAGCTCCGGCCCCGTGTCGCGACCCTTCACCCGGCGCATCACGGCGCTGCGCTGCGCCGGGGTGAAGACGTCGGTCATGCCGGCCCTAGAGCTGGGTCAGCAGGTGTTCGGCGGACGACACCTTGTACTCGCCCGGCTGCTCGACGTTCAGCTGCTCGACCACGCCGTCGCGGATCAGCATCGAGTAGCGCTGCGAGCGCTCGCCCATGCCGAAGCCCTTGGCGTCCATCGACAGGCCGAGGGCGCGGGTGAAGTCGCCGTTGCCGTCGCCGAGCATCAGGATGTCGTCCTTGCCGACGCCCTGGCTGTCGGCCCAGGCGCCCATGACGAAGGCGTCGTTGACCGAGACGCAGGCGATCGCGTCGACGCCCTTCGCCTTCAGCGTCTCGCGGGCGTCCTTGAAGCCCGGGAGGTGCCGGGCCGAGCAGGTCGGGGTGAAGGCGCCCGGCACGGCGAACAGGGCGACGGTGCGGCCCTTGAAGACCTCGTCGGTGGAGACCGGCTTCGGTCCCTCGTCGGTGGCGCGCGTCAGCGTGGCGGAGGGGATGCGGTCGCCGATCTTCACGGTCATGGAAGGCTCTCCGGATGGGGCTGCGGGATGGGTCCCGCCGCCCAGATAGGGCCTGCGGCGAAACTCGCCAACCTCGCGCGACTTGCGCCTGCGCCGCCGGCTCCCGATGATAGAAGGATGGACCACTTCCAATCCCTGGCCGGGCGCCTGCTGGTGGCGATGCCGGGCATCGGCGACCCCCGCTTCGAGCATGCGGTGATCCTGATCTGCGCCCACGGGCCGGATCACGCCATGGGGCTGCGCCTCGACCGGCCCGCGCCGGGCGTCGACCTGAAGATGGTGCTGACCAAGCTGGAGACGCCCGCGCCCGATGCGGCGGCGGAGCGTCCGGTGCTGGTCGGGGGGCCGGTCGAGCGGGAACGGGGCTTCGTGCTGCACACCGACGACTGGATGGCGGCGGACGCCTCGGCCCTGATCGGCGACGGGCTGGCGATGACCGGCACGCGCGAGGCGCTGGCGGCCATGGTCGATCCGGCGGCGGGGCCGCGGCGGTCGGTGCTGCTGCTGGGCTACGCCGGCTGGGGCGAGGGTCAGCTGGAGGAGGAGCTCGGCGAAAACGTCTGGCTCACCGCCGACGCCGACGCCGATCTGGTCTTCGACCCCGACTACGAGGCCAAGTGGGCGCGCGCCCTAGCCACCCTGGGCATCGACCCGGGACGGCTGTCGGGCCAGGCGGGCCGCGCCTAGGCGCTCTGGCCCGAGCGCGCCTTGATCGGGGCCGAGCCGTCGGCGAGGGACTCGTTGAGGTAGACCTCGGCGCCCTGGGCGGGCAGCGGCTGGGCGTAGCCGAAGCCCTGGCCGTAGTGGCACTGGGCCTGCAGCAGGAGCTTGGCCAAGGTGGCGTTCTCGACCCCCTCGGCGACGACTTCGAGCGACAGGTCGCGGCCCAGGTTGACGACCGAGCGGACGATCTTGGCCGAGCCCTCGTCCTTGTCCATCGTGAGCACGAAGTAGCGGTCGATCTTCAGGGTGTCGAACGGCAGGCGGGCGAGGTAGCTGAGCGACGAGAAGCCGGTGCCGAAGTCGTCCAGCGCCAGCGAGGCCCCGGCCTCGCGGAGCTCCTTCAGGATGGCGGCGGCGCGCGTGGTGTCGCGCATGATGTCGCTCTCGGTGACCTCGAGCTTGAGCGCGCCGCGCGGCAGCCCGGTCTCGGAGATGATCCGGGCCACGTCGGCGACCAGGCCGGGCCGCTCGATCTCGCCCACCGACAGGTTGACGCTGCAGAACAGCTTGCCGGCGCCGGGGTGGCGGCGCAGCCACTCGGCGAGCTGGCGGGCCGACTGGGTCATCATCAGCAGGCCCAGCTCGTTCATCAGCCCCATCTCGTCGGCGAGGCCGAGGAACTCGTCGGGGGGCACGAGGCCGCGGCGCGGGTGACGCCAGCGGGCCAGGGCCTCGAAGCCGGCGACCGCGCCGGTGTCGAGGTTGACGATGGGCTGGTAGAAGGGCTCGATCTCGCCGCGCACGAAGGCGTTGCGCAGGTCGGACTCCAGCGCCAGCCGCGAGAGGCTGTCGCTTTCGAGGGCGCGGCCGTAGGCGGCCACCCCGCCGCGGCCGGCGGACTTGGCGTGCTCGACCGCCAGCTCGACGCGGCGCAGCAGTTCGGCGGCGTCGGGCGCGTCCGGACCGCCCTCGACGGCGACGGCGCCGATCGACACGGTCGGATAGATATCGAAGCCGGCGATGCGCAGCGGCTGCTCCAGCGCCTCGCGCACCCGCTCGGAGGCGGCGGTGGCGCCGCGCGGCACGATGATGGCGAACTCGTCCTCGCCGACGCGGGCGGCGGCGGCGTCCTGGGCGAAGGCGGCGTTCAGGCGGGAGCCGAGCGCCGACAGCACCAGATCGGCGCGCTCGTGGCCCAACGCCTCGTTCAGCCGGCGCAGGCGGTCGACGTCGGCCGCCACCAGTTCGTACTCGCCCGGCTGGGTGAGGGCGTCGGCGGCGCGGCTGATGAAGGTGCGGCGATCGAGAAGCCCCGTCAGCTGGTCCCGCTCGCAGGCCGAGAAACGCTTCTCCAGCGCCGCCACTCCGGCGGCGCGCAGCCCGTCCTCCAGCCAGACGCCGCGCCAGATGCAGGTCTCGGAATCGCGCATGCGCAGGCGGACGGCGACCTCGGTCCCCTCCTCCTGCGGCTTGAGGATCTTCTCGGCGAGGGCGCGGTCCTGGGGCACGGCGACCGCGGCGAAGGCGGCCCCGGAGCACTCCGGCGCGAGCGGGCCGAGCCCGAGGGCGCGGGTCGCGCCGGTGAAGCGCATCTGGTCCTGGGCCGGGGTCCAGATCCACAGGGCGGTGTCCGCAGCGGCCAGCGCCTCGATGGCGGTCGTCGCGTCCCAGGCCAGACTTCTGGAGCGATTGTTCAAACGCCTACGGATCCCCGGTGAACGGCTCAGCCGTCGCAGCCGGCCCCGTCGTTCACGCGGCCGAACAACAGATGATCTGCCCAAGCGCCGTTAATTTTGAGATAAGCCCGGGCCTGCCCCTCCAGCTCGAAGCCAGCCTTCTCCAGCACGCGGCGGGAGGGCGTGTTGGCGGGGACGCAGGCCGCCTCGACCCGGTGCAGGCCGAGCTCGTCGAAGGCCCAGGCGGTCATGGCGCGGACCGCGGCGGTGGCGTGGCCGCGACCGGAGAACCGACGACCGATCCAGTAGCCGAGGGTGCCGGTTTCGGCGACGCCCCGGCGGACGTTGGAGAGGGTGATGGCGCCGACGAGGGCGCGGTCGGGCTCGCGGTAGACGAAGAAGGGCCAGGCGTGCCCCGCCTCCATCTCGCGGGCGTAGATGGTGAGTCGCCGCCGGAAGGCGGCCCGGGTCAGGTCGTCCTCGGGCCAGGTCGGCTCCCACGGCTGGAGGTAGGCGCGGGACTCGCCGCGCAAGGCGGCCCAGGCCTCGTGATCCGACGCCCGCGGCGGGCGGAGGACGACGCCCCGGCCGCGCACGACCGGACCGCTCGCCTCGCTGATCCAGTCGAGAAGGGCCATCGCCGCAGGATATCAGCCGAACAGGGCGCGGTGGAAGGCGGCGCCGGCCGGGCCGGCCGCGGCCGGGCCGAGCACGGCCGTGGCCGAGGTCCCGGCGGCCAGCGCCGCCCCGGCGGCGTCGCGCACGCTGGCGGGCGTCTGGGCGAGAATGCGGTCGGCGGCGACCTGCGAGGGGATGGGCGCGCCGAACAGGAGGGTCTGGGCCGCGGCCCGGCCGGCGCGGGCGGCGGGATTCTCGTCCGACATCCACAGGCCGGCGTTGAGCACCGCGGCGGCGCGGGCGACCTCCGCCTCCTTCGGACCGTGCTCGGCCAGGGCGCGCAACTCGTCGGCGCAGACCCGCGCCAGCTCGACGGCCCGCTCGGCGGCGGCCCCGGCGTAGATGCCGAGCACGCCGGCGTCCTCATAGGGCTCGTGCCAGGCGTCGATGGCGTAGGCCAGGCCGCGGGCCTCGCGCGCGCTCTGGAACAGGCGCGAGGCCATGCCGCCGCCGAGGATCTCCGCCAGCATGCGGGCGGCGGCGTAGGTCGGCTCGACCGCCGAGGCCGACGGGAGCTGGAACACGAGGTTGGCCTGTTCGATCCGGCGCGTCAGCCGGTCGGCGCCGCCGGTGAAGCGGGCGGCGGCCGGGGCGTCCGCAGGGATCGCGGCCTCGCCGCCGAACCAGCGCCCGGCCAGCGTCAGCAGCTCGTCCTCGTCCACCGCGCCGGCGGCGGCGACGACCATGCGGTCAGGGGCGTAGAGGCGGGCGCGCCAGGCGGCGATGCTCGCCCGGTCGATGGGGGCCAGGCTGGCGACGGAGCCGAGGATCGGTCGTCCGAGCGGCTGGTCTGCGAAAGCGCGGGTCTGCGCCATTTCGAACACGTGGTCGTCCGGGGTGTCGAAGGCCTCGGCGATCTCCTGGGCGACGACGTCCTTCTCGCGCTCGATCTCCGCCGGATCGAGCGTCGGGCGGAAGACGAGGTCGGAGAGGACCTGCATGGACAGAGGCAGCGTGCCCGCCAGGCCGCGAACCTCGAAGCTGGTGCGCTCGTAGCCGGTGGCGGCGTTGATCGAGCCCCCCTGCCCCTCGATGCGCTCCACGATCTCGCGCGCGCCCATGTCGCCCGCCCCCTTGAACACCAGATGCTCGAGGCAGTGCGACCAACCCGAGGTCGCCTCCGTCTCCCAGCGCGCGCCGCCGCGCACCGTGACCGTCAGAGCCAGGGTGCGCAGGCCCGGCATGGGGTCGCAGACGACGCGGACGCCGTTGGGCAGGGTGTGGAGGCGGGCGGTCAGGACGGTTCCTTGTCCCCGGGGCGGGAGGGGCCGGACATGCGCCGGCGGAGCAGGGCGATGTAGAAACCGACGAGGGCGAGCGCCAGTCCGAACCAGGTCAGGGCGTAGCCGAGGTGGTTGTTGGAGAAGGCCGGCGGCGGGGCGGAGGGCTGCAGGGCGGCCCAGTCGGGATTGGTCGACGCGAGGGCGAAGGCGGTCCACGGCGACACCGGACCCTCGACCCCGAGCGCGCGGGCCATGGCGGCGTTGTCGCGCACGTAGAAGCGGTCGTCCTGGGCGGCCAGCGCCATGGGGCCGGGGGCGGGGGTGGCGCGGATCTCGGCCACGACGCGCAGGGGCGTGGACGAGGGCGCGACCGGGGGACGCGCCGAAATCCCGTCCGCGACGAAGCCCCGGTCGACGAGGACCACGCGGTCCAGTCCGGGGTCGCGGCAGGCGGAGATCAGGCGAACCCCGGCCTGGCCGTCGTGGATGCTCTGCAGCTCCACCCAGGGGGCGGTGGCGAGGCCGGGACAGGTCAGTTCGACCTTGCGGAACTCGGGCCGGGCGGCGGCGAACACCCGGGCGGCGGGAGCGACGGGCTCCTCGGCGGCGGCGTCGGCGGCGGCGATCAGCCCCGCCTTCCATTGCATCCGCTGCACCTGCCAGACGCCGAGCGCGAGCAGCACGGCGCACAGGCCGGCGCAGAGGACGGTCAGGATCCAGGGGAAGCGGCGGGGCAGCTCAGTCACCGGACCGGGACTCGCGCATCTGCAGGGCGATCATCAGGCCCTTGGCGGGCCGCATCAGGGCGAACGAGAGGCCGGCCACCAGCGGCAGGGCGCCCGCCGCCACCGCCCAGACCGGCGGCGCCCAGGCCAGCTGGATGAACAGGGCCCCGAACACGACCGGGGCCCCGGCGGCCTGCATGACGAAGACCGCCGCGCCGTCGCCGGTGTTCAGGCGGCGGAAGTCGTAGCCGCAGACCTCGCACGCCTCGACCACCTTCAGGAAGCCGGCGAACAGCCGCCCGCGACCGCAGTGCGGGCAGCGGCAAAGCAGACCGGCGCGGATCGGGTCGATCCGCGCCGGCTGGCCGTATGAAGCTGTCGGGCCCTCGGTCAACCGAAGGTGACGTAGACGAAGGCGAAGAGGAACAGCCAGACCACGTCCACGAAGTGCCAGTACCAGGCCGCCGCCTCGAAGCCGAAATGCTTCTCCGGGGTGAAGTGGCCGGCCAGCAGACGCAGCAGGCAGACGATCAGGAAGATGGTCCCGACCAGCACGTGGAAACCGTGGAAGCCGGTGGCCATGAAGAAGATCGAACCGTAGAGGCCCGCGCCCGCCGCTTCCTCGTTGAAGAACAGGTTCTCGTGGATGATGTGCTGGTACTCGTAGGCCTGCACCGCGGTGAACAGCACGCCCAGGGCGATGGTGATGGCGAGGCCGATCTTCGTCGCATTGCGGTCGCCGTTGGCCAGGGCGTGGTGGGCCCAGGTGACGGTGGTGCCGGACAGCAGCAGGATCACGGTGTTGAGCAGCGGCAGCTGCCAGGCGTCGAGGGTCTCGACCCCTTCCGGCGGCCAGGTCGACCACTTGGCGGCGGTGTCGGCCCAGGCGCCGATCTCGGGAATGTGGGTCCGCGCCTCGTTGAAGATGCTCATCTCGAAGAACATCCAGAAGAAGGCGGCGAAGAACATCACCTCGGAGGCGATGAACAGGATCATGCCGTAGCGCAGGCCGAGCGAGACGACCGGGGTGTGGTCGCCCTTGCGGCTTTCCTTGATCACGTCCGACCACCAGCCGAACATCGACACCAGCACGCCGGCGAGCCCGAGGAAGAACAGGGCCTTGTCGCCCTTGGTCAGCAGGGCGTCGGCCAGCGGACCGGCGCCTTCCGCCACGAGGCCCTTCATCCAGACCACGGCGCCGGTCAGCATGACCGCCGCGGCGGCCGAGGCGACCAGCGGCCAGGGGCTCGGATCGACGAGGTGGTAGTCGTGGTGAGGAGTCGCGTGGGCGTCGGCCATCGGGGTCTCTTGAACGGTCGAGAGTCGTGTGTGGGCTATAGCGCCCGCTATCCGGCCGCGCCAGAGGGCAGGGCGTCGTTTGCCGCCTGCTCGAAGCCGTCGCTGGGATAGAAGGTGTAGCTGAGGGTGATCTCCTGCACGCCGCGGCTCTCGCGGTCCGTGGCCAGCTCCGGGGCCACGAAGTACTGCACCGGGAAGCGCACGGTCTCGCCGGCGGCGATCTGCTGCTCCTCGAAGCAGAAGCACTGCAGCTTCTGGAAATAGGGGCCGGCGCGTTCCGGAACGACGTTGTAGCCGGCGCGGGCGGTGATCGGCCGGTCCGAGGTGTTGGTCACGTCGAAGAAGGCCATGCCGGTCTCGCCGATGCGGACGCGCTGGCTGACCTGCTCGGCCCGGAAGCGCATGGGCAGGTTGCGGACGTTGGTGTCGAAGCGAACCAGGACCGTCCGGTCCAGCTGGACCTCGGAGGCCTTGTCCGCGCGCATCACGGTGCCGTTGAAGCCGGTGACCTGGCAGAATAGCTGGTAGAGGGGCACGGCGGCGAAGGCCGCGCCGGTCATGAAGACGACGGTCCCGGCGCAGATCAGGGCGACGAGATGGGTGCGCTTCACCGGGCGGCCTCCGCCGGGGCGGCCGCGGCCGCCGCCTCCGCCGAGCGGGCCGCCGCGTCGCGGTTCCGCTGCAGGTTCAGGACGGTGATGGTGAACACCAGCACGATGAACACGACCAGGCCGCCGGCGATGGCGAGGTTGCGCTTCTTGCGGGCTTCGAGTTGTTCGGGGGTCAGGCGCATCGGATCAGGGGCTCAGGGTCCGGGTCAGGCTCTCGACCAGCAGGGCGGCGAAGATGGCCATCAGATAGAGGATCGAGAAGGCGAACAGGTTGCGGGCCGGTTTGGCCTCCGCGCGGACATCATACAATGCGGCCTCTCGCCCCACGGCCTCGGCCTTGTCCGGCTCGTCGCCGGCGCGGGAGCGCCAGACCCGGAAGGCCAGGGCGAGGAAGCCGGCGCCGCCGGCGGCGGAGACCACCAGATAGCCGGGCCCGCCGAGGCCGAGCAGGCCGGGGGCGATCGCCACCGGCACGAGCACGAGGCTGTAGAGCCAGATCTGCAGCCGGGTGCTGCGGGCGCCGCGCGCGACCGGCATCATCGGGATGCCGGCGCGGGCGTAGTCCCCGGCCGAGTAGAGGGCCAGGGCCCAGCTGTGCGGCGGGGTCCACAGGAAGATGATCAGGAACAGCAGCCACGCCTGCCACGGCGCCTCGCCGGTGGCGGCGGCCCAGCCGATCACCGGCGGCAGGGCGCCCGCGGCCCCGCCGATGACGATGTTCTGGGGCGTCCGCCGCTTGAGCAGCAGGGTGTAGAAGACCGCATAGTAGAGGATGGTCAGCAGCAGCAGGCCGCCGGCCAGCCAGTTGGCGGTCATCCCGAGCAGCATCACCGAGAAGATCGACAGCAGCACGCCGAAGGCCATGGCGTCGTTCTTGCGCACCCGGCCGGCGGCGACCGGCCGGCCGCGGGTGCGGCGCATCAGGGCGTCGGTCTCGCCCTCCAGCGCCATGTTCAGCGCGCCGGCCGCCCCCGCGCCGACGGCGATGCACAGCACGGCGATGGCCGACGAGACCGCGTCGAGGTCCCCGCCCGCGACCACCAGGCCGGTGACCGCCGTGAAGATCACCAGCGACATCACGCGCGGCTTCAGCAGCTGGAAGAAGTCTTCCGGCTGGGCCGTGGAGATGGCGGGGGCGAGAGGGTCGGACATCAGGTCTCCAACGGCTGAGGGCCGCCCCCGGGCAGGAGCGGCCCCCGACGATTCTGCCGGACCGGCCGGACGATCAGTGTTCGTCGCGCTTGATCACCGGCAGTTCGTTGAACTGGTGGTGCGGCGGCGGCGAGGACAGGGTCCACTCCAGGGTGGTGGCGCCTTCGCCCCACGGGTTGGCCACGCCCTTGCGGCGACGCACGGCCGCCTCGAGCAGGACCACCAGGAAGATGACCACGCCGACGACGGTGATCGCATAGCCGACCGAGGAGACGTGGTTCCACAGGGTGTAGGCGTCCGGATAGTCGACGTAGCGCCGCGGCATGCCCTGCAGGCCGAGGAAGTGCTGCGGGAAGAAGATCACGTTCACGCCGACGAACATGACCCAGAAGTGCAGCGCGCCGAGGAACTCGTTGTACTTCACCCCGAACATCTTCTCGAACCAGTAGTAGAAGCCCGCGAAGATCGAGAACACGGCGCCCAGAGACAGCACGTAGTGGAAGTGGGCGACCACGTAGTAGGTGTCGTGCAGGCTGTAGTCGATGCCGGCGTTGGCGAGCACCACGCCGGTGACGCCGCCGACGGTGAACAGGAAGATGAAGCCCATCGCCCACAGCATCGGCGTCTTGAAGCTGATGGAGCCGCCCCACATGGTGGCGATCCAGCTGAAGATCTTCACCCCGGTGGGGACGGCGATGATCATCGTCGCGGCCACGAAGTAGGCGCGCAGGTTGATGCTCATGCCCACGGTGTACATGTGGTGCGCCCACACGATGAAGCCGATGAAGCCGATGGCGACCATGGCGTAGGCCATCGCGAGGTAGCCGAAGATCGGCTTGCGCGAGAAGGTCGAGACGATGTGCGAGATCATGCCGAAGCCCGGCAGGATCATGATGTAGACCTCGGGGTGGCCGAAGAACCAGAACAGGTGCTGGTACATCACCGGGTCGCCGCCGCCGGCCGGATTGAAGAAGCTGGTGCCGAAGTTGCGGTCGGCCAGCAGCATGGTGATGGCGCCGGCCAGGACCGGCAGCGACAGCAGCAGCAGGAAGGCCGTGATCAGCACGCCCCAGGCGAACAGCGGCATGCGGTGCAGGGTCATGCCCGGCGCGCGCATGTTGAAGATGGTGGTGATGAAGTTGATCGCGCCGAGGATCGACGAGGCGCCGGCGATGTGCAGCGAGAAGATCGCCAGATCGAAGGCGGGACCCGTGTGGCCCATGGTCGAGAGCGGCGGATAGGCCGTCCAGCCGCCGCCGAAGCCGCGGCCCGGGCCGCCGTCGACGAACATCGACAGCACCAGCAGGACGAAGGCGAAGAACAGCAGCCAGAAGGAGATGTTGTTCATGCGCGGGAAGGCCATGTCCGGCGCCCCGATCATGATCGGCGTGAAGTAGTTGGCGAAGCCGCCCATGGTGGCCGGCATGACCACGAAGAACACCATGATCAGGGCGTGCGCCGTGACCGTGACGTTGTAGCCGTGCTTCGACGCCTCGACGATGCCGAGCTGCTGGATGATCGAGCCTTCGCGGAACAGCTGGATGCCCGGCTCCGCCAGCTCCCAGCGGATCAGGCCGGACAGCGCGCCGCCCACCAGTCCGGTGAAGATGGCGAACACCAGGTACAGCATCCCGATGTCCTTGTGGTTCGTCGACAGGAACCAGCGGGTGAAGAAGCCCGGCTTGTGGTCGTGATGACCATCGTGGTCGTGGGCGAGGTTCTGGGCTGCGGTGGCCATGGTCTCTGGGCTCTCGCGGATCGTATTACTGGGCCGCCGGGGCGGCGGCGGTGTCGGGGACGGCGGGGGCCGAGGCGGCGGACGGCGAGCTGTCGAGCGCGCCGGTGTCGGCCGGGGGCTGGCCGGCGGGCGCGCCCGCGGCCGGCTGCATGGCGTCCGAGGCGACGTTGCGCGCGCCCTGGCCTTCCGTGCCGGCGGCCACCTGGGCCGCCGTGCCGCCCGGCGCGGCGGCGGCGGGGGTCATCGAGCCGCCCTTGGACGCCACCCAGGCCTCGAATTCCGCCTGGGTCACGACGTTGATCTGGATCGGCATGAAGGCGTGGTCGACGCCGCACAGCTCCGAGCACTGGCCATAGAAGACCCCGGTGCGGTCGGCGCGGAACCAGGTCTCGTTCACCCGGCCCGGGACCGCGTCGATCTTCAGGCCGAAGGCCGGCAGGGCGAAGGCGTGCAGCACGTCGGCGGCCGTGACGAGGACGCGCACGGTCTTGCCGACCGGCACGACGATCGGCTCGTCGGCGGCGAGGCGGTAGGGAACGTTCCGAGCCCGCGCCTCGTCCTCCGGCAGCATGTTGGAGACGTATTCGGCGATGCCCTGGTCCGGATACTCATAGGCCCAGTTCCACTGGTTGCCGGTCGCCTTCACGGTGAGGTCGGGCGTCGGCATGTCGTGGTAGGCGAACAGCAGGCGGAACGAGAACAGCGAGATGAACACCAGGATCAGGACCGGGACGACCGTCCAGATCACCTCGATCAGGGTGTTGTGGCTCCAGCGGGCCGGCGTCGGGTTGGACTTCTTGTTGTAGCGGATCACGATCCAGATCAGCAGGCCGAGCACCAGCAGGCAGATCGCCGTGATGATCGGCATCAGGACGAAGTCGTGGAACTGGTGCGCCTCGACCTTCAGCGGCGAGGCCGCCGGCTGAAGCCCCAGACCGCCCGGCGTCGGCTGACCGACCAGGTCGCCCGCCGCCCAGGCCGGCGCGGCCGAGAAGAGGGCCAGGCCCAGCGCGGTCAGACCGCCGCCGACAGTGGCCCGGGCCCGCGTGCCCATCCCCATGCGAGACATCCTCATCCTAATCCCGTTTCGTCGCAGGCGCTTGCGATCCAATCGCAAGCAGCCGCCGGGACCTGCGCCCGCGGCGGTTCTTCGGCCGGTCCATATCGCCCCCTCCCGCGCTTGCCAAGCGATAGAGCGCAGCCGCGACGAAAGGGCCCCGGATTAAATCCATTTCATGTTTCGCAAGCTACCTTGCGGCACAAGATACCTTGCGATAGCCTGGGTTCATCAAGGGAGACGTTGATGTGCCTGAAACCATAGAGATCCAGCTCAAGAAGGGGGTGCTGACGCTGTGCGTCCTCGCCCTCCTCGACCGGGGCGACAGCTATGCCTACGAGATCGCCTCCACCCTGTCCGACGCCATCGATATGGGCGAGGGCACCATCTATCCGCTGATGCGGCGGATGCAGACCGACGGCCTGGTCGAGACCTATCTGGTCGAATCGCCCTCGGGGCCGTCGCGCAAATACTATCGCCTCACCGACGCCGGTCGGCGGGCCCTTCTGGCCCAGACCGCCGAGTGGCGCGCCTTCGCCCGCGCCGTCGACGCCATCGTGGATGCGCCCGCCGACCCGGCCGGCGCCTCCGCCCAGCAAGGAGCTGAACAATGACCCGCGCCGAATTCATGGCCCGGCTGAAGCAGGGGCTGGTGGGCCTGCCCATGACCGCCGCCGCGGAGATCGCCGCCGACTACGAGACGCACTTCGAGGACGGCGCCGCCGCCGGCCGGTCCGAGGCCGAGATCGCGGCCGCGCTGGGCGATCCGTCGCGGCTGGCGCGCGAACTGCGCGCCGAGGCCGGCGCCCGGCGCTGGGGCCAGGAGCAGACCGCCTCGTCGGCGGCCGGGGCGATCTTCGCCATCCTAGGCCTCGGGGCCATCGACATCCTGATCCTGCTGCCGATCGTGCTGCCGGTGTTCGGGACGATGCTGGCCATGCTGCTGACCGGCGTGGGCGTGTTCATCGCCGGCGGCTTCGTGCTCGCCGTCGGGCCGTTCGTCGGCGCCCCGGGCGGCGTCTTCGGCGCCGTGCTGCTCGGCGTCGGGCTGATGGGCCTCGGCCTGTTCATGGGCGGCCTGTTCGCCCTGCTGACCAAGTGGCTGATCGACGCGACCATCTGGTACGCGCGCCTCCACTACCGGGTGCTGAAGCCGGCGCTCGAGCCCCAACCCGCCATCCAGGCCTGAGGGAGGACCTGACATGATCCGCAATCTTCTGATCATCACCGGCGTCGGCCTGTTCCTGGCCATCGTCGGCATCGGCGGCGCCGTGGCGCTGGGCGGCCGGGACCTGGCCCGGCACGAATGGACCTGGGTCGTGAGCGAGGGCCCGATGGGCGATTCGGACCTGCGCCTGCAGCGCGGCCGCGTCGAGCCCGACGCGACCCGCACCCTGGCCTGGGACGGCGCCGAGCGCCTGTCGGTGGACGTGCCGGCCGAAGTGACCTTCGTCCAGGGCGACCAGGCGAGCGTCCGCCTGACCGGCCCCCGGTCGGTGGTCGACCGGGTGCGCTTCGAAAACGGACGGCTGACGCTGCACGACGTCGGCCACGACACCGAGCGGGGCTATATCCGCTGGAGCGCCAACGGCGTGCGGGTGTAGAGCGAGACCGAGTCCCTGCGGGTGGTGGTCACCGCCCCGGACGTGCGCGCCTTCGAGATGGTGGGCAGCGGCGACCTGTCGATCCGCGACTACGACCAGCCGGCCCTGGAGCTGACCGTCCACGGCTCCGGCGACATCGACGTCCACGGCCGCACCGACCTGCTGACCGTCGAGGTCAACGGCTCCGGCGACGTGGACCTGGACCGGCTGGTGACCACCGATGCGGCGATCACCATCCGCGGCTCCGGGGACGTGGTGGCGGGGCCGACCGGCTCGGCCCGGGTCGACGTGGCCGGCTCGGGCGACGTGACCCTGACCCGGCGGCCCGACCGTCTGAGCCAGACGATCGACGGCTCCGGCGACGTCGACGTTCCCTGACCCGTGACGCGGGGACGGTCAGCGCCTACCTAGAGGCCATGACCGTCCCCGTTTCTCCGCCCGCCATTCTCGACAGCGCCGACCTCGGCGCCGACGAGGCCCTCTCCCTCCTGCAGGGCGCCCTCGCCGGCGCCGACGACGGGGAGCTGTTTCTGGAGCGCTCGGAGTCCGAGGCGCTCCACTTCGACGACGGCCGGCTGAAGTCGGCGGCCTACGACGCCACCGAGGGCTTCGGCCTGCGGGTGGTGGCCGGCGAGACGGCCGGCTACGCCCACGCCAACGAGATCAGCGCCGCCGCCCTGCGCCGCGCGGCGGACAGCGCGGCCCTGGCGCGGGCCGGCCATGCGGGGACCGCCGCCGAGGCGCCGCCGTCCACCAACCGCAGCCTGTACGAGCCGGTCGACCCCCTCGCCTCCCCCGCCTTCTCCGACAAGATCGCCCTGCTGGCGGAGATCGACGCCTGGGCCCGGGCCCGCGATCCGCGGGTGGTGCAGGTGTCCGCCTCGCTGACCGGGGAGCGGCGGCAGATCGAGATCCTGCGCGGCGACGGCCGGCTGGCGCGCGACCTGCGGCCGCTGGTGCGGCTGAACGTGTCGGTCACGGTCGAGAAGGACGGCCGGCGGGAAAGCGCCTCCTCCGGGGCCGGGGGCCGCGCCGGATTCGAGACCTGGATCGCCCCGGAGCGCTGGCAGGCGCAGGTCGACGAGGCCCTGCGCCAGGCGCTGGTCAACCTCGAGGCCGTCGACTGCCCGGCCGGGGAGATGGACGTGGTGCTGGGCGCCGGCTGGCCCGGCGTCCTGCTGCACGAGGCGATCGGCCACGGCTTCGAGGGCGACTTCCATCGCAAGGGGTCGTCGGTGTTCACCGGCCGCATGGGCCAGCGCGTCGCCGCGCCGGGCGTGACGGTGGTCGACGACGGCTCGATCGCCGGTCGCCGCGGCTCGCTGACCATCGACGACGAGGGCACGCCGACCTCCCGCACCGTGCTGATCGAGGACGGGATCATGGTCGGCCTGATGCACGACCGGCTGTCCGCCCGTCAGCTGGGCGCGCGCGCCACCGGCAACGGCCGGCGGCAGTCCTTCGCCCACATGCCCATGCCGCGGATGACCAACACCTTCATGGAAGGCGGGCGGGACTCGAAAGCGGACATGATCGCCTCGACGAAGCGCGGGCTCTACGCGGCCAATTTCGGCGGCGGGCAGGTGGACATCACCAACGGCAAGTTCGTCTTCCAGTGCACCGAGGCCTATCTGATCGAGGACGGGAAGATCACCGCCCCGGTGCGGGGCGCGACCCTGATCGGAGACGGGGCCACGGCCCTGACGCGGATCGAGATGATCGGCGACGACTTCGCCTTCGACCCGGGCGTCGGCGTGTGCGGCAAGGCCGGCCAGGGCGTGCCGGTCGGCATCGGCCAGCCCAGTCTGAAGATGGGCGGACTGACGGTGGGCGGGACGGCGGTCTGAGGGCCCGGCCTGCAAAGAACGTCAAGTAACAGGGAAACGGGAACAGAAGACGCAGATTAATTCTGTGTAATCATGTCCGCGTTTTAATGCACCTGTCCCCCTTGTAACTGGAGACTGCCGCGACACGCCGCCACACCTCTCGACGACGAGGGGAGTACGCGATGACCAGAACGATTCTGCTGACGACATCGGCGCTGGCGCTGTCCGCCGGCTTCGCCGCCGCGCAGACGCCGGCCGCGCCGGCCGCGCCGGCTCCGCAGGCCGAGGCGGGGCAGCAGGGCGTCCTCGTCTTCGAACCCGCCTTCTTCGCCGACCAGCGGCCCAACACCGCCCTGGACATGGTCAACCGGATCCCGGGCTTCAGCGTCGTCGACGGCGACGGCAGTCGCGGCTTCGAGGGCTCGGTCGGCAATGTGCTGGTCAACGGATCGCGGCCGGCCTCCAAGAACGACACCGGTTCGGCGGTGCTGGGCCGGACCCTGGCCAGCCAGGTCGAGCGCATCGAGCTGATCCGCGGCGGCGCGCCGGGCATCGACATGCAGGGCTTCGCCGTGGTGGTGAACGTCATCACCCGGCGCGAATCGAGCCGGCAGTCGATCTTCACCGCCAACGCCACGCTGTTCGAGGGCGGGCAGGACATCTACGGCGGGAGCTACCAGTTCACCGCCCGCGAGGGGGAGACCACCTGGGGCGTCACCCTGAGCGACGGCATGTCGATGAGCGACGCCAACGGCGTCGGGCCGGTGGTGCGGCGCAACGGGTCGGGCGCGGTGATCCGGAGCGAGGACTACTGGAACGACCAGTACGGCGGCAGCACCTCGATCCGCGGCAACTACGCCACGCCCCTGTTCGGCGGCAAGATCGACCTGACGGCCCGCTACGGCGTCAACGACTTCCATTCGATCTCGCTGCAGACCAGCCCGACGGTGCGGCGCGAGAACCTGTTCGACGACGACGGGTCGAGCGGCGAGGTGGGCGTGGTCTACACCCGGCCGCTCAGCCCGCGGCTCAATCTGGAAACCCGCTTCATCCACCAGTTCAACGACTTCGAAGCCTCGTCGACCGGCCGGGATCGGGTGAACGGCGTCGACAGCCCCGAGCAGCGCTTCGTCTCGGAGGGGAACGCCTCGGAGACCATCTTCCGCAGCCTCGTCCGCTTCGAGCGGTCGCCGGCGCTGACCTTCGAGACCGGCGGCGAGGTCGCCTACAACATGCTGGAGACCCAGCAGGCGTTCACCCTGGGCGGAACGCCGGTGCCCCTGCCCTCGGCTTCGGTGAAGGTGGAGGAGCTGCGCGGCGAGGCCTTCGGCAAGGGCACCTGGCGGATCCGCGACGACCTGACCCTTGAGGGCGGCCTGCGCCTCGAGGCCTCGACCATCCGCCAGTCGGGCGACGCCGACCAGGAGAAGAGCTTCTTCTTCGCCAAGCCCCGCCTGCAGGCGACCTGGACGCCGATGCCGAACAACCAGTTCCGCTTCCGCTTCGAGCGCGAGCTGGGACAGCTCGACTTCGGCGACTTCGCGGCCTCCGCTGATCTCGACGACGGCAATGTGTTCGGCGGCAACGTGGACCTCGAGCCGGAGCAGCGCTGGATCAGCGAGATCACCTACGAGCGCCGCTTCTGGACCGACGGCATCGTCTCGATCGGCTACCGGCACGACGAGATCGTCGACGCCATCGACGTGATCCCGCTGGGCATGGGCCTGTCGGCGGTGGGCAACATCGGCGACGGAACCCTGGACCAGCTGGCGGTGAACATCCTCGTGCCGATGGACCGGTTCAGCTTCTCCGGCGGCAAGCTGGGCTTCCGCAACACCTGGAACCACACCGAGGTGACCGATCCGACGACCGGCGAAACGCGCGCGATCTCCGGCGTGCGGCCGTCGCAGCCGGTGTTCACCATCCAGCAGGACATCCCGTCGTGGAAGCTGCAATGGGGCGGCGCCTATATCGAGAGCCTGCACCAGTTCAGCTACGATCCGGACCAGACCTCGGGGTTCCGCGGCTCGGACTATGTGGAGCTGTGGGCCGAGTACAAGCCGACGCCGACCCTGTCGCTGCGGGCGCAGGTGAACATCTGGAACGACTTCGAGGTCGAGCGGACGGTCTACGCCGACCGCACCCCGGCCCGGCCGATCGCCTTCGTGGAGAGCCGCTACATCGATCCGCGGACCTTCTGGTCGCTGCGCCTGCGCAAGACCTTCTGACCGGGGCGCCGCGCTTGCGCCGCGGACCTGTCACGCTTGTAACTGGAGCCGCGCCCCGCCCCGCCGCATCCTTCGGCGACAGGGGAAGGACAGCATGCGCAGGGCGATCTGGCTGGCGGGCGCCGCCGTCTCGATACTGGCCGGGCCGGCGGCGGCCCAGGCGCCCCTGCCGGAGCCTTCGCAAGCAGCCGGCGGCGGCGGCGAGGCGCGCGGCGTTCTCGTCTTCGAGCCCGCCTTCTTCGCCGCCTCCAGCCCCGACACGGCCCTGGACATGGTCAGGCGGCTGCCCGGCTTCTCGTTCGACGAGGGCGACGACGACACCCGCGGCCTGGCCGGCGCGGCCGGCAATGTGCTGATCAACGGCCAGCGGCCCTCCACCAAGAGCGACGGGCTGGAGGCCGTGCTGGAGCGGATCTCCGCCTCCGGAGTCGCCCATGTGGAGCTGATTCGCGGGGGCGCCCCCGGCATCGACATGCAGGGCCGCCCAGTGGTCGCCAACGTCGTCCTGCGCCGCGGCGCCGCCACCGAGCGGGTGTTCGAGAGCAACGCCTACCTCTACCCCGACGGCTATGTCGGCCCGGTGCTCGCCGGCCGCTGGTCCCGGCGGGAGGGGGAGGATTCGGTCGAGGCGTCGATCAGCGCCACCACGGACCGCACCGACGGCACCGGGGACGGCTTTCGCCGGCGCTACGACGCCGCCGGCGCCCTGATCCAGGACGCGGACCTGGAGCTGTGGGACCGCTTCCGCAACGTCCGCGCCACGGGCGCGGCGCAGCGGGGATGGGGCGGCGGACGGCTGCGGGTGAACGGCCTTCTGGGCTGGTTTGGCAGCGAGAGCTCGCAGGACGTGCTGATTCGCGCCGGCGCCGGGACGGACAGCTTCAACGACGAGGAGACGGACGAGGTCGACGCCGAACTCGGGGTCAACTGGACGCGCGACCTCGGGCCCCGCACCTCGATGGAGCTGATCGCGCTGCAGCGGTGGTCGGGCGAGGACTACGCCGGCTTCTCGGAGGGCGGCGGCGAGACCTCGCTGTTCACCGCCGACGCGACGGCCGGCGAGACGATCGCGCGCGCCGTCCTGCGTCACCGGCCGACGGACGCCTGGGCGCTGGAGACCGGCGGCGAGGTGGCTTGGAACGTCCTCGACAGCACGACGGCCTATGAGGAGAACGGCGTCCCCGTGCCCCTGCCCTCGGCGGCGGTGCGGGTGGAGGAGCTGCGCGGGGAGCTGTTCGGCCAGTCGACCTGGCGTCCCCGTCCGGAGTTCACGCTGGAGTTCGGGCTGCGGGTCGAGGTGTCCGAGATCAGCCAGTCGGGCGACAGCGAGCTGAGCAAGTCGTTCGTCTATCCCAAGCCGCGCCTGCAGGCGACGTGGACGCCATGGACCGGCCACCAGTTCCGCTTCCGCGTCGAGCGGGAGGTGGGGCAGCTGGACTTCGAGGACTTCGTCGCCTCCGCCGACATCGACATCGGCCAGGTGGAGGGCGGCAACCCCGATCTCGAGCCGGACAAGACGACCATCTTCGAGGCGGCCTATGAACGGCGCTTCTGGGAGGAGGGGGTGCTGGAGCTGTATGCCGCCCACGGCGAGGTCGAGGATGTCGTGGACGTCATCCCCCTGGCCGGCGGTTTCGACGGGGTGGGCAACATCGGCGACGGCTCGTTCGACGAATACATGGTGCGCCTGACCCTGCCGCTGGACCGGCTCGGCGTGGCCAACGCCCGGCTGCAGGCGCGGGCCAGCTGGGCGCGCACCGAGGTGATCGATCCGGTCACCGGCGAGGCGCGGCGCTTCGAGGGCGAGCAGGCCTTCGGCTGCGGCGTCGCCTTCAACCACGACCTGGCCGGCGGGCGGTGGTCGTACGGCTTCGATCACGGCTGCAACGTCGACAAGGGCCGCATCTTCCGGGTGCGCGAGGTGCGGGCCCTGTACGCCGAGCCCTTCGTCACCCTGTACGGCCAGTGGAAGCCGCGGGCCGACCTGACGGTCCGGCTCGACCTGGGCAACGCCACCGACCGGGAACAAGGCTACGACCGTGACATCTTCGCCGGGCCGCGGGACGTCGCCCCGCTGGCCTACCGCGAGGTGCGGCGCACGCGGATGAGCCCGTGGCTGTTCGTGCAGGTGCGGCGGACCTTCTGAGACGGCCGCGGCCACGAAAAAGGGCGGAGCCGCGAGGCTCCGCCCTTCCCGTTTCAGCGATGCGCCGGGATCAGGCCGGCGTGCTGGCGTGCGGCCGGGCGACGTTGCCGTCCTCCTGGCCCCGGTCGGTGAGATCGGGCCCCGGATGGTTGTCCGGGTCGTTGGCGCCATGCGACCAGCCCTTGATCAGGAAGCTGATCAGGATGAAGGCCACGCCGATGCCGACGCCCCACTTGCCGAGGGCGTCGAAGCCCGCAAGCGAGGTCTGCAGCGCCCCGGCCGGATCGAGCACCTGCCCGCCGACGGTCTCGGTTCCCATCAGGCCGGCGATGTAGCCGCCGACGTACTGGGCGATCGAGCTGGCGAGGAACCACACCGCCATCATGAAGCTGACCACCGAGGCCAGCGACAGCTTGGTGATCTCCGACAGGCCGACCGGCGACAGGAACAGCTCGCCGGTGGTGTGCAGCATGTACAGCAGGGCCAGCATGATCAGCGGCATTTGGAAGGCGCTGTCGACCATGCCCGAACCGGCGGCCCAGACCACCACCAGGAAGCCGAGTCCGACCTGCACGAGGCCGAGACCGAACTTCATGGTCGGGTTGGGGTCCATCTTCCTCGCGGCAAGCCAGGCCCACATCGCGGCGAAGATCGGCGCGAAGATGAGGATGAAGCCGGCGTTGAACGACTGGACCTGGGCGGCCGTGATGGTCGCGTCGATCCAGAAGCCGGACGGGGTGATGCCCGCCGCTTCCAGCTGGGCCGGGGTGCCGATGGTGACGCCGAGGAACTGCATGACCGTCGGGGTGATGGTCAGGTCGACGTTGCGGTCGGCGAACAGGTTCAGCGAGGTGCCGGCCTGTTCGAACAGGGTGAAGAACACCACCGCGCCGAAGATCAGCACCACGGCCAGCATCATGCGCTGGCGCTGCACCCAGGTCTTGCAGACGAAGGCGATGATCCAGGCGATGGCGATCAGCGACAGGATGGTCGAGATGCCGAGCACGGTGCCCACGAGGGCGTTGCGCTGGACCATGAACCACACGATGCCGACGCCGAGGATGGCGAGGACGTAGATCAGCCATTCGCGGTTGATCGGGCCGAACAGCGGCCGCTTGATCAGCTCCGGGTTCGGCGGCTCGCCGTTGCCCTGCAGCAGCGGCTTGCCGAGCACGAAGACCACGAAGCCGAGCGCCATGCCGACGCCGGCGAGGCCGAAGCCGGCCCACCAGCCGACGGTCTGGCCGAGGAAGCCGCACAGCACCGCGGCCCAGAAGGCCCCGAGGTTGATCCCGTAGTAGTAGAGGGTGAAGCCGGAGTCGCGGCGGGGATCCCCCTGCGGGTACAGCTGGCCGACGATGGTCGAGATGTTCGGCTTCAGGAAGCCGACGCCCATGATGATCAGCGACAGGGCGAGGTAGAAGACGTTGACGCCGCTCATGTCGCGGGTCGCGGTCATCGTGTACTCGCCGTCGGGCAGGACGGCCGGCAGCGAGGCGCCGGCGGGCAGGCCGTCGAGCTGGAGCCCGCCGCCCTCGGCGGGACTGAACTCGTAGAGCTGGCCGTCGACCATGATGCCGACCTCGCGCGCCGCGCCGCGGCCTTCGCTGACCACCTCGTACTGGGCGCCGCCGTAGCTCAGGGTCTCCGTGGCCGGGCGGCCCTCGTAGGCCATCAGTCCGTGACCGGCGACCAGCAGCAGGGCGCCGAAGGCGATCGCCTTGCGGGTGCCGATGTAGCGGTCGGCCATGATGCCGCCGATCAGCGGCAGCAGGTAGACCAGCGAGGTGTAGGACCCGTAGGTCGCCGAGGCCGTGGCGTCGTCGAACAGGAAGTGCTGGGTCAGGTAGAAGATCAGGATGCCCCGCATGCCGTAGTAGGAGAATCGCTCCCACATCTCGGCGAAGAACAGGATGATCAGCCCCTTCGGGTGGTTCTTCAGGATCTGCATCAGCACGGGGATGCCCGTGAGGGCCGTGATGATCAGACCTGCGATGATGACAATGTTCATGCCCGGGCTCCCCCCTGGCGGGCCCGAAGCCCGTCAGACGCGCCGTGCGCGCCCCCTGCGACCGTTCGGTTCAACGGCTTACTCCCTGTGACTTGCGCCCCACCTGACGCGCGAAGGCGCATAAGCAGCACGGTCGGGAAAGCCGGACAAGGGTTAAGGGTGAATTGGCGTGATCGTCTGCAGCTACGGGGCAACGCCCCCCGCTCAGACTTCGACGAGGTCCAGCCGACGCTCAATCCGGCCGAGTCGCTGACCAAAATGGTCGATCCGGCGGTTCAGGCCATTCACATTGGCCTCCAAGCCGGTGAGCCGCACCTTGATGTGGTGCATGTCTTCCTTGATGTTGACGAGGCCGGTTTCGACCCGTCCAAGCTGTGCCTGGATCTTCTGAAGCACCGGAATGACGATGTCGGTCACTTCTGACATGGTCGGAAGATTACCCGAAATGCCGGAACAACCAATGAACTGCACCCCCGCCGCGATCCTGGCCCTCGCTCTCGCCCTCTGCGGGACGACGCCCGCCGCCGCCCAGGAGGCGCCGCGCTGGTCGTTCGCCATCCACGGCGGCGCCGGGGTGATCGAGCGCGACAGCCTGAGCCCCGAGCAGGACGCCGCCTATCGCGCCGCCCTGCACCGGGCGCTGCAGGCGGGCTCGGCGGTGCTGGCCAACGGCGGCGCGGCCCTGGACGCAGTGCAGGCGGCGATCGAGGTGATGGAGGACGACCCGCTGTTCAACGCCGGCCGGGGCGCGGTCTTCACCGCCGCCGGGCGGAACGAGCTGGACGCCGCGGTGATGGACGGCTCGAACCTGCAGGCCGGCGCGGTGGCGGGCCTGACCCGCACCCGCCACCCGATCGCCGCGGCGCGGGCGGTGATGGAGCAGTCGCCGCACGTCATGCTGATCGGCGAGGGGGCGGACAGCTTCGCCGCCTCCGTCGGCCTGGAGCAGGTCGCGCCGTCTTTCTTCTTCACCGAGCGGCGCTGGCAGGGGCTGGTGGGCGCGCTGACCGCGGCGGGGCAGCCGGTCCCCGACCGGCCGGAGGGCGCGCCGGTTCCGCAGGCCGCCCTGGACGCCGCCGGTCCGCCGCTGAACGAGCGCAAATTCGGCACCGTCGGGGCCGTCGCCCTCGACAGTCAGGGGCGGCTCGCCGCCGGCACCTCGACCGGCGGCATGACCGCCAAGCGCTGGGGCCGGGTCGGCGACGTGCCGGTGATCGGCGCCGGCACCTACGCCTCCAACGCCGACGGCTGCGCGGTGTCGGCGACGGGCTCGGGCGAATACTTCATCCGTTCGACGGTGGCGCGGGACATCTGCGTCCGCACCCGCGAGGGCGCCGGGGCGCAGGCGGCCGCCGAGGCGGAGATCGCCGACGTCGGCGCGATCGGCGGCGACGGCGGGGTGATCGTCATGGGCGTCGATGGAACGCCCGCCTTCGCCATGAACACCTCCGGCATGTACCGTGGCAGCGCGTCCAGCGGCCGCCCGGCCGCCGTCGCCATCTACGCGGACGAGGAGGTGCGGCCGTGACCCACGGCGCGGTCATCGACCTGGCCGGCAAGTTCGCCGGCTTCTCCGAGCACTGGCGTCCGCGGGTGGCGGCGCGGCTGAACGGCCAGGACGTGCGGCTGGTCAAGGTGCAGGGCGCCTTCCCTTGGCACAGCCACGCCGACGCGGAAGAGATGTTCCTGGTCTGGAAGGGCCGCCTGCGGGTCGAGTTCCGCGACCGGGCGGAGACCCTGGGCCCCGGCCAGTTCCTCGTCGTGCCCCGCGGGGTCGAGCACCGCACCGCGGCCGAAGAGGAGGCCGAGGTGCTGATCTTCGAACCTTCGGAGGTGATCAACACCGGCGACGCTCCCGCCTCGGCGTTCACCGCCCCGCAGGGACAGACGATCTGATGGCCGGCCGCGACCACCCCGGCGTCATCGCGCCGCCGCCGCTGATCTACTTCGCCTTCCTGCTCGCCGGCTGGGGGCTGCTCGCGCTGGGCCAGCGGCCCGAGGCCGCCGACGCCGGCTTCGGCTGGCTGGCGTGGGGCTTCGGTCTGGATACCCCGGTCCGCCGCGGCGTCGCCCTCGCGCTGATCCTCGGCGGCCTGCTGCTGGACGGGGCGGCGGCCGGCTACTTCCGCCGCATCGGCACGGCGGTGGAGCCGTGGAAGCCGTCGACGGCGCTGGCGACGAAGGGGCTCTACGGCCTGAGCCGGAATCCGATCTATCTGGGCTTTGCGATCACCTATGTCGGCCTGTCGATCGCCATGGACAGCCTCCTCGCCCTCGCCCTGCTGGTTCCCTGCCTCATGGTCGTCGACCGGTTCGTGATCCGGCGGGAGGAACGCTACCTGGCGGCGAAGTTCGGCGCGGAATACGAGGCCTACCGGGCCCGGGTGCGCCGATGGCTGTGAGCGACGACGAACTGTCGGAGATGGCGCTCGAGGAGCTGGACGCCGCCTGCGCCCTGCCCTGGCCCGACATCCGCAAGATCACGCCCTGGGGCGACAGCTTCACCGGCTTCGCCCCCTCGGGCCGCGAGGTCGAGATCGAGCGTCGCTACCTGTGGGCCCACGATTCCGAGGGATCGGTCGCGGTCGAGGTCGAGGTGCGCGCGGTCGGGGCCCGCCAGGGGGCCGAGGCCCGGGCGCTGATCACGCCCAACGCCTGATCCGTTAACCTTTCGCATTGCCAAGCGTGGCCGTGGCGGCAGAATGCGCCGGCCGCGGCAAGCGCGGTCGCGTCAGCGGGGAAGGTTCATGTCGTACGGCGCCGACTACGTCACGGCCGATCCGGCCAACGCGCCGCTGGATGCGCCGCTGCTGGTCGGGGCGGATCCGGTGCTCTGGCTGGCGCTCGCACTGCTCCTGCTGGCCGCCGGCCTGTTCGGCTGGTGGCTCGGCGCCCGTCGCCCGTCGGGCGGGCGGGATGCGACGGCGGCGATCTGGAAGGCCATCGACGCCGCCGCCAAGGAGGCGATGAAGGCTGACGACCACGCCCTGCGCGGCCAGGCCCAGAAGCTGGCGGAGGCTCTCGATCGGCGGCTCGGCCACACCCTGGCGATCTCCGGCGGGGACAAGGGGCTGGGGCGGCGGATCGCCGCCCTGCGCGCGGCCCTCGCCGGCGAGGCGGACCCGGCCCACGCCCACGACCACCGGCCGCACGGCGGCGCGCATGAGGCGCACGAGGCGGGAGGACATGACGGACATGGCGCGCCGGGCGAGCGGCCGGCGGACAGCCCCCATCCCGCGACGATCGCCTCGGCCATCACCATCAACGTCAGCGGCGGCGCCGCCGTCACGCACGACCACGCCGGGCACGACAAGCCGGGCCACGACAGGCCCGGCCCTCACGGCGCCCGGGAGATGACCGCGCGCGAGCAGACGGACGCCCTGCGGCTGGCCGTCGCCGCTTTCAACGAGCACTGGCGGCATGAGGCCCGACGCACGGGGGAACTGCGGGCGGCGCTCGCCGAACTGTCGGGCGCGGCCGGAGACGGGTCGTCCTCCGGGTCCGCCTGAGCCGGCGCCGGAGGTTCCCCCCACCGCCGAAACCGGCTACGCCTCGGAGCATGAAACTCGCCTCGCTCAAGCACGGCCGGGACGGCCGCCTCGTCGTCGTCTCGGACGACCTCGCCTGGTTCACCGACGCCTTCCTGATCGCGCCGACCCTGCAGGACGCCCTCGACGACTGGGAGCGGGTGGAGCCCGACCTGCGCGCCCTGGCCGAAAGCCTCGAGCACGGCGGCGTGCCGCGCGGCCGCTTCCACGAGCGCGAGGCCGCCTCGCCCCTGCCGCGCGCCTACCAGTGGGCCGACGGCTCGGCCTATGTGAACCACGTCGCCCTGGTGCGGCAGGCGCGCGGCGCCGAGATGCCCGAGAGCTTCTGGACCGATCCGCTGATGTACCAGGGCGGCTCCGACAGCTTCCTCGCCCCGCGCGATCCGATCCCGCTGAAGGACGAGGCCTGGGGCTGCGATCTGGAGGCCGAGGTGGTGGTGGTCACCGGCGACGTGCCGCAGGGCGTGTCGCGCGAGGAGGCCCTGTCGCACATCCGCCTCGTCGGCCTGGTCAACGACGTCAGCCTGCGCAACCTGATCCCGGCCGAGCTCGCCAAGGGCTTCGGCTTCGTCCAGTCCAAGCCCGCCTCGGCCCTGTCGCCGGTCTTCGTCACCCCGGACGCCCTGGGCGATCGCTGGAAGGACGGCAAGCTGCACGGAACGCTGTCGGTGCAGCTGAACGGCCAGGACTTCGGCCGCGCCGACGCCGGCGTCGACATGACCTTCGACTTCGGAACCCTGATCGCGCACCTGGCGAAGACCCGCAGCCTCGGCGCCGGATCGATCATCGGCTCGGGCACCGTCTCCAACCGCGACGCCGACGGCGGCCCGGGCAAGCCCGTCTCCGAGGGCGGCCTCGGCTATTCGTGCATCGCCGAGGTCCGGACGGTGGAGACCATCCTCCGCGGCAAGCCGGAGACGTCCTTCCTGCGCCACGGCGACACGGTGCGGATCGAGATGCTCGACGAGAAGCATCACTCGATCTTCGGGGCCATCGAGCAGACGGTGGCGCCGGTCTGAGCTCCGGAAGACCGACCTTCGGCGCCCCTGAGGTGCGCCGACGGCCCCCGAACCATGGCGTGCGTCCCGATCTCTCGCTAGGATGACGCGAAACCCCCGGAGGCCGCATGCGCACATCCCTTCTGTCCGTCGCCCTCGCGGCTCTCCTCGCCGGGCCTGTCGCCGCACAGGACGCCGGTGACGACTGGGATATCGTCCGCGAGCCGGACCAGAAGCTGGTCATGGCCTACACCGCCTTCGACAACGGCCTGAGCATCGGCCTGCGCTGCGCCGACGGGGGCTACGAAGCCCTGATCGCCGGTCTCCCCGCTGTGGCGGAAGATGAGGAAACCCGCTCCCTCGGCATCGCCTTCGGGGACGAGGAGATGCGGACGCAGAGCTGGAACGTCGCCACCAATCCGACGGTGGCTATCGGCGAACTTCCGGCGCCCTTCGCCCGCAAGCTGCGCCTCGGCGGCAGGCTGCAGATCCTCGTCGAGGGCGGCGCCGAGGACGGACGTAACCTCCGCTACGCGCTCGACCTGCCCGCGTCGGCTTCCGCGGTGGACGAAACCCTGACGCGCTGCGGCCGGCCGCTGGTCGACCCGCGGGACGCCGAGCTCGAGGCGCTTCCCGACAGCGGGCTCCCGGCGAACATCGTCTGGACGCAGCCGCCGAGCCCCCGTTTTCCGGCCGCCATGCGCTACTCCCGCGGCTTTGCGGTCCTGAGCTGCCTTACCCGTCCGGACGGCGCGTTGCGCGACTGCGTGATCGAGAGCGAGCACCCCCGCGGCGGAGGGTTCGCCGCCGCCGCCCTGCGGGGAGCGGAGCGGGCCCGGGTGAGCGCCTCCGATGGAGGCCCGATTCCGACGGGCCGACTGGTTTACCGCACCAACTTCCGCATGGCGGAGACCAACGCCCGCTATCGCACCGGCAGTCACGTCGTGCCGGCGGAATGATCCCGACGCCGTCATCGTCACCGACGCCTTCATCCTGTTCGCCGTCGGCCTGATCGCCGCGCAGCGGCTGGAGATGTACCTGCGCGCCCGCCGCCTGCTCGAGACTCCGGCGCCGGCGAACCCGGCCGACGATTGAGACGCCCGGCGGCCGCGGGGCCGATTGCATTGCGCCCGCCCGCGCGATAGGGCGGGTTCGCCGACGCTGCGGGCGTGGTGAAACTGGTAGACGCGCCGGACTCAAAATCCGGTTCCGAAAGGAGTGTCGGTTCGAGCCCGACCGCCCGCACCATCCGCCTCCAGGCCAGGTGAAACCGCGAAATCGGCGGGACCCAGGTTGCGCATGCGACATTCCGTCCGCATTTGCCCGCGATGACCTCTCTCGCGCCCGCCGGCGCCGGGCGCCCGCGGGGGCCCGGCTTTCCCGAATTCGTGTGTCTGATCGCCATGATGATGGCGCTCAACGCGCTCGCGATCGATTCCATGCTGCCCGCCCTGCCGATGATCGGCGAGGCGCTGGGCGTGGCCCGGGAGAACGACCGGCAGTGGATCGTCACCGCCTACCTGCTCGGCTTCGGCGGGGCCCAGATCATCTACGGCCCCCTCGCCGACCGCTACGGGCGCAAGCCGGTGCTGATGGTCGGCATCGGCCTCTATGTGCTGTTCAGCGCCCTGGCGGCCTTTGCGCCGTCCTTCGAGCTGCTGGTGCTGGCGCGGATCGGCACCGGCCTCGGGGCGGCGTCGCTGCGCGTGCTGGCGGTGTCGATCGTGCGCGACCGCTACAGCGGCCGGACCATGGCGCGGGTGATGTCGCTCAGCTTCCTCGTCTTCCTCGGCGTGCCGATCCTGGCGCCCAGCGTGGGCGCGGCGATCCTGCTGGTCGGGCCGTGGCCGTGGATCTTCGGCCTGCTGGCGGCGGCGGGCGCGGCGGTGATGCTGTGGGCGGCGATCCGCCTGCCCGAGACCCTGCACCCGGAGGACCGGCTGCCGATCGACGCCCGCCGCATCGGCGGGGCCTTCCGCGAGGCCCTGACCAATCGCCAGTCGGTCGGCTACACCCTGGCCATGACCGCCATCACCGGCGCGCTGTTCGGCTTCATCAACTCCTCGCAGCAGATCTTCGCCGACGTGTTCGACGCGGCGGACGCCTTTCCCCTCGTCTTCGCCGCGATCGCCAGCGGCATCGCCGCGGCCAGCCTGCTGAACGCCACCTTCGTCGAGCGCCTGGGCAGCCGGGTGCTGTCGCACACCGCCCTGCTGGCCTTCACCGCGGTGGCGGCCGTGCACACCGGCGTGTCGGCGCTCGGCCACGAGTCGATCTGGACCTTCGCCATCCTGCAGGGGCTGACCATGTTCTGCTTCGGCTTCGTGGCCGGCAACTTCGGCGCCATGGCCATGGAGCCGATGGGCCACATCGCCGGCACCGCCTCCTCGGCCCAGGGCTTCATCTCGACGACCGCCGGCTCTCTGATCGGCTTCCTCATCGGCCAGCAGTTCGCCGGCAGCGCCACGCCCATGGCGGCGGGGATCGCCGGCTGCGGCCTTGTCGCCATCGTCTTTGTACTGATCGCCGAGCGGGGGCGGCTGTTCCGGGCGCGCCACCCGTCGCCCGCCGGCTCCGGCTGAGGCGGCGGCCCTTGATCTTTTCGGCGTGACCGGGCGTTGTCCGCGGCGACGAAGACGGCTGCGGCCGACAAGGAAGAGGAACCGCCGATGCTCCGCCTGACTGGACTGGTCTCCGCGCTCGCCCTGGCGACCGCGCTTTCGGGATGCGCGGCCATGGGCGCCTCTTCAGACATGCCGCCGGTTCCCGCCTCCGCCGTGGCGGCGGCGGACTACGTCCGCGACGTGCACAGCCACGCCCGGCCCGAGATCGCCCGGGTCCGGCATGTGTCGCTCGACCTGACGGCGGACTTCGCGGCGCAGGTGCTGTCCGGCACGGCGACCCTGGATGTGCAGGGGGTCCCCGGCGCCAATGAGGTGGTGCTGGACGTGCGGGACCTCGACATCCGCAACGTCACCGACGCCGCCGGCGCGCCGCTGCAGTACGAAACCGGCGCGCCGGCGGAGTTCATCGGCCAGCCGCTGACCGTCCGCTTCCCCGCGCTGGCGCCGGGCGCCACGCAGCGGATCGTCATCCACTACGCCACCCGCCCGGACGCCGCCGCCCTGCAGTGGCTGACCCCGGCCCAGACCGCCGGCGGCGAGGAGCCCTATCTGTTCAGCCAGGGCCAGGCGATCCTGACCCGCACCTGGGTCCCGACCCAGGACAGCCCGGGCATCCGCCAGACCTGGGACGCCCGCATCGTCGCCCCGTCGGACCTGAAGGCGGTGATGAGCGCCGAGATGCTGACGCCCGAGGGCGAGCCGGCCGGCGAGGGGCTGACCGCCTGGCGGTTCCGGATGACCAATCCGGTGCCGCCCTACCTGATCGCCCTGGGCGTCGGCGACGTCGACTTCGCCGCCATCGACGAACGCACCGGCGTGTGGACGGAACCGTCGGAGCTGCGCGCGGCGCACGACGAACTGGTCCCGACGGCCGACATGGGACGTGGCCGAACGGCTGTACGGCCCCTACCGCTGGGGCCGCTACGACCTGCTGGTGCTGCCGCCGAGCTTCCCCTTCGGCGGCATGGAGAACCCGCGCCTGACCTTCGCCACCCCGACCATCATCGCCGGCGACCGGTCGCTGGTGTCGCTGGTGGCGCATGAGCTGGCCCACAGCTGGTCGGGCAACCTGGTGACCAACGCCACCTGGGACGACTTCTGGCTCAACGAGGGCTTCACCGTCTATTTCGAGAACCGGATCATGGAGGCGCTCTACGGCCGGGAGCGGGCGCTGATGCTGCAGTCGCTCGGCTGGGGCGGTCTGCAGGACACCCTGGCCAGCCTGCCGCCGGCCGACACACGGCTCAAGCTCGACCTCGCCGGCCGCGATCCGGACGAGGGCATGACCGACATCGCCTACGAGAAGGGCGCGGCCTTCCTGACCACCATCGAGCGGATCGTCGGGCGCGAGCGCTTCGACGCCTGGCTGAAGGGCTATTTCGAGCGCAACGCCTTCCGGCCCATGACCACCGAGCGCTTCCTCGAGGACATCCGCACCCACCTGATCCGCGGCGACGCGGCGCTGGAGGCGCAGCTGATGATGGACGCCTGGATCTATCAGCCGGGCATGCCGTCGAACTGGGTCCCGCCGGTGTCCGACGCCTTCGTCCCGGTCGACGCCGCGGCCGCGGCCTTCGCCGCGGGCGGTCCCGCCTCGGCCATCCCGTGGGCCGGCTGGTCGACCCAGGAGCGCCAGCGCTTCCTCGCCTGGCGGCCGCAGGGCGGCGCCGAGGGCGCCGACTGGCTGACGTCGGCCCAGCTGGCCGACCTCGAGGCCACGCTGAACCTGCGCCAGGAGGGCAACGCCGAGGTGCTGTTCGCCTGGCTGCAGATCGCCGTCCAGCACCGCTACCAGCCCGCCGTGCCGACGCTGGAGAAGTTCCTCACCACCATGGGCCGGCGCAAGTTCGTCCTGCCGCTGTTCCAGAGCCTGTGGGCCGAGGGCGACTGGGGCCGGCCGATCGCGCGGCGGATCTACGCCGAGGCGCGGTCCGGGTATCATCCGGTGACGACGGGCTCGGTGGACGCGGTGGTGGGCCGCCCCTGAGGGCGGGTCCTCCCGAACCTGTGCACGGGGCGACGCTTGGCTTGGCCGTCCCGGGCCACTAGGTTCCGCGCCACAAGAGCGGTTCCGGCCGCCCCGCCTTCACAGGAGACCCGCCATGCACGACGCCCCGCAATCGGAAGCCGCCGCCCGGCTCGACAAGGAAAATCCGCTCGGCGTCGACGGCTTCGAATTCGTCGAGTTCACCGGGCCCGATCCGGCGGCCATGGTCGCGCGGCTGGAGCTGATGGGCTTCACCCGCACCCATGTGCATCCGCAGACCGGCGCGGTGCGGATGAAGCAGGGCGACGTCACCCTGCTGGTCAACCAGTCGCCGAAGGGGCAGGCCGCGGAATTCGCCCGCGAGCACGGCCCGTCGGCCAACGGCATGGCCTTCCGGGTCGCCGACGCGAAGGCGGCTTACGAGGGTGCGGTCGAGCGCGGCGCCCGTCCGGCCGAGGGTCACGACGGCGGAGCCCTGGGCGACGGCTATCCCTGGATCCTGCAGGGCATCGGCGGCTCGCTGCTCTACATCGTCGACCGCTACGGCGACAAAGGCTCGCTCTATGAGGGCTGGAACGAGATCGAGGGCTGGCAGGAGGCCGAGAAGAAGAACTCGGTCGGCCTCTACTGCCTCGACCACCTGACCCACAACGTGCGCCGCGGCCAGATGCGGACCTGGTCGGGCTTCTACGGCCAGGTGTTCAACTTCGAGGAGCAGAAGTACTTCGACATCAAGGGCAAGGCGACGGGCCTGTTCTCGCAGGCGATGATCGCGCCCGACCGGGCCATCCGCATCCCGCTGAACGAGAGCCAGGACGAGAACTCGCAGATCGAGGAGTTCCTGCGCCGCTACAACGGCGAGGGCATCCAGCACATCGCCCTGGCCACCGACGACATCTTCGAGACGGTCGAGGAGATGCGCCGCCGCGGCATCGAGTTCCAGGACACCATCGAGACCTACTTCGAGCTGATCGACAAGCGCCTGCCGGGCCACGGCGAGGACGTGGAGCGGATGCGCAAGAACCGCATCCTGATCGACGGCTCGGAGCAGGACGGGCTGCTGCTGCAGATCTTCACCCAGGACACCTTCGGTCCGATCTTCTTCGAGATCATCCAGCGCAAGGGCAACCAGGCGTTCGGCGAGGGCAATTTCCAGGCCCTGTTCGACTCCATCGAGCTGGACCAGATCCGGCGCGGCGTCATCAAGGTGGATGCCTGATCCCCGGATGACGGGATTTCGCTTCGGGCCGCCCGGCTGGCTGCCCTGGCTCGGCCCGCTGCTGGCGGCCGGGGTCGGGGCGGCGGTCGGGGAGTACGGCCTCGGCGGCGGCTTCTGGACGGTGCTGATCGCCGCCCTCGTCGGCGGCTTCCTGCCCATTCTGGGTTACCGCATCTGGAAGTGGCGCCACCACCGGTAGGTTAGTGGAAGTCCCGTGATCCCGGCAGCACCCGCACGTCGCGCGGGTGGCGTCCCCGCGCCGGCTCGTGCGCCGAGCCGGGGGCGCGGTCAGGGGTGAGGTCGCCCAGCGCCGGCGTCCAGTCCTCCAGCGCCTCGACCACCAGATGGCTGACGCCGTCGGCGTTCTGGACCCGCCCCTTCGCCAGCACCATGCGCGCCCCCATGGCCGTCGGCCGGAAGCGTTCGAACACCGACTCCCACAGCACCAGATTGGCCACCCCGGTCTCGTCCTCGAGGGTGATGAAACAGACCCCCCTGGCCGTGCCCGGGCGCTGGCGGACCAGCACCACCCCGCCGACCTGCGCCCGGCGGTTGTTGGGAAGGCGGCCGTAGGCTGCGGCCGTCAGCGCCCCCGCGCGGGTGAGGCGCTCGCGCAGGAAGGCGACCGGGTGGCCCTTCAGCGACAGGCGGATCGACTGGTAGTCGCCGACCACCTCCTCGGAGGGGGCCAGCTCGGGCAGGGCCCCGGGCGGGCGGCCGTCGGTCTCGACCAGGCCCATGGCCTCGAACAGGGGCGCCGAGGCGGCGGGCGGGGCGCCCTTCGAGGCCCACATCCCCTGCCGGCGCGTCAGGCTGAGCGAGCCGAGGGCGTCGGCCTCGGCCAGACGGTCCAGCGCCGCCGGGGGCAGTTGCGCCCGCAGCCGCAGGTCCTCGACATCGGCGAAGGGGCCGGCGGCCCGCGCCGCGACGATGGCGTCGGCCCAGGCCTGGCGGAAGCCGTCGATCGACCGCAGCCCCAGCCGCAGGGCGCGCCGCTTGCGCCCGTCGCGCGGCTCCAGCGAGGCGTCCCAGCCGCTGGCGTTGACGTCGGGGTGGCGCACCTCGACCCCGTGCTCGCGGGCGTCGCGGACCAGCTGGGCGGGGGCGTAGAAGCCCATCGGCTGGCTGTTCAGCAGGGCGGCGGTGAAGGCCTCGGGCCAGTGATGCTTCATCCACGCCGAGACGTAGACGAGGTGGGCGAACGAGCAGGCGTGGCTCTCGGGGAAGCCGTATTCGCCGAAGCCCTTGATCTGCTCGAAGCAGCTCTGCGCGAACGCCGGCGGATAGCCGCGTGCGATCATCCGGCCGACGAACATCTCCTCGTACTCGTGGATCGTGCCCATGTGCCGGAAGGTGGCCATGGCCCGGCGCAGGCCGTTGGCCTCCTTCGAGCTGAACCGCGCCGCCTCCATGGCGATGCGCATGGCCTGTTCCTGGAACAGGGGCACGCCGAGGGTCTTGTGCAGCACCCGCCGCAGCTCGTCGCGATCGCCGTGCTCGGGGGCCGGGTGCGGGAAGTCGACGACGTAGGGACGGCCCTGCGCCTCGGCCTCGCGCTTCTCCTTCCGCCGCTGCAGGTAGGGGTGGACCATGCCGCCCTGGATCGGCCCGGGCCGGACGATCGCCACCTCGACCACCAGGTCGTAGAAGGTGCGCGGCTGCAGCCGCGGCAGCATGGCCATCTGGGCCCGGCTCTCGACCTGGAAGACGCCGATGGAATCGCCGCGGCACAGCATGCCGTAGACGGCCGGATCCTCCTGCGGGACGGTGTCCAGCACGAAGCGCCGGCCGTAGGCGTCGGCGATCAGGTCGAAGCCGCGCCGGATCGCCGTCAGCATGCCCAGGGCCAGCACGTCGACCTTCATCAGGCCGAGGAAGTCGATGTCGTCCTTGTCCCACTCGATGAAGGTGCGGTCCTCCATCGCCGCATTGCCGACGGGAACGATCTCGATCAGCGGCGTCCGGCTGAGCACATAGCCGCCGACGTGCTGACTGAGGTGGCGGGGAAATTTGATCAGCTCGGCGGTCAGCTCCAGCGCCAGGGCGAGGCGCGGGTCGTCGCGGTCGAGGCCGGCGCGGTCGACGTGCTCGTCCTTCACCCCGTCGCCCCAGCCGCCCCAGACGGTGTCGGCCATGCGGGCGGTGACGTCCTCGGTCAGGCCCAGCGCCTTGCCCACGTCGCGGATCGCCGAGCGCGGCCGGTAGTGGATCACCGTGGCCACGATCGCCGCCCGGTCGCGGCCGTAGCGGCGGTAGACGTACTGCATCACCTCCTCGCGCCGCTCGTGCTCGAAGTCGACGTCGATGTCGGGCGGCTCGTTGCGGTCGGCCGACATGAAGCGCTCGATCAGCACGTCCTGCTCGGCCGGGTTCACATTGGTCACGCCGAGGCAGAAGCACACCACCGAATTGGCCGCCGAGCCGCGCCCCTGGCACAGGATCGGCTGCGGCTGCGCCCGGGCCCAGGCGACGATGTCGTGCACGGTCAGGAAGTAGTTCGGATACTTCAGCTGCTTGATCAGCTTCAGCTCCTTGACGATGGTCGCGCGGATGCGGGCGGGCACGCCTTCAGGCCACTTCTCCCGCGCGCCGCGGAACGCCAGACGGATCAGCCGGCGCTGGGCCGTCCAGCCCTCGGGCACGGGCTCGTCGGGATAGAGGTACTCCAGCTCGCGCAGCGAAAAGCGGCAGGCGCGCACCACCTCCAGGGTCCGCTCCAGCGCCGCCTCGTGGCCGCGGAACAGGCGCGCCATCTGCGCCGGCGGCTTCAGATGCCGTTCGGCGTTGGCCTGCAGCCGGCGGCCGGCGCGGTCGATGGTGGTCCCCTCGCGCACGCAGGTCAGCACGTCCTGCAGCCGCCGCCGGTCGGGGTGGTGGTAGAGCACGGCGTTGGTGGCGATCATCGGCGCGCCGGCGCGCTCCGCCATCGCCGCCAGCCGGTTCAGCCGCCGCCGGTCGTCGCCGCGCCACAGGGGGGCTGCGGCCAGATACAGGTCGTCGGGCCAGGCCCGCCGCCACGCCGCCAGCCGCGCCTCGAAAGCGGCGTCCGGCCGCTCCGGCGCCGGGACGAGGGCGATCAGGCCCTCGCCCAGGGCGGCCGCCTGTTCGAACGTCAGCCGGGTCTCGGCCTTGGGAATACGTTCCGCCTCCTCCCCGTCCTGCGGCGGGGAGGGGCCGGCGAACACCTCGCTCTTGCCCAGCGACAGCAGGCGGCACAGGCGGCCGTACGCCGCCCGGTCGCGCGGAAAGACGATCAGTTCGGTTCCGTCGACGAAGCCCGGCCGCGAGCCGACCAGCAGCGGGATATCCGCCTCCTCGGCCCCCATCAGGGCCCGCACCACCCCCGCCAGGGTGTTGCGGTCGGCGACGCCCACCGCCGCCAGACCCAGCGCCTTCGCCTGCAGCATCAGCTCGCCCGGGTGCGACGCCCCCTCCAGGAAGCTGAAGTTGGTCATCACGCCGAGCTCGGCGTAGGCGCCGCTCCAGCCGCTCACGGCAGCACCCCGTGCATCCACCACGACGGCGCCCGCTCGCCCTCGCCGCCGCCGTACTCGCGCCCGTACAGCCCCTCTCGGAACAGCCAGTAGCGGCCGCCGGCCTCGTCCTCGACGCGGTAGTAGTCGCGGGTGCGGATCGCGCGGCGGTCCGCGGCGGGCCGCCACCACTCGGGCGACAGGCGCTCGGGACCGTCGGCGCGGATCACCCGCCGCGACAGCCGCCGCCAGGTGAAGCGGGCCGGGGCTCCGTCGGGCAGTTCGGCGATGGCCTCGACCGGCTCGGGCGGGTCGAACAGCAGGATCGGCCGGCGGCCGGGCTCGCCCGCCAGCGCCGCCGGCGGACCCGCCAGGGCGGGACGCCAGCGTTCGGCCCGTTCCGGAATCCAGCTGTCGGCGGTTTCAGGGGTCAGCACCCGGTCCGGACCGAGGCGGGCGGACAGCCGGTCGACCAGCGCCGCCAGATCCTCCGCCTGCCGCGCCGCCGCCTCGTCGTGGAGGGCGGCCTGGCGGACGGCCAGCGGCTCGACCTCCGCCGCGGCCAGCATCAGGGCGTCGACGCCGAAGCCGAGCTCCAGCCGCCCCAGCCCTGCCTCGCGGAACAGGCGCAGCCACACCGCCGCGTCGCGTCCCGGCCGGCCGGTGCGGATCGACAGGGCCGGGGCCCCGCCGTCGGTGCGGAAGCCGGTCAGGGTCAGGCGGCGCGCGCCCTGCCCGTCCCGCTCCAGCGCCGCCGCCAGGTCATCGGCCAGCGCCGGCAACCGCGCCTCCACGCCGGCGAGATCGCCCAGCGGCTCGGCGAAGGCCTGCCAGGCGCGGTAGCGGGCCGGCGGCCGCACCGGCGTCAGGGCCTCGCCCTCGTGGCCCAGCGCCTGGTCCAGCCGCCGCACCAGGTCGAGCCCGCCCGCCCCGCGGAAGCGACGCGCCAGACCGGCGCGGGGCATGGCGTAGAGGTCGCCGATCCGCTTCAGCCCGAAACGCCGGGCCTGCGCCAGGGCGGCGGCGTCGAGCCGCAGCGCCTCCAGCGGCAGCCCGGCCAGCCGCTCGCGCAGGCGGTCCTGACCCACGACCGGCGGGCGGCCCTCCAGGTCGCTCCAGCGCGCCAGGGCCCAGGCCGCGCCCGGCGTCGGAGCGGCGGCGGCCCGGGCGGCGATCCCGGCCTCGGCCAGCCGGTCCCGGATGCGGGCCAGCAGGGCCCGCTCGCCGCCGAACAGATGGCCCGCCCCGGTGATGTCGAGGAACAGTCCCTCCAGCCCGTCGGGCGAGGCGTCGAGGCTGACCGAGGGGGACCAGCGCTCGGCCCAGATCGCCAGCGCCTCCAGCGCCCGGGCGTCGGCGGCCGGGTCGGCCGGTCGACAGACCAGGTGCGGGATCATGGCCAGGGCGTCGGCCTGGCCCTGGCCGCGGCGCAGCCCGGCCGCGCGCGCGGCCGGATTGAGGGCGTGCAGCACCACCGCGCCCCGGCTGTTCTTCAGGGTCAGGGCGAAGGGCTGGCGAGGGTCGAGGGCGGGCTCAGGCGGCGAGGCCGGAGCGCACGCCCGCGCCAGCGACCGCCGCCGGACGGAGACCGGCCAGTCGATCAGCCAGACGGAGACGATGCGTCTCATCATCCTGCTCCAGAATCCAGACGCCCGGGCGTTCGCCGCGGCTGCGGACCAGTTCGACGCTGAACCGGGCCGGACCGGGCGCCCGGGGGTCGTCCCGGTCGCCCTCGCCGATCCGGCTGGAAATCCGCCAGCGGCGGCGGGCGGCGCTCAGCCCGTCCAGACGGCGCGACAGGGTGACGCCCACGGCGCCCCCGTGGCGGGCGGCGAAGTCGAGCCGGCGACTCTGGGCCAGGGTCGCCTCCTCCACCGCGCCCAGCGCCAGCGCCACCGCCCCGGACCGCAGTCCCTGTTCCAGCGCCCACAGCGCCTCGGCCGGCGTCGCCACGGGCGCCAGGATCGGCGGCGGCCCGGCCAGTCCGGGCGCATAGGGCCGGCCATACTCCCCCAGCCACGCCCGCGGCAGGGCCATCAGCACCGGCCGGTCATCCTCCGCCGGCCGTCGCGACAGGGCGAACAGCAGGGCGCCGGCCACGTCCCGCGGCAGGGGCGCGCACGCCTCCTCCAGCGGGGCGGCCGCGGCGGGGAACAGCTCCGGCGATGCGAGGGACGGCAGGCTCATGGGAGTCCGGAAGGGAGGTTGTTCCCTTTTTGTTCCCCCACTTCCGGAGAGTCAAACGCGGAATCCGGCCGCTTCTTCCGAAACCGTGGACGGCGTCAGTCGCGCGAACGCGCCCGCAGTTCGTCGCGGATTTCCGTCAGCAGCGCCTCGGTCGGGGTGGGCGCCGCGGGCGCGGGATCGGGCTGGGCCGCCTGCTTCCGCCGCAGGCTGTTGATCCCCTTGACCAGGAGGAAGACCACCACCGCCACGATCAGGAACTGGATCAGGGTGTTGACGAAGGCGCCGTACTGGATGGCCACCTTCTCGACCGCCTCGGTGGCGGGGTCCTCGGGCCGCAGCACCCACTCCAGCTCGGAGAAGTCGATCCCGCCGGTCGCCAGCCCGATCGGCGGCATGACCACCTGGTCGACCAGACTCTTGACGATGCTGTTGAAGGCGGCGCCGATGATCACCCCGACGGCCAGGTCGATGACGTTGCCGCGGGCGATGAACTCCCGGAATTCCGAGGCCACGCTCATCGGCTCAGGCGTCGCCCGAGGCGTTCAGCCGTTCGCGCAGCTCCTTGCCGCTCTTGAAGAAGGGCACGGCCTTGGCCGGAACCTCGACCGTCTCGCCGGTGCGGGGATTGCGGCCGGCCCGCGCCGGGCGCGAACGGACCGAGAAGGCGCCGAAGCCGCGCAGCTCGACGCGACCGCCCTCGCCGAGGGCGTCGACCATCCGGCCGAGCACCACATTCACCACCCGCTCCACCTCGGCGTGGGTCAGGTGCGTGTTCTCTGCAGCGAGCTTTTCGATCAGCCCGGACTTGATCATTCGGACCCCCGCCCTGTTCAGCCTGCCCCGGCCCCATACGGGTGCATCCGGGCGCCGGATGCAAGCCCACCCTAGCGGTCGCTTGCGGGGGGAAAAAGGGCCAACCGCCGGTTCGGGCGCAGAAATATGAGTTGACCGCCCCGACGCGGGGACGATCCGGAACGACAAAGGGCGGCCGGATCGCTCCGGCCGCCCTCCTGTCTCCGCCGCGGCGGAAGGCCTTACTCCTTCGAGCCGGCCTTCTCGCGCAGGGCCGCGCCGAGGATGTCGCCCAGCGAGGCGCCCGAGTCCGACGAGCCGAACTGCTCGATGGCCTCCTGCTCGTCCTTCATCTCCAGCGCCTTGATCGACACCGAGACGCGGCGCGAGGCCTTGTCCACCGAGGTGATCATGGCGTCGACGCGGTCGCCGACCGAGAAGCGCTCGGGGCGCTGCTCGTTGCGGTCGCGCGACAGGTCCGACTTGCGGATGAAGGCGGTGACCGGCGCGTCGTCCTCGCCGAACTTCACCTCGATGCCGCCGGTCTCGATCGAGGTCACGGTGACGGTGACCTGCTGGCCCTTCCGGTAGGTGTCGCCTTCCATCGGGTCGCCGCCGAGCTGCTTGATGCCCAGGGAGACGCGCTCCTTCTCGACGTCGACGTCCAGCACCTTGGCCTTGACGGTCTCGCCCTTGCGGTAGCGCTGGATGGCTTCCTCGCCCGACACGTTCCAGTCGAGGTCCGACAGGTGGACCATGCCGTCGATGTCGTTGTCCAGGCCGATGAACAGGCCGAACTCGGTGGCATTCTTGACCTCGCCCTCGACGGTCGAGCCGATCGGGTGCGCGGCGACGAAGGCGTCCCACGGGTTGTCCTGGGCCTGCTTCAGGCCCAGCGAGATGCGGCGCTTCGAGGCGTCGACGTCCAGCACGACCACGTCGACTTCCTGCGAGGTCGAGACGATCTTGCCGGGGTGGACGTTCTTCTTGGTCCAGGACATTTCCGAGACGTGGACCAGGCCCTCGACGCCGGCTTCCAGCTCCACGAAGGCGCCGTAGTCGGTGATGTTGGTGATGCGGCCCGACATCTTGGCGCCGACCGGATACTTGGCTTCCACGCCGTCCCACGGGTCGGCCTGCAGCTGCTTCATGCCGAGGCTGATGCGCTGGGTGTCCGGGTTGATCTTGACGATCTGGACCTTGACGGTGTCGCCGACGGCGAGGACCTGCGACGGGTGCGAGACGCGCTTCCACGACATGTCGGTGACGTGCAGCAGGCCGTCGATGCCGCCGAGATCCACGAACGCGCCGTAGTCGGTGATGTTCTTGACCACGCCTTCGCGGACTTCACCTTCCTGCAGCTGGCCGACCAGCTCGGTGCGCTGTTCGGCGCGGGCCTCTTCCAGGATGGCGCGACGCGAGACGACGATGTTGCCGCGCGGACGGTCCATCTTGAGGATGGCGAAGGGCTGCTCCTTGCCCATCAGCGGGGCGACGTCGCGCACCGGGCGGATGTCGACCTGCGAGCCCGGCAGGAAGGCCGAGGCGCCGCCGAGGTCGACGGTGAAGCCGCCCTTGACGCGGCCGACGATGACGCCGTTGACCGGCTGGCCTTCGGCGAAGACCACTTCCAGACGGGTCCAGGCTTCCTCGCGGCGGGCCTTGTCGCGGCTGATGACCGCCTCGCCCAGGGCGTTCTCGACGCGCTCCAGGTAGACCTCGACGTTGTCGCCGACCTTCGGGATCACCGCGCCTTCGCCGATGCCGAATTCGCGGGCCGGGATGCGGCCTTCGGTCTTCAGACCGACGTCGATGATCAGGATGTCCTTTTCCATGCCGACGACGCGGCCGTGGACGACCTGGCCTTCGCCGAGGTCGCGACCCTGCAGCTGCTGGTCGAGGAGGGCGGCGAAATCGTCGCGGGTGGGGGAGAGGGTGTCGGTCATGTAGCTCTTGGGTTGGAGAATGGGTTGTGGCGCGCGGCCGGACGGCCCCGCGCAAGGTGGTGGACTGTGAGACAGGTCGTCGGGATGCGAGGCTGCGAAGGCCAGAACGCCCGCGGCTGGCGAGGTTGGGAGCGTTGGATTTGCGAAGCTGGTCAGAGACCGTGGTTCGCGCGCGCCGCCTCGACGATACGGCGGGCCGCATCGAAGGCGGCCTCTATATCCATATCGGACGTGTCCAGCAAGACGGCGTCGGCCGCCTGCACCATCGGGGCCGCCCCCCGGCCCGCGTCGCGCGCGTCGCGCCGGACGATGTCGGCCAGCATGTCCTCGAAGGCGATCGTCTCGCCCCGGCCGGTCAGTTGTTTCCAGCGCCGCCGGGCCCGCACCTCGGGCGCGGCGGTGACATAGAGCTTGGCGGGCGCTTCCGGGGCGATGACCGTGCCGATGTCGCGGCCGTCCAGCACGGCGCCGCCCGGGCGGGCGGCGAAGGCCTTCTGGAAGTCGAGCAGGGCCGCGCGAACGCCCGGATACCCCGCCACCCGGCTGGCGGCCTCGCCGGCGCCGCGATCGGTCAGGCGGTCGATGTCGGTCAGGTGGCTGGCGTCCAGGCGGCGGGCGACCGCTTCGGCCGCCGCGGCGTCGTCCAGCGAACCGCCGGCGTCGAGCACGCCCAGCCCCACCGCCCGGTAAAGCAGGCCGGTGTCGAGGTGCGGCAGGCCGTAGAGCGCGGCCAGCCGGGCGGCGATGGTGCCCTTGCCCGAGGCGGCGGGTCCGTCGACGGCGATGATGAGAGAACCGGTCATGAGGCCGTCGCGATATCGGCCCCGAGCCGCCGCATCAACTCGACAAATCCCGGAAAGCTGGTGGCGATCATCCCCGGCTCGTCGACCGACACCGCCTCATCCGCCGCCAGACCCAGCACCAGATGGCTCATGGCGATGCGGTGATCGTGGGCGGTGTGGACGGTCGCGCCGCCGCGCACGCCGCCGCCCGTGACGATGAATCCCTCCGGCTCCTCCTCGACCTGCACGCCGCAGGCGCGCAGGCCGGCGACCATGAGCGCGATGCGGTCGCTCTCCTTGACCCGCATCTCGCCGACGCCGCGCATCACGGTCTCGCCCGCGGCGAAGGCGGCGGTGGCGGCGAGGATCGGATATTCGTCGATCATGGAGGCGGCGCGGTCCTCCGGCACGACCACGCCGGTCAGGACGGAGTGGCGGGCGGTGACGTCGCCGACTTCCTCGCCCCCCGCCATGCGCCGGTTGGCGACGGTCAGGTCGGCGCCCATCTCGCGCCAGGTCTCGAACAGGCCCGTGCGCAGCGGGTTGAGCATGACGCCCTCCACCGTCACCTCCGAGCCCGGGACCACCAGGGCGGCGGCCAGGGGGAAGGCGGCGGAGGACGGGTCGCCCGGAACGGCGACGGCGGTTCCGGTCAGCGGCTGGCCGCCGCGCAGCGACACGCGCCACCCGTCTCCCTGCGGCTCCACCCCGACCTCGACCCCGAAGGCCCGCAGCATCCGTTCGGTGTGGTCGCGGCTCTTCTCCGGCTCGGCCACCGTGGTGACGCCCCCGGCGTTCAGGCCCGCCAGGAGGATGGCCGACTTCACCTGGGCCGAGGCCACGGACTGGACGTAGTCGATCGCCGCCAGCGCGCCGCCGGCGAGCCGCAGCGGCAGGCGGTCCTCGTCGCCCAGCCATTCCAGACGCGCGCCCATCTGCGCCAGCGGAGCCGTGACCCGCTTCATCGGGCGCTTGCGCAGGGAGGCGTCGCCGTCGAACGTGGGACTGACCGGATAGCCCGCCGCGGCGCCCATCAGCAGGCGGACGCCGGTGCCGGCGTTGCCGCAGTCGATCACGCCGGCGGGCTGGCGGAAGCCGCCCTGGCCCGTGACCCGCCAGCGGCCCGGGCCGAGCCGTTCGACGCCGGCGCCGAAGGCCCGGGCGGCGCGGGCGGTGGCGAGGACGTCGTCGCCCTCCAGCAGGCCCTCGACCTCCGTCACGCCCGTCGCCATGGCGCCGAGGATCAGGGCCCGGTGCGACATGCTCTTGTCGCCCGGCGCGCGGACGAGTCCCCGCAGGGCGGCGCCCCGGCGGGCGATCAGATGGGAGGGGGTCGTCACCCGGCGGACTCCGGCGGAACAGGGCGGCGCGGAGATCGCTTTTGACAGCGGCCCCGGGCAGTGGCAAGGGAGCCGCCCGAATTCCCCACTCGTTGCGAGAGGCGCCCCCGTGGCCAATCCCGAACTGGGCCAGAAGCAGGTCTGTCCGAACTGCCAGGCCAAATTCTACGACCTGAACCGTCGTCCGGCCCACTGCCCGAAGTGCGACACCGACTTCGATCCGGAGGAAGCGCTGAAGCTGCGCAACCGTCGCGGTCGCCCCGGCGGCTACACGCCGGACGAGACCCCGGACGAGGACGCCGAGGATCAGGTCGCGAAGAAGACCGCCGCCGACGACGAGGACGAGGACGAAGCCGTCTCCGCCCCGGAGATCGACGAGGAAGGCCACGAGCCGATCCTCACCCCGGACGATGACGACGACGACGCCGTCGACCCGACCGAGGAGCCCGGGATGGGCGAGGCGACCGACGACGACGACGACGTCCTCGCGGACGACGACGATGACGACTCCGTGCCCTTCATCGAGGACGAGGACGACGACGCGTTCGACGAGGACATCGTCAAGCCGGAGAAGGACGAGGACTAGGTTTTCGGGCGGTTCCGACGCGGGTCGGGACCGCCGCGAACGCCCTGCCGGCGGCGGTTCCGGGAGGGTGAAAATAAATGCCGGAACCGGGCTTGATCACCAATCGGGCCTGACATAGGTTCCGCCGCCTCGCCGGGGGGTGACACCAATACCCCCGACGATCCGACCGAAAGGTTCGGGGCTATAGCTCAGTTGGTAGAGCGCTTGAATGGCATTCAAGAGGTCAGCGGTTCGACTCCGCTTAGCTCCACCATGAAGGCCCCGCGGGAGACCGCGGGGCCTTCGCCCTTTCCGGGACCGCCCGGCGCCGCGGGCCGTTGAAGACGCCCCCCGCAGATCCCATCTCCGTGGTCCGGAGCCTTGCCGATGCGGGAGGCGCCGGATCGCAACGCCTGCTTCGGGGGCCAGAGACAATGAATACGCGCGCCATCCTGTTCGACAGCCCGTTCCTGCTCGGGTTCGACCACACCCGGGCGCTTATCGACCGGGCCGCGCGGGCGGCGGCCGACAGCTATCCGCCCTACAACGTCGAGCAGCGCGGAGACCGCGCGGTCCGGATTACGCTGGCGGTGGCCGGCTTCGGGCCCGACGACCTGACCATCACCCTCGAGGGGCGGCAACTGACCATCGCGGGCAAGCGCGAGGAGGCGGGCGACCCGCAGGCCTTCCTGCATCGCGGCATCGCCGGCCGCGGCTTCGTGCGCAGCTTCGTGCTGGCGGACGGGCTGGAGGTCGACGGGGCCCGGCTGGAGCACGGCCTGCTGCATGTGGAGCTGAGCCGGCCGGATGACAGCCCGGCGGTCCGCCGCATCCCGATCACGACGGGCTGACGCCGTCGCGATCGCTTCGGTCGCCGATCCCGGGGCCGAACCAGTGCGCCTTTCGGCGCGTTAGCAGAGTGCAAGGAGGCGGTCCTGATGACGCCTATGATGATGACGAGAGAAGACTTCGCCGACCTCGGGGCCCCCGACCTGGTCTATGTGCGGGAAATCCGGGCGGCCGACATCCTGGCCGACGCGCCGGTCGCGGACGTGCAGGGGCTGTCCATCGATCCGGACGCGACCCTCTATGCGGTGCACGGCGCCGACGGCGAACGGCTGGCGGTGATGATGGACCGCGAGACCGCCTTCGCCACGGCCGTCGCCCACGAGCTGGAGCCCGTTTCGGTCCACTGATGAGGGCGGACCGTCCCCGCCTGAGTCAGGCGGCGGTGGCGGGCGCCTGGTCGCGCACGAAGAGCGCGCGGATGGCGTCGGCCGTCCGGGCCTGGCGGAGCTGTTCGCGCATTTCCGGAGAGCGCAGCGCGCGCGACACGGCCGCCAGGGCGCGCAGGTGCTCGGCCCCTTCGCGGGGCGGGGCGAACAGGGCGAACAGCAGATCCACCGGCCGGTCATCGACCGAGCCGTAGGCGACCGGCGTGTCCAGACGGACGAACACCGCCGTCACCCGATCAAGGCCCTCGATCCGCGCGTGCGGAACCGCAACGCCGGCGCCGAGGCCGGTCGAGCCCAGCGCTTCACGTTCCAGCAGGGCCTCGAGGACCCGCTCCACCGGCAGGCCCAGGGCTTCCGCGGCGGCGTCGGCCACCACATGCAGGGCCTGGCGCTTCGACGAAGCCCCGCTGCGCAGGACAACGCCGTCCTCCGCCAGCAACTCACCGATGTCCATGGGAACCCCGACTCTACCCGATCATCCCGTCGGGCGGGCGCCGTTTAGACGACCCGCCCGGTTGTGGGAAGCACTATGAACCCTGACCGTTTACAGAACGGTGTCCGTCGAGCGACTTCATGGTGCGCTCCGGGTCGATCCAGCCGACATTGCCGTCGGGGCGGCGATAGACGACCGAAAGGCCGCCGTGCGCGGCGTTGCGGAACACGACCACCGGATAGCCGGTCATGTCGAGCTCGGCGACCGCACGGCCCACGGTGATGGTCCGGATCTCGGTTTCGGTCTCGGCGATGACCATGCCCACCGGGGGCGGTTCGTCGGGCCGGCCGGCCTCGCCGAAGGCCTCGTCCTCGATCGCGTCGGGGTCGCGCAGGACGATGCTGCGGGCGACCTCGCGGGCGGCCATCTCGGTCTTCTCGGGGGACATCCCCTTGGGACCGATATGGTGGTCCTTCAGCCGGCGCTTGTAGCGCCGGACCCGCTTCTCAAGCTTGTCGAGGCTCTCGGTGAAGGCCGCATGGGCGTCTCCGGCGAGGCCGGAGGTGAAGACCACCTGCCCCGAGGCGAGACGGACCCAGCAGTCGACCTTGAAGCTGTGCCCTTCCTTGGCGACGATGACCTCGGCGTCCTGGGCGCCCCTTTCGAAATACTTCCCGATGCCGTCTTCGAGTTCCTGGGAGATGCGCGAGCCTAACGCTTCGCCGACATCCACGTGCTTGCCGCTGACCTGGACTTGCATGCCCGTAGAACGCTCCCGCGCGGGGTTGGTGTCAACGATGATCACTGTTTTGTGGTGACGCGGATCGCCGCAGCCACGCTTGCCTCAGCCGGCCCGCAGCATGCGCTTGCGTTCGACCGAGGAGGGGATGCGCAGGGCCTCGCGGTACTTGGCCACGGTGCGCCGGGCGATGTCCACGCCCGCCTCCTTCAGCAGCTCCACGATCCGGTCATCCGAGAGCACGTCGCCGTCCCGGCCCTCGCCGTCGATCATCGAGCGGATGCGGTGCCGCACGGCCTCGGCCGAATGCTGGGCGCCGCCGTCGGAGGACTGGATGGCGGCGGTGAAGAAGAACTTCAGCTCGAACACGCCGCGGGGGGTCGAGACGTACTTGTTCGAGGTCACGCGGCTGACCGTCGACTCGTGCATCTCGATGGCGTCGGCGACGGTCTTCAGGGTCAGGGGCCGCAGGAACTCGACGCCGAAGGCGAGGAAGGCGTCCTGCTGGCGGACGATCTCGGAGGCCACCTTGAGGATGGTCTTCGCCCGCTGGTCCAGCGACTTGACCAGCCAGCTGGCCTGGGCGGCGCAGTCCGCCACGAAGGTCTTTTCGACGTCGGAGCGGGCCCCCGCCGCCACCACCCCGTGATAGCGCTTGTCCATGATCAGGCGCGGCAGGGTGTCGGCGTTGAGCTCGACCTTCCAGCCGCCGGCCGGGTCGGGACGCACGTGGACGTCGGGAATCACGGTCTGGGCGGGTTCGCCGCCGAAGCCGGCCCCCGGCCGCGGCGTCAGCGCCTTCAGCTCGGCGACCATCTCGGCCATGTCCTCGGCGTCGACGCCGCAGATCTTGCGCAGGGCGGCGAGATCCCGCTTCGCCAGCAGGTCGAGATGGTCCAGCAGGCAGGCCATGGCCGGGTCGAAGCGGTTGCGCTCGAGCAGCTGCAGCTTCAGGCACTCGGGCACCGAGCGGGCCATCACCCCGGTCGGCTCGAAGCCGTGGCAGACCGTCAGGACGGCCTCGACGCGCGCCGGGTCGACCCCCAGCCGGTCCGCCACCTCGGCGAGGTCGCCGCGCAGGTAGCCGCCCTCGTCGACCATGTCGATCAGGGTCAGGGCGATGGCGTGGTCCGCCGGAGAGAGCCCCGCCTGCGACGCCTGGGCCTGCAGGTGCTCCCACAGGGTGGCGTCGCGGGTGTCCGGCTGTTCGCGCCCCTCCCCGTCCGGCAGCCCCCCGCCCGCTCCCGTCCGCGACCAGTCGGACAGGCCCGGCTGGGCCTCGTCGGTCATCCGGTCGGAGGTCCGCTCGCCCGGCGCGGCGTCGCCATAGAGGTCGTCGGCGCGGGCGTCGACGGCATCGGCCGCCTGGGCGGAGCCGCCCTCGTCGAAGCTCATCTCGGCGCGATCGCCGGTCTCGGCGGCCTCGGGCAGGGCGTCGTTGGCGTCGCCCGGTTCGGCGTCCTCGCGCTGCAGCAGCGGATTGCGCTCCAGCTCGGCCTCGACGAAGGCCTCGAGCTCGAGGTTCGACAGTTGCAGCAGCTTGATCGCCTGCTGCAGCTGGGGCGTGATGACGAGCCCCTGCCCCTGCCTGATCTCCAGCCTTTGTCCGAGCACCCGAGCCCCCAGCCGGGCCGTCTGGCCCGAAACTTGCTGGCGGCCACTGTGTGGCCGGAACGGTTAACGGGGGTCTAAGCCGGAGCGGGGGTCGATGAACCGGCGAGACCGGTTTGCTTCGCCGGCCGCAGAACGGCTGCGGCGTCAGTCGGCCGGGCGCCAGCCGGTCTCCGGCGCGTAGACCCAGCGGGCGCCTTTCGCGTCGATCCAGTCGCCGTCCGGCTCGCCGGTGGCGTCGGAGCCGAACCTCAGCACATTGCCCTCGGTGTCCTCGATGTGCAGCTCGCGGGCGCCCCACGGGTAGTTGGCCGGCCCGGTCCGGACGATCGCCCCCTTGGGCGCGATCTCGTCCCGGAGCGCGTCGACGTCATCCACGCCGACGTATATCCAGCCTTCGCCCCGGCCCTGGTCGCCGGTCGCCAGCATGAGCACCGCCTCATCCCGGCGTACCGAGGCGGAGTGCTCATCCCCCCATTCCCGGGTGAACCCCAGGACATCCCTGTAGTAGGCGAGAGCCCGCTTCTGGTCGGCGACGCGCAGGATCGGCGTGGTCCGGCCAAACGTCACGCTCATCCGAGCCTCCCGCGGTTTGTTGGCAACAGACTATCACAGAACGCCGTTCCGTCACGCCTGCACGCTCGTGCTCTGACCCCCGTCGGGGAGACGGAACAGGGATCAGGGCCGGCTTGAGCCGCGGCGGACCTCGTTCGACGGCGTCGCGTCCGCCGTCCAGCCCCAGGCGTCCATCATCACCCCGAACAGATGCGTATTGGGGAAATAGCCGCGGACGCCCTCGGCGCCGGGGCCGATGGCGAGGACCGGCACCTCCTCGGCGGTGTGGGTGTCGTTGACGATGACATTGTCGAGCCGGACGATCTCGCCCTCCCCGCCCGCGGCCTTCCAGGCGTCATAGCCTTGCAGCAGCGGCTGGCCGCGGCGGCCGCCGTCGACCTGGAGGGCGAAGGAATGGTCGGCGGTGAACAGCAGCAGGGTGTCGGAGAGGTCGACGCGGGCCTGGACCTCGGCGATCAGCCGGTCGAGATCGACCATGTTCTGCAGGCCCCGGCGCGGATCGTCGGTGTGGGCGTCCCATTCGACGACGAGGAAATAGCCGGTCGGGGAGCGCTGCAGGAGGTCGAGGGCGCGCAGGGTGGCGGCGTGGACGTCCATCTCGTCGGCGACGACGACGGGGCGCAGGTTGCTCGCCGGGGCCGCGTCGAGCGCGGCGTAGATCGGCCGGTCGTGCGCGGCGCTGAGGGCGTCGAAGCCCGAGCCGCGGGCGGCCAGCTGTTCGCCGATCTCGTCGCGGCCGGCGCCGAACAGGACGTCGACGCCGTCGCCGAAGCGGGGCGTAAAGGCCTGGGGGAAGATCTCGCCCCATTTCGAACGGTCGTTGGCGTGGGCGTAGTTGGCCGCCGGGGTGGCGTCGGTGATCGCCATATTGGTGACGACGCCGGTCAGCAGGCCGCGCTGCTCGGCGTATTCGAGCAGGGTCTTGGTCGGCGTCCCGTCGGTGCGGCCGCGCACGGCGTCGGGGCCCTGGCTGATCACGCCGTTACGGGTCTTCACGCCGGTGACGATGGCCGACATGCCGTTGGCGGAATCGGAGACGAAGTCGTCGACCGGCGAGGTCTCGCTGAGGCCGAGGTGCGGCCAGGTCTGGACATGCAGGCGCAGCGGCTCGCCATAGGCCATCAGGCTGGCGGCCGAGAGGGTCGGCACCCCGGCGGCGTCGGCGAGGAACAGAATGACGTTGCGGGCGCGGCCGGGCGCTTCGGCCGACACCGCGGCGGGGGGCGCGCCGGCGTCCTGGGCCGCGGCGGGAACGGCCCCGAGGGCGAGGGCGGCGGACAGGGCGAGGGCGGTGAGGCGGCGGAGCGTCATCATGCCCGTCGGATACACCCGCTTCGATGTCAGCCCCGCGACGGACGGATGAAGTCCCGGTATCGCCTTCGCCGGAAGGCCGGTCAGCCGTACATGTCGCCGAGGTAGACGCGGCGCACCTCGGGGTCGCGGATCACATCCTCGGCCTTGCCCTCGAACAACACGGCGCCGCCCGAGATGATCGAGGCGTGGTCGATGATCTCCAGCGTCTCGCGCACATTGTGGTCGGTGATCAGCACGCCGATGCCCTGCCCGGCCAGGTAGCGGATCACCTGGCGGATGTCGGCGATGGCCAGCGGGTCGATGCCGGCGAAGGGCTCGTCCAGCAGCATGAAGGACGGCTTGCCGGCCAGCGCCCGGGCGATCTCGCAGCGCCGCCGCTCGCCGCCCGACAGCCCGGAGGCGGGGGCGTGGCGCAGGTGGTCGATGCGCAGCTCCTCGAGCAGGCGGGTGACCTCCTCCTCGATCGCCTGCCGACCGGCGTGGTGCAGCTCGACCACCGCGCGGACATTGTTCTCGACCGTCATGCCGCGGAAGATCGAGGCTTCCTGGGCGAGGTAGCCGAGACCCATCCGGGCCCGCTGGTACATCGGCTGGGCGGTGATGTCCTCGCCGTCGAGATAGATCTTGCCCGAGTCCGGCGGGATCAGGCCGGTGATCATGTAGAAGCAGGTGGTCTTGCCGGCGCCGTTGGGTCCGAGCAGGCCGGCGACCTCGCCGCGCTGGACGGTCAGGGAGACGTCGCGCACCACCTGGCGCGGGCCGAAGGAGCGGGCGAGGTGCTCGGCGCGCAGCCCCGTCGGGTGCGGCGCGGCGGCCGGCGCCTCGGGGGCGACCGCCTCATGGACGTTGAGGGCCGAGAGTTCCTTGCGCGCCACGCGTCCTCCGAGCCGGGGCTCAGTCCCCGCTCTGCGGGTAGAAGACGCCCTGGACCCGGCCGTTCGAGCCGCCGTCCATCTGCGCGGCCTCGGTGCGCGTGTTGTAGGTCAGGCTGGCGCCGGTCATGACGTTCTCGCCCTGGGTCAGGATCACGTCGCCGGTCAGGACGATGGTGTCGTTGGCCGGCGTGTAGACGGCGCGATCGCCGCGGATGGTCTGTTCCGGGGTGACGAAATAGACGTCCCCGGTGGCTTCGACGCGGGTCAGGTCGCCGTTGGAGATCGTGCCCTCCACCCGGTCGGCGCGGATGCGGCTGTCGCCCTGGGTCAGTTCGGCGCGGCCGCGCAGCGACAGGGTGGTCGGGGTTCGCGCCACCTCGTCGGCCCCCCACATGATCGGCTGGCCTGCCTGGAAGCTCTGGGCGTCGCCGAGGGTCGGCAGGGCCGCCAGCGACAGGCCGAGGATCGCGGCTGCAAGGGTTCTGCTCATGCTCATCCGTCCGAACTCGCCGCGTTGATGGTCCCCCGGACCTTGTTGTCGCCCGAGCCGCTGAACACGACCCGTTCGCCCTGTTCATAGATCGCATAGGACGAAGCGGTCACGGTTCCAAGGGGGCCGGAGCCCTGCACCCCCTTCGTACCGGTCACGACGCCGGTGCGGGTGTCGACCACGGCCTCGGGCGTGACGAGGGTGAAGCCGGAGCCGCCGTCGGAGATGCGGACGTTCGGCCCGATGGTGACCTTGCGCGAGCCTTCGTCGTAGGTCCCGCCGTCGGCGGTCAGGGTGGTGACCTTGCGGCCGCCGAGGTTGAGGCGCAGGGCCGGGCCGACGAGGCGGTAGCGGCCGGTGTCGCCATCGCGCACCGCGCGCTCGAAGCCGACGACGAAGCTGCGCCCCTGGGCGTCCTGGCCGAGGAAGCGGGAGTTCTCCAGCGTCACCTCGCGGCTGGCCCCCGCCTTGCGCTCGACGTCCGACATGACGCTGCGCAGCACGATCCAGCTGATCGTCCCCCCGGCGAGGATCACGATCAGCACCGGCAGCACCCGGCGCATCAGCCGCACCCGCCGCGAACGCGTGCGGAAGGCCTCGGCCGTGGCGGCGACGCGGGCCTCGTCCTCGGCGGCGCGCGGGTCGGCCGGGCCGCTCATCAGGCGTGCGCGAAGATGTCGATCTCGTCCCAGCCGGCGAGGTCGAGGGCGGATCGGGTGGGCAGGAAGTCGAACAGGCGCCGCGCCAGCTCGGTGCGGCCCTCGCGCGCCAGCATCTCGTCGAGGCGCTCCTTGACCGCGTGCAGGTACAGGACGTCGGAGGCGGCGTACTCGAGTTGCGCCGGGCTCAGTTCGGCCGCGCCCCAGTCGGAGCTCTGCTGGGCCTTCGACAGCTCCACGCCGGCGCACTCGCGGACCACGTCCTTGAGCCCGTGACGGTCGGTGTAGGTGCGGGCCAGCCTGGAGGCGATCTTGGTGCAGTACACCGGCCGGGTCTCGACCCCGAGGTGCAGCTGGAACATGGCGATGTCGAAGCGGCCGAAGTGGAACAGCTTCAGCACCGCGGGATCGGCCAGCAGGCGCTTCAGGTTCGGGCAGTCGTAGGCCGGGCGGTTGAGCCGCACCACGTGGGCGTCGCCGTCGCCCGCCGACAGCTGCACCACGCACAGGGGATCGCGGCGGTAGCGCAGGCCCATGGTCTCGGAGTCCACCGCGACCACCGGGCCGAGGTCGAGATCGGCGGGCAGGTCGCCTTCGTGGAGGTGGATCGTCATGGGCGGGTCTTGTGTCAGTGAAAAGTGCGAGTGAGCAAGTGGTGAGCGGCCGGGATCGGCAGCCTGCGCCCTCGGCTCACCTCTCGCTCACTAGCACTTTTCACGACCGGAGACGCCAGAACAGAAACGGCCCCGCCTCGTGCGAGGGGGGCCGTTTCGAAAGATGGTGCCCAGAAGAGGACTCGAACCTCCACGGCCGTTAAGCCACTGGCACCTGAAGCCAGCGCGTCTACCAATTCCGCCATCTGGGCCCAGACATCGCCGCGCGAGGCGCGTTTCCGTCCGGAAGGCGCGGACCCTTAAGGCAGGGTCCGGTGCGGGTCAACAGGGTTTTGTCGCCTTTGCGTTGCGGCCCTCGCGGGCATCGTCTAATCCCCGCCGCACCGCCGGTTCGCGCCGGCGTCCTGTCTCTCTCGGAGTGCATCATGAGCGAAGTCGCGCCCGGTCTGGTCACCGTCTTCGGCGGCTCGGGCTTCGTCGGCAGCCAGGTCGTGCAGGCGCTCGCCCGGCGCGGCTGGCGCATCCGGGTGGCGGTGCGTCGCCCCGACCTCGCCTTCAAGGTGCACACCGCCGGCCACGTCGGCCAGATCTACACCAAGCGCTGCGACGCCACCGACCCGGCCCAGGTGGCCGAGGCGCTGCAGGGCGCCGACGCCGCCATCAACCTGATCGGCGTACTCTACGAGTCCGGGCGGAACACCTTCGAGGCCGCGCACGTCCAGACCGCGCGCAACATCGCCGAGGCCTGCGCCGCCGGCGGCGTCGACCGGCTGGTTCATGTCTCCGCCATCGGCGCCAATCCGGAGAGCGACTCCGCCTACGCCCGCACCAAGGCGGCGGCCGAGATGGCGGTGCGCGAGGTCAAGCCGAACGCCGTCATCGTCCGGCCGTCGGTGGTGTTCGGCCCCGGCGACGACTTCCTGAACCGGTTCGCCTCGATGGCCGGCTGGGCCCCGGCCCTGCCGCTGATCGGCGGCGGCCGGACCCGCTTCCAGCCGGTCTACGTCGGGGACGTGGCCGCCGCGATCGCCACGGCGCTGTCGCGCACGGAGACGGACGGCCGCACGTTCGAGCTGGGCGGTCCCGCGGTGATGACCTTCGAGGACATCCTGCGCCTGATCATGCGCGAGACGCACCGCTCGCGGCCCCTGCTCCCCCTGCCCTTCTTCGCGGCCCGGATGATCGGGAGCGCCGCCCAGCTGACGGCCCTCGTCGGCCTCAAGCCGATGCTGACCCGCGACCAGGTCGTGCTGCTCGAGACCGACAACGTGGTCTCGCCGGACGCCGAGGGACTCGCGGAGCTGGGCGTCGAGCCCACGGGCGTCGAGGCTGTGGCCGCCGCCTATCTGTGGCGCTTCCGCCGCGGCGGGCAGTTCGCCGAAGCCAAGGCCTGAGGCGCCCGTCCTGACTCAGAGGGCCCCGGTCAGCGCCAGGCCGGCGAGGCCGAGGAGGCCGACCGCGATCCGCCACCAGGCGAAGGGGGCGAAGCCGTGCCGGCTGACGAAGTCGAGCAGGAAGCGCACCACCAGCAGGGCCGTCAGGAAGGCGACCACGAAGCCGATGGCGATCAGCCCGGCGTCGCTGAAATCCAGCACGTCCCGGTTCTTGTAGAGGTCGTAGACCACCGCCCCGCCCATGGTCGGCAGGGCGAGGAAGAAGGTGAACTCCGCCGCCGACCGCTTGTCGGTCCCGAGCAACAGGCCGCCGGCGATGGTCGCGCCCGAGCGCGACACGCCCGGGATCATCGCCAGGCACTGGAACAGGCCGATGAGGAAGTAGACGCGGAAGGGATAGGCGTTCACGTCGAGGTAGGTCGGGACCTTCTTCATCCGGTCCAGCAGCAGCAGCAGCACCCCGCCGACGATCAGGGCGATGCAGACGATCAGCGGCGTCTCGAAGAAGATGGTCTTGATGACGTCGTAGGCGAGGACGCCGACGAGGACCGCCGGCAGGAAGGCGATGATCACGCCGATGATGAAGTGCCGCGCCTGCGGATCGGTCGGCCAGCGCGTCGCCAGCCGCCAGAGCCGGCTGAAGTAGACGCTGACGATCGCCAGGATCGCGCCCAGCTGGATGACGATCTCGAAGGTCTTGCCGGTGCTCTCGAAGCCGAGGAAGTGGCCCAGCAGCAGCAGGTGGCCGGTCGACGACACCGGAATGAACTCGGTCAGGCCTTCGACCAGGCCGAGGATGATCGCCGCCAGCCAGTCCGCCATGCGCGCCCCTTGTGCGAGATGCGGGCGAGTCAGTGCGCGCCCGGTTCGGGCCCCACATAGCGCAGCCGCGCCCGGATAGGCGAGCCGTCGATCATCTGGTCGAGCACATGGGCGAGCAGGCCCGCCAGCCGGCCGATCATCAGGATGTCGGCGGCGCCCTCCCGCGGCAGCTCGAGCCGGCGCGCGGTCACCGCCAGGGCGAGGGAGAAGGCGGGAGGGCGACCGGCGGCCAGCTCCCCTTCCCGCACCGCGCGGGCCAGGTCCGGCGGCAGGTCCGCGGCCGCCAGCAGGGCGGCGGCGCGGGGATCGCCCGCCGGCCAGGCGGGGTCCCCGAACCCCTCGAGCGAGCCCGCCTCCGCGGCGCGGCGGGCGGCGTCGAAGGCCTGGCGGCGCACCGCGATGATCCAGGCGGAGGCGCGCGCCATCCCGGTCACCTCCGCGGAAGCCGCCAGCGTCGACAGGCCCGCCAGGGCCGCGGCGGCCGGGGCGGCGCCGCCGGACGCGGCCGCCCGGGCGGCGACGATGGCCGGGTCGAAACCGGGATCGGCCGCGAGCACCAGCGCGCGCCGGAGAAGGGGGCCGTCGCGCTCGGGGATCTTCCAGGCCCGGGCGAGGCGCTGGTGCAGGAACAGGCGCGGCCCCGGGCCGGCGACGGCGTCGACGGCCTCGTCCAGCACGCGGGCGCATTCGAGCCGCAGGGCCGCCGGCGACCGGTCGGGGGTCTCGGCGTCCTCGTCCGCGCGGCGGGCCAGCGCCGCGAACAGCCGGGCGCGGGCCGATCCCCCGGGCGTCGCGCCGATCCGGGGCCGGGTGAGGGCGAAGGGGTTGTCGAGGCGCGCGCTCCACAGCACCCGGGCGGCGTCCTCCAGGGTGGCCGTCTCCGCCAGCTGCACGGCGTCGAGCCCCCGGTAGAACAGCCGCTCGCCGGCGATCACGCTGACCGAGGACCAGATCTCGGCCTCGCCCCGGCCCGCGCTGCTCCGCGCCGCCGGCCGCGGCTCCGGATCTCCGGCGTCCGGCGCGCCCGCGAGCCGGGCGATGTCGCGGGCGGCGTAGAGGCTGCGCCGGGGATCGTCGGGGTCCGGGCGGGCGGCGATCCGGCCGCGACTGACGTAGGCGTAGAGCGTCTGGGCCTTTACGCCCAGCCGCCCCAGCGCCTCGCCCCGCCTGATCCAGCGGCCTTCGTCCGCCGACATCCCAGCTCCTCCGCCTCCCGGCGACGATCGCCGTTCGGCCAACATGCGGCGACTTCATGACGATCCCGCTAACCATCCCGGATGCTCTTGGCGCCGCCGCGCCTTTCCGCGACAAGGGCGGCGATGACCCGCGCCGCCGTGGAAGACGCCAACGCCGCCACCCGCAGCATCACCCGCCTGTCCGTCGGGGTGGCGGTGGTCCTGATCCTGATGAAGGCCTTCGCGCTCGGCGCCTCCGGCTCGGTCTCCATCCTGGCCTCGCTGACGGACTCCGCTCTCGATCTGGTCGCCTCGCTCGCGACCTTCTTCGCCGTCCGCTGGGCGGCGGCGCCGCCGGACGAGGATCACCGCTTCGGCCACGGCAAGGGCGAGGCGATGGCGGCGCTGGTGCAGGCCGGGCTGGTCTTCGCCTCGGCCGTCTTCATCGGCTGGGAGGCGATCCAGCGGATGTTCGATCCCCGCCCGGTGACGGCGGGGCACTGGACCGTCGCCGTGGTGGTGGCGTCGATGCTTCTCACCGGCTGGCTGATCTGGCGGCAGGGACGGGCGATCCGCGCCAGCGGCTCGGTCGCGGTCGAGGCCGACCGCTCCCACTACGCCGCGGATCTCGCCTCCAACCTCGTGGTTCTGATCGGCGTGATCTCGGGCGCCTGGCTGGCCGCGCCGGGGCTGGACGCGGCCGCCGGCCTGGTCGTGGCGGTCTGGCTGTTCTGGGGCGCGGCCGGCGTGCTGCGCGGCGCCGCCGACCAGCTGCTGGATCGCGCCGCGCCCGAGGCGGATCGCGTCGCCATCACCACCGCCATGCTGTCCGACCCGCGCATCACCGGGGTGCATCGCCTGCGCACCCGCCTGTCCGGTCCCGTCATGACCATCCAGATGCACGTCGACATGGACCCCGGGCTGTCGCTGGCCGAGGCGCACGGGATTCTCGTCGAGGCGGAGAACCGGCTGCTGGAGCGGTGGCCGGCCGCCGACATCCTGATCCACCCGGACCCGCGCGCGGCGCCCGCCGGCAAGGGCCCGTGGAGCTGATCCGCGGCCCATGGCTAACGCCCGCTTAACGGGCTCGGGCGCATGGACATGCGGATGTCCGCCGTCCTCTACCATTTCGCTTTCGATCCCGGCTCGCGTGCGGCCCGGCTGGCGCTGGGCGAGGCGAAGGTCGCGTTCGAGGAGACCCCGGTCCGTCCGTGGGAGCCCGGCTGCCCGGTGGCGGGGCTGAACCCCTCGGGCATGCCGCCGGTGCTGCAGGTGTCCGAGACCTCCCGCCCCCTGACCCTGTGCGAGACCGCGGCCATCCTCGGCTGGCTCGAGGATCGCGCGCGCGAGCCCTTCCTGATGCCGGCCGATCCCGCCGAACGGGCCGAGACCCGCCGGCTGGTGGGCTGGTTCGACCGCCGCTTCACCGACGAGGTCGACGCCGTCCTGCTGCACGAGCGCATGGAGAAGCCCCTGCTGCGCCTCGGACCGCCGGAGGCCCGCGCCCTGCGCGCCGGGCGCGAGGCGCTGCGGGCCCACCTGGGCCAGTTCGAGGGCCTGCTTGCCGAGCGCGACTGGCTGGCCGGGCGGCGGCTGGGCCAGGCCGACATCGTCGCCGCGGCGCACCTGTCGGTGCTCGACTACTTCGGCGAGGTCGCCTGGGCCAACTGGCCGGGCCTGAAGACCTGGTACATGAAGCTGAAGTCGCGGCCCTGTTTCCGGCCGCTGCTGACGGACCGTTTCCCGGGGGTGCAGCCCTCGGCCTCGTACGCCGACCTCGACTTCTAGCCCGACTTTCGCCCCCATCGGCGCTATGAAGGCGCCGACCATGGCCCGCGACCCCCGCATCTTCATCCGCGAGCGCGCCGCGGCGCTGGGCTTCGACGTCTGCCGTTTCGCCTCGGCGTCGGAGCCGTGGAGCGCCGGCGAGCGGCTGGCGCATTTCGTCGGCGAGGGCCGCCATGGCGAGATGGGCTGGATGGAGACGACGCTGGCGCGCCGGGCCCACCCGACCGCCATGTGGCCGGAAGCCCGGACCGCCGTCGTGCTCGGCCTCAACTACGGGCCGGGAAAGGATCCCCTGCCCGAACTGGACGACCGTTCGGCCGGATACCTGTCGGTCTACGCCCGGGGCGACGACTATCACGAGCTGATCAAGGGACGGCTGAAGACGCTGGCGGGGCAGATCGCCGCCCGCACCGGCGAGGCGGTCAAGGTCTTCGTCGACACCGCGCCCCTGATGGAGAAGCCGCTGGCCCAGCGGGCCGGCCTGGGCTGGCAGGGCAAGCACACCAACCTGCTGAGCCGCGACCACGGCAACTGGCTGTTCCTCGGGGTGATCCTCACGGCTGCGGAGATCGAGCCGGACCCGCCGGAGCGCGAGCACTGCGGCAGCTGCACCGCCTGTCTCGACGCCTGCCCCACCCGGGCCTTCCCGGCCCCCTTCCAGCTCGACGCCCGGCGCTGCCTGTCCTACCTGACCATCGAATTCTCGGGGGCGTGGCCGGAGGCGTTCCGCGTCGCCGCCGGCAGCCGCATCTACGGCTGCGACGACTGTCTGGCGGTCTGCCCCTGGAACAAGTTCGCCGCCGAATCGCACGAGAGCCGGCTGCAGGCGCGCGAGGCGCTGGTCTCGCCGCGTCTGGCGGATCTGGCGGCGCTGGACGACGCCGGCTTCCGGGCGCTGTTCTCCAAGAGCCCGGTCAAGCGCATCGGCCGCAACCGCTTCGTGCGCAATGTTCTCTACGCCATCGGCAACAGCGGCGACGTGGCGCTGCTCCCTGCGGCGCAGGCCCTGCGGGCCGACCCGGACCCGGTGGTGCGGGACGCGGCGGCGTGGGCGGCGTCGCGTCTGGACTCCCTCTCGCCGGTCTAGGGGATCAGAGGCCCCTCACCCCGCCGCCACGCCCACGCCGCGGTTCCCGCCGGGCGCGCGGGCGATGTCGAGCAGCTTGACGCGGAAGACCAGCACGCTGTTGGGCGGGATGCCCGGACGGCCCTGCTCGCCATAGGCCTGCTCCGGCGGCAGGTAGACGATCCACTCGTCGCCGACCCGCATGTGCTGCAGCGCCTCGGTCCAGCCCTCGACCACCTCGCCGAGGGTGAACACCGCCGGCTGGCCGCGCTGGAACGAGCTGTCGAACACCGTGCCGTCGGTCAGCGTCCCCTCGTAGTCGACGCGGACGAGGTCGTTGCTGTCGGGGCTCTCGCCGCCGGACGGGCCCGACTGGACGACCTTGTACTGCACGCCGGACGGCAGGGTGCGGACGCCCTCCTCCCGCGCATTCGACTTGAGGAAGAACTCGGCGGCCCGGGCGTTCTCGGCCGCGGCGTCGGCGGGGTTTCCGCCGCGATCGCAGCCGACCAGCGCCACGGCGATCGCGAGGACGACGGCGCCCCTAGCCCATGCGAAGTTCATAGCCTGCTTCCTCCAGCGCCTGTCTGATGTCGTGCGCGTGCGTCTCGCCGCGCGTCTCGACCATGATGTCGAATTCGGCGCCCTTGGCCGGCACATCGAGCGCCAGCCGGTTGTGCACCACGTCGATGATGTTGCCGCCCAGACCGCCGATCACGGCGCTCATCTTCGACAGCATGCCGGGGCGGTCGTCGCCGAGGATGCGGTAGACGACCAGCCGCTTCTCGCGCACCAGCTCGCGGTTCAGGACCACGGCCAGCATGCGGGAATCGATGTTCCCGCCGGTCAGCTCGAGCCCGACCTTCATGCCCCGGAACCTGTCGGGATAGGCCAGCAGGGCGGCCAGGCCGCCGGCGCCCGCGCCCTCCGCCACCGTCTTCTCGAGGGTGGCGAGGAAGGCGACGCCCTTCTCGAAGTCCGCCTCCTGGCAGACCATGACGTCCTCGACCAGCGGATCGGCGAGGGCGAAGGGGATCTCGCCCACCGCCTTGATGGCGATGCCCTCGGCGATGGTCTGGCCGCCGCACTTCGGCGGCTCGCCCCGGCGCCGGGCCGTGAACGACGGGTACATGGCCGCCTCCACCCCGAAGATGCGCACCGACGGCTTCAGCCCCTTCGCGGCGATGGCCGAGCCGGCGATCAGGCCGCCGCCGCCGATCGGGATGATCAACGCCTCGAGGTCGGGCGCGTCCTCCATGAACTCCAGCCCGCAGACGCCCTGACCGGCGACGATGCCGGCGTCGTCGAAGGCGGAGACGAAGACGAAGCCCTCCTCGTCGCGCAGGCGGTGGGCCTCCTCGGTGGAGCCGGTGAAATCCTGTCCCTTGATGACGACGTTGGCCCCGTGGGCGCGGGTGCCGTCGATCTTCACGAAGGGCGTGCCCTCGGGCATGACGATGGTCACGGGCACGCCGAGGCGGCCCCCGTGATAGGCCAGGGCCTGGGCGTGGTTGCCGGCGCTGGCGGCCACCACGCCGCGTCGCCGCTCCTCGGGCGTCAGCTGCAGCAGCCGGTTGAGCGCGCCGCGCTCCTTGAAGCTGCCGGTGAAGTGCAGGTTGTCGAACTTGATCCAGACCTCGGCGCCGGTGAGCTGCGACAGGCGACGGGAGTGGCGGACCGGGGTGCGGTCGACCTGGCCGGCGATGCGCTGGCGGGCCGCCAGGATGTCGTCGAACGTAACCGTCATGGGCGCTCCCCGGACCCCGGTCTCGGGCCGGGCTCGGGCGCTTGTGAACCACCGCCCGGCCGCTCGCAACCTTGACCTTGGGCGAACGTTCAGCCTCTGATCCGGCGTTCGACCCGCGCGTCCCACGGAGAGAGCCATGCCCGCCGCAAAGTCCGTCCCGTCCCTGCTCGCCCTCGGCGCCGCCGCCGCCCTCCTGACCGCCTGCGAGACGGTTCCCGTCGGCGGCGGATTCGGCCCCGCGCCCGGCGGTCCGGCCCCGTTCCGCCCGGACGACTTCGCCTGGTCGGCCCGCCCCGGCCGGGCGGTGATCGACGGCCGCGTCGACTACCGCCGCGACGGGCAGCGCTACGACTGCACCGGATCCGTGGCGCTGACGCCGGACACGCCCTACACCCGCGCCCGCTTCCGCACCCTCTACGGCGCGACCGATCGCGCCGCCGTGCCCGAGGCCGTGGTCCGCGCCCGGACCGTGCCGGATCCCAACGCAGACTACCGCTCGTTCGTGCGGACGGAGACCTGCCGCGACAACCGGTTCGAGTTCACCGGCCTGCCGTCCGGCGGCTGGTTCATCATCGCTCCGGTCAGCGCCGGCGGCGACGACCGGATCGTGCTGATGCGCCATGTCGACACCCGCAACGGACGGGTGTCGGTCACCCTCTGAGTCAGATGCTTCCCGGCCGCGTATCGGGCCGCTCCGGAGAGTTCGCCATGTCCCGCCTCGCCCCGATCATCCTCGCCGCTTCGCTCCTGATCCCGGCGCACGCCGCCGCCCAGAGCCGGGGCGATTACGGCGGCTACGGTCCTGACCGGTTCCATGCCGGCGAGCGGCGGGAGGACGGCGACGGCTGGAACGCCGCGCCCTCCGCCTTCGACTGGCGCAGCCAGCTGGACCGGCCGGGCGATTATCGCTGCGACGCCTACTGGGACGCGCACCGTGCCGATTGCGGCGCCGGCTGGCGGGACCAGCGCCGCCGGGCGAGCCCGGAGGCTCGCCGGGACTACCGGGAACTGGCCGGGTACGACGCCGGCTACGGGTACGGGGACGGCTATGCGGATCGCTACGGCTCCCACGGCCGCCCGTGGTCACGCCGCGGCTATGGCTCCGGCCGGGGCGACGGGAGCCGGTCCGGCGACGTCTACACCGCGGCCTACGGCCGGCCGGACATCGTCTATCCGGGCGGCGGCGGGCGCGGATGGAGCGCCCGCGACCCGGGCCGGATCGCCTGGTGCCGCGCCACCTACCGGTCCTACGATCCACACAGCGGCTACTATCGCGCCTGGAGCGGCCGGCTGATCTTCTGCGGCTGAGGGCGAGGCAGAACCCGGTTCGTCCGATCACAGACGCGTGCCCGATCCGCGTTCGCCATCCTTTCGCCCTGACCACACCGCTTCGCTGCCCCTTCGCCCGCGGGCGCAGTCGAGGGGAAGCGTTCCATGTCCCAGCACAACATCTCCGGGTCCGAAGTCTTCGGGCCCAAGCCGTTCGTCATCCTGCGGTCGGTGAAGACCGGCGGCCTGCGCCGGCAGCGCCGGGCCCGGACCTGGCTGGCCTTCGCCGCCGGCCTGTCGGTGGCGCTGGTCGGCGGCGCGATCGCCGTGGCGGCCGTGTTCGGCCCGGGCCTCGCCGGCTGACGCTCAGGCCAGCCAGATCATCCGCCGGGTGCGCGCCTCGCCGCCCCGGGCGCGGCTGAAGCCCGGCCTGACCTCGCCGGTGTACAGGAAGCCGGCCTTTTCCAGCACGCGGCCGGACGCCGGATTGTCGTCGAAGTGGCCCGCCACCAGCGCGCGCCGCCGCCACTTGCGGCTGGCCCAGACCACGCCCGCCTCCAGCGCCTCGGTGGCGTAGCCGCGGCCCCAGAAGGGCCGGCCGATCCAGTAGCCGACCTCCGGCGCCAGATCGCCGGCCTCGAACAGGCCCAGCACGCCGACCGGACCGTGATCCTCGTGCTCGATCAGGAAGGTGCGGGCGCGGTCCGGATCCTGCCCCGCGACCTGCAGCACGAAGTCCTCGGCGTCCCGCCGCGAGAACGGATGCGGCATGCGCAGGGTCATGCGGGCGATGTCGGGGTCGTTGGCGAGGGCCGCCAGGCGGCTGACGTCCTGGGCCTGCGGGCTGCGCAGCGCCAGACGCCGCGTCTCGATGACGGGAGAGGGTTCGATCACGCACATGACACGCCTCGGTCGTATTCGCCGCCTCCTTGGAGGGCTCGGGCGGCGTTCGAGGCGGGGAACGAAAACGGGGAGCCTGGTGATCCAGACTCCCCGCGGAATATTTCCCTTGGTCCGGATCGCGGCCCTTTCGGCCTTGCGCGATCCGGTCTGTCTTCCGTCTCGCGCTATTCGGCGGCCATGGCCGGCATGTCGTTGGCGGCGAGAATCGACACGTAACAACGGCCGCCGCGCTTCTTGGTGAACTGCACGGAGCCGTTGGTAAGGGCGAAGAGGGTGTGGTCACGGCCCATGCCGATGTTCTCACCCGGGTGGAAGGTGGTGCCGCGCTGACGCACGATGATGTTGCCGGCGAGCACGCGCTCGCCGCCGAACTTCTTCACGCCGAGGCGCTTCGACTCGGAGTCGCGCCCGTTACGCGACGAACCACCGGACTTTTTGTGAGCCATTGTTGCGCTCCTGTACTCGTCTTGATCTTAGGCTTCGTCGCCGGCGGCGGCGGTTTCGGTCTTCTTGGCGGCGGCCTTCTTCGGCGCGGCCTTCTTCGCGGCCGGCTTCGGAGCCTCCTCGGCGGCCGGGGCGGCCTCGACGCGCGGGGCGAGGCCGCGGGCGCGGGCGTTCATTTCGGCCTTGGTCAGCAGGGCGACCTCGCCGTCCCACTTCGCCTTCTCGCCGGCGCCTTCGATGCCGGTGATGCGCAGGACCGACTCCATCTGGCGATGGCCGTTGGTGCGGCGATAGCCCTGACGGCGGATCTTCTTGAAGATCTTGATCTTCTCGCCCTTGCGGGTTTCCACCAGGGTGGCCGCGACCGACGCGCCGTCGATCAGCGGGGCCCCCACGGTGACGCCCTTGTCGCCGCCCAGCATCAGGACTTCGCCGAACTTCACGTCCGAGCCGGCCTCGCCGTCGAGCTTCTCGACCACGATCACGTCGCCCGGTTGGACCCGGTACTGCTTGCCGCCGGTCTTGATCACCGCGTACATGTTGAAGCCTCAGCGAAACGCAAAAAGAATAGCGCCCGACGGGGACCCCCGCGGGCGAAGAGCGGCGACATATACGGAAGAGGCCCGCGGAGTCAACGCGGGCGGCGGAAAAAGGGGCCCCGCCCCGCACGACCGTCCGCCTGCGGCGCCAAGGCCCTCGCCGGCCTCTCGACCGTTACAAAGTAACAGGCTAAGGAGGCGCGATGAACCCGTCCGACCTCCAGCAATCCGTGTTGCTCTCCGTGATCGGGGCCGGGTTCGCGACGGCCTTCCTGCACGCCGCCCTGCCGACCCACTGGCTGCCCTTCGTGCTGGTGGGCCGCGGGCAACGGTGGAGCCTGTCGCAGATGCTGGGCGCGATCGTGACGGCGGGCCTGGCCCACATCGCGACCACCGCCCTCGCGGGCGGGCTGATCGTGGCGGCCGGGCTGGCGCTGGAGCAGTGGATTTCCGGCCTGCTGCCCAACCTGTCGGCGGGACTGCTGTTCCTCTTCGGCGCCTTCTATCTGGGGCGCGGCCTGCTGCGGCAGCCGGTCATGGGCGGCGGTCCGGCCCTGGAGCTGTCCGAGCCGACCGTGACCCACGCCGCCGCCTTCTGGGGGCTGGTGGCGATGATGGCGCTGTCCCCCGGGGAGGTGCTCCTGCCCATCTATCTGTCGCAGGCGACGGAGGGGCTCCTCGTGCTCGCAGGGCTGACCGTCGCCTTCGCCGCCGGGACGGTGCTGGGCATGACGGCGTTCACCGTCCTGGCGCGGGCGGGCTGGTCCGTCCTCCGCCTCGAGCGGTGGGCGCGGTACGAGGGCGTGATCCTCGGCCTGGCCCTGATCCTGATCGGCCTTCTCGTCGTGCTGCGCCAGCACTAAGGAAGAGCGATGGCGCACGCCCACCAGCACGGCCACGGCCACGACCACGACCACGGCCACGGCCATGGCGACCACGGCGCGCACGGCCATCACCACCATCACGGCCCGGTGGACACCGGCGACTGGCGCTATGCGGTGGGGCTGGTGGTCAATCTCGCCTTCGTCGGCATCGAGTTCGGCGCCGGGGTGTTCAGCGGCTCGACCGCGCTGATGGCCGACGCCGGTCACAATCTCTCCGACGTGCTGGGGCTGGCCATGGCCGGCGGGGCCGCCTGGCTGGCGCGGCGCGCGGGCAGTCCGCGCAAGACCTACGGCTACGGCAAGGCCACCGTCCTCGCCGCCCTCGCCAACGCCCTGCTGCTGATCTTCGCCTGCGGGGCCATCGCCTTCGAGGCGGTCCGCCGCCTGGCCGAGCCGGCCCCGGTGATGTCAGGCCTGATCATGGCCGTCGCGGCGATCGGCTTCGTCATCAACCTCGGCACGGCCCTGCTGTTCATGCGCGACCAGCACGCCGACCTGAACGCCCGGGGGGCCTACCTGCACATGCTGGCCGACGCGGCCGTCTCCATCGGCGTGGTGGCGGCGGGCGGAGTCATCTGGCTGACGGGCTGGTCGCTGGTCGACCCGCTGGTCAGCCTGGGCATCGTCGCCGTCATCCTCGTCGGCACCTGGAGCCTGCTGCGGGACTCGCTGGACCTGGCCCTGGACGCGGCTCCGGCCGGGGTGGACCTCGACGCCCTGCGCGCCGCCCTGCTCGCCCTGCCCGGCGTCAGCGCCGTGCACGACCTGCATGTGTGGGGCCTGTCGACCACCGAGACGGCGCTGACCGCCCACCTGTGCCACGACCGGCCCGACGCGGCCGCCCTGCTCGTCGAGGCCCAGTCGCTGATCCGCAGCCGGTTTGGCATCGGCCACACGACGCTGCAGCTGGAAGCCGAGCCCCTGCCGGATTGCCCGACCTGCTGATCAGCCGGCGGGGGGCACCGTCAGCCGGCCCTGCGAATAGTCGATCACCACCATCCCGAACGGACGGAAGGCGGCGTTGCCGATGAAGCCGACCGCCTCGGGACGCGCGAAGTAGCCCTGCGGCGGCTGGATGATCAGCCGCGGCCCGGTCCATTCGATGCCGCCCAGGCGGAAGCGCTCCGCCGCATGGACCGGCAGGCGCACCGACCCGCCCGTGCCGCTCCCGCCCAGCACCTCCAGGGGCTCGCCCGGATCGCGGCCGTCGAGGATCGCCGCGTGCTGGGGCTGCGACAGGTTGATCCAGAGGTGCGGATCGTCGAACAGGCCGGCGCCGGAATCGTAGCGCAGGTCGATCGGTCGTCCGTCCAGCTCGCCGGTCACCCGGGGGATGCCGTTGTCGTCGCGCATCGGCGCGCTGCGGCCGCAGGCGGCGGCGGTCGCGGACGCTTCGCCGGCCGGGGCCAGCGCCAGTCGCCCGCGGGCGAAATCCAGGGTCAGCACCCGCTGGCCGAACAGGTCGGAGCCGAGGATGCCCGCGGCCGGCTCGCCGTTCGGTCCGGACAGGCCGGAGAGATCGGAGACTGTCGGCGACAGGCGCGTCGTCACCGGTCCCAAGGTGAAGCGCGGCACAGTGGTGCTGGAGACCTCGACCACGCCGCCGGCGCCCTCGACCGTGGTCCCGCCCTCGTCGGGCAGGCCGAGCGCCCGGGCCACCCCGGCGTCCAGCGCGCTGCGGTTCGCGCCGGTGTCGACGAGGAACCAGCGCGGCTGGCCGTCGCCGGGGTCGGCGCGGACCCAGGCGACGTGGGCGACATAGACGGCCTCGACCGAATCGCGGGTCCGCAGGGCCTCGAAGGCGGCGGCGCAGGTCAGGTCGGCGGCGAGCAGGAGCGAGATCATGCCGTGATGAACCGCCGCCGCGCGGCCGGACGCAAGTTAAGTCTCTTTCATCCTCGGGCCGCCCCTCCTAGATGGTGCGCCATGACCGACACCGCCCAAGGCAAGATCCCCGTCACCGTCCTCACCGGCTATCTCGGCGCCGGCAAGACCACCCTGCTGAACCGGATCCTCACCGAGGACCACGGCAAGCGCTACGCCGTCATCGTCAATGAGTTCGGCGAGATCGGGATCGACAACGACCTTGTGGTCGGGGCCGACGAGGACGTGTTCGAGATGAACAACGGCTGCGTCTGCTGCACCGTGCGCGGCGACCTGATCCGGGTGGTCAGCGGCCTGATGAAGCGGCAGCGCCCGGGCAAGCCGGCGTTCGACGCCATCATCGTCGAGACCACCGGCCTGGCCGACCCGGGTCCCGTGGCGCAGACCTTCTTCGTCGACGACGAGGTCAAGGCGAAGACCGTCCTGGACAGCGTGACGGCGCTGGTGGACGCCAAGCACGTGATGGCGCGGCTGGACGATTCGAAGGAGGCGCGCGAGCAGGTCGCCTTCGCGGACCGCATCATCCTGAACAAGACCGACCTCGTCTCCGGGGAGGAGCTGACGGCCGTCGAGACCCGCCTGCGAGCGCTGAACCCGCTGGCCCCGATCACCCGGGCGCAGCGCGCGAACGTGCCGCTGGACCAGGTGCTGGGAGTCCACGCCTTCGACCTGGAGCGGATCACCGAGGTGCGGCCGGACTTCGTCAACCCGCCGCACGGCGCCGAGGGGCACGTGCACGACGAGCACTGCGGCCACGACCATCACCACCATGACCATGACCATGATCATGGCCACGACCACCACCACCACGGCCCGCGGGGACACGCGCACGAGGACGACATCAGGGGCGTCGCCCTGTCGCTCGACCGGCCGCTGGACGGACAGAAATTCACGCAATGGCTGGACATGCTGCTGGGATCGCAGGGCCAGAACATCCTGCGCGCCAAGGGCATCATCGACGTCAAGGGCGAGGACCGCCGGCTGGTCTTCCAGGCCGTGCACATGATCCTCGAGGGCGATCTCCAGAAGCCGTGGGGCGAGAAGGAGCGGCGCTGGTCCCGTGCGGTCTTCATCGGCCGCGACCTCGACGAGGCCGAGCTGCGCGCCGGCTTCGAGGCCTGCGCGGCATGAGCGGCGGTCACGTCGATCCCACCCGGGAGGCCATGGCCCTGTTCCGGGAGCTGCCGGTCGAGGGCGAGATCGCCATGATCAACCTGCTGCGCTTCCGCGCGGCGGCGGCCTACCCCGCGGACCACGCCGACGCCGGCGCGGGCCGCACCGGAGCCGAGGCCTACGCCGCCTACGGCCGGGCGGCGGCTGCGCCGTTCGCCCGCGCCGGCGGACGCCAGATCTGGCTCGGCGTTCCCGAACTGACGGTCATCGGTCCGGCCGACGAGCGGTGGGACCTGGCCTTCATCGCCGTCTATCCCGACGCGAAGGCCTTCCTCGGCATGCTGAAGGATCCGGAATACCAGGCCGCGGTGGCGCACCGTCAGGCGGCGGTCGCCGACTCCCGCCTGATCCGCTGCCGGCCGAAGGCGCCGGGCGCCAACTTCGGAGCCGCCGCGTGAACCCGCTGCCCCGTCCGCATCGCGAGGCCGTGCTCCGCTACGACACGCCGGACTTCGACATCCTGCAGCCCGGCGACTTCGTCCGCTGCGCCGTCTCCGACCGGCCGATCCCGCTGGACCGTCTCGCCTACTGGAGCGTGGAGCTGCAGGAGGCCTACGCTTCGGCCGAGCTGATGACCCGCCGCTGGGTCGAGACCCACAAGGGCGACGCATGAGCCGCTTCGAATTCGACGCCCAGCCGACCGCGGCCCTGTTCGACCGCGCCGGCGCCGCCTTCGCCCTGGGCGACGGCTCCGTCCGCTTCGAGGGCGGAGCGTTCAGCGTCGCCCACGACGGCGCCATCCTGTGCGCCGTCCTTCATCCATCGGGCGACGGGGTGGTCACCGGCGGCGACGACGGCCGGGTGATCTGGCACCGGCGCGGCGAGGCGGGCCTGCTGGCGACGGCGAAGGGGGCCTGGATCGACGCCATCGACGCCTCGGCCGAGAGCGGCCTGATCGCCTTCTCCCACGGGCGGACCCTGTCGGTGATCGACGCCAAGGACGCCCACTTCCGCCGCGACTTCCAGCACGAGCGCACCGTCTCCGGCGTGGCCTTCGAGCCGAAGGGCCGCCGTATCGCCACGTCCACCTACGGCGGCGCGGCCCTGTGGTTCGCCCGCATCGCCGACCAGAAGCCGACCCTGCTGAAGTGGGCCGGCTCGCACACGGGGGTGGCCTTCTCCCCCGACGGCGCCTTCGTCGTCACCGCCATGCAGGACAACCAGCTGCACGGCTGGCGGCTGAAGGACCAGAAGAACCTGCGCATGGGCGGCTACCCGACCAAGGTGAAGTCCGTGGCCTTCCTGTCGAACGGGCAGCTGATGGCCACCTCCGGCGCCCAGGGGGCGGTGCTGTGGCCCTTCATCGGCGCCAACGGGCCCATGGGGCGGGAGGCGACCGAGATCGGCTATGACGAGGGCAGCCACGTCGCCCTCGTGGCCGCCCGGCCGAAGCACGGCGTGCTGGCCGCCGGGCTCAGCGACGGCCGCGTCTGGCTGGCCGACCCGGCCGGACAGGGGCTGAACTTCCTCAAGGCCGAGCGGGGCGCTCCCGTCGTCGCCCTGGCGATGAGCGAGGACGCCCGCCGGGTCGCCTGGGCCGACGAGGACGGCCACGCCGGCGTCGTCGACGTCTGACGCGGCTTGCATACGGCGACGCCCGCAGGCCAGATCGAGCCATGGACACGACCCCGCCGCGCCCGAGACGCAAACGGCCGCTGCTGACGGCTGTCCTGGCCATCGCCCTGGTGCTGCTCGGGGGCGTGGCCGCCTATGCGGTCGTGCCGCCGCCCGTCACCTTCCTGATGGCCAAGAGGGCCCTGGAGGGCGAGGGCCTGTCGCGGCGCTGGCGTTCGCTGGACGACATCTCCCCCCGTCTGGTCGAGGCGGTGATCGCCGCCGAGGACTCGACCTTCTGCCGCCACCGCGGCTTCGACATGAAGGCCATCGAACAGGCGCTGAAGGCCAATGCGCGGGCGGAGAAGCGCGGCTCCGGCCGCATCCGGGGCGGCTCGACGATCAGCCAGCAGACCGCCAAGAACGTCTTCCTCTGGCCGGGCCGCGACTGGATCCGCAAGGGGCTGGAGGCCGGTTACACCGTCCTGATCGAGACCGTCTGGGGCAAGCGGCGGATCATGGAGGTCTACCTCAACGTCGCCGAGTGGGGGCCGGGCGTCTACGGCGCCGAGGCGGCCGCCCGTCACTGGTTCGACAAGGGCGCCGACGAGCTGACGCCGCGGGAGGCGGCCCGGCTGGCGGCGATCCTGCCGTCGCCGCGGCGCTACAACGCCAGCGCTCCCGGCCCCTACGTGCGCCGCCGCGCCGCGCGCATCCAGGCGGCGATGGGAACGGTGCGCAACGACGGCCTCGCCGCCTGCGTGCTGGACTGAACGGCCGCGCTTGACCTCACGGCTCCGCTCGCGTCCCTTGCCGCGGACAAGCGGCGGAACGGCCGCGAAGGAGGAAGCATGAAGCGCCAACTGATGACCGCCGCCGCCGTCTGCGCCCTCGGCCTCGGCCTCGCCGCCTGCGCCGGGATGGCCATGGCGAATGCGAACGCCGCCCCGACGACGGAAACCGCCCCGGCGACGGGGCAGGCCGCGGCCGCACAGGACTTCCCGGCCACCGCCGAGGGCGCCGCCGCCTTCGTGGCCAGCGCTGAAGAGCGCCTCGCGGCCCTCAGCGAGGAAGCCGCCCGCATCCAGTGGACCCGCGCCACCAACATCACCTTCGACACCATGTGGCTGGAGTCGAAGATCAACGCCGAATACACCGAACTGCAGGTCGAGCTGGCCAACAGGGCGGCCGCCTTCAACGACGTCCGGGTGCCCGAAGACGTCCGCCGCAAGCTGAACCTGCTGCGCCTCGGCATCGTCCTGCCGGCCCCGAACCGTCCGGGCGCGGCGACCGAGCTGGCCGAGATCACCACCCGTCTCGACTCGACCTATGCGACCGGCAAGTTCGAGTACAAGGGCGAGGAGATCACCCTCGACGAAGCCAGCATCCTGATGGCCGAGAGCCGCGATCCGGCCGAGACCAAGGCGCTGTACGAAGGCTGGCGCACCGTGTCGCCGCAGATGGCGCCGGACTACGCCCGCATGGTGGAGATCGCCAACGAGGGGGCGCGCGAGCTGGGCTTCGCCGACACCGGCGCCATGTGGCGGGCCGGCTACGACATGGACCCGGACGCCTTCGCCGCCGAGACCGACCGCCTGTGGGAGCAGGTGAAGCCGTTCTACGAGAACCTGCACTGCTATGTGCGCGGGCGGCTGAACGAGAAGTACGGCGACGCGGTGCAGCCGGACGAGGGGCCGATCCGGGCCGACCTGCTGGGCAACATGTGGTCGCAACAGTGGGGCAACATCTACGACGTCGTCGCCCCGGCCGCCGGCGGCGAGTCCAGCTACGACCTGACCGAACTGCTCCGACGGCAGGACTATGACGCCGAACGCATGGTGAAGACCGGCGAGGGCTTCTACACCTCCTTGGGGCTGGCGCCGCTGCCGCAGACCTTCTGGGAGCGGTCGATGATCACCCGGCCGGAAGACCGCGAGGTGGTCTGCCACGCCTCGGCCTGGGACCTCGACAACGAGGAGGACATCCGCATCAAGATGTGCACCCAGGTGAACGCGGACGACTTCTACACCGTCCACCACGAGCTGGGGCACAACTACTACCAGCGCGCCTACAAGGATCAGCCGTTCCTGTTCAAGAACGGCGCGAACGACGGCTTCCACGAGGCCATCGGCGACTTCGTCGGCCTCTCGGCGACCACGCCCACCTATCTGAACCAGATCGGCCTGCTTGAGACGGTGCCGGGCGAGGAGGAGGACATCCCCTTCCTGCTCAAGATGGCGCTCGACAAGATCGCCTTCCTGCCGTTCGGCCTGATGGTCGACCGCTGGCGCTGGGACGTGTTCTCCGGCGAGACGACGCCGGCCGCCTACAACGAAGCCTGGACGGCCAACATGCTGAAGTACCAGGGTCTGGTGCCGCCGGGGCCGCGCCCGGAGAACGCCTTCGATCCGGGCGCCAAGTACCACATCCCGGGCAACACGCCGTACACCCGCTACTTCCTGGCCCACATCTACCAGTTCCAGTTCCACCGCGCGGCCTGCCAGCAGGCGGGCTGGACCGGCCCGCTGCACCGCTGCTCGATCTACGGCAACGAGGAGGTGGGCCGGCGCTTCAACGCCATGATGGAGATGGGCCAGTCGCGGCCGTGGCCGGAGGCGATGGAAGCCTTCACCGGCGAGCGGGGCAACGACGCCTCGGCGGTGGCGGAGTATTTCGCGCCGCTGAACGCCTGGCTCACGCGGCAGAACCGCGGCAAGGACTGCGGCTGGAGCGCCTGAACCGCGCCGCGGGCGCGACCGGCGTTAACCTTCGCCGGTCGGCATCCCTTAACCCAAGGGGGCGATCATCCCTGACCGATCGTGGGCGCACCGCGTCCGCGATGATGATCGGGGCTGCCCATGCTGTTTGGAGACTGGATCGGACGGACGACGCGAGGCATCGCGGCCTTCGCCCGCCGCATGGCGCAGGAAACGCGCGGCAACGTGGCCATGCTGTTCGGCCTCAGCCTCCCCGTGCTGATCCTGATGACCGTCGGCGGCGTCGATATCCACCGCGCCTCCACGGTGCGCGTGAACCTGCAGGACGCGCTGGACGCCGCGGCGCTGGCGGCGGCGCGCTCGCCCTACGTCCGGAACGAGGACATCCAGCGGGTCGGCATGGCGGCGCTGAAGGCGAACCTGAAGGCTTATCCGAGCATCACCCTGCTGGAAGCGGACACCACCTTCGTGCTGGAGGACGAGGTCGTCGTCGCGAACTCGAAGGTCAACGTCAAGACGCTGGTGGCCAACATCTTCCTGCCGCCCTACGGCAAGTTCATGGACGACTACCTGCCGGTGGGGGCGCACTCGGAGGTCGACCGCTCGTCGCGCAACATCGAGGTCGCCCTGGTGCTGGATGTCACCGGCTCCATGGCGGAAGGCACCCGGATCGAGGACCTGATCGCCGCGGCCAAGGAACTGGTCGACATCGTCGTCCAGCCCGTTCAGACGCCCTACTATTCCAAGGTCGCCCTGGTGCCCTATTCCTCCGCGGTCAACGTCGGAAACCTGGCCGACGACGCGCGCGGACCGGCCGCCACCTATGTGAACGTCACCAACGCCTCCTGGTCGGTGGCCGACTCGGCGCGCTCCATTTCGGCTGTGTCCAGGGCCAACCCCGCCGTGGTCACCTCCTCCCGCCACGGCTTTGCGGCCAACGATGTGATCTGGATCAGCGGCGTCCGCGGAATGACGCAGCTGAACGACAAGGCCTTCATCGTCCACAACCCGACGACCGACACCTTCCAGCTGAAAACGCTGTCCGGCAATGTCGTGAACAGCCGCAACTACTCGAACTATGACAGTCGCGGCACGATCCGGAAGTGTCAGACCAGCGACTGCTCGGTCGTGGTGACGGCGCCCGGGCACGGGCTGCGCAACAATGAATACGTCCGGTTCAGCGACGTTTCGGGGATGACGCAGCTCAACAACCGGACCTTCCTCGTCGGGAACAGCACCAGCAACACCTTCACGATCGACCTCGAGCCGGACGAGGTCAACACCTACACCGGCGGCGGCAAGGCGTGGTGCGCCCAGGCCGGCTGCACCTGGTTCGCCTTCGAAAACGTCTATGGCGACATCCGCACCCACCGCATCAGCGACGAATGCGTCACCGAGCGCTCCGGCGCCCAGGCCTACACCGACGCCGCGCCGTCGGGGGCGCGGGTCGGGCGGCACTATCCCGGCACCTCGGGAGAGTGCGGCATTGACGCGGAGATCGTTCCCCTGTCCAGCAACGCGGCGGCGCTGAAGTCCGTCATCGACGACTTCGAACCCGCAGGCTCCACCGCCGGCCAGATCGGCATCGGCTGGGGCTGGTACATGGTGTCGCCCAACTTCAACAGCCTGTGGCCCTCCAACGGAGCTGCGCCCTACAACACGCGCGAGACCCTGAAGGCGGTCGTCATCATGACGGACGGCGAGTTCAACACGCCCTACTGCTCGGGGGTCGTGCCGGACAACTGGGGCGGCGGCGTGTACAGCGCCTCGAGCCGCATCGACTGCTCCCAGGGCGGCTCGGCGCAGTACGCGAACCCCTTCGTGCAGAGCAAGGCGCTCTGCGACGGCATGAAGGCGCAGGGGGTGGTGGTCTATACGGTCGGCCTGCAGATCGATAACGGCGGGCAGGCCGCAGATCTGCTGTCCTACTGCGCCTCCACTCCGGCGAACTTCTTCCTGCCGGCCAACGGCGGGGACCTGTCCGAGGCCTTCGCGGCCATCGGCCGCGACATCACCCAGCTGCGCATCTCGAAATAGCCGGCCGCCGCCGGGGGCGACCGGCGACGGCCGCCCCTTTCCCCCGGCTTCAGATCAGCCGGATCTCGCGCAGCCGCTCGGTCAGGTAGTCCTCGGCCATGATCGGCTTGCCGGCGTAGCGGTCGGGGTTCTCCGGCGTCACGGTCGAGGGCAGGCTCTCGATCACGAAGTCCGGGTTGAAGTGCAGGAAGAAGGGCGTCGAGTAGCGGGCGAAGCCGCGCCGCTCGGGGGCCGGGTTGACCACGCGGTGGGTGGTCGAGGGCAGCACATGGTTGGTCAGGCGCTGCAGCATGTCCCCGATGTTGATCACCAGGGCGCCGGGCGGCGGCGCGATGTCCAGCCATTCGCCGTCGGCGTCCTTCAGCTGCAGGCCCGCCTCCTCGGCGCCCAGCAGCAGGGTGATGACGTTGATGTCCTCGTGGGCGCCGGCGCGCACGCCCGGCGCATCGGCCGGCACCGGCGGATAGTGCAGCATGCGCAGCACGCTGTTGCCCAGCTGGACCTTGTCCTCGAAATAGTCGTCGCCGAGCTGCAGGTGGCGGGCGATGGCGCGGAGGATGCGACGGCCGAGGGCGTCCATGGCCGAGTACATGCCGTACAGGTGCTCGCGGAAGCCGGGGACCTCGGTCGGCCAGACGTTGTCGCGCATGTATTTGCGGTAGGGGTGGCCCTCGGGCAGCTCGCGGCCGACGTGCCAGAACTCCTTGAGGTCGACCGCGGTCGCGCCCTTGGCCGCCTCGACGCCGAACGGCGTCAGGCCCCGCGCCCCGCCGGTTCCCGGCTGGTGGTATCTGCGCTTCACCTCCTCCGGCAGGGCGAAGAAGGCCTTGGCGTCGTCGAGGGCCGCATCGATGATCGTCTGATCGAGGCCGTGGTCGGCGACGACGGCGAAGCCGTAACGCTCGAAGGAGGCGCCGAGGCGGTCGGAGAAGGCCTGGAAGTCGGCGTCGTACAGGCGCATCGAGACCGGCTCGATGCCGCGGGCGGACAGGTCGGCGGTTCCGGGAGTGGCGGTGACGGTCACGGGAGAGCCCTTCAGGTCTTGATCGCGGCTTCCATACGCCCGCCGGGGCCCCGATGGCAAAGCCGGCCGCCGCGAACGATCGCCGCGCCCGAAGCGTTCAGCTTCCGTACAGACTGGAACCTTGACCGTAAGCGCGGCGTTCCAGCCGCAACTCCAATCACGAAGAAGGATCGACCCATGCGCGCCAAACTCGCCATCTCAGGCGTCGCCGTCGCCGCCCTCCTGGGCGCCTGCACCACCACCGACCCCTACAGCTCGACGCCGCGCCGCAACAACACGGGCACCGGGGTCATCGCCGGCGCGCTGGGCGGGGCGCTGCTCGGTTATCTGACCAACACTTCGGACTCCGAAGAGGGCCGCAAGAACGCCCTGATCGGCGCCGGCATCGGCGCGCTGGGCGGGGCCGCCGTCGGGGCCTACATGGACCGCCAGCAGCGCGAGCTCGAGGCCGAGCTGTCCGGCAGCGGCGTCGGCGTGGCGCGGCAGGGCGACAATCTCGTCCTGCGCATGCCGGCGGACGTCACCTTCGCCACCAACCAGGCGTCGATCGACCCGCGCTTCTACGCGACCCTCGACGATGTGGCGGGGGTGCTGAACCGCTACGACCAGTCCGTCGTCGACATCATCGGCCACGCGGACTCCGACGGCGCCGAGGACTACAACCTCGACCTGTCGCGCCGCCGCGCCTCGTCGGTGGCCCAGTACCTGGTCAGCCGCAACGTGCTCGCCGACCGCCTGTACGTCGACGGCCGCGGCGAGAGCGCCCCGATCGCCTCGAACGCCACCGCCGCGGGCAAGGCGCAGAACCGCCGGGTCGAGATCCTGATCCGCCCCTTCCGCGGCTGATCGCCGGCGCCGTCGGAGCGAAAGGGGCGCCTCCCACAAGGAGGCGCCCCTTTTCGTGACCGGACACCGTTCCGTGACTTGCAGCCTGTCGCCGCGAATGCTGGATACGGGGGGCGGGGAATCGGGGGAAGCGCGTGCGGCCGGACCATCAGGAATTCATCGCCGGCGCGCGACTGGCGGCCATCGCGGCGGTCTCGGCCGTCGTCACCGCCACCCTGGTGATCGGAGTCGGCCGCGCGCTGCTGCCGGAGGCGGCGGCGGCCGGGGCGGCTGAAGCCCCCCTGATCCGGGTCGCCGCCCGCTAGGCCCGGGGCCGCCCGATCGAGCTGTAGCGGAAGCCGCGGGCGCGCATGTCCTCGGGGCGGTAGATGTTGCGCAGGTCGACCATGACGGGCTGGCGCAGCAGGCCCTTGACCCGGTCGAGGTCCAGCGCCCGGAACTGGTTCCATTCCGTCAGGATCACCACGGCGTCGGCGCCCTCGACGGCCTCATAGGGGCCGTCCTTGAAGACCACCCCGTCCAGCAGCTTCGCCGCCTCATGCATCCCCTCGGGATCGAAGGCGTGGACCTCGGCGCCCATGGCCTGCAGGGCCGGGGCGACGTCCAGCGAGGGCGCGTCGCGCATGTCGTCGGTGTTGGGCTTGAAGGTCAGGCCCAGCAGGGCGATGCGCTTGCCGGACAGGTCCCCGCCCAGGGCCGCGGCGATGCGGCCGGCCATGGCCTTCTTGCGCGCGTCGTTGATCTCCACCGTGGTCTCGATCAGCCGCACCGGGCTGCCGGCGTCGGTGGCGGTGCGCACCAGCGCCAAGGTGTCCTTGGGGAAGCAGGAGCCGCCGTAGCCGGGGCCGGCGTGCAGGAATTTGGAGCCGATCCGGTTGTCGAGCCCGATGCCGCGGGCGACCTGCTGCACGTCGGCGCCCACCGCCTCGCACAGGTCGGCCATCTCGTTGATGAAGGTGATCTTCATCGCCAGGAAGGCGTTGGCGGCGTACTTGATCAGCTCCGAGGTGCGACGGCCGGTGAACAGGATCGGCGTCTCGTTGAGGTTCAGCGGCCGGTACAGCTCGCGCATCACCTCGCGGGCGCGCTCGTCGTCGGTCCCGACCACCACCCGGTCGGGCCGCTTGAAGTCCTCGATGGCCGCGCCCTCGCGCAGGAACTCCGGGTTGGAGACGACGGCGAAGTCCGCGTCGGGACGCCGCGCGCGGATGATCCGCTCGATCTCGTCGCCCGTGCCCACCGGCACCGTCGACTTGGTCACCACCACGGTGAAGCCGTCGATCAGGCCGGCGATCTCCTCGGCCGCCGCATGCACATAGGACAGGTCCGCGTGCCCGTCGCCGCGTCGCGACGGCGTGCCCACGGCGATGAACACCGCGTCCGCCGAGCGGATCGCCTCGGCCCCGTCCAGGGCGAACGACAGCCGGCCGTCGGCGACGTTGCGGGCCACCAGGTCGTCCAGACCCGGCTCGAAGATCGGGATCTCGCCGCGCTCCAGCCGGTCGATCTTCGACGGATCCTTGTCGACGCAGGTCACGACGTGGCCGAAGTCGGCGAAACAGGCCCCCGACACCAGCCCCACATAGCCGGTTCCGATCATCGCGACGCGCATGCGGGTTCATCTCCTGTGACAGCCGGGCCGCAATAGCCCCCCGGGCTGGCCGTGGCCAGTCGGACAAAGCAAAACCGCCGGCCCCTTGCGGGACCGGCGGCTCTGTAGGTCCGGCCTGTCGGTCCCGGCCGGAGCCGGGACCGCATCGCCTTCCG
>NZ_JACESB010000007.1 GCF_013912005.1 Brevundimonas sp. | reverse complement strand
CTTCCTGTTCATGGCGCTGGCCCTGATGGGCGGGCTCGCCGGCCGCGGCCGGCGAGCCCGCCCATCAGGGCCAGCGCCATGAACAGGAAGACCGCGGCGACGAAGACGATGGGGCCGATCGGCGCGCCCGCCTCCGGCCGTTCGGCCGCCGCGGCGCGCGCCTGGGCCTCGGCCGGATCGAGCCGCAGCTGGGCCTCGATGGCGGACACCCCCTGCTCGATGCCGCGCTCGAAATAGCCGTCGCGGAACGCCGGCAGGATCTGCTCGTGGATGATCATCGCCGACAGGGCGTCGGTCAGCACCGGCTCGAGGCCGTAGCCGACCTCGATGCGCACCTTCCGCTCGGTCGGCGCCACGATCAGCAGGACCCCGTTGTCCTCGCCCGCCTGGCCGATGCCCCAGGCCCGGCCCAGCCGGTAGCCGTAGTCCTCGATGGCGTAGCCCTGCAGGTCCGGAACCGTGACCACGACCAGCTGGTCGGTGGTGTCCTGCTCGAGCCGCTCGAGCCGGGCGGAGAGCTCCGCCTCCTTGGCCGGGGACAGCAGCCGCGCCTCGTCGACCACCCGACCGGTCAGCGGCGGGAAGCGCGGATCCGACTGCGCGGCCGCGGCTCCGGCCATCGCCAGCAGGACGACGGCCAGCATCGCCGCGAAGGCGCCGATCCTGCCCGTCAGGCGTCCTGCAAGGGCGGGTATCACTGCGTCGGCGCGTTCGCGGGCGGGGTCGCGCCGGGGGCCGCCGACGGCGCCGCGCCTCCGCCCGCCGCGGCGGGGTTGAGAGCGTCGAAGTTCACGCCCGGGGCGCTCTGGGCGGCCTCGGTGGCCGTGAACAGCTGCATCGGCTCGGAGCCGCCATGGATGGTGTTGGCCCAGATCACGGTCGGGAAGGTGCGCAGGCTGGTGTTGTAGTCGCGCACGGCCTCGTTGTAGTCGCGCCGCGCCACGGCGATCCGGTTCTCGGTCCCCTCCAGCTGCGACTGCAGGGCGAGGAAGTTCTGGTTCGACTGCAGCTGCGGGTAGTTCTCGACCACCATCAGCAGCCGCGACAGCGCCTGCGACAGCTCGCCCTGGGCGGCCTGGTAGCGCTGGAAGGCCTGCGGATCGCTCAGCGTCTCCGGCGTCACCTGCACGCTGGTGGCGCGGGCGCGCGCCTCGACCACCTGCGTCAGCGTGGTGCGCTCCTGGATCGCCGCCCCCTGCACCGTCGCGACGAGGTTCGGCACCAGATCGGCGCGGCGCTGGTACTGGCTCTGCACATCGGCCCAGCGGGCCTTGGCCGCCTCCTCCTTGGTGGGGATGGCGTTGATCCCGCAACCGGCGAGGGCGGGGGTCGTCACCAGGACCGCGGCGAGGACCGCGGCGCGGGGCGAGAGGCGGATCATGGGGCGTCTCCTGAGGGCCGTGGCGGGACTATTGGCCCGGACGCGGCCCGGTTCAAGCGTCCAGCGGCTCCGGTTCGACGCCCGCGCTGCGGCAGGCGGCGACGTAGGTGTTGGCCAGCAGGCAGGCGATGGTCATCGGCCCGACGCCGCCTGGCACCGGGGTGATGCGGCCGGCCACCTCGACCGCCTCGTCGAAGGCCACGTCGCCGACCACGCGGGTCCTGCCTTCGGCGGCCTTGGCCGGGTCGCGGGACGGGACCCGGTTGATGCCGACGTCGATGACCGTGGCGCCCGGCCGGATCCAGTCGCCGCGCACCATCTCGGGCCGTCCGACGGCGGCGACCAGGATGTCCGCGCTGCGGCACAGGGTCGGCAGGTCGCGGGTGCGGGAGTGGGCGATGGTGACCGTGCAGCTTTCCGCCAGCAGCAGCTGGGCCATCGGCTTGCCGACGATGTTCGACCGGCCCACGACGACGGCGTTCAGGCCCGACAGATCGCCGAGCTCGTGGCGCAGCAGCATCAGGCAGCCCAGCGGCGTGCAGGGCACCATGCCGGGCAGCCCGACCGCCAGGCGGCCGGCGTTGACCACGTGGAAGCCGTCGACGTCCTTGTCGGGATCGATCGCCGCCAGCACCTCGGCGCTGTCGATGTGGGCGGGCAGGGGCAGCTGGACGAGGATGCCGTGAATATGCGGATCGGCGTTGAGCCGGCCGATCAGCCCGAGCAGCGCCTCCCGGGTGGTCTCCTCCGGCAGCCGGTGGGTGTCCGACCGCATGCCGGCCCGCTCGGTGGTCTCGCCCTTGTTGCGGACGTAGATCCGGCTGGCGGGATCCTCGCCGACGATGATCACCGCCAGACCGGGCTTGACCCCGGTGGAGGCCTCCAGGCGGCGGGCGGCGGCGGACACCCGGTCGACCAGGCCGGCCGCGAAGGCCTTGCCGTCGATAAGAGTCGCGCGCGCAGGTTCGGCCGTCATGGGTTCGGCTCCGGTCGTCAGGAATCGTGCGGTCCGCGCGATTTACAGAGAGGCGGGTTCGGCGTCTATGATCGACGGCGAATTGAGGGGACCCCGCATGCGCCGTCAGATGATTCTCGCCGCCGTCAGCTTCCTGGCGCTGTCGGCCGCCGGCGGCGCCGTGCGGGCGCAGGAGCCGCAGGGCCTGACGGTCGGCGCCAGCGTGGAGGGCGAGATCGACGACGCCGACGCGCAGGCGGAGGACGGCCTCTACCGCTACGACGCCTGGACCTTCCAGGCGCGGGCGGGCCAGCGGCTGGAGGCGGTGATGCGCTCGGCGGCGTTCGACGCCGCGCTGGAGGTGATCGGACCCGGGGGCGACGAGGAGCCGCTGGCGTTCGACGACGACGGCCTGGGCGAAGGCACCGACTCGCGGCTGCGGTTCACGACGGCGGAGGCGGGGATCTACATCCTGCGGGCCCGGACCCTCGGCGAGGGCGGGGAGGGCGCCTACAGCCTGACCCTGACCGAGCGGCCGCCGGCGCGCCGCGCGCCGCGCCCGTCCGCCATCCGCCTTGGGCGGCCCGTCCAGGGCGAGCTCGGCGCCCGTGATCCGGAGGACGATGCCGGCAGTCCCTACGACGCCTGGACCTTCCGCGCTCGCGAGGGCGAGCGCTTCGCCATCGCGCTGGACAGCGAGAGCTTCGATCCCCTCGTCAGGGTCGGCCGGATGGAGGGCGACGCCTTCATCGAGCTCGCCATGAACGACGACGGGCCCGACTCCGGCCTCAACGCCTGGCTGGTGTTCGTCGCCCCCGAGGACGGGACCTACATCATCCGCGCCGCCGGGCTGGGGCCGGGGGCGGAGGGCGGCTACACCCTGACGCTGGAGCCGGGGCCCGAGCCCCTTCCGGCCGAGCCGATCGCCATCGGCGCGACCGTCGAGGGCGCCCTGAGCGAGGATGACGGCAAGAACGCCAACGGCGTCCCGGCGGACGCCTGGGGATTCGAGGGCCGCGAGGGTCAGCGCCTCCGCATCGACATGACCTCGACCGAGTTCGACACCTTCCTCGAACTGTTCGACGCCGCCGGGACCAGCCTCGCGACCGACGACGACGGCGGACCCGAGGGCACGGATTCGCGCCTGATCTTCACCCTCCCGGCGGACGGCCCCTATGTGATCGAGGCGCGGGCCTTCACGACGGCCACGGGCGCCTACAGCCTGTCGCTGTCCGAGATGGAGCCGGAGCGGGCCCCGGAGCCGCTGGCGTTCGGGACCACGCTGGAGGGCGAGATCGGCGAGGCCGACTCCCGCGACGACGAGGATCGCGGCTTCGACGGCTACGTCGTGTCCGGGCGCGAGGGACAGCGCATCCAGGCCATCATGCGCTCGGGCGACTTCGACACCTTCCTGCAGATTGGCCGCGCCGGCGACGCCTTCTCGGCGCTGGCGTCCGACGACGACGGCCTGCAGGAGGGCACCGACTCCCGCCTCAACTTCACCCTGCCCGAGGACGGCGACTACGTGCTGCGCGCCTCGCCGCTCGGATCGGACGGCGAGGGGCTGTACTCGCTGGAGCTGATCGACCGGGGGCCGCAGCCCGAGGCCGGCAGCATCCTGGTCGGTGCGACCGCTCGCGGGACGCTGACGGAGACGGACGCCACCGCCCAGGACAACAGCTTCTACGACGCCTACCGGGTTTCGCTGAAGGCGGAGGAGAAGCTGGTGGTGATGATGGTCTCGAACGAGGTCGACAGCTTCGTCACCGTCGGCCGTCCGGGCGAGGAAGGCGCCTTCGAGGTGCTGGGCAGCGACGACGACAGCCTGTCCGACACCCACGCCAGGCTCGAGTGGACCGCGCCCTCGGACGGGGAGTACGAGATCCGGGCCGGCACCTACCAGCAGGGGCAGACCGGCGCCTACGCCCTGATTGTCGAGAAGCAGCCCTGAGCCCCGTCCGGCGTTGAGGACGCGACAGCGCCCGCGCGCGCCCGGAGCCCCCCGATGGCCGACCCCGCCGCCCGCAAGGACCAGCACCTGGACGTGATCCTCGCCGGCGGGGCGCGGCACCGGCTGGACAGCGGCTTCGACGCGGTCCGCTTCGTGCACGAGGCCCTGCCTGACCTCGACTACGGCAAGATCGACCTCGGCGCGGACTTCCTCGGCCGGCGGCTGAAAGCGCCCCTGCTGATCAGCGCCATGACCGGCGGCCCGGCGCGGGCCGCCGCCATCAACGCCCGCCTCGCGGAGGCGGCCCAGCACCTCGGCATCGCTTTGGCCGTCGGCTCGCAGCGGTCGGCGCTCGCCGCGGACGGCCCGACCCCCGGCCTCGACATGACCATGCGGCTCAAGGCGCCGGACACACCGATCCTCGCCAACATCGGCGCCGCCCAGCTGACCCGCGGCTTCGGCGTGGACGAGGCCCGGCGGATCATGGACATGATCGCCGCCGACGCCCTGGTCGTGCACCTCAATCCGCTGCAGGAGGCCTGCCAGCCCGAGGGCGACCGAGACTGGTGGGGCGTCGGCGCGGCGCTGGAGGCGCTGGTGCGCACCCTCGACGCGCCGGTGGTGGTCAAGGAGACCGGGGCCGGCCTGTCGGCGGCTACCGCGCGGCGGCTGGCGGAGATGGGGGTGGCGGCGATCGACGTGGCGGGCGCCGGCGGGTCGAACTGGGCCAGCGTCGAGGGCGCCCGCGCGGAGGCGGAGGCCGACAAGGCCCACGCCGCCGCCTTCGCCGCCTGGGGAATCCCTACGGCGCGGGCCATCGCCGAGGCGCGGGCGGCCTGTCCGCGGACGCTGATCATCGGCTCGGGGGGCGTGCGCGACGGCGTCGACGCGGCGCGGGCGATCCGGCTGGGCGCGGACATCGTCGGACAGGCGGCCGGGGTGCTGGCGGCGGCGACGGAGTCGACCGAGGCGGTGGTGGGCCACTTCCAGACCGTGATCCGGCAGCTGCGGACCGTGTGCTTCTGCACCGGCTCGGCCAATCTGACGGCGCTGGCCCAGGCGCCGCTGCAGGCCCCCGTGGCGGGCGGGGCCGAAAGCGCACCCTGAAGAAATTCGGGTGCACATCGTGCACATTTTCCCTGACGACCCGGCGAAACGCGACGCCCGGGCAGTCTCCCGGCCCGGGGCGTCAGATCCGGTCGTGCGTCAGGCCGACGGGAGAAGATCGCCCGCGAACGGCCGGTAGCGGCCGGCCCGCACGCCGGCGGTGGCCCGCTCGATGTCCGGGGCGAAGTAGTGGTCCGAGGCGTAGGGCGCGGCCGCCTCGCGCACGATCGACCACACCTGCTCGAGGTCGGGGGAGGATTTCAGCGGGCGGTGGAATTCGAGGCCCTGGGCCGCGGCCAGGAGTTCGATGCCGACCACCGTCGCCGCGTTCTCGGCCATGTCCAGCAGGCGGCGCGCTCCGTGGGTGGCCATGGAGACGTGGTCCTCCTGGTTGGCGGAGGTGGGCACGGTGTCGATCACGCACGGGTGGGCGACCATGCGGTTCTCGGCCACGAGGGCGGCGGCCGTGACCTGGGCGATCATGAAGCCGGAGTTGAGGCCGCTCTCCTTGACCAGGAAGGCGGGGAGCTCGCTCATCTTGGGGTCGACGAGGATGGAGGTGCGCCGCTCGGAGATGTTGCCAATCTCGCACAGGGCCATGGCGATCTGGTCGGCGGCGTAGGCCACGGGCTCCGCGTGGAAGTTGCCGCCGGAGATGACGTCGCCGTCGTCGATGAACACCAGCGGATTGTCGGTGACGGCGTTGGCCTCGCGCTCCAGCATGGCCGCGGCGTTGCGCAGCACGTCCAGCGTGGCGCCCATGACCTGGGGCTGGCAGCGCAGGGAGTAGGGGTCCTGCACCTTGGCGCAGTCGTGGCGATGGCTGTCGCGGATGGCGGAGCCGGCCATCAGGCCGCGCAGGCGGGCGGCGACGTCGATCTGGCCCGGCTGGCCGCGCAGGGCGTGGATGCGCGGGTCGAAGGGGGCGTCGGAGCCCTTGAGCGCGTCGACCGACAGGGCGCCGGCGGCGACCGCGGCGGCGAAGCAGGCCTCGGTCGCGAACAGGCCGGCCAAGGCCAGGGCGGTGGAGCACTGGGTGCCGTTGAGCAGGGCCAGCCCCTCCTTGGGGCCGAGGGTCAGCGGCCGGCGGCCGACCCGGGCCAGCGCCGCCTCGGCGGACAGGGTCTCGCCGTCCGCGCGGGCCTCGCCGACCCCGATGAGCACGCAGCTCATGTGCGCCAGCGGCGCGAGGTCGCCCGAGGCCCCGACCGAGCCCTTGGACGGTATGCAGGGAAGGATGTCGGCGTTGACCAGCTCGACGAGGGTCTGCAGCGTCTCCCGCCGGACGCCCGAGGCGCCCTTCGACAGGCTGGCGATCTTCAGGACCATCAGTAGACGGACAATCGCGTCCTCCAGCAGCGGGCCCACCCCGCAGGCGTGGCTGAGGACGAGGTTCTTCTGAAGGGTCTCAAGGTCCTCCGGCGCGATGCTGGTGTTGGCCAGCAGGCCGAAGCCGGTGTTGACGCCATAGACGGTGCGGCCCTCGGCGACGATGGCGGCGATGGTCGCCGCGCCCTTGTCGACAGCGGCCCAGGCGGCGTCGGTCAGGCTGATCGTGACCGGGCCGTCGAGCACGGCGCGCAGCCGGGCGAGGGGGAGGGGGGCGGAGCCGATGGCGAGGTGGGTCATGGCAGGTCTCACCCCTGGGTCAGCGAAGGCAGGTTCAGGCCATGCTCCCGCGCCGCGTCGCGGGCGATGTCGTAGCCGGCGTCTGCGTGGCGCATGACGCCGGTGGCCGGGTCGTTCCAGAGGACGCGCTCCAGCCGCTTCGCCGCCTCCGGCGTGCCGTCGGCGACGATGACCACGCCGGAGTGCTGACTGTAGCCCATGCCCACCCCGCCGCCGTGGTGCAGCGACACCCAGCTGGCGCCCGAGGCGGTGTTGAGCAGGGCGTTGAGGAGGGGCCAGTCGGACACGGCGTCCGAGCCGTCAATCATTGACTCCGTCTCGCGGTTGGGGCTGGCCACCGAGCCGGAGTCGAGATGGTCGCGGCCGATGACGATCGGCCCGCTCAGCTCGCCGGAGGCCACCATCTCGTTGAACATCAGGCCGGCGCGGTGGCGGTCGCCGAGGCCGATCCAGCAGATGCGGGCCGGCAGGCCCTGGAAGGCGATGCGCTCGCCGGCCATGTCCAGCCAGCGGTGCAGGCCCGCGTTGTCCGGGAACAGTCGCTTCATCGCCGCGTCGGTCTTGCGGATGTCCTCGGGATCCCCGGTCAGGGAGGCCCAGCGGAACGGGCCGATCCCGCGGCAGAACAGCGGGCGGATGTAGGCGGGGACGAAGCCGGGGAAGGCGAAGGCGTCCTCCACCCCGGCGTCGAAGGCGACCTGGCGGATGTTGTTGCCGTAGTCGACGGTGGGCACGCCGGCGGCATGGATATCCAGCATCGCACGCACGTGCACGGCCATGGAGGCGCGGGCGGCGGCCTCGACGGCGGCGGGGTCGGTCTGGCGCTTCGTCTCCCACTCGGCGACGGTCCAGCCGATCGGCAGATAGCCGTTGACCGGGTCGTGGGCCGAGGTCTGGTCGGTGACCAGATCCGGCCGCACGCCGCGCTTCACCAGTTCCGGGAGGACTTCGGCGGCGTTGCCCAGCAGGCCGATGGATACAGGCTTCCTGGCCTTGAGCGACTGCTTCAGCAGCTCGAGCGCCTCGTCCAGGGTCTCGGCCATCATATCGAGGTAGCGGGTCTTCAGCCGCATCTCGATGCGGCTGCGCTGGCACTCCACCGCGAGGCAGGAGGCGCCGGCCATGGTCGCCGCCAGCGGCTGGGCCCCGCCCATGCCGCCGAGGCCGGCGGTGAGAATCCACCGACCCGACCAGTCGCCGCCGTAGTGCTGGCGCCCGGCCTCGGCGAAGGTCTCGTAGGTGCCCTGAACGATGCCCTGGGTGCCGATATAGATCCACGAGCCGGCCGTCATCTGGCCGTACATCATCAGACCCTTGCGATCGAGCTCGTGGAAATGCTCCCAGGTCGCCCACTTCGGGACGAGGTTGGAGTTGGCGATCAGCACCCGTGGCGCGTCCGCATGGGTGCGGAACACGCCGACGGGCTTGCCGGACTGGACCAGCAGGGTCTGGTCGGGCTCGAGGGCGCGCAGTTCGGCGACGATGCGGTCGAAGCTGGCCCAGTCGCGGGCGGCCTTGCCGATGCCGCCGTAGACCACCAGGTCCTCGGGCCGCTCAGCCACCTCGGGATCGAGGTTGTTCATCAGCATGCGCAGCGCCGCCTCGGCGGCCCAGGTCTTCGCGCTCATCTCCGGACCGCGCGGGGCGCGGATGACGCGGGCGTTCGGGGTCTGTTGAGTCGACATGGCCCTCCTTACCCCTCTCCCGGCGGGAGAGGGAGGGGCCCGCGCGCGAGAGCGCGCAAGCGCGATCGTGCGTGGGAGGGAGTGGGCGTCGGAGGGCAGCGGGCTGGTGCTGAATCCCCACTCCCTCCCGTCGGCTTCGCCGCCGGGCCCCTCCCTCTCCCCCTGGGAGAGGGGTAAGAGGAGGCATGACAGACTCAGAAGCCCTCGGCTGGCGCTCCGTCGCGGACCTCGTCGGCGACCACCCCGATGCGCCGGTCGCCCTCGTCGGCGCGGGCGTTAACGAGCGGTCGCTGACGCCGGGGCGGTGCGACCTGGGGCCGAAGGCGCTGCGCGCCGTGCTGCCGCGGTTCTCGACGTACGATGTAGAGAGCGGGCGGGAGCTGGCGACGCGGGTGCACGACGCCGGCGATGTGTTCGTTAAGGCCCTGGCGCCGGCGGAGGCGTTCGCGCCGGTCCGCGACGCGGTGCAGGCCCAAGCGTCCCGCGCCCTGACTGTACTTATCGGGGGCAACAACGCGATCACCCGCGCGGGCGTCCACGCCCTCGGCCTCGACCGCGTCGGCCTGCTGACGCTGGACGCGCATTTCGACCTGCGCGACACGGACCATGGCCTGACCAACGGCAATCCCGTCCAGGCCCTGCTGGAGGACGGCCTGGACGGCCGCCGCATCAGCCAGATCGGCCTCGCCCCCTTCGCCAACACCCGGCGGGCCCACGACAAGGCCAGGGCGGCGGGCATCTCCGTCCGCACCGCCCGCGACTGCCGCGAACGCGGGCTCGCCGCCGTCGCGGCCGAAGAGCTCGCCCGCCTCTCGGTCCTCTGCGACGCGATCTACGTCGACTTCGACATCGACGTCATCGACCGCAGCCAGTGGCCGGCCTCGCCGGGGGCGCGGCCCGGCGGGGTTTCCGTCCATGACTTCTTCGACGCGACCCGCGTCATCGGCGCCCATCCGAAGGTCCGGGCCGTCGACCTGACCGAGTACGATCCGTCGCTGGAGGTGGGGGACCTCGGCGCGCTGACGGCGGGGCGGTGGTTCTGCGAACTGCTGGCCGGGTTCGAGGCGCGATGAGCGACCTGCTCCTCACCGATTGCCGCCTCGCCACCATGACTCCCGGCGGCGCGTCGTTCGGGGCGGTGGAGGACGGGGCCGTCCTGATCGAGGGCGGCCGCATCGTCTGGGCCGGGCCGCGCGCCGACCTGCCTGTGCACAAGGCTGTGGAAACCCACCGGCTCGACGGGCGCTGGGTGACGCCGGGGCTGGTGGACTGCCACACCCACCTGGTGTTCGGCGGCGACCGCTCGGGCGAGTTCGAGCAGCGGCTGAACGGCGTCTCCTACGAGGCGATCGCCCGGGCCGGCGGCGGCATCGTCTCGACCATGACGGCCACGCGGGCGGCGTCGGAAGATGAGCTGTACGCCAGCGCTCTGACGCGGCTGGCGGGGCTGAAGGCCACGGGCGTGACCACGGTGGAGATCAAGTCGGGCTACGGTCTGGACCGCGACAGCGAGCTGAAGATGCTGCGCGTGGCGCGGCGGATCGGGCGCGAGGCCGGGGTGCGGGTGCGGACCAGCTACCTCGGCCTGCACGCCGTGCCGCCGGAGCACCGGGCGGACCGCGCCGCCTATGTGGACAAGGCTGTGGATGAAATACTCCCGGCGGCGCACGCCGGGGGCCTGGTCGACGCCGTCGACGCCTATTGCGAGCCGATCGCCTTCTCCGTCGGGGAGGTCGGGCGGCTGTTCGAGCGGGCGCGGGCGCTGGGCCTGCCGGTGAAGCTGCACGCGGACCAGCTGTCGGACGGCGGCGGGGCGGCGCTGGCGGCGAGATACGAAGCGCTGTCCGCCGACCATGTGGAACACACGACCGAGGCGGGCGTGAAGGCGATGGCGGCGGCGGGGGTGGTCGCGGTGCTGCTGCCCGGGGCCTTCCTGATGCTGCGCGAGACGAAGGCCCCGCCGGTCGATCTGCTGCGGCGGCACGGGGTGGAGATGGCGGTGGCGACCGACTGCAACCCGGGCACCTCGCCGGTGGCCTCGATGACGGCGGCGCTGAACCTGGCCTGCGTGCAGTTCCGGCTGACGCCCGGCGAGGCGCTGGCGGGGGCGACGCGGGTGGCGGCGAAGGCGCTGGGACTGGCGGACGAGGTCGGGACGATCGAGGCCGGCAAGGCGGCCGACCTGGCGGTGTGGGACGTCGAACGCCCGGCCGAGCTCTGCTACTGGCTGGGCAAGCCGCTGCTGCACCGCCGCTACCTCGCGGGCGCGCCGGCGTAATCGTCCGTCAAGGCGAATCCGCCCATGCTGGACCCATGCGTCCGTTCCGTGACCGCACCGAAGGCCTGCTGGTCGCCGCCCTGGTGGCGGTGACGCTGGCGCTGGTCGTGGCGACCGGGCTGTCGGTCGAGGCGGCGCTGGCTCAGATCTGGTAGGTCGTGCGGCTGGCGAGGTCCGGCCGGGGGCGCTCCAGCGGCGGCTCGGACAGGGTGCCGATGTGGATGAAGCCGGCGACCTGCTCGTTCGCTGACAGGCCCAGCAGGGCCGTGGCCTCGGGGTCGTAGCTGTACCAGTCGGTGATCCAGCTGGCCGAATAGCCGAGCGCATTGGCGGCGTGCTCGAGGTTCATGCACACGGCGCCGGCGGACAGCCGCTGCTCCCACTCGGGCACCTTCAGGCTGGGGACCGGGGCCGAGACGACGAGGATGGTCAGCGGCGGGCAGGTCAGCTTGCTGAGCACCTTCGCAGCCTTGCCGGGGTCGGGCTGGCGGGCGGCGAGGGGCTCCAGCCGCGTGGCGAGGGCGGCCCGGCTCTCCGGCCCCATGACCACGAAGCGCCACGGGAACAGCTTGCCGTGGTCGGGGGTGCGGGCGCCGAGGGCGAGGATGCGCTCGACCTCGGCCGGGGAGGGACCGGGGGCGGCGAGCGCCTGGGCCGGAGCCGAGCGCCGGGTGGCCAGCCGGCGTTCCAGCTCGGGCGAGGGGACGGGGAGGGGCAGGGAAGCGCCCAGGTCGGCGTCGGTCATGCCGCCTAGCTAGTGCCGCGGCCGCCGCTGCGCCATACCCGGCGGATGACCGACTCGCGCACCGCCTTCGACGCCGACCGCCCGACCCCGGCCTGGGACGACGGAAGCGACCGCCCGCCGCCGTGGCGCGGCGAGGGCGAGGTCGAGCTGCTGTTCGAGAATCCGTGGATGCGGCTGACCCGCCAGCACGCGGTGGCGCCGACGGGGCACGGGTCCGACTATGTGGTGATGCGGCCGAAGAACATCTCGGTCGGGGTGCTGCCGCTGCACGCGGACGGCACGGTCACCCTGGTGGGTCAGCAGCGCTTCGCCCTGATGAACTGGTCGTGGGAGATGCCCGAGGGCGGGGCGCCGTTCGACGAGGACCCGTTCGCGGGGATCCAGCGCGAACTGGCCGAGGAGGCGGGGCTGAAGGCGGCGGTGTGGCGGGAGGCCTACAAGGCGGAGATGACCAATTCGATCACCGACGAGCGGGCCATCGCCTGGCTGGCGTGGGACCTGTCGCCGGCGACGGGGGAGCTGGACCCGACCGAGGTGATCCGCGTCGCCCGCGTCCCGTTCGGCGACCTGCTGCGCGAGATCGGGCGCGGGGCGATCCGGGACATGTTCACGCTGGCGACGGCGCTCCGGGCCTACCATATGGCGCGCGAGGGCGAGCTTCCGCCCGAACTGGCGAAGGCCCTGCTGGCCAGCGTATGATCGCCGCCTGATGGAGCCGCCGATGCCGAAGCTGGAAGTCGTCGCCGCCCGCACCGACGTGTGGTCGCAGTTGCGCGAGGCGGCCGAGGCGGCGGCGCGCAATGAGCCGCACCTCGCCTCGCAGATGAACGCGGTGATCCTGTCGCACGGCGACCTGTCGGCGGCGCTGAGCTTCCAGATCGCCCGCAAGCTGGGCGACGCGGAGCTGGGGGCGATGTCGGTGCGCGAGGTCTGTCGCGACGCCCACGAGGCCGATCCGGGCATCGTGGCGGCGGCGGAGGCGGACCTGCAGGCGGTGGCCGAGCGCGATCCGGCGATCCGCTCGCTGCTGCAGCCCTTCCTCTACTTCAAGGGCTTCCAGGCGCTGCAGGGGCACCGGGTGGCGCACTGGCTGTGGACGCAGGGGCGCGACACCCTGGCCTTTCACCTGCAGAGCCGGATGTCGGAGCTGTTCCAGATCGACATCCATCCCGCCGCCCGCCTGGGCTCGGGTCTGTTCCTCGACCACGGCACCGGCATCGTGATCGGCGAGACAGCGGTGGTCGGGGACGAGGTGTCGATGCTGCACGCCGTGACGCTGGGCGGCACCGGCGCCGAGCGCGGCGACCGGCACCCGAAGATCGGGCGCGGCGTGCTGCTGGGGGCGGGGGCCAAGGTGCTGGGCAACATCACCGTCGGCGACTACGCCAAGGTGGCCTCGGGCTCGGTGGTGCTGAAGCCGGTGCCGGCGGGCTGCACGGTGGCGGGCGTGCCGGCGCGGCTGGTCAACTGCCCGACCGAGGCGACCCCGGCCCGGACGATGGACCATACCTTGGCCGACATCGTCTACGACTTCGTCATCTGAGCCTTTCCCCCGGCGGATCGTTTCTCTAGGGTCCGCGCCCAACATGAGACCCGAGGAAAGCCCATGAACGCCGCCGACATGAAGCGCGTCGAGACGCACCTGAAGCGCACCTTCAACACGGGCGGCATCATCGTGAAGCCGCGCGGCAAGCCGGCCGACTCGGCCGAGGTCTATGTCGGCGACGAGTTCATCGGCGTGGTCTTCGAGGACGAGGACGAGGCTGGCAGCTTCATGTTCGAGATGGCCATTCTGGCGGAAGACCTGCCGGAATAGGTCCCGCCGACCAGGCACGAAAAAGCGCCGGAGGAGCGATCCTCCGGCGCTTCGTCGTTTCCGCAGGCGATCAGCGCTTGCCGAAGATCGCGTCGAGGACCTTCGTCAGGAAGCCCTTCGGCTCGGCCCGCTTGGTCTCCGCCGATCTGGGCGCCGCCGCGGCGGCAGGCTTCGGGGCCGTGGCTGCGGCCGCGGGCTTCGGGGCGGCCGCCTTCGGAGCGGCAGCCTTGGCAGCGGCCGCCTTCGGCGCAGCGGTCTTCGCAGCGGCCGGCTTCGCGGCGGCCCTGGCGGCCGTCGGAGCCTTCGGGGCGGCGGTCTTCGCCGGCGCGCTCTTCGCCGCCTTCGGCGCCGCAGCCTTCGGCGCAACGGCCTTCGGGGCGGCCGCCTTCGCGGGCGCCTTGGCGGGCGCGGCCACCGTGGTCTTCGCCTTCGCGGGCGCCTTCGGCGCGGTCGTCTTCGCCGGGGCCTTGGCCGCCGCGGTCTTCGCCGCCGGCGCGTTCACAGGCGCCGCAGCGGCGGTCTTGCGCGACGCGGCGCTCGACTTCGTCGCCGCTTTCGGCTTGGAAGCGGCGGACGCCGCCTTCGTCCCGGACGCGGTACTCGACGTGGATGGTGCTTTGGCCATGGACTCCCCGACCCCTCGGTTGTTGCGATCGCTGGCGACACAGCGCACGCCAGCGCGTGCCTCGATTCGGCATCATAACGGCGTTTGAGAAATGTCAGAGTCCGCAGTCCAGATTATCGCCCGCGGCGCGCGCGCCGTCGCCGAGGCGGCCGCCGCCGGCCTCGACGCCGATCCCCTGCTGGAGGGGGCCACCTATTCGATCCTCGAGGAAGACGAGGACCGCGGAATCTGGCGCATCGACGCCTTCCCGACCACCGAGGCGGAGGCGGCCGGGATCGAGGCGAGGCTGAAGCAGCACGAAGGCCTGGCGGTCTCGGTCGAGAAGCTGGCGGACGCCGACTGGCTGGCGATGTCGCTGTCGGGCCTGCCGCCGGTCGAGGCCGGGCGGTTCTTCGTCTACGGCGCCCACGACCAGGGGCGGGTGCCGCCCAACCGGGTGAACCTCAAGATCGACGCCGGAGCCGCCTTCGGCACCGGGCACCACGGGACCACGGTGGGCTGCCTGCTGGCCTTCGACGAACTGCTCAAGCGCGAGCGGTTCGAGCGCGTGCTGGACGTCGGTTGCGGCACCGGGGTGCTGGCCATCGCCGCGGCGCGGACCGGGTCGCGGGTGGCCATCGGGACGGACATCGACGCCCCCTCGGTGCGCATCGCGAACGAGAACGCCGCCCTCAACCAGGCGAAGGCGCGCTTCGTTCACGCCTCCGGGCTGAACGACCGCAGGGTGCGGGGGGAGGGGCCGTACGACCTGGTCTTCGCCAACATCCTCGCCCCGCCGCTGGTGGCGCTGGCCCAGGACATCAAGGAGGCCCTGAAGCTCGAGGGCGTGGCCATCCTGTCCGGCCTGCTGCGCACCCAGGAACGGCGGGTGACGGCGGCCTACCTGTCGCGCGGCTTCGTGCTGGAGCGGCGGATCCACCGCGACGCCTGGAGCGCCCTGGTGCTGCGGCGGAAGGGTTAACGGCGGAACGGGGCGCCAGCGGAGCCGTTGCGGTCGTTCCACAGGAGGACCGCCCGTGACCTACACCGATCCCGACCTCGATCCGCGACGCCCGGCTCCGGGCGGGCCCGCGATCCACGAGACCATCATCGCCGGGCCGGCCGTGACCGAAACGGTCGAGACGGTGGTGGTGCGGGAGTCCAACACCGGCTGGTGGATCGCCGGCATCCTCGGCGGCCTCGTGGTGCTGGCGGTGCTGTGGATCCTGTTCGCGCGCGGCGGCGAGCCGGAGGCGGACGCGGCCCTGCTCGAGGCGCAGGCGCAGGCGGCGGCCGCCCAGGCCCAGGCCGACCAGGCCCGGATCGCGGGGCAGGTCGCCGGAGCGCAGGCCGGCATCGACATGGCCCGGGCCGACGCCGCCCGTTCGCAGGCCGAGGCCGACCGCGCCGTCGCCGAGGCCCGCGCCGCCGAGGCCCGGGCGGAGACGCCGGTGGTGATCCAGGCCCCGGCTCCGACCCCGGCGCCGGCCCCGGCTCCGGCCGGCGGCACGGCGGTGATCCGGCCGACGGCGCCGCAGGGCTGAACCTAGCGGCTGCTCACCTCGGAGACGTGCAGGCGGGCCGGCCGCGCGGCGCCGGACTGGTAGGTCCCGATCCAGATGTCGTACTGGCCGCTGGACGGCGCGTTGAAGCGCAGCGCCGGGTTGGATCCGTTCACGCCCCCGTCGTCGTCGCAGCGCCAGCTCCCGTCCGGCGCGTTGACGACGAGCGTGGTGTCGACGGCGGAGTCGACGGACAGGATCAGCGGCAGCCCGCCCGCCTCATAGTTCACCCGGACGTCGGGGGCGTTGGTGATGAAGCCGGCGCAGCCGGCGGAGATGCGGCTGGCGGCGATGTCGCCTCCGGCGCGCAGGCTGATCACCCGCGGATCGGGTTCGAAGCCCGCCGACAGGTTGATCGCGCCGTAGTTCGGCGCGGCGCCCGGGTCCTGCGCCAGGGCAGGCGCGGCGGCGGCGGTTCCGAGGCCGGCGAGCAGGGCGGCGGCGACTCGAAGGCGAATGGACATCTGCGTCCCTCCCGTTGGAATGAACGCCACGTTCGCCTAGCTTCCGGACCTCCGTCATCCTTCCGAATCTGATGCAACCGCAGGCGAGGCGATGCCAGAGGCCCACCCCGAGATCTGGTTCTATCACCTGGAGCGCTCGACGCTGAACGAGGTGCTGCCGGGCCTGCTGGAGAAGTGCCGCGAGCGGGGCTGGCGCGGGCTGGTGCGGGCCGACGATGCGCGGCTGCTCGAGGAGCTGGACGAGCGTCTGTGGACCTGGCGGGACGACGCCTTCCTGGCGCACGGGCGGGCCACGGAGCCGTTCCCGGAACGGCAGCCGATCCTGCTGAGCGAGACGGGGGAGAACCTGAACGGCGCTCAGGCGCTGTTCATCGTGGACGGCGCACAGCTTGGCGATACGAAGGGATACGAGAGATGCTTCATCATCTTCGACGGCCGGGACGAGGCGTCGCTGACCGGCGCCCGGGAACGCTGGAAGGCGCTGAAGCAGGCCGGGGCCAACCTCGCCTACTGGCGGCAGTCGCCCGAGGGGCGCTGGGAAAAGGCGGCCTGATCGGCCTCGCCGCGCTCGCGGCCTGCGCCAGCCCGGCGTCGGACGCCTCCGCGCCGCGCACGGTCGAGCGGGCCAATGTGGTCGTGCCGCCGGTGGGCAGCCGGGTGCCGCGGGATCCGACCGTCGATCTCTGCCGGGCGGGCGAATTGCAGTGGCTGGTCGGGAAACCGAAGTCCGAGATCCCCGTTCCGGTCGACGTGGTGAACCGGCGCGTGACCTGCACCACCTGTCCGGTGACCGAGGACTTCGTCCCGCACCGGCTGAACATCTTCTTCAACGCCGACACCGACGTGGTCGAACAGGTCCGCTGCGGCTGAATCCAGGGAGCGACGCATGAAAACCGCCATGATCAGCCTGGCCGCGCTGGGCCTTGTCGCCGGCTGCGCCCCCGCGGCGCCCGACCCCGGTCCGACGCCGGGTCCGGACGCGCCGACCCAGTGCGGGGCCGATCGCTACCGGCATCTGGTGGGGCAGAACCGCTCCACCCTTCCGGCCGCTCCGGCGGGAGAGACCTGGCGGGTGACCTGCACCACCTGTCCGGTGACCATGGACTACAATCCCCGGCGCCTGAACATCCTGTTCGACGAGCGCACCGGCGTGATCCGGGAGGTCAAATGCGGCTGATCCTCGCCACCGCCGCCGCGGCAGGTCTGACCCTCGCCGCCTGCGCGCCGACGCCCGCAGCGGCCCCGACAGAGCCGCAGCGCTGCGACGCGGACGGCGCGCGCTCGTTGATCGGCTCGCACGTCGGGGCGGTGACCTTCCCCCGCGACGCCAACGTCCGCATCGTCTGCACGACCTGCCCGACGACGCGGGACTATCGACCCGACCGGCTGAACGTGCGGTTCAACGAGACCACCGGGATCATCGAGAGCGTCGACTGCGGCTGACGCGGGTCAGCCGCGGGCCTTGGCCTCGCGGATGGCCCGGTCGATGTCCGCCGGCTGGATGCTGGCGCTGGCCCGTCCGTTGACGAAGAAGGTCGGGGTGCCGACCAGGCCGAGCGTCTGGGCGGCCGCCTGGATCTCCGTCAGGTGCCGGGCCACGCCGACGCTCTCCATCGCCGCCTCCGCCTGCGGCAGGGCGACGCCGTTGGCGGCGAGGATGCGATCGACCGCGGCCGGATCCAGCGCCGGCTCGGCCATCAGGTCGCGGAACACCGGCAGGTATTTGCCCTGGCGATGGGCCGCCTGGGCCGCGCGGGCGGCGTAGTGGGAGGTGACCTCGGTCCCGCGGTCGAGGATCGGCCAGTCCTTGAACACGAAGCGCACGTCCGGGTGGGCCTGCATCAGCCGCAGCACCTCGGGGGCCGTCGCCTTGCAGCCCGGGCAGCGGAAGTCGAAGAACTCGATCACCGTCACCTTGGCGTCGGCGGGACCGAAGGCCGGATCGTCGGCGTCCACCGCGAGCAGGCCGGGATTGGCCGCCGCGCGCTCGTTGATGGCGTCGGCGAGAGCGTTGTCCTGGTTGGCCTGCAGCGCCGTGCTCATCTCCTGCAGGATCTCGGGGTTCTGCAGCAGGTAGGTCCGCACCTTCTGATCGAAGTCGCCGCCGCCGGTCAGCCACGGGACCGCCGCCAGCACCAGGGCCGCCGAGGACAGCACAAGGGCCGCGATCGTGGCCCGCTCGGGGGTGAAGAGGGGCCGCGCGCGCGGCGGCTCGGGCGTCTGGTCAGGCGCTTCGGTCATGGAACTCCTGGGGGTCAGCCGCCGACGGGAACGACCGTGGGGCGGTTGCGGCTGTTGCGGCGGTCGAGGGCGTCGACATCGTCCTGGGTGGCGCCGGAGGCGAAGACGATATCCATCGCCCGGGTGTAGTCGGCGGTCCCGCGCTCCAGCATGTCGCGGGCGCGCAGGGCGAACTGGGTGGCCTGCTCCTCGGCGCCCATGGCGAAGTACATCTCGGCCGAGGCCAGGCGCGCCTCGCCCTCCTTGCCCTGGCTGGCGTAGGCCTGCGAGAGCAGCCGCCAGGCCATGGTGTTGTCGCGCTCGAGCGCGGTCGCCCGCTTCAGATGATCCACCGCGGCCTCGAGCCGCGCCGGCTCCCGGGTCTCGATCATGGCGTGGGCCAGGTTGATGCGCAGCAGCGGCGCATCGGGCATCAGGTCGACCGACTTCTGGTGGGCGCCGATGGCCTCCGCCGGGCGACCTTCCTCGAACAGGATCTGGCCGCGCAGCTCCCACAGGTACGGGTTGTCGGGCTGTTCGGCCAGCAGGGCGTCCACGGCGGCGAGGGCGCGGTCCGTCTGGCCGTCGCGGTACCAGGCGATGGCCCGGGCGTAGCGGGCCGGGTAGGAGACGTCGCTCTCCGGATAGGCCCTGAGGGTGGTGTTCGGCGCGTCCATGAAGGCGTGGATCTTGGCCAGCACCAGCGCGTGCTGGGCCATCCGCTCCGGGCTGTCGGTCTTCGCATAGCTCGGCTGTTCGGCGACGAAGCGGCGCAGGTTCTCGATCCGCTGCGACGACAGCGGGTGGCTGCGGAAGTAGGGATAGCGCCGGGCGTCGGAGAAGACCTCCTGGGCGCGGAAGTTCTCGAAGAAGGTGACGAGGCCCCGGCCCGACTCGCCGGCCGCCTCCAGGGCGCGGGCCCCGGTGTTGTCGGCCTCGCCCTCCTGGTGGGTCATGTAGCGCAGGGCGCTCAGGGTGCCGAAGTACTGGCTGTTGCCGAGCAGGACGGCGCCCGCGTCGGGGGCTCCCGCCGCGATCGCCAGGGCCCCCAGCGCCATGGTCATCAGCAGCGGCTGCATGCCGGCCTGCTGGGCCCCGTCGCGGAGGGTGTGGCGGTTGCGGATGTGTCCGGCCTCGTGCGCCACGACCCCGAGCAGTTCGTTCGGGCTCTCGGTGCGCAGGATCAGGCCGGTGTTCAGCCCCATGATCCGGCCCCGGGTGGCGAAGGCGTTCAGCTGCTCGTCATTGATCAGGAGGATCTCGATCTCGGACGGCTCCAGCCCCATGGCCGAGAACACGGGGTCCGACCATTCGTGGATGATGCCCTCGATCTCGGTGTCGCGGATGGCGCTCTGCGCCGCCGCGCCGCCGGCCGAGGCCAGAACGACCCCGGCCGCGGTCACGGCGCCGATCAGGCGGGCGGCGTTTCGGGACAGCCAGGACATGGCGAACTCCTCAAGCCTCGGACGCCCCCGCCCGTCGTGATCCTCACAATCTAATCGCGGCGTTTCAGCGGCGCCACCATCCCCGCTTCGGCTTCTCGGGCGGGGCGACGATCTGGTTCGGGTCCTCGGCGATCAGCGCCGCCACGTCGACGTCCGGTTCGGCGGCCGGGGCCGGAGGCGCGGCGGCCGGTTCGTCGTCGACCGGGGCCTCGGCGGCGAGGGGCTCGGCCGGAGCCGGCGCCTCCACCGGTTCAGGCGCCGGCGGCGCGGCTTCCTCGACAGCGACCGCCTCGTCAGAGGCGGCAGGCGCCTCAGGCGCGGCCTCGGCGGCCACCTTGCGCCGGACCCGGCGACGGCGCGGCTCCTCGACCAGCGACGGCGCGGCGTCTTCGGCGGGGGCTTCGCCGGCGGGCGCGGCGGCGTCGGCCGCCGGCGCGTCGGGCGCGGCTTCGGTCAGGGGCGCGGAACCGGCGCCCTCGCCGTTGCGGTCACGGCCGCGGCCGCGGCCGCGGCGCCGGCGCGAACGGCCGGAGCGCTCGCCGCCGGTCTCCTCGGCCTGCACCGTATCTTCGCGGGCCTCGCGGGCCTCCCGGGCGGGACGGGCGTCGGCGTCAGCCTCGGCCTGCGGGCGCTCGGGGTTGATGGGGTCGAACCAGACGTAGGGATCGTCGAGCGAGGGGGTCCGTCCGCGCACCCAGAAGAAGGCGTCGCGATCGCCGTCCTCGCGCACCCGTCGACCACCGCGGCGCCCGCGGCGCCGGCGGCGTCCGCCGTCGCTGTCGTCGTCGTCATCGGCGGCGACCGGGGCCGCCTCGGCCGTTTCGCCCTCGTCGCGACGGCCGCCGCGGCGGCGGCGACGGCGACGGCCGCCGTCGCCGGTCTCGCGCGACTCTTCGCCGGCCTCGCCCGTCGGGGACTCGTCCTCGTCCTCCTCGTCGTCGAGGATCTCGTCCTCGTCCTCGTCTTCCTCTTCAGCCCAGGCGCCGTCGTCGAAGTCGTCCTCGAGATCGACCCAGGCCTCGCTGGCCTCGGGCGGGGTGAAGTCCTCGTTGGTCTCGGTCCGCTCGATGGCGTGCTCGCCCTGGCCGAGGCTGTCGTCGATCAGCACGATGACGTTCAGGCCGCGCTGGGTCAGCAGGCGCTGCAGGTAGTCGCGCTTGTGGTTGAGGATGTAGAGGCCGACCGCCGTGCAGATGCGCAGGTGGATGGTGCCGGCGCCGTTCTTGCCGGCCTCGATGTCGACCGCGCGCAGGGTCATCAGCGCGGCGCTCTCGGCCGAACGGATGCGGCCGGCGCCCTGGCAGTGCGGGCAGATCTCGGTGGCGCCCTCGATCACGCCGAGGCGACGGCGCTGGCGGCTGATCTCCATCAGGCCGAAGCTGGAGATCTTGCCCATCTGGATGCGGGCGCGGTCCTTGGCCAGCGCGTCCTTGAGCGCCTTCTCCACCGCGCGGTTGTTCTTCGACTCCTCCATGTCGATGAAGTCGATGACGATCAGGCCGGCGAGGTCGCGCAGGCGCAGCTGGCGGGCGGCCTCGACCGCGGCCTCGAGGTTGGTCTTGAACGCCGTCTGCTCGACGTTGCGCTCCTTGGTGGCGCGGCCCGAGTTGACGTCGATGGCGACCAGCGCCTCGGTCTGGTTGATGACCAGGTAGCCGCCCGACTTCAGCGGCACGGTCGGCTGGTGAATCTGGGCCAGCATCTCCTCGATGCCGTTCGAGGCGAACAGCGGCCGCGAGCCCTGGTAGAGGTGGATCTTCTTCGCCTGCGACGGCATCAGCACGCGCATGAAGTCGCGCGCTTCCTTGAAGCCTTCGACGCCCTCGACCTGGATGCCGTCGAAGTCCTTGTCGAACATGTCGCGCACGGCGCGGCGGACGAGGTTCTCCTCCTCATAGATGAGGGCCGGGGCGTTCGAGCGCAGCGTCGTCTCGCGGATCGTCTCCCACAGGCGCAGCAGGTAATCGTAGTCGCGCTTGATCTCGGCCTTGGTGCGCTTGGCGCCGGCGGTGCGGATGATCAGGCCCATGCCCTGCGGCACGTCCAGCGCGGCGGCCGCGGCCTTGAGGCGCTTGCGGTCGGCGGCGTTGGTGATCTTGCGGGAGATGCCGCCGCCCTTGCCGGTGTTGGGCATCAGCACGCAGTAGCGTCCGGCCAGCGACAGCCAGGTGGTCAGGGCCGCGCCCTTGCCGCCGCGCTCGTCCTTGACGACCTGGACCAGCAGGATCTGCCGGCGCTTGATCACGTCCTGGATCTTGTAGCGCCGCATCAGGCGGCGCTTCAGGCGCTCCTCGTCGGCGAGGCCGCCCTCGTGCTCGTCGTCGGCGCTCTCGCGGCCGAGGTCGTCGTCGTGATCCTCGTCGGCGGACGCCTCGGCCATGATGGCTTCGCGGTCGGCGACCGGGATCTGGTAGTAGTCCGGGTGGATCTCGTTGAAGGCCAGGAAGCCGTGGCGGTTGCCGCCGTACTCGACGAAGGCGGCCTGCAGGCTGGGTTCTACCCGGGTGACCTTGGCGAGATAGATGTTGCCGCGAAGCTGGCGCTTCGCGCGGGATTCAAAGTCGTATTCCTCGACCTGACGGCCCTCGACGATCGCAACGCGGGTTTCCTCCGCGTGGGCGGCGTCGATCAACATGGTCTTTGACATGAAGGGTCTCTCTCTGGCGCGCGCAGGCCCGGCCGGTCAGCGCGCGGCTGACGGGCGGGGCGGCTCGCCGAATGGGGGGAAGGGGGGCGCGGAGGCGCGCAGCCTGCACGCCGCGGCCGAAGCCGGCGGCGATGTCGGTCGGGTCAGACCGGAGGTTGAGGCTGGCGGTTGCGCCCATCGGGTTCAGTCGGTCCTGGGCCGGCCGTTCCGCTGTGAGCGCGGGGGTTCGGGGCCCTGGTCGTCGAATCGTCGCCCTGTCGGGCCGGCCGATCCTCGGATCAGTGAAAGCGGCGCCGCGAGGAGGGCGCGTCCGGTTCCGCCAGGGCAGGAAGGACGCGATCGGTTCGCGAGCGCACCAAGCATAGTCACGCCGCCGGCGAAATGAAAGGCGCGTTCGCCTTAACCCGTTGGCGACGACGTTCGGGCATGCTGCCGGAAAAGCGAAAGGTGGGTGCCGGCCGGATGTTCGGTTTGTCGCGTCTCAGAGCCCTGCGTTGGAGCAACCGCGACCGCGCCCTGGCGGCGCTGGCCGTCGTCGTGTTCTGCGTGGCGGCCCTCGCCGCCGGCCGCGGGCTGGCGTCCGGGGCTGTGGGCGAGGTGATGCGCGTCCGCTTCGGAGGCGACGCCGAGCGCACCCGCGTGGTGGTGGACATGGACCGCACCTCGCGCGGCGAGGTGCTGCAACCCGGCGCCGACGGCCGGGTCGTCCTCGCCCTCGCCGGGGTGACCCCGCCGGAGCGCCTGAGCGGGGCCGGCCTCGGCCTGGTGCGGGGCTACCGGGTCGCCGGCGCGGGGGCGGCGGCGCGGATCGAACTGGACCTCGCCACCTCGGCCGAGATCGAGCGGCGCTTCCTGCTCGCGCCCGGCGACGGGGTGGACCACTACCGCTATGTGATCGACCTGAAGGCCACCGGCCGCGCCCCGGCCCGATCGGCCCGTCCGGAGGCGGCCCCGCCGGCTCGGCGGGCGGAGCGGCCCCTGGTGTTCATCGACGCCGGCCACGGCGGACGCGATCCCGGCGCCCGCGGGGCCAGCAGCAACGAGAGCGATCTCACCCTCGCCGCCGCGCGTGCGCTCAAGCAGGAGCTGGAGCGCTCCGGCCGCTACCGGGTGCGGCTGACGCGCGACAGCGACGTCTATGTGGGCCTCAACCGCCGGGTGGCGATCGCCCGCCAGGCGGGGGCCGACCTGTTCATCTCGCTGCACGCCGACGCCGGGGCCGACCCGGCGACGCGCGGCGCGAGCGTCTACACCCTTTCGGAGCAGGGCGCGGGCCGGGCCGTGCGCGAGTTCACCCGCGGCGAGAACTGGCAGCGCAGCCTGAACCTTCCGGGACGGGACCCGTCGGTGGACCGCATCCTGCTGGACATGACCCAGCGCGCCACCCAGAACCGCTCGGCCCAGCTGGCGCGGACCCTGCTGGGCGAGCTGGAGGACGCCGACCACCCGCTGCTGCGCCGCAGCCACCGGGACGCCGGCCTGGCGGTGCTGCTGGCCCCGGACGTGCCGGCGGTGCTGCTGGAGATGGGCTTCATCACCAATCCCGAGGACGAACGCCTGCTGGGCGACGCCCGGGCCCGGCGGCGGCTGATGCGGGCCGTGGCGGAAGGCATCGACCGCTATTTCGCCGCGCCGTCGGACGGCCTGCAGATGGCCGCCGCCGACGCCGGCGCCGGCCAGCCCTGACCCCGATCCTCCGGCGCCCGGTGCGCAGACGGGGCGAAGCGTCTATCTGACGCTCATGCGTCTGCGCGTCGTCGACCTCGAAACCACCGGCGGGGACCGGACCTCGGAGATCATCGAGGTCGGCTTCGTCGACGTCGTGCGCAATGCGGCCGGCTGGCGCGCCCTGCCGCCGGTCAGCCGGCTGTTCCGCCCCCGCGGCCAGATCTCGGTCCACGCCATGGCCGTGCACCACCTGACGCCGGAGCATTTCTGCGACGCCGACCCGCACTGCGACGAATACGCCCTCAGGGAGATGTTCGCCGAGCCGGCCGATGCGATGGTGGCGCACAACGCCCGGTTCGAGCGGGCCTTCATCGCCGACACCGCCACCGGCGGCCTGCCGTGGATCTGCACGGTGCGCTCCGCCAAGGCCGTCTGGCCGCAGGCGCCGGGCCATTCCAACCAGGTGCTGCGCTACTGGCGCGGCCTGCGGCTGGATCCCGCCCTGGCCAATCCCGCCCACCGCGCCGGGCCGGACGCCTGGGTGACGGCCCACATCCTCATCGACCTGCTCGCCGAGGCGACGGTCGAGCAGATGATCGCCTGGACCCGCGAACCGCGGCGGGTCGACCGCATCCCGTTCGGCAAGCACCGGGGCCGGCCGTGGTCCGAGCCGCCCGCGGATTACCTGCGCTGGATGGCCGCGCAGATCGACATGGACCCGGCCGTCGTGGCCGCTGCGCGACAGGAGCTGGAGCGTCGCGCCGACCCGGCCGCGGCGGCTCTGGCGGAGGTCCCCGACGCGGGCTAAACCGGCGACCATGCTCCGTCTTCAGGATATCCAGGCCAGAATCCCCGAACGCTGGTTCGTGCTGGCCGGCGTCGCCCTCCTGGGGGGCATCACCCTGGCCGGGCTGGTGGTGACCATCTATGCGGCCTGGCTGTTCCACGACCTGCCGGACGCCTCGGAGCTGGCGGATTATCGTCCGGCCACCGCCACGCGGGTCTATGCCGGCGACGGCACCCTGATCGGCGAGTTCTCCGACGAGCGGCGCATCTATGTGCCCTACGAGCAGATTCCGCTGCCCGTGATCCAGGCCTTCCTCGCCGCCGAGGACCGCAACTTCTTCAACCACGGCGGGGTCGACGTCTCGGGCCTCGGCCGGGCCATGTTCAAGAACGTCTTCAACGCCGCCACCGGGCGGCGGCTCGAGGGCGGATCGACCATCACCCAGCAGGTGGCGAAGAACGTCCTGCTCACCAGCGAGACCAGCATCAACCGCAAGGTCAAGGAGGCGATCCTCGCCAACCGGCTCGAGGCGACGCTAAGCAAGCAGCAGATCCTCGAACTCTACCTGAACGAGATTTTCCTCGGCTACCGGTCCTACGGGGTGGCGGCGGCGGCCTACAACTACTTCGGCAAGTCGCTGGACCAGCTGACGCCGGACGAGGCGGCCTATCTCGCGGCCCTGCCGAAGGGGCCGAACAACTATCACCCGAAGCGCCACCCGCAGCGGGCGCTGGAGCGGCGCAACTGGGTGCTGCGCGAGATGCGCGAGAGCAACTTCCTCAGCGCCGACCAGTACGCCGCCGCCCGCGCGCGGCCGCTGACCACCCAGGACGCGCCGCGCCGGGCCCAGTACGCCGACGCCGACTTCTTCGTCGAGGAGGCGCGGCGGCGGGCGATCCAGCAGTTCGGAGCCGAGGAGGTCAACCGCGGCGGCTACTACCTGCGCACCACCCTCGACCCGGAACTGCAGTCGGCGGCGCGCAACGCCCTGATGCGCGGCCTGGAGGACTATGACCGCCGCCACGGCTGGCGCGGCCCGTGGGGCACGACCGATTTCGCCGATGGCTGGCAGGAGGAGGCGCTGAAGCGGACCGCGCCGCCGGAGCGGCGGGCGTGGGAGGCGGCGGCGGTCGAGAGCGTGTCCGGCAACACCGTCCGGGTTCGCACCGCCCGCAGCGACCGCACCGGCGCCCTGCTGACCGAGGACGCGGCCTGGGCCAACGCCAACCGCCAGCTCCGCCGGGGCGACCTCGTCTTCGTCGAGCCCCGCAACGGACAGTTCGCCCTCAAGCAGGTGCCGCGCGTGAACGGCGCCCTGGTGGCGATCGAACCGTACTCCGGGCGCGTCCTCGCCATGGTCGGCGGCTACTCCTACGCCCTGTCCAGCTTCAACCGCGCCACCCAGGCGCGGCGGCAGCCGGGCTCGGCCTTCAAGCCGTTCGTCTACGCCGCCGCGCTGGAGGGCGACTACACCCCCGCCTCGATCGTGCTGGATGCGCCGATCAGCTTCGCCGGCGGCCCCAACGGAACGCGCTGGAGCCCCGAGAACTACAGCCGGCAGTACTACGGCCCGCAGACGCTGCGCCGCGGGCTGGAGCTGTCGCGGAACGTGATGACCGTGCGCCTCGCCCAGGCGGTGGGCATGCGCAACATCGTCGACCTGTCGAAGAAGATGGGCGTCTCCGAGAACCTGCAGCCCAACCTGTCGGTGTCGCTGGGGGCGGGGGAAACCACCCCCTACGACCTGACCGCCGCCTACGCCGCCTTCATCAACGGCGGGCGGCGCATCGATCCCTATCTGATCGAGCTGGTCCAGGACCGCGACGGCGAGACCATCTTCCGGGCCGACGACCGCCGATGCCGCGAGTGCGGCCGCCCGTTCACCGGTCAGGAGTCGCCGCGCCTGGAGCCGCGGGGCGAGCAGGTCATCGACCCGATCACCGCCTACCAGATCAGCTCCATGCTGGAGGGCGTGGTCCAGCGCGGCACCGCTGTGCGCGCCCGCGGCCTCGGCCGCTGGGTGGCCGGCAAGACCGGCACCACCAACGAGTACCGCTCGGCCTGGTTCGTGGGCTTCTCGTCCGACATCGTGGTCGGCGTCTTCGTCGGCTTCGACGATAACCGGTCGCTGGGCTCCGGCGAGGCGGGGGCCGCCACCGCGGTGCCGATCTTCATCGACTTCATGGAGGTGGCACTGCGCGAGCGTCCGGCCCGGCCGTTCGTCCGGCCGCGCAACGCCGTGTTCCGCACCGTCAACGGCATCGAGGAAGCCTTCCGCCCCGGCACCGAACGGCGCCGCGAGGAGGAGCGGGCGCCGGAGCCCGCCGCCCCGACCGGCCCGCAGAACTATTACGACGTGATCCGTCGGGAGCAGGAGGCGGCGGCCGGCGAAGCCCCGTCCGACGCGCCCGCGCCGCCGGCCGCGCCTCCGCCGCCGAAGAAGGAGCCGGCGGAGGATCTGAGCGGGCTCTACTAGGAAGAGGGGGGCGCAGGGACCAGGGATCAGGGACCAGGGATTGGAAGCAGAACACCGGCGGCCGCCAACCCGGCGAAGCGCATTCGCCCGCTTCCGCCCCGGTCCCCAGTCCCTGATCCCTGATCCCTAATCCCTCTCTTCCCCTTCCCACACGGCGCGACGCACTCTATGTCCGCGCCTCCCTTTGATATCGCCGGAGACTGCGATGAGACCGGATGTCGAGGCCATGAAGGCCGACATCGAGCAGAGCATCGCTCTGCTCAGGAGGCGTCTTTGACTGGGATGCCGCACTCAGGAAGCTCGATGAGCTGAACGCGCGGGTCGAGGACCCGACGCTGTGGGACAGGCCCGACGAGGCCCAGGCCGTCAGCCGCGACCGCTCGCGGCTGGAGGCGCAGGTCAACGCCGTCCGCGAGATGGAGCAGGGTCTCGAGGACGGGATCATGCTGGCCGAGATGGCCGACGAGGAGGGCGACGAGGCGGCGCTGGAGAGCGCCCGCGCCGATCTCAAGGCGATCAAGGACCGCGCGGCCCGGGCCGAGCTGGAGGCGCTGCTGTCCGGCGAGGCCGACGGCAACGACGCCTATCTGGAGGTCAACTCCGGCGCCGGCGGCACCGAGTCGAACGACTGGGCTGGCATGCTGCTGCGCATGTACACCCGCTGGGCCCGCGCCCACGGCTACGAGGTCGAGGTCGAGGCCGAGGAGGCCGGCGAGCAGGCGGGCATCAAGTCGGCCACCATCCAGATCAAGGGCCCCAACGCCTACGGCTGGCTGAAGTCCGAGTCCGGCGTGCACCGGCTGGTGCGCATCAGCCCCTACGATGCGGCGGCCAAGCGCCACACCTCCTTCGCCTCAATCGGGGTCTCGCCGGTGGTGGACGACGCCATCGAGATCGACATCAATCCTGCCGACGTGCGCACCGACACCTACCGGGCCTCGGGCGCGGGCGGGCAGCACATCAACAAGACCGACTCGGCCGTGCGTCTGACCCACGTGCCGACCAACACGGTGGTGGCCTGCCAGGCGGGGCGGTCGCAGCACCAGAACCGCGAGCAGGCGTGGAAGATGCTGCGCGCCCGGCTGTATGAGCTGGAGCTGCAGAAGCGCGAGGCCGCGGCCCAGGCCCTGGCCGACGCCAAGACCGACATCGGCTGGGGCCACCAGATCCGAAGCTACGTCCTGCAGCCGTACCAGATGGTCAAGGACCTGCGCACCAACGTCGAGACCTCGGACACCCAGGGCGTCCTCGACGGCGACCTGGACGCCTTCATGGGCGCGGCCCTGGCGGCGCGGGTCGGCGAAACGCGGGGCTCCACAGCCGAATGAAAAAGGCCCCGGGATCGCGCCCGGGGCCTTTCTTCGTCCTTCAGGACCGGGTGGATCAGGCCGCCCCGGGCTTCATGTCGATGACGTGGGGGCGATCGTCGCCGTGGGGCGGGGTGGCGCTCGCCGCCGGGGTCGACGGCTGGGCGGCGGGACGGGCGGCCGCCGGGGCCTCGCGCCGGCCCTGCAGCACCCGGCCCTGGAAGTAGGCCCCGATGTCGATCGAGAGCTGTTCCGCGGTGATGTCGCCGTCGACGTAGGCGGTGGCGATAAGCTTGACCTGCTTGCCCGAGACGCCGCCGACGATGCGGCCGCGGACCTCGACGTAGTCGGCCGACACATTGCCCTCGACGCCGCCGGTCTCGCCGACGATCAGCCGGCCGACGCGGACGTCGCCCTTGATCGCGCCGTCGATCTGCAGGTCGCCCCCGCCGGAGATGTTGCCCTCGAACTGCAGGTCCGAGGACAGGGTCGACAGGCCGCGCTGGGCCGGCGCGCCGCCCGGGGCCGGCGCGGCGGCGCGAGCCGGAGCAGCGCCCGCGGCGGGCGCGCCGGGGATCGGCAGGTCCGGCAGCGGCGGAATGGCGGAGCCGCTGTCGGCGCGGGGCTGCGGCTGCGGGGCGGGGGATTTAGCCTTGTTGAACAAGTTGGTCTCCGGCTCTCATGAAGCGGGCGGGGTTCTGCGGCCGGCCATCCAGCCACACTTCGTAGTGCAGGTGGACGCCGGTGGAGCGTCCGGTCGTGCCCATGCCGCCGACGCGCTGCCCGAGGGCGACGCGCTGGCCGGCGCGGACGGTCATGGAATTCAGGTGGGCGAAACGGGTCTTGAAGCCACGCCCGTGGTCTATCTCGACCACGTTTCCATAGCCTGAACGGGTCCCCACATAGGAGACCACGCCCGGGGCCGTGGCGTAGATCGGCGTGTTCAGCGGTCCGGCGAAGTCCTGTCCCTGGTGCACGGCCGGGCGGCCGTTGAAGGGGTCGAAGCGGACCCCGAAGCCGGAGGTGGTGCGGGACTGGGTCGGACGGCGGAAGGGCAGGCCCTCGGCCGCGTCAGCGAGCCGGCGCATGTCGTTGAGGTTGTCGGCCGCGTTGCGGATGCGCATGGCGAAGGCCTCGTCCACGTCCAGCACCACGCCGAGGGCGTGCGGGTCGCGGGCCTCGACCAGCGGGCCGCCGAGGGCGGCGTCGCGCGGCGCATAGGCGGCGGGGTTCAGGCCCGCGAGGCGGAAGGCCAGGCGCAGCCGCTCGGCGCGGGTGCGGGCCACGTCCTCGGCGCGGGCGATCAGCCGTTCCTGGTCCATGCGCACGGCGACCATGCGCTGCACCGGGGTGCTGCGGGCCGGATCGAGCGGCGGAGCCGGGGCGAGCGCGGTCTCCGCGCCGTCCACGCCGTGGAACAGGGTCATGACCCGGGTCAGGGCCGCGTGCCGGCGCTCGACCATGCCGGCCATCTCGTCGAGCGAGCCGGTGGTGGCGCTCATGCGGGCCACCGCGCTGTCGAGGCGCGCCTGCAGGTCGGCGTTCAGGCGCTCCGCCTCGGCGCGGGTGCGCGTCACGGCGTGATCCGCCTGGCGTTCGAGCAGGAGGTCGTAGAGGAAGCCGCCGCTGGCGAACAGGCTCCAGCCGGCGACCAGAACGGCCGCCGCGGCGCCGGCCATCTGCCGGGCCGGCGTCAGCGCCCAGGCGCGGACCGCATCGCCGTCGCGCAGGTACACGTACCGGACCGGAAACCACCGCCCGATCAGAGAAGGTCTTTGCGTCTTCTCCGCTTCGGTCATAACCCAACGCCCCCACGTTCGGCCGGCTTTATGGGGCACGGCGCCGCCCGGGGACAAGTCTCTTCACGATCTGTTAACCATTTCGGCAGGCATTCGCGGGAATCCGGACCGTATTCGGCGCGAAACTTCGCCTGTCAGTTGCAGGCGCGAATCTGGCGAAGGACTCGCGCGGCGTGCGCGAGATCAGATTCGCTCCGGGGTCAGAGCGTTCGCAGGGCCGCGAGCACTTCCGCGGCGTGGCCCTTGACCGAGACCTTGCGCCAGGCGCGGCGGACCACGCCCTCGCCGTCGACGAGGAAGGTGGCCCGCTCGACCCCCATGTAGGTGCGGCCGTACAGCTTCTTCTCACCCCACACGCCCCAGGCCGCGGTGACGTCGCCGGGCTCGTCCGAGGCGAGGACGACCGTCAGCGCGTGCTTCTCGCGGAAGCGGTCGAGTTTCTTCACCGGATCGCGCGAGACGCCGATCACCGTCGCCCCGGCCGCCGCGAAGTCGTCGACGAGGGCCGAGAAGTCCTGGCCTTCGGTGGTGCAGCCGGGCGTGTCGGCCTTGGGGTAGAAGTAGAGGACGTAGGGCCGGCCGGCGAGGGACGCGGCCGAGACGCGGCCGCCGCCGGCGGTCTCCATGTCGAAGGACGGCGCCTTCGCGCCTTCGGTGATCTCGGTCATGAGCTCTCTCACACAGGCCGGACGAGGACGATCTTCTTCTTGCCGGCGGCAAGCTTGAGCACCCCGTCGGCGGTCAGGTCGGAGGCCTCGACCAGCCGGGCGCCGTCGGCGACGGCCTGGTCGTTCAGGCGCAGACCGCCGCCCTGGGCCAGGCGCCGGGCCTCGCCGTTGGAGGCGGTGAGACCCGCCTTCGTCGCCACGGCGGCGACCATGGCGCCGACGACCTCGTCGCGCGGCAACTCCACGGTGGGGAGGTCGGCGGACAGGCGCCCCTGCTCGAAGGCGGCCTCGGCGGCGCCGCGGGCGTGGGCGGCGGCGTCGGCGCCGTGCAGCAGGGTGGTCGCGGCGTCCGCGAGGGCCTTCTTGGCCTCATTGATCTCCGCGCCCTCGAGCGCCGCGAGCCGCGCGACCTCGTCCAGCGGCAGGTCGGTGAAAAGGCGCAGGAAGCGGCCGACGTCGGCGTCGTCCACATTGCGCCAGAACTGCCAGTAGTCGTACGGGCTCAGCTGGTCGGCGTTGAGCCAGACCGCGCCCTGGGCCGTCTTGCCCATCTTGCCGCCCGAGGCGGTCGTCAGCAGGGGGGTGGTCAGGCCGAAGGCGGCCTTCTGGTCCACGCGGCGGACCAGATCGACGCCGGAGGTGATGTTCCCCCACTGGTCCGAGCCGCCCATCTGCAGGGTGCAGCCGAAGCGGCGGTTCAGCTCGAGGAAGTCCACCGACTGCATCAGCATGTAGTTGAACTCGAGGAAGGTCATCGGCTGTTCGCGTTCCAGCCGCAGCCTGACCGAGTCGAAGGCCAACATCCGGTTGACGGTGAAGTGCGTGCCGTAGTCGCGCAGGAACTGGATGTAGCCGTAGGTCGACAGCCAGTCGTCGTTGTCGACCATGACCGCGTCGGTCGGTCCGTCGCCGAAGGTGAGGAATTTCTCGAACACGGTGCGGATCGAGGCGATGTTGGCCTGGATGGTCGCGTCGGTCAGCTGGGGCCGCGAGGCGTCCTTGCCCGTCGGGTCGCCGACCTTGGTGGTGCCGCCGCCCATCAGGACGATCGGCTTGTGCCCCGCCTGCTGCAGCCGGCGCAGCATCATGATCTGGATCAGGCTGCCGACGTGCAGCGAGGGGGCGGTGGCGTCGAAGCCGATGTAGCCGGTGACCACGCCCGCGGCGGCGGCCTCGTCGAGCTCGGCCGGGTGGGTGATCTGGTGGATGTAGCCGCGCGCCTCGAGCGTGCGGAGGAACGCGGACTTGAAGGGCTGGTCGCTCATGGCGGCTCCGTTAGCAGGGAAGCCGGCGGCCGTCAGGTGAGTTCGGCGCCGGCGAGTGCGGCGCAGGGGTTCGCGGCCGCCCGTTCAGTACGAGGGGCGGTAGTAGAGGCCGGTGCAGGTGGCGCGGGCGAACATGGACGTCCGGGTACGGTCGGCGTTGACCGACGTCAAGGCCGCGCTATCGGTGGGGCATGCTGGTCACCCTGACGCCGCACCCCGACACGCCTGGCCCGCCCGTGACCATCGCGGTCGAGGTCCTGCGGCCGAGGACTCCGGGCCTCTCGCTTAGCTTCCGGGTTTCCGGCGACATCTCCCGCATCCGCGTGCCGGAACGAGTCAGGCCCTCCCGCGCCGACGAGCTCTGGCGGACCACCTGTTTCGAGGCCTTCGTCGCGAAGCAGGGCGGGGGATATTGCGAGCTCAACCTGTCGCCGGAGGGCCGTTGGGAGGCGTATGAGTTCACCGCCTACCGGGACGGCATGTACGCCCACCCCGGCGTGGAGATGCGCGACCCGGAGCGGACGATGGACGATCGCAGCCTCGTGTGCGCCGCCACCTTCGACCTGGACCGCGTGCTGGGTTGCGAGGCCCTGCCATGGCGCATGGGGTTGTCCGCCGTCGTGGAGGATGTGGACGGCCGTATTTCCTACTGGGCCCTGGCCCATGCTCCGGGTAAGCCGGACTTCCATCACCCCGACTCGTTCGCGCTGGAGCTGCCGGCGCCGGAGGCTTCATGAAGTTCGGCATCGACCGCTTGCTCGCCGAGTCCGAGCTGTCGCAGGCATTGCGCGGGCGGCGGGCGGCGCTGCTGGGGCATCCGGCCTCGGTCACCGCCGACCTGACCCATTCGCTGGACGCCCTGGCGGCGCATCCGGACATCACCCTGGGCGCCGCCTTCGGACCGCAGCACGGCATGCGCGGCGACCTGCAGGACAATATGATGGAGAGCCCGGACGAGACCGACGCCCGGCTCGGCATCCCGGTGTTCAGCCTGTACGGCGAGGTGCGGCGGCCGACCGACGTCGCGATGGAGACCTTCGACGTCCTGCTGGTGGACCTGCAGGATCTCGGCTGCCGCATCTACACCTTCGTGACCACCCTGCTGTACGTGCTGGAGGCGGCGGCGAAGCACGGCAAGGCGGTGTGGGTGCTGGACCGGCCCAACCCGGCCGGGCGGCCGGTGGAGGGGCTGACGCTTCGCCCCGGGTACGAGAGCTTCGTCGGCGCCGGGCCGATGCCGATGCGGCACGGCATGACCCTCGGCGAGATGGGGCGCTGGTTCATCGATCAGAACAACCTCGACCTGGAGTACCGCGTCGTCGAGATGCAGGGCTGGGCGCCGGAGGCGGGGCCGGGCTTCGGCTGGCCCCTGGGCGAGCGCAGCTGGATCAACCCCAGCCCCAATGCGCCGAACCTGTCGATGGCCCGCGCCTACGCCGGCACGGTGATGCTGGAAGGCACGACCCTGTCGGAGGGGCGCGGCACGACGCGGCCGCTGGAGCTGTTCGGGGCGCCCGACATCGACGCCCGGGCCGTGATCGCGGAGATGCGGGCCCTGGCGCCGCAGTGGCTGGAGGGCTGCCGGCTGCGCGACCTGTGGTTCCAGCCGACCTTCCACAAGCACGTCGGCCAGCTGTGCGCCGGGGTGCAGATCCACGTCGACGATCCGGCCTACGACCACGCCGCCTTCCGGCCGTGGCGGCTGCAGGCGCTGGCCTTCAAGGCGATCCGGCGGCTGCATCCGGACTACCCGCTGTGGCGCGACTTCCCGTACGAATACGTGTTCGACCGCCTCGCCATCGATGTGATCAACGGCGGGCCGGGGCTGCGCGACTGGGTGGACGACGGGGCGGCGGCTCCGGAGGATCTGGACGCTCTCGCCCGGCCGGACGAGCAGGCGTGGGAGGAGGCGCGGCGTCGCTTCCTGCTCTACTGAGCCGCGGCTGACAGTTTGTCGCGTTGCCGCCCGTCGGGCGGCCGCATAGTCTGGTTCTGCGGACCGGGCCCCTCTGGCGACCACGTGGTCGTGATGTCGGTCCGCATCGAGCGTGCTCGATGCGTGACAGGGCCCAGCCGTTTCCCGTCCCGGTCAGGCATCGAGCCGCTCCCCTCAGAGGAGACGACGATGCTGCACATCCAGCTTTACCGCGCCCGCCGGGACCATGGGCGGCTCTCACACCTGATCGATCTCGAGCAGCGGCGCCTGCGGCCGGATCCCGGCCGGCTCGCCGAGCTGAAGAAGCGGAAGCTCGCTGCCCGCGACCGGATCGCCGCCCTCGAGGCGCGTCAGGTCGACGTCGCCGGGCCCAGCCCCCACCGCGCCTGACGCCACCCGACACTCCGGAAGTCTGCAATGGAAATCCTGCTCGCCGAGTGGCTCGGCAAGCCGGCCTGGATGTGGCTGGCCTTCATGACCGTGGTCGGCGCCCTGCTGGCGCTCGACCTCGGCGTCCTGCACCGCGATCAACACGAGATCGGGGTGCGTGAAAGCCTGCTGCTGTCGGGCATGTACATCGCCATCGCCCTGGTCTTCGGGGGATGGGTCTGGTGGGAGCTCGGGCGGCAGTCGGGGATCGAGTACCTGACCGGCTTCGCGGTCGAGAAGAGCCTGGCGATGGACAACGTCTTCGTCATCGCCATGATCTTCGGCTACTTCGCCATCCCGCGGGCCCTGCAGCACCGGGTGCTGTTCTGGGGCATCCTCGGGGTCATCGTGCTCCGGGCGGTGATGATCGGCGCCGGCGCGGCCCTGGTCAGCCAGTTCGGCTGGGTGCTGTACGTCTTCGCCGCCTTCCTGGTGCTAACCGGAATCAAGATGTTCTTCGCCGGCGAGGGCCACGGCGACGTCGGCGACAATCCGATGGTGCGCTGGATGCGTCGGCGCCTGCGGATCACGGACGAACTGCACGGCCAGAGGTTCTTCGTCCGCCAGCCGGATGCGCAGGGACGGACGGTGTGGTGGGCGACGCCGATGTTCCTCGCACTGGTGATGATCGAGATCGCCGACGTGATCTTCGCCGTCGACTCGGTGCCGGCGATCTTCGCCATCACCACCGATCCCTACATCGTCTACACCTCGAACATCTTCGCCATCCTCGGCCTGAGGGCGCTGTACTTCGCCCTGGCCGCGGTGATCCATCGCTTCGCCTATCTGAAGCAGGCCCTTGCGGTGCTGCTGGTGTTCATCGGCGGCAAGGTGTTCGTGGCGGACCTGACCGGCCTCGGGAAGATCCCGCCGGAATGGTCGCTGGCGATCACGGCCCTGATCCTGGCCAGCGGCGTGCTCTGGTCTCTCTGGCGGACGCGGGCGGACGCGGGGAGGGCGGCCTGATGCTGCCCCGGCGGCCGCCGCCCGATCCCCTGCTGGAGGGGTTCGCCCGCTTCCGTCGCGAGGTCTGGCCGCGCATGGCGGAACGCTACCGGACGGTGGCGCGACGGCCCGCCTCGGCGCGGACGATGGTGATCGCCTGCGCCGACGCCCGGGTGGATCCGGAGGCCATTTTCGGAGCCGGACCGGGCGACATCCTCGTGGTGCGCAACGTGGCCAACATCGTGCCGCCCTACGAGCCGGACGAGCGGTCGCACGGCACCAGCGCCGCCCTCGAGTATGCGGTGCGGATTCTCAAGGTGCGGCGGATCGTGGTGCTCGGGCATTCCCGCTGCGACGGCGTGCGGGGCCTGATGGAAGGGGCCGGCCGGCAGGGCCAGGACTTTCTCGAGCCCTGGCTCTGCATCGCCGAGCCGGTGCTCTGGCCCGTCCCGGTCGAGGTGGACGAGCGCGAGCTGCAGCCGCACTTCGAGCAGCGGGTGGTGCGGCTGTCGCTCGCCAACCTGCGCACCTTCCCGTGGATCGAGGAGAAGGTCCGCTCCGGCGGGCTGTCGCTGGACGGCTACTGGTTCGACATCGCCGCCGGGGCGCTGTGGCGGGTGACCGCGACGGGGGTGGAGGCGGTGGACCCGGATCAGGCCGGGTTTTCGGCCAGCCGCTTGTCCAGATAGGCGCCGACGCGGCGCTCGACCGCATCGAGGTGGTCCTGCCAGAAGTGGCTGGCGCCTTCCTCGAGCTCGTAGTCGATGACGATGCCCTTCTGGGTGCGCAGCTTGTTGACCACCCGCTCGACCTCGACCGGCGGCACGATGGTGTCGGCCGTGCCGTGCAGGAACAGGCCCGAGGCCGGGCAGGGGGCCAGGAAGCTGAAGTCGTACATGTTCGACGGCGGCGACACCGAGATGAAGCCGTCGGTCTCGGGGCGGCGCATCAGCAGCTGCATGCCGATGTAGGCCCCGAACTGGTAGCCGGCGACCCAGGTCTGGGAGGCGGCGGGGTTGTTGGCCTGCAGCCAGTCCAGCGCGGTGGCCGCGTCGGCCAGCTCGCCGACGCCGGAGTCGAATTCCCCCTGGGACTTGCCGACCCCGCGGCTGTTGTAGCGCAGGGTGGCGAAGCCCCGCTTGACGAACAGCTGGTACAGCGTCACCGCCACCGGGTTGTTCATGTGCCCGCCGGCCTTGGGGTGCGGGTGCAGGATCAGGGCGATCGGGGCGTTGGGGCGCTTGCCCGGCGAGTAGCGACCTTCGATGCGGCCGGAGGCGCCGGGCAGGATGACTTCAGGCATGGGGCGGCGAGTTTCCCGTGTTCAACTGTCATTTCGCACCTGCGCAATACTTGACCACAGGGGTAGGACTTTCTAAGTCCGCCGTGCGCGTCGACGCCTTTGCGAAGGCGCGGGTTCTAGCACAGGAGCCCCGCAAGGCGCGCAGTTTTTGAGGTGCGCGATGCGACTGTCGACGAAGGGACGATACGCCGTGATGGCGATGGCCGATCTGGCGCGCAACGGACGCGCGCCGGACGGCGGCGTCCGGGCCGTCTCCCTGGCCGAGATCGCGGCGCGGCAGGAGATTTCCCTCAGCTATCTGGAGCAGCTGTTCGCCCGGCTGCGGAAGAGCGGCCTGGTGCAGAGCGTGCGCGGCCCCGGCGGCGGCTACCGCCTCGCCAAGGCGGCCGACGAGACCGTGGTCGCCGAGATCGTGCTGGCGGTCGACGAACCGATCCGCGCCACCCGCTGCGTCGCCCACGGTTCGCCGCGCGGCTGCATGCCGGGCGGCGAGCGCTGCATCACCCACGACCTGTGGGAAGACCTCGGCGCCGAGATCCACGCCTATCTCGCAGGGGTCTCGCTGGAGGACGTGGTGCTGAAGCGCACCGGGTCGCGCCGACGGTCGGCGACCGTCGCGCCGGCGATGGGAGCGGCGGCATGAGCGTCTATCTCGACTACAATGCGTCCGGCCTGGTGCGTCCGGAGGTCCGCGAGGCCATGGCGGAGGCCCTGGCCGACGGCGGCAACCCCAACGCCGTGCACGCGGCCGGCCGGCGGGCGCGGGCGCGGGTGGAGAATGCGCGGGCGAAGGTCGCCGATCTGGTCGGCGCCGATCCGACCGCGATCGTCTTCTCGTCCGGCGGCACCGAGTCCAACGCCCAGGCGGTGGCCAGCGCCCTGGCGGCCGGCTGCGAGCGGGTGATCGTCTCGGCGACCGAACATCCCTGCGTCGCCGAGGCGGCCGCCGTCTCCGGCGCGCCGGTCGAGGTGCTGCCGGTGGACGGCGACGGCGTGGTCGATCTGGCCTGGCTGGCCGACGCGCTGAAGCGGCCGGGCCGGCCGCTGGTCGCCATCCATCATGCGAACAACGAGAGCGGCGTGATCCAGCCGATCGCCGAGGCGGCGCAGTGGATCCGCGCCGCGGGCGGCTGGCTGCACGTCGACGCCATCCAGTCGGCGGGCAAGATCCCGGTCGACATGCGCGCGCTGGACGCCGACAGCCTGACCCTGTCGGCCCACAAGCTGGGCGGGCCGCAGGGCGTCGGGGCCCTGGTGCTGAAGGCGGGGCGCGAGGCGGTGAAGATTCTGCACGGGGCGGGACAGGAGCGCGGGCTGCGCGCCGGCACCGAGAACACGCCGGGCATCGTCGGCTTCGGCGCCGCCGCCGACTGCGCCGCGCGGGACCTGCCCGGGGCGATGGCCCATGTGACCTGGCGCGATGCGGCCGAGGCGAAGGTCAGCGCCGCGGGGGCGACCATCGTCGGCGCGGGCGCGCCGCGCCTGCCCAACACCCTGTTCATGGCCGTGGCGGGCTGGGACAGCCCGCAGCAGCTGATCACCCTCGATCTGGCCGGGATCATGATCTCGGCCGGCAGCGCCTGCTCCTCGGGCAAGACGAAGCCGTCGAAGACGATGCTCGCCATGGGGCTGGAGCCGCTGGCCACCGGGGCGGTGCGCGTCTCGGGCGGCTGGGGGACCACCGAACAGGACTGGATCCGCTTCGCCGACGCCTGGGTCGCGGCGTGGCGAAAGCACAGCGCGCGCCTCAGCGAGCGCGCGAAGGAAGTTGCGTAACCATGGCCGCCGTCAAGGAAACCGTCGAAGCCGTCGCCGAGCTGGAGCGCTACAAGCATGGCTTCACCTCGGACATCGAGCAGGAGTTCGCGCCCAAGGGGCTGAACGCCGACATCGTCCGCTTCATCTCCGAGAAGAAGGGCGAACCCGGGTGGATGCTGGAATGGCGGCTGGCCGCCTTCGAGCGCTGGCAGGCCATGGAGGAGCCGACCTGGGCCTCGGTCCGCTACGAGCCGGTCGACTACCAGGACCTGCACTACTATGCGGCGCCGAAGAAGAAGGAGGGGCCGAAAAGCCTCGACGAGGTCGATCCGGAGCTGCTGGCCGTCTACGAGAAGCTCGGCATCCCGCTGAAGGAGCAGGAGGTGCTGGCGGGCGTGCAGGGCGCGCCCCGGGTGGCCGTGGACGCGGTGTTCGACAGCGTCTCGGTGGTCACCACCTTCAAGGCCGAACTGGCCAAGGCTGGCGTGATTTTCATGCCGATTTCCGAGGCCTTGCGCGAATATCCTGAGCTGGTGCGCCAGTATCTGGGGTCGGTCGTCCCGGTCAGCGACAACTATTTCGCCGCCCTCAACAGCGCGGTCTTTTCGGACGGGTCGTTCGTCTATGTGCCGCCGGGCGTGCGCTGCCCGATGGAGCTGTCGACCTATTTCCGCATCAATGCGTCCCAGACGGGCCAGTTCGAGCGCACCCTGATCATCGCCGACAAGGGCAGCTACGTCTCCTACCTGGAGGGCTGCACCGCCCCCATGCGCGACGAGAACCAGCTGCACGCGGCGGTGGTGGAGCTGGTCGCGCTGGACGACGCCGAGATCAAGTACTCGACGGTGCAGAACTGGTACCCCGGCGACGCCGAGGGCAAGGGCGGCATCTACAACTTCGTCACCAAGCGGGCCGACTGCCGCGGCGACCGGTCGAAGGTCAGCTGGACCCAGGTCGAGACCGGCTCGGCGGTGACGTGGAAATACCCGTCCTGCCTGCTCAAGGGCGAGGAGAGCTCGGGCGAATTCTATTCGATCGCCATCACCAACGGCCGCCAGCAGGCCGACACCGGCACCAAGATGGTGCACCTCGGCAAGAACTCGAGGAGCCGGATCATCGCCAAGGCGGTGTCGGCGGGGAAGTCGGACTCCACTTACCGCGGCCTGGTGTCGGTGCACCCGAAGGCGACCAGGGTGCGCAACTTCACCCAGTGCGACAGCCTGCTGATCGGCAAGGACTGCGGCTCGCACACCATTCCGTACATCGAGGCCCGGAACGGCTCGGCCCACCTCGAGCACGAGGCGACCACCACGCGCCTGAGCGAGGACCAGCTGTTCTACGCCCAGCAGCGCGGCCTGTCGGAGGAGGAGGCGGTGGCCCTTCTGGTCAACGGCTTCGTCCGCGACGTGCTGCAGGAGCTGCCGATGGAGTTCGCCGTCGAGGCGCAGAAGCTGGTGGCGATCAGCCTTGAAGGCTCGGTCGGATAATCAAAGAAGAACAATGCTCAAGATCAACAACCTCCACGTCTCCGTCGGCGACAAGCCGATCCTCAAGGGCCTGACGCTCGACGTGCCGGCGGGCGAGGTGCACGCCATCATGGGGCCGAACGGGGCCGGGAAGTCGACGCTGGGTTACGCCCTGTCGGGACGGCCGGGCTATGAGGCCGCCGAGGGCGCCGTCAGCTGGAACGGCGAGGACCTGCTGGCGCTGGACCCGGCCGAGCGGGCGGCGAAGGGCGTCTTCCTGTCGTTCCAGTATCCGATCGAGATCCCTGGCGTCCCCGCCCTGACCTTCGTGCGCACGGCGCTGAACGCCCAGAGGCGCGCGCGCGGCGAGGAGGAGGTCTCGGCGCCGAACTTCCTGAAGCTGGTCCGTGCGGCGGCGACCCGGCTGAAGATGGACTTCGACATGCTGAAGCGGCCGCTCAACGTCGGCTTCTCCGGCGGCGAGAAGAAGCGGATGGAGATCCTGCAGATGGCCCTGCTGGAGCCGTCGCTGCTGATCCTCGACGAGACCGACTCGGGGCTGGACATCGACGCCCTGCGGATCGTCGCTGACGGGGTGAACGCCCTGCGCAGCCCGGAGCGGTCGATGCTGGTCATCACCCACTACCAGCGGCTGCTGGACTACATCAAACCGGACCGGGTGCATGTGCTGGCGGCCGGGCGGATCGTCGCCTCGGGCGGGCCGGAGCTGGCGCACCAGCTGGAGGCGGAAGGGTACGACAAATACCTGCCGGCGGCCGCATGAGCGCCCTGCCGCTGCTCGACCTGAAGGACGCGTCCAGCTTCCCGTCGCGTCGGACGGAAGCGTGGAAATACAGCGACCTGCGGAAATATCTTCGCGAGGCGCCGCCGCTCTCGCCGTCGGCTCCGATCCCGCTGACCGGCGGCGGGCCGTTCGAGGCGCTGGGCGGCGAAGCCATGGTCTTCGTCAACGGCCGCCCGATCGACGCCGGCGCCCGGGTGGTGTGCGGCGAGCAGACGGTGCGGCTGCGCCTGATCTCCAAGGCCGAGGGCACGGGGCACGCGGTGGCCGCGCGCCTGTCGGCGCGGGCGGGGTCGCGGCTGCTGCTGCTGGAGACCCACGAAGGCGCGGGCGGGGCCTATGTCGCGCACAACCGGCTGGAGCTGGACCTGGCTGAGGAGGCCGAGGTCACGCGCATCGTCCTGACCGACGAGCCGGAGGACGCCATCTCCGTCACCCAGACCGCCGTGCGGCTGGGGCGCGGCGCGCGCTATCGCCAGACCATCGTGGCCGCGGGCGCGAAGCTGCAGCGGCTGGAGACCGCGGTCTCCCACCCCGGCCACGGCGCCGACGTGCGGCTGGACGGCGCCTATGTGCTCGCCGGCGGCCGGCACGCGGACCTGACCAGCGTGGTCGACCACCTCGGCCGCGACGGGACGACGTCGCAGCTGACCAAGGGGGTGGTGAAGGACACGGCGCGCGGCGTCTTCCAGGGCAAGATCATCGTCGAGCGCGGGGCCGACGGCACGGACGCCCGGATGGGCCATCACGCCCTGATCCTGTCGGAGCGCGGCGAGGTCGACGCCAAGCCGGAGCTGATCATCTACGCCGACGAGGTGCAGTGCGCCCACGGCAATACGGTCGGCAATCTGGACGAGAGCGCCCTGTTCTACATGCAGCAGCGGGGCCTGCCGCCGGACGAGGCGCGGGCCCTGCTGACCGCGGCCTTCCTGATGGAGGTGGTCGACCGGATCGAGCCCGAGGGCGCGAGAGAGGTGGTGCGGGAATGGCTGACGGCTCGCCTGTGACCGCCCGCTTCGACCCCTACGCCGCCCGCGCGCAGTTCCCGATCCTGTCGCGGACGGTGAACGGCCGGCCGCTGGCCTATCTCGACTCGGCCGCCTCGGCGCAGAAGCCGCGGGCGGTGATCGACGCCCTGACGGCGGCGATGGAGGGCAGCTACGCCAACGTCCACCGCGGGCTGCATACCCTGGCCAACGAGACCACCGAGGCCTTCGAGGCCGCGCGCGAGAGCGTGGCCCGGCTGCTGAACGCGCCGGCGGCGTCGAACATCGTCTTCACCAAGGGCGGCACCGAGGCGATCAACCTCGTGGCCTCCAGCTTCGGCATGAATATCCAGCCGGGCGACGAGATCGTCATCTCGGAGATGGAGCACCACTCCAACATCGTGCCGTGGCACCTGCTGCGCGAGCGGCGCGGGGCGGTGTTGAAGTGGATCCCGGTGCTGGACGACGGCTCGCTGGACATGGCGGCCTACGCCGGACTGCTGGGTCCGAAGACCCGCATGGTGGCGGTGACCCACATGTCCAACGTGCTGGGCACGATCAATCCGGTCGGCGAGATCGTCCGGCTGGCGCACGCGGCCGGGGCGAAGGTGCTGATCGACGGCTGCCAGGGGGCGGTGCACGCCCGGCCCGACGTGCAGGCCATCGGCTGCGACTTCTACGTCTTCACCGGCCACAAGCTGTACGGCCCGACCGGCATCGGGGCCCTGTACGGAACCGCCGCGGCGCTGGAGGCCCTGCCGCCGTACCAGGGCGGGGGCGAGATGATCGAGACGGTCGAGCGCGAGCGGGTGACCTATGCGAAGCCGCCGCACCGCTTCGAGGCGGGGACGCCGCCGATCCTCGAGGCGATCGGGCTCGGCGCGGCGATCGACTGGCTGGAGGGCTTTGACCGCGAGGCGGTGCTGGCCCACGAGCACGCCCTCTACGCCCACGCCCGGGCGCGGCTGTCGGGAGTGGACTGGCTGCGCGTGGTCGGCGAGGCGGAAGGGAAGGGGGCTATCCTGACCTTCACCGTCGACGGCGCCCACGCCCACGACATCGCCCAGGTGATGGACCGCTACGGGGTGGCGGTGCGCGCCGGCCTGCACTGCGCCGAGCCGCTGGCGAAGCGTTTCGGCCTGACGTCGAGCGCCCGCGCCTCCTTCGCCCTATATAACACCGTCGAGGACGCCGACGCCTTCGTCGACGCCCTGACCAAGGCCCGTGAGTTCTTCGCATGACGTCTGAAGCCGCCCGCACGCCCGACGACGCCGCCTTCGCGGAAGCCTGGGACGCGCCGCAGAAGGGCGCGCTCGACCAGGCCGAGATCGACCGTCTGACCGACGAGATCATCGCCGCCCTGAAGACCGTCTACGATCCGGAGATCCCGGTCGACATCTACGAGCTGGGGCTGATCTACAAGGTCGACCTGTCCGACGACCGGGACGTGGCCGTGGAGATGACCCTGACCGCGCCGGGCTGTCCGGTGGCGGGCGAGATGCCGGGCTGGGTCGAGGACGCCATCCGCAAGGTCGACGGCGTGCGCTCCGTCCGCGCCGAGCTGGTGTTCGACCCGCCGTGGGATCCCTCGAAGATGAGCGACGAGGCCAAGCTCGCGCTCAACATGTTCTGAGGCGGCGATGAGCGAACTGCAGACCAGCGTCCGTCCCCGCCGGCCCCGTCCCGCCGTGGTCACCCTGACCGAGGCCGCGGCGGCGCGGGTGCGCGAGCTGTGCGAGGCGCACGGCCACAAGGGCTTGCGCGTGGGCGTCAAGAACGGCGGCTGCGCCGGACAGGAGTACACCTTCGCCTTCGCCGACGAGATCCAGCCGTTCGACGAGGTGGTGGTCGACAAGGGCGCCACCGTCGTCATCGAGCCGAAGGCGATCCTGTTCCTGATCGGCACGGAGATCGACTTCGAGACCACGAAGCTGGCTTCGAAATTCGTCTTCCGGAATCCCAACGAGACGGACGCCTGCGGCTGCGGCGAGAGCGTCACCATCGTGCCGGCGAAGGCCGACTGATGATCCGTCTGGAGGGGGTGACGCGGCGCTTCCGCAGCGCCGCCGGCGAACGCACGGCGCTGGACGGGGTCGATCTGGAGGTGGGCGCCGGCGAGGTGTTCGGCGTGGTCGGCCGCTCGGGCGCCGGCAAGTCGACGCTGGTGCGGACTATCAACCGGCTGGAGCGGCCCGACGCCGGGCGGGTGTTCGTGGACGGGCAGGAGATCACCGCCCTGCCGCCGGCGGAGCTGCGCGCGGCGCGGCGCCGCATCGGCATGATCTTCCAGCATTTCAACCTGCTGAACGCGAAGACGGTGGCCGAGAACGTGGCCTTCCCGCTGCGGCTGGAAGGCCGGGGCGGCGCCGAGGTCGACCGGCGCGTGGCGGAGTTGCTGGCGCGGCTCGGACTGGCCGAGCACGCCCGCAAGCATCCGGCCCAGCTGTCGGGCGGGCAGAAGCAGCGGGTCGGCATCGCGCGCGCTCTCGCGACGGAGCCGAAGGTGCTGCTGTGCGACGAGGCGACCAGCGCGCTGGATCCCGAAACCACGGAAGACATCCTGACCCTGCTCGACCAGCTCAACCGCGAGCTGGGGCTGACCATCGTGCTGATCACCCACCAGATGGAGGTGGTGCGCCGGGTCTGCGACCGGGTGGCGGTGATGAAGGACGGCCGGGTGGTGGAGCAGGGCGCGACCGCCGACGTCTTCCTGCACCCGCATCACGAGACGACCCGCGCCATGCTGGCCGAGGGCGAGGAGGCGTTCGACGCCTCGGTCGTGCCCCCCGGGGCGCGGCTGGCGAAGCTGACCTTCCGCGGCGCGGCCACCTATGAACCGGAGCTCAGCCGCGTGGCCCGTTCGGTCGGCGTCGACTATTCGATCCTGTCCGGCCGGATCAGCCGCATCCGCGGCGAGCCCTACGGCCAGCTGACGGTGGCCTTCACCGGCGGCGACGCGGAAGCGGCGGTGGCCCGGCTGACGGAACGCGGCGTGCGGGTGGAGGCGCCCTGATGTTCGACAATGTCGACTGGACCGAGATCGGCCGCGCCACCGTGGACACCCTGCTGATGCTGGGCGGCTCGCTGGCCCTGACCGTGCTGTTCGGCGTGCCGCTGGGCGTGCTGCTCTACCTGTCGGGCAAGGGGCGGCTGGCCGCCAGTCCGGCGCTGAACGCGGGGCTGTCCCTGATCGTCAACGTGCTGCGCTCGGTGCCCTTCATCATCCTGCTGATCGTCATGCTGCCGGTGACGGTGCTGCTGGTCGGCACCTCGCTGGGCGTGGCCGGGGCCATTCCGCCGCTGGTGGTCGGAGCCGCGCCCTTCTACGCCCGGCTGGTCGAAACCGCCCTGCGCGAGGTCGACAAGGGCGTGGTCGAGGCCGGACAGGCCATGGGCGGCACGACCTTCCAGATCGTCACCCGCGCCCTTCTGCCCGAGGCCCTGCCCGGCATCCTCGCCGGCGCCACGGTGACCGCCATCGCCCTGGTCAGCTACACGGCCATGGCCGGCGTGGTCGGGGCCGGGGGGCTCGGCGACCTCGCCATCCGTTTCGGCTACCAGCGCTTCCAGACCGATGTCATGGTCGTCACGGTCGTCCTGCTCCTGCTGCTGGTGCAGGGGCTCCAGATGCTCGGCGACCGGCTGGTCGCCGCCGTTTCCCACCGTTGACCCCCTTACGAGATCCGCCATGCTCCGCCGCTCCCTCCTCCTCGCCGCCGCCGCGCTGACCCTCGCCGCCTGCGGCCGGGGCGGAGAGGCCGGGGCCGACGCGAACGCGCCGCTGCTGGTCGGAGCCACCGCGGTGCCGCACGCCGAGATCCTCGAGCACATCAAGCCGGTGCTGGCGGCCGAGGGGGTCGAGATCGAGATCAAGGTGTTCAACGACTACGTCCAGCCCAACACCCAGCTGGCCGAGCGCCGGCTGGACGCCAACTACTTCCAGACCAGGCCCTACCTCGACGAGTTCAACGCCGCGCGGGGCACGGAGCTGGTCACGGTGGCGGGGGTGCACGTCGAGCCGCTCGGCGCCTATTCGCGCCGCCATCGCTCGCTCGCCGAACTGCCGGACGGGGCGGACGTGGCGGTGCCCAACGACGCCTCCTCGATCGGCCGGTCGCTGATCCTCCTGCAGGACGCCGGCCTGATCCGCCTCAAGGATCCCGCCAATCCGCTGCAGAGCCTGCGCGACATCGCGGCAAACCCGAAGAACCTGCGCTTCCGCGAGCTGGAGTCGGCCACCCTGCCGCGGGTGCTCGACCAGGTCGACATGGCGGTGATCAACACCAACTACGCCCTGGACGCGGGGCTGAACCCCCGGCGCGACGCCCTGACCATGGAGGGCGGCGACAGCCCCTATGTGAACTATCTGGTGGCGCGGCCGGACAATCGCGACGATCCGCGGATTGCGGCGCTCGCGCAGGCGCTGCGCGGGCAGGCGGTGAAGGACTTCATCGCGGAGAAGTACGAGGGGGCGGTGATCCCCGCCAACTAGCCAAGGGCGCCGTCAGGTCCGGAGTGTTCACCGGACCCCCGGCATCCGGCGAGCTGTTCGCCCCACACGAGGAAGCCCGTGATGATTCGCCGTCTCGCCGCCGCCGCCTTCACACTCGCCCTCGCCGCGACGGGGCCCGCCCTCGCGGGCGCCGCGGCCCAGGAGAGCGATCAGACGCGGGCGCTGGCCCTGCTGACGCGAGCCCGGGAGGCGCCGCCGGTGCAGGAGGCGATGCGGGCGCTGCACGCCGCGACCCGGGAGGCCATGCGGGCGCGCGCCCCCAACCTCGCCGAGCGTGAGGCCCGCGGCCGCGCCATCGTCGCCGAAATGGCGGCGGCCCGCGAGGCGGGAGACATGGCCCGGCTCAACCTGATCGCGGGCGAAGCCGACGGGCTGCGCGCCTGGTTCGCCGAGTTGCGCGCGGAGGCGGCGCTGGATCCCGCCGTGCTGGAGGCCCGGCAGCGCTATGTCGACGCGATCCTGGCGCGCATGACCGAAATGGACCCGGAGGCGCCGGCGCTGATGGAGCGGGTGCGGGGGCTGATCGCCTACTGACCCCGGGCCGCCTCGTCGGGGGTCGGAACCCGCACGGCCGGGATCACGGGTCCGCCGGTCGCTTCCGCCACCAGCTCGGCGGTCCGGTCCTCGATCACCGCCTCGAGGCGCGCGAGGAACTCGTCCTTCGGCAGACCCGTCGGGATCGGCGCGAGGAACTCCAGCGTCGCCACGCCGGGCGTCTTGCGGAAGGCCTCCTGCGGCCAGAACAGGCCGAGGTTGGTCGCCACCGGCACGACCGGCATGTCGAAGTCGCGGTACATGTGCCAGACGCCGGAGCGGTAGCGGAACTTCTCCCCGACCTTCGCCAGATTGCCCTCGGGGTAGATCAGGATCCTGCGCCCGTCGCGGTGCGCGTCGGCGGCGCGGGACTTGAGCGCCTCGCGGGCGTCGCGGCCGCCGCAGTTGTTGACCACGATGGCCCCGAGCTTGCGCAGCACCGTGGCCATCAGCGGGAACTTCTCGAGATGGTCGCCGGTGACGAAGGCGAGGTCGTCGAAGCGGTCGTAGATCGAGAAGCCGTCGCCCCAGCTCTGGTGCTTGGCCGCGAGGATGAAGGCGCCGGCCGGGAGATGCTGTTCGCCGCGGTACTCGATCCGGATGCCGGCCAGCAGCCGCATGGCCTGGACCATGCGCCGGACATAGCGGCGGATGATCCAGCCGGTCGCGGCGCGGCCCGGCAGCAGGGCGGCCGCCACGGCGGCCAGGGTGTAGCCGATGGACAGGGTCCAGTAGGCGACGGCGAACAGGAAGCTGCGCATGGGGGAGGGCGCGTCCGCGCTCAGGCGGCCTGGCTCAGCAGCTCGGCCGAGGTGATCCGGTTCCGGCCGGCCCGCTTGGACGCGTACAGGGCGGTGTCGGCGCGCTCCAGCAGGGTGGCGCCGGCCTCGCCGGGACGACGGACGGCGAAGCCGGCCGAGATGGTCACCGCGCCGAGGTCGTCGCTGGTCGAGCGGCGGCGCAGCGAACGCGAGGCGATCTCCTTGCGGATGGCCTCCAGCGCCGTCTCCACCTGCTGGGGAGTCTCGCCCGGGAAGATCATGGCGAATTCCTCGCCGCCGTATCGGGCCGCCACCCGCGGCGAGCGGGCCGACCGGCCCATCACGCTGGCGACGTAGCGCAGCACCTGGTCGCCGGTCTGGTGGCCCCAGGTGTCGTTGAACCGCTTGAAGTGGTCGATGTCGAGCACGGCGAGGAGGAGGGGATCGCCGCTGGCGTCGGAGGACTCGCAGGCGGCCGCAAGGCTCTCGTCGAAGGACTTGCGGTTGGCGAGGTTGGTCAGGGCGTCGGTCATCGCGTCCCGGCGCACCTGCTCGAGGTGCTCGCGCAGGCGGGCGACCTCGCGGGTCGAGGCGTCCAGCTTCTTCTCCAGCGTCTCGTTCTCGCGCTGGACCCGTCGGGTGGCGGCGGTCAGGCCGGTGACGATGGTCTTCAGTTCACGGCCGTCGCCGGCGGCGTCGATGCTGGTGGCCGCCTTGTCGAGGGTCTGGCCGTAGGCCGCCTGGCTGCGGTGCGCCTTGGCGATGGCGGTGGACACGCTGGCCAGCTCCCGGTCGAGGACCCGTCCGGCGTCGCGAATCTCCTCGCTGAGGCGGCCGCGGGGCAGGTATTCGGCGGCCAGCATGTCGGCGGTGGCCTCGTTGAAAGGCTCCTCGGCCGCGAGGATGCGCCGGATCTCCCGTCCGAGGGCGCCCTCGGGATCGCCCAGGTAGTGCAGCCAGAGCTCGAAATTCAGCGGTGTCGGCCAGACGCCGGCGCGCTCCATCTCGTCGATGACCTGCCGCGACAGGCTATAGGCTTCCGGACCCCGGAGGGTGGTTTCGACCGATGCCGGCATAGGGATCCTCGACGCGCCGCCGTTCCGGGCGGTTCACGGAGCCAAGCTAGATCGACGTTCGGTAACGCCGGGTTAAGCGTGGCCTTCGGGATCAGGCCTTCAGCGACACGGGCCGGCGCAGGAAGGCCGGGATCTCGGCCTCCCCGAACGGGCGGCCGTCGCCGGACCGCGCCGGAGCGTCGGGGGCGGAGGCGGCGGCCGGGCGCCGCTCGCCGCGGCGGCTGCGCGGGGGCCGGGGCTCGGCCGGGGGGCTCGCCTCAGGCGTCGCCGCGACCGGTTCGACGGGCGCTGCGACGGCCGCGGCTTCCGTGCCGGCGAGGCGCTCGGGAGTCCGGCGGCTGCGGCTGCGGCGGCCGGTCGCGGCCTCGTCGGGGTGAGCGGGCAGGGCGGCCGCCGGCGCGTCCCCGGCGGGCGCGTCTGGCGCCTCCGGGCTGCGGGCCGGGCGCTCGCCGCGGCTGCGGCGTCCCTTGTCGCCGCCCTTGTCCCCGCGCGCCTCGCGGCGCGGCTGGTCCTTGATCGCGCTGAAGTCGATCCCGTCGAGCGGCAGCTCGACCGGCTCCTTCTTGATCAGCTTGAGCACCTTGTCGAGCGACCGGTCGTCGGCCGGGGTGACGATCATGAAGGCCTCGCCGAGCCGGCCGGCGCGGCCCGTGCGGCCGATCCGGTGCACATAGTCGTCGGCGTGGTGCGGAACGTCGTAGTTGAACACGTGGCTGACCGCCGGGATATCCAGCCCGCGCGCCGCGACGTCGGAGGCCACCAGCAGCTTGAGGCTGCCGGCGCGGAAGTCCGCCAGGGTCTTCATGCGCAGGCTCTGGTCGAGGTCGCCGTGGATCGGCGCCGCGTCGAAGCCGTGCGTCTTCAGCGACTTGGCGACGACGTCGACCTCGCTCTTGCGGTTGCAGAAGACGATGCCGTTCTGCACGTCGCCGCGCTCGATCAGGGCCCGCAGCGCGGTGCGCTTGGCCTTGGGATCCGAGGTCGGCAGGCGGGTGATGTGCTGGGTGATGGTGTCGGCGGTGGTCGCCGGGCGGCTGACCTCGATCCGGGTCGGATCCTTGAGGAACTGGGTGGTCAGGCGCGTGATCTCGGGCGGCATGGTGGCCGAGAAGAACAGCGTCTGCCGCCGCGGCGGGGTCAGCTTGAAGATGCGCTCGATGTCCGGGATGAAGCCCATGTCGAGCATCCGGTCGGCCTCGTCGACGACCATGAGTTCGACGCCGGTCAGCAGGATCTTGCCGCGCTCGAACAGGTCGAGAAGCCGGCCGGGCGTGGCGATCAGCACGTCCACGCCCTTGTTGAGCAGGGCGATCTGGTCGCCCATCGAGACGCCGCCGATCAGCAGGGCCCAGTTCAGCCGCGTGCCCTTCGCATATTTGGCGAAGCTCTCGGCGACCTGGTCGGCGAGCTCGCGGGTGGGGGCCAGCACCAGGGCGCGCGGCATGCGGGCCCGGGCGCGGCCGCTCGACAGGCGGTCGACCATCGGCAGGGTGAAGGCCGCCGTCTTGCCGGTGCCGGTCTGGGCGATGCCCAGCACGTCCCGGCCGGCGAGGGCGACCGGAATGGCCTGGGCCTGGATCGGGGTGGCGGTGGTGTAGCCGGTGTCGGCGACCGCCTGGAGGGTCGTGGGCGAGAGGCCCAGATTCGAAAATTCGGTCATGAGGTCCTGGGACTGAGTGGGAAGTCCGCGCACCGGACTTCCATGCGATGTCGCGGAACCGCCCTTGCCATGGGCGAGCGGGCGGCGCGGATTCGCCAGTCCTGTCCCGAAACGTGGGCCGCATATAGAAGTCCCCACGTCAGAGTCAACTATTCGTGCGTCATTCGCCGCCGGGCTTGGCGCCGGCTTACGGATTGTTAATAGTCGGCTCCGGGAAGGGACATTGTGGGGTAAACGCATGCTGCGAGCGATCGCTGTCGCGACTGTCGCCGTCATCAGCCTGGCCGCGGGCCCGGGCCGCACCGACATCAACGCCGCCTTCGGCAACACGGTCGTCTCGCGCTATCCCGACGGCGGCTGGGTCAAGCACTGGTTCAATCCCGACGGCAGCTACGCGGCCCAGTTCTCGGACGGCCGTCGCCTCGCCGCCCGCTGGAGCGTTCGCGGCGAGCGGGTCTGCCTGACCAATATCCGGCCGAACATGCTGATCCCCCGCTTCTGCACCGACATGATCCAGGCCGACGTGGGGGACAGCTGGCAGTCCCGCGATCCGTTGGGCCGGCGCGTGCAGAACGTGCTGGTGGCGGGGCGGCAGTAGCGGCCGGACCCGGGCGGCGACGCGAACTTTCGTGGGCCCCGGGAGGGGAGGCGTTCGCCCGGTTGAAGAAGAGAGGGAAGGCGGTGCGCCACTTCAAGGGAAGTGGCGCGAGTGACGGGGCTCGAACCCGCGACCTCCGGCGTGACAGGCCGGCACTCTAACCAACTGAGCTACACCCGCGTTTCCCGGCCGTGACGCGGTGCGCCGCGGCGAGGGGCGTCGTTTAGGCGGGGCGGCCTCGCACTGTCAAGCGAGGATCGGGCGGGATTTTGCAGATTTTCGCCCCGGCCCGGCGGCGGCGGCGCGGCGGCGTTCGGCGGCCCCATTCCTGCGAACCATTCTCAAGAAAAACCTTTCGCCGCATGGGTTTGAACCCCGACGGCTCCCGGTCTAGAAAGCGCCGATTCCGCCCCTCCCTCCGCGGCGGACGAGGTCCTTCCGGATGAATGCATTCCTTCTCGAATACCTGCCGATCGTGATCTTCGCCGGGATCGCGACGGTTCTCGGCCTCGGCTTCATGATCGCCGCCTGGGTGCTGGCGCCGAAGAACCCCGACTCCGAGAAGCTGTCCGCCTACGAGTGCGGCTTCAACGCCTTCGATGACGCGCGCATGAAGTTCGACGTCCGCTTCTACCTGGTGTCGATCCTGTTCATCATCTTCGATCTGGAAGTGGCCTTCCTGTTCCCGTGGGCGGTGTCGATCTTCGACCTCAGCCGCGCGGGGATGGTGTTCGCCTTCTGGTCGATGATGATCTTCCTCGGCGTGCTGACCGTCGGCTTCATCTACGAATGGAAGAAGGGCGCGCTCGAATGGGAGTGACGACCAACAACACCGTGCCGCTGATCGGCAAGGGCAACCAGGGCGCGTCGCCGGTCAAGGTCGGCGCGACCTCGCCGGTCGCCTTCGGCCAGGGCGCCCGCTCGATGGTGGAGGGTTACGACCCGGCGATCCACGACAAGTTCTTCGAACAGGTCAACATGGAGCTGGGCGAGCGCGGCTTCCTGACTACCTCGCTGGACGATGTGATCAACTGGGCCCGCACGGGCTCGCTGATGTGGATGACCTTCGGTCTGGCCTGCTGCGCCGTGGAGATGATGCAGGCCTCGATGCCGCGCTTCGACATGGAGCGGTTCGGCATGGCGCCGCGCGCCAGCCCGCGCCAGTCGGACCTGATGATCGTCGCCGGCACCCTGACCAACAAGATGGCTCCGGCCCTGCGCAAGGTCTACGACCAGATGCCGGACCCGCGCTACGTTCTGTCCATGGGCAGCTGCGCCAACGGCGGCGGGTACTACCACTACAGCTACGCCGTGGTTCGGGGATGCGACCGGGTGGTGCCGGTGGACGCCTATGTGCCGGGGTGCCCGCCGACGGCGGAGGCGCTGCTGTACGGGCTGCTGCAGCTGCAGAAGAAGATCCGGCGCACGGGGACCATCGAGCGATGACCTCTCTGGTGAAGCAACAGGAGCTGGAGACGGCGCTGACGCCGCTCGGGACCGAGATGGTCGGCGCCCTGGGCGTGCAGGCGCACGTGGCCTTCGGCGAGCTGACCCTGGTGGCCGAGCGCGAGCGCATCGTCGAGGTGCTGACGGCCCTGCGCGACCGTTTCGGCTTCCAGCAGCTGCTCGACGTCTGCGGCGTCGACTACCCGGACCGCGAGGAGCGCTTCGAGGTGGTCTACCACCTGCTGTCGATGACCCGGAACGTGCGCGTGCGGGTCAAGGTCTCGACCGACGAGGTCCAGCCGGTGCCGAGCGTCACGGGCGTCTACCCGGCCGCGGACTGGTTCGAGCGCGAGGCGTTCGACCTGTACGGCGTGCTGTTCTCCGGCCACCCGGACCTGCGCCGGCTGCTGACCGACTACGGCTTCCAGGGGCATCCGCTGCGCAAGGATTTCCCGATGACCGGCTACACCGAGGTCCGCTACGACGAGACCGAGAAGCGGGTGGTCTACGAGCCGGTGTCGCTGACCCAGGAATTCCGCGAGTTCGACTTCCTGTCCCCGTGGGAAGGCGCTGACTACCCGGCCCCCGTGCTGCCGGGCGACGAGAAGGTGAAGGGCTGATGGCCGAGGGCGACACCCCCGCGGTGCGGGCGACGACCGGCGTCGGCCTGGACACCGGCGCGTTCGACGACATGCCGGACAACCGGACCGAACACGCGCGCGAGATGGACGAGCGCAAGTTCACCATCAACTTCGGCCCGCAGCACCCGGCGGCGCACGGCGTGCTGCGCCTGGTGCTGGAGCTGGACGGCGAGCTGGTCACCCGCGTCGATCCGCACATCGGCCTGCTGCACCGCGGCACCGAAAAGCTGATGGAGAAGCGGACCTACATCCAGAACATCCCGTACTTCGACCGCCTCGACTACGTGGCGCCGATGAACCAGGAACACGCCTTCTGCCTGGCCATCGAGAAGCTGCTGGGGCTGGAGGTGCCGTACCGGGGCCAGCTGATCCGCGTGCTGTACAGCGAGATCGGCCGGATCCTGTCGCACCTGCTGAACGTGACGACCCAGGCCATGGACGTCGGGGCCCTGACGCCGCCGCTCTGGGGCTTCGAGGAGCGCGAGAAGCTGATGGTGTTCTACGAGCGCGCCTCCGGGTCGCGCCTGCACGCCAACTACTTCCGCCCGGGCGGCGTCCGCCAGGACCTGCCGCCGGACCTGATCGACGACATCGGCCGCTGGTGCCTGGAGTTCCCGGCGGCGCTGAAGGACATCGAGAGCCTCGTCACCGAGAACCGCATCTTCAAGCAGCGCAACGTCGACATCGGCGTGGTCTCGAAGCAGCAGGCGCTGGAGTGGGGCTTCACCGGGGTGCTGCTGCGCGGCTCGGACATCGCCTGGGACCTGCGCAAGTCGCAGCCGTACGAGTGCTACGCCGACCTCGAGTTCGACATCGTGGTGGGCAAGAACGGCGACTGCTGGGACCGCTACCTCTGCCGCATCGAGGAGATGAAGCAGTCGGTGCGGATCATGGAGCAGTGCATCCACAAGCTCCGCAATTCGCCGGGCGAGCCCGTGCTGGCCGAGGACAACAAGGTGGTCCCGCCGCGCCGTGGCGAGATGAAGCGCTCGATGGAGGCGCTCATCCACCACTTCAAGCTGTTCACCGAGGGCTTCCGCACCCCCGAGGGCGAGGTCTACGCCGCCGTCGAGGCGCCGAAGGGCGAGTTCGGCGTCTACCTGGTCTCGGACGGCACCAACAAGCCGTACCGCTGCAAGATCTCGGCGCCGGGCTTCCGGTCGCTGCAGGCGATGGACTGGATGAACCGCGGCCACATGCTGGCCGACGTGTCGGCCATCCTCGGCTCGCTCGACATCGTGTTCGGCGAGGTGGACCGGTGAGCGACAAGCCCCTGAGCGACGCCGTGCGGCAGGGCTGGGAGGTGGTCGGCTATTCGGTCACCGACAGCAGCGGCGAGGCGTGGCAGCACAACTTCGTCCTGCGCCGGCAGGGGCAGCACAAGGTGCTGACGGTGCGCAAGAAAATGCTGGGCGACGGGGTCGTCGCCTCGGAGCTGGAAGTCTGATGTCCGTTCGTCGTCTCGCCAAGGAACAGCCGGCTTCGTTCGCCTTCTCGAAGGCGACGAAGGCCAAGGCCGACTGGTGGATCAGCAAGTATCCCGAAAACCGCCGCGCCTCGGCGGTGATCCCGATCCTGTGGCTGGTCCAGAAGCAGGAGGGCTGGGTGTCCGAGCCCGCCATCCGCGCCATCGGCGACCTGCTGGGCATGCCCTACATCCGGGTGCTGGAGGTGGCGACCTTCTACACCATGTTCCAGCTGGAACCCGTCGGGACGGCGGCGCTGATCCAGGTCTGCGGCACGACGCCGTGCATGCTGCGCGGCGCCGGCGAGCTGATGAAGGTCTGCGAGAAGAAGATCGGGCCGAAGGATGCGCTGTCGAAGGACGGCAAGTTCACCTGGCAGGAAGTCGAGTGCCTGGGCGCCTGCGCCAACGCGCCGATGGCCCAGATCAACGACTACTATTTCGAGGACCTGACGCCCGAGACGATCGGCCGGATCATCGACGACTTCGCCGCCGGCAAGGCGCCGAAGCCGGGCTCCTACGTCGGACGGAACAGCTCGGAGCCGGAGGGCGGGGCCCTGACCCTGACCGATCCGAAGCTCTACGACGGCTCGGCCGCAAAGCCGATCCGGAAGCTGCCCAACAGCGATCCGGTCCCGGCATGACGCCCGACCTGGACAGCGAGGACGGACGCGCCGCCTACCGGCGTGAACTGCGCCGCGTGGCGTGGCCGGTCCGCTGGGGCGGGCTGGGCCTGATCGTGCTCGGCGCCCTGCTGGCGCTCGGCGCGCGCTACGGCGTCGCCGGGCTGGACAACGGCGTGCTGACCTTCGCCTACGGCTGCCTCGCGGTCGGCTGGGCGCTGGTGCTGGCCGCCATCTTCATGCGTACGCAGCACCACAAGCGTCGTCTGCGGGAAGGACTCTAAGCGACCATGGTCGGAATCCTCGAAGACAAGGATCGCATCTTCACCAACCTCTACGGGCTCCAGGACTGGACGCTCGAGGGGGCAAGGAAGCGCGGCGCGTGGAACGCGACGAAGGACATGCTCGACCTCGGGCGTGACTGGATCATCGCCAACGTCAAGAACTCGGGCCTGCGCGGCCGCGGCGGCGCCGGCTTCTCGACCGGGCTGAAGTGGTCCTTCATGCCCAAGGAGGTGAAGGACCGGCCGCACTACCTGGTGGTCAACGCCGACGAGTCCGAACCCGGCACCGCCAAGGACCGGGAGATCATGCGCCACGATCCGCAGCTGCTGATCGAGGGCTGCCTGATCGCCAGCTTCGCGATGCAGGCCCACGCCTGCTACATCTACCTGCGCGGCGAGTACGTGCTGGAGCGCGAGCGCATGGAGGCCGCGGTCAAGCAGGCCTACGAAGCGAAGCTGATCGGCAAGAACAACGTCCACGGCTGGGACTTCGACGTCTACATCCACCACGGCGCCGGGGCCTATATCTGCGGCGAGGAGACGGCCCTGCTGGAGTCGCTGGAGGGCAAGAAGGGCCAGCCGCGCCTGAAGCCGCCGTTCCCGGCCGGCGCCGGCCTGTACGGCTGCCCGACCACGGTCAACAACGTCGAGTCGATCGCCGTCGTCGGCACCATCCTGCGCCGCGGGGCCGACTGGTTCGCCAGCTTCGGCCGGCCGAACAACACGGGCACCAAGCTGATGACCATCAGCGGCCACGTGAACCGGCCGTGCAATGTCGAGGAGGCGATGTCGATCCCGCTGAAGCAGCTGCTGGAAGAGCACTGCGGCGGCGTGCGCGGGGGCTGGGACAATCTGAAGGCGGTGATCCCGGGCGGTTCGTCCGTGCCGCTGATCACCCGCGAGATGTCCGAGACGGCGCTGATGGACTTCGACAGCCTGCGCGAGATGCGCTCGGGCCTCGGCACCGCGGCGGTCATCGTCATGGACCAGTCGACCGACCTGGTGAAGGCGATCGCCCGCATCTCGTACTTCTACAAGCACGAAAGCTGCGGCCAGTGCACGCCGTGCCGCGAAGGCACCGGCTGGATGTGGCGGGTGCTGGAGCGGATGGCGGTCGGCGAGGCCGATCCGTCGGAGATCGACCTGCTGCTGGACGTCGCCGGCCAGGTCGAGGGCCACACCATCTGCGCCCTGGGCGACGCCGCGGCGTGGCCGGTGCAGGGCCTGATCCGGCATTTCCGCCACGAGATCGAGGAGCGCATCGCCAACTACCGCAGCCGCCGCGCGAACTTCGCCGGCCACGCGATCGCGGCGGAGTGAGCATGCGCCGGACCGCCCTCCCTCTGCTGGCCGTCCTGGCCCTCGCCGCCTGCGGCGAGCGGGCGGACGCGCCTGCGCCGTCGGCGGCGGAGGCTGTCTCCGCGGCCGACCCCGCGTCGGACGGAGAGGCGAGCGTTCCGGTCGTCCTGACCGCCGCCGACCTGCGCCGCGTCTGCCGCGCCGGCCTGGCGGCGATCCACGGCCAGACGGTCGAGGCCATGCAGGTCGACGGGGTGGAGGGGGAGGTGATCAACCTCTCCTGGGCCGCCCCGGTCGACGGCGGGCGCCGTCGCGGCCAGTGCCGGGTCGACGGCGACCTGGTCACCTGGAAGCAGGTGGATTCGCCCACGCCCGAAGAAAACCGCTGGATGAACCGGTCCGGCGACCCCGTGGTGCGCTTCGTCCTTGACGGCGAGGCCATCACCATCAACACGACGCTCCCGGATGGGACGACCGCCACGGAAGAATACGCCGTGGCTGCTGAGCAAGAGGCCCGCTGATGCCCGTCGCCAAGGTCAATGGCGTAGAAGTCGAGTTCCAGCCCGGGATGACCGTGCTGCAGGTCGCCGAACGCGCCGGCCACGAGATCCCGCGCTTCTGCTACCATGAGCGGCTGTCGATCGCCGGCAACTGCCGCATGTGCCTGGTCGAGGTGAAGCCCGGACCGCCGAAGCCGCAGGCCTCGTGCGCCCTGCCGGCCGCCGAGGGTCAGGAGATCTTCACCGACACGCCGATGGTGAAGAAGGCGCGCGAAGGGGTGATGGAGTTCCTGCTCATCAACCACCCGCTGGACTGCCCGATCTGCGACCAGGGCGGCGAGTGCGACCTGCAGGACCAGTCGATGTACTACGGCCGCGACGGCTCGCGGTACGGCGAGAACAAGCGGGCCGTCGAAGAAAAGAACATGGGTCCGACGGTGAAGACCTTCATGACGCGGTGCATTCAGTGCACCCGTTGTGTCCGCTTCATCACCGAGGTGGCCGGCGTTCCGGACATCGGCATGATCTCGCGCGGCGAGAGCGCCGAGATCACCACCTATCTGGAAAAGAACATCGACAGCGAGCTGTCGGGCAACGTCAACGACCTGTGCCCGGTCGGCGCCCTGACCCACCGGCCGTGGCAGTACCACTACCGGCCGTGGGAGCTGAAGCGCACCGAGACCATCGACGTGATGGACGCGCTGGGCTCCAACATCCGCGCCGACTCCAAGGGCGCCGAGGTGATGCGCATCCTTCCGCGGGTGCACGAGGGCATCAATGAGGAGTGGCTGTCGGACGTCAGCCGCTATGTCGTCGACGGTCTGCAGCGCCGGCGTCTGGACCGGCCGTATGTGCGCGGCGCCGACGGCCGCCTGGCCCCGGCCAGCTGGGACGAGGCCCTGACCGCGGTGGCCGACCGGCTGAAGGCCGCGGCTCCGGACCGTATCGGCGTGGTCGCCGGCGACCTGCAGGACGCCGAGTCGATGAAGGCGGCGCTGGACCTGTTCCGGGCGCTCGGCTCGCCCCACACCGACTGCCGCCAGGACGGTTCGGCCCTGGGGCAGGGGCCGCGCGAGGGCTGGCTGTTCAACTCGGGCCTGCAGGGGCTCGAGCAGGCGGACGCGGTGCTGATCGTGGGGGCCAACCCGCGGGTCGAGGCGCCGCTGCTGAACGCGCGGCTGCGCAAGATCTGGCTGGCCGGCAAGGCCGAGATCGGCCTGATCGGCGAGCAGGCCGAGCTGACCTATCCCTACAGCTGGCTGGGCGCCGGCTCGAAGACGCTGGCGAAGCTGCCGAAGGCGGCGATGGACTTCCTGTCGAAGGCCGAGCGCCCGGCGATCATCGTCGGCGCGGGCGCCCTCGGCGGCGAGACCGGACCCGCGGTGCTGAACGCCCTGGGCGCGCTGGCGAAGAAGGTCGGCGTGGTGAAGGACGGCTGGAACGGCTTCAACGTGCTGCACACCGCGGCGGCGCGGGTCGGCGGGCTGGACATGGGCTTCGTCCCGGCCGCGGGCGGCCTGTCGGCGACCGACATGGTCAAGAAGGGGGCGCTGGACGTCCTGTTCCTGCTGGGCGCCGACGAGATCGACGCCTCCGCCACCGGCGCCTTCAAGGTCTATCTGGGCAGCCATGGCGACCGCGGCGCGCACGGCGCCGACGTCATCCTGCCGGGCGCGGCCTACACCGAGAAGCCGGGCCTGTACGTCAACACCGAGGGCCGGGTGCAGATGGCCGAGCGGGTGGTCTTCCCGAAGGGGCAGGCCAAGGAGGACTGGGCCATCCTGCGCGCCCTGTCCGCCTTCGTCGGCCACACCCTGCCGTACGACACCGTGGACCAGCTCCGCGCGAAGCTGATGGCCGACCACCCGACCTTCGGGCGGGTCGACTATCTGGCGGCCCCGGCGGCGTTCGACGTCGCCTCGCTGGGCCGCAAGGGCGACCTCGGCAACGTCGCCTTCGCCTCGCCGGTGCGCGACCCCTACCTCAACAACCCGATCGCGCGCGCCAGCGTGACCATGGCCGAGCTGTCCGCCCAGCGGATCGCCCCGGTCGCGATGGCGGCGGAGTAAGGCTCGATGGACTTCTGGACCACCCCGCTCGGATGGACTCTCGCCACCGCCGGCGCGATCCTGCTCGTCACCGTCGGCATCCTGATCTCGCTGGCCTTCCTGCTGCTGGCCGACCGGAAGATCTGGGCCGGCGTGCAGATGCGGAAGGGGCCGAACGTGGTCGGCCCGTTCGGCCTGCTGCAGTCGTTCGCCGACTTCTTCAAATTCGTGCTGAAGGAGATCGTCGTCCCGGCCGGCGCCGACAAGGTCGTCTTCCTGCTGGCCCCGCTGATCACCTTCGTGCTCGCCTTCATCGCCTGGGCGGTGATCCCGTTCGCCCCGGGCTGGGTCATCTCCGACCTCAACGTCGGCATCCTGTACATCTTCGCGATCAGCTCGCTGGGCGTGTACGGCATCATCATGGGCGGCTGGGCCTCCAACTCGAAGTACCCCTTCCTCGGGTCGCTTCGCTCGGCGGCGCAGATGGTCTCCTACGAGGTCTCCATCGGCCTGGTGATCGTCAACGTCATCCTGCTGGCCGGGACGATGAACCTGACCCAGATCGTCACCGACCAGGAGGGCTGGATCTGGAACTGGTTCGCCTTCGGCGGCGGCCTCGCCACCCTGCCGACCATCGTGGTGATGTTCCCGATGGCGATCATCTTCTTCATCTCGGCCCTGGCCGAGACCAACCGCCCGCCGTTCGACCTGCCCGAGGCAGAGTCCGAACTCGTGGCCGGCTACCAGGTCGAGTACAGCTCGACCCCGTACCTGCTGTTCATGATCGGCGAGTACGCCAACATCGTCTTCATGTGCACGATGATCAGCCTGCTGTTCTTCGGCGGCTGGAATCCGGGCTTCCCGACCGACTTCCTCGACAGCTGGCCGCAGTTCCTCGCCAACCTGTTCCTGTTCGGCGTGCTGTTCGTGAAGATCATCTTCTGGTTCGCGATGATCGCCATGGTGAAGGCCTTCGTGCCGCGCTACCGCTACGACCAGCTGATGCGGCTGGGCTGGAAGATCTTCCTGCCGACCTCGCTGGTCGCGGTGATCGTCGTCGCCGCCTGGCGCGTGTTCGCGGTGGGCGCATGAACCGGGTCCTGATCCTCGCCGGCCCGCTCGCGGTCGCCGCCGGCGCCTCGGCCTGCGCCGTGCCGGTCTACGAGCCCGAGCCGACCTCGGTGTACCAGTGGGAGCGCCGCCAGGAGGCCACCGCGCGCCAGTACGCCGAGCGCCAGCGGCTGTGCCGCATCACGAAGGACGACGATCCGCGCAAGGAAGAGCTGTGCCGCGGCGTCGAGAGAGAGAACGACTGATGCTGACCCGTCTCGTCCAGGCGACCAAGGGCGCGCTGATGCTCGACGTCATCGGCGCCGTCGGCCTGTCGCTGAAGTACATGGTCCGGCCGAAGGCCACGGTGAACTACCCGTTCGAGCGCAACCCGCAGTCGCCGCGCTTCCGCGGCGAGCACGCCCTGCGCCGCTACCCGAACGGGGAAGAGCGCTGCATCGCCTGCAAGCTGTGCGAGGCCATCTGCCCGGCCCAGGCCATCACCATCGAGGCCGAGCCGCGCGCCGACGGCAGCCGCCGCACGACCCGCTACGACATCGACATGGTGAAGTGCATCTACTGCGGCCTGTGCCAGGAGGCCTGCCCGGTGGACGCCATCGTGGAGGGGCCGAACCAGGAGTTCACCGTCGAGACCCGCGAGGAGCTGCTCTACGACAAGCAACGCCTGCTGGCGAACGGCGACCGCTGGGAACGGCTGATCGCGAAGAATCTGGAACTCGACGCGCCTTATCGCTAAGGCGCAACCGCTGACCGGGGAGGGCGATTCCGCAGGGGGTCGCCGCCCATAACCGAAAGGGGCTCTGGCCTCCGATGTTGCAAGGCATTGCCTTCTATGTGCTGGCGGCGGTGACCGTGATCGGCGGTCTGCTGGTCGTCACCGCGCGCAACCCCGTGCACAGCGTGCTGTGGCTGATCCTGACCTTCTTCTCGGCGGCCGGCCTGTTCGTGCTGCTGGGGGCCGAGTTCCTGGCCATGCTGCTGGTGGTCGTCTACGTCGGCGCGGTCGCGGTCCTGTTCCTGTTCGTCGTGATGATGCTGGACGTGGACTTCGTGCGGCTGCGCGAGGGCTTCGCGAAATACCTGCCGCTGGCGGTGATCGTGGCCGGGGTGCTGCTGGCGGAGATGGTGATGATCTCGCTGGTCGTCGCCCAGGGCGGCGCCGTCGCCGCCTCGACCGGCCCGGCGGCGCCCCGTCCCGAGGCCACCAACGTCGAGGCCATCGGCCGGGTGCTGTACACCGACTACGTCTACATCTTCCAGGCGGCGGGGATCGTGCTGCTGATCGCCATGATCGGCGCCATCGTCCTGACCCTGCGCCACAAGCCTAACATCAAGCGCCAGGACGTGAGCCGCCAGGTCGGCCGCGACCGCAAGAAGGCGATGGAGATCAAGTCGGTCCCGACGGGCGCCGGCGTGAAGCCCGAGGATCTGGTCTGATGGTCGTGACCCTGCAGCACTACCTGGCGGTCGCCGCCATCCTGTTCACCCTCGGGGTGTTCGGCATCTTCGTGAACCGCAAGAACGTCATCATCATCCTGATGTCGATCGAGCTGATCCTGCTGTCGGTGAACATCAACTTCGTCGCCTTCTCGGCCTACCTCAACGAGGTGTCGGGGCAGGTGATGGCCATGTTCGTGCTGACCGTGGCCGCCGCCGAGGCGGCCGTCGGCCTCGCCATCCTGGTGACCTTCTTCCGCAACCGCGGCGACATCGCCGTGGACCACGCCTCGGTCATGAAGGGCTGATCGTGAACCTCGAGACCCTCGTCACCCTGGGCGTCTTCGCCCCGCTGCTCGGCGCCGCGATCGCCGGCCTGACCGGCCGCCGCATCGGCAATGTCGCTTCCCAGGCGGTCACCACCGGCCTGCTGTTCGTCTCGTGCGTCATCGCCTGGATCGTGTTCAGCCAGTGGACCTGGGGCCACCTGGAGCCGTTCACCCTGACCCTGGCGCCCTTCATCCACGTCGGGGACTTCGTCTCCAACTGGTCGATCCGCATCGACGCCCTGTCGGCGGTGATGCTGGTGGTGGTGACGACGGTGTCGTCGCTCGTGCACCTGTATTCTTGGGGCTACATGGCCGAGGACCCGGACAAGCCGCGGTTCTTCGCCTACCTGTCGCTGTTCACCTTCGCCATGCTGGCGCTGGTCACCGCCGCCGACTTCATGCAGCTGTTCTTCGGCTGGGAAGGGGTGGGCCTGGCCTCCTATCTGCTGATCGGCTTCTGGTACAAGAAGCCGACCGCCTCGGCCGCCGCCATCAAGGCCTTCGTGGTCAACCGCGTCGGCGACTTCGGCTTCGCGCTCGGCATCTTCACCGTCTTCTGGATGTTCGGCACCATCCAGTTCGCCGAGCTGTTCCCGATGATCGCCGCCCGCGCCGGAACCGGCTGGGAGTTCCTCGGCCACACCTGGTCGGCGCTCGACCTCGCCGCCTTCCTTCTGTTCATCGGCGCCATGGGCAAGTCGGCCCAGTTCTTCCTGCACACCTGGCTGCCGGACGCCATGGAGGGCCCGACCCCGGTGTCGGCCCTGATCCACGCGGCGACCATGGTCACCGCCGGCGTCTACATGGTCTGCCTGCTGTCGCCGCTGTTCGAGTACGCGCCGGTGGCCAGCCAGATCGTCGCCCTGATCGGCGCGATCACGGCCCTGTTCGCCGCCACCGTCGGCCTGGCCCAGAACGACATCAAGCGGGTCATCGCCTATTCGACCTGTTCGCAGCTCGGCTACATGTTCTTCGCCGCCGGCGTGGGCGCCTACGAGGCGGCCATGTTCCACCTGTTCACCCACGCCTTCTTCAAGGCCCTGCTGTTCCTGGGCGCCGGCTCGGTGATCCACGGCATGCACCACGAGCAGGACATGCGGAAGATGGGCGGCCTCGCGAAGCTGCTGCCCGTCACCTATGCGGTGATGATGATCGGCACCATCGCCATCACCGGCCTGGGCATCCCCGGGATCGGCGGCTTCGCCGGCTTCTATTCGAAGGACATCGTCATCGAGAGCGCCTTCGCCGCCGCGGCCACCGACCATTCGCCGATGGGCCTGTTCGCCTTCTTCGTCGGCATCTTCGCCGCCGGCCTGACCGCCTACTATTCGTGGCGGCTGGTGTTCATGACCTTCCACAACAAGCCGGTGTGGAAGGAGGAGGGCGCCCACCATGCGGACGACCACGCGACCGCCGCGCAGCTGGAGACGCACTCGGAGCCGCTCGAGGACGACCACGCCCACGACGACCACGCCCACGGCCACCACGGCCCGCTGAAGCCGCACGAGAGCCCGCTGGTGATGCTCGTGCCGCTGCTGGTGCTGTCGGTCGGCGCCATCGCCGCCGGCTTCCTGTTCGAGCCCTTCTTCACCGGTCACCACGAGAACGAGTTCTGGCGCGGCGCCATCTTCAACGGCCCCGACAACCACGTGCTGCACGAGGCGCACGGCGTGCCGACCTGGGTGGTGTGGTCGCCGCTGGTCCTGACCCTGATCGGCACCGCCTTCGCGGTGTGGATTTACCTGGTCCGCGAAGGCATGGCGCGCCGCATGGCCGAGCGCGGGAGCCTGCTGCACCGCTTCCTCTACAACAAGTGGTGGTTCGACGAGGTCTATGACTTCATCTTCGTGCGCGGCGCGAAGGCGCTGGGCGACCTGTTCTGGAAGGTCGGCGACGTGAAGATCATCGACGGCGGCGGGCCGAACGGCTTCGCCTGGCTGTCGCGCAAGTTCGCCGGCGGCCTGAGCCGCTTCCAGTCCGGCTACGTCTATTTCTACGCCTTCGTGATGCTCATCGGTCTCTGCCTGTTCCTCGCGTTCGCCATCTCTGCGTGGGGAGCCTGATCTTGCCCCAGATCCCCTACATCCTGAGCGTCGTCACCTTCCTGCCGCTGGTCGGCGCCGGCGTGCTCCTGCTCGCGCGCCTGCTGAGCAAGGGCTCCGCCGACGGCCTCGCGCGCTGGATCGGCCTGGCCACGACCCTGCTGACGCTGGTCGTCTCGGTCGTGCTGGTCGCGGCCTTCGATCCGTCGAACCCGGCCTACCAGTTCGTCGAGCGCTTCGGCTGGTTCCGCGGGGCCGAGTACCACCTCGGCGTCGACGGCGTGTCGATCCTGTTCGTGCTGCTGACCGCCTTCCTGATGCCGCTGTGCATCCTCGCCAGCTGGAAGACGATCACCGACCGCGTGGTCGACTACATGATCGCCTTCCTGGTGCTGGAGACCCTGGTCATCGGGGTGTTCACCGCGCTCGACCTGTTCCTGTTCTACATCTTCTTCGAAGGCACCCTGGTGCCGATGTTCATCATCATCGGGGTGTGGGGCGGGGCGAACCGGATCTACGCCGCCTACAAGTTTTTCCTCTACACCCTGCTCGGCTCGGTGCTGATGCTGCTGGCCATGCTGTGGATGGCCTCCACCGCCGGCACCACCAGCATCCCCGAGCTCAAGACCTTCGCCTTCTCCGAACAGGCCCAGCCGCTGCTGTGGCTCGCCTTCTTCGCCAGCTTCGCGGTGAAGATGCCGATGTGGCCGGTCCACACCTGGCTTCCGGACGCCCACGTGCAGGCGCCGACGGCGGGCTCGGTCATCCTGGCCGGCATCCTGCTGAAGCTCGGCGGCTACGGCTTCATCCTGTTCAACCTGCCGATGTTCCCGCAGGCGTCCGAGATGTTCGCGCCGCTGGTCTTCGCCCTCTCGGCGATCGCCATCGTCTACACCTCGCTGGTCGCCTTCCGGCAGACCGACATGAAGAAGCTGATCGCCTATTCGTCGGTGGCCCACATGGGCTTCGTGACCATGGGCATCTTCGCCGGCAACGACCAGGGGGTGCAGGGCGCGGTGTTCCAGATGCTGAGCCACGGCCTGATCTCGGGCGCGCTCTTCCTCTGCGTCGGCGTGGTCTACGACCGCATGCACACCCGCGAGATCGCCCTGTACGGCGGCCTGACGGCGCGCATGCCGTGGTTCGCGGCCATCTTCCTGCTCTTCACCATGGCCAACGTCGGCCTGCCGGGCACCTCCGGCTTCATCGGCGAGATCCTGACCATGACCGGCATCTACCAGGTGTCGACGTGGACGGCGTTCGTGGCCGCGTCGGGGGTGATCTTCTCCGCCGTCTACGCCCTGACCCTGTACCGCAACGTCATGTTCGGCGAGATCACCAACCCCGCCATGAAGGCGATCACCGACGTCGACCGGCGCGAGCTGCTGATCTTCGCGCCGCTGATCCTCGGCACCCTGATCCTCGGCGTGCAGCCCGGTCTCGTGCTGGACTACACCGAGGCCTCGGTGAGCGCCGTAACCACCGCCTATCAGCTCGCGATCGGCGGGTGAGACGATGATGCCTGACCTGATCCAAGCCCTGCAGCTCTCCGCCCCCGAGGCGACCCTCGCGGTCGGCGGCCTCGTGCTCCTCATGGTCGGCGCCTTCGCCGGCGAGAAGAGCGCGCGCCTCGTCTCGGCCCTGTCGGTGCTGCTGCTGGTCGCCGCCACGGCGGTGGCCGTCACCGGTCCGCTGGGCCGCGCCTTCAACGGCGCCTATGTCGCCGACCCGCTCGCCGTGTACGGCAAGGCGGTGATCTTCCTGTCCAGCGCCGTGGCCATCGTGCTCGGCGACGGCTGGATGAAGCGCCAGCGCATCGCCCGCTTCGAATACCCGATCCTGATCGTGCTGGCCTCGGCCGGCATGGGCATGATGGCGTCCTCGGGCGACCTGATCTCCCTCTACATCGGCATCGAGCTGCACTCTCTCGCCCTCTATGTGCTGGCCGCCTTCCACCGCGACGACCTGCGCGCCTCGGAGGCCGGGCTGAAATACTTCGTGCTGGGGGCGCTGTCCTCGGGCCTGCTGCTGTACGGCGCCAGCCTGATCTACGGCTTCGCCGGCTCCATGCGCTTCGAGGACATCGCCGCCTACGCCGCGACCAATCCGTCGCCCGGGCTGATCTTCGGTCTGGTGTTCCTGATCTGCGGCCTCGCCTTCAAGGTCTCGGCGGCGCCGTTCCACATGTGGACGCCGGACGTCTATGAAGGCGCGCCGACGCCGGTCGTGGCCCTGTTCTCGACCGCCCCCAAGGTGGCGGCCATGGTGCTGATCGCCCGCACCCTCGAGGGCGGCTTCGCCGGCTCGCACGACCAGTGGTCCCAGGTGCTGATCCTGATCTCGCTGATCAGCTTCGCGGTCGGGGCGTTCGGCGGTCTGGTGCAGAAGGACATCCAGCGCCTGCTGGCCTATTCCTCGATCGCCAACATCGGCTACGCCCTGCTGGGCATCGCCGCGGGCACCACCCTCGGCGTCCAGGCCATGCTGCTGTTCATGACCCTGTACGTCATCGACCAGTTCGGCTTCTTCGGCCTGCTGCTGTCGCTGAGCCGGAACGGGCGGCCGATCCGCTCGATCCAGGACCTCGCCGGCCTGCGCAAGGAACGGCCGGTGACGACCATCGCCCTGACCATCCTGTCGCTGTCGGTGCTCGGCATGCCGCCGCTGTCCGGCTTCTGGGGCAAGTGGGCGGTGTTCGGCGCGGCCGCGGAGGCGGGTTACTGGATGGTCGGCGCCGCCGGCCTGGTGGCCTCGGTCGTGGCGGGCTTCTACTACCTGCGCATCATCAAGGTGATGTGGTTCGACCCGGCGCCGGAACAGGCGCCGACCGACCGGGCGCCGGTGGAGGCGAAGACCATCGCCTGGGCCTGCGCGGCCTTCAGCTTTCCGCTGGTCATCGTCGGCCTGACCTGGCTGGAGCCCTGGGCCGCCGCCGCCGCCGTGGGCTACGGGGTCGGCTGAGTGGGGCCGGCGCCGGTCCTGCTGCTCGACGAGACCGATTCCACCAATGCGGAGGCCCGCCGCAGGGCCGAGTCCGGCGAGACAGGGCCGCTGTGGATCGTCGCGCGCCGCCAGACGGCCGGGCGCGGCCGGCGCGGACGGGCGTGGGAAGGCGACCCCGGCAACCTGTTCGCCACCCTGCTGACCACGACGCGGAAGCCGCCCGCGGAGGCGGCGCAGGTCACCTTCCTCGCCGCGCTCGCCGTGGCGGACCTGCTGGACCGTCACGCGCCGCCGTCGCTGGTCACGATCAAATGGCCCAATGACGTGATGCTCGCCGGCGGGAAGGCCGCCGGCGTGCTGGTGGAGTCCGGCGCCTATCCGGCCGGGGGGCTGTGGCTGGCGGTCGGGATCGGGGTGAACCTGGCGCATGCGCCCGCCGGGACGGAGCGGCCGGCGACGGCGCTGGCGCAGCACCTCGCCGCGGCGATCGCCGCTCCGCCGACGGTGGAGACGGCCGCGCGCGAACTTGCCGAAGCCTTCGCCATCTGGTCTGACCGCTGGGAGAGGCTCGGCTTCGAGCCGGTGCTGGACGCCTGGCGCGCCCGCACGCCGGGGCTGGACGGGCCGGCGACGGCGCGGCTGGGACATGAGACCATCACGGGGCGGGCCGAGGGCGTGGCCCCGGACGGCGCGCTGCGGCTCAGGCTGGCTGACGGCGGCCTGCGCCTGGTCTCGGCGGGCGACGTGTTCTTCGGGGAGGGCGGCTGATGCTGCTGGCGATCGAGCAGGGCAACACCAATACGCTGTTCGCGGTCCATGACGGGGCGGAGTGGATCGCCCAGTGGCGCACCGCCACCGAGGCGAGCCGCACGGCCGACGAGTACGCCGTGTGGCTGACCCAGCTGCTGGCCATGCGCGGCCTGACGCTGGGCGACCTGGACGGCTGCATCATCTCCAGCGTGGTGCCGCAGTCGATCTTCAACCTGCGCAACCTGTCGCGCCGCTATCTTGAGGTCGAGCCGCTGGTGATCGGCGAGAACGTCGACCTGGGGATGCCGGTGCGCATCCTGAAGCCGAAGGAGGCGGGGGCCGACCGGCTGGTCAACGCCCTGGGCGCGCATCTGAAGTATCCCGGCGACCTGATCGTCATCGACAGCGGCACGGCCACCACCTTCGACGTCATCGCCGCCGACGGCGCCTTCGAGGGCGGGGTGATCGCGCCGGGCATCAACCTGTCGCTGCAGGCCCTGCACGAGGCCGCCGCCATGCTGCCGCGCATCGCCATCCAGAAGCCGGAGAAGGTGATCGGCAAGGACACCGTGTCGAACATGCAGTCCGGCGTCTTCTGGGGCTATATCGCCCTGATCGAGGGGCTGGTGGCGCGCATCAAGGCGGAGTGGGGCAAGCCCATGACCGTGATCGGAACCGGCGGCGTCGCCTCCCTGTTCGAGGGGGCGACCGACAGCATCGACGCCTTCGATCCCGACCTGACCATCCGCGGCCTGCTGGAAATCTGGCGGCGGAACACCCATCTGAAGGGCGAATGACCAAAGAACAATCGAACGAACTCGTCTTCCTGCCGCTGGGCGGGTCCAACGAGATCGGCATGAACCTGAACGCCTACGGCTTCGGGCCTGCCGACAATCGCCAGTGGATCATCGTCGACGTCGGCGTGACCTTCGGCGACAACTCCACCCCGGGGGTCGATGTGATCGTCCCCGATCCGAGCTTCCTCGAGGGCGAGGACATCATCGGCATCGTCCTGACCCACGCGCACGAGGACCACATCGGCGCCCTGGGCTGGCTGTGGCCGCGCATCAAGGCCCCGCTGTACGCCACGCCGTTCACCGCCTTCCTGATCCGCGAGAAGCTGCGCGACGCCGGCATCCTCGACCGGGTGACGCTGCACGAGGCGCCGCTGGGCTCCACGCTGGAGCTGGGGCCGTTCGAGGTCACCTTCGTGACCATCACCCACTCCATCGCCGAGCCGAACGGACTGGCCATCAAGACGCCGCTGGGCACGGTGCTGCACACCGGCGACTGGAAGATCGACAACGATCCGGTCGTGGGCGAGCGCACCGACGTCGACACCATCCGCCGCCTCGGCGACGAGGGCGTGCTGGCGATGATCTGCGACTCGACCAACGTCTTCCAGGAGGGCGTGGCCGGCTCCGAGGGGGACGTGAAGGTCGCCCTGGCCGAGCTGATCTCCGGGCTGAAGGGCCGGGTCGCCGTCGGCTGCTTCGCCTCGAACGTCGCGCGCATGGACAGCGTGATCCGCGCCGCCGAGGCCGCCGGCCGCCGGGTGGCGCTGGCCGGCCGCTCGATGCACCGCATCACCGCCGCCGCCAAGTCGGTCGGCATGCTGTCCGACATCCAGCCCTTCCTCTCGGAGGAGCAGGCCCGGCAGTGGCCGGCGGACGAGATCCTCTACCTCTGCACGGGCAGCCAGGGCGAGGCGCGCGCCGCCCTGTCGCGGGTGGCCGAGGGCACCCACCCCTTCGTCAAGCTGGGACGCGGCGACCACTGCATCTTCTCGTCGCGGGTCATCCCCGGCAACGAGCTGGCCATCGGCCGGCTGCAGGACACCCTCGCCGAACGCGGGGTGCGGCTCTACACGGAGAAGGACCACCCGGGCATCCACGTGTCCGGCCACCCCTGCCGCGACGAGCTGCGCCAGATGTACCGATGGGTGCGCCCGCAGGTGGCGGTGCCGACCCACGGCATGCGCCGGCACATCGCCGAGCACGCGATGCTGGCGAAGGAGATGCAGGTCCCCGAGACGGTCACGCCGCGCAACGGCGACATGGTGCTGCTCGCGCCCGGACCGGCCCGGATCATCGACGAGGTGCCCTCGGGGCGGCTGTTCGTCGACGGCGGCATGCTGGTGGAAGAGGCCGGCGCGGCCCTGCGCGAGCGTCGCCACGCGGCGTCGAACGGCGTGCTGATCGTCAGCTTCGCCATGGACCGGCGCGGCAAGATCGTCTCCGACATCGACGTCCGCGGCCTCGGCCTGCCGGGCGACGAGGAGAGCCCGCTGGGCGACCTGCTGGACGATCTCGCCGAGCGGGTCGAACAGGTCGTCCGTGGGCTGAAGGGCGAGGCCCTGCAGGACGAGCTGGTCGTCGAGCAGGCGGTGGCGCGGGCGCTGAAGAAGGCCAGCATCCAGATCTGGGACCGGCGGCCGATCGTCGAGACCATCATCCTGAGGCTTTGAAGCGCGGGCGGGCCTACCTATAAGGGGCCGATTCCGCCGTCCCCCAAGGTTGCCCGATGCCCGACGTTCCGTCCGAGTTCCGCTACAAGCGCGTCCTGCTGAAGGTCTCGGGCGAGGTCCTGATGGGCGACCAGGGCTACGGCATCGACATGAAGACCGTGGCCGACGTGGCGAAGGCGATCGCGGAGGTGGCGCGCGAGGGCGTCGAGATCTGCCTCGTCATCGGCGGCGGCAACATCTTTCGCGGCCTGTCCAAGGCCGCCGGCGACATGGACCGCGCCTCGGCCGACTACATGGGCATGCTGGCCACGGTGATGAACGCCCTGGCCATGCAGGCGGCGCTGGAGAAGATCGGCGTGCAGACGCGGGTGCAGAGCGCGCTCGTCATGAACGCCGTGGCCGAGCCCTATGTGCGCCGCCGCGCCCTGCGGCACCTCGAGAAGGGGAGGGTGGTGATCTTCGCCGCCGGCGTCGGCGCGCCCTTCTTCACCACCGATTCGGGGGCCGCCCTGCGCGCCGCCGAGATGGGCTGCGACGCCCTGCTGAAGGGCACCAGCGTCGACGGCGTCTACACCGCCGACCCCAAGAAGGACCCGAACGCCACCCGCTACGACACGCTCAGCTACCAGGAGGTGCTGGCGAAGGACCTGCGGGTGATGGACGCCTCGGCCGTCGCCCTGATGCGGGACTCGGGCATTCCGATCGTGGTCTTCTCGATCCGCGAGGACGGCTCCTTCCGGCGCACCATGCGGGGCGAGGGCGCCTTCACCGTGATCAGCGGTGACGGCAAGTCCGCCTGACAAGACCAGAATAACGCGAGAGAAACGACCATGGCCAAGCCTGATCTCAAGACCTACCGCGACCGCATGGACAAGGCGGTGCAGGCGCTGAAGGAGGAGTTCTCCGGCCTGCGCACGGGCCGCGCCAACGCCGGCCTGCTGGATCCCGTGCAGGTCGAGGCCTACGGCTCCACCTCGCCGCTGAACGCGGTGGCGGCGATCAGCGTGCCGGAGCCGCGGATGATCTCCGTCAACGTCTGGGACCGGGGCATGGTGGTCTCGGTCGAGAAGGCCATCCGCGCCGCCGGCCTCGGCCTGAACCCGATCGTGGACGGCCAGACCCTGCGCATCCCGATCCCGCCGCTCACCGAGGAGCGCCGCCGCGACCTGGTCAAGCTGGCCGGCAAGTACGCCGAGCAGCAGAAGATCGCCGTCCGCAACGTCCGCCGCGACGCCAACGACGATCTGAAGAAGGCCGAAAAGGCCTCGGATATCAGCCAGGACGAGCAGAAGAAGATGGAAGCCGAGGTCCAGAAGGATACGGACGCGGCGATCAAGCGCATCGACGAGGCCTTGAAGGCCAAGGAAGTCGAGATCATGCAGGTCTGACGGCGCGTTCTGCCGTAGGATAGACGCGCATGGCCGCCGATCCCCCCAGTCCCGCCGCCGACGGTCCGCGCCATGTCGCGCTGATCATGGACGGCAACGGCCGATGGGCCGCAGCCCGGGGCCTGCCGCGGGCGGTCGGTCATCGTGAGGGCGTGGAGGCGCTGAAGCGCACCATCCGCGCCGCGCCCGACCTGGGGATCCGCTGCCTGACGGTGTTCGGCTTCTCGACCGAGAACTGGAGCCGCCCCGCCGACGAGGTGTCCGACCTGATGGGCCTGGTCCGGGCCTATGTCGCCGCCGATCTGCGCAAGCTCGACCGCAACGGCGTGCGGGTCCGCATCCTCGGCCGGCGCGAGGGACTGCCCGCCGACATCGCCGAGATCGTCGCCCGCACCGAGGCGACCACCGCCGCCAACGACCGCTTCCTGCTGCAGGTCGCGTTCAACTACGGCGGCCGCGCGGACATCGTCGACGCGGCCCGCCGCCACTATGACCGGGTCGCCGCGGGCGAGGCGGCCGGCCCCCTGACCGAGGCGGCGCTGGAAGGCGGCCTGTCGACCGCGGACGGTCCGCCGGTCGACGTCATCGTGCGCACCTCGGGCGAGCGGCGCCTGTCGAACTTCCTGCTCTGGGAGGCGGCCTACGCCGAGCTGGTCTACCAGGACATCCTGTGGCCCGACTACGGCGCCGAGGCGCTCGCCGACGTGGTCGCCCAGTTCCGCGCCCGCGACCGGCGCTTCGGCGGACGCCCGGCGGCGGTCTCCTGATGGCGGTGAAGGTTCGCGAGATCGGCCTGCGGGCCGCGTCGGCCGTGGTGCTGGCCCCGGCCGCCGTGCTGGCCATCTGGGCCGGCGGCCCGTGGTTCCTGGGCATCATGCTGGCCGCCTGCGCCCTGCTGTCCGTCGAATGGGCGATGATGAGCGCGCCCCGCGCCTGGCGGCTGATGACCGGGGCGGTGGCATTCGGCCTGTTCGCGGCGGTGATCTCGGCCCACGTCGAACAGCTGTCGCTGGCCCTGGTGATGCTGGTGTTCTGCGCCGTCGCCGCCGGGCTGTTCGCGCGCAGCCGGGGGCAGGAAGCGCTCGACGCCGCCTACGGGGTGCTCTACCTCGGCTGGCCGGCGGTGCTGCTGATCTGGCTGCGCGACGGCTCGACCGCCGTCGGCCTGGCGTGGACGGTGTTCGCCTTCGCCGTGGCTTGGGCCTCGGACATCATGGCCTATCTCGCCGGTTCGACCTTCGGCGGTCCCAAGCTGTGGCCGCGGTTCTCGCCCAACAAGACCTGGTCCGGCTTCATCGGCGGCCTCGCGGCCGGCTGCCTCGCCGGCGGCCTGCTGGCGAGCTTCCTCGACATGGGGATCGGACCGTTCTGGGGGGCGGTGCTGGGCCTCGCGGCGGCCGGCGCCACCATGGCCGGAGACCTGTGGGAGTCGGCCCTGAAGCGCCGGTACGGCGTCAAGGACGCCGGCAACCTCATCCCCGGCCACGGCGGGCTGCTGGACCGGGTCGACGGGCTGATGTTCGCCGCCGTGGTGGTGGCCTGCGGCCGTCTGCTGGTCGTGCTGGCGGAGCGGGGCGGATGATCCGTCGCCGCGTGACCGTGCTCGGATCCACCGGTTCGGTGGGTTGCTCGACCCTGGACCTGATGGCGCAGGCCGAGGCGCAGGGCTCCGGCGCCTTCGAGGTCGAGGCCCTGACCGGCGGCGCCAACATCGCCCGGCTGGCCGAACAGGCCCGGCGCTGGCGGCCGAAGCTCGCGGTGACGGCCGACGCCGGCCGCCTCGAGGAGCTGCGCGACGCGCTGGCCGGAACCGGCGTCGAGGCGGCGGCCGGCGAAGCCGCCATCGCCGAGGCCGCGGCGCGGCCGGCGGACTGGGTGATGGCCGCCATCGTCGGCGCCGCCGGGCTGCGCTCCGCCTGGGCCGCCGCGGCGACCGGCGCGACCCTGGCCCTGGCCAACAAGGAGAGCCTCGTCTGCTGCGGTCCCAGCCTGATCGAGCGCGTGGCCGCGTCGGGCGGCCGGCTGATCCCGGTGGACTCGGAGCACTCCGCCATCTTCCAGGTCTTCCCGCACGAGGCGCCCGAGCAGGTGGCGAGGCTGACCCTGACCGCCTCCGGCGGGCCGTTCCGCACCGCGCCGGCGGAGATGATGGCCGCCGTGACGCCCGAGCAGGCCGTGGCCCACCCGAACTGGAGCATGGGAGCCAAGATTTCGGTCGACAGCGCCACCATGGCCAACAAGGGTCTCGAGATGATCGAGGCCGCCTACCTGTTCGGCATGGGGGCCGACCGCATCGACGTGGTGGTCCACCCCGAATCGATCATTCACAGCATGGTCGAGTACGTGGACGGCTCCACACTGGCCCAGATGGGCCCGCCGGACATGAAGACGCCGATCGCCTGCGCCCTCGCCTGGCCCGACCGGATCGCCTGGCCGGCCCCGCGACTGGACCTCGCCGCGCTCGGCCGGCTGACCTTCGAGGCGCCCGACGAGACGCGGTTCCCGCTGCTGGCCCTGGCCCGGCGGGCGCTGGAGGCGGGCGGCGCGGCGCCGATCGTGTTCAACGCCGCCAACGAGGTTGCGGCCGTGGGCTTCCTTGACCGCCGGCTGGGCTTTCTCAATATTGCCGCAGTCGTCGCCGACACCTTGTCGCGCATGACGGCTTCGGGGGTGGTTTCCGGTTCCGACAGCGCCTGCGACGCGGCTCTCGCCGTGGACGCCGAGGCGCGACGGGTTGCGGAATCGATCGTCCGGGGTCTCGCGGCGGCGGCCTGAACGGCGGAGGAACCCATATCGGCATGACGGGCTTTCTCGGTCAGGCTCTGCTCTACATCGTGCCCTTCCTGCTGGTGCTGACGTTCATCGTCACCATCCACGAGCTGGGCCACTTTCTCGTCGCGCGCGCCTTCGGCGTGAAGATCGACCGCTTCTCCCTCGGCTTCGGTAAGGCGCTGTTCAGCCGCGTCGACCGCCGGGGGGTCGAGTGGCGGCTCGCCTGGATTCCCCTCGGCGGCTATGTGAAGTTCGCCGGCGATCTCGACGCCTCCAGCGTGCCCGATCAGGCCGGCCTGGCCGAGCTGAAGGGACGCATCGTCGCGGAGCAGGGGCCCGGGGCGGAGCGCGACTACTTCCATTTCAAGCCGGTCTGGCAGCGGGCGCTGATCGTCTTCGCCGGGCCGGCGGCCAACTTCCTGCTGGCCATCGCGCTGCTGACGATCCTGTTCAGCGTGGTGGGCGAGCAGATCGTCGCCCCCCGCGTCGCCCAGGTGCAGCCGGGCTCGCCGGCCGCAGCGGCCGGATTCCAGCCGCGGGATCTGATCACGGCCGTCAACGGGCGCCCGGTGCGCGGCGGCGACGAGGTCACCAACATCGTCATTCTCAGCGCCGGCGATCCGTTGACCTTCACCGTCGACCGCGGCGGCGAGACCCTGACCCTCACCGCGACCCCCGAGCGGCGGCTGGAGCAGGACGAGATCGCCGGCCGGGTGCGCATCGCCCGCATCGGCCTGGGCATGTACCCGCTGCCGCAGGACTACAGCTTCCGTCGCCTCAATCCGATCGAGGCGGCCGGGAAGGGCGTCGAGACGATCGGCCGGGTCGTGGGCTCGACGTTCCGGTACCTCGGGCGGATCTTCGTCGGGAAGGAATCCGGCGATCTGCTCAACGGGCCGCTGGGCATCGCGAAGGCCGCCGGCGGGGTGACCCAGCAGGCGGTGTCGGTCGAGGCGGCGCCGCCCCTCGTCGCCGCCTACCTCGCGCTCACCCTGGTCCAGTTCGCCGCCATAGTTTCGGTCGGAATGGGGATTGTTAATCTCCTGCCGATTCCGGTTCTCGATGGAGGGCATCTGATGTTCTACGGCTACGAAGCCGTGGCGCGCCGTCCCGTGCCCGCCCGCGTGCAGGAGGTCGGCTATCGCGTCGGTCTTGCTTTGCTGGCGGGATTGATGTTGTTCGCAACCTGGAACGACCTGCAGAAGCTGAGTCTGTTCAAATTCCTCGGCGGGCTCGCCTGATGAGCCGACGCCAGCCCCCGATGGTTCCCCGCATGATCCGAAAAGACGCGTCCGCCCTTCGTTTCGCCCGCGCCGCGAGCCCCAGCCTGCTGGCCCTGGCTGTCGCCGCCGGTCTGGCCGGCCCTGCGCTGGCGCAGACCCCGCCCGATCCGGCGGCGGCCGAGCCCGTCCAGACCGCCCCGGCGGCCCCCGAGCAGCTCCGTGTCAACCGCATCCTGGTGCGGGGCAACCAGCGCATCGACCAGACGACGGTCCTGTCCTACCTCCCGATCCAGCCCGGGGACGCGGTCGATCCGGCCGTGCTGGACGTGGCGGTCCGCACCCTGACCCGGACGCAGCTGTTCGCCGACGTGCAACTGGGCGTGCAGCCCAACGGCGACCTGGTGGTCGAGATCGTCGAGAACCCGATCATCAACCAGGTCGTGTTCGAGGGGAACAGCGCCGTCGGGGACGACAAGCTGGAGGAGGAGGTCACCCTCCGTCCCCGCGGGATCTACACCCGGGCCCGGGTGCAGGAGGACGTCGGCAAGATCGTCGAGCTGTACCGGCTCTCGGGCCGCATTTCGGCGACCGTGACGCCGAAGATCGTCCAGCTGGAGCAGAACCGCGTCGACGTGGTGTTCGAGATCGACGAGGGGCCGGAGACCGGCGTTCGCGCCATCACCTTCCTCGGCAACGAGGCCTTCCCGGACAACGACCTGCGCGAGGTGATGGTCACCAAGCAGTCGCAGTGGTGGCGGCTGTTCACCAGCAACGACAACTACGACCCGAACCGGCTGGACTACGACCGCGAGCAGCTGCGGAAATTCTACACCAACCGCGGCTACTATGACTTCCGGGTCGTGTCGGCGATCAGCGAACTGGCGCCGGACGACGGCTCGTTCGCCATCACCCTGACGCTGGACGAAGGCGACCGCTACAACTTCGGCAAGGTCGAGGTGGTCACCGAAAACGACCGGCTCAACGCCGACTTCCTGCGTCTCCTGCTGCCGATCCGCGAGGGCGACCTCTACGAGAGCGACAAGATCGAGTCGGCCGTCGACGCCCTGACCTTCGCGGCCGGTTCGGCCGGTTACGCCTTCGTCGAGATCGAGCCGAACTACCGGGCCAATCCGGAGACCGACACGGTCGACGTGACCTTCAACATCCGTGAGGGCCAGCGGGTCTACGTCGATCGCATCAACGTCGTCGGCAACACCCGCACCCTCGACCACGTGATCCGCCGGGAGATGATGCTCAGCGAGGGCGACGCCTTCAACCGGACCCTGCTGGAGCGCTCGCGCAACAACCTGCGCGGCCTGGGCTTCTTCAAGGACGTCACCGTGGAGGAGGCGCGCGGCTCCGCCCCTGATCGCTCGGTCGTCAACGTCACCGTGACCGAGCAGCCGACCGGCGAGCTCTCCGTGGGCGCCGGCTTCAGCTCCGTCGACTCCTTCGTCGTCAACCTCGGCGTGACCGAGCGGAACTTCCGCGGGCGCGGCCAGAACGTGGTGGCGCGGCTGGAATGGGGCTCGCTGCGCCAACAGATCGACTTCCGCTTCACCGAGCCGAGATTCCTCGGCCGCGATCTGCGCGCGGGCTTCGACGCCTTCCACTCGCGCTACGACCTCAGCGAGTACTCGTCGTACGACTACCGCTCGACTGGCGGCGGCCTGCGTCTCTCGTACCCGCTGAACGGCTACACCCTGCTCAGCACGCGCTACTTCCTGAAGAGCGACGAGATCATCGTTCCCACGAACTACTGCGGCGCCAGCGGCTCGGGCTCCAACGCCCTGTGCGACCAGGTCGGGTCCTTCCTCAATTCCTCGGCCGGCTACACCCTGTTCGTCGACCGGCGGAACGATCCCGTTCGCCCGACGCGGGGATGGACCGGCTCCCTGCGCCAGGACTTCGCCGGCATCGGCGGCGACGTGAACTATGTGCGCACCGAGGCGGACGTGTCGGCCTACTGGGGGATTTCGCCGGAGTGGGTGGTCAGCGCCAGCGCCTCGACCGGCTACGTCACCGGCTGGGGCGGCGATCCGATCCGGATCAACGACCGCTTCTTCAAGGGCGGCAACAGCTTCCGCGGCTTCGAGACCGCCGGCATGGGACCGCGGGATCTGACCACGACGGACGCCCTCGGCGGCAACTTCTACGCCATCGGCACCCTGGAGCTCACCGTCCCCAACGGTCTCCCGGAAGAGTACGGCATCCGCACCTCCCTGTTCGCCGACGTCGGGACGCTGGGCCTGCTTGACGATCGCTACACGGTCAACTCGCAGGGGCTGCCGGACTCCAACATCGTCGACGAACTGGCGCTTCGCGCCTCCGCAGGCGTCAGCATCCACTGGCGCTCCCCGATGGGGCCGATCCGCTTCGACCTCAGCCACATTCTCGGCAAGGAAGACTACGACAAGACCGAGACCTTCCGCTTCTCGACTTCCACCCAGTTCTAGGCACGCGGCCCGCAGGGTCCGTCAAACAGGCAGACTACCCATGAAAATCCTCACCATCGGCGCGGCCCTCGCCGCCATGGCCCTGGCCGGAACCGCCCAGGCCCAGGAAGCGCAGCAGCTCCGTCACGGCGCGCCCATTCCGGGCCTGTGCGTCCTCAACCTGCAGGGCGTCTTCGGCCGTTCGACGGCCGGCCAGGGTCTGGCCTCCCGCCTGCAGCAGCTGCAGCAGGAAGTGGCCGGCGAACTGGCGCCGTACCAGCAGGCGATCGAAACCGAAGGCCAGGCGCTGGAGACCAGCGGCGCCAGCCTGTCCGAGGCCGAGCGCCAGCAGCGCGCCGGCGCGCTTCAGCAGCGCTATACCGAATACCAGCAACTGCGCCAGACGCGCGTGCAGGAGCTCGAGTACACGGAGTTCGTGCAGCGCCGGGCCCTCGCCGCCGCCGCCGATCCGATCGTTGCGGCGGTCTACCAGGAGCGCGGCTGCAGCATCCTCCTGAACCGCGCCGAGGTGTTCCAGCTGAACCCCGAGATGGACATCAGCGAACTCGTCCTCCAGCGCCTGAACAGCCAGGTCCCGAGCCTGCCGGCGTTCAACCGCATGCCGGTCCCGGTTCAGCAGCAGCAGTAATCGACGCACCGTGCCCGATCCGCGTTTCTTCGAAAGCCTGCCGGCGCGGCGCGTCGACGAGCTCGCGGAGCGGATCGGGGCGGAGGTCGCGCGCGGCGGAGACCGGATCGTCTCCGCCGTGGCGCCGCTGGCGGTCGCCGGCCCGGCCGACGTCGCCTTCCTGGCCGACCGGCGCTTCCTCGACCAGGTGGGGGCGACCGCCGCCGGCTGCCTGATCCTGCCGGCCGCCGCCGTCGAGGCGGCCCCGGCGGCCGCTGCGGTGGTGGTGTCCCGTGAGCCGCAGGCCGCCTGGGCGCGCGCCTCGGCCCTCCTGCACCAGCCTCTCGAAATGACGGCCATTCCGCTGGCGGAAGCGGCCGAGGACGACAGCGTCGTCGCCGATCCCGGCGTGGTGATCGGGCGGGGCGCCCGCATCGGCCGCGGCACGCGCATCGGCGCGAACACGGTCATCGGGCCCGGCGTGCAGATCGGCCGCGACTGCCGCATCGGCCCCAACGTCAGCATCGCCTGCGCCCTGGTCGGCGACCGGGTGAAACTGTACGCCGGGGCCCGGATCGGCGAACCCGGCTTCGGCGCGGCGGGATCGGCCGGGGGGCCGATCGACATCCCCCAGCTCGGCCGGGTGATCCTGCAGGACGGCGTGACCGTCGGCGCCAACAGCTGCATCGATCGCGGGGCCTACGACGACACCGTGATCGGCGAGAACACCAAGATCGATAACCTGGTGATGATCGGCCACAACTGCGTCATCGGCCGGAACTGCCTGCTGGCGGGGCACACCGGCATCGCGGGGTCGGTCAAGGTCGGGGATGGCGCCGTCTTCGGCGGCAAGGCCGGCGTCGGCGACCACATCGCCATCGGCGCGGGGGCCCGCGTGGCGGCCGGCGCAGGCGTGCTGTCCGACATCCCGCCGGGCGAAACCTGGTCCGGCTATCCGGCCCGGCCCCTGCGTCAGTTCTTGCGCGAGACCGTCTGGGTGTCCAAACAGGCGTCCGCAAAGGCCCGCGCGGGAAAGACGGACGAATGAGCGACGACGGAAAGATCGACTACGCCGAGGTGATGCGGCGGCTGCCGCACCGGTATCCCTTCCTGCTCATCGACAAGGCCGAGGATTTCGTCGCCAACACCTCCATCGTCGGCATCAAGAACGTCAGCCACAACGAGCCCTTCTTCCCCGGCCACTTCCCGATCGATCCGGTGATGCCGGGCGTGCTGATCGTCGAGGCCATGGCCCAGACCGGGGCCCTGCTGATGTCCAAGACGCTGGACGTGTCGGTCGAGGGCAAGGTGATCATGTTCATGTCCATCGACGGCGTGCGCTTCCGCAAGCCGGCGCGGCCGGGCGACCAGCTGCGCATGGAGGTGAAGGTGACCAAGGCGCGGGGCGACGCCTTCAAGTTCCGGGGCGAGACCTTCATCGACGGCAAGCTGGCGGCCGAGGCCGAGTTCATGGCCATGGTGGTCACAGTGGCGGAGCCGGCGGCGTGAGCATCCATCCCACCGCCACCGTCGACGCGAAGGCGGAGCTCGCCGACGGCGTCGAGATCGGCCCCTGGTGCACGGTCGGGCCGGGCGTGATCCTGTCGGAGGGCGTGCGGCTGGTCAGCCATGTGGTGGTTCAGCAGGACACCACTGTCGGGCCGCGCACCGTCATCCACCCCTTCAGCGTCATCGGCGGCGACCCGCAGCACGGCGGCTACAAGGGCGAGCCGGTGCGGCTGGAGATCGGCGCCGACAACGTCGTGCGCGAGCATTGCACCTTCAACCGCGGCACGCCCGGCGACCGCAAGCTGACGACGATCGGCTCGAACGGCCTGTTCATGACGGGCGCCCACGTGGGCCACGACGCCATCGTCGGCGACCACGTGACCATGGCCAACCACGCCACGCTTGGCGGCCATTCGCGCGTCGGCAGCCGGGTCTTCCTCGGCGGCCTGTGCGCGGTGCACCAGTTCGGCCGGGTGGGGCAGGGGGCGATCGTCGGCGGTCTGGCGGCGGTGACCCGCGACGTCATCCCCTACGGCTCGGCCTGGGGCAATCACGCCAGCCTGCACGGGCTCAACCTGGTCGGGCTGAAGCGCAAGGGCTACGGCAAGGACGCCATCCGCCGCCTGCTGGCCGCCTATCGCGACCTGTTCGAGCGCGACGACGCGCCCTTCGCCGAGCGGCTGGACGCCGTCGAGGCGGGCTACGCCGATCTGCCGGAGATCATGGACATCGTCGCCTTCATCCGCGACGGCGGCCGGCGGCCGCTGTGTCTGCCGGAACAATGAGCGGCAAGCTGGGCCTGATCGCCGGCGGCGGCGCCCTGCCGCTGTCCGTCGCCGCCCGCTGCGAGGCCGAGGGACGGCCCGTGTTCGTGGTCCGGCTCGCCGGCTTCGCCGACCCGCATCTCGCCCATTATCCGGGCATCGACGCCGGCATGGCGGAGATCGGCCGCATTCTCTCGGCGATGAAGAAGGCCGACTGCCGGGCGGTCTGCCTCGCCGGCATGGTCAACCGGCCGGACTTCCGCACCCTGAAGCCCGACTTCAAGGGCGCGACCCTGCTCCCCGGCATCATCAAGGCGGCCAGCCAGGGGGACGACGCCCTGCTGCGCAAGATCCTGTCGGTGTTCGAGGCGGAAGGCTTCGCGGTCGAAGGGGCGGACGACATCCTCGGCGGCGAAACCCTCCCCGCCGGCGCGCTCGGCGCCCTGCAGCCGACGGCGGAGCAGCTTTCCGATCTCAGGAAGGCGCTGCATGTAGCGGAAAAGTCAGGCGAACTGGACATCGGCCAGGGGGCCGTCGTGTGCGAAGGCCTGGTGCTGGCGGTCGAGGCGCAGGAGGGCACGGACGCGATGCTGATGCGCGTGGCCGGCCTGCCGGCGGACCTGCGCGGCGCGCCGGGCGCGCCGAAGGGCGCCCTCGCCAAGGCGCCGAAGCCGATCCAGGACCTGCGGGTCGACATGCCGGTCATCGGGGCCCGCACGGTCGAGCTGGCGGCGGCGGCGGGTCTGGCCGGGGTCGCCGGGATCGCCGGCAAGCTGATCGTCATCGACCGGCCCGCGATCATTGCGGCGGCCGACCGGCTGGGCCTCTACGTCTGGGGCGAGACCCGGTGAGCCGGCCGCTGAAGATCATGCTGGTCGCCGCCGAGGCCTCGGGGGACGACCTCGGGGCCGGCCTGGCCCGTGCGCTGAAGGCCCGGCTGGGGGACGACATCGCCTTTGTCGGCGTGGGCGGGGCCAAGATGGCGGCCGAGGGCGTGGCCAGCCCGTTCGACATCCGCGAGCTCTCCGTCCTCGGCTGGCTGGAGGGGCTGAAGGCGTACGGCGCGGTGAAGCGGCGGGTCGCCGACACCGCCGCCCTCGCCGTTTCCGAGGCGCCCGATGCGGTCGTGCTGATCGACAGCTGGGGCTTCACCATCCGGGTCGCCCGGGCGATCCGCGCCGCCCTGCCTGACGTGCCGCTGATCAAGTACGTCGGCCCCCAGGTCTGGGCGTCCCGGCCGGGGCGGGCGAAGACCCTCGCCGACAGCGTCGACCACCTGCTGGCCCTCTACGCCTTCGACGCGCCCTGGTTCGAGCGCGAGGGGCTGCCGACGACCGTGGTCGGCTCCCAGGCCCTGCACGTGGACATGAGCGCCGCGGATCCGGCCCGCTTCCGGGCCGAGCGGGGGATCGATGCGGACGCCGATCTGCTGCTGGTCCTGCCCGGCAGCCGGCCGTCGGAGATCCGGCTGATGACGCCGGTGTACGAGGGCGCGGTGGCGCGGCTGCGCCAGGGCGATCCGGCGCTGGAGATCGCCGTGGTGGCGGCGGGCCCGGTGGTCGGGGAGGTCGCCGGCCGCGTGGCCTCCTGGCCGTTTCGGGTCCACCTGGTGCAGGAGGCGGAGAAGTACGACGCCATGCTGGCGGCCACGGTCGCGCTCGCCACCAGCGGCACGGTCTCCTCCGAACTGGCGCTGGCCGGCGCGCCCATGGTCATCAGCTACCGCTTCCAGCCGCTCAGCTACGCGATCATGAAGCCGTTCTTCACGGGCAAGTACGCGACGCTGTTCAACCACGCGGCGGACGAGGAGATCGCCCGGGAGCTGATCCAGAAGGATGCGACGCCGGAGAAGCTGGCCGCGGAGGCCGCCCGGCTGCTCGGCGATCCGGAGGCGCGGCGGGCGCAGGCGATCCGCCAGACCCGGGCCCTCGACCTGATGGGGCGCGAGGGCCGCCATCCGTCGGAGATCGCCGCCGATGCGGTGCTCGCGGTGATCCGCCAGAAGTCCGGCCGGACCCTCTAGTCGACCGGGGTGGGGCGCAGCAGGGCGCGCCAGCCGTCGCCGTGCAGGGCGCGCCGGGCGAGGATCATCGCCGCCACGAGGCAGGCGCTGAACAGGGCGCCTTCCAGGGCGCCGGTCAGGCTCTGGCTGACCGGGCCGTAGCCCGTCTCCCCGACCAGCGCGCCGATCTGGTCGAGGCGCAGGCGCGATCCGGGGAAGCGGCCGGCCAGCTGCGCCAGACTGCCGCCCATCAGGGCCCCGCCCGTCAGCGGGATGACGGCTCCCGCCGCGCCCCCCGCGAGGGCCGCCGCGGTCACGCTGCGACGCAGGCGCAGGGCGTCCGGGCCGCGGTTCGCCAGCCAAGCCCCCACGCCCACCGCCGCGCCCAGCAGGGCCCCCTCGGGCGCGCCGGTGATGTTCCCCGGCGTCTGCCCGAACAGCAGGCTGAAGGCGTCGCCGGCCACCAGCTTGACCGCGGCGCCGACCACCAGTCCGCCGAGGGCGCCGCCGAGGATGCTCCACGGCCCCGGGCGGCCGGCGGCGAAGCCCGACCAGGCGATGCCGAGCCCGACGCCGAGACCGCCGATCAGGCCCACGAAGACGGTCAGGCAGATCAGCACCAGCAGGATCGACACCGCCCCCATGCCCGCCTGCAGCGGCTGGGAGGCCCCGATGAAGCCGTAGAGCAGCCCGCCCAGCACCCCGGCGCCGCCGCCGCCGGCCATGCCCGCGGCCGCGAGCAGGGCGATCAGCGGCGCGGGGGCGATCCGCTCCGCGGCCGGCGGTCCGGCGGGCGGCGACGCTGTGGTCGACGGGACCGGGGCGGGGGCCTCGTCAACCCGCTCCACCGCAGCGATGAAGCGGTAGCCGTGCTTGGGCACGGTCTCGATGAAGCGCGGCCGGCCGGCGTCGTCGCCGAGCTGCCGGCGCAGGGTGCGGATGCACTGCGTCAGCGCCTCGTCGGTGACCGGGACGCCGCGCCAGACCTCCTCCAGGAAACGATCCTTGGAGACCAGACGGCCGTGCTCGCGCACCAGCAGGGCGAGGGCGTCGAGATAGCGGGCGTTCAGCTCGACGGATTCATCGTGCCGACGCAGCTGGCGGTCGTGCGGGTCGAGCAGAAAGCCCTCGAAGCGGAACCGGCCCGGCGCCATGTTTCAGCACAACCTCATCACTTGCTCATGCCGCTCAGCGGGCGCGAAGGCAGGCTCGAACCTCCCCCAGCGACGGAGGCAAGGCAATGCTTGATCAGGCGGAAATCGGCGGATTGAGAGAGGGACGGCGGTGGACCATCGCCAGCGCCGAGGGCGGCGCGGGGCTGCGGGGGCTTTCGATCCAGGTCGACCCGGTCGGAACCGAGCGGGACGACCTCATACTGGTCCCCGGGCCCGTGCGCCGCGCGGCGTCCGGATCCCTCGTCTGGTGCGGCGACCTCAGGAGCCGCGCGCGGGACGTCTGCCACCATGTGGCGGTGGAGATCCGCCTTCTCGACCGGTGCGGCCGCCGCGTCGGCGGGCTGGAGGCGCGTGCGGCGCATCTGGCCCCCGGGGCCGGACTGGCGCTCGAGACGCCGCTCGACCGGGAGGCGACGCGCCTTCAGGTCCGCCTGCTCCGCTGGCGAACGCGCGACATCGGCGTCGAGCTGGGGCCGCTTCCGCCGCAGGATCTGCCCCTGCCGCACCGCCGGGACGTCCGGAACGACGAAGGCGCCGGAGCTCCCGCTCCGACGCCCTCGTTCTGAGCCTGGCCGCAGGCGATCAGCCGCGGTTCTGGATCGGCACGTAGTCCCGCTCCGTCGGGCCGGTGTACAGCTGACGCGGGCGGCCGATCTTCTGCGACGGGTCCTCCATCATCTCCTGCCACTGGGCGATCCAGCCGACGGTGCGCGCCAGGGCGAACAGGACGGTGAACATCGAGGTCGGGAAGCCCATCGCCGACAGGGTGATGCCCGAGTAGAAGTCGACGTTCGGGAACAGCTTGCGCTCGATGAAGTACTCGTCGTTCAGCGCGACCTTCTCGAGCTCGCGGGCGACCTGCAGCAGCGGGTCGTTCGGATCGCCGACGGCCTCCAGCACCTCGTGGGCGCTCTGCTGCATCACCTTCGCGCGCGGGTCGTAGTTCTTGTAGACCCGGTGGCCGAAGCCCATCAGCTTGTATTTCTTGGCCTTCACGCCCTCGATGAACTCGGGGATCCGGTCCGGCGTGCCGATCTCCTTGAGCATGTTCAGCGCCTCCTCGTTGGCGCCGCCGTGCGACGGGCCCCACAGGCAGGCGATGCCGGCGGCGATGCAGGCGAACGGATTGGCGCCCGACGAGCCCGCCAGGCGGACGGTCGAGGTGGAGGCGTTCTGCTCGTGGTCGGCGTGGAGGATGAAGATGCGGTCCATGGCCCGCGCCAGCACCGGATTGACCACATAGTCCTCGGCCGGCACGGCGAAGCACATGCGCAGGAAATTCTCGGCGTAGTTCAGGTCGTTGCGCGGCGACACGAACGGCTGCCCGACCGAGTACTTGTAGGCCCGGGCGGCGATGGTCGGCATCTTGGCGATCAGGCGGATGGCCGAGATGTTGCGCTGGACCGGATCGTGGATGTCCAGGCTGTCGTGGTAGAAGGCCGACAGGGCGCCGACCGTGCCGACCATGATCGCCATCGGGTGGGCATCGCGGCGGAAGCCCTCGAAGAAGCGGTCGAACTGCGAGTGCAGCATCGTGTGCATGGTGATGCTGTTCTCGAACGACTCGTACTCCGCCGCCGTCGGCAGCTCGCCGTGCAGCAGGAGGTGGCAGACCTCGACGAAGTTCGACTTCGAGGCCAGCTGGTCGATCGGGTAGCCGCGGTGCAGCAGCACGCCCTTGTCGCCGTCGATGAAGGTCAGGGCCGACTCGCAGCTGGCGGTCGAGGTGAAGCCCGGGTCATAGGTGAAGGCGTCGGTGGCGCCGTACAGCTTGCGGATGTCGATGACGTCGGGACCGGTGGAGCCCGAGAGCACCGGCAGATCGACGGACTTGTCGCCGTAGGTGAGCTTCGCCGTGCCGGCGGCCTTGGCTTGTTCGGTCATATGCGCCCCTTCGCGATTCTGCGGCGGCCCGGCGCGGGGAGGCGCCGGCCGCGTTTCGATTGTGAACGTCACTTAGTCTGTTGCAGCGCATCGTCCAAGCGCCCGAGGGCTTCTTCCCGCCCCAAAGCCGCCAACGTTTTCGCGATATCCGGCGACGGGGACCCGCCGGCAAGGGCGGCGCGGACGGCCGGGCCGATCTTGCCGAAGCCCACGGCCTCCTCCCCGGCGAAGGCCTTCAGCTCCGCCTCGAGAGCGAAGACGTCCCAGCTCGCGAACAGCGCCAGCCGATCGCGCAGTCGCCCGATCCGCTCGCCGGACTCGCCGGACAGCAGGGCGCGGCCCTTGTCGTCGAGGGCGAGCGGGCGGGACTTCAGCACGAAGGCGGTCTGGTCGGCGAGTTCGAGGGTGGTCTTCGCCCGGTCCTTCACGAAGGGCATGGCCTGCAGCAGCCGGGCTTCGTCGTTCTCGCCGAGGGCGTGGCCGCGCGCGAGGTGGACGTCCAGCGTGAGCTTGGCCAGGCGATCGTCCTCGGCCATGCGGATCCAGTGGGCGTTGACGTGGGCCAGCTTGTCGAAGTCCAGCCGGGCGGGGGCCTTGCCCACGCCGGACAGGTCGAACCACGCCCGGGCCTGCTCGTCCGAGAACAGCTCGTCGTCGCCGTGGCTCCAGCCGAGCCGGGCGAGATAGTTGCGCATGGCCTCGGGCAGGTAGCCCATCTCGGCGTATTCGTGCACCGCCTGCGCGCCGTGGCGCTTGGAGAGCTTGGCGCCGTCGGGGCCGTGGATCAGCGGGATATGGGCGAACACCGGCCGCGGCCAGCCGAGGGCGTCGTAGATCAACGATTGACGAGCGGCGTTGTTGAGGTGGTCGTCGCCGCGGATGACGTGGGTCACGCCCATGTCGTGGTCGTCGACCACCACGGCGAGGTTGTAGGTCGGCGCCCCGTCGGAGCGCAGGATCACCAGATCGTCCAGGGCCGCGGAGTCCCAGCGCACCTGTCCCTGCACGGCGTCCTCGACGACCACGGCGCTGTCGAGCGGCCGGCGGAAGCGGACGGTGTGCGGGCGGGCGAGGTCGTCGACGGTCGGCTCGCGGTCGCGCCAGGGCGACTCGAAGGGCCGGCCCTCCGCCTTGGCGGCGTCCCGCAGGGCGCCGGTCTCCTCGGCGGTCAGGAAGTCGCGGTAGGCGCAGCCGCTTTCCAGCAGCAGGTCGACGACTTGGCGGTGCCGGTCGGCGCGGGAAGCCTGGAAGACCGGTTCCTCGTCGGCGAACAGCTCCAGCCAGGCCAGACCGTCGAAGATCGCCTTCACCGCCGCGTCGGTGGAGCGCTCGCGGTCGGTGTCCTCGATGCGGACGAGAAACTTTCCGTTGCGCCCGCGCGCGTACAGGTAGTTGAATAACGCCGTTCTGGCGCCGCCTATGTGAAGATAGCCGGTCGGCGAGGGGGCGAAGCGGGTGACCACTTCGGGCTTCGGGTCAGGTGAGGTCATGGCGGGTCGGTCCGTTCGGGCGGCCCTTATAGCGCCCGACGCGGCGAAGCCCACCCCGGCGGCGCGGGCGCGGCGCTTCCTGCGGGACCAGATCGCCGCCCAGGCCCTGCGCTGGCGGCTGTGGGCCCCGGTGGCGTTCGGCGGCGGCTGCGCCGTCTACTTCGGCCTGCCGTCCGAGCCGCCGGTCGCGCCGCTCGTGATCGTGGCGGCGGCGGCGGCCGGCGTCTGGCAGGCGGTCCGGCGGCGCGGGGCCGGACGGGCGTGGACCCTGCCGCTGATGCTGCTGGCCTGCCTGGCCCTCGGTCTGGCGACGGCGCGGCTGCGCACCGAATCCGTCGCCGCCCCCGTCGCCCCCGCCAGCGACGGCCCGACGGTCATCGAGGGCTGGGTGGTGGACGTCGACAGCCCCGGGGCTGCCGGACCCCGCGTCGTGCTGGCGCCGGTGCGGATCCGCGGCCTGGCGCCGGAGGCCACCCCCGTCCGCCTGCGCGCCACCCTCCGCGGCGAGGCGCCGCCGCCGGGGACGCCGGTGCGTCTCTACGCCATCCTCAATCCGCCGCCGGCCCCCGCCAGCCCCGGGGCCCACGACTTCGGGCGGGCCGCCTTCTTCCAGCGCATCGGCGGCGTCGCCCTCGCCGTCGGCGAGACCCGGCCGGCCCTGCTGCCGGAGCCGCCGTGGCGGCTGCGGCAGGTGATGGCGGTGAACGCCGTCCGCTACGATCTCGCCCGGCGGATCGTGGCGCGCCTCGGCCCCCGGACAGGCGGCGTCGCGGCGGCCATGACCACGGGTCACGAGGCCTGGCTCGACCCGGACGAGGTCGAGGCGATGCGCGACTCCGGCATCGCCCACATCCTGTCGATCTCCGGCCTGCACATGGCGGTGGTCGGCGGCTTCGCCTTCTTTCTCGTGCGGCTGCTCGTCGCGGCCTGGCCGTGGTTGGCGCTGCGCGCGCCCGGCAAGAAGGTGGCGGCGGTCGCCGGCCTGCTGGCGGTGAGCGTCTATCTGGTGGTCTCCGGCGCTCCGCCCCCGGCCGAACGGGCGGCGATCACCGCGGGCATCGCCTTCGTCGCCGTGCTGCTGGACCGGCAGGCGATCACCATGCACGCCCTCGCCGTCGCCGCCCTCGTCGTGCTGGCGCTGCAGCCGGAGGCCATCGTCACGCCCGGCTTCCAGATGTCCTTCGCGGCCACCGCCGCCCTGGTCGCCCTGGTCGAGGCGTGGCCGCGGCGGCCGAAGGAGATCTCGGCCCCGTGGCCGATCCTGGCGGTGCAACGCATGGGCGCCTGGCTGGGGGCGGCGGTGCTGGCCAGCCTCGTCGCGGGCGCGGCGACCGGACCGTTCGCCATGCAGCACTTCAACCGGGTGGCCATGTACGGCCTGGCGGCGAATCTGACGGTGGCGCCGCTTTCGGACTTCCTGGTCATGCCCGCCCTGGCCCTCGGCGCCCTGCTGGAGCCCGCGGGGCTGGGCGGGCCTTTCCTGTGGCTGGCGGGGCAGGGGATCGACGCGACCCTCGCCGTCGGCCGCCAGGCGGCGGGGCTTCCCGGCGCGGTGCGCACCGTCGCCAGCGCGCCGGACGCCGCCCTGCCGGTCGCCTTCCTGGGCGTGCTGTTCATCTGCCTGTGGCGCGGACCGCTGCGCTGGCTCGGGCTGCCGTTCGCCTGCGCCGTCCTGCTGTGGCCGCGCCCCCCGGCCCCGGACCTGTGGATCGGGGACGGCGGGACCCAGGCCGCCTATGTGAGGGGCCGCGAGGCGGTGGTTGTCCGCCCCGGCGTCCGTGAGTTCGCGGTCGACGTCTGGTCGCGACGGCGGGGCCTGACGGCGGCGGCGCGGCCGGCGGAAGGATGGGCCTGCTCACGCCTCGCCTGCGCGCCGACCGCCCTCGAAGCCGGACCGGTGGCCCTGTGGTGGGGGCGCCGGCCGCCGCAGCCGGCGGAGATCGCCGGGATGTGCCGGTCCGCCGCGGTCGTCGCCGTCCGCGCCGAGGTCGCCGCCCTGCCGGCGGTCTGCGACGGCAGGCTGGTGCTGGACGGCGTCGACTTGGCGCGCGGCGGGGCCGTGGAGCTGTGGCGGGACGGGCCGCCGGCGGCGGGCCGGTGGCGGGCGTCGTGGACGGCGGACGCCCGGGGCGACCGCCCGTGGTCCCGGATGACGGCCGCGCCGTCTCCGGGATGACAAGGGGCCTCCCGCTCGAAGGGAAGCGCCGTCCCTGTCATCCCGGCCGAAGCGCAGCGGAGAGCCGGGACGGGGCCGCAGCGCGATCAGTGGTAGCGGCGGATGAGTCCGACCAGCTTGCCCTGCACCGCCACCTGGTCGGCGCCGAAGATCTTGGTCTCGTAGTTGCGGTTGGCGGGCTCGAGCGCGATCGACGCGCCCTTCTTGCGCAGCCGCTTCAGCGTCGCCTGCTCGCCCTCGACCAGGGCGACGACGATCTCGCCCGAGTTGGCGTGGTCGGTCGATTTGATGATCACCATGTCGCCGTCGAGGATGCCGGCCTCGATCATCGAATCGCCCTCAATCTCGAGCAGGTAGTGCTCGCCGGCGCCGAGCATGGCCTCCGGCACCGGGTAGCGGGCCCGCTCGTGCTCGATGGCGTCGATCGGGGTGCCTGCGGCGATCTTGCCCATCAGCGACAGTTCGCGGGTGTCGTTGGCCGGTTCGGCCGGGGCCGGCCGGCCGCCGCCCTCGATCACCCCCGGGGTGAAGCCGGGCCGGCCGCGCGGGGCGCCGGTCGTCGCCTGCTCGGGCAGCTTGACCACCTCCAGCGCCCGCGCCCGGTGGGCCAGCCGGCGGATGAAGCCGCGCTCCTCCAGGGCCGTGATCAGCCGGTGAATGCCCGACTTCGACGCCAGGTCGAGCGCCTCCTTCATCTCGTCGAAGGACGGGGAGACGCCGGTCTCCTTGATCCGTTCGTGGATGAACATCAGCAGTTCGTGCTGTTTGCGCGTGAGCATGGAGACCTCGAGGCGAATCCCGTTCCGGGAACGCTAACGGAACAAACCGCAAACGTCCACAAGGTGTTCCTGTGCTGTTCCGGTTAAGGTCCGGTTACCGGCTGCGAGGCGGCTTCCCGCCGTCGGCTTCGCCAGCGGCGAACGTGGAGCGCCGTGCGCCAGCCGCTGAGATGGGCCGCCGCCAGCGACGCCCACCCGAAAGCCGCCTCCAGCCAGTCGGCGCCGCCGAGACCGACGGTGAATGTCCGTGCGCCGAACAGAAGAATCGCCAGCGCAGCGAAGGCCAGCGCCATCCGGTCAGGCCTTGGGCCCCGTGCCAGGTGAAGATCGGTCACCGGAGCTCCTGAAGCGATCAGCGTCGGGCAGACTGCAGAAACGGGGGCGGCTGTTCAAGCTGGAGTTGCGCGTCAGGCCAGCAAACTTCGCGTCGCCGCCTCCACGTCCGCCTGGCGCATCAGGCTTTCGCCGACGAGGATGGCCTGGGCGTGGGCCGCCGAGACGCGCGCCACGTCGTCCGGGGTGAAGATGCCGCTTTCGGCCACCAGCAGGGCGCGGACCGGGCTGAGCATGGCCAGCCGCTCCGTCGTCTCGAGGTCGACTGCGAAGGTGCGCAGGGAGCGGTTGTTGATCCCGACCAGGTCGCCGCCCAGACGGCAGGCGCGTTCCATCTCGGCCTCGTCGTGGGTCTCGACCAGGGCGTCCATGCCGAGGCGTTCGGCCTCGGCCAGCAGTTCGGCGGCGAGGGCGTCGTCGATCATGGCGAGGATGATCAGGATGCAGTCGGCCCCCAGCGCCCGGCTCTCGGCCACCTGCCAGGGATCGACGAGGAAGTCCTTGCGCAGGCAGGGCAGGGCGGTCGCCGCGCGGGCGGCGGCGAGGAAGGCGTCGTCGCCCTGGAAGCTCGGCCCGTCGGTCAGCACCGACAGGCAGGTCGCGCCGCCGCGCTCATAGGCCTGCGCCAGGGCCGGCGGGTCGAAGTCCTCGCGGATCAGCCCCTTCGAGGGGCTGGCCTTCTTGATCTCGGCGATCAGCGCCGGCCGGCCGGTGGCCTCGACATGCCGCTCCAGCGCCGCACGGAAGCCGCGCGGGGCCGCCGCCGCGCGGGCGCGCGCCTCGACGGCGTCCTGCGACAGCGCCGCCTTGCGCGCCGCCACGTCCTCCCGCTTGTAGGCGGCGATCCGCTCCAGCACGTCGGTCATTGCGGCGACTCCTCGACCGGCAGGTGGCTCACCTCGATGAGCCGGGTCAGCGCCCGGCGGGCGGCGCCGTCGTCCAGCGCCGTCGCGGCGAGCGCGGCGCCCTCGCGCAGGTCCCCGGCCCTGTCCGCGACCACCAGGGCGGCGGCGGCGTTCAGCAGCACGATGTCGCGATAGGCGCCCGTCGCCCCCTCCAGCAGGGCGCGCAGGGCGGCGGCGTTCGCTTCGGGGTCGCCGCCCCGCAGGGCGCCGATGTCGGCGCGCGGCAGCCCGGCGTCCTCCGGCGTGACGGCGAAGCGGCGCACGCCGCCGTCCTTCCACTCCGCCACCTCGGTCGCGCCGGTGGTGGTCAGCTCGTCCAGCCCTTGGCCGTGCACCGTCCACGCCCGCCGGGCCCCGAGCCGGCCCAGCACCTCCGCCAGCGGCTCCAGCAGGGCCGGGTCGTAGACGCCCATCACCTGCCGCCGCGCCCCGGCCGGATTGCACAGCGGCCCCAGCAGGTTGAACACGGTGCGGAAGCCGATCTCGGCCCGGACGGGTCCGACGTGGCGCATGGCGCCGTGATAGGTCGGGGCGAACAGGAAGGCGATGCCCGCCTCGTCGAGGCAGCGGCGCTGCTGCGCCGGCGTGGCCGCCAGGTTGACGCCCAGCATGGCCAGCACGTCCGACGATCCGGATTTCGAACTCATCGCCCGGTTGCCATGCTTGGCCACCTTCAGCCCCGCGCCGGCGAGGACCAGGGCGGTGGCGGTGGAGATGTTCCAGGTGTGCTGGCCGTCGCCGCCGGTGCCGCAGGTGTCCACCACCTCATACGGGTGGTCCAGGGTCAGCGCCGCCTCGCGCATGGCGGTGGCGAAGGCGACGATCTCCTCGACCGTCTCGCCGCGGATGCGCAGGGCGGTGACGGCGGCCGCCACCTGGCCCGGGGTCGGCTCGCCGCGCAGGCAGGCGGCGAAGAAGGCGTGCGCCTCCCCGCCCGACAGCACGCGGCCGTCGACCAGTTTCGCCAGCAGGGGCTTGAAGGCGTCGGCCACCTCAGACCATCGCCCGGCGCTTCACCGCCGCCAGGTCGAGGAAGTTGGCCAGCAGGTCGTGGCCGTGCTCGGTGGCGATCGATTCCGGGTGGAACTGGACGCCGTGGATCGGCCGGGTGCGGTGCGACAGGCCCATGATCTCGCCGTCGGCGGTCCAGGCCGTGACCTCCAAGGCCTCCGGCAGGGTCTCCCGGCGGACCGCCAGCGAATGGTAGCGGGTCGCCGTGAAGGGCGCCGGCAGGCCGCCGAACACGCCCTTGCCCTCATGCTCGATGGGGGAGGTCTTGCCGTGCATCAGCGCCTTGGCGCGCACCACCTCTCCGCCGAAGGCCTGACCCATCGCCTGGTGACCGAGGCAGACGCCGAAGATCGGCATGGCCTCGGGGGCCGTGGCGAGGAGGTCGAGACAGATCCCGGCCTCGTTGGGCGAGCAGGGGCCCGGCGACAGCAGCACCGCCTCCGGCTTCAGCGCCCAGGCCTCCGCCGCCGTCAGGTCGTCGTTGCGCACCACGCGCGTCTCCGCGCCCAGCTCCGCAAGGTAGTGGACCAGGTTCCAGGTGAAGCTGTCGTAGTTGTCGACGACGAGGATCATGCGGCGCTTCTAGGGGCGAAGGCGCGCGCCGCCAAGGCGCAGATCGGCAAGGCTTCGTTAACCATGATCGTCCGAAGTGCGGTCTCGAGGGAGGGGCTCATGGCCGAGGATGGAATCGCCCGCGCACGCCGGCTGCTGGAGCCGCCGTCGAGAAAGTCCGCGGCGCTGCCGGCGCTCGGGGCCGCGGCCCTGGCCGCGACAGCGGCGGTGATGATGGCGGGAGTCATGGTTCTGGGACCGGGCGTGCGCTTCGACAGGTCGGCGACCGCTCAGCCCCTGTCGCCGAACGGATAGCGCCAGGCCTCGCCCGCCGCCCGCATCGGGGCGCGCGCCTTGGCCTGGGTCTCGGCGTATTCGGCCGCCGGGTCGCTGTCGGCCACCACGCCGGCCCCCGCCTGCACGTGGGCCCGGCCGTCGGCGAACAGGGCCGTCCGCAGCACGATGCAGATGTCCGCCTCGCCCCCGGCCGAGATGTACCCGACCCCGCCGCCGTACCCGACGCCGCGCTTCAGGCTCTCCAGTTCGTCGATGATCTCCATCGCCCGCACCTTGGGCGCGCCCGACAGGGTGCCGGCGGGGAGGGCGGCGAGCAGGGCGTCGACGGCGTCGAGCCTGGGATCGGCCACGCCCTGCACGTCAGAGACGATGTGCATCACCGAGCTGTAGCGCTCGACCACGAAGCTCTCGGTCACCTCGACCGTGCCCGGGGCGGAGACGCGGCCGACGTCGTTGCGGCCGAGGTCGAGCAGCATCAGGTGCTCGGCGCGCTCCTTGGGATCGGCGAGCAGTTCCGCCTCGAGCGCCCGGTCCGCCTCCGGCGTCTCGCCGCGGGGGCGGGTGCCGGCCAGCGGACGGATGGTCACCCGTCCGTCCTTCAGGCGGACCAGGATCTCGGGGCTCGAGCCGGCCAGCTGGAAGCGGCCGAAGTCGAGGAAGAACAGGTAGGGCGACGGGTTCTGGCGCCGCAGGGCGCGGTAGAAGGCGAACGGATCGCCGACCCAGGGCGCCGAGAAGCGGTGGCTGAGCACCACCTGGAAGATGTCGCCGGCGGCGATGTAGTCCTTGGCCCGGTCGACCATGGCCGAGAAGGCCGCCGCATCGACCGGGGTCGTGAACGCCGGGGCCGGCGTCTCCACGGCCGCCGGCAGGGGCGGGAGCGGACGCCGCAGTTCCTGCTCGAACGCGTCCAGCCGCGCGACCGCCGCCGCCTCGACCGCGCCCGCGTCCGCCTCGTCGTCGAACCAGCACGGCGCGACGAGCACGATCTCGTGCTGCACGGAGTCGAAGATCGCCACCACCGAAGGCCGGGTCAGCACCGCGTCCGGCAGGTCCAGCGGGTCGGGATTCGGCGCGCCCAGCGGCTCCAGCAGCCGGACCATGTCATAGCCGAACACGCCGAACAGCCCGGCCGCCATCGGCGGCAGGTCGTCCGGCAGATCCAGCCGGGAGGCGGCCATCAGCCGCCGCAGGGAGGCGAGGGCGTCGTCACCGTCCGGCGCGAACCGCTCCGCCGCGATCGCCGCGCCGCGGGCCAGCTCCGCCCGGCCGTCGCGGCAGCGCCAGACCACGTCGGGATCGCGCGCGATGATCGAATAGCGGCCGTTGACCGCGCCGCCCTCGACCGACTCGAGCAGCAGGGCGTGCGGCCGGCCCCAGCCGACTTTCAGGAAGGCCGAAACCGGCGTCTCGAGATCGTCGACCAGCCGGCGGACGAGGACCCGCGGGCGTCGTGGTCCGGCCGGACCGTCCGTCTCCGGCGTCATTGCGCCGGGGCGGGCGAGCCGGCGGCCGGAGCCGCGTCGGCCGCGGCCGGCGTCGCCGGAAGGCCGAGGGCGCGGCGCGCCTCCTCGAGGTCGTACTCGGCGCCCACCCGGTCCGCGGCGACGCGGATGGCCGTTTCGCCCAGGGCGTTGAGGTTGTCGGAGCCCATGCGGGTGCGGAACTGCTCGGCCATCGGCGCGGCCAGGGTCGGATTCGGCGGGGTGATGCGGTCGGTGCGGCCGATCACGAAGCTGTCGGCGGCCTGCTGCTGCGAGAACACCTCGTTGCGCGCGGTGGTGAACAGGCCGGCCAGCACGCCTTGCCCGCGCGCCTGGTCCTGGCGGCTCACGCCGCTGGCCGAGTTGACCTCGGCGCCGACCGAACGGGCGACCGCGGCGAGATCCTCGCCCCGGCGCACGCGGGCGGCGAGAGCGTCGACGCGGGTGCTCAGCAGGCGGGCGTTCTCGCGCGCCGTCCAGGCGGTCGCCAGCTGGGCGCGCACCTGCGGATCGGACAGGGACGGCAGCGCCGGCGGGGTGATCTCGTCGACCCGCACCACGAAGTACTGGCCGCCGCCGGCCTCGACGACCTCGCTGACGGCGTTGGCGCCCAGCGACCACATCGACTCCAGCAGCTGCGGCGGGGCGGTGAAGCCCGGCTGGGTCAGGCTGCGGCCGTCGCGGGTGACCGGCGGAATCTTCAGGGTGCGGGCGCCGACCTCGGCCACCGCCGCCTCCAGCGACTTCCCTTCCTGGCGGGCCTTGTCGTAGGCCTCGACGCGCTCGTAGACGGCCGCGCGGGCGGCTTCCTGGCGCAGTTCCTGGATCACCTGCTCGCGCACGTCCTCGAGGGTCGCGGGCTGGCCGGGGGTGACCCCCGTGACGCGGGCGACCACGAAGCCGACGCGGGCCTGGACCGGGTCCGAGACCTGTCCCTCGTTGAGGCCGAACACGGCGGCCGCCACGGCCGGATCGCTGACGGCGCTGCGCGGCGTGTCGGCGTACTCCGCCGGCTGCAGGTTGTTGGCCTGGCCGACGGCCGCGGGCGTCTGGCCGGCGCGCAGGGCGGCGGCGATCCGCTCCGCCGCCGCCCGCGTCGGCGCGGTCAGCGTCGTGAAGGTGCGGCGCTCCGGTTGCGACAGGGCTTCCCGCCGGAACTCGAACCGCTCGCGGATGTCCGCTTCGGAGACCGCCGCCGGCGCATCGGCCGGGTTGTCGAACAGCACCAGGGTGCCCGACCGGAACTCCGGCAGGCGCATGCGCTCGGCGTTCTGCTGCATGAAGGCGGCGAGTTGCGCGTCGGTGGGGGCGGGCGCGCGGCCGGCCATGGCCTGGGTGACGGTGAACCAGCGGCCGTCGCGGGTCTCCATCGCCTGGTTGGCGAGCACGGCCCCGTAGATCCGCGGCAGGCGGGCGCCCGCGCCGACCGCAGCCCCGAAGTGCCGCGTCATCACCTCGTCGCGAAGCTGCTCCTCGAACATCTCCGGCGTGGCGTTGTTCTCGGCCAGGACCGAGCGGTACTGCTCCTCGCTGAACCGGCCGGTCACCGAATCGAAGAAGCCGGGCGCCTGGCGGATCTGGCGCAGCACCAGCTCCTTGCCCGGGCGAACGCCGGCGTTCCAGGCCCAGGCCATGAAGCCCAGCTGCTGCGAGCGCTGTTCCAGGTACTGGACCAGCTCGCCGCCTTCGCCGACCAGCTGCTCAAAGCTGACCGCCTGCCCCGACTGCTGCTGGGCCGAGGCGCGGATGCGCTCCATGTCGGTCCGGAAGGCGGCGGCGTCGACGCTGCGGTCCCCGGCGGTGATCACATGCCGCGGGCCGAGGTTGGCGAGGATGTCCATCTGCGAGCCGCCGGTGATGAGCAGACCCAGCGCGAGCAGCACGAGCAGGCCGATGGCCCACGGTGACTTGGCGAAGTTGCGGAACACGCTGAGCATGATCGATCCTGGCGGAAGGGCGGCGAAGGTAAGCCGCTCCGGCCTATAGGGGTTGATCGACCCGCACGGCAAGACGAAGGCGCCGCCGCGGCTTGGCTTCGGCCGCCCGGGCGCCTAAACAGGCCGGATGAAACAATCCGTGAAGCTGATCGCCGGCAACTGGAAGATGAACGGTCTCGGCGCGAGCCTGGCCGAGGCGCGGACCCTGCAGACGGAGCTGGAGGCGCAGGTCCCGGCCTGCCGCGTCGCCCTGTGTCCCCCCGCCACCCTCGTCGAGCGCATGGCCTCGCTGCTGAAGGGCGGCCGGGTCGAGGTCGGCGGCCAGGACTGCCGGGCCGAGCGCGCCGGCGCCTACACCGGCGACGTCTCGGCCGAGATGCTTCGCGACGCGGGCGCGACCCTCGTCATCCTCGGCCACTCCGAGCGGCGGCAGGGCTATGGCGAACGGGACGGCCTTGTCGCCGCCAAGGCGGCCGCCGCCCTCGAGGCCGGGCTGGCCCCGATCGTCTGCGTCGGCGAGACGCTGCAGGAGCGGGAGCAGGGGCGGGCGGTCGAGGTGGTCCGCGAGCAGGTGCTGAACTCCCTGCCGCAGGCGCTGGCCGGGCGCGACTTCGCCGTCGCCTACGAGCCGGTGTGGGCGATCGGCACCGGCCTCACGCCGACCCTGCAGCAGATCGAGGAGGTGCACCGCGCCGTCCGCGCCGCCATCCTGGAGCGCCTCGGCCTCGGCGCCGCCGCCGCCCCGATCCTGTACGGGGGCTCGGTCAAGCCGGACAACGCCGCCGACATCCTGGCCGTGCCGGAGGTGGGCGGAGCCCTCGTCGGCGGCGCATCCCTGAGGGCGGCGGATTTCCTGCCCATCGTGCGCGCCGCCTGACCCCTAGCCCGGGCGCCCTGGCCATGATAGACGCCGCCGCTTGATCGGCGCGGGTCCGCGCCACACATATCGGCCGCCATGCTCCAGACCATTCTCCTCGTCGCCATGATCCTCATTTCGGTCGCGCTCGCCGGCGTGATCCTGCTGCAGCGGTCGGAAGGCGGCGCGCTGGGGATGGGCGGAGGCCCGTCGGGCTTCATGACCGCGCGCGGCGCCGGCAACCTGCTGACCCGCACCACCTGGATTCTCGCCGGCCTGTTCTTCGCCTGCGCCATCGGCCTGACGATCGTCGGCAACCTGGAGCGGGCCAGCCGCTCGATCGTCGACGCGGACGCCGTGGGCGAGTTGGCGGCCCCGCCGCCGTCGACCTCGGCCCCGGCCGCCGATCCGGCCGCCCCGGCCCAGCCGGCCGCGCCGTCGCTGCAGGACCTCGAGTCGAGCCTGACGGGCGCCGCCGCGCCCGCCCCGGCGCAGCCCGCGCCGGCCGAATAAGGGTGGGCGGGGCGTTTATCCCCGCCTTCCTGTCCCGCCCCCAATGTCTCCGGAGTAGCGGCGCCGAATCGGCGCTAAGGTGATTCCCCATGCCTCGTTATGTGTTCATCACCGGCGGCGTGGTCTCCTCCCTGGGCAAGGGCCTCGCCTCCGCCGCTCTCGGCGCGCTTCTCCAGGCGCGCGGCTACAAGGTCCGGCTGCGCAAGCTCGACCCCTATCTCAACGTCGATCCGGGCACGATGTCGCCGTACCAGCACGGCGAGGTCTTCGTCACCGACGACGGGGCCGAGACGGACCTCGACCTTGGCCACTACGAACGCTTCACCGGCGTCTCGGCGGCGAAGTCGGACAACATCACCACCGGCCGCATCTACCAGACCATCCTCGAGAAGGAGCGGCGCGGCGACTATCTGGGCGCGACGGTCCAGGTGATCCCGCACGTCACCGACCAGATCAAGCAGTTCTGCCTGTCCCCGGCGCTGACCGATGAGGGCGAACCGGTGGACTTCGTGCTGGTCGAGATCGGCGGCACGGTCGGGGACATCGAGGGGCTGCCGTTCTTCGAGGCCATCCGCCAGCTGGGCCAGGACCTGCCGCGCGGCCAGTCCTGCTTCGTCCACCTGACCCTGCTGCCGTTCATCAAGACGGCCGGGGAGATGAAGACCAAGCCGACCCAGCACTCGGTCAAGGAGCTGCGCTCCATCGGCATCCAGCCCGACATCCTGCTGTGCCGCTGCGAGCAGCCGATCCCGCCGGACGAGAAACGCAAGATCGGCCTGTTCTGCAACGTCCGCGAAAGCGGCGTCATCCAGGCCATGGACTCGGCGGACATCTATGCGGTTCCGCTCGACTACCACCGCGAGGGCCTGGACGCGGAGGTGCTGGCGCACTTCGGCATCGGCGACGCGCCGGCCCCCGACCTGTCGGGCTGGGAGGAGATCGTCCGCCGCCGTTTGCAGCCGGACGGCGAAGTGACCGTCGCCGTGGTCGGCAAGTACACGGTGCTCAAGGACGCCTACAAATCGCTGATCGAGGCCCTGCACCACGGCGGCGTCGCCAACAACGTCAAGGTCAACATCGACTGGGTCGAGGCCGAAACCTTCGAGGGCGATCGCGAGGCCTGCGACGCGCGCCTGCAGGGGGCGCACGCCATCCTCGTTCCGGGCGGCTTCGGGGCCCGCGGCGCCGAGGGCAAGATCCAGGCGGCCCGCTTCGCCCGCGAGCGCAACATTCCCTATTTCGGCATCTGCTTCGGCATGCAGATGGCGGTCATCGAGGCGGCGCGGAATCTCGCCGGGTTCCCCCGGGCCTCCTCGACGGAGTTCGGGCCCACCGAGGAGCCGGTGGTCGGGCTGATGACGGAATGGACCCAGGGCAACGAGCGGGTGAAGCGCAACGCCGGCGGCGACCTCGGCGGCACCATGCGGCTGGGGGCCTATGACTCGACCCTGCAGCCCGGCTCCCGCATCGCGGAGATGTACGGCTCCACGACCATCAGCGAACGCCATCGCCACCGCTACGAGGTCAACATCAACTACCGGGAAGCGATCGAATCGAAGGGCGGCCTCGTCTTCGCCGGCCTGTCGCCGGACGGCGTTCTGCCGGAAACCGTCGAACGTCCGGATCACCCGTGGTTCGTCGGCGTCCAGTACCACCCGGAGCTGAAGAGCCGGCCGTTCGCGCCGCACCCGCTGTTCGCCGGCTTCATCGCCGCGGCGGTGGTGCAGAGCCGGCTGGTCTGATCGATCAGCGGGTCGCTTCCGTCGGCGGCTTCTTCAGGCCCTCGAAGGGCTCGCGCAGCCGGCAGCGGGTGCAAACCTTGGTGCCGGGCGTGCTGCGGCTGTCCACGAAGACATGGCCCTTGATCAGGCAGCGAAGCGCGTTGAGCTGCATGGCGAGGTCCCCCGGAGACACACTGCGCGCTCGTCACGCTCCAGGCAAGCGTTGCCGTAACGCTGTTACGGGCCGCCGGCCACACTGCCGGCGACGGCCATGGCCAGCGCCTCGAGATCCAGTTCGCCCGCGACCGCGACGCGGCCCGATTCGCCGGGCGTCAGCGTCAGCCGTCCGTCTCCCTCGGCCTGCCGCCCCAGCTCGGTGCGAAGGGCGGCGACGATCTGGGCTTCCATGTCCATGGAGCGGGAACGGAGCCGACGGGCGCGCGGTTCCGCGTCAGCCCGCCCGCGCCCGCTGCGCCAGCACGTCGAGCACGTCCGACAGCGCCATGCCGCGGGCGTGCAGGAGGACCAGCAGGTGGTAGACCAGGTCGGCCGCCTCGGACGCCAGTTCCTCGTCGGGCCCGGCCGCGCCGGCCAGCGCCGTCTCGACGCCTTCCTCCCCGACCTTCTGGGCGACCCGCTTCGGCCCCTCGGCCAGCAGCCGCGCGGTCCAGCTCTGCGCCGGATCGGCGGCCGCGCGGGCGGCGATCGTCGCCTCCAGCCGCGCCAGCCCTCCGACGCCCGGCGCATCGGCCGCGCCGAAGCAGCTGGGGGTCCCGAGGTGGCAGGCGGGGCCGAGCGGCCGGACCGCCAGCACCAGGGCGTCGCCGTCGCAGTCGGCGGTGATCGCCGCGACCTTCAGCCGGTTTCCGGAGGTCTCGCCCTTGCGCCAGCGTCCGCCGCGCGAGCGGGAGAAGAAGGTCGCCTCGCCCGAGGCGACGGTCTCCTCCAGCGCCGCCCGATCCATGTAGGCGAGCGTCAGCACCTGCAGGGTGGCGGCGTCCTGCACCACCACGGGCACGAGGCCGCCGCCCTTGGCGAAGTCCACCCGGTCGATGTCGATCATGGTCTCACCTCCACGCCGGCGCAGCCGAGGAACGCCTTGAGTTCGGGGATGGGCAGGGCCCCCGAATGGAACACGCTCGCGGCCAGCGCCCCGGACACGTCCGCCTGCTCGAACGCCTCCAGGAAGTGCCGGGCCTCGCCGGCGCCCCCCGAGGCCACCAGCGGAATGGTCAGCCGGCTTCGCGCGGCCTGCAGCTGCGGGATGTCGTAGCCGCGGCGCACCCCGTCCTCGTCCATGCAGTTGAGCACGATCTCGCCGGCCCCGAGCGTCTGCGCCTCGACGATCCAGTCGAGCGTCCGCCGGCCGGCCCCGCGGCTGCGGTTCGGGTCGCCGGTGTACTGGTGCACCATCCAGACATCGCCCACGCGGCGGGAGTCGACGCCGACCACCACGCACTGGGCGCCGAACCGCTCCGCCATCTCCGCGATCAGTTCCGGCCGCTCCAGCGCCGGCGTGTTGATCGACACCTTGTCGGCGCCGTTGTCGAGGCAGCGGCCGGCCTGCTCGACCGTGCGGATGCCGCCGGCGACGCTGAAGGGAATGTCCAGCAGCCGGGCGATGTCGCGCACCCAGCCGTAGTCCAGGGTCCGGCCCTCGGGGCTGGCGGCGATGTCGTAGAAGACCAGCTCGTCGGCCCCGGAGTCGCGGTAGCGGGCCGCCAGCTCGGCCGCATCGCCCATGTCGCGATGGCCCTCGAAGCGGACGCCCTTGACCACGCGGCCGTCCTTGACGTCGAGGCAGGGAATGATCCGGCGCGCCGTCACGCCGCGAGCGCCTGTTCGACGGTGAAGCGGTTCTCGTACAGGGCGCGGCCGACGATCGTCCCGGCGCAGCCGGCGTCGCGCGCCGCAGCCAGGTCGGACAGGGCGGCCACCCCGCCCGAGGCCTGCACCTGCAGGTCGGGGCGCCGCCGCACGATCTCGCCGAGCAGGTCGATGTTCGGCCCGGTCAGGGCGCCGTCGCGGCCGACGTCGGTGACCAGCAGGTGCCGCGCGCTGCCCGGCGGGTAGCGGTCGAGCGCGGCCCACAGGTCGACCTCCGCCGCCTCGGTCCAGCCCTTGAGGGCCGGCACGTAGCGGTCGCCGTCGGCCTTGACGTCGAGGGCGAGGGTCAGCCGGTCCGGTCCGAAGCGCGCCAGCCAGGCGGCCACCGTTTCCGGCCGGCTCACCGCCAGGGAGCCGACCACCACCCGGGCCACGCCGGCCCCGAGCAGGGCCTCCACGTCCGCCTCCGAGCGCACCCCGCCGCCGGACTGGATGCGCACGGCGACCGAGCCGGCCAGTTCGCCGATCAGCCGGTGCTGCACCGCGCGCCCGGCCTCGGCCCCGTCGAGGTCGACGATGTGGACCCAGCCGGCCCCGGCCGCGGCGAAGGCCGCGAGCCGCGCCGCGGGACGGTCGTCGTAGCGGGTCGCCTGGTCGAACCGCCCGTGCAGCAGGCGGACGCAGGCGCCGTCCCTCAGGTCGATGGCGGGGTAGACGATCACGCGGTCAGCTCCAGGAAGTTCTCGAGAATGCGGGCCCCGGCAGCGGCGGAGCGCTCGGGGTGAAACTGGCAGCCCATGCGCCGGCCGCTGCGGACCACCGCCGGGACAACCCCGCCGTAGTCCGCCGCCGCCACCGTGGCCGGGCCGTCGGGACAGACGTAGCCGTGGACGAAGTAGGCCCAGCTTCCGGCCGGCACGCCCGTCATCAGCGGGTCGTCCCGCCGCAGGTCGAGCCGCGACCAGCCCATGTGCGGAACCGGCAGGGCGGGGCCCGGCTCCAGCCGCCGCACCCGGCCGGGGATCAGGCCCAGCAGCTCCACGCCGCCGCCCTCGTCGCTGGCCTCGAACAGCAGCTGCTGGCCGAGGCAGACGCCGAGCAACGGACGGTCGAAGGCGCGGATGGCCTCGTCCAGCCCCAGTTCCCGGAGCCGCGCCATGGCGTACCCGGCCTGTCCGACCCCCGGCAGGATCAGGCGGGGCGCATCGGCGACCGCCTCCGGCGTGTCGACCAGTCGCACCTGCGCCCCCAGCCGCTCCAGCGCGAACTGCACCGAGGCGATGTTGCCGGCGCCGTAGCTGACGACCGCGACCTCGCTCACAGGACCCCCTTGGTCGAGGGCACGGCCTCGCCCTCGACGCGGATCGCCTGACGGAGGGCGCGGCCGAACGCCTTGTAGACGGCCTCGGTCTTGTGGTGGTCGTCCTCGCCGGTGACGGAGACGTGGATGGCGGCGCCGAGGTGTTCGGCCAGCGAGCGGAACACGTGCGCCGTCAGGTCGGTGCGGTAGTCGCCGAGGAAGGCGGTGTCGAAACGCCCCACGAACACCGGATAGGGCCGGCCGGACAGGTCGATCGACACCTTCGCCTCGGCCTCGTCCATGGGCAGGACGAAGCCGTAGCGGGCGATGCCGCGCCGCTCGCCCAGCGCCTGCTTCAGCGCCTGGCCCAGCGCGATGGCGCAGTCCTCGACCGTGTGGTGCGGATCGATGTGCAGGTCGCCCTCGCATGCCAGCCGCAGTGAGAAGCCGCCGTGCGCCGCCACCTGTTCGAGCATGTGGTCGAAGAAGCCGACGCCGGTGCCGATCCGCACGGGGCCGGGGGAGTCGAGGTCCACCGCGCAGACGATGCGGGTCTCCCTGGTGTCGCGGACGACCTCCGCCGTGCGGCGCGCGCCCGGCGCCGCCGCCGCCGCCCCCAGGGCCAGCAGGAGTCGGTCGTTGACCTCGGCCTTCGCCGACACCGGCAGGCGGAGCGCGTCGCCGTCCCGCTCCGCCGCGACGCCGTACCGGGCGAGGGCGGCGGTCGCCGCCCCGGCGTCCGCCGGCCGCAGGCGGATGGCGGGGCCGGGCTCTTCCTCCGCCGGGGCCGCCAGCGCCAGCGCCTTCGCCAGCCGGGCCCGCTCGGCGCGCACCGTGGCGATCCGCGCCGTCGTCTCGGCCATCCGCGACGGATCGAGCGCCTGCAGCGCCAGCCGGATCGACGGGGCGGGCAGGGCGTGCGGCTCCAGCATGGCCGCCAGCCGGGCCAGGGTCCCGGGCTGCGCGAGCACCGCTCCCACGCGCGCGCCGGCCAGGCCCCAGGCCAGCGACAGGCTGCGCAGCACCACGAGATTGGGCCGCTCCGGGATGATCGTCGCGGCCGAGACGGCGCCGGAGAATTCGACGGCGCCCTCGTCGACCACCAGCAGGGCGGGCGCCACGGCGGCCGCCTGCGCCGCCGCCGCCGCCGGATCGCCGCCGCCGCGGATCACGACCGCGCCCGCGCGGGCGTCGGCCGGCGCCGGGTAGATGGCCGCAAGCGCCCGGTAGGGGGCCTCGTCCGGCGCCTGCACGGCTGCGCCCTCGCGTCCGGCGAGTCGCCACACCAGCTCCAGCCCGTGGGTCGCTCCGCGCACCGGCAGGATGCTGTCGACCGGCGCGCCGTAGATCTCCGCCATGCGCGCGGCGAGCGTCGCCGGCGTTCCGGGGTAGGTATCCAGCCCGACGTCGCCGCTGACGAGGGGCGGGAAGGGAGCCGGGAGGGTCATTGGCCCGCCTCCGTCGCCAGGGCGCGCAGGTCGGCGGCCCGGGCGTGCGCCTCCAGCCCCTCCAGCCGCGCCAGCACCGCCGCCGCCGGCGCCAGCGCCCGGGCGCCGCCGGCGTCGACCCGCTGCACCGACATCGAGGTCATGAAGCTGGCGGTGGTGATGCCGCCGAGGGTGCGGGCGCCCCCGTCGGTGGGCAGGACGTGGCTCGGCCCCGCGGCGTAGTCGCCCAGGGTTTCGGCCGCGTACCGCCCGACGAAGACCGCGCCCGCCGCGGTCAGGCGCGGCACCAGGGCCTCGGGGGCCGCCGTCTGCAGCGACAGGTGTTCCGGGCCATAGGCGTTGGCGACGTCGCAGGCCTCAGCCAGATCACGCACCCGGATGAGCCGCGCCTCGGCGAGGGCGGCCCGGGCGATCTCCGCCCGGGGCAGGCCGGCGAGCTGGGTCTCGACCTGGTCGAGCACATCGACGATCCGCCCCTCGCTGTCGCTGACCAGCAGCACCTGGGCGTCGGCGTCGTGCTCGGCCTGGCTGAGCAGGTCGGCGGCGACGAGGACCGGATCGGCGTGGCGGTCGGCGATCACCATCAGCTCCGAGGGGCCCGCCGGCATGTCGACCGCCGGCCCTCCGGGCCGCGCCGCCGCCTGCTTCTTGGCCTCGGCCACCCAGGCGTTGCCGGGCCCGAACAGCTTGTCGACCGGCGCGATCTCCCCGTCGTCGAACGCGGCCCCGAAGGTCAGGGCGGCGATGGCCTGGGCCCCGCCGATCAGCCACAGGGCGTCGAGCCCCGCCTCGGCGGCGGCGACGATCATCGCCGGATGGACCTCGCCCTCGCGCGGCGGCGGCGTCACCGCCACCCGCCGCCCGACGCCCGCGACGGCGGCGGGAATGGCAAGCATGAGGAGGGAGGAGAACAGCGGCGCCGTGCCCCCCGGGACATAGAGCCCCGCCGCCCGGATCGGCCGCCACACGAGGCGCGAGCGCACCCCGGGGGTGGTCTCCACCTCGGCGGAGTCCTCCGGTCGGGTCGCCTCGTGGAAGATCCTGACGTTCTCCGCCGCGATGCGCAGGGCTCGCGTCGCCGCCGGGGGGAGGGCGGCGCGGGCCGCGGCCTCCGCCTCCGGCGTGATCGCGATGCGGCGGGGCGGGGCGCCGTCCAGCCGGACGCTCCAGTCGGCGACGGCTGCGCCGCCGCGGGCCTGCACGTCGTCGAGGATGGCGCCGACGCGCTCCACCAGGGCGGCGTCGCTGCGATTCGAAGGCCGCGCCAGCGCCGCCCGCCGGCCGTCCGCGTCGAGGCTGTTCCAGTCGATCCGCCGCATCACATCATCTTCTCGATCGGGAGGACCAGAATGGCCGAGGCCCCGGCCGCCTTGAGCTTCTCCAGGGTCTCCCAGAACACCGCCTCCTGGCAGACGGCGTGCACGGCCACCGCGTCGTCGCGGCCCGAGAGCGGCATCACCGTCGGCGCCCCGGCGCCCGGCAGGATGGCGGCGATCTCGTCCAGCGCGCCCCGCGGCGCATTGAGCATCACGTACTTGGCGCCCTGGGAGGCGACCACCCCGGCCATCCGCTCGACGATGCTGTCCAGCAGGTCGCCCAAGGCCGGCTCGGGGGCGGCCGGGGCGCGAATCAGCACCGCCTGGCTGTCGAGCACGGTGTCGTGGGCGACCAGGCCGTTCGCCTCGAGGGTCGCGCCCGTCGACACGAGGTCGCAGATAGCGTGGGCCAGCTTCAGTCGCGGCGCCACCTCGACCGCCCCGCGCATGGTCACGATGTCGGCCTCGACGCCCTGCGACTGCAGCCACCGGCGCAGCACGCGCGGGTAGGAGGTCGCGATCCTCTTCCCGGCCAGCGACGCCGGGCCCGCATAGTCGGGCGACGGCGGCGTCGCGATCTTCAGGGTGCAGCGTCCGAAGCCGAGGGGCATCACCACCTCCGCGTTGGGCCCGCCGTTGCGACCCTCCTCCAGAACGTTCTCGCCGACGATGCCGAGGTCGCAGACCCCGTCCGCCACGAAGGTCGGGATGTCGTCGTCGCGCACCCGCAGCAGGTCGATCGGATAGTTCTCGACCCGGTAGAGCAGGTCGTTGTTGCCCTTGACCACGCGCAGGCCCGCGTCGCGGACAAGGTCGAGGCTGCGCTCGGCCAGGCGGCCGGATTTCTGGACGGCGATACGCAGCCGCCCTTCGACAGTGCTCATGATTGGAACTCAGGCTTTCAGACGGTCCAGCACCAGGCGGTAGCCCTGGTGCGGCATTTCCTTGAGGAACCGGGCGACCCGGACGACGGTGGTGGGGCTGGCGTGCGCCTCGGCGGCGATCTCGCGGTAGGAGCGGCCGCCGCGGTCGAGCAGGCGCGCCACATGCCAGCGCTCCGCGAAGGCCCGCAGCTCCGCCGGCGTGCACAGATCGGTCAGGAAGGCGTCGACCTCTTCGCGGGTCTTCAGCGTCAGCAGGGCGTCGTAGAGATCGATCCGGCTGCGCGCCGCAGTCGCCGCGCCGGCGGGGAGGGTGTCGGTCATGGCGTTCCACTATGCTGTAACAGTGAAACATGCAAGCGCCTTTTGCACCTGCGGCGGAATTCGGCATGCGCAGCGACGCCAGCCGCGTGCGCGTCTTGACGCCCGGCTCCGCGGAAGCCAGACGTAGCGCTGTTCGGCCGCTGAGGGCCGAGGGGGAATCCAACATGAAGTCCATCGTCTGCGGCCTCGTTCTGGCCGCTGCCCTGTCGCCCGCCGTCGCCCACGCGCAGAACGCCGGCCTGACCGCCAACTTCGGCGAGATCCGCCTGAACGCCGGCTTCACGCCGGATCCGTACCGGGTGTCCATCACCGCCGGCGGTTCGATCGACGCCTATGACGACACCGACCTGCCGGGCGCCTGCGTGGGCAACATCAGCGCCGCGCCGGACTTCGAGGTGACCTACAGCGCCGGCAGCCTGCCGCTGGTGTTCCGCACCCGCTCCTCGACCGACACCACCCTGATCATCAACGGCCCCGACGGCCGCTGGTACTGCGACGACGACAGCTGGGGCGACGGCGACGCCGAAGTCCGCTTCAACCGGCCGCAGAGCGGGACCTACGACATCTGGGTCGGCACCTTCGGCGGCGGCACCGCTTCGGCCACCCTGCTGATCACCGAAACGCCCTGACGGCGCGGCGGCGGGACGGACCACGCGCCGTCCCGCCCCTTCGCCAGGCTCCTCAACAGGGGTGCGAGAATCGGCGACGCTGACGCTATCGTCCGCCGATGGTTCCGCTCGCCGCCCTGCTGATGCGCCGGCTTCGGTCGTCGCGCCCCGCTGCGCCGGCGGGCGCCGACGAGGTCAGGCTTCTGGCCGACCCCGAGGCCGAAACCCTGGCCCGGTCCGCGGCCGTACTGGCCGCCATCAACCAGTCGGCCGCCGCCCTCCGCCTTGTCCGGAGCGGCGCTTCCGCAGCGGACCCGACCTCGCCGCAGGCGCTCACCCGGCTGGCCCTGCTGCGCTACGGCGTCGTCCAGTTCGTCGATGCGCTCGAGGCGGCCGAGGGCGGCGCGCCAGATCCCCACGCGGTGATCGCCGGCGTCGCCGGCGGCGAGGCCTTCCACCGCCACCTCCGCGCCTTCCGCGAGCAGCTGGACGGCTGCCATCCCCGGACGGTCGGCGAAACAGAGGCCGTGGCCCTGCTCCGGCGGGTGCAGGGACAGCCGGTGCTGGTCGCCGTCGCCACCCGCACCCGGCGGCCCGACCGGTTGACCCGCGCCGAGCTGGCGCAGATGTCAGCCTTCGTCGATCAGGTCCGCGCGGCCTGGGCAGGGGAGGTCGAGGCGCTGCGGGCGCGCCTCGCCGAACGGACCCGCGACCTCCCGCCGCAGGCCCTCGAGAGCCTGCCGGAGGCTCCCGCTCCCTAGGAGCCGTCGCCTGCGGCCAGTTCGAGTTCCGCAAACTGCAGGCGGGCGGCGCGGGCCGCGGCGCCGAAGCTGGCCGCGCAGTTCAAACCGCTCCGGGGGCCGGCCGCGATCCGCAGCCGCGCCTCGTAGGCCGCCAGGCTGTCCGGCGGGGCCTCCGCCAGCGTGCGGATCGCCGCGAGACCGAGCTGCCTCTCGGCCATGCTGCGCTGGCAGGCGTCCCGCGCCTGTTCCAGCAGCATCCGGACGCCCGGACGATCGACATCGGGCAGGGGAGTCGCGCCCACCTCGACGATGGCCGCGCCGCAGAGGTCGCGGGCCGTCTCCAGATCCTCCGCCCGCGGCGGTTCTCCGGAGGCCCGCCAACGCAGTTCGCTCGCCGACGCCGCCCGGTCGCACGCCGCCATGGCCGCCTTCACGCCGGACCACGCCCCGTCGAACCCGGCCTGGGTGAGGCGCCGCGCCGCCGGCGCAGGCTCCGCCTCGGGGCGGGCCGCCGGCGGTCGGCGAGCCGCCGACCACCAGGCCCGGGCGGCGGCCGGCGCCGAGGACAGCGTCGCCTCCGGCACGGCCGACCCGGGCAGGGCGAGGCCGAGCGCGACTGCGCTGCACCAGACGAGCGGGCGAAGCCGGCGGCGATGTCTGCGAGCGGCCATCCCTTTCCCCCTGACGGCGTGGGGGCGGCATAGCACGGATCGGCGGAGCGCGCGCGGGCGGTCAGGGGCGGGAAGAAGCCCCTTTCGCGCCGTCAGCCGCCGTAGCCTCGTCCGCCGCCTCCGAATCCGCCGCGGGACACCACCGCGGTGCGGCTCTGCACCCGGGTCGGCGCCTGGCGGGCCACCGGCGTGTGCTCACGCGCGTTGGTGACGGTCCGGCCGGTCCGGTAGTCGCGGGACAGGTAGCCGCCGCCGTAGCCGTTGGAGTACTGGCCCTCGCGGTCGCGGTACAGCGGTCCGCCGCCGCGGTAGCCGCCGTTCATCATCTGGCCGATGATGAAGCCGGTGGCGAGCGGGCCGAAGAAGGAGCCGCCGCCGGTGTTCAGCGGCCGGCACTGCTCCGGCCCCCACTGGCCCTCGCACTCGGCCCGGGTGGCGTAGCGCGGCGCGGTTTGCTCGGCCTCGGCCTGGGCCGCGGCGTAGGCGGTCTCGCACTCCGCATCGGGGACGACGTCGGCGGTCTTGCAGTCGTCGATCGAGGTGTAGGCCAGGGCCGGCTCCGCCGGCTCGGGCGCGGGAACCGATTGCGGCGACCCGCAGGCCGACAGCGAAAAGCCGACCGTGGCCATCAGGCTGGTGACCTGCAGCGACCGCGATCGCTTGAGCCGGCGAAGGGTGGTGGTCTCGGGCAGGGCGGCGGGAGTGTCCTGGGTCATGCCGCTCACGCCGTCATGCAGGCGGCGTTGAGCAGGCCCACGCCGATGGAGATGGAGGCGATATAGACGCCGGCCGCCAGCTCGCCCGCCTCGATCCGCGAGGCCAGCGCCCGGTAGACCAGCCGGCTGACGACGATGAAGGAGACGATCTGGATGACGCCGGCCAGCAGCGCCCAGGCCGCGAACTCGGGCAGGCTGACGGTGTGCGACAGGGCCGAGGCCAGCGGCAGGACGTAGCCGATCAGGGCGCCGCCGAGGGCCACGGCGGCGGCCGTGTTGCCTTCCCGGATCAGGGTGCGCTCATGGTAGGGCGTGACCATCTGATAGATGAATTTGAAGGCGACGAAGAACAGCACCGCCGCCACGAAGGCGATGATGAAGGCCGTCGCCCCGGTCTGAAACGCGAACCAGTCCATGTGCAGCTTCCCCTCGGTGTGCGCCTAGGCGCGGAACTCGGCCATCTCCAGCGGAATGCCGATCATGATTTCGTGCGTGGTCTCGCCCCCGTCCGGCTGCATCTCGAGGGCCAGCATCAACTCGCGTCCGCCGGCGAGGTCGCGCGCGTACAACATGCACGTCTGGAATATGCGCGCATAGGGCGTTGTCGCCGCCCGGTCGTCATAGATCGTTTCCCACAGGGTCACCGGCGGCTGGCGTGCGTCGCTCTCGGCGAACCAAAGGCGGGGGAAGTCGGGCAGGTCCTCGGCGGCGCCGTGGAAGACCGGCTCGGACAGCCGGTCCGCCCACAGCCGGCGCTCGCGCTCGCCTGGCGGATAGGCGGACGACCACGGGGTGAACAGGGTGAAGTCATAGGCGGCCCGACCCTCGGGATCGTCGCTCATGGCCTGAAGCATCACGTGGTCGTCGGTGTAGAAGCGATGCACGAACTGGCCGCCGTCGAGGGTGATCACGCCCTGGGCCGTGATCTCCAGGGCGTCGCGGTCGAGGGTGAAGCGGGTCTCGTCGCCCAGCCGGCGCCAGGCCAGCGGATCCAGCGAGACGGTGCGGCCGACGGTGATGTTGCGCACCTCCGCCAGACCCGGGGCGGGGGCGGGCTTATCGCCGGAGCCGAACAGGCGTTTGAACATGCCGCGAGCCTACCCCGCCAGCGCGGCGGCATCGAGTCGGGACGCCGCGACGTAGAACAGGCGGTCGCCGCGGCCGACCGGGCGGTCCATGGCCGGATTGAACCTCGGCGCCGTCTCCCGCGCCGGCTGGATCGCCAGCAGGGTCGCGCCGCGCTCGCGCAGGTCGCGGGCGAGATCGCCGAAGTCCCGCGGGGGGCGGTCGGGCCAGGTCAGGCTGAACAGGGTCGCGTGATCGTCCAGGTGGCTGGTCAGGGTGCTGATGACCTGGCTGGCGCCCGGATCCTTGCAGGCCCGGGCGACGAGCTCCGGCCCCGCCGACAGGATGACCTCGACCTCCGGACAGTGCTGGTCGATCAGCCGGGCGTGGTCCTGGTCCTCGAAATAGCAGACCAGGTGCGCGTCGGGCGGCGCGAGGGCGGCGGCGGCCAGGGTGGCGGCCAGGGTGTCGGCGTCGGAATCGGTGAAGATCAGCACGCGGCTGGCCTCGGGCACGCCCGCCCGGGTCAGGGCCGCGGTGGAGGTCAGGGTCTCGGACTGCACATAGCGGATGCGCGGATCCGGATCCGCGATCGTCTGCCGGGTGAGCAGCACCAGCGTCTGGTCCCGGGCGAGGTCGGCGCACAGTTCGTCCACCATCTTGGCGGTGCGGGCGGGGTGGTAGCCGATCAGGACGATCGAGGCGGTCATGCTGGAATAGTCTCCCTTGCCGGAGCGGCGCACGCGCCAGACCTCGCCGATGGCGGCCAGGACCTTGGCGACGATGGTGGTGAAGGCGGCGATGGCCCCGGGGAAGACCCACAAGGCCGTGATCAGCCGCCCCGCGTCAGTCTGCGGGCTGAGGTCGCCATAGCCCACGGTGTAGGCGGTGGTGGCGTACCAGTAGAAGAAGGTGGCCGGCGGCGTCAGGCCCGCCTCGCCGGCCAGCCCCATCAGGCCCCAGGTCAGAAGGGCGTGGACAAGGATCAGGGCGAACAGCAGGGTCCAGTGCAGGTCCGCCATGGCGTGGAACGCCCGGTCGAACAGGCGCGCGAGCTTCATTCGCGGCAGCAGCATGTCGTCTCGCAAGGACCCGGGCCAGCCCCGGGGCGGCGACCAGACATCGCAGACACCTAGCCGATGTCAACCGTTCCTGTTACGCGTTACATGAAACATGCGTAACCCCGCCTCAAATCCCTTGCCGTCGGCGAACGATCGTATACGTGCTTGGCGGCAAGCCCGGCGCGACGCCGGCATGATCAAGGTGGAATTCTGGATCCCCCACTCGACGCGGGACGATGTGAGGGCGGCGGTCCACGCCATCGTCACCGAGTCCACCCGCGGTCCCGTCCCTGCCCGGCGGGGGCGCCGCAACCCCCTGAACGATCCTTCTGGAGTGAGACATCCCATGGACGCCGTGATCGAAACCGCCTGGACCGTGCCCGCCATCAAGGCCGCGCTTGAGGCGTCGGAACTCGTCCGCGAGGGCGAAATGACCCTGCGCGTGCTCGAGGGGGCCGACCCTGTCCTGCTGGCGACCATGCACGAATACGGCGACCTGCCGATCTATCTGAGCGTCGGCGGCTCCCAGATCGTGGCCTCGGTCCTGCTCTGGCCCGTGGCGGAGCAGAAGGACGCAGCGCGCTTCAACGAGTTCCTGCTGAAGGCCCAGCGGGTGGTGCCGCTGTCGAACTTCGCCATCACCACCGTCTCCGGCGAGGACGTCTATGAACTGATGGGCGAGCTGTCGTGCAAGACGACGCTGCAGACCATATTGATCGAGCTGCGCACCCTGGCGGAGAACGCCATCGACGCCAGCAGCCTGCGTGAAACCTTCGGCGCCGAAGCCGCCTGATCCGACGGAGACGAACCATGTCCATGCTCGCAAAGCTCTCGGCCTTGTTTCGCGGCACGGCCCACGAGGCCGGTCAGGCGGTGGTCGACGCCAATGCGCTGAAGATCCTCGACCAGGAGATCCGCGACGCCGACAACGCCCAGGGCAAGGCGCGCGACGACCTCGCCGGCCTGGTGGCCCGCCGGCGCATGGCCGAGAACGAGATCAAGAGCTTCGGCGACCAGATCGCCAAGTACGAGAGCTCCGCCCGCACCGCCCTGGCCCAGGGCAAGACCGACCTGGCCCGGGAGGTGGCGCAGCGGATCGCCGAGCTGGAGACCGAGATCGGCACGCGGGGTCCCCTGATCGAGAGCATGAAGGAGGCCGAGGCCCGCCTGCGCACCGCCATCGCCGCCACCGACCAGAAGATCGAGACGCTGCGGCGCGAGATCGACATCGTGAAGGTCAATGACTCGGTGCAGAAGGCCCAGACCTCCGTGGCCCTGCAGTCGGCCGGCGCGCATTCGCGCATCGGCTCGGCCGCCGACAGCCTGCAGCGCATCAAGCAGCGCCAGGCGGTTCAGGAGGAGCGGCTGCGCGCCGGCCAGGAGCTTGAGGACAAGCGCACCGGGGCCGATCTGGACGCCAAGCTGAAGGAAGCCGGCATCCTGCCGGGCCACGCCTCGGCCGACGACGTGCTGGCGCGTCTGACGGCGCAGGAGGTCCGGGTGGTGACGCCGCAGATCGGGACCTCGGTCCCGGCCTCGAAGGACCCGGCCTAGACGCATGGAAAGGTTGAAGCTCGACCCCCGGCCCGACTGGCAGGCGCGCGCGGAGGCCGTGGGCTTCACCTGGCACCACGACTCCGGCGAACGCTACTGGGACGAAAGCGCCGCCTACGCCTTCACGCTCGAGGAGATCGAGGACGGGCTGGAGGCGCCGACGGCCGAGCTGCACCAGATGTGCCTGGACCTCGTCGCCGATGCGGTGAAGTCCGAGCGGCTGATGGCCCTGCTGGAGATCCCCGAGGCGTCGCGCGACTATGTCGCCGAAAGCTGGAGCCGGGGCGACCCGTCCCTCTACGGCCGGTTCGACTTCGCCTACGACGGGCGCGGCCCGGCGAAGTTGTACGAGTACAACGCCGACACCCCCACCAGCATCTTCGAGACGGCGGTGTTCCAGTGGCTGTGGCTGGAAGACCGGATGGCCGACGGGACGCTGCCGGCCGATGCGGACCAGTTCAACAGCCTGCACGAAAAGCTGGTCGACCGCTTCCGCGCCATCTTCCCGGACGGCGGCTTCGTGCATTTCAGCTCCGACGCCGATTTCGTCGAGGATCGCCAGACGGTGCGGTTCCTCGAGGATCTGGCCCGCCAGGCCGGGCTGGACCCGAAGTTCGTCGCCATCGACCAGATCGGCCTGAACGCCGACGGCCGGTTCGTCGACGACGAGAACTGGCTGATCCAGGCCATGTTCAAGCTCTATCCTTGGGAGCAGATGCTGCGCGACGACTACGCCGAGCCGCTGCCGAACGCCCAGGTCACTGTTATGGAGCCGGCCTGGAAGGCGCTGCTGTCGAACAAGGGCGTCCTGCCCCTGCTCTGGGAGCGGCACGCGGGCCACCCCAACCTGCTGGAGTCCTGGTTCGAGAGCGACCCCGGGCATGCCGCCCTGGGCGCCGACTATGTGCGCAAGCCGCTGTTCTCCCGCGAGGGGGCGAACATCTCGATCCGCGAGGGCGACGCCACGGAAGAGGGCGAGGACGCGGGCTACGGCGGCGGCAGCCACATCCGTCAGGCGGTCCACGCCCCGCCGCGGTTTGACGGCCAGCACGTCATCGTGGGCTCCTGGGTCGTGGGCGACGAGCCCGCGGGCATCGCCTTGAGGGAGGACGCCGGCCGGATCACCCGCAACACCTCGCGCTTCGTGCCCCACTTCATTCGCAGCTGACGACCGTGTCCCGCCGGGACCTAGACGGTCGGTATCGTGCCTCCGTCGATGACGAAGTCGCCTCCGTGGACGGCGGCGGCCCGGTCCGAGGCCAGAAAGGCGATCAGTTCGGCGACCTCGTCCGGCTCGGCCGGCCGACCCAGGGGGATCCCGCCCAGACCCGCCAGCACGGTCTGCCGCGCCTCCTCGATCGTGCCGCCGGCGCCTTCGGCGATCCGCTCGAGCAGCCGGCCTGAAGCCTCGGTCATGATCCAGCCGGGCGACACCACATTGACCCGCACGCCGCGGGGACCGACCTCCTTGGACAGCGCCTTGCTGTAGGTGCTCAGGGCCGCCTTGGCCGCGGCGTAGGCGGTGGTGGACTCCGGCAGCGGCAGCCGCCCCTGGATCGACGAGACGTGCACCACGGCGCCCGAGCCGCGTTCGAGCATCTGCGGAAGCAGCAGCCGGTCGAGGCGAACGGCCGGCATCAGGTTGATGTCCAGCTCCGCGCGCCAGTGATCGTCGGTCAGGGCCGCGAAACCGCCGGCCGGCGAGGACGAGCCGCCGACCACATGCACCAGCACGTCGACGCCGCCCAGCCGATCCAGCGCCGCCGCCGCCAGCGTCTCGCAGCCCTCCGGGGTGGTGAGATCGGCCTGGACGAAGGCCGCGCCGCCGGGGCTGTCCGGCGCCGCGCGCGCCGCGGTGATGACGCGGGCCCCGCCGGCCAGGAAGCGCTCGACCGTGGCGCGGCCGGCCCCCTTGGTCCCCGCGGTGACCAGAACGCGGCGGCCTTCGAACTCGGCGGGATCGGGACGGGCCATGGTCATCCGATCTCCAGCGCGCGGATGGCGTCGCCGGCCAGGGTGAAGCGGAAGGTGAAGCGCAGCGGGCTGCCCTTGAAGTCGCCGGCGGTCAGGCCGTCGACGATCACCTGGCCGTCTTCCTCGCGGCAGGCGTCGGGGGTGAAGACGGCGCGGGCGGCGAGGCTTGCGTCCTGGATCCAGGTCCGCAGTTCGGCGTGGCCCCGGTGTTCTCCGCCGTCGTCCCGCACCACTGCGTCGGGGGCGAAGGGCTGCAGCATCCCGTCCGGATCGAGCCGGGCGTTGGCCGCGACATAGTCGGCGATGGGCTTGGGCAGGACGGGCGTCATCTGCGTCTCCGGTTCGGCGGTTGCGTCCGGTCGAAGCTGGAACTAGGCTGCAGGTATGGCAAGTACAGACGAAAAAGTAAGGTACTCACCTGACAGTGAGCGCGTCGGCTACACGCCGCAGACTGCGGCCTCGAGCGCGCAGAACGTCATCAGGATTCTTGAGGGGCGGTGGAAGCTGGTCATCCTGTTCCAGCTGTTCGGCTCGAACGTGCGGCGGTTCTCGGAGCTCGAACGGGCCATTCCCGGCGTTTCGCAGAAGATGCTGATCCAGCAGCTGCGTCAGCTCGAACTCGACGGGGTGGTGGCCCGGATCGTCCACCCGCAGGTTCCGCCCAAGGTCGAGTACCGCCTGACGGAATGGGGGCAGGCGCTCTGTCCCGTTCTCGACAGGCTGCTCACCTGGGCGGAGGCGGCCCCCGCCGAGGTTCGGGACAGGCTGATCGAAGGCGCCGGCCCCGCCGGCCAGGACCCCACATCCGCCGACCGGCCGGGGGGGAGGGCGCTCGGGGCCTGAGGGTCGATGAGGCGGTCGCGGCCATCCGCCGGCGCCGCCTCGACCGTTGTCCGACGGCGGATGCGGAGAATGTCGGAGACCGGCGGAAGCGGTGGGATTCGAACCCACGGACGGCTTGCACCGTCGCTGGTTTTCAAGACCAGTGCCTTAAACCACTCGGCCACACTTCCTCACCCGGTCTCGCCTGTCGCCCGGACAGGCCTGCGGGGTGGTTCAGGCCCCGCACCGGCCGCAATGTTGTCAGGCGAACCGGCTGCAACAGGCTCCTATTGGCCGGGGCCGTCGTCTTCAAGGGCGAAACCCCTGCAGCCCTCACGGCCGCGGCCCTGAACCAGGCGGCCAGCCTGCCGCGCCGCGCGGACCGGCCGCATAGCGCAAGAGCGGTCCGTTAACCAAAGCGGAAATCCTGCCGGGCATGCTTTCCGCAAACGGAGCGGGAGCATGATCGCCAGACTCGTCAGGATGTTGTTCGCCGCCGGCCTTCTGTCGCTGGTCGCCGCCTGCGCGGGCGGCCCCGCGGGCGTGGCCGGTCGCGGCGGAGCGCCGGTGGTGACGGATCCCGCCCCGATCGTCTCCGGGACCATGCGCCCCTACCAGATCCGCGGCCGCTGGTACCGGCCGGCCGAGCAGCCGGGCTACGACGAGACCGGCCTGGCCTCCTGGTACGGCGACGCCCACCACGGCCGGCCGACCGCCACCGGCGAGCCGTTCGACATGAACGCCCTGACCGCCGCCCACAAGACCCTCCCGCTGCCGGGGCTGGTGGAGGTGACCAACCTCGCCAACGGCCGCCAGGTGGTGGTGCGGGTCAACGACCGCGGCCCCTTCGTCGACGGCCGGATCATCGACCTGTCGCGGGGCGCCGCCGACGCCCTCGGCCTGCGCCAGGCCGGGGTGGGGGAGGTGCGCGTTCGCTATCTCGGGCGGGCGCCGCGGCTGGGCGCGCCGGTGCAGTACGCCCGGGCGGCGCCGGCGCAGGTCCCGACGGCCGCGCCCGCGGGTTACTGGGTCCAGGCCGGGGCCTTCTCCGATCGTCGGGCGGCGAGGCAGGTGGCGGATCGGCTCGGGGACCGCGCCACGGTCGACGCGGCGGATCGCGGCGGCGCGACCCCGTACCGGGTGCTGGTGGGTCCGTGGCCCGATCCCAACGCCGCCGAAACCGCGCGCCAGGCGGTGGTCGCGCGGGGCTACGCCGACGCCCTGTTGATATCGCGGCCCTAGACCTTGCCTCGACGCCCGGCGTCGCCATTGTGCGCCGGGTGAGCCAGGGCAGATTCATCACCTTCGAAGGCGGCGAGGGGGCCGGCAAGTCGACCCAGGTCGCCACCCTGGTCGAGCGGCTGCGGCTGCGCGACATCGAGGTGGTCAAGACCCGCGAGCCCGGCGGGTCGCCGGGCGCCGAGGAGATCCGCGCCATCGCCCTGAATGGCGACGCCGGGCGCTGGTCGCCGATGACCGAGACCCTGCTCATGTTCGCTGCGCGCTCTGACCATATCGAGCGCACCATCCGCCCGGCGCTGGAGGCGGGCCGCTGGGTGGTCTGCGACCGCTTCGCCGACTCCAGCCGGGCCTACCAGGGCGCGGGCGGCGGCGTCCCCGCGGACTTCATCGAGAGCCTCGACGCGGCGGTGGTGGGCGCGACCCAGCCGGATCTGACCCTGATCTTCGACCTGCCGGTAGAGGAGGGACTCCGGCGCGCCTTCGGCAGGGGCCTGTTCGAGACCCGTTTCGAATCCAAGGGGCTCGCCTTTCACGAAAGGCTGCGGCGGCGATTTCTTGAAATCGCACAGGAAAACGCCGATCGTTGCGTGATCATCGACGCGGTCGGCGACGAGGCGACGGTGGCCGCCCGGGTGTGGGCCGCGGTCGAGGACCGGCTGCTGTGAGCGACCATCCCCGCGACCGTTTCGATCTCGTCCCGGACGCCGCCGCCGAGGCGGCCTTCCTCGACGCGCAGCGCAAGGGCCGGCTGCATCACGCCTGGCTGCTGTGCGGGGTCGAGGGCGCGGGCAAGGCCACCTTCGCCTACCGCGCCGCCCGGCGCCTGCTCGGGGCCGCGCCCGACCCGTCGCGCGGCCTGCTCGGGACCGACCCCGCCGATCCGGTGGCCCGTCTCGTCTCGGCCCAGTCCCACCCCGACCTGCTGGTGCTGGAGCGGGCGGTCGAAGGCGGCAAGACAAAGAAGGCGATCTCGGTCGACCAGGCGCGCGAGCTGCCGGAGTTCTTCTCCAAGAGCCCGTCCCGGGCCCCGGCCCGGGTCGCGATCATCGACGCCGCCGACGACCTGAATCTCAACGCCGCCAACGCCTTGCTCAAGGTTCTTGAGGAACCGCCGGAGAGGGGTGTGCTGTTCCTCGTCACCCATGCGCCGGGGCGGCTGCTGCCCACCATCCGTTCCCGCTGTCGCCGGCTGGCCCTTCCGGTCTGGCCGGTCCACGCGCTCGAGGAGCTGGTCCGCAACCGCACCGGCGTCCCGCCGGCCGAGGCCGCGCGCATCGCCGCCATGGCCGCCGGTTCGCCGGGGCAGGCCCTCGCCCTCGCCTCGGGGGCGACCCTGGAGGCCGACCAGCTTGCGCAGCAGTGGGTCGCCGCCGCCGACATCGACCGGGCCGAGGCGCTCGCCGTCGCCGACCGCTTCCGCGGCGCCGAGGGCCAGGCCCGCTTCGAGACCCTGATGGACCGGCTGATCGCGGCGGTGAAGGTGCGCGCGCTGGAGGAGGGGGCCGCCGGCGCCCGCTGGGCCGAGCTGTGGAGCCGGTTGTCGGAGCTGCCGGACCGCGCCGCCGCCATCAACCTGGACCGCGGCGACGTGCTCGCCGGCGCCCTCGCCGACCTCCAGCGCACCAAGGCTGCCCGCGGATGATCATCGACAGCCACGTCAACCTGCACGCGCCCCAGTTCGACGAGGATCGCGACGCGGTGATCGCCCGGGCGCGGCAGGCGGGCGTCGGCCTGATGGTCGAGATCTCGGACCGGCTGGCGACCTTCGAGGCGACCCACGGCCTGGCCATGGCCCACGCGGACATCTGGTGCACCGTCGGGGTGCATCCGCACGAGGCGCGCCACTACGCCGACCTCGACGATGACCGCCTGGTCGAACTCGCCGCCCGGCCGAAGGTCGTCGGGATCGGCGAGTGCGGCCTCGACTTCCACTACGACCTCAGCCCGCGCGAGGTGCAGGCGCAGGTGTTCCGCCAGCACGTCGAGGCCGCCCGCCGCACCGGCCTGCCGCTGGTCGTCCACACCCGCGAGGCGGACGCGGTCATGGCCGACATCCTCGCCGAGGAACAGGCCCGCGGCGGCTTCCGCTTCCTGATGCACTGCTACACCTCCGGTCCGGAACTGGCTGAAAGGGCGGCGGAACTCGGCGCGTGGTTCTCCGTTTCCGGCATCGCCACCTTCAAGGCCGCCGAAGAGGTGCGCGAGGTGATCCGCGCCATGCCCGCCGACCGCATCATCGTCGAGACCGACTGCCCCTACCTCGCCCCGGTCCCGCACCGCGGACGAAGGAACGAGCCGGCCTTCGTCGGCCATGTGCTCGACAAGCTGGCGGAGATCCGCGGCTGGACCCGGGAGGAGGCCGAGGCGCGCACCACCGACGCCTTTTTCCGCCTGTTCGACTGCATTCCCCGACCGGCCGACGCATGAGCGGGCCGGCGGGCGATCTGGAGGTGGTGATCCTCGGCAGCGGCTCGTCCGGCGGCGTGCCGCGCGGCGACGGCGACTGGGGCGCGTGCGATCCCGCCGAGCCGAGGAACCGCCGCCTGCGCTGCTCGCTGCTGATGCGTCGCCACGGCCCCGACGGCGTCACCACCGTGCTGGTCGACACCTCTCCCGACCTGCGGCAGCAGATGCTGGACGCCCGGGTCGAGGCGGTCGACGCCGTCCTCTACACCCACGACCACGCCGACCAGACCCACGGCATCGACGACCTGCGCGTCTTCGCCCTGCGCGCGCGGCGGCGCATTCCGGCGTGGATGGACGGGGCCACCCGCGCCGCCCTGACCGGCCGCTTCGGCTACATCTTCGAGAGCGTGAACGGCTATCCGGCCATCCTGGAGGCGCGGCGCCTGCCCCCGCACGGCGAGCCATGGGCGGTCGACGGCCCCGGCGGCTCCGTGCCGGTCGTCACCTTCGACCAGGGGCATGGCCCGATCCGCTCGGTCGGCTACCGACTGGCCGGCGTCGCCTATTCGCCCGACGTGTCCGATCTCGACGAGGCGGCGCTCGAGGCGGTGCGGGGCTGCGACCTGTGGATCGTCGACGCCCTGCGCTATGCGCCGCATCCGACCCATGCCCACCTCGACCGCGCCTTGGACTGGATCGCCCGCGCCGGCGTCCGTCGCGCCGTGCTGACGAACCTCCATCTCGACATGGATTACAATGAGTTGTCAGCCATTGTTCCGGCGAATGTTGAGGTCGGCTTCGACGGCTGGACCACCCGGCTCAGCCTGGCGTGACCTCGCCGGGCACGGCGATGTCCTCGTCCAGGGTCCGGCGCAGGTAGAGCAGGCGGACGTTGACGAACAGCACCACCATCAGCGGCGTCGCCACGAACACGCCGAGGAAGCCGAACAGCGTGCCGAAGCCGAGGATGCCGAACAGGGTGAGCACCGGCGGCAGCTTCACCGCCCGCTTCTGGATGAAGGGGTAGATCAGATTGCCCTCGACCTGCTGCACCACGACGTAGACGAGCAGGGTCCAGGCCATCAGCTCCCAGCCGCCCTGGGCGGCGACGAGCAGGGCCGGGATGGCCCCGGCGATGGAGCCGACGATCGGCACGAAGGCGAGCAGACCCGCGATCAGGCCCAGCGCCAGCGGCGAGGGCAGGCCGATCAGGGCCAGACCGACGCCGGTCATCACCCCGACCACCGCCATGTCCGTGAGCTGGCCGACGAGCCAGGCCTTCAGCGCGCGTCCCGTGGTGTCGGCCGCCTCGCGCAGGCTGGCGCGGCGTTCGGGCGGAAACAGGACCACCAGGCCGTCGCGGTAGACCCGGGGGCTGACCGCCAGGAAGACCCCGGCGATGATCACCAGCACCAGGCTGGTGGCCACGCTGACGGTGGACATGGCGTAGCCCCCGACCCGGCCGACGACGCCGCTCGCCCCGCCCATGAGCCCGGAGCCGTCGATGCGGGTGATCTGCTCGCTGAACGGCAGGCCGGAGACCATCGTGCGCAGCTCGGCCGCCGACGTCGGGATGTGCGTCACCAGCTGCCGCGTCTGCTCCGCCAGCACCGCCCCGAACAGCCACAGGGCCCCGGCGATCACCGCCACCACCGTCAGCCCGGCGAGGGCGACGGCGACCCCGGCCGGCAGAGGGGTGCGCGCCGCGATCGGGTCGGCGATGCTGCGCAACAGCACCGCGACGATCACGGCCGAGAACACCAGCAGGAGCACGGCGCTCAGTTGCCAGACGAGGAAGAGGGCGGCGGCGAGTGCGAAGACGAACAGCGTCCGCCGGGCGAATCCCGCCTCCACGCCGGCGTCTCGGGAGGAAGTGGCCATCCCCCTAAACCGCGCAGCTCGCCTCCGGGTTTCAGCCGGGCGTGCGGCGCAGGTCAGCCCCGCTGCATCAGCCGCGCCGCCTGCGGGGCGAAATAGCTCAGCACCCCGGCGCTGCCGGCCCGCTTGAAGGCGTGCAGGCTCTCGAGGACGGCCCGCTCCTCGTCCAGCCAGCCGTTGGCCATGGCCGCCCGCATCATCGCGTACTCGCCCGACACCTGGTAGGCGAAGGTCGGGACGCGGAAGGTTTCCGACACCCGCCGCACGATATCCAGATACAGCATGCCCGGCTTGACCATCACCGCGTCGGCGCCCTCGGCGATGTCCATGGCCACCTCGCGCAGGGCCTCATCGGTATTGGCGTAGTCCATCTGGTAGGTCTTCTTGTCCCCGCTCAGCGCCTTCGCCGAACCGACGGCGTCGCGGTAGGGGCCGTAGAAGGCCGAGGCGTACTTGGCGGCGTAGGACAGGATCAGCACGTCCTGCAGGCCGTTGGCCTCCAGCGCCTCGCGGATCGCCTGCACCCGACCGTCCATCATGTCCGAGGGCGCGACCACGTCGGCGCCCGCGTGGGCGTGGATGAAGGCCTGCTCGGCCAGCCGCTCGAGGGTGGCGTCGTTGACGATCCGCCCGTCCTCCAGCACCCCGTCGTGGCCGTGGTCGGTGTAGCAGTCCAGCGCCACGTCGGTCATGACCCCGATCTCCGGCGCCGCGTCCTTGATCGCCTTGATGCAGTCCGGGATCAGGCCGTCCGGATCCGTGGCGCCCGTGCCGACCCCGTCCTTGATCGCCGCGTCGACGTTGGGGAACAGCGCCACCATCGGGATGCCGAGGTCGCGGGCTTCGACGGCCGCCGCCGCCGCCGCCTTCGGCGACAGCCGGAACACGCCGGGCATGGACGCCACCGGCACGCGGTCCTCCGCGCCATCGTGGACGATCAGCGGCCAGACCAGGTCGGCCGGGGTCAGCGTCGTCTCCGCCACCAGCCGGCGCACCCAGGGGCTGGCCCGCAGGCGGCGCGGACGGGCGTAGGGGAAGGCGGCGGGGGCGAAGGGCTGGGTCATGGCACGGCTCATACCGCCCTTCTCGAACGGGGAGAAGGCGACTGCCGACTGCGTTGAGCGGGTGAAGAGTGCTAGTGAGCGGAGGAGTGAGCCGCCGTCCGCCCCACGCACGGTCCGGCTCACCTCTTGCTCACTGCCACTATTCACCGGGGGGCCTCCCGATGCGTCCTTGTAGGCGTTAGAACGCCCGGCCAGACTCAAGGACTCGCCCCATGGACTTCGCCCTCACCGACGACCAGCGCGCCATCCAGGACGCCGCCCGCGCCTTCGCCGAGGCCGAGCTGGCGCCGCATTCGGCGGAGTGGGACGAGCGCAAGCATTTCCCGGTCGAGGTCATGCGCCACGCCGCCGAAATGGGCTTCTGCGGCATCTACACGGGCGAGCAGCACGGCGGCATGGCCTTGGGCCGGGTCGAGGCGGCGGTGATCTTCGAGGAGCTGTCGCGGGGCGACGTCTCCACCGCCGCCTTCATCTCGATCCACAACATGGCGACGTGGATGATCGACAGCTTCGGCTCCGACGACCTGCGCGCCCGCTATGTCCCGTCGCTGGTGTCGATGGAGAAGATCGCCTCCTACTGTCTGACCGAGCCCGGCTCCGGCTCCGACGCGGCCGCCCTGCGCACCTCGGCGCGGCTGGACGGCGACCACTGGGTGCTGAACGGCTCCAAGGCCTTCATCTCCGGCGCCGGAACGTCCGACGTCTACGTCGTCATGGCCCGCACCGGCGCCGACGGCCCGAAGGGCGTCTCGACCTTCGTGGTCGACAAGGACGCCCCGGGTCTGTCCTTCGGCGCGCAGGAGAAGAAGATGGGCTGGAACAGCCAGCCCACCGCCATCGTCAGCTTCGACGACTGCCGCATCCCGGCGGAGAACCTGCTGGGCAAGGAGGGCGACGGCTTCCGCTACGCCATGATGGGGCTGGACGGCGGCCGGCTGAACATCGCCGCCTGCTCCCTGGGCGGCGCCCGCCTCGCGCTGGAGACGGCGCAAGAGTACGTCGCCACCCGCAAGCAGTTCGGCCGCCCGATCGCCGACTTCCAGAACACCCAGTTCAAGCTGGCCGACATGGCCACCCAGCTGGAGGCGGCGCGGCTGATGGTGCTGCGCGGCGCCTGGGCCATCGACACCGGCCATCCGGAGAAGACCAAGTGGTGCGCCATGGCCAAGCGGCTGGCCACCGACGCCTGCTTCCAGATCGCCGACGAGGCCCTGCAGCTGCACGGCGGCTACGGCTATCTGAAGGACTATCCGCTGGAGCGCATCGTCCGCGACCTGCGGGTGCATCGGATCCTCGAGGGCACCAACGAGATCATGCGCGTGATCACGGCGCGGGAGATGATGCGGCAGTGAGCGACGACATGACCCTCGAACCTGAAGTCCTCGCCCGCGTCGAATCCGGCGTCGGCCGTCTGACCCTGAACCGCCCGAAGGCCCTGCATGCGCTGAACCGCGCCATGTGCGGGGCGATGATCGAGGCCCTGCTGGCCTGGCGGACCGACGACGCGGTCAAATCCGTCCTGATCGACCACGCCGGCGAGCGCGGCTTCTGCGCCGGCGGCGACATCCGGATGATCGCCGAGAGCGGCAAGGGCGACGCCTCGGAGGCGAAGGCCTTCTTCGATACCGAGTACAGGCTCAACCACCTGCTGTTCGACTATCCCAAGCCGGTGACGGCGCTGGTCGACGGAATCGTCATGGGCGGCGGTGTCGGCATTTCCGAGCCGGCCGACGTGCGCATCGCCACCGAGCGGACCACCTACGCCATGCCGGAGACCGGGATCGGCCTGTTCCCCGACGTGGGCGGCGGCTGGTTCCTGCCGCGCCTGCCGGGCGAGGTCGGAACCTGGCTGGCCCTGACCGGGGCGCGGCTCAAGGCGGCGGACACCGTCTTCCTCGGCATCCACAGCCACTATCTGCCGACCGACGCCCTCGAGGCCTTCCGCGCCATCCTCGCCGCCGACCCGGCCCACCCGGTCGACGTCGCCGACGGGCTGGAGGCCGACCCCGGCGAGGCGCCGGTCGAGCCGCACCTGCCGGCCATCGACCGGCTGTTCGCCCACGACCGGGTGGAGGACATCCTCGTCGCCCTCGAGGCCGACGGCTCCGAATGGGCGCTGGCCCAGCTGGCGACGCTGAAGACCAAGTCGCCGCAATCGCTGAAGGTCACCCTGCGCCAGCTGCGCATCGGTCGGGGCCTCGACCGCTTCGCCGACAACATGGCCATGGAGTACCGCCTCGGCGGGCGGGTGGTGCGCACCCACGACTTCCAGGAGGGCGTGCGGGCGGTGATCGTCGACAAGGACAACGCTCCGCGCTGGTCGCCGGCGACGGTGGACGGCGTGTCCGACGCCGACGTCGAGGCCCTGTTCGCCCCGCTGCCGGCCGGGGAGGAATGGACGCCGCTGGCCTGAGGACTTGCATCCGGCGCGAAAGCGGGGGCGTATCTCCGGTCTCAGACCTCCGGGGGCCCGCCATGCGCCGTATCTCGACCTTCGTCCTGCCGCTCGCCGCCGCGGTCGCCCTCTCGGGGTGCGTGGTGATCGCCAGCGAGGGCGGCGAACGCACCGTCGTCCACCAGGCCGCGCCGCCCGCGCCCGACGCCTACGCCGCAGCCCTGGCCGGTCCCAACCGGCCCGAGGCGGACCGCGCCCGCGATTCCCTGCGCCGGTCCGCGGACATGCTGGCCTTCATGCGGCTCGGACCGGGCGACGTGATCGCCGACATCCGGCCGGAGGAGGGGTTCTTCTCCCACCTGTTCGCGCCGGTGGTCGGCCCGACCGGCCACGTCTACGCCTTCGTGCCCAACCAGACCTCGGCCCGCGAGAACGCCTACGCCGACAGCCTGGCGGCCACCTACGGCAACGTCAGCCGGGTCACGGGGGCGCTCGAGACGATGAGCTTCGACCGTCCGCTGGACGTCGTCTTCATGGGCGAGGAGTACCACGACTTCGTCATCCCCCGCTTCGGCGTCGACGTCCCGGCGATGAACGCCGCCGTCTTCCGCGCCCTGAAGCCGGGCGGCCTCTATGTCATCCTCGACCACGAGGCGGCGCCGGGGACCGGGATCTCCGTCGCCGGGACCCTGCATCGCATCGACTCGGCCGAGCTGCGCCGGCAGGTCGAGGCCGCCGGCTTCGTCTTCGACGGCGCGACCGAAGTGGTGCGCAACCCGGATGACGACCGCAGCCGCAGCGTCTTCGACGAGTCCATCCGCGGCCGCACCGACCGCTTCGTGTTCCGCTTCCGCAAGCCCGCCTAGGGAGGAGCCCGCATGAACCGCCTTCTCGCCGCCGCCGCCGCCGGCCTGACCCTCGCCGGCTCCGCGGCCGCCCAGACCCCGCCGCCGCTGACCGTCCCCGAGCCGGTGCAGACCCTGCCCGGCGGGACCGACTACGCCGCCGTCCTCGCCTCGCCGGTCCGCACCGACGAGGATCGCGCCCGCGACGCCGCCCGCATGACGGAGCAGACCCTGCGCTTCACCGGCGTCCAGCCCGGCTGGAAGGTCGGCGACATGATCATGGGCGGCGGCTACTTCACCCGCGCCTTCTCCGCCGCGGTCGGGCCGGGCGGGCAGGTCGTCGCCTGGCAGCCGGCCGAGTTCATCGCCTTTCAGGCCTCCTACGGCGAGGCCGCCGACGCCGCCGACCGCCTGGCCAATGTCGACGTGATCCGCTCGCCGATCGGCGCCCCGGAGGCCCTGCCGGGCTCGATCTCGTCTTCACCGCCCAGAACTACCACGACCTGCACCTCGAGCCGTTCGCGACGGACACGGCGGCGAAGGTCAACGCCGCCGTCTTCGAGGCCCTGCGGCCGGGCGGCTGGTACGTGATCATCGACCATCACGCCGTCGACGGTTCGGACCTGTCGGTCGCCGACACCCTGCACCGGATCGACCGCGCCACCGTGGTCCGCGAGGTGGAGGCGGCGGGATTGGAGCTCAGCTCCGAGGCGGCGGCCCTGTGGAACGACGACGACCCGCGCACCGCCAACGTCTTCGACGGGTCGATCCGCGGCCGCACCAGCCAGTTCATGATCGCCTTCCGCAAGCCGGAGCAGGAGTAGGCCGCGGCGGCGCTGGCGCATCGCCGCCGCCCGCGCTAACCCCTCCCGCAATCAGACGGGAGAGACGCCATGACCCAACGCATCGCCTTCATCGGCCTCGGCAACATGGGCGGCGGCATGGCCGCGAACCAGGCGAAGGCCGGCCGCGCGGTCATGGCCTTCGACCTGTCGCAGGCGGCGCTCGACCGCGCCGCCGCCGCCGGCTGCACCCCGGCCGCCTCCGTGGCCGAGGCGGTGAAGGACGCCGACGTCGTCATCACCATGCTCCCGGCCGGCCCGCACGTGCTGAAGGTCTACAGCGAGCAGATCATCGGGGCCGCGCCGACCTCGGCCCTGCTGCTCGACTGCTCGACCATCGACGTCGACACCGCCCGCAAGGTGGCGGCGCTGGCGAAGGACGCCGGCTACGCCTTCGCCGACGCCCCGGTCTCCGGCGGGACCATGGCGGCCGACGCCGGGACCCTGGCCTTCATGGTCGGCTGCGACGAGCCCGACTTCGCCCGCATCGAGGCGGCGCTGGAGCCGATGAGCCGCGCCGCGTTCCGCGCCGGCGACCACGGGGCGGGGCAGGCGGCCAAGATCTGCAACAACATGATCCTCGGCGTCACCATGCTGGGCACCTGCGAGGCGATCGGCCTGGCCGAGAAGCTGGGTCTCGATCCGGTGAAGATGTTCGACATCGTCGCCAAGTCGTCGGGCCAGAGCTGGAGCGTGACCACCTACTACCCGTGGCCCGGTCCGGTGCCGACGGCGCCCTCGAACCGCAACTACGAGGGCGGCTTCGCGGCGGCGATGATGCTCAAGGACCTGAAGCTGGCCCAGGACGCGGCGGCGAAGGCCGGCGCCTCGACCCCTCTGGGGGCCCAGACCGAGGCCCTGTTCCAGATGTTCAACGGCCTCGGCTACGGCGACCGCGACTTCTCGGCCATCCTGCAGATGCTGCGCGGCCGGCTGGACGAGCTGCCGCGGGGCTGACCGGAGAAAATATTGCGAACCGTTATCAATTAAGGCCTTGCGGCGATTTGTCGGGCCGTTCGCGTGGACAAATCGGCCTGATCGGCGCATCAGGCGGGAGATTTTCACCGCGCAGAGCCGACGCGTTGTACGACTACCGGGCCGCATTCGAGACCGCCGTTGAGCAGGTGAGGGGGGAGGGGCGCTATCGCGTCTTCGCCGACCTGAAGCGCGTGCGCGGGCAGTTCCCGAAGGCGATCCGCCGGCGGGCGGACGGTTCGGAGCAGGAGGTGGTGGTCTGGTGCTCCAACGACTACCTGGGCATGGGCCAGCATCCGGCGGTGCTGGAGGCGATGAAGGCCGAGGTCGACGCGGTCGGGGCCGGGGCCGGGGGCACGCGCAACATCTCGGGGACGACGCGGTCGGCGGTGGACCTGGAGGCGGAGCTGGCGGCGTGGCACCGCAAGGAGGCGGCGCTGCTGTTCACCTCGGGCTATGTGGCCAATGAGGCGACCCTGTCGACGCTGCAGCGCATCCTGCCGGGGCTGGTCATCTTTTCGGAC
>NZ_JACESB010000006.1 GCF_013912005.1 Brevundimonas sp. | reverse complement strand
CTACCAACCCCCACCCTGCCAACCCGGCCATCCCCGGTCGCCGCCCGGTCCTCCCGCGCCCCCTGCGTCCGCTTCTGACGCCCCGGCCCGCTACGCTCCCCCGTCCCATGCGCAGAGGGGAGCCGCCCATGACCGCCCGCACGCCGCGCCGCTACGTCACCGCCAGCGCCGAGACCTGGAGCCTGATCCGCGGGGCCTATCTGTCGGGCCTGTCGGCGCCGGTGGTCGCGGCCCGCTTCGGTGTGTCGGAGACGGCGTTGCGCCGGCGGGCGCGGCGCGAGGGCTGGACCAAGCGCGACTTCGCCGCCCGCGCCACGCCCTGGCCGCAGGGCCGCGCCCCGGCGGCGGGGGCCGCCCCGGCCTTCGCCGCCCCCGGCCTGCCGCCCGATCCGGACGCGCCGCTGACCGAGGACGACGTGGCGGCCGCCTGGACCGCGCCGATCCAGATCCGTCCCAACGACCTGGCCCGGCGCACCCTCGCCGCCGCCGCCGAGGCGGTGCGCGGCGGGCGCGGCCTGACCGCGCTGCGGCTGGCCCGCGCGGCCGCCGAGATCGCCCGGCTCGACGCCCTGTTCGAGTGGGTCGAATACGATCCCGCCGAGCAGGAGCGGGACGCCGAGAACCGCCAGCGGCTGACCCGCCGCTTCCTGCGCGAGCGCGCCCTGCGCCTCGCCGAGGACCTCGCCGCCGGCCGCCCCCTGCCGCCCGAATACGCCGACCTGGGCGCTGCTGAGGCGGCCGACGACGGTCCGGGAGTGTCGGAATGACCGGGTTTCGGGATTTTCGAATGACGGGGCGCGCGGTTTTTTCCGCCCCGTGCGGGACGGAAGAAACCGCGCCCGTCCTACTTCCGCGCCTCGGCCAGCTCGCGCTCGACCCGCTCGAAGGTCTCCGTCACCGTCCCGGCCGGGGCCCGGTCCAGCTTGCTGACCAGCACGATGGCGAGGAAGCTGAGCACGAAGCCGGGGACCATCTCGTACAGCACGCCCGACAGGGTCCCGCCGTCCGGCAGCACCGGGGCGTAGATCCAGAACAGCACCGTGGCGGCGCCGACGATCATCCCGGCCAGCGCCCCGTTGCGGGTCATCCGCTTCCACGTCAGCGACAGGATGACCAGCGGGCCGAAGGCGGCGCCGAAGCCGGCCCAGGCCTTGGACACCAGCCCCAGCACGTTGCTGTCGGGGTCGTACGCCAGGCCGATGGCGGCCAGCGACACCGCCAGCACCGCCAGCCGGCCGACCAGCACCAGCTCCTTCTGCGGCGCGCTCTTGCGCAGGAAGACGCCGTAGAAGTCCTCGACCAGCGAGCTGGACGAGACCAGCAGCTGCGAGGAGATGGTGCTCATGATCGCCGCGAGGATGGCCGCCAGCAGGAAGCCGGTGACCAGCGGGTCGAACAGCACGTCGGACAGCAGGATGAAGATGGTCTCCGGATCGGCCACCTCCAGCCCGGTGCGGGTGGCGTAGGCGAGGCCGGCGAGGCCGGTGCCCAGCGCCCCCAGCAGGGTGACCAGCATCCAGCTCATGCCGATGTTGCGCATCATCGGCACGTCGCGCACCGAGCGCACCGCCATGAAGCGCACGATGATGTGCGGCTGGCCGAAATAGCCGAGGCCCCAGGCCAGGGCCGAGACGATCCCCACCGCCGTCATCCCCTCGAACAGGTTGAGCAGGCCGGGGTCGATGCCGTTCAGGGTGTCGGTCATGCCGCCGACGCCGCCGACGTGGGTCAGGGCCACGATCGGCACCAGCACCAGGGCCACGAACATGATGCAGCCCTGCACGAAGTCGGTCAGGCTGACCGCCATGAAGCCGCCGACCATGGTGTAGGCCAGCACCACCCCGGCCGTGATCCACAGGCCCCAAGCGTAGTCCATGCCGAAGGCCGACTGGAACAGCTTGCCCCCGGCCACCAGGCCCGAGGAGGTGTACAGGGTGAAGAAGACCACGATCACCACCGCCGAGACGATGCGCAGCAGGCGCGAGCGGTCCTCGAAACGCTTGTCGAAATAGTCCGGGATGGTGATCGCGTCCCGGGCCAGCTCGGTATAGACGCGCAGCCGCGGGGCCACGACCAGGTAGTTGGCCAGGGCCCCGGCGAACAGGCCGACGGCGATCCAGATCGAGGAGATCCCCGACAGGTACATGGCGCCGGGCAGGCCGAGCAGCATCCAGCCGCTCATGTCCGAGGCCCCCGCCGACAGCGAGGCCACCGCCGGCCCCAGCCGTCGCCCGCCCAGCATGTAGCCGGCCACGTCGTCCGTGCTCTCGCGGTACGACCAGAAGCCGATGGCCAGCATCAGCGCGAAATAGAGACCGAGGGTGATCCAGGTGCCGAGTTCCATGCCGCAGGGGTAGCAGCCGGAGGGCCCCCACTTCCAGCCTTTGCGGCGGAAAAGGGGCGGGGCGGGCGCGGCGGTGATCCACAGGCCCGGGAACGAATGGCGAACATCCGCCTTCCCCGGGCCGGGCCGGCGCGGCTAGATCGCGGCCATGCCCGCCGCCGAACCGCCCCGTCTGCTGCTGGTCCGCTGCCTCGCGCCCGGCTGTTTCCACGAGGCCCTGCTGGACGCGAAGGTCCTGTTCCCCGCCGGCGACCGGCCGCCGCCGGGCCGCTCGGACCGCTTCCGCTGCCGCTGCGGGGCCCGGCGGGCGATGCTCGAGTACGTCCGCCGCCGCCCGCGCCCGGCCAATCCCTGCGGCTGGATCTGAGCGGAACCGGGGCCGTGGCGGACGGGTTTCCGGCCCATGGACAAGGGCATGAGCTACCGCCGTTTCGCGGCCATGATCGCCGTTTCCACCGTGGTGATGTTCGGGCTGATGTACCTGAACACCTTCGCGCTGGAGCACGTGCGCTACAGCCAGACGCGCACCTGGATGGCCCTGGTCATGGGCGCGGCCATGGCGGTGATCATGCTCGGCTTCATGTGGGGCATGTACCGCAACCGGCGGGCCAACCTCGCCATCCTCGCCGGGGCCGCGGCGGTCTTCGCCGGGGCCCTGTGGCTGGTGCGCAGCCAGCAGACCGTCGGGGACGTGGCGTACATGAAGGCGATGATCCCGCACCACTCGATCGCCATCCTGACCAGCGAACGGGCGCAGATAAGGGACGAGCGCACGCGCCTGCTGGCCGACCGCATCATCGAGGCCCAGGTGCGCGAGATCGCCGAGATGGAGGCGCTGATCGCCGAGCTGCAGCGCAATCCGCCGGCCGGGGACGCCCCGGTGCTGCCGTCGTACCGCGAGCGCGGCGCGCCAAAGCCGCCGCCCCCGGCGCGCTGAGGCGCGGACCCGGGGCCGGAACTCCCCGCCCCGCGGCCGGTTTGACTCCGCACGAACCCCGAAACCAGCCCCGGAGCCCCGCCATGTCCGTCGTCGACAAGATCCTCTCCAAGGTCACCCCCGTTCCCGGCGAGGAGAAGCGCGCCGAAGCCACCGCCGAGGCCCGCGCCCGCGCCACGCCGGGCGACTGGCTGTCGCTGGCCCTCGATCACCACGAGCAGATCCGCGACTGCTTCGCCGCCTGCCGCCGCGCCGAGAGCGGCGAGGCCCGCGTCGCCGCCATGAAGGACCTGGCCTTGGTCCTCAACGGCCACTCCCTCGCCGAGGAGGTGGTGCTGTACCCGGCCCTGGCCCAGGCCGGCGAGAAGATGCACGCCGGCCACGCCTACACCGAGCAGACCACGGCCAAGATGCAGATGGCCGAGCTGGAGAACATCCAGCCCACCACCCCCGAGTGGATGGACAAGCTGAAGCACATCGAGGGCGCGGTGCTGACCCACATGTACGAGGAGGAATCCAGCTGGTTCCTGAGCCTCAAGGAGAAGGGCGAGCGGCAGGAGCACCTGACCGACCGCTTCCGCGAGGAGTTCGACCGCTACTGCGGCGGCGAGGGCTCGGCCCGCTCCGGCGAGCCGCGCGGCGACGACACGATGACCGCCCCGGGGGCGGCGATCTGATGACCCAGACGCCGCTCGAGGCCGAAGAGGCTGCGGGAACCGTGGCGGCCGGCGCCGACCTCGAGGCGCCGTCGCCGGCCCCGGCCGAGGCGAAGAGCTACCGCGCCGAGCCGTGGACCGACGCCGGCGGCGTTCTCGCCGACCCGCCGCCGGGCGCCGATGTCGACGCGGTGGAGCTGCGGGCCGGGCCGGTCTCCGCCCGCGCCCGCATGGTCCACACTCCGGCCGGCCTGCTCGCCGCCGGGGCCCTGGTGGGGATCATCCTGCTGACCACGGCGGTGATCGTCGGCGTCGCCACCGCCCCGGCCCGCCGCCATCCGCTGGCCACCGCCTGGACCCTCCGCCGCCGCTGACGGACAGGGGCAGACGCGGCCGGCGCGGCGGGACTATATGCGGCGATGCCGAACCGCAGCGCCGCCGCCGCCCTGATCGTCCTCGTCGCCTCGGCGGCGGTGCTGGGCCTCGCGCCGATCCTCGTCCGCCTGTCGGACGTCGGCCCGGCCGCCGCCGGCTTCTGGCGCTTCGCCCTGGCCCTGCCGTGGCTCGCCCTGCTCGTCCTCCGGAACGACCCCGCCGCCGGCGGCCGCGGCCCCGGCCGGCCCCTGCCGCTGATGGCGCTGGCGGCCCTGTTCTTCGTGCTGGACCTGTCGTTCTGGCACTATGCGATCGGCTTCACCTCGGTGGCCAACGCCACCACCCTGACCAACCTGACGCCGGTGATCGTGACCGCCGTCGCCTGGCTGGCCTTCCGCGAGCGGCCGCGGGCCCTGTTCCTGCTGGCGCTGGCGGCCGCCCTGGCCGGGGCCTGGACCATGTCCGCCGGCGCCGACGGACGGCAGGGGAGCAACCCCCGCCTCGGCGACGTCTTCGCCGCCGTCACCGCCCTCTGGTACGCCGGCTACTTCCTGACCGTGAAGGCCCTGCGCGGCCGCACCTCGGCGGCCCGCATCATGTTCTGGTCGACGGCCCTGGGCGCGCCCCTGCTGCTCGTCCTCGCCGCGGTCCTGGGCGAGGCGCTGACGCCCGCCTCCGCCGGCGGCTGGGCCGCCTGCGCGAGCCTCGGACTGGTGCATGTGGCGGGGCAGGGCGGGGTGGCGTGGTCGCTGGGACGGCTGCCGGCCGCCCTCACCGCCGTCACCGTGCTGATCCAGCCGGTGGTCGCGGCCCTGCTGGGCTGGGCCCTGTTCGCCGAGCGGATGACCCCGCTGCAGCTGGCCGGGGGAGCCGCCGTCCTCGGCGCCGTGGTTCTGGCCCAGTGGAGCAGCCGCCGGGCGGGGCCGCCGGGCGCGACCGCCTGAAAGGAAAACGGGCGCGGAAGCCGAAGCCGCCGCGCCCGTTTCCTTGAACTGTGGTCAGCCCTTACAGGACCTTGAGGTTCACCGCCGAGGTCTTGCCGCGCTGGGATTCCAGCTCGTACTCCACCTTGGCGTTCTCATCGAGGCCCTGAAGCCCGGCCTTCTGAACCGCGGTGATGTGGACGAAAACGTCCGAACCGCCGCTCTCGGGCTGGATGAAGCCATAGCCCTTGGTCGGGTTGAACCACTTGACCGTGCCGGTCGCCATTGTGCGTCTCCGTAAACGCGCTTTCCAGGCAGGCGCCCCTGCGGGGTCGCCCGTCAGCCCATCTGGACAAGCTCGTTCAGGCGAAGGAGCGCTGCACGGGGGTGGAAGCCGCGCCAAATCCGGACTGCGGGGCGAGTTGTCTCCCGCAAAGCCCGGCCGCGTCAACCGCAAACCGATTCGCGGGGCGGGCGAACATCGTTACCTTTCAGGCGCAAAGTCCACCCGAGGCGCCGTCGAGGTGCAGATGGTCGCGGTGGGCCGCGTTGTAGTCGGGGCTGAGCACGGTGGCGAAGACCCGGCAGGCTCCGTCCCGCAGCCGGTCGAGGAAGGCCGCGCCCTCCGTTCCGGCCGGTCCGGCGCCCTCCCAGTCGCGCGCCACGGACACGGTGCGGCCGTCCTCCAGCCGCACCGCCGCGATGTCGAGGGCGTTGGCGCGCGCGTGCTCGCTGGGACGGCTGGCCGCGTCCGTTGAATTGTAGATGCGCCGGCAGGCGTAGGAGCCGAAATTCTCCACCCGCGCCGGGCCCGAACCGAAGCTGGCCCGCGCCGCCGGCTGCAGCACCTGACGGTCCCAGATCACGTAACGAACGGCGAGCGGGCACTGCATGACCAGTCCGCCCGGGCTGAGCGGCGTCACCGCGCCGCCGGTGATCCGGACCGCCCCGCGCACGACGCAGAAGCCGCCGTCGTCGCGATCCTCGGCCCGCTCGACCTCCACGCCCGCTTCGCGCAGCACCTGCATGCAGGCCTCGGTCACGGCGAAGACCTCCTCCGGCGCCGCCGTCCGCGCCAGTTCGAAGTCGGCGACCTTGGCGGCGGTCGCCTGGCCGATCGGCCGGTCGAGGTCCAGCGGCTTCCACGGCAGGTCCTGCGGCGGGGCGAAGGCGTTGAGCAGGGCGAAGCCCGCGCAGAGGCCCAGCGCCAGCTCCCACATCAGATTCCAGAAGTCGGCGAGGTCGCGGTCCATCGACCACCAGCCTTACCGCCCCGCCCGGAGGAGGGAAACCGCGGCCTCAGACGGCGAGGGTCGCCGCCAGCCCCTGCACCACGGCCTGGCAGGCCGGCGCGCCCTTCGCGGCCTCATTGGCCACGGCCACGAAGGCGAGGCCCCGCCCCAGGGCGACGGCCGCGCTGCAGTGCCACATGGTGTTGGAGCCGTCGTGGGCCAGCACCGGACCCGGCCCGGCCGCCCCGCCCCACGGCAGGGTGCGCACGCCCCAGCCGCAGGCGTAGGCCGGCGGACCGCCGGCGGCGGGCGTGGCGAGCCGCTCGAGGCTGTCCGGCCCCAGCCAGCCGGGCGCGCCGCCCATCATCGCGGCGAGGAAGCGGCCGTAGTCGGCCAGGGTCATGTGGGCCGTCCCGGCGGGACCGAGGGCGGCCGGGTTGTCGGCGCCGGGATGGGTCGGCGGCATGGGCGTTCGCTGGTCCCCCCCGCCGCGGTGGCCCCACGGCGCCTCGCGGCCCTCCGGACCCTCAGCCGGCGCGCCGAAGCCGGCGCTCGCCAGCCCGAGCGGGGCGAACAGCTCGACGCGCATCGCCTCCTCCCAAGGTCCGCCGGTGATCGCCTCGATCGCGGCGCCCACCAGCACATAGTTGGCGTTGCCGTAGGCGAAGCGGCCCGGTTCTCCCGGCGGCGGGGCGCCCAGCGCCCGGGCGACGATGGCCGCCCGCTGCTCCGGCAGGCTTCGCGGGTCGGCGCGGGCCGTCATCAGCCACTCCCGCCCCATCACCGCGGCGTCCGTCAGCCCGGCCCGGTGGCGCATGAAGTCGTCCAGCGTCGCCGTGGACCAGGCCGGATCGAGGGCGAGCCCGGGGAAGGCCTCGGCCACCGGCATGGCCCACCGGGCGCGACCCTGCTCGACCAGCCGGGCGAACACCGCCGCCGTCATCGCCTTGGTGTTCGACCCCAGGTGCCAGCGGTCGGCCGCCGTGACCGGCGACGGATCGCCGAAGCGGCGGACCCCGCGGGCGGCGGCCCAGACGAGGCCGTCGCGGCCGATCACCGCAGCGGCGAGGCCGACCGGCGCGTGGGCGGCGAAGGCCGCGTCGAGAACCGCTTCCGCCGAGGCGGGGTCCGGACCGCGGATGGCGGCATGGGCGGGCGCGGCGGCCAGCGGCGCGGCGGCCAGGCTGGCGAGCAGGCGGCGACGATCGATCAGCATGACGTTCTCCCCGACGGTGAGGGTCCCAGTCTGACCGACCCCGAGCTCGCGTGCACGTGAACATGTCTTCAGAGCCGGGGCCGCTCCCCGGCGGGGTTGAAACAGGCCTGAAACAGGTCGGAAACAATCCGTCTTCAGAAGCCCAGCTCCATCCGCAGGGCGGCGGGGGAGACGCCGGCGGCGCGCAGTTCCGCCAGCGTCTCCGACCGGTCCCGCTTGGCGAACCGGCGGCCGTCCGGGCCGGTCAGCAGGCGATGGTGACGATAGACCGGCGTGGGCCAGCCCATCAGGGCCTGGATCAGCACCTGGATATGGGCGGCCTCGAACAGGTCCTCGCCGCGGATCACGTGGGTGACCCCCTGCAGGGCGTCGTCGTACGCGACGGCCACGTGATAGGCGGTCCCGGCGTCCTTGCGCGCCACCACCACGTCCCCGGCGGTCTCCGGTCGCGCCGGGATCAGGCCGCGCTCCCCGTCGGGCCCGGCGCCCTCCTCGACGAAGGCCAGCGCTTCCCAGGCCCGCGCGCCCAGCGCCTCCCGCGCGCGGGCCAGCGACAGCCGCCAGGCGAAGGCCCGTCCCTCCGCCAGAAGACGCGCCTCCTCCTCCGCGGGGTGCGGGCCCGGGCGCACCGCCTCGGCGGCGCCGTGCGGCGCGTCGCCGATGGCGTCGAGGATTTCCTTGCGGGTGCGGAAGCAGCGGTAGAGCAGGCCCCGCCGCCGCAGCACGTCGACCACGGCGGCGTAGGCCGGCAGGTGCTCCGACTGCCGTCGCACCGGCGTCTCCCAGTCGAGGCCCAGCCAGGCCAGATCCTCCAGCACGCCGGCCTCGTACTCCGGCCGGCAGCGGGTCGGATCGATATCCTCGATGCGCAGCAGGAAGCGCCCGCCCGCCGCCTTCGCCGCCGTCCACGCCGTCAGCGCGGAAAAGGCGTGGCCGCGGTGCAGGCGGCCGGTCGGGGAGGGGGCGAAGCGGGTGACGAACATGGCTCCAGGATAGCGGGATGCGGACCTCGTCACACCCGGCGCTTGCCGTCCATGGCTCCGGCCCTAGGCTGCGTCCGTGCTTGCCCCGCCCCCTCCTGTCGATCTCGCCCGCCTGCGCGAGGAGCTCGTGCGGCGCGATCCCGCCCTGCGGCGGGCCCACGCGGCCACGCCCCCCTTCCTCTGGCGCTCGCGGACCGGCGGCTTCGAGGGGCTGTTCCGGATGATCGTCGAACAGCAGGTCTCGGTCGCCGCCGCCGCAGCCATCTGGCGGCGGGTCGTGGAGGGGCTCGCGGGGGACGTCTGTCCCGAAGCGGTGCTCGCCCGGGACGCGGAGGCGCTCAGGACCTTCGGCCTTTCCGGGCAGAAGGCGCGCTACGCGCACGAGATCGCCCGGGCTCACGTCGAGGGCCGGATCGACTTCGATCATCTCGAACGGCTGTCGGATGCGGAGGCGGTCGGCAGGCTTACGGCGATCCGGGGCGTCGGCCTGTGGACGGCCGAGACCTTCCTGATGTTCTGCGAGGGCCGGCTGGACGTCTTCCCCGGCGGCGACATCGCCCTGCAGGAGGCCATCCGCTGGGCGGACGGCCTTGAGACCCGCCCCCGCGAGAAGGCCGCCTACGCCCGGGCCGAGGCCTGGCGGCCGTGCCGCGCCGTGGCGGCGCATCTGCTCTGGGAATGGTATGGGAGGGTCAGGCGCGGCGAGGCGGCGCTGGAGGATGCCGACCTGTGACATCGCCCCCGACGCTCGAGGCCCTCAGCGAGCCGATCCTGCCGACGCTGTTCCTGCTCGACTATGTCGGGGTGGCGGTGTTCGCGGCCACCGGCGCCCTGGCGGCCGCGCGCCAGAAGCACGACCTCGTCACCCTCGCCTTCTTCGGCGCGATCACCGGCGTCGGAGGCGGCACCCTCCGGGACCTGCTGCTCGACGCGCCGGTGTTCTGGGTGCTGGACTCGAAGTACGTCGCCGTCTGTCTTCTGGCGGCGCTGGCGGTCTGGTTCCTGGGCCAGCGCGAATGGCGCTTCCGGGCCCTGCTCTGGCTGGATGCGTTCGGCCTCGCCGCCTACGGCGTTCTGGGCGCCGCCAAGGCGGAGGCGCTGGGCGCGGCGCCGCTGATCTGCATCGTCATGGGCGCCCTGACCGCCTGCTTCGGCGGGGTGGTGCGGGACCTGCTCGCCGGGCAGCCGTCCATCCTGCTCCGGCGCGAGATCACCGTGTCCGCCGCCCTGCTCGCCGCCACGGCCTACGTCGCCCTGAAGGCGGTCGGCCTGTCGAACGTCGAGGCGGCCCTGGTCGCGGTGCCCTGCGGCTTCGCCCTCCGGGCGGGGGCCCTGGTCTGGGGCTGGAACCTGCCGTCCTTTCCCGGGGCGGCGGCCCGCTGACGTCGCGAAACCGTCGTTCCGCGGTCATCGCCAAGCCGTCGAATCGGGTCTAGGCTCGGGGTACAGACAAGGAAGGAGACGTGTCTTCAGTCCTGTCGCGTCGATGACCCCTCTGCGCACGGCGAGGGCCTGATGCAGGTCCTGGACCGTCCCCCCTCCGGCTGGCCGGCGCTCGTGCTGAACGCCGATTTCCGCCCCCTGTCCTACTACCCGCTGTCGATCTGGCCGTGGGAGGAGACGGTCAAGGCCGTCTGGCAGGACCGGGTGGACGTCGTCTCGGTCTACGACAAGGTGGTCCGGAGCCCCTCCATGGAGATGCGGCTTCCCAGCGTCATCGCCCTGAAGAACTACATCGACCAGGACCGCCAGCCCGCCTTCACCCGCTTCAACGTCTTCCTCCGCGACGGCTTCGCCTGCCAGTACTGCGGCGACACCGCCGAGCTGACCTTCGACCATGTGGTGCCGCGCAGCCGGGGCGGGCGGACGACCTGGGAGAACATCGTCGCCGCCTGCGGCCCCTGCAATCTGCGCAAGGGCGGGCGCACCCCCGAGCAGGCCGGCATGCCGATCCGGCGCGCGCCCCACCGCCCGAACGCCTGGCAGCTGCAGGAGCTCGGCCGCCGCTTCCCGCCGCACTACCTGCACCAGAGCTGGCTCGACTACCTGTACTGGGACATCGAGCTGGAGCCCTAGAACGGGTTCGAGGCGGCCGCGGATTCCGCTGGACTCGCGGGTCCCGACCTGCGCCCTGTCCGCGCGCCGGCGAAGCGCCGGATCCGCCGGAAGCAAGCACATGGCCCGCAATCCCTACGCCGACCGGCGGGACCACGCATGGATCTGGCGCATCGCCCTGGGCGTCGGCGGCCTGGCCGTCGTCCTGCTGCTCGCGGTGTACATGTTGCGACCCGCCGTCAGCCCGGCGGAGGAGGCGCGGGGCGTCGCGCTGGGGGAGCAGATGGAGGCCAGCCAGGCGGCGTCCGACCGCGAGCGGGCCGCCGAGGCCGAGCGCCGCGCCCGAACCTTCTGAGGCCGTCGGAACCCGGCCGCTCGTTTTCGGGCCCGAAGGCGGAACTCTCCTGTGCGTCGGCGGTTTGGCCCGGAGCGTCAATCGCAGGAGCGTGATCATGAAGAAGACCATCGCCGCCGTCACCGCAGGCCTTCTGCTCGTGTCCGGCCAGGCCCTCGCCGCCGGCCAGACCACCGGCGCCCGTGTCGGCGACCGGGTCGGCCCGCAGGCCGGAGAGTCCAGCGAGTTCGCCGGCATTCCTCTGGTCGGCCTGATCGCCGCCGCCGGCGTCATCGCCGCCGTCGTCGCTGTGGCCTCGGACGACGAGTCCGAAAGCGATTGATCCTCAGCCGGCGGGCCGGCCCTTCCACGCCTCGATGAAGTCGAGGCGGCGCAGGGCCCGGCTCTCCGGATCGATCAGCACGTGTGCGCCGGAGGGCGCGGCGATCTCGCCGCGCCCTTCGTGCATGGGCAGGGTCGTGCGGCGGCCGTCGATCTCGATCTCCACCGGCATGGGAAAGACCGAGCCGTCGCCGGTCTTCCACTCGAGACGCAGCCGCCCGTCCTCGCGCGTCTCCAGCAGCTCGGGCAGGGCCGCATTGTACAGGTAGCCGCGGAAGAACCAGTCGAGATCGCGTCCGCTCTCCTCTTCCAGGATCGCCAGGAATTCGTCGGTCGTGGCGGTGCGGGTGGTGAAGTTGCCCGGCCGCGGGTCCGGCCGGCCGTAGACCAGCCGCGTCACCGAGCGGAAGAAGGCCTCGTCGCCGATCAGCCGCCGCAGGCTGTGCGCGATCAGCGATCCCTTGTTGTAGATGTCCAGCCCCGGCCCGGAGTGACCCTGGTAGACCTCGTCTTCCGACCGCTCCTCGCCCGACACCACGGGGAAGCGGTTGATCAGGCCGTTGCGCTGCTCCAGCAGCTCGGCCTCCATGTAGCGGTCGCCGTGCAGCCAGCGCAGGTAGAGCGGCTGCATGTAGCTGCCCAGCCCCTCGTGCAGCCACATGTCGTCGGCGTTGCGGTTGGTCATCTGGTTGCCGAACCACTCGTGCGCCAGCTCGTGGTGCAGCAGCCAGTCGTAGCCCTTGCCGTCCAGCTTGTACTCGTTGCCGTAGGCGTTGATCGTCTGGTGCTCCATGCCCAGGTGCGGCGTCTCGACCACGCCCATCTTCTCGTCGCCGAACGGGAAGGGGCCGACCGTGGCCTCGTAGAAGTCCATCATCGGCGCGAACTGGTCGAACAGGGCCTGCACCTTGGCCGGATCGTCGGTGCGCAGGTGCCAGTAGGACAGCGGAATGACGTTGCCGAAGCGGCTGCGGTAGTCGGCGCGCTTCTCCTCGTACGGGCCGATGTTGAGGGCGATGGCGTAGGTGTTCGGATTGGCCGCCGACCAGTTCCAGGTGGTCCAGCCGTCGCCATGATCCTCCGTGCCGAGGAAGCGGCCGTTTGACGGGGCGGCGAGGTTCGAGGGCACGGTGATGTGCAGGTCCACCCGGCCCGGCTCGGCCAGCGGATGGTCGATGCAGGGCCAGAACAGGTCGCAGCCCTCGGGCTGGACCGCGGTGGCGATCCACGGCTGTCCGTCCACCGTGGTCGCCCAGACGAAGCCGCCGTCCCACGGCGCGTTCGGCGCCACGCGCGGCCGGCCGGCGTAGGCGATCCGCGCCTGCACGGACTCTCCCGCCGCAAGCGGGCGGGGCAGGGGGATGGTCATCCGCCCCTCGGGGTTGCTCCAGCCGGTCGCCTCGACGCCGTCGACCTGCACCGAGGAGACGTCCAGCAGGGTGTCCAGCTCGACCACCACCGCGGACACCGGCGCGGTGGCGGTGAAGTCCAGCACCGCCACGGCGTCGATCGCCTGGTCGTCGGGGATCACCCGGATCGACAGGTCGGCCTTGTCGAAGCGCATCGCCAGCTGCTCGGGCGTCCGCGGCTGGTCGGTGCCGAGGGTGAAGGGGGTCGATTCGCGCACGGCCGGGGCCTGCGGCGGCGGCGCCGCGGCGTCAGGCGCGGCGGCGGCGGGATCCACATTCCGGGGGGGCGTCGCGCAGGCGGTCAGCGCGAGGAGAGAGACGCCGATCAGGACGGCGCGAGACGTGATCATGGACAAGGTGACCCCCGACGCTGGATGGCGACAGCCTAGAGCCGCCGCGCGACCGTGCAACCGTCAGACGCCGCATCGCGGGCGGCCCTCTGCGCCCGGGTGGCCCGTCGCGCCCAGGCCTTGTCGATCTGTTCGCGCAGACGACCGTCGTCGGCGTTCCCGAAGCGGACGAGAACGGCCGGCCAGCCCTCGAACTGCGGCGTCTTGAAATAGGTCTGCGGCTCGGTCTCCAGCAGCAGATCGATCGTGCCGTGATCGAGCGACAGGGACACCGCGTCCGGCAGGCGCGTGTCGTTGACGAGCAGCTTTCCACGAAGCCGCACGCATCGCTCCCCGTGCAGGGTCGACTCCTCGACGGCCGGAAGGGAGAGCGCATAGGCGTACAGCTCTTCACGGGTCATCGGGCCGCCCTGGGTGGTCCGGCCCGACGGGAGCGGGCCGCGGAGGCGGAAGGTGGCCGGCGAACGATCGCCGCGCAAACGAAAAGGGCCGGCGTCTCCGCCGGCCCCTGTCGGGACTCCGCTGTCGCGGCGATCAGGCCGCGGCCTGCTCCGCGAGCCTGGCCTTCACCTGGCGCTTGATGCGCTGGGCGGCGGGCGACAGCTGCTCGTCGCGGGCCTTGACGATGAAGGCGTCCAGGCCGCCCTTGTAGTCGAGGGTGCGCAGGGCGGCGTTCGAGATGCGCAGGGAGAAGGTCTGGCCCAGCGCATCCGAGGTCACCTTGACCGCCTTCAGCGACGGCAGGAAGCGGCGCTTGGTCTTGATGTTCGAGTGGCTCACGCTGTGGCCGACCATCGGGCCGATACCGGTGAGTTCGCAACGACGCGACATCTGACTATCCTTCGGGCGCTGGCCGCGCAGACGGCGGACGCATGAAACAGGTGCGCGCGGGAGGTCGTCCCGCGCGAGAGGGGGGCGTATAGAGGAGGAGTCCCCGCCGCGTCAAGGCGGGACGGAGCGGAACGCCCCCCGTTCAGCCGCCGTTCAAGCGCCCTGATCTACCACCCTGCCCATGAAGCGCATCACCGTCCCCGGAACCCCGATGAAGACCAGACTGATCCGCACCTTCGCCGTCGCCGCCCCGGTCGTCGCCGGAGCCCTGCTGCTGTCCGCCCCGTCCTCGGCCACCCCGCCCCAGGCGGAGGGCCAGCCCCAGCCCGGCTACTGGGAGTACACGACGCGGGTGCTCGGCGTCAGCGACACCGAGCAGAAGTGCGTGCGCCCCAGCGAGATCGACCGGTTCTTCAACGGCTTGTCCACCCGCCGCTGGCGCTGCACCTATCCGGTGCGTCAGGTCGGCGGCGGCAACGCCCGCTTCGAGGGGACCTGCGAGGACCGCAAGGGACGTCGCGTCAACGTGCGCCTGAACGGGCCCTATGCGACGGAGAGCTTCCGCTTCAGCGGCGGCGCCCAGCTGGCCCGCGGGACGCCCTATATTCCGGCCAGCATCACCGCGCGCCGGATCAGCGCGCAGTGCCCGGCCAACGCCGAATACTTCTGATCAGACCGGCGCGACGGCGGCGACCACATAGGTGTGCTGCTCGCCGTCGGGCAGGGTCAGGCTGACGTACTCGCCGGCGACGAAGCGCTCGTGGCCGAAGCGGAAGCCCACCGCATCCTCTGCGTCCGGTTCGAGATCGATCGTCCAGCGATCGCCCGGCCCGTGCCGCAGCCGGCCCTTGGCCTCGGTCGCGCCGTCGACGAAGCGGCGGGCGTAGCAGCGGTCGGGGTTCTCCCGGCACCCGGCGGCGTCCAGCCGGCCCTCGGCGTCCAGCGGCGCGACGATGTCGTAGCCCGCGCCCGGATCGCCCGCCGGGTGGCCCGGCTCACGCGCGGTTTCCAGTCGGATGTGGTAGAAGTCGGCCATTGCATGTCTCCTGTCGCCGCCCCTTGCCGGGGCTTCCGGGAAGGCGTCTATGGAAGGTTGAACGCGCCGGGGCGCAATACAGGGATTTCCCGGAGCGAACCTGGGGAAATTCGCATGTTCAAGCGTTTCGTGATGCTCGCCGGCCTGCTGACGCTGGGGGCCTGCGCCGCCGATGGCGAGGTCGCCCCGACGCCGACGCCGACCATGGCGATGGCCGGCTCCGTGGACCGCGGGGCGGTGCTGGTGCGCCAGAAGTGCGCCGGCTGCCATGCCGTCGAACGGTCGGGCGACAGCCCCCTGCGGGCCGCGCCGCCCTTCCGCGACATGGGCGCGCTCTACCCGGTGCAGGATCTGCAGGAGGCCTTCGCCGAGGGGCTGGTCACCGCCCACCCCGCCATGCCCGCCTTCCAGTTCGAACCGCAGGACATCGCCGACGTCATCGCCTACCTGGAGCACGTCTCCGGGACCGGCACGGGCCACTGACGACGAGAAAGGGCCCGGGATCGCTCCCGGGCCCTCCGTCATGCGTCGGCGCCGCTGCGGCGGATCAGGCCGCTTCGGCCTCTGCGGCCGGGGCCGTCGGCTTCTTGGCGCTCAGCGACTTGCCGAGCAGTTCGACGGCGGCTTCCTTGTCGATGCGGTTGGCCGCGGCGACCTCGCGGGCCATGCGATCCAGCGCCGACTCGTACAGCTGACGCTCCGAATAGGACTGTTCCGGCTGGCTCTCGGCCCGGTGCAGGTCGCGGACCACCTCGGCGATCGAGATCAGGTCGCCCGAGTTGATCTTGGCCTCGTATTCCTGGGCGCGGCGCGACCACATGGTGCGCTTGATGCGGGCGCGGCCCTTCAGGGTGGTCAGGGCCTTGCTGACGACGTCGTCGGCGGCCAGCGAGCGCAGGCCGGCGGTCTTGGCCTTCTTCGTCGGCACCCGCAGGGTCATCTTCTCGTGGTCGAAGGTCACGACATAGACCTCCAGCGACATTCCGGCCACTTCCTGGGTCTCGATCGCCGCCACCTTGCCGACGCCGTGCGCCGGATAGACGACCGCGTCGCCAACCTTGAATTCCAGACCGGTCTTGCTCGTCATGTCATTCCTTTCCCGGCGCAGCGGGGAAGGGCGAGGCGAAGGCGCAACGGCGACAGGGCCACGGCCGGCGGAGCACAGGTCCGTCGGAGATGTCCTCAAGTCGTCAGTTGCGGAAACGGATCACCCAACCTCTGGCCGATCCCGCCTGCGTGGACGGGATTCTGTCGCAAACGCGGGCGGCGCGAGGTTTTCGCAGACCGCCCGACCCAATGACAGTAACCTATCACAAATCTGCGGAATTTCAAAACGTCCACAGCGTCCGCGTACGGAAGGCCGGTAATCCTCTCCGCAACCCTCCGGCCCGGGGCGCGGATCGTCGCTTCAGGCCGTCAGGAGCCCTTGCCCGGCTTGGGCGAGAAGTACTTCTCGAACTTGCCGGTTTCGCGCTCGAACTGCTCCTTGTCCGCCGGGGGCGTGCCCTTGACCGTGATGTTCGGCCAGACCTTGGCGTATTCCGCGTTGATCTGCAGCCACTTGCCGTCGGGCTCGTCCTCGGTGTCGGGCTTGATCGCGTCGACCGGGCATTCCGGTTCGCACACGCCGCAGTCGATGCATTCGTCGGGGGCGATCACGAGAAAGTTCTCGCCCTCATAGAAGCAGTCGACCGGGCACACCTCGACGCAGTCCATGAACTTGCAGCGCACGCAGGCGTCGGTGACGATGTAGGTCATGTTCGGCGGTGAAGTCGGGCGGATGCGGGGAGAGGGCGGGACATGACCCCCGGCCGCCGCACTGTCAACTGACCTCGGCAGCGACGCGACGGCGCAGCCGGGCTTGCGCCTGCGCCGGGACCGGTTATCTGTAGCAGTCTTGATTGCTGATCAACCCCGGAGCCGTCCATGCGCCTCGCCTCCCGAACCCTCCTCGCCGTCGCCGTCGGCGCCGCCGTCCTCTCGGGCGGCGCGGTCGGCGCCCAGAACGCCATCACCCGCACGCCGGCGGAAGTGCAGGCCGGCAACTACAGGCTGGACCCCGCCCACGGGAAGATCACCTGGTCCGTCGACCACCTCGGTTTCTCGACCTACGTCGGCCAGTTCGTGAACGTGCAGGCGGAGCTGACCCTCGACCCCGCCGATCCGGCCAACTCGAAGCTGACCGCGACGATTCCGCTGACCGAGGTGGATTCGAACTCCGACGGCCTCGACGCCCACCTGCAGACCGCCGACTTCTTCGACACCGCCAACCACCCCGTCGCCACCTTCGTCTCCCGGTCCGTGACCGTCGACGCGGACGATCCGACCGAGGCCACCGTAGTCGGCGACCTGACTCTGCGCGGCGTCAGCCGCCCGGTGACCATGGAGGTCGAGTTCAACCAGGCCGGCCAGGCCATGGGGGCCTACAAGGCCGGCTTCGACGGCGAGGCGACGATCCGGCGTTCGGACTTCGGGATCAACTTCGCCCTCCCGGCCCTCGGCGACGAGGTCGAACTGCACATCGAGGGCGAGTTCGTCCGCCAGTAAGGCCTCAAGCCTCCGGCGCCCGCGCCTCGTAGAGGGCGCGGGCCTCGGACGCCGGCCCGCGGCGGTCGCCGAGCGCCAGCACCTCCAGCTCCACCACCCGTCCACCACTCGCGAAGACGAGGCGGTCGCCCACGTGGACGGTCCGGCTCGGCTTGTCGAGGCGGCTCTGCACGCCATGGTGGGTCAGCCGCACGGCGCCGCGCTCGATCATGGCCGCGGCCAGCGAGCGGCTCCGGGCGAAGCGCGCGCGCCACAGCCAGACGTCGATCCGGCAGCCCGGGTCGCTCACTCGCCCGCCGTCGTCCGGCGTCGCGGCCGCCGCCGCCGGGCCGGCGGGGCCTCGGGCCGGGCCAGGGTCGAGAGGACCGCGAACGGCGAATCCTTGACCGGCCGCGGCCGGGCGCCCGGCCGCTCCGCTTGCTGCGCCCGCGGCGTCTTCAGGGCCGCCAGCAGCGCCTTGGCCCCGGCCTCGTCGAGTCCCAGGGCGGCCAGGTCGGTCTCGTCCAGGCGGCCGCCGCCCCGGGCGCGCCGTTCCGCCAGGGCCTCCAGCATCTCCACCGGCGCCGTGAACCGGCCCACCGCCCGCAGGCCCCAGGCCGCCAGCGTCCGGGGGGAGGGCGGCGGATCCGGCAGCGCTCCGAGGCCGTCGGGCCGGAGCCGGGCCGGCGCGTCGGCGACGAAGGCCTGGGCGACGCCGCGGGCGCGCGGCTTCAGCAGGCCCGGCAGCCACACCGAGTGCGCCCCCGTGCGGACGCCGAATTCCTTCAGCGTGCGGCGCTCGGCCTGACTCAGGGCGGCCAGATCGCGCTCGACCTCGCGCCGGTCGATCAGCCCGCCGGCCTCGACCAGCCGGAAGGCCACGCCTCGCGGCAGGCCCTTCAGCGTCCCCGACTCGATCGCCCCCTTCAGTCGGCGCAGCGGCCTCAGCGCCCGTCCCGCCTCGCCCGCCAGCCAGGCATCCAGCCGCCTCGTCGCCCGCTCGCGCGCCGCGGCGGAGCCGAGGTCGCCCAGCAGCCGCACCTTCGGCGCGAACGGCTCGCCGCCGATCACCCGTCCGGCCTGGCTTCCCCGCCACAGCACGGCCCCGTCGGGGGTGACGGCGAAGGCCTCGTCCGGTTCGGCCGCCAGCCGCCCCAGCCGGCGCGCGATCTCCGGCGTCACCGCCTGCCGCGCCGCGTGCCTCAGCGCCCGGTCCGCGAGGGCCGAGCCGCCGCGGTCGAGCCGGAAGTCGATTCCATTCAGCTGGCCGACCGCATGGCCCTCGACCACCACCTCGCCGTCGTCGGCGACCTCGGCCATCGCGTCGCCGCGCACGTTCAGCGCCTGCATCAGGGCGGTGGTCCGGCGGTCGACGAAGCGCGCGGTCAGCCGCTCGTGCAGCACGTCCGAGAGCCGCTCCTCCAGCGCCTTGGTCCGGTCGCGCCAGCCCTGCGCCTGGTCCAGCCAGTCGGGGCGGTTGGCGATGTAGCTCAGCGTCCGCACCCCGGACAGCCGCGCCGACAGCTGGTCGATCTGCCCGTCGTCGCGGTCCAGGGCGGCGAAGCGCGGCGCGATCCAGTCCGCCGTCAGCCGTCCCCGGCGACCGGTCAGGGCCTCGAACACCTCCTTCGCCAGCCGGGCGTGCTCGTCCAGCGTCGTCTTCTGGAAGTCCGGCAGCTGGCAGGCCTCCCACAGCCGCATCAGGGCGCCGCGCGAGCGGCTGATCCGGTTCACCGCCGCGTCCTGGGCCAGCCGGCGCAGCAGGATTTCGTCGAGCGCCGGCTCGGTCAGCCTCAGGCCGAACCTCTGCGGCGTGACCGTCAGCGAGCGCAGCAGGTCGGGCAGGGTGTCGAAGTCGAGGCGGGCGTTGCGCCACTCGGCCGCCTCGACCGGGTCGAAGCGGTGCTCGACCACCTGCTCGACGAGGTCGGGGTCCAGCTCCAGCGCCTCTCCGGTCACCCCGAAGGTGCCGTCGCGCAGGTGGCGGCCGGCGCGGCCGGCGATCTGCCCGATCTCGTGCGCGTGCAGCCACCGCGTCCGGCGGCCGTCGAACTTGCGCAGGCCGGCGAAGGCGACATGGTCGACGTCCATGTTCAGCCCCATGCCGATGGCGTCGGTGGCCACGAGGAAGTCGACCTCCCCCGACTGGAACAGCTCGACCTGGGCGTTGCGGGTGCGCGGGCTGAGCGAGCCCATGACCACCGCCGCCCCGCCGCGCTGGCGGCGGATCAGTTCGGCGATGGCGTAGACCTGCTCGGTGGAGAAGGCGACGATGGCGCTGCGCCGCGGCAGCCGGGTCAGCTTCTTCGATCCGGCGTAGCTGAGCGTCGACAGCCGGTCGCGGGCCACGATCTCCGCGTCCGGCACGAGGGCGCGGACCAGCGGCGCCATGGTCCCGGCCCCGAGGAACATCGTCTCCGCCCGGCCGCGCGCGTGCAGCAGGCGCTGGGTGAAGACGTGGCCCCGCTCCGGGTCGGCCACCAGCTGGATCTCGTCGACGGCGACGAACTCCACCGACCGCTCCAGCGGCATGGCCTCGACGGTGCACACGAAATAGTGCGGCCGCGGCGGGACGATCTTCTCCTCGCCGGTGATCAGGGCGACCGCCGCCGCCCCGCGCTGGCGCACGACCCGGTCATAGATCTCGCGCGCCAGCAGCCGCAGCGGCAGGCCGATCATGCCCGAGGCGTGGCCGAGCATCCGCTCGACCGCGAGGTGGGTCTTGCCGGTGTTGGTGGGCCCCAGGATCGCGGCGACCCGCGACGGGGCCTGTCCTGCGCCTCGGTCACTCATGCCGGTGAAAGGTGGCGTGTCCCGCCCGGTTCCTCAAGCGCCGCCGGACGCGGAGGGCCGCCGTAAACGCCGACAGGCCCCGCGGCGGAACAGGGGCGAAACGAATCAGGACCGAATCGCTGACTCGGCCCGATTCGGGGTTTGTTCCCTACAAGGTATTGTAGCTTAAGGCGGATTAACCACAACCGCTCAACGCCGTCCGCTGGCCGCGCCATCGTCGTCGCGGTCGAGCGCGGGGCGTTGGGCCGGGGAACCCCCGGCGGCCCCCGCCGGTCCCGTCCGCGGAAATTGCCGCAGACGCTTTCCCCGCGCCGCGCAAGCCGCTAGGTCAGCCGCTGCGTGGCCCCGTAGCTCAGCTGCATAGAGCAAGGCTTTCCTAAAGCCGAGGTCGGAGGTTGGAGTCCTCCCGGGGTCGCCAGCGCCTTGTGGAACCTCCCGGGGCTGGCTCAAGAGCTGTCAGATGCAGCCTGATCTGAGAGCTCGGGGTGGCCGCGGCCGAGCCGGCGTCGCACGGGGAGGGTCGTGGCGCCGAGCCGATCGCGCCGACCGCTCACGCTTCGGGAACCTCTGTCGCCCTGGCCTCCAACGCCGCGATCGCCGCTTCGAGCAAGATGTCTCGCCCGGCCCGCACGGCGGCGAGGATCGAGATCGCGTCCACGTCCGGGCGCACTCCAACACCCTCGAGGCGACGGCCGTCGGGGGCCACGAACTCGGACACTGCCAGGCTCAACGTCCCGCCGTCCGGAAGGGAGAACAGCCGCGAAGTCATGACGGACCCGGCGGTGGTCTTCCCCACGAGAATCGCCCGCCGGTGGTGCTGAAGGGCCGCCGCGAACACCTCGGCGGAGCTCGCCGACTCCGGCCCGACCAGCACCGCCAGCGGCTGGCGGTAGGATGCGCCCCATCGGGTCGTTCGCCGCACCGAGCGGCGTCCATGCTTCAGATCTGTCCCGATCAGCGAGCTGGCCGGGAGCAGCTCGCCCAACATCCACCTGGTCGATCGCTCGGTCCCGCCGGCGTTGTGACGCAGGTCGATGATCGCCCCGCGCGGCGCGTTGTGGAGCTGTTCCCTGAACCACTCGACGTTCTCACGGTTGAACTCGTCGAACCGGATAACGCGATAGCCGGCCGGCACGTCAAAGGCCTCGCGAGGCGCATCCGCCTTCATCGGCGAGAACTCAAACCGGTAGGTGCGGGCGGCCCCGTCGGCGCCCGTGGTTTCGAGTTCGGCGCGTCCGCCGCGGTCCGTCGGCGAAATCTTCAGCCGCTCGACGCGCAAGCCAGGCTCCACCCCGGCCAGATCGGCGCCGGAGCCGCGGCGAACGTCAAAGACATAGTCGGCCTCGTCGGGACGCGAGAGCCACCCGATGGAGAGGCCGAGGCCCGCCTGCAGGTTGGCCGCTGATGTCGCAGCAGGGACGGGTGGTCTCGGTCCCTGTGTCGACGCCCCCTCGGACGCGCCGGGCGGACTTGCGAAGTTGTGGGACTCGCCCAGGCTGTCGAGCATTGGCGTCAGAATGCTGAAATACAGATCGAACGAGGTCGTATTGGCGCCAACCTGTGATCTGTATTTACTGATAATGGCTTCAATCTCTTGCGTCCGACTCTCATAGCCATAGTACTTTGAGCGGATCTTGTTCTCGACAGCGGCAAAAGTTGACTCCGGCGTCGGTGGCGTGACCGCGGGGGCGCAGGACGGCCCGGTGAGCTGGAGGCCGGCGGCGACGATCAGCGCCGGGAGCAGGTGGCGCGTGATGGAGATCAACCTGCTGCGGCTGGAGCGGGAAGCGGACCCGGAGGGGCCGTGGGGGCGAGCTGCTCCGGAGCGCGGCGGCCGGGCCGCCCGCGGCTCCTTCAGCGATCCTCCGTCATGCTGCAACAACACGCGCCCCCCCGAGCATGGCCGATAGTGGGAAGCCACGCCGGGCGTGCAGTCAAGGAGCTGCGCAGGGAGCGGGCGCGGCCGGATCGGCGCCCGCCGCACGATCATCAGCGCCTGTCGCGGCGCTCGTGCGTTGAGCCGGCGCCCGACACGCCCGCTCAGACCGTGCGCGGCTCCAGGGCGCAGAAGACGGCGTGCGTGGCGCCGGCGGCCTGGGCGCCGAGGGCCCGTTCCGGCCGCAGGTTGAGCAGCAGGATCTGGGCGCAGGCGGCGCGCGCGGCGGCGATCAGGTCGACCGCCGCCTGCCAGTCCCGGGCGCCCTGGTGGGCGACGCCGGCGAAGTCGATGGCGAGGCAGCTCAGCCGCGCCCCGCGCAGGCCCAGCGCCGTGTCCACGTCCGGGGCGATGTGCAGGATCAGTCCGCGCGACGCCAGGGCGAAGCGGTCCGCCATGTCGTTGACCGCCTCCGGGCGGACGTGTTCCGGCCCGCCCACCACCTCCACCAGCAGGCTGTCGGGGCGGAGGCTGTGCTGCGCCTCGGCGCAGAGCAGGGCGTAGGCGTTGCGGCCCTCCGTCAGGGAGCGCCAGAAGGCCGGCAGCACGCCGGAGTCGCCCGGGCCCAGCCGGAGCAGGTCCAGCCCGTGCTGCAGGGTGAGGGCGTCGATCCGCGTCAGATCCTCCAGTCCGAGGGTCTTGCGCTCGAACGGCGACCGGTCGCCGGTGCGGCGGATCGACCGGCGCAGGCGCCGGCTCACCGGCGTGGAGCTCGACAGCTCGAACACCGGCTGCGACGCTAGGGTGATGCTGAGATCCGCCCCGTGGGTGGCCGTGGAGAAGGTCACGCTTTCGTAGGCCGTTCCGAAAGCCTGTCGCGGCGGGGCGGAGCCGAGGCCGCGCGGCCCCGTCCCGTCGTACCCCGTTCCGGTCCCCTGCTGTTCCGCCATCTTGTCCCCCGCGGGCCAGATCCGGAGCGCAGGATGAACGATGTTCCTTTATCGTGAGATTGACGGAGGCGGTTAAGGGGGTTGGTTACCTCAGTAATCATCTGAGGTCAGCATGCATTCATAACTGTGATGAAGAAGCGAGGCTGCACAGCTTGTGCATCTGTGTCGAATCCGCTGGTAAGCAGTTTGAGTTAATGGCGGCGAATAGTATTGGTCAGTTTTGCTGCTCGTCTGAACAAATCAGAGGGGCGGCCGCCCTGTTCGTCAGAGCGACAGTATAATCTGCGATTTGGGAGGCGAGTCGGCCGATGCGGGGCGGATTGAACCTTCGCTCCGGCCTGACGGGGCTCAGGACTGTCCCGGTCCGTCGCCATGGCGGCCGACGCTCTCGAACTCCGCCTCCGAGGCGGCGCGCACGAATTGTTCGGCCACCAGCCAGCCCTTCAGCGGCCGCAGCACGCCGAGGCAGCCGATCACCAGCAGCGGCATGGTCACCACCATGTGCACCCAGACCGGCGGGTGGACGGTGAATTCGAACCACATGAACAGGCCCATGCCGACCAGTCCCACCAGGCTCATGCCGAAGAAGGCCGGGCCGTCCGCCGGGTCGGCGAAGCCGTACGACAGGCCGCAGGCGGGGCAGCCCTCCCGCAACGACAGATAGCCCTTGAAAAGCGGACCGCGCCCGCAGCGCGGGCACCGCGCGCGCAGACCCGTCGACAGGGGGCTGAGGCGCGGGGAAACGGGGTCTGTCATGGCGGCTCCGGAGGTGGCTGGGGTGGATGTCGTTCGCCGGGCGGCCCGACGCAACCCGCCGCGGTGTCGCGGGAACAGCCACCCGCGCGCCGCCGTTCCCATCCGGACATGACCGAGACGCTCAGCCCGGCCCTTCCCGAAGACATCGAGACCCTCGTCGAGGCGGTGCTCGGCCCCGCCTGCGACCGCGGCGTGACGCTGGCGACGGCGGAGAGCTGCACCGGCGGCCTCGTGGCTTCCGTGCTCACCGACGTCGAGGGCCGTTCGCACGCCTTCGAGCGGGGCTATGTGGTCTACACCGACGAGGCCAAGGCCGCAGAGCTGGGCGTGCCGCCGCGGCTGATCGCGCAGAACGGGGCGGTGTCGGAGCCGGTGGCCCGCGCCATGGCCGAAGGCGCCCTGCGCGCCTCCGGCGCCGGCGTCGCCGTGGCGATCACCGGCTTCGCGGGGCGCGGCGGCCCGGACGACGAACCGGGGCTCGTGCATTTCGCCATGGCCGCCGCGGGCGCGCCGACCGTTCACGAGGAGCACCATTTCGGGGACGTGGGCCGCGGCCAGGTGCGGCTGGAGTGCCTGCGCGTGGCGCTGCGCCTGCTGCGCCGGGGCGTCGCCTGATGCGTCCCGCCGTCCTCCTCGCGGTCGTCGCCGCCGCCGTGCTGGTCTCCGTCGCCGTCTGGTACGCGACCGGCGGCCATTTCGTCTTCTTCTTCCTGCCCCTGCTGTTCGCCCTGCCCCTGTTCCGCAGGCGGCGGCCCCCACCGCCGCCGCTGCGCGGCCCCGATCGGAGATAGACGATGGAAGGCTTTCCCTGGCTGCTGGTGCTCGTCGGCGGCCCGCTGATCCTGGGCGTGCTGTTCGCCTGGGCCAAGATCCGCAACAGCGGCGTCAATCGCCGCAACGACCCGGACACCCCGTCGGACGATCCGTCGAAGGGCATGCCCGGCCACGACTGACGGCGCCGCGGTCATCAACCGTTAACTGCGTTGAAAGGGCTCGCGCGCGAGGGTGCGCGCGTATGTCCGGGGCCCGTTCGACCAAGCGCATCCTGAAGTCGACCGTGGCCGCCGCCGCGGCCGGCGCGGTCGCGTTCGCCCCGCTGGCCCCGCTGGCCCAGGAGGGCGGGGCGGCGCTGGACCCCGTCACCATCCGCGTCGGCGCCAACGGAGCCTTCACCCGCGTCGAATTCGCCGGCGTGGTCGGTTCGCGGGCGCAGGTGCGGCGGGAAGGGCGCGACGTGGTGGTGCGCATCGGCGCCACCGCCGCCCCCGACGTCTCCCGGCTGCGCGTCGATCCCCCGCCGGGCGTCGAGAAGGTCGAGACCCGCGCGGTGCGCGGCGCCACCGAACTGGTGCTGACCCTCGCCGAGGGCGCGGGCGTCCGCAACGGCGTGGCCGACGGCGCGGTCTGGCTCAACCTGTACGCGGAAGCCCCCGCCGCCCCGGCCGCGCCGGCCGGCGCCCCCTCCACCGTGCCGGTGGTCTCGCGGGCCGCGGCGGACCGGGTGACGCTGGAGTTCCGCTGGGATCAGCCGGTCGGCGCCGCCGTCTTCCGCCGCGGCGAGGCGGTGTGGGTGGTGTTCGACACGCCGGCCCGGCTCGACCTCGCGGGCGCGGCCGCCCTCGGTCCCGCCGCTTCGGCCCACTGGACGGCCGGCGCGGACCATGTCGCCCTGCGGATCGCCGCGCCCGCCGCCCTGCCGGTCTCCGCCGAGGCCGAGGGGGCGGTGTGGCGGGTGACGGTCGGCGGGCCGCCGACCGCCGCCGGCGGGATCACGGTCGAGCGCGACGACAGCGGCCAGCCCGCGCTGGTGGCGCGCATGGCCGGCGCCACCCGGGCGGTGTGGCTCACCGACCCGCTCGCCGGCGACCGCTTCGCCGCCGTCACCGCCCGCGCCCCGGGCAAGGGCTTCGGCGACCTTCGCCGCACCGTCGACCTCGCCCTGCTGCCGACCGCCCACGGCCTGGCGGTCGAGACCCCGGTCGCCGACCTCGCCATCCGGGCCGAGGGCGACCTCGTCACCCTGCAGCGGCCCGGCGGCGTCCTGCTTTCGCCGCCCTCGGCGGCGCTGGAGCCGGCGGAGACCGGGCCCGGCGCGCCGGCGAAGGCCCGCCACGCGGGTCTGATCCTCGCCGAGTGGGGCGACGCCGGACACGCCGGCTTCCCCGCCCGCTACCGCGAGCTGCAGGACGCCGCCGGGGCCGAGGCCGTAGCCGCCGGGGACGATCCGCGCGCGCCCATCGAGGCGCGGCTGGCCCTGGCCCGCTTCCTCGCCGGCTCCGGCCTCGGCTACGAGGCCGTCGGCGTCCTCAACGCCATCGTCGCCCAGGCCCCCGGCATGGCCGGCGAGCCCGAACTGCGCGGCCTGCGCGGCGCGGCGCGGGCCTCCATCGGCCGCTTCGAGGAGGCCCAGGCCGACTTCGCCTCGGCGGTGGTCGCCGGCGACCCGGCCGTCGCCGTCTGGCGCGGCTACATCGCCTCGCGCCAGGGCGACTGGGCCGGCGCCCGCCAGGCCTTCGCCGCCGGCGCCGCGGCCGTCGACGAGTTTCCGCCCCTGTGGCGGGCCCGGTTCGGGGCGGCCCATGCGGAGGCGGCGCTGCAGACCGGCGACCTTCCGGCCGCCCGGGCCCTGCTCGCCTACGCCTTCAGCCAGGACGTCCCCGCCGCCGACCAGCTCGCCGCCCGCCTGGTGCAGGCGCAGCTGTTCGAGCGCGAGGGCATCGCCGACCGCGCCCTCGCCGTCTACGCCGCCGTCGGCCGCGCGCCCCTCGACAAGGTCGCGGTCCCGGCCCGCCTCGGCGTGGTGCGGCTGTCGCTCGCCAAGGGGACCATGAAGGCCGACGCCGCGGCCAGGGAGCTGGAGGCCTTGCGCTGGCGCTGGCGCGGCGACGCGGTGGAGCTGGCGGTGATCCGCGAGCTCGGCCGCCTCTACCTGTCCCAGGGTCTGTACCGGGAGGCGCTCACCGCGCTGAAGGGCGCCGGCTCGCGCCTCGCCCGCCTGCCCGCCGCGGCCGAGCTCCAGACCGACCTGTCGGCGGCCTTCCGCATGCTGTTTCTCGAGGGCGGGGCCGACGGCATGCAGCCTGTCCAGGCGCTGGGCCTGTTCTACGACTTCCGCGACCTGACCCCGATCGGCGCCGACGGCGACGAGATGGTCCGCCGCCTCGCCCGCCGGCTGGTGGACGTCGACCTCCTCGACCAGGCCGCCGAACTGCTCAAGCACCAGGTCGACGAGCGGCTGGAGGGCGTGGCCAAGGCGCAGGTCGCCACCGACCTCGCCCGCATCTATCTGATGGACCGCCAGCCCGAGGCGGCCCTGCAGGCGATCTGGACCTCGCGCACCACCCTGCTGCCGACGGCGCTGAACGCCGAGCGGCGGGCGCTCGAGGCCCGCGCCCTCGCCAGCCTCGGCCGCTACGACCACGCGCTCGAGGTGCTGGGCGCCGACGCCTCGCCCGACGCCCGCGACGTGCGCGCGGAGATTTCGTGGAAGCAGGAGAAGTGGGCCGAGGCCGCGGCGCTGTACGAGGCCCGCCTCGGCGACCGCTACAAGGATCCGGCCGCCCTGTCGGCCGACGAGGAGGCCCGGCTGATCCGCGCCGGCGTCGGTTACTCGCTCGCCCGGGACGCGGCGGGCCTCGCCCGCCTCTCCGGCCGTTACCGCGGCTACGTCGAGGGCGCGCGCTCGAAGACCGCCCTCTCCATCGCGTTGGCCGGCCTCGACGGGACGCAGACCTCGGCGGCGGACTTCGCCGCCCTGACCGCCTCCGCCGACACCTTCGCCGGCTGGGTGGCGGAAATGAAGGACGAGCTCAGACGCAAGACGGGCGGAGATCGCCCCGCGACCCCCGCCCGTCCGCAACCAGCGGCGGCGCAGCCTGCCCGGCCGGCCGCCTGATCCGCCTTACTTGTTGACGGCGTCCTTCAGCGGCTTGGAGACGCGGAAGCGCACGGCCTTGGAGGCGGCGATCTTGATGGTCTGGCCGGTGGCCGGGTTGCGGCCCTCGCGGGCGGCGCGCTCGGCGGTGTCGAACACGCCGAGGTTCGAGATGCGCACGTCCTGGCCCGAGGTCAGCGACTTGTGGATGTTCTTCACGACGGCGTCGAGAACGCGGCCGGCGTCGGCTTGGCTGACGCCCGCGTCCTTGGCGACGGCGGCGATGAGTTCGGCTTGAGTGGTCATTGTGGGTCGTTTCCCGATTGAAGCTCGCCCCCCGATTCCGGGGCGATGACCGGGGGATCAACGCCGCTTTTTCGCCCCGTGGCAAGCGGCTTTGCCGCTGAAAGCCTTGCAGACTGGGGATTTACCCTGTTCCCGCCCCCCGCTGGAAGCTCTCCACCAGGCTTCCGGCGACCAGTCTCCAGCCGTCCACGAGGACGAAGAAGATCAGCTTGAAGGGCAGGGAGACGACCACCGGCGGCAGCATCATCATGCCCATCGACATCAGCACGCTGGCCACCACCAGATCGATCACAAGAAACGGAACGAAAAGGAGAAATCCGATCTCGAAGGCGCGCTTCAGTTCACTGATCATGAAGGCGGGCGTGACCACCCGCAGGGGCAGGTCGGCGGCGCTCTGCGGGGCCTCGATCTGCGACAGCCGGGTGAACAGGGCGAGGTCGTCCTGGTCGACCTGGCCGAGCATGAAGGTCTTCACCGGTTCGGAGGCCGCATCGAAGGCCTGCGGCAGCTCCATCTGCTGGTCCATCAGCGGCCGGATGCCCGAATCATAGGCGTCCTGCCAGGTCGGGGCCATGACGATGGCGCTCAGGAACAGGGCCAGGGAGACCAGCACCGCGTTCGGCGGCGACTGCTGCATCCCCAGGGCGGTGCGCAGCAGCGACAGCACCACCACGATGCGCACGAAGCTGGTCGTCATGATCACGATCGATGGCGCCAGCGACAGCACCGTCATCAGCCCGACCAGCTGGACCACCCGCTGGGTCAGGCCCGAGCCGGTGCCGAGGTCGATGTTGATCGCCGACCCCGCCTGCGCCGCCTCCTGGGCCAGGGCTCCCAGCGGCCAGACCAGGCAGAAGGCTGTGGCCAGCAGCGACAGCAAGGCCGCCCGCTTGAGTTCGGCGCGGGTCGGGACGACGAACAGCCGGGGCCCGCTCACTGGCCGTCTCCGCGGGGCTCGAGCAGCTCCCGGCCCTCGCCGAGCAGCAGCAGCCGCTCCTCGGAGTCGACCCGCACCAGCACCAGCCGCCGCGCCGGGTCCAGCACCAGCGTCTCGACCACCTGCATGCGCCGCTCGCCGCGCTCGGCGTTCAGCCGCGCCATCAGCTGCGGGGCGTAGCGCCGCGCCGCCCAGGCCGCCAGGCCGATGATGCCGAGGGTGAAGGCCAGGCCGAACAGCGCCCGGAGCAGGTCGAGGAAATTCATGCGGCGAGGCCCCGCCGGCGCTTGTTCCGGCGCGCGCAGATTTCAACCGACATGGTTAACGCCGCGTTGAAATAACCCGTCGTTAACCATGGAGGCGGCAGTTTCTGCCCATCGAACCGTGGGCGATCCGCGCCCGGAGACGACCTCGTGGGCTTCGCCGACCTGCCGCTGCTGAGCCAGATCAAGGGCCGCCTGAATTGGCTCGACGAGCGCCAGCGCCTGATCGCCCAGAACGTCGCCAACTCCGACACCCCCGGCTACGTCGGCCGGGATCTGGAGCTGCCGACCGACTTCGCCGCGGCGATGCGCCGGGGCGGCGGCCTGCCGATGATGCGCACCAGCGCCATGCACATCGCCCCGCCCGGCCAGCCCGCCCGCTTCGCGACCACCGCCGCTCCCGACTCCGAGACCACCCTCGACGGCAACGCCGTGGTGGTCGAGGAGCAGATGCTGAAGATGGCCGAGAGCCGCATGGCCTACGACGCGGCCATCGGCTTCTACCAGAAGTCCATGCAGATGCTGCGCATGGCCGCCCGGCCGCCCGGCCGCTGACCGAACGGAGTAGCCGATGCCCGATCCCGTCCCGCCGCGGAACAGCGCCATGGCCGTCGCGGCCAGCGCCCTCAAGGCCCAGCAGTCGCGCATGCGCGTGATCGCCGAGAACATCGCCAACGCCCAGTCGACGGCCCAGGTCGCCGGCGGCGAGCCCTACCGGCGCCAGATCCCGGTCTTCCAGGCGCGCGAGATCGACGGCGTCACCGGCGTCGCCCTCGCCGAGGTGCGGCCCGACCAGGGCGACTTCCGCTCGGAGTACGACCCGTCGCACCCGGCGGCCAACGCCGAGGGCTATGTGCTGCGCCCCAACGTCGACACCCTGATCGAGGCGATGGACATGCGCGAGGCGCAGCGGGCCTACGAGGCCAATCTCAACGTCATCGAGACGGCGCGGACCATGGAGGCCCGCACCCTCGACCTGATCAAGAAGTGAGGGCTGAGCGATGAACCCCTTGCTGGCCGCCAAGGCCTATGCGGCGGTGCAGGGCGGGGCCCTGCCGACCGCCCCCGCCGCGCCCGCGGCGGGAGCCGGCTTCGCCGAACTCCTGACCAACGTCATGGGCGAGATGACCCAGGCCTCGCGCGCCGCCGAGACCCAGATGGCCTCCGCCGTCCAGGGCCAGGGCAGCCTGATCGACGTGGTCACCGCCGTCTCCTCGGCCGAGGCCTCGCTGGAGACGGTGATGGCGGTCCGCGACCAGGTGATCTCCGCCTATCAGGAGATCATGCGGATGCCGATCTGACGCGGCGTCCGGATTACAGCGATTTCATGGGGGCCGGCGCATCCGGCGTCGGGGATCCGGGCCTCTGAGCGGGACAACCGTCCGGAGCTCCCATGACCCGCCTGTCCTTCGTCGCCTGCGCCGCCGCCCTCGTCGCCGCCTGCCTGCCCGTCGCGGCGCACGCCCAGTCCGCCCCCCCGCCGGTCACCCTCGTCCGCGCCGGCGACCTGTTCGATTCCGAAGCCGGGCGCATGGTGGGGCCGCGCGACATCCTGATCCGCGGCCGCCGGGTGGCCGAGGTGGGGCAGGGGCTCGCCGTCCCCGAAGGCGCCGCCGTCCTCGACCTGTCCCGCTGCGCGGTGATCCCCGGCCTGATCGACGGCCACACCCACCTCCTGCTCGAGGAAGGCTTCTCGGAGAACCTCTCCATCGTCGCCGCCCGCGACCAGGCCATCCAGGGCGACGTGGTGCGCAGCCTCGCCGGCGCCCGGCGCGCCCGCGAATACCTCGAGGCCGGCTTCACCAGCGTGCGCGACCTCGGCAACTCGGGGCGCTTCCTCGACCTGATGCTCGAGCAGGGCGTCCGGGGCGGTTCGGTCCCGGGGCCGCGCATCTACGGCTCGGGTCCGGGGCTCGCGCCGGCCGGCGGGCAGCTGCAGCCCCAGCCGCACGATCCGCACCACCTCGTCGACGCCGAATACCGCATCGTCACCGGCGTCGAGGACGGCCGCGCGGCAGTCCGCGAGGCCATCGCCCGCGGCGCCGAGGTGATCAAGATCTACGCCGAGGCCACGCCCCAGCGGACCCGTCTTTCGCCCGAGGAGATGGCGGCCATCGTCGCCGAGGCCAGGCGCCATCGCATCCCCGTCGCCGCCCACGCCACCGGCGACGAGGCTGTCCGCGAGGCGGTCGAGGCCGGCGTCACCTCGATCGAGCACGCCTACCAGGTCTCGGACGCGACGCTGCGTCTGATGGCGGAGAAGGGGGTCTGGCTGGTGCCCACCGACGTCTCGCTGGAGCGGGCGCTGGAGATCACCGCCGGCTGGCCGCAGCGGCCGCCGCGCGAGGAGGTCGAACGACACCTTGAGGAGAGCCGCGACCGCATCCGTCGCGCCCGCCGTCTCGGCGTCCGCATCGCCGCCGGTTCCGACGCCTACGGGCCGTACGAGCGGGGCAGGGGGGCTTCGGCGCTCGGGGTGCTCGACGCCTATGTGGAGTCCGGCATGACACCGGCCGAGGTGCTCCGGAGCGCCACCTGGGAGGCCGGGCGGATGCTCGGGGACGACGGGCTCGGCGTGGTGCGCCCGCAGGCCTGGGCCGATCTGGTCGCCGTCGAGGGCGACCCGACCGCCGCGCTGACCCCGCTGCGCACGCCCCGGCTGGTCATGAAGGCCGGCCGGGTGGAGGCGGGTTCGGCGACGGGCTGCGGCGGCTAGGCCGGCTCAGCCCTCCAGCGACACCACCGGCTGGAGCGCCGGCGCCTTGCGGGCGCGCCGGCCCTTCAGCCAGTCGCGGATGCGGTTCTGGAGCGGCTGGTCCACGGCGACGTGGAACAGCCAGGCGAAGGCGAAGGCGGCCAGCACGCCGCCGGCCCAGATCGCCCACTGGGCCGCCACCGGCAGGGCCAGCCGGGCGATCGCCACATTGCCCACGCCGAACCAGGCGATGCGGACGACCTCGTTGGTGATGAACATCGAGAAGCTGACCTGCGCCGCCTTCTCGACCCACTTCGACGGCCGCGGGGTGGGGGTCGCCCCCGCCGCGAGGATGATCACCGAGATGCAGGCCAGCGACGCCAGGGCGTGCTTGTCGAAGAACTGCAGGCCGGCCAGCAGCACCGCCGCGCCGATCCCCGACCAGCCGGCCAGCCGCGGATGGATCCAGGTCTTCTGCGCGAACCACGCCAGCGCCATGCCGAGGAAGAACAGGGGCAGGGCGCGGAAGAAGCCGAAGCCCATGGGCATCTGGTAGACCGGATAGCCGAGCAGCGCCCAGGTGAGTTCATTGGCCAGCAGGTAACCTCCGACGCCCAGGCCCAGCGTCGCCCACGGCCCCAGCTTCATCAGCCCGCGCAGCAGCCACGGGAACGCCAGGTAGCAGCCGATCAGGGCCGAGATCGACCAGCTTGGCGCGTTCCAGCCGTAGCCGCCGGGGACGCCGTACGCCTGGGTCAGGGTCAGCTGGGCCGGCAGCTGGTCCCAGCGGAACCATTCCGGCGCGCGGGGCGCGAAGCCCAGCATCCCGCCCCCGACCACCAGCGCCACCAGCGCCAGCCCCATCATCAGGTGCGCCGGGACGACGCGCAGGTAGCGCTTGAGGAAGAAGTCGCCCGCCGACATCCGGCCGCCGGCCACCGAGGCGCCGTACACCCGCATCAGCACATAGCCGCTGTCGATCAGGAAGAAGTTGGTCAGCAGGAAGCCGCTGCGCTCGAACGCCGGATGCAGGCTCTCGGCGAGGGCGATCGGCCCGGCGCCCTGGAAGTGATGCAGGATGATCAGCCCGGCCACAATGAAACGCAGCGCGTCCAGCCAGCCGCCGCGCACGATGGGCGGTGTCTCATTCCGGGTCGAAATCGCGGTCCAGGCCATCCGAAAAGCCTCCTCGGAGGCGAATTCCGCAAGGACCGGGCCGCGTTTCCGGAGTCAGGTCAGGCCCGGCCCATATTGCCCGCGGGCGAGTCGGCGCTGCCGCCGCTGCCGGGCTCTCCGATCGGGCCGCTCGTGGGCTCGCCCAGCTCGGCGCCGGCGCTCTTCAGCGCGTTGATCCGCTCCTGGTCGACGCCGTCGACCCGCTTCAGGTCGCCCCATTCGTGGAACGGACGGGCCTCGATCAGGGCCTCGGCGATCTGCGGCTCCACGCCGTCCAGTCGGCACAGGCTCTCGCGGTCCGCGGTGTTCAGGTAGACCGTCTCACGGTCGTCGCCGGCGTTCGCCATCGTCGTCTCCTTTTCTGACACGGGTTCAGAACAGGAGGCGGCCCGGCTCGTTCCCGGGCGACCTTGCGCCACGCGACGGAGATCAGCCCCGGACCAGTCGCAGGAACTCCTCGCGGGTGCGCGGGTCGTCGCGGATCACGCCCATCAGACAACTGGTCGACAGACTCGCGCCCGCCGTATTGACCCCCCGCAGCGTCATGCAGCTGTGCTCGGCCTCGATCACCACGCCCACGCCCTGCGGGCGCAACACCTCGTGGATGGCGGTGGCGATCTCGGAGGTCATCTTCTCCTGGATCTGCAGCCGTCGGGCGAAGCCGTGCACCACCCGCGCCAGCTTGGAGATGCCGACCACCCGGTCGGTGGGCAGGTAGCCGACGTGGGCGCGGCCGACCACCGGCAGCATGTGGTGTTCGCAGAAGCTGACGAAGCGGATGTCCTTCAGCACCACCAGCTCGTCGTAGCCGCCGACCTCCTCGAAGGTGCGCTCGAGATATTCCCGCGGATCGCTGGCGTAGCCGGCGAACAGCTCGCGGTAGCTGCGCGCCACCCGCGCGGGCGTATCGAGCACGCCCTCCCGGTCGGGATCGTCCCCGGCCCAGCGGATCAGGGTGCGGACGGCGGCCTCGGCTTCGGCCTGGGAGACGGGGGCATCGGTCATGCCCGCCTTAGACCGCGTCGGACGCGGAAGTTCCAGCCCCGGCGCCTCACTCCGTTCCGAGGCTGAGCCGGCTGATCAGCACCGCCGCGCGCTGCGACTGGCGGATCAGGCTGTCGAGGTCGACCCATTCCCCCTCGGCGTGGGCCCCGCCGCCGGCGACGCCGAGGCCGGCCAGGGTCGCCACGTCCGCCGCCACGAAGCCGCTGTCCGCCGCGCCCCGGCGGGCCGGATCGTACTCGGCCATTTCCGGCAGGCCGAGGTCGCGGTTCACGGCGTTCAGCCGCGCCAGCAGGGCGCGGCTTCCTTCGCTCGGGGCCATCGGGGGATAGCCGTCCTCGGCAAACACCAGTTCGGCGTCCGTGCGGGGCAGATGCTCGGCGACGATCGCGGCCATCCGGGCGCGCACCCGCGCGTCCTGCTCGGGCGTCAGGGTGCGCAGGTCGCCCCGGGCGACCGCGGTCTCCGCGACGATATTGGTCTTGCCCGAGGCCGTGACGCGGAAGCCGGCCCCGTCGATCGCCGCCGGCGTTCCGCCGGCCATCACCCCGACGTTGTAGGTCAGGTTCGGCTCCGGCAGCTCGCGCCGGAAGGCGTCGAGGATGCGCGCCATCTCGTAGATCGCGCCGTAGCCGAGCGCGTCGTTGAACACCCCGCTGGAGTGGCCGGTGCGGCCGCTGGTCGTCAGCGTCCAGCTGGACGAGCTGCGCCGGGCCACGGTGCCGAAGTCCTGGCCGTCCTCCACCGCCAGGTTCTCGAACTCCAGCGCAAAGTCCGCCGCGCGCCCCGCCTCGATCAGGTCGCGCCGGGCGATCGCCAGCGGCGATCCCGGCCGTTCCTCGTCGCCGGTCAGGACGACGGTGACGTTGGCGTCGCCGAGGGTCCCCGCCGCCTGCATCGCCCGCAGGGCCGCGATGATCACCACCACGCCGCCCTTGTCGTCGCCGATGCCGGGTCCGACAGCGCGCGCGCCGTCACGGACGAAGGTCTGGAACGGGCTGTCCGGCTCGAACACCGTGTCGAGGTGGCCGATCAGCAGCACGTTGCGGCCCGGTCCCGGATGCGAGGCGACCAGGTGCCCGGCGCGTCCGGTCTCCCCCATGTCGACCCACCGCACCTCGAAGCCGAGCGGCTCCAGCTCGGCGCGGACCATGTCCCCGACCGCCCGCACGCCCTCGAGATTGAGGGTGCCGCTGTTCCGGTTCACCAGCCGCTCCAGCAGCCCGACGTGCCGCTCGTGCTCGGCCTCCACCGTCTGCATCATCGTGCGCTCCGCATCGGTGGGCCCGGCGAGGACCGGCCCCGCGAGGCAGAGGGACAGGACGGCGGCGAGGATCAGGCGCATTGGAGGCTCCGCGGGGGTCGGGCCAGCGTCCCGCATCGACCGGCCCGGGTAAAGGGGCAGCGGGGCCGCCGTTCCTAACGCCCCGTTAACCACGCCCCCGGCATTTTCTGCCCGGTCATCCCGGGAGTGCGAGTTTCGATGAACGGCGCGGAAGTTCTGGACGTGGGGCGCGACGCCCTGTGGCTGACCATCCAGCTGTGCCTGCCCGTGCTGCTGGTCGGCCTGGTCGTCGGGGTGGTCATCGGCCTGTTCCAGGCGCTGACCCAGATCCAGGAGCAGACCCTGATCTTCGCCCCGAAGATCATCGCCATCTTCGTCTCCCTGCTGCTGTTCCTGCCGCTGATGGGCGCCCTGCTGGGCGGCTTCATGCAGTCCATCGCCGCCCGCATCGCCGGCATGTGAGCCGGTGGAGCCCTATGCGACAGCCGACCAGGTCTGGCAGGGCGCGCTGATCTTCGCCCGCATCGGCGCCGTGCTGCTGATGCTGCCCGGCATCGGCGAGAGCTACGTCCCGCCGCGCATCCGCCTGTCGCTGGCCCTGGTCATCAGCCTCGCCCTCTGGCCGGTGGTCGCCGGCGCCCTCCCGGCCCTGCCGGCCTCGCTCGGGGGCATGGTCGGCTGGATCATCCGGGAGGTGCTGGTCGGCCTCGGCATCGGCGCCATCCTGCGCGCCTTCACCACCGCCCTGTCGACCGCCGGAGAGGTGGTGTCGCTGCAGACCGCCCTCAGCTTCGCCCAGACCGCCAATCCGCTGCAGGCCCAGCCCGGCACGACCATCTCGGCCTTCCTGATGCTGCTGGGCACGACCCTGGTGTTCGCCACCAACACCCATCACCTGTTCGTCGCCGGCCTCGTCGGCTCCTACGACCTGATCGCCCCGGCCCGGCCGCTGATCACCGGCGACTTCGTTTCGCTCGCCGTCCGCACCGTCAACGACGCCTTCCTGCTCGGCGTCCAGCTCGCGGCGCCGGTGCTGGTCTTCGGTCTGATCTTCAACCTCGCCGCCGGCCTGGTCGGGCGGGTGATGCCGCAGTTCCAGGTCTTCTTCGCCGCCGCGCCGCTCAGCATCATCCTCGGCCTGTCGATCTTCGCCCTCGGCCTCGGCGTGCTGGGCACGGTGTTCATCGACCGCTACCGCGCCGTGGCCGACGTCTTCGTGGGAGGGGCCGGTGGCTGAAGGCGCCGATCCCGAGTCGAAGACAGAAGAGGCAACCCCGCGAAAACTCGCGGAGGCGCGCAAGAAGGGCGACGTCGCCAAGTCGCCGGACGTCGCCTCCGCGCTCAGCCTGCTCGGGGCGGCGGCGGTGATCCTGATGGCCGGCGGCGTCTTCGCCACCTCCATGGCCGAGCAGCTGCTGCCCTTCATCGCCGCGCCGCACACCCTGATGGGCGGCCTCGACGCGGGGGCCGGGGTCGAGATCGGCGGACGCGCCCTGTGGGCGGCGGCTCCCTTCCTCGGGGCGCTGATGCTGGCCACCATCCTCGGCGGGGCCGGCGGCAACCTGGCCCAGTCCGGCCTGATCTTCACCGGCGAGAAGCTCAAGCCCGAGTGGTCGCGGGTGAACCCCCTGGCCGGCTTCAAGCGCATCTTCGGCCCCGACGGCCTGGTGCAGTTCGTGAAGACCTTTCTGAAGCTGCTCGCGGTCGGGGTGATCTGCTGGCTGGTCCTGCGCCCGCACGTGCGCGAGCTCGAGAACCTCGCCGCCATGCACCCGGCGGCCATCCTGCCGCTGGCCCGGGACCTCGCCGTGGCCCTGCTGGGCGCCGCCCTCGTCTTCCTCGCCTTCACCGCCGGCGCCGACTACCTGTGGCAGCGCTACCGCTTCGCCGAGCGCATGAAGATGACCAAGGAGGAGGTCAAGGAGGACTACAAGCAGTCCGAGGGCGATCCCCACGTCAAGGCGCGCCTCAAGCAGATCCGGGCCCAGCGCAGCCGCCAGCGGATGATGCAGAACGTCCCCAAGGCGACGGTCGTGGTCACCAACCCGACCCACTATTCCGTCGCCCTGCGCTACGAGCCCGACCAGGGCGACGCCGCCCCCGTCTGCGTCGCCAAGGGCGTCGACGCCCTCGCCCTGCGCATCCGCGAGGTCGCCCGCGAACACGAGGTGCCGGTGGTCGAGAACGTCCCCCTGGCCCGCGCCCTCTACGCCGCGGTCGACGTCGACGAGACCATCCCGCGCGAGCATTTCGAGGCCGCCGCGCGGGTCATCGGCTTCGTCATGCAGGCCCGCCGCCGGCGCTGACCGCCCCGAACGGCCCCCGGAACACCACCCACGCCCCCGCCATGATCAGGGCGAAGCCAACGGCGTGGTTCAGGGTCAGCTTCTCCCGCAGCACGGTGACCGAGAACACCGCGAAGACCAGCAGGGTGATCACCTCCTGCATCGTCTTCAGCTCGGCCGCCGAATAGACCTGATGCCCCCACCGGTTCGCCGGCACCGCGAGGCAGTACTCGACCAGGGCGATGCCCCAGCTGACCAGCACGACGATCCACAGCGGCTTGGAGCCGAACTTCAGGTGCCCGTACCAGGCGAAGGTCATGAACACGTTGGAGGCGACCAGCAGGGCCACCGGCGTCAGGTAGGGGTTCAAGCACACGCTCCGCGGTCACGACTTAACGCCGCGTTTACCACAGAGGCGGCAGTTTCTGCCTAGCGGGCCTTGATCGAGTACCCGCGTGTATCGGGGCGGGGACGCGTGGGCGGCTTCACGGCGGCGTTGCAGAGATTCGGGATCGGTCGTCTGACCGTGGTGCTCGGCGTCGCCGCCGGCGTCGCGGCGGTGCTGGTGGCCCTGATGCTGCGCATCGGCCAGGCCCCTGACGCCCTCCTGTACTCCAACCTCGACCTGCGCGAGGCCTCCGAGGTCACCGCCGCCCTCGACTCCGCCGGCATCAAGTACAGCTCGAAGGGCGACGGCTCGACCATCTTCGTCAGCCGCGACGAGGTGGGAGAGGCCCGCATGCTGGTCGCCGGCAAGGGGCTCGTGACCTCCGGCTCGGTCGGCTACGAGATCTTCGACAACCAGTCGGTGCTCGGCCAGACCGAGTTCCAGCAGAACCTCAACGCCAAGCGGGCGCTGGAGGGCGAGCTGGCCCGCACCATCCTGGCCATGCGCGGCATCTCCTCCGCCCGGGTGATGATCGCCCTGCCCGAGCGCCAGCTGTTCCAGGCCCAGGCTGCCGAGCCCACCGCCGCCGTCGTCGTCGGCGTCGCCGGCGGTCAGCTCAGCGGCGCCCAGGTGCAGGCGATCCGCAACGTCGTCGCCTCCTCGGTGCCGAACCTGAAGCCGGAGCGGGTCACCCTCACCGACACCTCCAACCGCACCCTCGCGGCGGGCTCGGACGACGCCGGCTTCTCCGCCGCCTCGGCCGAGGAGGCCCGCGGCCAGACCGAGGCCCAGCTGCAGGCCCGCATCAAGGACATCGTCGAGGGCGTGGTCGGCGTCGGCGCCGCCCGCGTCCAGGTCACGGCCGAGATCGACCACAGCCGCTCCACCACCCAGGAGCAGCGCTTCGACCCCGACGGCCAGGTGGTGCGCTCGATGTCGACCAACGGCTCCGAGAGCCAGGACACCACCGGCGCGGCCGACGGCGGCGCCACCGCGGCCAACAACATCCCCGGCGGCGAGGCCCCCAACGCCACCCCGATCGGCTCGCGCGACACCCAGTCGACCGAGACCACCAACTACGAGATCTCCAACACCACCACGACCACGGTGAAGGAAGCCGGCGAGATCAAGAAGCTGGCCGTCTCGGTGGCCGTCGACGGCCGCTGGACCCCGCCGGCCAACGGCGAGGGCGAGCCGACCTGGGCCCCGCGCTCGGAGGAGGAGATCGCCCAGATCCGCGCCCTCGTGGCGGCCGCGGTCGGCATCGACGAGGAGCGCGGCGACCGGATCGAGGTCCAGAACGTCCGCTTCAGCCGCGACGCCCTGCCGGACGGCGGCGTCGAGGCGGGTTCCTCGCTGTTCAACTTCACCAAGAACGACCTGATGCGCGGGGTCGAGCTGCTGGTCCTGCTGGTCACTGGCGTGCTGCTGATCTTCTTCGTGCTGCGTCCGCTGCTGAAGACCGCCGCCGGCGGCGGCGCCGCGCCCCAACTGGCCGCCCCCGGCGGCCCCGCCGTCACCTCGCTGCAGACCACCATCGTCGGCGGCGCCGGCGGCGCGCCGGCCCAGCTGACCGGCCCCTCGGAGATGGAGCAGCGGCTCGACATCGCCCGCATCGAGGGCCAGGTGAAGGCCTCCTCGGTCAAGAAGGTCGCCGACTTCGTCGAGCGGCACCCGGAGGAATCGACCTCGATCCTCCGCAACTGGGTGCATGAAGGCGGATGACGGCCCGCCTCGTGAGCAAGAAGCCGACCATCGACGACGTCAGGAAGCTGACGGGGCCGGAGAAGGCCGCCGTCATCCTGCTGTCGCTCGGCGAGGACCACACCCGCCTGTGGCAGGGTCTCGACGAGGACGAGATCAAGGAAATCTCGCAGGCCATGGCCTCGCTCGGCACCGTCTCGGCCAACGTGGTCGAGGAGCTGATGGTCGAGTTCGTCTCGGGCATGAGCGGCTCGGGCGCGGTCATGGGCAGCTACGAGCAGACCCAGCGCCTGCTCGCGGCCTTCATGCCGCCCGACCGCGTCGACGCCCTGATGGAGGAGATCCGCGGTCCCGCCGGCCGCACCATGTGGGACAAGCTCGGCAACGTGAACGAGGCCGTGCTCGCCAACTATCTGAAGAACGAATACCCGCAGACGGTCGCGGTGGTGCTGTCCAAGATCAAGCCGGACCACGCCGCCCGGGTGCTGACCGCCCTGCCGGAGGACTTCGCCCTCGAATGCGTCCAGCGCATGCTGCGCATGGAGCCGGTGCAGCGCGACATCCTCGACAAGATCGAGCAGACCCTGCGCACCGAGTTCATGTCCAACCTGGCCCGCACCTCCAAGCGCGACAGCCACGAGCTGATGGCCGACATCTTCAACAGCTTCGACCGCCAGACCGAGGCCCGCTTCATCGGCGCGCTCGAGGAGCGCAACCGCGAGGCCGCCGAGCGCATCCGCGCCCTGATGTTCGTGTTCGAGGACCTCAGCAAGCTCGACCCCGGCGGCATCCAGACCCTGCTCCGGGCCGTCGAGAAGGACCAGCTGGCCCTCGCCCTCAAGGGCGCCTCCGAGGCGCTGCGCGAGCTGTTCTTCTCCAACATGTCGGAGCGCGCCGCCAAGATCATGCGCGAGGACATGGAGGGCATGGGGCCGGTGCGCCTCAAGGACGTCGACCAGGCGCAGATGGCCATGGTCCAGGTCGCCAAGGACCTCGCCGCCAAGGGCGAGATCATGCTGGTCGGCCAGAGCGGCGACGACGAGCTGATCTACTGACATGACCGCGCGCCCCTTCATCTTCGACACCGAGTTCGACGCCGACGGCGCGGTGGTCCAGCCGTCCGCCTGGCAGCCGCCGAAGCGCGCCTTCGCCCCGGCCGAGGTCGAGGCGCTGGTGGCGCAGGCGCGGCTGGAGGCCCGCGAGGCCGCCCTCGCCGAGACCGCCAGCCTCCAGGCCCAGGCCCTCTCCGTCATCGCCCGGTCGATCGACCACGCCGCCCCGGCCCTGGCCCAGATCGCCCGCACCCACCGCGAGCAGTCCGCCGATCTGGCGCTCGCCGCGGCGCGGGTCGTCGCCGCCGCCGCCCTCGACCGCTTCCCGGCCGGTCCGCTGCAGGCGGCGCTGGAGGCGCTGGGCCACGAGATCGACGCCTCGCCGCGGCTGGTCATCCGCGCCGCGGACCTCGACGAGGAGACCCGCCGCCGGATCGAGTCCCTCTGCGCCGACGCCGGCTTCACCGGCCTGGTCGCCTTCCGCGACGAGCCCGGCCTGGCCCCGGCCGCCTTCCGGCTCGAATGGGCCGACGGCCGCGCCGAGTTCGACGCGGACGCCGCCATGAGCCGCATGGCGGAAGCCCTGCATTCCGCCCTCGCCGCCGAGGCGGGGCACGCTGAAACCCTCACCGAAGGGAGGCCGTAATGGCGTCCGACACCATCGCGCTCGAGGAATTCCCCGAGTCCACCGCCCTGGCCCCGCACGAGGAGCACGGCGAGAAGACGGCGCACGACCTCGCGCCGGTGTTCGACGTCCCGGTCAACATCTCGGCCGTTCTCGGCAAGGCGCACATGTCCGTGGCCCAGCTGCTCAAGCTGAACCGCGGCTCGGTGCTGGAGCTGGACCGCAAGGTCGGCGAGGCCATCGACATCTTCGTCAACAACCGTCTCGTCGCCCGCGGCGAGGTCGTGGTCGTCGAGGACCGGCTGGGCGTGACCATGACGGAAATCATCAAGACCGAGGACTCGGGCGCCTGAAGCGGCGACCGGCTGTGAGAGATTAGGGGAGAAGACCGATGCGGCTTCTGGTGGTTGGCAGGCTCAGCGGACAGCTGGCGACGGCGGTGAAGATGGCCATGGCGCACGGCGCCAAGGTCCAGCACGTCGAGCGCGGCGACCAGGCGACCGAACAGCTGCGGCGGGGGCAGGGGGCCGACCTGCTGATGGTCGACTACCGCGTCGACATCGCCGCCCTGATCGCGGCCAACGAGGCCGAGCGCATCCATGTGCCGGTGGTGGCCTGCGGCGTCGACGCCGACGCCACGGACGCGGCCAACGCCATCCGCGCCGGGGCCAAGGAGTTCATCCCCCTGCCGCCCGAGGCCGATCTGATCGCCGCCGTCCTCTCGGCCGTGGCCGACGACGAGCGGCCGATGATCTCGGCCGACCCGGCCATGCGCGCCGTGATCGGCCTCGCCGACCAGGTCGCGCGCTCGGAAGCCTCGATCCTGATCACCGGCGAAAGCGGCGTCGGCAAGGAGGTCATGGCCCGCTACCTCCACGCCGGGTCGAAGCGCGCGGACAAGCCGTTCATCAGCGTCAACTGCGCCGCCATCCCCGACAACCTGCTGGAATCCGAGCTGTTCGGCCACGAGAAGGGCGCCTTCACCGGCGCGCTGGCCCGCCGCATCGGCAAGTTCGAGGAGGCCCACGGCGGCACCCTGCTGCTGGACGAAATCTCCGAGATGGACGTCCGCCTGCAGGCCAAGCTGCTGCGCGCCATCCAGGAGCGGGTCATCGACCGCGTCGGCGGGACGAAGCCGGTGCCGGTCGACATCCGCATCATCGCCACCTCCAACCGGGATCTGGCCAAGTCGGTCGCGGAGGGCTCCTTCCGCGAGGACCTGCTCTACCGGCTGAACGTCGTGAACCTGCGCCTGCCCGCCCTGCGCGAGCGCCCCGGCGACATCGCCGTGCTGGCCGATCACTTCGTCAGGAAGTACGCCGCCGCCAACGGCGTTCCGGTCCGCCCGATCTCCGTCGACGCCCGCCGCGCCCTGCTGACCCACCGCTGGAACGGCAACGTCCGCGAGCTGGAGAACGCCATGCACCGGGCGGTCCTGCTGGCGACCGGGCCCGAGATCGACGTTGACGCCATCCGCCTGCCCGACGGCCAGCCGCTCAACGCCGGCGGTCCCGGCGCCGCCTCCGACGTCGGCGTGGCCGCCCGCGCCGCCTCCACCGCCGACGCCGTCTCGCGCGCCTTCGTCGGCCAGACGGTGGCGCAGATGGAGAAGACGCTCATTCTCGACACCCTGTCGCACTGCCTCGGCAACCGCACCCACGCGGCGAACATCCTCGGCATCTCGATCCGCACCCTGCGCAACAAGCTCAACGAATACGCCGACGAGGGCGTCGCCATCCCCGCCCCGCAGAGCGGCGTCGCCGCTTCCGGCTACGCCGCCTGACATGTCGCTCCCGACGGACCGCAGAAGCGTCCTGACCGGCCTCGCCGCCCTCGTCGCCCCCGCCTGTTCGCGACAGTCCGCGACGGGGCCGGCGGAACAGCCGGCGCGCCCGGCCGCCGCCATGGCGCCCATCGACCTCGCCCCGCTCGAGGCGCGCAACGGCGGCCGCCTCGGCTTCGCCGCCCTCGACGTCGCCTCCGGCCGCAGCGTCGGCTGGCGGGCGCAGGAGCGGTTCGTCTACTGCTCGACCTTCAAGATGTACCTCGCCGCCGCCACCCTCGAACGGGTCCAGCGCGGCGAGGAGAGCCTCGCGCGCGAGGTCCCGGTCGTCGCCGCGGACATGGTCAGCCACGCGCCGGTCACCGAGCCGGCCGTCGGCTCCACCCTGTCCATCGAGACCCTGTGCAAGGCGGTGGTCGAGGTCAGCGACAACCCCGCGGCCAACATCCTCATCCGCGAATACGGCGGCCTCGACGCCTGGCGCGACTGGTACCGGTCGATCGGCGACGACAGCACCACGGTCGATCGCCTCGAACCCGAGATGAACCGGCTGGACGGCGACAAGGACACCATCCTGCCGGCGCAGTCCGTCGCCAACATGCGGCGGCTGTTCGTCAGCGCCGACACCCCGCTCGCCGCCGACAGCCGCACGCGCCTGATGCGCTGGATGATCGACTCGCCCACCGGAGCCGCCCGGATCCGGGCGGGGGTCCCGGCGGGCTGGACGGTGGCGCACAAGACCGGGACGGGCGGGTACGGCCCGACCAACGACATCGGACTGGTCTTTCCGCCCTCGGGCGAGCCGGTGGTGATCGCCTCCTACTATCATGCCACGCCGTCGTCTTCCGCGGCGGCCAACGACGCCGTGATCGCCGGGGCGGTCCGCCTCGCCCTGAAGGCGCTCGGCCATGACTGACGCGCCGCTGATGAAGGACGGCATGGCCCGTCCCACCGCCGGCGACATGCGCGGCTGGCTGCTGCGCGGCGAGGTGCTGATGGCGCTCGGCGTGATCGGCATCATCATGCTGCTGATCGTGCCGGTGCCCGGCATGCTGCTGGACCTGCTGCTGGCCATCTCCATCGTCGGCTCGGTGCTGATCCTGATGACGGCCCTGCTGATGAAGCGGCCGCTCGACTTCGCCATCTTCCCGACGGTGCTGCTGGTCGCGACCCTCTACCGCCTCGGCCTCAACCTCGCCTCGACGCGCCTGATCCTCAGCCACGGGCACGAGGGCCACGACTCGGCCGGCCAGGTGATCCAGGCCTTCGGCAGCCTGATGATGGGCGGCAGCTTCATCATCGGCATCATCATCTTCGCCATCCTGCTGGTGGTGAATTTCGTGGTCATCACCAAGGGTTCCACCCGGATCGCCGAGGTCAGCGCCCGCTTCACCCTCGACTCCATGCCGGGCAAGCAGATGGCGATCGACGCCGACCTGTCGGCGGGTCTGATCGACGAGGACACGGCCAAGCTGCGCCGCAAGGAGCTGGAGCAGGAATCGACCTTCTTCGGGGCCATGGACGGCGCCTCGAAGTTCGTGCGCGGCGACGCCGTCGCCGGCCTGATCATCACCTTCATCAACGCCCTCGGCGGCATCCTCATCGGCGTGCTGCAGCACGGCCTGCCGGCCGGCGAGGCGGCCAACACCTACGTCCTGCTCACGGTCGGCGACGGCCTCGTCACCCAGGTGCCGGCCCTGATCGTCTCCATCGCCGCCGGCTTCCTGGTGTCGAAGGCGGGGGTCGAGGGCTCGGCCGACAAGGCCCTGGTCAGCCAGCTCGCCACCAATCCTGTCAGCCTCGGCGTGGTCTCCGGCGCCGCCGGCCTGATCGGCCTGATCCCCGGCATGCCGCTGCTGCCCTTCGCCGCCCTCGCCATCGGCGCCGGCTTCATGGCCTGGCGGCTGGGCCGGGCCCGGCTCAAGCCGAAGCCCGTCGATCCCGAGGCCGTCGTGGCCGGGCCGAAGGAGGACGTCGAGGAGCCGATCGGCACCGCCCTGTCCATCGACGAGGTCAAGATCGAGCTGGGCTACTCGCTGCTGTCCCTGATCAACGACCTCGAGGGCCGCCGCCTGACCGACCAGGTCCGCGCCCTGCGCCGCTCCCTGGCCCAGGAGTACGGCTTCGTCATGCCGTCCGTGCGCATTCTCGACAACATGCGCCTCGGCACCCAGGGCTACGCCATCCGCATCAAGGAGATGGAGGCCGGCCAGGGCGAGGTCCGTCTCGGCTGCCTGATGGCCATGGATCCCGCCGGCCGCCAGGTCGAGCTGCCCGGCGAGCACACCCGCGAGCCCGCCTTCGGCCTGCCCGCCACCTGGATCGACGAGAGCCTGCGCGAGGAGGCCACCTTCCGCGGCTACACCATCGTCGATCCCTCGACGGTGCTGACCACCCACCTGACCGAGATCCTCAAGGAGAACATGGCCGACCTGCTCTCCTACGCCGAGGTGCAGAAGCTGCTGAAGGAGCTGGGGCCGGAAGAGAAGAAGCTGGTCGACGAGCTCATCCCGGCGGTGGTCACCGTCACCACCCTGCAGCGCGTCCTCCAGTCCCTGCTGCGCGAGAAGGTCTCGATCCGCGACCTGCCGGCCATCCTCGAGGGCCTCGCCGAGGCCGCGCCGCACACCTCCTCGGTCACCACCCTCGTCGAGCACGTCCGCGCCCGCCTCGCCCGGCAGCTGTGCTGGCAGCACAAGGGCGAGGACGGCGCCCTGCCGATCGTCACCCTGTCGCCGGAGTGGGAGCAGGCCTTCGCCGAGAGCCTCGTCGGCCAGGGCGAGGAGCGCCAGCTGGCCATGGCCCCGTCGAAGCTGCAGGACTTCATCCGCGCCGTCCGCGACGTGTTCGAGCGCGCCGCCATGGCCGGCGAGACGGCGGTGCTGCTGACCGGCCCGCAGATCCGCCCCTACGTCCGCTCGATCATCGAGCGCTTCCGAGGCCAGACCGTGGTGATGAGCCAGAACGAGGTCCACCCCCGCGCCCGGCTGCGCACCATCGGCTCGGTCTGAGTCATTCCTCGCCGGCGGGGGAGGGGGAAGCCCGCTACGGCGCTTCCGTCCAGCCGCCCGCCGAGGCCGCCCGCGCCGCCTCGTTGGCCGGCCGCGCCACCAGTCCCGACTGGGTGATCCAGATCTCGTAGCGCGCCCCGTCGGCCATCGGCATGTAGGCCGCCCCGCCGTACAGGGTGTCGACCGCGTCCACGTACCGGCGATGACGCCGCGCCAGCTCCCAGGCGTCCAGCCGCCACGGCAGCCAGTCCGGCCCGGCGTCCCCGCCCGCCAGCGGATGCACGCTGCGCTCGGCCTCGATCTCCTGCTGCACCGACCGGTACCGCCCCGACAGCCGGTCCAGCCGGTATTGCGCGTCCAGCCCCAGCACATTGGCCCACGGCTTCCACTTCAGCACCTGGGCCTCGATCCGCCACTCGTCGCCGTGCAACGGATACAGGCTGGTCGCCGCCGGCGCGCGCTCCCCCCGCGCCGGCTGGATCAGCGTCGCCTCGTAGTACTGCGGCCCGAGCTGCCGGGTCTCCAGCGTCGCCACCGGCCGTTCGTAGGTCAGCCGGGCGTAGGTCTGCACGTCCAGGGCCAGCAGGGCCGCGATCGTCGCGGCCGCGGTCAGCAGGGCCCCCGTCCCGCCCCCCGCCAGCCCGGCGACGAACCGGCCGCGGAACAGGGCGGCGAGGCCCCGGAACAGCAGCGTCAGCCCGAGAAGCGCGACCACCGCCGGCGCAATCCACCACCACCAGACCATCAGCCCGCCCCTTTTCGCCCTGAACGCCGCAGACTGTACCCATTTGTGGGGAGGCGGCGAGGGTTTCTCTCCTCACGCGACTGGACAGGGCCATTCCCCCCGCTAATGCTCCCGGCCGATGATTTCGGCCTCGCGCGACACCCTCCGGGCCTTCGGCCGGTTCCTCAGCTCGCCGACCCTGGGTCGCCGGATCGCCGCGCTGCTGGCCCTCGCCATTGTCCTGCTGCTGGCCATCAACCTGGCCGTCTTCGTGATGATCCGGCGCACCGCCGAGTTCAACGACACGGTCGAACAGGCCCAGCAGGTGCGTTTCCTGTCGCGCCAGCTTCTGACCCGCCTCGTCGACGCCGAGACCGGCCAGCGCGGCTTCATGCTCACCGGTCGGCCGACCTACCTGACCGTCCATGACGAGGCGCGGCGCGAGCTGCCGGAGCTGTTCGCCGAGCTCACCGCCCTGACCGCCGGCGATCCCGACCTGCAGCCGCGCGTGGAGCGGGTGCGCGAGCTGTCCGACGAACGACTGGCCCTGATGGACCGCACCATCGGCTTCGCCCGCACCGGGCGCATCGGCGAGGCCGTGGCCGACGTCCGCAGCGGCCGCGGCAAGGCCATGATGGACGCCATGCGGGTCGAGATCGAGGCCATCGACGAGATCCAGGTCACCCGGCTCCAGTTCCGCACCCGGCAGTCGGAGTGGTCCGGGGCGGTCACCGTCCTCGCCAACGCCATCGGGGCGTTGCTGATCCTCGTTCTGGCCGGGGTCAGCGCCTGGCTGATCCGCCGCTACGTCCTCGAGATCCAGCAGGCCCGCGACGCCATCGCCGCCCTCAACGCCAGTCTCGAGACCAAGGTCCGCGACCGCACCGCCGACCTCACCCGGGCCAACGAGGAGATCCAGCGCTTCGCCTATATCGTCAGCCACGACCTGCGCGCGCCGCTGGTCAATGTGATGGGCTACACCTCCGAGCTGGAGCAGGCCAACAAGGTGCTGGCCCGCCAGATCGACACGATCGAGCACCGGGCGCCGAAGAGCCTGGATCCGGACGCGGTGGTCGCCGTGCGCGAGGACGTGCCGGAGGCGATCGGCTTCATCCGCGCCTCGACCGAGAAGATGGACCGGCTGATCAACGCTATCCTGCGCCTGTCGCGGGAGGGGCGGCGGGCCCTCGTCGTCGAAAGCCTCGACATGACCAGCATGGTCGAGGCGATCGCCGCCAGCGTCCGCCACCAGACCGCGTCCGCCGCCGCCGAGGTCCTTGTCGAGCCCCTGCCGTGGCTGGAGAGCGACCGCCTGTCGGTCGAGCAGATCTTCGGCAACCTCGTCGACAACGCCCTCAAATACCTCGATCCGGCCCGGCCGGGGCGCATCGTGGTCTCCGGACGGGAGGAGCCCGACGGCCGCGTCGTCTACCGCGTGGAGGACAACGGCCGCGGCATCTCCGAACGGGACCACGAGCGGATCTTCGAACTGTTCCGCCGCTCCGGCCGCCAGGACCGCCCCGGCGAGGGTCTCGGCCTGGCCTTCGTGCGCAACAGCGTTCGCCGTCTCGGCGGCGAGATCAGCGTCGAATCCGAGCTCGGCCGGGGCTCGACATTCATCCTGAAATTCCCCAAACGCCTGAGCCTCGCCGACGCCGGAGACTTCACATGAGCGCTTCCGTCAAGATCGTGATGATCGAGGACGACCTCGGCCACGCCAAGCTGATCGAGAAGAATATCCGCCGGGCCAACATCGCCAACGAGATCGCGCACTTCTCGGAGGGCGGCGCCGCGATCGACTTCCTGTTCAGCGAGGAGGTCCGCCAGAACGGGCCGTTGCTCATCCTGCTGGACCTGAATCTGCCCGACATGTCCGGCACGGACATCCTCGCCCGGGTCAAGGGCGACGAACGCCTGCACCGCGCGCCGGTCGTGGTCCTGACCACCACCGACGACAAGCTGGAGATCCAGCGCTGCTACGACCTCGGCTGCAACGTCTACATCACCAAGCCGGTCGATTATGAAAGCTTTGCGGGAGCCATTCGCCAGCTTGGGCTTTTCCTCTCGGTGATGCAGGCGCCGGAGATCGAGTGAAGGCTGCGGGGGAGGTCATTCGCCTGCTCTACATCGACGATGACCGCGGCCTGTCGCGGCTGGTCGAGAAGGAGCTGGGGCGTCACGGCTATGTCGTCACCTGCGCGCCCGACGGCGACGCGGGGCTCGATCTTCTGGGCGCGGCGGCCGGGCGCTTCGACGTCGTCGCCCTTGACCACTACATGCCCGGCCGCGAAGGCCTCGACGTGCTGCCCGACATCATCGCCCTGCCGGACCCCCCGCCGGTGGTCTACGTCACCGGCGCCCAGGAGGGCCGCATCGCCGTCGCCGCCCTGCGCGCCGGTGCCGCCGACTATGTGATCAAGGACGTCTCCGAGGACTTCACCGCCCTTCTCCGCAACGCGCTCGAGCACGCCCTGCAGGCGCGCCGGCTGAAGCGGGAGCACGAGGAGGCGCAGGAGCAGGTCCGGCTCGCCCGCGACCGGGCCGAGGCCATGCTGCGCGAGGTCAACCACCGCGTCGGCAACTCGCTCCAGCTGGTCTCCAGCTTCATGTCCCTGCAGCTGCGCCACCTCACCGACGAGGGCGCCCGCGCCGCGCTCCGCGAGTCCCAGGCCCGCATCGAGGCCGTCGCCCACGTCCACCGGCGGCTCTACACCTCCGGCGACATGGCCTCGGTGGCCATGGACGAATACCTCGAGGGTCTGATCGACGAGCTGTCCAAGTCGCTCGGGCCGGACGCCGGATCGCCGCGGGTGGTGCTGAAGGCCCGGCCGATGCGGGTGTCCACGGACCAGGCGGTCTCGCTCGGCGTGGTCGTCACCGAGCTGGTCACCAACGCCGCCAAATACGCCTACGCGCCGGGGGCGGGCGGCGAGATCCGCGTCATCCTCGAGCCGGACGGCGACCGGCGCGCGCTGCTGACGGTGGAGGACGACGGTCCCGGCATGGGCGACGGCAAGCCCAAGGGCACCGGTCTCGGCGGCAAGATCGTCTCGGCCATGGCCGCGGGCCTGCGCTCCTCCGTGGAGCTGGACCCGGACCACAAGGGCGTGCGCGCCCGTCTGGCCTTCGATCTCTGATGCGGCCGGCCCTGCAGTTCGGCCGGCGCGACGCGGGTCTGGACTATCCGGACCGCGCCACCGCCTTCGGCCTGGTGTTTCACGACGCCCGCCTCGCCTGCGTCCGCGTCGACCGCGGCGCGGGCAGCTACTACGACCTGCCCGGCGGCGCGATCGACGGCGACGAGACCGAGGAGCAGGCGCTCGTGCGCGAGTTCCTCGAGGAGACCGGCATGACGGTCGAGCCGGTCGAGCGCATCGCCGCCGCCGGGCAGTATTTCCGCAAGTCGGACGGGACGCCCCACAACAACGTCGGCGGCTTCTGGATCGCCCGCCGACTGTCGCTCGATCCCGCCGCCAAGATCGAGGACGACCACGAACTGGTCTGGCTCCACCCGCACGCGGCCCTCGCCGAACTGCGCCACGACGCCCACGCCTGGGCGGTCGCCGCCTGGCTGCGTCATCACGCCTGAGTCAGGCGCGGAACGGCCGCCGGGGCGACCCGTTGAGGTTCCGACGCGCCGCCACCCTGGGGGCGCCGCACAAGGAGGGTCTCATGGCCGATCATGACCGCGTCGAAGGTTCCGCCAAGAACATGGGCGGCAAGGTGAAGGAAGCCGCCGGCGACCTCACCGGCGACCAGAAGCTGAAGACCGAGGGCAAGGCCGACCAGGTGGAAGGCAAGGTCCAGAACGCCGTCGGCGGCGTGAAGGACTCGCTTCGCGACGACAAGCGCCACTAGTCCCGGCTCCCGCCGGCGAACGCGCCGCCCCTTCCGGGGGCGGCGTTTTCTGTGCGGTCAGTCCTCGCCGCCCAGCCGGATGCGCAGGCCCTCGTCGCGTTCCTCCTGGTCGTTGACGGTGCATTCCTCGCGGAAGGCGACTCCGCCGCCGTCCGTCACCCGGGGCCGGGTCGTGCAGGTCCGCTCGCGCAGCTGCGGGCCTGCGGGGACGCTCCGCCCTCGCCGGGCGCACTCCAGTCCGTAGCCGTCGTCCCCCGCCTCCTGCCGGCAGCTGTCGGCGGCGGCCTCCGGAGCCAGCCCCGCCGGCAGGGCGGCGCCCAGATGCGCCGCCAGCACGCTGCGCACCCGTGACTGGCAAGCCTCCAGACTCTCGTCGGCGCCGCGGATCATCGGATTGCACTGGGCGCGCTCGTAACCATAGGGGTCCGTGCGGGCGCTGTCGGGAATCGGCGGCGGGGCCGGCGCGGCGGGCGCCTCGGCCGCGGGGGGCGGGGGCTCCGACCAGACCACCTGTCCGGTGGCGGCGGGCGCGGTCTGCGGCAGCAGCAGCAGGGCGATGACGGCGGCGAGCATCGAGGTCCTCCTCTTCGTGACCCGACGGCCTATTTGGCCAGCGCCCGCATCGCCTTGTCCAGCCCTTCCAGGGTGAGCGGGTACATCCGTTCGTCGACCAGTTCGCGGATCATCCCCACCGACGGCGAATAGCTCCAGTACCGCTCGGGCGCAGGGTTCAGCCACGCCACCCGGTCCCACTGCTGCGTCGCCCGCTTCAGCCAGACGGCGCCCGCCTCCTCGTTCCAGTGCTCCACCGAGCCGCCCGGCATGGTGACCTCGTACGGACTCATCGTGGCGTCGCCGACGAAGATCGCCCGCCAGTCGGCGGCGTACCGGTGCAGCACCTCCCACGTCGGGATCTTCTCGGTGTGCCGGCGCCGGTTGTCCTTCCACACGCCCTCGTAGAGGCAGTTGTGGAAGTAGAAGAATTCCAGATGCTTGAACTCGGTCTTCGCGGCCGAGAACAGCTCCTCGCACATCTTCACATGGGCATCCATCGATCCGCCGATGTCGAGGAACAGCAGCACCTTGATGGTGTTGCGCCGCTCGGGCCGCATGTGGATGTCCAGCCAGCCCTGCCGCGCCGTCCCGTCGATGGTGGCGTCCATGTCCAGTTCGTCCGGCGCGCCCTGCCGGGCGAACCGGCGCAGGCGGCGCAGGGCGACCTTGATGTTGCGCGTGCCCAGCTCGACGCTGTCGTCGAGGTTCCGGTACTCGCGTTTCTCCCACACCTTGACCGCGCGCCCGTGCCGGCCCGGACCGCCGATGCGCACCCCCTCGGGATTGTAGCCGCCGTGGCCGAAGGGGCTGGTCCCGCCGGTGCCGATCCACTTGTTGCCGCCCTCGTGCCGGCCCTTCTGCTCCTCCAGCCGCTGCTTCAGCGTCTCCATCAGCATTTCGAACCCGCCCAGGGCCTCGATCTGCGCCTTCTCCTCGTCGGTGAGGAATTTCTCGGTCAACAGCCGCAGCCAGTCCTCGGGGATGTCGGTGGTCAGGTCCTCGCCCGCGCCGACGGTCTCGATCCCGGCGAACACCTTGCCGAACACCTGGTCGAACCGGTCGTAGTGCTTCTCGTCCTTGATCAGCACCGCCCGCGACAGGTGGTAGAAATCCTCCACCCGACCGCCGGCCACGCCGCGATCCATGGCCTCCATCAGATGGAGCCATTCCTTCATGGAGACAGGCACTTTCGCGTCGCGCAGGGCGGTGAAGAAGGGGAGGAGCATCAGTCGAAGACGTCCGCGGGTGTGGGCGGGAAGGGGAGTGTGCGGGCCAAAAGCGGGGCTTCAGTGGCGGCGATCTTCCACAGTTCGCCGTGATCGATCTTCCGGTATTCGTGCGCGATCAGGTGCCGAAGGTTTGCGATCCTTCTCCACTCGATCTGTGGGTGCAGCGCCCACGTTCCTCGACCGATCCGGTTGGTCGCTTCCCCGAGCATCAGGAAACGAACGGCGAGCGCATCGGGCTTGAAGCGATCAGCCAGGAAGTCCTCGCGGACCTGGCCCTCGACCAGGTCCGCGATCTCCCTGAGGATGCGATGCATCTCGAAGAGAAATGCGGCGTCCCTGGGGTCAGACAACAAGAGCGTCGCGCTCCGCTGTGTACCGGATGTAGGGGTTCGTCAGCGCCTGCTCCGTGACCACCTGGACATCGAGCCCCAGCTTCTCGCTCAGCCCGGCTTCGACATCCGGTCGCCCCCAGCTCCCGGGCAAGGGCCGCGTGACCTCCACCAGCAGATCCACGTCGCTGTCCGGCCCCGCCTCGTCGCGGGCATAGCTGCCGAACAGGCGGACGTTGACGATGCCCTGCGCCTCCAGCCAGGGCTTCAGTTCGCGCAGCTTGGCCAGCAGTTCGTCGCGGGTCATGCCCTCAACATAGCGCGTCGGCCCGTCAACCGGAACGCTCCAGCAGCCCGATCAGCTGGTCCGCATCCTGCGGCGCGGCGCTCTTGATGTCGTTGTCGAAATAGACGAAGACGTCGCGCGCCTTCCGCCACCGGCGGATCGCCTGCGCCCAGTCCGTCAGCGCCCCCTCGCCGTAGCGGCCGTGATACCGGCCGCCGGGGCCGTGTCCCCTGAGGTAGATGAAGTCCGCCGTCGCCTCCCACGGCGCCGGGGCGTGGTGGTGATCGGAGATGCACAGGGCCACGTTCCGCTTGCGCAACATCGCCAGCACCTCGTCGGCGTACCAGCCGGGATGGCGGAACTCGACGCTGTACCGGTGTCCCCCCGGCAGGGCGTCGAGGAAGCTCTCCAGCCGTTCGTCGTTGCGGTGCAGGTTGGGCGGCAGCTGGAACAGGATCGGCCCGATCTTCGGCCCCAGGCCGGCGATCCGCCCGAACATGTAGGCCAGCGGCTCGGCCGGATCCTTCAGCTTCTTGTTGTGGGTGATGAAGCGGGAGGCCTTCCAGGCGAACACGAAGTCGTCCGGCGTCTGCGCCCGCCACCCCGCCACCGCGCGGTCCGTCGGCATGCGGTAGAAGCTGGCGTTGATCTCCAGCGTGCGGAACCGCCGCGAGATGTATTCCAGCCGCCCCGCCGCCCTGACCTCTTCGGGATAGAACGGCCCGTTCCAGTCCTTGTAGGCCCAGCCCGAGGTGCCGATCCGAACGTCGCCCATGCCGGCCGAACCGACGGCGGCCGCAACGGTTCCGCTAGCCGCGGCGCAGGATGAACTCGTCGTCCAGCCAGCGCCCGACCGGGTACTGGTACTCCCCGGCCTTTTCGAAGCCGTAGGCGGCGTACAGCTTCTGGGCCTTCAGATTGCCGCTCCACACGCCGATCCACAGCGGCCCGTCGGTGTGCGCCTCCATCCACGCCAGCGCCGTCTCCAGCAGCCGCGTGCCGAGGCCGAGGCCCTGCGCCGCCTTCGACACATAGAGGCGCCGCAGCTCGGCGTGGCTCGCCCGCGCCTCGGGATGGGGGAGGGTGTTCGGCCCGGCGTTGGCGAAGGCCAGCAGCCGCCCGTCCTGCTCGGCCACCCACCACGCCGCCCCGGGCTCCTTCAGCTTCGTGCGGATCGTCTCCGGGCTGAAGCTGGCGTCGAGGAAGGTTGTCAGGTCGTCGGCCGGGTAGGGGATGCCGAATCCCGCCACGAAGGTGTCGATGAAGGTCTGCCGTCCCAGCTCGCCCAGGGCCGGGGCGTCGGCGTCGACGGCAGGGCGGATCACGGCTTCGTTCATCCCCGGCGCCTAGCCCGGCGCGCCCGCCGCGGCAAGCCCGGCGCCGACGAGGTTGTCACCCCGCCCGATGGCGGCTACCACCTGCAGGGGGGCGTGTCGCTCGGCGAACGCCCGGGTCAGGCTTTGGGGAGGACAAGGGTCGGAACGCATGGGACTTCCCGACCTGTCGCGCATGTCAGCCCCCGCCCGCGAGCCCTCGGCAGAAACCGGCGCCCCGCCTGCGCCGCTCCCGCGCGCCGCCGCCCTCGTGGCGGTGCGGCCGGGGGCCATCATCCTCGCCCGCCACGGCGAGCCCGCCCTGTCGCGCAAATGCCTGCTCACCGCCGACCAGTACCGCGACTGGTGGGCCCGCTACGAGGTCGGCGGCCTGCGCGCCGGCCAGACCCCGCCGCCCGAGCTGGTCGCCACCGCCGAGGGGGCCGGCGCCATCTACGCCTCCACCCGCCAGCGCGCCCAGGAGACCGCCGCCGCCGTCGCCGCCGGCCGCGAGGTCATGTCCGACGCCCTGTTCATCGAGGCGCCCCTGCCGCCGCCCCGCTTCCCCGCCTGGTTCAGGCTGCCGCCCAAATACTGGGGCGCGGTGGCCCGCTTCTGGTGGCACGCCTTCAACCATCACGAGGGCCAGGAGACCCGCGCCGAGGCCGAGAGGCGGGCGGAGCAGGCGGCCCAGGCCCTGATCGAGCGCGCCGAGTCCGGCCAGGACGTGCTGGTCCTCGCCCACGGCTATTTCAACCACATGGTCGGCCGCCGCCTGAAGGCCGACGGCTGGAAGCTCGTCCACAACCAGGGCTTCAAATACTGGTCCCAGCGCCGCTACGAGAAACGCTGATCCGCCGCGCCCCTTGAGGCGCACGGCGCCCGCCTCTAGGGTCCCGCCGATGACCGACGCCGCCGCCATTCCCGCCGACCTCAGCTTCGAGGACGCCCTCCAGCGCCTCGAGCAGATCGTCCAGAAGCTCGAGTCCGGCCAGGCGCCGCTCGAGGAGTCGATCGCCCTCTACGAGGAGGGCGCGCGCCTCAAGGCCCACTGCGAGGCCCGCCTGAAGGCCGCCCAGCTGCGCGTCGAGAAGATCGTCGTCGGCGCCGACGGCCAGGCCCGCGGCGTCGAACCCGCCGCGTTCGAGTGATGTCGGGTCCGCCGTCCGAACGGATCTCGTTCGACGACTTCCTCCGGGTCGACATCCGCGTCGGCGAGGTCGTCCGGGCCGAGCCGTTTCCGGAGGCGCGCAAGCCCGCCTACCGCCTGACCATCGACTTCGGCCCGGACATCGGGGTGAAGAAGTCCTCGGCCCAGATCACCGAACACTACACCCTCGAGGAGCTGCACGGCCGCAAGGTCGCCGCCGTGGTCAACTTCCCGCCGCGCCAGATCGGCCCCTTCATGTCGGAGGTCCTGACCCTCGGCTTCCCCGACGCCGACGGCAAGGTGGTCCTCGTCGGCGTCGACCGCGACGTCCCGCCCGGCGGGAGGCTGTTCTGACCGTCCCCCCCTCCAGGATCCAGGCCGCCAACTCGCCGGAGCAGGGCGTCATCGACCGGGTGGCCGAGGTCGCCGACCTCGTCACCGTCGCCCTCGACGAGCTGCTGCCGCGCGCCGACGGCCCCGAGTCGCGCCTGACCGAGGCCATGCGCTACGCCGCCCTCGGCCCCGGCAAGCGGCTGCGCCCCTTCTTCGCGCTGGAGGCCGCGCGCCTGTTCGACATCGAGGAGCGGGCGGTGCTGCGCGCCGCCTGCGCCCTCGAGTGCGTCCACGCCTACAGCCTCGTCCACGACGACCTGCCGGCCATGGACGACGACGACATGCGCCGCGGCCGGCCGACCCTGCACCGCGCCTATGACGAGGCCACCGCCATCCTCGCCGGCGACGCCCTGCAGACCGCCGCCTTCGACATCGTCCTGCACCCCGACACCCACGAGGACCCGGCCGTGCGCTGCGAGCTGGCCGCCCGCCTGTCGATGGCGTCCGGCGCCCGGGGCATGGCCGGCGGCCAGATGATCGACCTGCTGGGGGTCCGCGACGACCTCGGCGGCGTCGCCCGCATGCAGCGGCTCAAGACCGGCGCCCTGTTCACCTACGCCTTCGAGATTCCGCTGATCGTCGCCCGCGCCCGCGAGCCCGAGCGCCAGGCCCTGACCAGCTTCGCCCACGACATCGGCCTGGCCTACCAGATCGTCGACGACCTGCTCGATGTGGAGGGCGACGAGGACCTGCTCGGCAAGGCCGCCCGCAAGGACCAGGCCCAGGGCAAGACCAACTTCGTCACCCTGCTCGGCGTCGAGGCGGCGCGCTCCCGCGTCGACCACCTCGCCGCCCAGGCCCGCGCCCACCTCGACCTGTTCGGCCCCGACGCCGACATCCTCAAGGCCAGCGTCGACTACGTGCTGCAGCGCCGGACCTGAGGCGAGGGGATGAACGGCCGGACCGCCCGCCCGGCGACATCGTGGACACTCGCCTGTTTGTCCGGGCCGACGTAGACTGGCGGCTTCGGATATGGCTCCCCCCGCCGCTCGCCGGGGAGCCGATCACGAACTGCTCAGGAATCTCTCACTGGCATTCGCCGTGCGAGGCGTTCATGGGATAGCCTCATCGTTTCGCCCGCCCCGGGCGCTGTTCACGTTGCCCCGATGCCCGACACCCCGCTCCTCGACCAGGTCAAGCTGCCCGCCGACATGCGCGGTTTCGACATCGCCCGGCTGAAGCAGCTGGCCGACGAGGTGCGGGCCGAGACCATCGACGCCGTCTCCACCACCGGCGGCCACCTCGGCGCCGGCCTCGGCGTGGTCGAGCTGACGGTGGCCCTGCACCACGTCTTCGAGACGCCGAAGGACATCCTGATCTGGGACGTCGGCCACCAGTGCTATCCGCACAAGATTCTGACCGGCCGGCGCGACCGCATCCGCACCCTGCGCCAGGGCGGCGGCCTGTCCGGCTTCACCAAGCGCTCGGAGAGCGAATACGACCCCTTCGGCGCCGCCCACGCCTCGACCTCGATCTCGGCCGCCCTCGGCTTCGCCGCCGCCCGCGACCAGAAGGGCGGAGACAACAGGGTCGTGGCCGTCATCGGCGACGGCTCCATGTCCGCCGGCATGGCCTATGAGGCGATGAACAACGCCGTCGAGGCGACGCGCGGCCAGCTGATGGTGGTGCTCAACGACAACGACATGTCGATCGCCCCGCCCGTGGGCGGCATGAGCGCCTATCTCGCCGGCCTGGTTTCCGGCGGGACCTACCGGGGCATGCGCAAGCTCGGCAAGAAGTTCGCCGAACACCTGCCGCGCCCGTTCAAGGACGCCGCCCGCAAGGCCGAGGAATACGCCCGCGGCATGGTCACCGGCGGCACCTTCTTCGAGGAGCTCGGCTTCTACTACGTCGGCCCGATCGACGGGCACGACATGGACAACCTGGTGCCCATCCTGAAGAACGCCGCGGCCATCACCGACCGTCCGGTGCTGGTCCACGTCGTCACCCAGAAGGGCAAGGGCTACGCCCCGGCCGAGAGCAGCGCCGACAAGCTGCACGCGGTGGTCAAGTTCGACGTCGTCTCCGGCAAGCAGTCGAAGCCGGCCTCCAACGCCCCCAGCTACACCAAGGTGTTCGGGACCGAGCTGATCAAGCACGCCGCCGCCGACCCCTCGATCGTCGCCATCACCGCGGCCATGCCCTCGGGCACCGGCCTCGACCTGTTCGGCCAGGCCTATCCGGACCGCACCTACGACGTCGGCATCGCCGAACAGCACGCCGTCACCTTCGCCGCCGGCCTCGCCGCCGACGGCATGAAGCCGGTCTGCGCCATCTATTCGACCTTCCTCCAGCGCGGCTACGACCAGGTGGTCCACGACGTCGCCATCCAGTCGCTGCCGGTGCGCTTCGCCATGGACCGGGCCGGTCTCGTCGGCGCCGACGGGTCCACCCACGCCGGCTCGTTCGACATCGGCTACATGGGCGCCCTGCCGGGCATGGTGCTGATGGCCGCCTCGGACGAGGCCGAGCTGGCGGCGATGATCTCCACCTCCCTGGCCATCGACGACCGCCCCTCGGCCTTCCGCTACCCGCGCGGCGACGGCGTCGGCGTCGAGATCCCGGAGCTCGCCGCCCCGCTCGAGATCGGCAAGGGCCGCATCGTCCGCGAGGGCACGACGGTCGCCATCCTGTCGCTCGGCACGCGCCTGCAGGAGTCGCTCAAGGCGGCCGAGGCCCTCGCCGCCCGCGGCGTCTCGGCCACCGTCGCCGACGCCCGCTTCGCCAAGCCGCTGGACGCGGATCTGATCCTGCGGCTCGCGCGCGAGCACGAGGCCCTGATCACGGTGGAGGAGGGGGCCATGGGCGGCTTCGGCGCCTTCGTGCTGCAGCTGCTGGCGGAGAAGGGGGCGCTCGACGCCGGGCTGAAGATCCGCACCCTGCACCTGCCCGACGTCTTCCAGGACCAGGACGCGCCCTTCGCCCAGTACGAGGCGGCGGGTCTGAACGCCTCCCACATCGCCGCCGCGGCCCTGCAGGCCCTCGGCGTCGAGGCGACCCGCGCCGTCCGCGCCTGAAGGCAACCCCCCGGGGGCGTCCGCCGTTCTGTTCCCGGTCGGGGGGCGGAATGGAGTTCGACCGTGACCCCACGCCCGATGATCCCGGCCGCCGCCCTCGCCGCCCTCGCCCTCGCCGGCGCGGGCGCCGCCGCGGCCCAGGACGCCTCGCCCGACCGGTCGCCGCCGGCGGAGGGCCGCGCCGCCGCTGAGGTCCCGGCGCCGGTGATCCGCGCCGCCGACGAGGCTCTCACCTGCCGCCAGATCGCCGACGAGGCGGCCGCGCTCAGCGCCGACATGGGCGGCACGCCGTCCGGCGGCGGCCTCGGCGCCATCGCGAAAGCCGGCGCGGCCATGCTCATCCCCGGCGCCGGCCTGCTGTTCGCCGGGGCCGACGCCCTGACCCGCGAGGAGCGCGAACGCCGCCAGGCCGAGGCCCTCGCCGTCCAGAACCGCTGGTTCTACCTCAACGGCCTCTACGCCGGCCGCCGCTGCCTGCACGGCGGCTGACCTCCCCCGCGGGGGAGGAACTGCAGCGGCGGCTCCCATTCCTCCCCCGCAGGGGGAGGGGGACCGCCGAAGGCGGTGGAGGGGGCGGGTCCGCCGCCGAGGTGTCAGCAGTTCATCCGCTACGCTCGCACATGCGAGGGCCAACCTGCTGTTCCTCCGCCGCAATCCGGAACCACCAGCGTCATTTGCCCGCCGGGGCAAAAGCCTCCCTTACACTTCCGCCCATCCCGTCGATGGGGAGGGCGTCGGATCCACGACCTCGACGACGGCGGGCTGTGGTCGAGCGATGAAGCCGGGGCGAAGGGCAGTCCCGGGGTCCTCGTGGACGTCGGGTGGATGGCGTCCCTTGCTCGCCGCGCGCTACTGGAATGCGGGCTGCTGACGTCCCCTGAAGAGCGCCGTCATGTCCGCCCCGCGTCGGGCCCGGCAACGGTCCCGGCGGAGATCCGGCAAGGCTCGAATGTCAGGGCCGCCAGCCGGAGAGCGCGCGTCCAACGGCTGCGCGGGGCGTCTGTCTCGTCGAAACGGTAATCATCCCACAGACCGGGCGAGGCCCGGCGCCCCGCACCCTTCCCGCCACCGCTTCCCCCCGGAAGCGGCGCCGACTCGCGCCTTCTCCCGCCCGGCCGAACCCGCTATGCCCCCCGCATGACCCTGCCCCACCCGCTCCCCGGCCTCGGCGCGATCGCCGGCGACTACGACATCCTGCTCTGCGACGTCTGGGGCGTGATCCACAACGGCCGCGAGAGCTGGCCGGCCGCCTGCGAGGCGCTGGCCCGCTTCAACCGCGACCACGGCCACGTGGTGCTGATCTCCAACTCGCCGCGCCCCTCTTCGGACGTGGTCGCCCAGCTCGACCGGCTGAAGGTGCCGCGCGACAGCTGGCGGGCCTTCGTCACCTCCGGCGACGCCACCCGCGCCGAACTGGCCCGCCGCGCCCCCGGCCCGGCCTGGGTGATCGGCCCCGAGCGCGACTGGCCGCTCTACGAGGGTCTCGGCCTGACCAGCGCCCACGGCGCGGCCGACGCCGCCTTCATCTCCGTCACCGGTCCGGTCGACGACGAGACCGAGACCCCCGAGGACTACCGCGAGCGCCTCGCCGCCGGCGCCGCCCGCGACCTCGAGCTGATCTGCGCCAATCCCGACCGGGTGGTCCAGCGCGGCGACAGGCTGATCTACTGCGGCGGGGCCCTGGCCGACCTCTACGCCGAACTCGGCGGCCGGGTGGTCATGGCCGGCAAGCCCTTCGGCCCCATCTACGACCTCGCCCTCGACGAGGCCGCGCGTCTGCTGGGCCGTCCGGCCGACCGCTCGCGCGTCCTGTGCATCGGCGACGGCGTGGTCACCGACGTGCGCGGCGCCAACGCCCAGGGCCTCGACTGCCTGTTCGTCGCCCAGGGCATCCACGGCGACGCCGCCCGCGGCCCCGACGGCCGGCTGGATCCGGAACGGGCCGGCGAGCTGCTGAAGGCCGAAACCTGCTACGCCCGCTACGCCACGCTCGATCTGGCGTGGTGAGGCGCCGCAATTCAGGCTAAGCCCCGTCCATGGTCGAACTGGTCCAGCAACATCCCTCGGGCGGCTACATCCTCGAGGAGCTTCGTCCCGGCATGGCCGCCGAGAAGGTCATCCAGGCGACCGAGGAGCGCATCCGCCGCTTCGCCGAGGCCTCCGACGACTTCAATCCGGTGCACCTCGACGAGGGGTTCGCGGCGAAGACCGCCTATCGCGGCCGCATCGCCCACGGCCTGCTGTCGGCCTCCTTCGGCTCCGCCGTGGTCGGCACCATCCTGCCCGGCGCCGGTTCGATCTACGTCTCCCAGACGCTGAAATTCCACCTGCCGGTGCGCGTCGACGACACGGTGCTGATCCGCATCACCGTCATCGAGGTGGAGCAGGAGCAGGCGCGGGTGCGGCTCAACTGCGAGGGCTTTGTCGACGGCAAGCTGATCATGGACGGCATCGCGGTCGTCCGCGTGCCCCGTCGCCGCAAGCCCTCCGCCCGCTGAGGCGGCCGTGATCCCGGTCGTCCGCGGCTGGCGCAGCCTGCCCCCCGGGCTGAGAGGGGCGGCGGTCGCCCTCGGCGCCTTCGACGGCGTGCACCGCGGCCACCAGGCGGTCATCGCCGAGGCCGCCGAGGCGGCCCGCGCCCTGGCGGCGCCGCTGGCCGTGGTCAGCTTCGACCCGCACCCCCGCCGCTGGTTCCAGCCCGCCGCCGCCCCCTTCCGGCTGATGACGCCCGGCCAGATGGCCCGCGCGCTCGCCCCCCTCGGCGTCGACCGGCTCCACCTGCTGCCGTTCGACGCGGACATGGCCGCCATGTCCGACGAGGCCTTCGCCCGCCAGGTGCTGGCCGACGGCCTCGGCGTCCGCCATGCCGCGGTCGGCTTCGACTTCACCTTCGGCAAGGGCCGCACCGGGTCGCCCGAGGCGCTGCGCCGCTACGGCGCGGACCTCGGCTTCACCGTTTCCGTCGCCGACCGGGTCGACGACGCCGGCGGCCTCAAGCTGTCCTCCTCGGCGGTGCGCGAGGCCCTGCACGCCGGCGACATGGCCCGCGCCGCCGCCATCCTCGGCCGCCCCTTCGCCATCGAGGGCGAGGTCATCCACGGCGACAAGCGCGGCCGCACCATCGGCGTGCCCACGGCGAACGTGCCCCTCGGCGACTACATGCGTCCGGCCTTCGGCATCTATGCGGTCCGCGTCCGCCTGCCCGACGGCCGCCGCCTCGACGGCGTCGCCAGCCTCGGCGTCCGGCCGATGTTCCGCACCGACGAACCCCTGCTCGAGGTCTGGCTGTTCGACTTCGCCGGCGACCTCTACGGCCAGACCATCGAGACCGAGCTGGTCGCCTTCCTCCGCCCGGAGCTCAGCTTCGACGACCTCGACGCCCTCAAGGCGCAGATCGACCGGGACGCCGCCGATGCCCGCGCCGTGCTCAGCTGATCGCCGCCATCAGCGTCTCGCTGAGCGGCGGCCGCCCCGGAACGAGGAAGTCGGAGATGCGCCACATCGGCCCCTCCTTGACCAGCTTCAGCGTCTGCCGGTGCGTCTCGCCGCTGTTGACGAAGACCACGTCGGCCTCCGCCTCGGTCGCCGAGCTCTCGCGCACCGTCACCGACTCCAGCCGGAACCCCTCCCCGTCCTGGCAGTCGCAGATCGGGTCCCAGTTCAGCGTGGGAACGTCGTCCCCCGCCCGCCGGAAGTCCTCGCCGATCATGGCGTTGAGCATCCGCCCGTAGATCGGCTCCTGCCCCGGCTTCGGCGGCTCGCCCATGGCCCCGGCGGCGTGGGCCGCATAGACGGCGCGGACGAACTCCTCCGGTCCGACCCGCGCCGCCTCGTAGATGGCGTCCCGGCCCGGCGGCAGGGCGGCCGGCGCGTCGGCGGTCTCGCCGACCTCGGTCTCCGGCGACGAGCAGGCCGCCAGGGCGGCGCAGGCGACGGCGATCAGGGCGTAACGGCGCATGAAAGGATCCTCCCGCCGCCGACTATCCGGCTCCGCCCGACGGCTGACAAGCCGGCGCTTTCCGGTGGCGCGCCCCGTCCCGCCTCTGCTAGACCGGCGGCGCCATGGACGTCCGCCTGTTTCGCCCGATTTCGATTAGCCGCCCGGCGTAGCGCCGCAGGGCTTGCAGCCCCGCGCTCGCCGGGATCTCCAGCGCCGACCGGCGCTCCAGGCGGAACGAACCCAGACGACGAAACGAGACTTCATGGCTGACGCCGGCGAAAATTCCTCCACTGGCCGCGACTACCGCGACACCGTCTTCCTGCCGGAGACGCCCTTCCCCATGCGCGGCGGCCTGCCCCAGAAGGAGCCGCTGATCCTCGAGCAGTGGGGCGACCTGTATGCGACCCTGCGCAAGCAGCGCCAGGCCGAGGGCGCGCCCCTCTACGTGCTCCACGACGGCCCGCCCTACGCCAACGGCGACATCCACATCGGCCACGCCCTCAACAAGACGCTGAAGGACTTCGTGGTCCGCAGCCGCTTCCTGCTCGGCTACGACGTCGACTTCGTGCCCGGCTGGGACTGCCACGGCCTGCCCATCGAGTGGAAGATCGAGGAGCAGTTCCGGGCGAAGGGCCGCCGCAAGGACGAGGTCTCCAAGGCCGAGTTCCGCCAGGCCTGCCGCGAGTACGCCGCCGGCTGGATCGACGTGCAGCGCGAGCAGTTCAAGCGGCTGGGCGTCACCGGCGACTGGGCCGGCCGCTACGCCACCATGGACTTCCCGACCGAGGCGGCGATCGTCGCCGAGTTCCACAAGTTCAAGAACTCGGGCCAGCTGTACCGCGGCTCCAAACCGGTGATGTGGTCGCCGGTCGAACGCACCGCCCTGGCCGACGCCGAGATCGAGTACCACGACCACGTCAGCCCGACGATCTGGGTGAAGTTCCCGGTGACCGGCGCCACCGACGACCACCCCGACGACCTGCTGTCGTTCCGCACCGCGACCCCGTCGGTGGTGATCTGGACCACCACGCCGTGGACCATCCCCGCCAACCGCGCCATCAGCTACGGCCCCGACATCGCCTACGGCCTCTACGAGGTCGCGGCCATGGAGGAAGGGCTGGAGTTCGAGCCGTGGGCCAGGCCGGGCGACCGGCTGATCCTCGCCGACAAGCTGGCGGAGGAGGTGTTCAGGGCCGCGAAGATCGCCCGCTGGACCCGCATCGACGACCTGAATCCCTCGGGACTGGAGTGCGCCCACCCGCTGGCGCCGCTGTCTCCGGGCTACGGCTTCTCCGTGCCGCTGCTGGCCGGCGATCACGTCACCGACGACGCCGGCACCGGCTTCGTGCACACCGCGCCCGGCCACGGCGCGGACGACTTCGAGGTGTGGAAGGCCCACGGCCATCACGAGGTGCCCGACACCGTCGACCCCGACGGCGCCTACTATCCGCACGTGCCCCTGTTCGCCGGCCTCAAGGTGCTGGAGACCGAAGGCAAGAAGACCGGCAAGTTCGGCTCCGCCAACCCGGCCGTGATCGAGAAGCTGATCGAGGCCGGCGCCCTGCTGGCCCGCGGCCGGCTGGAGCATTCCTATCCGCACTCCTGGCGCTCGCGCGCCCCGGTCATCTTCCGCAACACGCCGCAGTGGTTCATCCGCATGGACAAGCCGCTGGAGGACGACGGCACGCTGCGCGAGCGGGCGCTGGCCGCCATCGACGCCACCGCCTTCCACCCGGCCGCCGGCAAGAACCGCATCCGCTCCATGGTCGAGGGCCGGCCGGACTGGCTGATCAGCCGCCAGCGCGCCTGGGGCACCCCGCTGGCCATGTTCGTGGACAAGGAGACCGGCCAGCCGCTGCACGACCCCGAGGTCGACGCCCGCATCGTCGCGGCCATCGCCGAGGGCGGCGCCGACGCCTGGTTCACCCGCCCGGACAGCGACTTCCTCGGCGCGCACGACCCGGATCGCTACGAGAAGGTCGAGGACATCCTCGACGTCTGGTTCGACTCGGGCTGCACCCACGCCTTCACCCTGGAAGGCCGCGCCGACACGCGCTGGCCCGCCGACCTCTACCTCGAGGGCTCGGACCAGCACCGCGGCTGGTTCCAGTCCAACCTGCTGGAAGGCTGCGGCACGCGCGGCCGCGCCCCCTACGAGGCGGTCCTGACCCACGGCTTCACCCTCGACGAGAACGGGGAGAAGATGTCGAAGTCGAAGGGCAACACCGTCGATCCCGCGACGGTGATCAAGGAGTCCGGCGCCGACATCCTCCGCCTGTGGGTGGCCCTGGTCGACTACGCCGAGGACCAGCGGATCGGCAAACAGATCCTGCAGACCACGGTCGACGCCTACCGCAAGCTGCGCAACACCGTGCGCTACCTGCTCGGCGCCCTGGCCGGCTTCGACGAGGCCGAGCGCCTGCCGTACGACCGCATGCCGCCGCTGGAGAAGTTCATCCTGCACCGGCTGTGGGAGCTCGACGCCGGGGTGCGGCAGGCCTACCGCGAGTACCGCTTCCAGGACGTCGTCCGGCCCGTGCTGGAGTTCTGCTCCAACGACCTGTCGGCCCTCTACTTCGACGTCCGCAAGGACAGCCTCTATTGCGACCGGCCCGACGCCGACCGCCGCCGCGCCGCCCGCACGGTGATGGACGAGGTCTTCCTGCGCCTGACCGCCTGGCTGGCGCCGCTGGTTCCCTTCACCATGGAGGAGGCCTGGACCACCCGCTTCCCCGACGCGGGAACCAACTGCGCCCGGGTCATCCCGGACACGCCCGGCGAATGGCGCAACCCGGCCGAGGCGGACCGCTGGGCCGGGGTGCAGACGGTGCTGGAGATCGTCAACGAGGCGCTCGAGTCGGCCCGGCGCGACAAGCGCATCGGCGGCGCGCTCGACGCCTGGCCCGTGGTCACCGGCCCGGCCGGCGCCTTCGCCCCCTTCGAGGGTCTCGACCCCGCCGAGGTGTTCCGCACCTCGGGCGCGGAACTGGTCGAGGGCGGCGACGCCGTCACGGTCGACGTCCGCCTCGCCGATCACCCGAAGTGCGCCCGCTCGTGGCGGCGGGTGCCGGACGTCGGCTCGGATCCGGACTATCCGGACCTCAGCGCCCGCGACGCCGACGCCGTCCGCTGGTGGGACGCCGCCCGCGCCGCGGGCTGAGGGTCGTCAGCCGATCTCGGCGGCTTGCTCGCGCAGCCGCCGGGCCTGGGCCTCCAGCTCGTCGGCCTGCTGCGGCAGCCGGCGGGACAGGTCCAGCAACTCGGCGTCGGTCGGAACGCGGTCGCCCCGCGCCCGCGCCCGCGCGATCTGCTCGGCCCGGTAGGCCGGATCGCGCAGCCGCTCGCCCTCGGTCCGCATCGTCCGGGCGCCTTCCATCATCTCCCCGGCCCCGCGGGCCATCTCGACCCGCGCCTCGGCCATGGCCCGCGCCGCCGCCCGGTGCGCCGCCGCGGCGTGCACCTCGGCCTCCGCCCGGGCCCGTTCGCCGGCGGCGGCCGCCGCCTGCCCGTGCGCCCGCGCTTCGGCCGCATGGGCCAGCGCCGCCTCCCGCGCCGCTGCGGCGTGAGCCCGCGCTTCCGCCGCGTGGGCGCGGGCCTGTTCGGCGGCGGCCCGGATTTCGGCGCGCTCCGCCGCGCCGATCCCCTCCGACCCGTGCGACGGCTGCGGCGGGGCCGGCGGCGCGGGCGCCCGGGCGACCGGCGGAGCGGGCGGCGCCGGGGGCGCGAGCGGGGCCAACGCCGGCAGGGCCGGCGGCGCGGGGGGCGCGGCCGGAGCCTGCGGCGGCTCGGGCGCCCGGGGCGTCAGCTCCACGGCGGCGATCGGGGTCGCGACGGCGACGAGGCCGGCCACGGTCAGGGCCGCGGCGAGCGGCCGGGCGGGCGATGCGGGATGCGTCTTCATGATGCAGGCGATCCTTCTGGCGAGGGTGGGAGCCGGCCCGGCCATGGCCAGGGCGGCGGGATGGCCCGCGCCAGCCGCCAGGCTGACGAGGGTGCGGGCGTAGTCGGCGGGCGGCACCTCGACCAGGGCGGCGGCGTCCGCCGCCTCCTCGGTCCGGGCGACCAGGTCGGCGTGGAGCTTCCAGACCAGCGGGTTGAACCAGAACAGCGCCAGCGCCAGCCGCGACAGCAGCAGGAACAGCCAGTCCCCGTGGCGGATGTGGGCCAGTTCATGGGCCAGGACGGCGCGGGCGGCTTCGGGCCGCCGCAGGCACTCCGGTCCGACCAGGACCACGCCGGGCGGCAGGCCCCAGCTGAGCGGCGCCGACGCCGGATCTGCAACCAGCAGGCGGGGCGGCCGGGGGCCGCCGAGGCGGGCAAGGACGGACGTCCACGCCGGGGCGACGACGACGTCCGCGGCGCGGGTCCAGCGGTGCAGCGTCCAGACGCCCAGCGCAAGGCGACCGATCACCAGCAGGGCTCCGGCGGCCCAGAGCCATCCGGCCAGGGTCGTCAGGGACGGCGGCGACACCGTCGCCTCGACGGCGACGCCCCGGACCGGGCCGAGCTCGCCGGTCCAGACCGGCGTCGGGCTCGTCGCCGGCGGCTCCGCCGGCAGAAGCTCCAGCGGCAGGCCGGGACCTGCGGCCATCATCACGGGCAAGGCCAGCAGCAGGCAGACGCCGGCGCGGAGGATGGCGACGCGGCGCCTCGGCGGGCCCCACCGTCCCGCCCCCGCCGCGACCAGCGCGAGTCCGGCGACGAGGCCGGAGCGGACGAGAAGATCGGCGATCGCGACGAGGGCGCCGCTCACCGGTCGCGCTCCCTCGCTTCATCGATGGCGCGGGTCAGCGCCTCGACCTCGTCCGGACGCAGCGTCCGCGTCAGACCGAGCAGGGCTGTCGCCGCGGTGACGGCGGATCCGGCGAAGAAGGTGTCGACGATCCGGCGCAGCGCCCCGGTCGCGAGCGCCTCCGGCTGCGGCGACGGGCGGTAGACGATGCCGCCGGGCTGCCGGCGCCGCTCGACCAGCCCCTTGGCCTCCAGCCGGGCGAGGAGCGTGCGGACCGCGGAGTCGCTGAGGGGATCGGCCAGGCCGGCGCGCACCGCCGCCGTGCCGCCCTCGCCCAGTCGGCAAAGGGTTTCGAAAACGTCGCGTTCCCGCCTCGGCAGTCCCTCGATCATCCCTCGCCTCCGGATCGCTACATGCGTAGCGCTACGTTTGTAGCGGAAGAAGGCGGGATTGGGGCGGCGAGGTGAAATCGCCGCAAGGATCGGGAAACCCGCCGCTCGTCACCCGCCGCCGGTGCCGCCTGGACCTGTGGTCCCGACCCGGCCCCGATGGCTGGCGTCTGTCCCCGTCCGGCCTGCCCTGGCCGCCCGGACGAACCCCACCGTCGCCCGGCCCTGCGACGCCTTCGAGGCGGGCCATCCGCCGGACGCCGCCCGACTTGATTGAGGTCGGGGGAACGGGCGGCGTTGTAGGAGGCGAGGCTCGCGCAACGCCGCTGTCGTGATCGGCTGTTAGGCCTCCGCCGCTGCTCCGGAGGAACCATGCTCGCCCTGCTGACCTCGCTCGCGCTGGCGGCCGCGTTCGACGATCCCGGCTGCCGCCCCGCGGCCGCGGACGTGCAGGCCGCCGGCGGCGACGCCTGCGCCCGGGCCTGGATGGACCGGACGCTGCGGCTCAACGACCTGCAGGCCGTCGGCACCCACAACAGCTACAAGCTGGCCATTCCCGCGGACGAGATGGCGGCCATGGTCGCCGCGGCGGGCGACGGGGCGCTGGGCCTCGACTACGCCCACCGGCCGCTGGCCGAACAGCTGGACGCCGGCGCCCGCCAGCTGGAGCTGGACGTGCTGCACGACCCGGAGGGCGGCCGCTTCGCACGGCCGCTGACGGCCCTGGGCGGCGGCGCCCCGGCCAGCCCGGCCTTCGCCGCCGCCATGGCCCGGCCGGGCTTCAAGACCCTGCACATGCCGGACGTCGACTTCCGCAGTTCGTGCCTGACCTTCGTCGCCTGCCTGGGCGAGATCCGCGACTGGTCGACGGCGCATCCGGACCATGCGCCGATCCTGATCATGCTCAACGCCAAGACCGGCCGGCCCTCGATGCCGGGCGGAACCGCCCTGCTGGACTTCGACGCCGCCGCCTGGGACGCCCTGGACGCCGAAATCCGCTCGGTGTTCGGGCCGGACCGGCTGATCACGCCGGACACGGTGCGGAGCGGGCGCGCGACCCTGCGCGAGGCGGTGCTGGCGGGCGGCTGGCCCACCCTCGCCGAGGCGCGCGGCAAGGTCTTCTTCGCCCTCGACGAGGGGGCCGACAAGGTCGCGGCCTACGCCGCCGGGCGGCCGTCGCTGGAGGGGCGGGCCATGTTCGTCAATGCCGACGAGGCCTCCCCCGCCGCCGCCTATCTGACCCTCAACGATCCCGTGGCCCAGCAGGACCGCATCCGCGCCGCGGTGGCGGCCGGCTTCATGGTGCGCACCCGCGCCGACGCGGACACCCGCGAGGCGCGCAGCGGCGAGACGACCCGGCGCAGCGCCGCCTTCGCCAGCGGGGCGCAGTACGTCTCGACCGACTACCTGTGGGCCGACCCGCGCTTCCCGGCCTACCAGACGCGGCTGACCGGCGGGGCGGCGGCGGCGTGCAATCCGGTGCGCGGCGCGGCGCGCTGCGATGACCTCGCGATCGAGGGGGTCGAGGGCGCGCCGGTGCGGGGCTACCTCGCCCCGGCGGACCGGCCGGACCTGACCGTGGTGCTGGCGCCCCCGCCCGAGCCCGGCTCGCCGCGCGACCGCGCCAACGCCGACCTGTTCCGCGAGACCCGGGCGCTGGAGGGCTCGCCGCGCTGGGACCTGGCCGCCCACGACGTCCGGGGTCACATGTACGATCACTTCGCCGAGGCCCTCGGCATGCGGCTCACCGAGGAGGAGGCCCCGCTCCTGACGGCCCTGCTCAACCGGGCGGGGAACGACCGCGCGGTGGTCGGCGAGGCCAAGACCCGCTGGGCGACCCGGCGGCCGTATCTCGGCGCCGATCTGCCGATCTGCGAGCCGAAGTCGGACCATCTGGCCGGCAATCCCGACTATCCGTCAGGCCACGCCGCGCACGGCATGCACGTGGCCATGATCCTGGCCGAGCTGGCGCCCTGGCGGGCCGACGCCCTGTACGCCCGGGGGCGGGAGTTCGCCGAGAGCCGCTACATCTGCGGCTCGCACAGCTACAGCGCCGCCGAGGCCGGGATCCTGTCCGGGGCGGTGATCTACGGGGCCGAGCAGGCCTCGGAGACCTTCCGGCGCGACATGGAAATGGCGCGGGCGGAGATGCGGGCGGCGCAGGCGCGGCGCGCCGCGGCGGCGAACGCGACGCCACGGTGAAGATTGGATGAATTCCGCTGTCACACGCTGAGGGGCGGCCGATGACCGTCGTTGATGCCTGCGGGGGCGAAGGCCGGCGACCACGCCGGCGGCCGCCGACGTCAACATCGACCCAGCGGGGATACCAATGACCAGATCGAGCAACGGACGCGGCCCCGGCCGCCGGGCCAACCTGTCGTGGCTGATGGGCGGATGCGCCCTCGCCGCCCTCGGCGCCGGCGGCGCCGCCGCCCAGGAAGCCCCCGCGGCCGAAGAGCCGACCGACCAGCTGGACGAGATCATCGTCACCGGCAGCTATCAGCGCAGCCTCGAGCGCGCCGTGGACATCAAGCGCGACAACGTCGGCTTCTCGGACTCCATCGTCGCCACCGACGTCGCCAACTTCCCCGAGCAGAACCTGGCCGAGGCGCTGCAGCGCATCCCCGGCGTGACCATCGAGCGCAACCGCGGCCTGGGCGGCCGCGTCAGCGTGCGCGGCCTGCCGAGCGAGTTCACCTTCGTCACCATCAACGACCTGGCGACCGCCTCGGGCAGCGGCGGGCGTGAGGTCGAGCTCGACATCTTCGCCTCGGAGATCATCCAGCAGGTCACGGTGCAGAAGTCGCCGCGCGCTTCCGACGAGGAAGGCGGCATCGCCGGCGCCGTCAACATCTCGACCGCGCGTCCGTTCGACTACCGCGGCCATGAACTGGTCGCCTCGGTCGAAGGCGCCTACAATTCGATCTCCGAGGAGATCGATCCCAAGGTCTCCTTCCTCGCCAGCAACACCTGGGGCGACTGGGGTCTGCTGGGGTCGTTCTCGACCGCGCGCCGGACCAACCGGACGGATTCCAACTCGGGCATCAACTTCCGGCCGGCCTTCCGCTTCCTCGAGGCGGGCAGCGGGCGCGGGACCCAGGCGCAGGCCGTTCTGGCGCGCGACGCCGGCGTGATCATCACCGACCGCATGGATCGCGACCAGACCAGCCGCGTCATCTTCCAGGACAAGGTCGGCGACCGCGCCTATCTGAACACCCAGGACCAGTGGGGCGGCACCCTGTCGCTGCAGTACCGCCCGTCCTCGACCTTCAACCTGGCGTTCGACGCCATGCTCGGCGGCTATGACGCGACCGAGGACGAATACGACGCCGCGGCCTATTCCGCCTCGAGCCGCAGCACCTTCGAGACCATCCACGAATACGACGACACCACCCTGGCCGACTACGGCATGGTCGTGCTGCGCGACGTCTCCTACACCGCCACCCAGCACGAGTTCCTGAGCAAGGAGCGGATCAACGAGACCGAGTACGCCCAGTTCGGCGCCGAGATGGACTGGCGCGGCGACGACTGGGCCCTGCACGCCCTCGCCGGCTACTCGGGCGCCGAGAAGACGCTGGACTACGCCAACCTCAAGCACGTCGCCTATGCGCCGTCGCGGACCCGCTGGACCGACACCGGCGGCGAGACGATCCCCAGCGCCAACCCGGCGACGATCGACATGTACAATGCGCCCTCGCGCTACCTGTTCGAGGCGTACGAGACCACCTTCGAAAGCATCACCGACGACAAGTATGCGGCCCAGGTCGACTTCACCCGCGACTTCGACCTGGAGGCCTTCCCGGCCCTGACCAGCATCCAGATCGGCGCCCGCTATACCGACCGGTCGAAGGAGCGCCAGTACGGCGAGAAGAAGATCCAGGGGCCTTCGAACGGCAGCACCATCTGGGTCAACACGCGCACGCTGGCCGACAGCGAACTGACCCCGATCGGCGATCTGGTGCCCGGCGGCGCCTACAGCGCCCGCGACCTGACTTGGAGCCAGGTCTCCAACGAGTACGCGCGCCGGACCTTCCGCTACGACGGCTTCTTCACCCCCTTCGACCCCGGCCAGTACTATGAGGTCTCCGAGGAGGTGCTCAGCCTCTACGCGATGGCGGATCTGAACTTCGACGTCGGCCCCGTCCCGGTCGCGGTCAACGGCGGCGCCCGCTGGGTCGACACCTCGATCACCTCCTCGGGCTACCATCAGATCCAGAACCCGAACGGCTCCACCGGCTACACGCCGGCGCCGGTGTCCAGCGACGGCGGCTACGACAAGATCCTGCCCAGCCTGAACTTCACCGCCGATCTGACCGACAGCCTGGTCTTCCGGGGCGCGGCTTCGGAGACCCTGATGCGGCCGGCCCTGACGGACCTGGCCTACAAGCGGACCGCCAACTGGAACTCCTTCCGCTTCACGGACGGCAATCCGAACCTCGAGCCGACCTACGCCAGGCAGTGGGAGCTCGGCCTGGAGCGGTACCTGGGCGGCGGCGGCCTGCTGGCGGTCTCGTACTTCTGGAAGGAGATCGAGGGCGTCGTCCGCAGCGAGCTCACCGGCACCGTGCCGAACGTGACCAAGTACAACGCCAACGGCACCATCGACGGCGTCTACGACTTCGACGTCTACCAGCCCGTCAACGCCGAGGGCTCGTACGAGGTCAGCGGCCTCGAGCTGGTGGCCATCGTGCCGCTGGACCTGATCTACGCCCCGCTGGAGGGCTTCGGGATCAACGCCAACTACACGATCCTCGACAGCTCGCTGACCGGGGAGTCCGACCTCGACGTCCCGACCCCGCCGGTCGGCCTGGCCGAGTCCACCTACAACGTCACCCTGTTCTACGAGAACGACCGCTTCCAGGCGCGCGCGTCCTACAACTTCAAGGACAAGTACGTCGAAGGCATCGGCTACGAGATGTACCCGATCTGGCGCGACGGCTACGGCCAGACCGACGTCTCGGTCAGCTACAACGTCAACGATGCGATCCAGCTGACCCTGGAAGGCATCAACGTCACCGACGAGGCGACCACCGGCTACACGATGGATCCCTCCTTCCCGACCATGTACGAGCTGTCGGGACGGCGCGTGACCTTCGGCCTGCGGGCGAGCTTCTGATCCCCGCACGGCCGCCCTGCCCGGACGCCCCCTCCTCGCGAGGGGGCGTCTTCGCCTGCCCGTCGCGCCGGAAAGGGCCTCATGTCGCCTGAAGCCGTCGTCGCCGACCTGCGCCGCGAGCTGATCGTCTGGCTGACCCGCAAGGGCGGCGCGGCCGCGGATGTGGAGGACGTGGTGCAGGACGCCTTCCTGAGGTTTCACCGCGCCGGCCACCGGCTGGAGTCGCCCGACGCCCGGCCGCTGCTGTTCGTCATCGCCCGCAACCTGCAGCACGACCGCTGGAAGGCCGAAACCCGCGAAACCCGGCGGCGGTCGGACGACGACGTGCATGCGCTCGACGCCGGGCCCCGCGCCATCGCCAGCGAGGCCAGTCCCGCCGATGATCGCCTCATCCAGCGCCAGAACCTCGCCGCCGCGGCGGCGGTGATCCGCGCCCTGCCCCCGCGCTGCCGCGACGCCTTCCTGCTGCACCGGTTCGAGGCCCTGACCTATCGCCAGATCGCGGCGCGGCTGGGGGTCTCGGTCAGCATGGTCGAGAAGTACGTCGCGGAAGCGCTCCGCCAACTGAAAAAATCCCGGGAGGGCTGAGGTGTCGGCCGGCTGGATCGTTGTGACTTGTGAAGGGAATCGCGGCGACCGTCCGGGTACGCCTTCGGTGAGGAGACCCGCCCGCTCATGATCGACCGCCTGACGGCCCTGTTCGACCGACGGCCCCGGACTGCCGAGGACTGGCTGGCGCGCATGAGCCGGCCGGATGTCGACGCGCGCGACCAGGACGGGTTCCTGGCGTGGCTGGAGGCGGATCCTGATCACCTCGCCCGGTACGAGGCGGCCAGGGCGGACAGCCTCGCGCTCGAGCCGCTGCGGGCGATGTTCGCGGCCGACCTGGCCCGGCTCGGCCAGCGGCCCGCCCGGACCGGCGCCGGGCTCGCGCGGCCGCGGAACCGGGCGCTGGCGGCCGGGGGGCTGGCGGCCGCCGCCCTCACCGTCGCCGTGACCCTGGCGTGGCCGATGTTGCGGTCCCCCGGCGAGCTCTACCGGAGCTCGCCGACGCAGATTCGCGACGTGGTGCTCGCGGACGGGTCGAGGGTGACGCTGGACGCCGACTCGGCGATCCGGGTCGACCTGTCGGACGACGTCCGGCGCGTCGGGCTGGAACGCGGCGCGGCCTATTTCGAGGTGGCGCATGACGCGGCCGTCCCCTTCCAGGTCGCCCTGGCGGACCAGCGGGTGATCGTGACCGGCACCCGCTTCGTCACTGCGCTCACCGACGCGGGCGGCGAGGTGTTCCTGCTGGAGGGCCGGGTGTCCGTCAGCGCCAGGGACGCCGGCGATCCCGACGCCCTGGCCGGCGCGGTTCGCCTGCTCCCCGGCCAGAGGCTGCGGCTGACCGCCGACGGCCCGGGCCGGCCGGAACAGGTCGACGTCGAGACCCCGACCGCGTGGCGCAAGCGCCGGCTGGTGTTCCGCGACGCCCCCCTGTCCGAGGTGGTCGCCGCCGCCGGCCGCTACGCCGACCGGCCGCTGGTGGTCGCCGACGCCCGGCTGGCCCGCACCCGGGTGACCGCGGTCCTGCCGCTGACCGGGCAGGGAACCCTGGTCGAGCGGATGGACCGGCTGCTGCCGATATCGGTCGAGACCACGACGGACGGACGAACCCTGATCCGCGCCGAATAGGCGCTATCGCAGAGCTGTCACGCCACGACGCTAAGGGATCGGGCTGCTCCCGCCGCCGTCTCGACTGGGTATCGCCGCGTGAAACCGCTTGCACCATCGCTGCCGGTCGGCGTGGCGGCGGCGTTCGGCCTGGCGTTGGCGGCCTCGCCGGCTGCGGCCCAGGACGCCGACCTGCGCAACCTCGACATCCCGGCCCAAGACGCCTCCGCGGCCCTGGTCGAGCTGTGCCTCGCCGCCGACTGCGAACTGGTGTTCCTGGGGCCGCGCCCCGGGCTGCGCACGCGCGCCGTGCGCGGACGGATGTCGTGGCGGACGGCGGTGCGGCGCATGCTGCAGGGATCGGACCTGCGCTACCGCTTCGTCGGCCCGCGCGGGGTGCGGGTCTGGGCGGAGGTCCGGGCCGCGCCCCCGCCTGCGCCTCCGCCGGCCCCGCCGGAGGCGGAGCCGACCGAACTGGAGCCGGTGGTGGTGCTCGGCCGGTTCTCCGAACAGATCGACGAAGCCGTGCGCCGCAAGCGGGAGGCCGACGTCATCTCGGACGGGGTTTCAGCGGCCCGGATCGGCGAGGCGCCCGCCGCCAATCTCGCCGAGGCCCTGCAGCGCGTCCCCGGCGTCGCCATCGAGCGCGAGGTGGGCGAGGGACAGTTCGTCAGCGTCCGGGGTCTGGGGCCCCTGTTCCAGTCGGTCACCCTGAACGGCGCGCCCGTGGCCTTCAACGAGAACATCCGCAACTCGACCCAGAGCGGCCGTCAATTCCGCTTCCGCGCCCTGTCCGCCGATCTTCTGGCCGGGGCCCGCCTGACCAAGTCCGCGACGCCCGACCTGATCGACGGCGGCATCGGCGCCAATATCGACATCGAGACCGTCGGCGGGCTCGACGGCGAGCCGTTCCTGACCGTGCGCGCCGGCGCCGGTCTCGAACGGCGCACGGGACGGCTCGGGCCGGACGTTTCCGTCGCGGGACGGCTGGTCTCCGCCGACGGCGAGCGCGGCGTGGTCGCGGGGGTGGCGCAGGAGGAGCGGTCGGTGCTCTACGACCGCTTCCAGATCCAGCGCTACCGGGATCTGGCGCTCGAGGGCGTCACGGTGGCCGCGCCGAACGACGTGCGCACCACGGTGGAGCGCGAGGATCGTCGCCGGCGCAGCGCCTTCCTAGGCGCCGACTGGCGCCTGTCTCCGACCCTGTCGCTGGATGTCGACGCCCTGGCCTCGACCTTCGACAACGCGATCCGCGAGGACCGGCTGGTGTTCGGCCTCGGCGAGCGGCTGCAGGCGCCGGGCGCCTCGGCCCGGGTGCGGGACGGGGTGGTGGTGGCCGGAGCGGTCGCGGACGGCGAGATCGACAACAACACCGAGTTCTCGGACCAGTCCCACCTGAACCTGGCGGCGTCCGTCGGCGCCGTCTGGCGCCGGGGGAACTGGCGGATCACGCCGCGGCTCAGCGGCTCGCTGGCCCGCTCCGTGCTCGACACGCCGCTGCAGCGCATATCCGCCACGTCCGCATCCGACGTCGCCTGGGCCTTCGACCTGGGAGACGCCGCAACCCGCCGGCGGGCGGCCCGCCTGTCGACCGGTTTCGACCTGCTGGACCCGGCCCTTCTCGGACCGCCGCGCCTCCACGTCCGGGCGGTGGAGTCCCGGGACGACGACGTGACGGCGAGGCTCGACGCCCGGCGACCGCTTCAGGGCCGGGGGCCCGGCGGCCTGTCGGCGGTGCAGGTCGGGTTCCAGATCAGCGACCGCAACCGGGACTACCAGCGGCGCGACCGGGAAGCGGCGCTGCGGCCCGGCTTCGATCCCGCCGCCGGCGCCTATGCCGCCGCCACGCCCGACGCCGTGTTCGAACGGCTGCTGACGGTCCGGCCCGGCCCCTGGATCACCGCCGGATCAGACTGGTTCGAGACCGCCTTCGTCATTCCCGGCGAGTTCGACGGAGTGTCGCCCCGCCCCCGGGATCTGGCCCCGACCGGAGCGGACCTTCAGAACTCCTATCGCGTCGGCGAACGGATCGCGGCGGCCTATGTCCGCCTCGACGTGGCCGGAGAGCTCGGGGGCCGGCCGACCTTCGGAAATCTCGGCGTGCGGCTGGTCGACGTCCGGACGGCGGTGGAGGGCTCCATCCTCGGCGTCGACGCCGACGGCGTCCTCGAGGTCCGGCCGGCCGGACACGCCGGTTCGCACCGGGTCTGGCTGCCCAGCGCCAACCTGGCCATCGAGCTGGACGAGGACCGGCTGCTGCGGCTGGCGGTCTCGCGCACGATCACCCGCCCGTCGCTGGCCGACCTGAGGTCCGCCACCGTGCCGGCCAGCACCCTGGTGCGGGCCATCTTCGATCGCGGCCAGGCGGAGATCGACGATCCCGCCCCCGGCACCATCTTCACCGGCGTGGGGGGCAATCCGGCGCTCCGGCCCTATCGGTCGACCAACTATGACCTGTCGTGGGAGTGGAGCTTCCCCCGCGGGGCCCTCAGCGTGGCGGCGTTTCACAAGTCGATCGACGACTTCATCCTGACGGTCGAGGCGCCCGAGGCCCTGGTGTTCGAGACCCGGGCCGGCGCGGCGGTGACCGCCGAGGTGATGATGTCGCGGCCGCGCAACGTCGGCCATGCGCGGACCACGGGGCTGGAGCTCGGTTTCAACCACCGCCTTCCGTCCGGTCTGGGCCTGTGGGCCAGCGCCACCTGGACCCGCGCCAGCGCCACCGACCGGACCAGCGGCGCGCGGCGCGAGCTGGCGGGGGTCTCCGACCTCGCCTGGTCGCTCAATCCCTATTTCGAGCGCGGCCCGTTCGAACTGGCGCTGTCCTGGTCCTGGCGCTCCGCCTTCCGGTCGGAGGCCGACATGCAGGGCGGCGGCGTCAGTTCGTTCGTGGTCGCCCCCGCCGGATATCTCGACGCCCAGGCCACCTGGGACATCGGCCCCGCGGCGCAGCTGGTCGTCGGCGCGACCAATCTGACCGACGCCACGGACATGGCCTGGGAGGGCGACCGCAGCCGGCTGCTGCAGCTGGGCCGCGCCGGACGCAGCTTCAGCCTCGGCCTGCGCTGGCGCCTGTGACCGACGCCGGAGGGCCGGCCGGATGGCGGAGAGCGCCGGCGGCCGGGAAGCCCTCCCGGAGCAGCGTCAGCGCGCCCGCGGCTGACGCCGGGGCCGGTGCGCAGGCCCGATCGGGACGATGACATGCTCCGACAGGCGCGCCGCAAGGTCGAGCCGGGCCGCCCAACGCAAAATCGCCGCCCTGGGGGACCAGGACGGCGATGAGACTGCGATATTGGGTGCGGGAGCTCGCACTGGTCACCATAGTATATCTGGGACCGTGGACGTTCCCGCGTGATGGGGAGCTCCGCTAGGCACCGCTTCCAGCGTTGCCGGCAAGGCGGAAAGACGCCATTCCTAGGCACGCTGGAAGCCGAACTCTACCGCCATACTTCTCGCTTGTCTGGGGCGACTTCAGGGACGCATCATGCGCAGGCAGTTCTGGTCGCGGTTGGGTCACCGTCCAGGGCGGCTGGAAGGCCCGGCTTTCCGCAACTCGAAATGATAGCGAGGCGCAGCGTGATTGAAACTGAGTCAAACATTCACGCTCCGTCTAACGCAGGGCGCTCGGTCACAGGTGTCCTCGCGACCAAAGATGACCTGGTGCGCATCGGCGACAAAATCGAATGGCTGACAAAATGGGCCATAGCTATTTGTGCCATGAGTTTGGCCGCGTGGACCGCGATAGCAGCTCAGCTGGTCGAACTCGCGGTCAGCTAACCGGGGCCATTCCTTGGCGGCGCGAAGCAGTACTGCTCCGCGCCAGGAGCGGTCATTCCCTGAGCGCCAAAAACACGACATCCAGATTGGCAGCCCCGCAGTCAAAATCGCGAAGCAGGACCCTACGGCCGCGGCTGATGAGCTGCGGCCCAAGCGCGGCGACGGGCTTCCGCTTCATCAGCGGTCTGGCCGCAAGCGCCGGCCGGACCACCCTTCCGCCAGCCGCCCGAGAGGCAGCCGCTGCGCCGGCTCGCCCGGCCGCTGGATCAGGACTTCGTCGTCCCGCACCGCTGCGATCAGGAAGAAGTTCCCGGACGCGTCCCGTCAGATGGCCGGCAGCGGGAGATCGAGAAGCCGCTCGACATCAACAGACGCCGACTTGGCGCGAGCCCCCAGACGTCTGGCCAGCCCGACGAGGTCAGCCTCGTCAGCCGGCTCGCCGTGGCCGAGCGAATGCCTCAGCTGTTCGGGAGCAGCAGGCATCTGGTGGAACGCCAGCAGCATGGCCAGACAGGCGAGGCCGGAATCCGCCTGACCGACGACCGTGCCGATGTCGGCGCTGCTCTGGTCCGTCACCTAAGCCCCCACTCGCCTTCTGCGAGTACCACGGAAAACACCGCGAGCAAGAGGCGAAGAGCCTCCATTGTCTGCGGCCAGACCATGTTGCCCTTATCGGCCGATTACAGGAATCCGCAACCGGACACGGCGAAGGTCAGAAGGCCGTCAGGAGCAGACCCACTGGATTTAGGCTCCGGCGCCTGCCCGACGTCATCAACGAAAGCCCCTCGCCGGAGGGCGCTCCCGCATGCCCGCCGCCCCTCACTCCCACTCGATCACTTGAAATTAAATAACTATTTGTTTTATCGGGATTTTCTTGTCGACAGCCTGGCTCAGGCCGATCAGAAGACCGGAAAAATCTAACGCCATTGAAAAGACTAGTGAAAACGGATGAAATAAAAAGTCGGTGATCCGGACATCTTTCGCGACCTATTGACAACGCCGGAGACCCTATCAGCAGCACATTCATAGCTGTTTACTTCGGTCGCAAGGTCGATTTCCGGGGTCCCCGGCCTCGCTTGTAGCACGGCTGACACTACAGTGAGTCTAGGCTTGCTATCAGCCCTGCTGGCCCACTGCGCCTTCGCGCATCTACGACCACACCTCCAATGGCGAGAGTGAAATAGCCCGCCGGGCTTCCAGGTCCGTCATGAACTCGGTCCAGCGGTCCCTGCCCATCCGCACCGAACTGTAGCCCGCGGCCATGGCGGAGAAGCGGGACAGCACGATCGCCAGATCGTCGATGAAGCCATCGACCAGGGTCGAGACAGACCTGCCGTAGGCGAGATAGATGGCGTCCCGATAGTTGGCCTTGCCGCGATAGCGGGACGCCTCGTGGAGGAAGCAGATGCTCTTTCGGACGAAGGCGGCGTCGCGCAGTTCCCGGGCGGCCTTGGTGCGAAAGTCCTCGACCTCCAAGGCTTTGAAGGCCGGGGAACTCCGGACCCGCTGCTCCTGGTTCCATCGTTCCCAGGCCGCGGTGCCGGACAGGTACTCCGCACTACACCCCCAAGCCTGTTCGAGCGTTGTTGGCGTGATGGTCAACGAATACTGTCCGCGCGATCGGGGCGCCGCCAGTTCTGCGTCGGCGTCGGTCTTCTTCACACTGCTCAGTCGATCGGCGAAGGGCGGCATCGCCAGCTTGGGGTTGGCGAACTGCCGGTCCCACTGCAGGGCCGTCATCGCGTGAGTCTCCGGAAAGGACCCGTCTGCGGCCGCGATCATCGCCGAGGCCGCGCCGTAGACGCCATAGTACCAGGTCACGATGCCGACCCGGGCGACATCGGCCTTGTTCGGGACCGCCGTCAGGGCACGCAGGGCCGCGAGCTGATTGAGAGAGAAAAGGAGTTGCTCGAAGACCGAGTTAAGTTGCGGCTCGGCCAGGTCGCGTCGCTGGACGCGCTGGTAGAAGGTCCGCGCGTTCTGGAAATCCACCCCAAGTTCCGTAGTCAGGATCGCCAGGGCCTTCATCCAGTTGAGAGTCGACGGCAGCGCGAAAACCGCGTCGGGGATGTCCTTGGGCGTCTCCGTCAGCGTCCCGTGCTCGCGCATCCGAGCATAGAGCGAGGGCGCACTCACCAGCGGCCTTCCCGGATTTCGACATCGAACCCGTGGGTCACCGAGCCGAAGGTCCGCAGCGCGTCCCTTCTCGCCGTGTCGAGTTCAGCTGCCGCCGCCTCAGTTACCATGAATACGGGGCAGTCCTCCTGGCCGCAGTCGCAATGCCGCACGCCACCGTCGGCCAGCCGGGCCCTGAACAGCTCGCGCGTGAGGTCGAGCTTCTCGACGACGGTCGCCAACGTTGCCCGGACGGCGGCCGACCGGATGTGATGGCGTGACGGGATGCGCCGCACCTCAAGCCCTTCCCGCGTTCGCCACACGCCGGTGTTGAGCGCTTCGATGGTGTCGCTGATCGCCTGTTGGAAGGCCGGCAACTGGCTTTCACCCTGGAAGGGCGTGCGGAAGACGGGACGATCGAACACCGCCGCCATCAGCTGCAGTGCGTCATCGTCAGTCAGGTCCGGGAAATCGCCAATGAACCGGCGTAAATCCTCAGCGCCGTCGGGGAACGCCACGCCTTCCACGAACCGCCGCAACAGGAACTCGGCGTCATGGCGCAGATGCTCCTCGAACTCGCCGCCCGACCAGGCGTCGGCGTGCGTTACGCCGAGCGACCGGCCAAAGATTCTGACGTGGTCCCGTCGCTCCGACGAGATGTTGGCGCGACAGATGAAGCGTATGGCGTCGGGCTTTCCGGTCGGGGCATCGGCGGGCCGCCGCATGTCCCGTTCGGCCTTGGTCTTGGTGAGGCTGCTGCGATTGACGCACTGCACGACGGTTCGGCGATTAGGTTCATCATCGAAGACCTGCGTCCCGATGATGTCGCGGCCCAAGTCACTCCCTGTCTGGCCGTGCCAGGCGACATCGACCCAGCCCGCCCGCAGCAGGTAGGCGAAGACCAGGCGCTCGAAATCCACGCCGCCGAAGTCTTCGAAATGGATCGGCTTGACCACTGTTGTCGGCATCGCACTCACCCGTCTGGAAAGACGGGCGAGGCTCGGACACCTCGCCGATGATGGCAACTGGGAGTTGCCGCAACGGTCGACTTAAGGGCTGGGCTTACCGCCCGCATCCCCTCCGTCGCCGCCCCTACGCCGCATAGACCGGCGCGAAACCGCCGCCGGGAGTCCTGAAGTTGGTGGTCTGGCCCTGATAGAGGCGGGCGGCGGCAAGAAGGGGCCTGGCTCGGTAGGTGTAGAGGCGGACGTCCAGCTTCAGAGACCGCACCTCGCCGTCCACGCGGAGCCGGCGCTCACCGGGCGGGGCAACCTCCTGGGCGATGTAGCCGCCCTTGCTCACATGCGCCCAAACCCCGCGGGTGATCTTGTCGCCACGGTAGACCGCCTTGCCGCCGTGCCCGCCCGCGGGCTTGAAGAAGAACTGCTTGCGGTCGGCCCACATCGCTTCAGCGTTTTCCTTGGTCACGAGAATGGTTCTCGGAATCGCCGCCAGCGCCCGCTCGTGTCGATCCGGAAGCGCCAACGCGCGCACAGCCGCCGGGTCGGAAAGCAGCACCAGGTTCCGCTTGTCGGCCAGCAGAGCGTGATTTCGGGCGTTCGGCGTCACCACCACCGCCCCATCGAGGTAGGCGTCACGAAACGGTCGGTGGTCTTCCGCCTCGAAAGCGAAATCCACGAGCCGGTTGTAGACCAGGTCGATCGCACGACCCCGGTGCGACAGCCGGCCGCCGGCGTGGTCGAACTCCGTCGGATCGGCGATCACCGCCTCGACCCCGCGCCGTTCGAACAGCGACTTCGCCAGCAGGAACTCCGGATAGAGGTACTGCTCCGTCGGCCTGTCGTCGACAATGGCGATCAGGCCGGGCTGCCCAGCCCTCCCTTGCGACGCCCATTCGTCGAGGAACATGCGCCAGACCGCCGCCTCGAACGCTCCGGACCCGTCAACCGGAAAGGCCTCTCTCACCTCGCGACAGCAAGCGCTCTGCGCCCGCGCCAGGATGGCGTTGAGGAAGGCGCCGCCGGCGTTGGTGTTGATCTCGATGAGCCGCGGCCCGTCGTCGCCCAGATGGAAGTCGTACCCCATGAAGGCGCCGCGAGGGCCAAAATCCCGCCGAGCGATCTCGGGCGCCCAGCTCAGCACCTGCTCCTGGTAGCTTGGGGTCTCGGCCGCCGCTTCCAAGGCCTCCACGACCACGGTCATAGCCGCGAGGTCCTCTTTGGAGACGAAGACGGGCGCGTTCGAGAATAGATGCGGACGCTCGGAAAGCAGGGCGTCGATCAATTGCGGATCTGAGGTTTCGCGGCGAAGGGCGGTCTCGAGCGCCGGCCGTTCGAGCGTGATGCAGAAACACGCCCGATTGAGCACCTCGTCCCGGCTCGGCCGACCGGCGTCGTCGTGCGTCATGCGACGTCCTCTTCCCTGTCTTCACAAACCCCGGCCCAGGAACGAACCTGCTTGTCCGGGTTCGTAAACCGAGCCGTCGAGTCGGAGCGACAGTGGCTGGTCTGATCCTCGCCATCAATGCCGGTTCATCCAGCCTGAAGTGCGCCCTCCATGACGAGCTCGGCGAACGGCGGGTCTGGAGCGCCTCCGTCGCTGGACTGGCCGGCGAACCGCGCCTGAGCGTCCGGCGGGAAGACGCGACAGAGTCTCGGCACGAGCCGCTCTCAGGCGGGCCGATGTCGGCCTCGCGAGCTCTGGACCTGCTGCTCGAGCGCCTGCGCGCCGCGAAGCGGCTCGGAGAGATCACGGCGGTCGGGCACCGGATCGTGCATGGCGGTCGGGACTATTTCGAACCCACCCCGTTGGACGGACGGGTGCTGGCGAACCTGCGGCGGCTTGCGCCGCTGGCCCCAGCGCATCAAGAGGTCAATATCGCCTGCGTCGAGACGGCCATGGCGGCGATCCCCGGCGTTCCGCACCTGGGATGCTTCGATACGGCCTTCCATCACTCCCAGCCCCGGCTTGCGCGCCTCTACGCCCTGCCCCGCGCCCTCAGCGGCGACGGCGTGATGAGCTACGGCTTTCACGGCTTGTCTTTCGCCTGGATCGCGCAGGCGCTGCAGACGGTCCTCGGCGAGCAGGCGGGCGGCCGGACCATCGTCGCCCACTTGGGCTCCGGAGCTAGCCTCTGCGCGCTCCATGACGGGCGCAGTATGGCCACGACCATGGGGATGACGCCCCTGGATGGGCTGCCGATGAGCACCCGCAGCGGCGCGCTTGATCCGGGCGTGGTCCTGCATCTGATTAGCGATCGGGGCCTGTCGCCCGACGCGGTCGCCGATCTGCTCGCCCACCACTCCGGCCTGCTGGGCGTCTCCGGCCTTTCCGGGGACATGGAGGTCCTGCTGGACAGCGGCGCCTCGGAAGCCCGCGAGGCGGTGGACCTGTTCGTCTACCGCGCCGGTCGCGCCATCGGCTCCCTCGCCGCCGCGCTGGGCGGCCTGGACACCCTGGTGTTCACCGCCGGCATCGGAGAGAACTCGCCGGAGATCCGGCGGCGGATCTGCGCGGCCGCGGGCTGGCTCGGCGTCCGCCTGGACGAGGCCCGGAACACCGCAGGCGACCGACGCATCAGCGCCGGAGACTCGGCCGTCAATGTGCTTGTGCTCCCCACAGACGAACAGTCGATGATCGCCCGCCTTGCCGGCGACTGGCTCCGTCGAAACCGAGGGTGAATTCCGCTTCCGCCAGGGGCCGCGGCGGGGGCAATTTCGGTTTGCGTCAGATCAAGGCGGCCCGTGGGGTCCCGGTTCAGCCTGCGTCGAGGGAGGTGCCGCTGCGGACACCCTGGCGAGGGGCTCACCGTTTCGCTGCGTATCCTTTGGAGGGAGGGCCTTGAGATGAGGACGAACCTGGGACTGGCGGCGAAGGTCGTGATCGGGCTCTTCGCCCTGACGCTCCTGGCCCTGCTGGCCTTCGAACATCGAATGCACCTGCTGGGATGGGCGCCTCTGCTGCTGCTCCTCCTCTGTCCGCTCATGCACTTCACGATGCATGGGCGACATGGCTCGCACGGGGGCCATGCACAGGCCCCCCGCGCTCAAGACCCCGACAGCGGGCGCGCACCATGACCCAGACACCCCAAGCCTACGGCCTCTGGTCCCTGGTGATCGTCAATTCCGTCCTCTTCATTTTCTTCGCGCTCAGCTTCTTCAAGCCGCGGACGAGCCTCGACTGGCGGGCGTTCGGCGCCTTCAGCGCCTTCATCGTGGCGCTCTTCACCGAGATGTACGGCTTTCCGCTCACCATCTACCTGCTGTCGGGCTGGCTGCAGACGCGGTTCCCGGGCGTCGATTGGCTGTCGCACGATGCAGGCCACCTGCTGGAGATGACCATCGGCTGGAAGGCCAACCCCCACTTCGGCCCGTTCCACATCCTCAGTTTCGTCTTCATCGGCGGGGGCTTCTGGCTGATTTCGACCGCCTGGTCCGTGCTCTACCGGGCCCAGAAGGAGGGCGTGCTGGCGTCCACCGGCCCCTACTCGCGGATGCGTCATCCTCAGTACGTCGGCTTCGTGCTGGTGATGTTCGGCTTCCTGTTGCAGTGGCCGACCCTCCTGACCCTGATCATGTTCCCGATCCTGGTCGTGACCTACTGGCGGCTGGCGTTGGCCGAGGAGAAGGCCGTGCTGGCGGAGTTCGGCGACGCCTACCGCCGCTACAAGGCCGTCACGCCGGCGTTTCTACCTCGACTGGGCGCGCCCGCGGCCGCCTGACCCGCCTTCCGTCCAGGAGTTCCCTTGCGCACCGCGACCGTCGACGTCACCAGCTTCAGAACCCCGCTCGATCCCCTCGTGGTCGAAAAGAAACTCCGCGCCTTGCCGGGTGTCGCCCAGGTCGCGGCGAACTTCGCCTCGGCCTCGGCGACCGTCACCTACGACGAGTCCAGGACGAGCGTCGCGGCGCTGCGCCAGGCGGTGCGCGATTGTGGTTTCCATTGCCGGGGCGAGGTCCTCCCCCGCCACGTCTGCGCGCCGGACGCCGACACCGCCCCGCCGGCGCTCGTCCACGCTGCGTCGCATCACGACCACGCCGCGCACGGACCCCGGACGGCGAAGGGCGGCGACGCCCACTCGGCCCATGACGACATGGGTCACGGCCCCGGCGCCGACATGCAGGCGATGGCGCGGGACATGCGCAATCGCTTCCTGATCAGCCTGCTGTTCACGATCCCGATCTTCTTCCTGGCCCCCATGGGCATGGACTTCATGAAGATGGAGCCGCCCTTCGGCCTGCCGCTCGAGCCGACCTTGTTCGTGCTCGCCAGCGCCGCGATCCTTTATCCGGGTTGGCCCTTCTTCGTGGCGGCAGTTCGGGCGCTGCGCCGCGGCGCCCTCAACATGGCCGTCCTCGTCCTGCTCAGCGTGGGCACGGGCTATCTCTTCAGCATCGGCTCGACCTTCTTCTACGACGCGCCCCAGTTCTATGAAGCCTCCGCCCTGCTGCTGGTGTTCATCCTTCTCGGCCATTGGCTTGAGATGCGGGCGAGGGCCGGCGCATCCGAGGCCATCCGCCATCTGATGGACCTCGCGCCGCCGACGGCCCGGGTGCGGCGGAACGGAGTCGAGATCGAAATCGCGACCTCGGCAGTGATCGTCGGCGACGAGGTCATCGTGCGGCCCGGCGGCAGGATCCCCGTCGACGGGACCATCGAGGACGGCCGTTCGGACATCGACGAGTCCATGCTGACCGGAGAATCCCTGCCCGTCGCCAAGGCGGTCGGCGACACCGTGGTCGGCGGCTCGATCAACGGCGCCGGGGCGTTTCGCTATCGCGCCACCCGGATCGGGGCGGACACCGCCCTCGCCCAGATCGTCAAACTGGTCCAGGAGGCCCAGAACTCCAAGGCCCCGGCCCAGTTGCTCGCCGATCGCGCGTCGCAATGGCTGGTGCTGGCGGCGATCGTCATCGGCCTCCTGACCTTCTCCATCTGGTTCTGGGTGATCGGCCAGTCGCTGCTGTTCGCCATGACCCTGACGATCACCGTCTTCGTTATCGCCTGCCCGGACGCCTTGGGCCTCGCCACCCCCATGGCGGTCATGGTTGGCACCGGCCTCGGGGCCCAGAACGGAATCCTCATCAAGGACGCCGCGGCCCTCGAGGAGTCGGTCAAGCTGGATGTCGTGGTCTTCGACAAGACCGGCACTCTGACCATGGGCGCGCCGAAGGTGGTGCAGGTCGTGCCCGCCGCCGGGCTCGACGAGACGGCCCTGCTCACCCGGGCCATCGCCATCGAGCAAGGCTCCGAGCATCACATCGCCAAGGCGGTGCGCGAGCGCGCCGCGGGTCTGCCGGTGGCGGTCGCCACGGACTTCCAGTCCTTCGGCGGCAAGGGCCTGATGGCGACCGTCGAGGGCCGTCAGCTGCTGTCCGGCAACCGCATCCTGATGGCCGAGCACGGCGTCGATCTCGGCGATCTCGCCGCCGAGTCCGAGCGCCTGCAGGGCGCCGGCCGCACCGTCGTCCATATCGCCGAGGAGGGCCGGATCATCGGCCTGATCGCCGTCGCCGACGCCGTGCGTCCCACCGCGCGTCAGACGATCGAGGCGCTCCAGGCGCTGGGGGTCAAGGTGGCGATGATGACCGGCGACAACCTCGGCACCGCCAAACGCATCGCCGATGAATTGGGGATCGACATCGTCCTGGCCGAGGTACTGCCGGGCGACAAGGCCGCGAAGGTCAAGGCGCTGCAGGACGAAGGAAACAAGGTCGGCATGGTCGGCGACGGCGTCAACGACGCGCCGGCCCTCACCCAGGCCGACGTCGGCTTCGCCATCGGCGCGGGGACAGATGTGGCGATCGAGAGCGCCGATGTCGTGCTGATGCGCTCCGACCCGGCCGACGTGGTCAAGGCGATCGCCCTCTCCCGCGCCACCCTGCGCAAGATGCACCAGAACCTCTGGTGGGCCGTCGGCTACAATGTCATCGCCTTCCCGTTGGCGGCCGGCGTCTTCTATCCGTTCACCCTCAGTCCGGAGATCGCCGCCCTGGCCATGTCCGGCAGTTCGGCCCTGGTCGCCATCAACGCCCTGTTGCTGAAGCGGACGCGGCTCGGGCCCCGGGCGCATGTCCGCCAGGGACATCCGCATCAAGACGGAGCGGCCCATGGCCAAGCCAGCGCCTGACGTCGCCCTGGCCCGGCGGGCGAAGGCCCTCGACACCCTCTCGGTTGTCGGCGCGGCGCCCGCCGGCCTCGGCTTGGGCGCGCTGGCGGCGGGCGTTCTGAAGACCGCCGCGGCCCAGCCGTTCGCCGTCGGCCTGTTCGCCCATCTCGGGGCGATGACGGCCCGGCGCAGGCTGGACGCAGATCGGCCGGCCGCGTGGTGGGAAGAGGCGCTCTACTGGGGCTGCTGGGCGGCGATCCTCCCCTTGGCGGGCTACCTGGCCCTCGTCTGGTTGACGGTCTAGCTCCGCCGTCAGGCCTCGATCTCCACGAGATCCAGGTTCGCCGCGGCGTAGTCCAGGGCGTAGGCGAGCTCGCCCGGCGTCTGGGCATGGACCGTCAGCAAGGGGTCCCCAGCCGCGATCTCCTGGCCAAGGCGAACTTCCACCGCCAGCCCCGCCGCCTTGGCGTCCGGCGCGCCGGCGAGCTTCGCCAACCGGGCGACCTTGCGGTTGTTGATGTGGACGACGCGGCCGGAGCGGGTCGCCGCAAGCGGCCGCCGGAGGGCGGCGGCAGGCGGAACCCGCAGCCCGCCCTGGGCCTCACAGATCCGCTGGAACTTCGACCATGCGCGCCCGTCGGCGAGCGCTTGCGCGGCGGCTCCGAAGCCGTCGCCTTCGGCCGCGGCGCCCGCCAGCTCCAGCACGGCGCCGGCCAGGGTGCAAGCCCGGCGCCGCAGGTCGTCGGGCGCGTCTGGATCGTTCTGCAGGACCGCGAGAACATCCAGCGCCTCCAGCGCCGGTCCCACGCCCCGCCCGACCGGTTGGGAGCCGTCGCTCTGCAGGCAGACGGCCGTGAGGCCGAACCGCGAGGCGGTCTCGACCAGGCGCTCGCCCAAGGCGCGGCCCGCTTCCTCGCTCCGGACTTTGGCGGTCGGGCCGACCGGGATGTCGAGAACGACGTGGGTGGAACCCGCCGCGATCTTCTTTGACAGCACCGAGGCGATCAGCTGGCCTTCGGTGTCGATGTCCAGCACCCGCTCGACGCGGATGAAGATGTCGTCCGCCGGACTGAGACGGACCGCGCCGCCCCAGGCCAGGCATCCCCCTTCGGCTTCCACCACCCGGCGCATCGCCGGAATGTCGAGATCGACCTTGGTCAGGGTTTCCATCGTGTCGGCCGTGCCCGCCGGCGAGGTGATGGCGCGCGACGAGGTCTTCGGCATGGTCAGGCCGAGGGCCGCCACGATGGCGACGACGATCGGCGTAGTGCGATTGCCCGGAAGGCCGCCGATCGAGTGCTTGTCGACCACAATCGGAGCGTTCCACGACAGCCGGTCTCCGGCCTCGATCATCGCTTGGGTCAGGTGGGAGGTCTCGTCGCCATCAAGCGGCCAAGCCGCGGTCGCGGTCAGGAAGGCCGAAAGGTGGATTTCGCTGTAGCGGCCGGCGACGACGTCGCGCACGATCCCGGCCATGGCCTCCGCGTCGAGGCGATGGCCGTGGATGCGCCGGCGAACACTCGATAGCGACTCCAGCGTCGGCGGATGGCTGACGTGGATGGGATCGCCCTCCTGAACGCCCAGCAGCGTCCAGGCCGCCTCCGACAGGGCCGCTTCGTCCGGAGCCAGCAAGGCGTCGCCATCGACCTGGAAGAGAGTCGCCTGGACCGCCCTGTCCCCCGCTGCGAGCAGCACCTGCGATCGGGCGGCCAGGCCCTCGGAGCGGCAGACGTGGCAGTCGCTCCGCATGATCACCACCGGCTCGTGCTGCGTATGCAGCCGCAGCCGGCGGGCTTTCAGCGTCGGCGCGCGATCGGCCAACCCGGTCAAAGTTCGAACACCTGGCCTTGAAGGGGAACCGACGCCTGCCAACCGAGGTCACGGTCGATCCTCACCCGGAGCGCCTCCGAGGCGGAAGCCTCGCCGTGCACGATGAAGGTCTCTCTGGGTGGCCGCTCGAAGCCTCCGAGCCAGCGCAGGATTTCGTCGGCGTCGGCGTGCGCCGAGAGCATGGGCAAGTCGGCGACCTCGGCCTGCATCGGGACCCACTGGCCGTGGATTTTTAACTCCCGGGCTCCGTCGGCCAAAGCCCGGCCGCGGGTGCCGGCGGCCTGGAAGCCGGAGATGACGATGGTGTTGCGCCGGTCGGGTCCCAAAGACTTGAGATGGTGGAGCACCCGGCCGCCGGTCGCCATGCCGCTGGCGGAGATGATGACCTTGGGCACGGTGTTGGTCATGATGGCCTTCGAGTCCTCGACATCGCGGGTGTAGGTGGCGACGGCGCAGACCGCCTCGCACACCTCCGGCGGCAGGCGGTGGTCTTCGCGATAGGCGTGCAGCAGGGCCGTGGCGTCGATGGCCATGGGGCTGTCGAGATAGACCGGGATCAGGCCGAGCCGGCCGGCCTGCTTCAGGCGCCACAGATGATAGAGCAGCGACTGCGCCCGACCGATCGCGAAGGCCGGAATGATCACGCTGCCGCCGCGCGCGGTGGTGCGCTCGATCACCTGGCCGAGGCTCTCGGTGGGGTCGCTGCGTTCGTGCAGGCGATTGCCATAGGTCGACTCCACGACGAGGTAATCCGCCTGCGGGACCAATTCCGGGTCGACCATCACCGGGTCGTCGTAGCGCCCCAGGTCGCCGGAAAACACGACACGGCGGCCGCCCCATTCGATCTCCGCCGTCGCGGCGCCGAGGATATGGCCGGCGCGGCGCAGCGTCAGCCTCGCGCCGGCGGGCAGGTCGATCGGCGTGTGGGTCGCGACCGGCGAGAAGAACTCCATGGCCCGCTCGGCGTCGCGCAGGCCGTAGAGCGGCAAGGCCGGCTTGTGTTTCGAAAAGCCCTTGCGGTTGGCGTACTCGGCGTCCTTCTCCTGCAGGTGACCACTGTCCTTCAGGATCAGTTCGGCCACCTCCCGGGTGGCCCGCGTGGAGACGATCGGCCCGCGAAAGCCATCGCGGACCAGCTTGGGCAAGTAACCGGAGTGGTCGAGGTGGGCGTGGGTCAGCACGACCGCGTCGATCGAGGCCGGATCGACGGGAAGCTTCGCCCAGTTCAGCTCACGCAGGTTCTTCAGCCCCTGGAACAGGCCGCAGTCGACGAGGATGCGGCGGCCATCGTGCTCCAGCAGGTGCTTCGAGCCGGTGACGGTCCCGGCTCCGCCCAGCGAGGTGAGGGTCAGCATCTTCAGGTCTCCATGGTCGAAAGGGCGGCCGGATCGCCGCGCCCGTCGAGGGCGGCCCGCTCCGGGCCCGTGAACAGATCGTCCCGCGCCCAGCCGCACAGGCCAGCCGCCGCGTCCACGGCGTGCGCCCAAGTGCAGCGGTTGGCGAACAGCAGGCCGGCGACATCGAGCGTTCCGCCGCGGCTGATGTAGCCCAGCGCCGTGGTCGAGCCTGGTCCGCCGTCCAGGCGGCGCAGCAGGCCCAGCATCGGCTCGGGCCGGGTGTGGCTGAGGATCACACGCGGCAGCGACGGGGGGAAGAACTCGGCCAGCCTCGCATCATCGACCGTCTGCGCGGCCTCGAGCGGATCCCGGGGCGCGCGGAAGCGGCCCGGCTCGATCAGAGCGGTGACGCAGGCCTGGCGCCCGCGCGCCTGCAGCCGCTCGGCCGCCTTCAGCGCTTCCTCGGCCTGGTAGGCGCCGATGGCGACGAACTGGATCTCGGCCTCGCGCGGGTCGCCGGCGAGATGGGCCGCGCCCGTCCGGACCAGCGCCTCCGCCTCGGCGCCGGTGAAACGGTGCGACATGGCCCGCTTGGGCGCCACCACGCAGGCAATCTGGCCGCGGCGGCCATAGACGTCCTTAAGGGCGGCGACGGCGCTGTTCGCGTCGACCGGGAACAGCACCCGGGCGGCGTCCGACATCTCGCCCAGCAGCGCCTCGCCGATCGTGGGATCCTGGTGCGACTGCTCATTCTTGGCGTTCTCCCAGGTGTGGGAGGTTACGATCAGGGGCACGGAGATCCACCCCGGCCCCTGGTCGAGTTCGCGCTGATGCCGGGCGAAGATGATCTCCTGGCGCAGGCCGCCGAGCATCTTCATCGCGAACGCCTCGTAGCTCACGATCAGGTTCAATCCGCCCTTGTTGCCAAGGGCCGCGCCGGCCACCGCCTCCTCGTTAAGTGCGGTGATGACGCCGCCAGCGATCGCTTCGGGGGTTCCGCGTTCGGGCGTGTTGACGCGGTGGCGGAGACGCTCGAGCGTCCGCCCCATGTGATTGCTGCGCAGTTCGTCGGGATTGCCCACCCGCACGCGCAGGGCCGGGTTCGCTTCCACAAGTTCCACGAACCAGCCGTCGATCGCCTCCATGGCGCAGCCCGGCGCGGCGTCCGGCTGGGCCCAGCTCGGCTGGGGCAGGATCGGGGCGGGCGGATGGCGCACTGCGGCCGGGTGCCGGCTTTCCAGGGAGCGGCCTTGCGCCTCGTGGGTGGCCAGCGCGCCGACGGCGTCTTCCAGAACGGCGGGCGGCACGAACAGAACCCGGGCCGCGTCATGAAAGGCCTTGCGCGCAACCCTGTCGTCGCGGGGCGTCGCCGCCAGCGGAAGATTGTGCGCCGGGTTCGTGCCCGCGCCTGGAAGGCCGAAGCCCTTGACGGTCTCGGCGATCACATAGGGCATCGCCGCCGGATACCGGCGAGACGGGTCGGCGGCGAAGCGGGTCAGGCGCTCCTCGGCTTCGAGAACGGCCCAGGCGATGGCGGCGGGATCGCGGCCGTCCACCACAAACGGATCGAAGCCGCTCAGGCGGAGGTGGGCCGCCAGCCAGGCGGCGCCGCCTTCCTGGGCGATCTGCGTACGCTCCTCGATGCGGCGGCCATTGAGGATCATCACCGGGATCGTCAGGCCGCAGTCGTCGGCGCGCCACCAGCGGGGCGACCAGTCCGAGCCCCTCTGCTCCTCGAAGGCCCCGTCGCTCAGGAAGGCGACGAGACTCTCGCCCGGCAGAGGCATGTGGACGTACTGGACCTCGGCGAACCCGAGGTAGCCGCCCTCCGAGATCGCCCCGGCGGTGTTGGCGCCGGAATGGCTGCCGATCGGGACCGCCGGTCGACCGTCTGGCCCGATGGCGTAGGAATAGAAGTCGGCCACCAGGCGGGAAAGTCCCTCCTCGCTGCGGTCGTAGCGACCGCGCTGCGCCGGCGAGACGTCGCCGGTCAGGGCGTTGACGGCCTCTATCGCGGCCACGCAGTGGCCCTGCCCCATCACCCAGGAGCGGGTGACGCCAGAAAGCGCGTTGGCGACCAGATAGCCGACGAAGGCCGGGACCATGTTGAGGGAGCCGCCGGTATGACCTTCCGGCCGTGGTTTGAAGGCCTCGGCCGGCAGGTCGGCGCCCGTCAGGTCGACGCGCCGCGCATAGGTCATGTGGGCGACCATCCACATGCCGGCGCTGGTCAGGCGGTCGGCCGCGGCGAGCAAGCGGTAAAACCGGTCGAGGCCGGCTTCGTCGCGGTGACACAGACGCTCGGCGAGGGCCTCGATCCGGCCGACGGTCTCCGGCGCGTGGCGGATGACCCCGTAGCCCGCGGCCCAGGCTTCGAACGCGGCGGATCGGGTCGGCGGCATGTTCGCACCCCAGGATGGGCCGCTCGGGGAGGCCCGGGCGGCTCGTAAAGAACTACGGCCGCGCGACGGCCTCCCCCTCGCACGTGGTGACGAGATCGGAGGGTCGGGGCCTTTGGCGCTATTTCTCGGCGTCGGCGGCCTTGGCCTTCGCCATCAGGGCCTCACACTCGCGGTGCTGCCGATCCATCTCGGCTTCCGACAGGGGCTTGGGCGGCGTCGCGGCCCCGGTCTTGTCACGCAGGTGATCGTGCCGCTGGCGCGGCTCCATGCCCGCGGCCACCACTGCCTTGCACCGTTCGTGCCTCTGGGCGGCGGTCTCCGGCTGCGCGGCCGGCGGCGTGATGGACGGGGCGAGGTCCTGGTTCTGGGCGAGGGCCTGGCCGGCGGTCAGAGAGCCGGCCAAGGCCAAGGCGAGGAAGAGCGTGCGCATCGGTGTCGTCTCCTTGGATGCCCGATCTTTCAGGCCCGGCTCGGGGTGCGCATTGCGTTGGATCAAGGGGGGTGTTCACCCGCCCGTCGTCCAGCCGGGCGGATCGCTGGCGGGGAAGGATTCGACGCCGGCCAGTTCGACGGGGTCGACCGGTTCCGGCGGCCGCCGGCGACGCACCGGCCCCTCCGCCTCCCCGCCGCGCGCGAGCGCCGCCGACACCAGGGGCGCAAGCGGGATGGCGTTGCTTGGATGGGGAACCGAGTCGGTCGACACGATACGCCCGGCGACGGCCGACAACTGGTCGTAGGCGTCCGCGGCGAACACGCCGTGCACGACGGCGCAGACCGGGCGCGCCAGACCTTGCGCGGGCAACTGCCGGGCGGCTTCGATCAGGGTGCGTCCGGACGAGGCGATGTCGTCAATCAGCACCGGTCTTCGGGCGCGGAAGCGGGAAAGATCGGGGACGGCGATCTCGACGTCGCGGTCTCCATGCCGGATCTTGCGCAGGACGACGTGTGGGGCGCCCACCCGCGCGGCGACGGCGGAGACCCACTGTTCGCTTTCCTCGTCGGGGCCGATGATCAAGGGGTCGCGGACCTCCGCCGCGATCCAGTCCGCGAGCACCGATGCCGCATGCAGCACCTGGCCGTCGATGTCATAGAGGTCGGAAAGGGCCCTGTAGCGGTGCAGGTGCGGGTCGATCGTGGTCAGCCGGTCGAAAGTCGCGCTGACCAGCCGGGCGAAGCTTCGCGAGGTGATCGCTTCACCGGGCTTGAAGCGCCGGTCCTGGCGCATGTAGGCGAGGTAGGGGGCGACGAGATTCACCTCGGTCGCGCCGAGGTCGCGCGCGGCGTCCGCGGCGAAGATGAGCGGCAGGAAGGCGTCATCCGGCCGCGCCAGGGTGCAGACGATCTCGACGCCGCAGCCACGCACGTCCGAAAGAATCCGGACATAGCTCTCCCCGTCCGGGAAGCGGCGGGTCTCCAATTCGCCCAGCCGCCATCCGCCGGCCGCCGCCAGGTTGGCCGCGAAGGTTTCATTGCCGGGCATCGGCAGGATCACACGCATCAGCGCCTCGCGAAGACCGATGAAGGGCTCGGACGGAATTCCGGGGCCCCAAGACTCCTTACGCGGGTCCAGAGTGCCTCCCCTTGCGCCGGATCAAGGTGTCGGATGCTCACCACTGGCGTCGGAAGATGAGCCATCCGCCGCCGAGCAACGGCAGGCTGATGCCGACAAGGGCCGCCGCATGCGGCCAGAGCTCCCTCATCCCCGCCCCTTTCAGAAAGACGCCGGTGACGCTCTCCAGCGCATGGAGCAGGGGGCTCGCCTGGGCGGCGACCTGCAACCACCGGGGCATGCTGTCGACGGGCGCGATGCTGCCGGAAAGGAAGAGCAGCGGAAACAGGCTGAAGAAGCTGGCCAGCATCGCCTGCTGCAGGGTGCTGGTGAGGGTGGCGACGAAGACCCCGATCGAGACCGCGCTCAGCAGGAACAGGAATTCGAGAAGGAAGAGCGTCGCGAGATCTCCGGCCATGGGCACGCCGAGCAGGCGGATCACCAGCAGCGAGGGGAACACCGAGCCGAGGGTCACGAGGATCGGTGGAATGATCTTGCCCAGGAACAGTTCGTGCGCACGGATCGGCGTGACCCGGATCTGCTCCAGGGTGCCGTTCTGCTTTTCGCGCACCAAGCCGGCCGCCGGCAGGATGACCGCCAGCATGAAGCCGGCCTGGGCCAGCATGTTGAGGGCCGAGAAGCGGGTGTTGGTCAGGTCGGGATTGTACCAGACGCGCACCGACGGCTCGACACCGCCGCTCATCGGCATGGATCCCATGGCGCGCCCGCGGGTGAAGCGGGCGGCCATCTCGATGATGTAGGCCCGAGCGCGGGCGCCGACGGTGGCGTTCGAGCCGTCGACGATGACGCCGAACCCGGCGCCACGGCCGCCGTCCACCCGCGCGCCAAACCCGGGCGGAATCTCCACAACCGCGTGCAGCGTCCCCTTCCGCAGTTCGTCGGCCGCCTCGCGCGCGGTCGCGAACTGACGCCTCAGGATGAAACTGTCGCCAGCCGTCATCTCCTCCACCAGCCCCCGGCTCGCCGCGCTGCGATCGTGATCGACCAGCCCCAGTCCCAGGTCGCGCACGTCGAACCCGATGGCCATGGTGCACATGACGACCTCGACCGTGGTCAGCCAGAACACCAGGAACAGCACCACCGGATCGCGCAGCATCTGCGCGAACTCCTTGCCGATCAGGCCCTGGAGCCGGCCGAGCATGGTCAAGCTACCCGCTTGTTGAACAACAGGCTCGACAGGCCGAGCACCACGGCGGTGTAGCCGACCAGCACCGCCACGTTGAACCACAGGTCCGCCAGCCCGGCCCCGCGCATGACGATGCCGCGGGAGATGTTGACGAAGTACATGGCCGGGACTCGCGCCGAGTAGCCCTGGAACAGCTCGGGCATGGTGAACACCGGATAGATGAAGCCGGAGAACAGGAAGGCCGGCATGAGGGTCAGGATCAGGGTCACCAGCATGGCCGCGACCTGGGTCTTGACGAGCGTGGAGACGAGCAACCCGATGGAGACCGTGCAGATCACGTAGAGGGCGCCCAGGGCGATCAGCAGCGCGAAGCTGCCGTGCATCGGAACTTTGAACCACAGGAAGCCGGCGGCGAGCACCAGGGCCAGTTGGGCGAAGGCGATGACGGCGTAGGGCAGCAGCTTGCCGACCATGAACTCGAACTTGCCGAGCGGCGAAGCGTAGATCTGCGCGATGGTCCCCAGTTCTTTCTCGCGGGCGACGGCGAGCGCGGTGAGCAGAGGCGGAAAAGCCATCAGGATCACCGCGAACAGCCCCGGTACGATGAAGTCGCGGCTGCGCAGCTGCGGATTGTACCAGACCCGCACCTGCGGCTGGACCGGCAACTCGAGCGTTCCTTTCGGGAAGGCGTAGATGATGGCCCGGCCATAGGCGGAAACGATGGCGGCGGTGGAGGCGTAGGTGCCGTCGACCAGGAATTCGACCGGAGCGTCCTGCCCCTTCCGCAGGCGGCGGCCGAAGTCGGGCGGGATCACCAGGACGGCGCGGGCCTTGCCTCGCATCACCAGATGCTCCGCCTCCTCTTCGCTCTGGGGGCTGGCGGCGAGCCGGAAATAGCTGGTGTTGACGAACTGGTCGGCAAGGGCGCGGCTGGCCGCGCTCCGGTCGTGATCGACGACGACCAGCGGCGCCTCCTCGACATCGAAGGACAGGGCGTAGCCGAACAGGAACAGGATCACGAGCGGCATGAAGACCGCGATCCAGACCGTGATCGGATCGCGGACGATCTCCAGTGTCTCCTTGCGTGAGAAGGCAAGCGTGCGCGACAGCTTCATGCCGCCCTCGCCTGCCCGCGCGCGCGGGCGATGAATCCCAGGAAGACATCCTCGACCCGGGCCTCCGAGAGCCCCAACTCGGCCTGCAGGGTCGACAGCGGGCCAAGCGCGATCATCCGCCCGTCCATCATCAGGCCCAGACGGTCGCAGTAGGTCGCCTCCTCGAGATAGTGGGTCGAGACGATCACCGCGACGCCCTCGGCCGCGAGGGCGTCGATCAGCCGCCAGAATCGGAACCGGGCCAGTGGATCGACCCCGGAGGTCGGCTCGTCGAGGAACAGAACCTTGGGCCGATGCACGATGGCGCTTGCGAGCGCCAGGCGCTGGCGCACGGCGCTGGAGAGGCTGCGAACCAGTCCGTCCCGCGGCGCGTCATAGCCCGCCCGATCGCAGGCCCGGTCGATCCGCCTCACCTGCTCGCCGCGCGGCGTCCCGTAGGCGCGGGCGAAGAAGTCCAGGTTCTCCTGCGCCGTCAGGTCGGTGAACAGGGAGACCTTCTGCGAGACATAGCCGATGCTGGCGCGGACCCGCTCGCTCTGGCGCGCCACATCCAGCCCGGCGACCAACCCGCGCCCGTCGCTGGGCGGCAGCAGGCCGCAAAGCATGCGGATCAGCGTGGTCTTGCCGGCGCCGTTGGGACCGAGGAGGCCCAGCACCTCGCCCGCCTTCACCGTCAGGCTGACATCGTCGACGGCGACGAAGTCGTCGAAGCGCCGGGTCATGCCCTCGGCCGAGACGCGAACCTCCGCCGATGGCGCGCGGGGCTCACGGGCCTCCTTCGCCGCAGTGACCGGCGCGCTGGCCGCGGCTACGACAGTGAAGGCGTCCTCCATGCTCGGCTCCACCGGCTCGAGAACCGGCGCGCCGGGCAGTCGAAGCGGAGCGTCGCCGGCCAGCTGGATGCGGAACGTGTCGGCGGTTCTCTTCTGGAAGCTCAGCACCTCGGGCGCGGCGGTGAGCTGCCGCTCCAGCGCGGCGGGATCCGACGCGGTGGCCCGATAGACCCGCCCGCGTGCGACGCCGCGAAGCTCGGCCGGCGATCCGACCGCCAGAGGGCGGCCGTCCCGGAGCAGCAGTACCCGGTCGCTGGCGTCGGCCTCGTCCATGTAGGAGGTGGCGAAGACGATGGAGCGGCCCGCCGTCCTCGCCGCATCGAGTATCTTCCAGAGTTCCCGCCGGGAGAGCGGATCGACCCCCAGGCTCGGCTCGTCGAGGATCAGCAGCGGCGGCTCGTGGATGAGATTGGCGCAAAGGGCCAACTTCTTGCGCATTCCGCCCGACAGCGCCCCCTCGCGCCGGCCTTCAAAGCGCGCGAGGCCGGCCATCGCCAGCAGCACCCCCTTGCGTTCCAAGTAGGCCGCTCTCGGGACGTCGCGGATGGCGGCGGCGAAGGCGAGATTCTCGGCGACGGTGAGGCGATCATAGAGCGAAAACCCCTGCGACATGTATCCGACCTGGGCCTGCACCCGCCCAGGCGCCTTGCGCACGTCCGAGCCGAGCACACGGCAGCGGCCCGAACTTGGCCGCAGGATGGCGGCCAGCATCTGCAACAGGGTGCTCTTGCCAGCGCCGTCCGGTCCCACCACGCCGAGGACTTCGCCGGGGCTTAGATCGAAGCTGACACCCTCCAGGACGGTGCGCTTGCCGAACCGGCGCGCCAGGCTGTCCGCCGTGATCACGGGGGCGGCCGACATCCCTATTCCGGGACCTGCAGGGTGGCCGGCCAGCCCGCCGCCTCATCCCAGAGAATCCAGGCGTCGGCGGGCATGCCGGGTTTGAGCAGACCGTCGGGGTTGGGCGCTTCGAGGATCACGCCGTAGACGGTGCGGCTGCGCTCGTCCGGGACGTGCACGTCCCGGGGGGTGAACTGCGCCTGCGAGTCGACGCGCGCCACCCGGGCCTGGAAATCCCGCCCCGGAAAGGCGTCGACCCGCAAGCGGGCGGGCGCGCCCAGCCGGACCTTGCCGAGGTCCGCCTCGGTGATGAACACCTTCAGCCGGATGGTCGACAGGTCGGCGAGCACGGCCACCGCCTCGCCGGGCCCGACCACCTCGCCGGGCTCGACGAGCCGCTCCAGGACCGCGCCGGTGATCGGCGCGGTCACCACCGTCTTGCCGCTCTGGGAACGAGCCAGCGCCAAGGTCTTGCCCGCCGCGTCGGCCTGGGCGAGGGCTTCGGCCCGCTGTTGTCGCAGAACCTCGACCCGGTGGAGAGCCTCGGCGTAGGCGTCGCGCGCGGCGTCGAGACGCTGGGCGGGAAGGTAACCCTGGCTGCTCAGGGTCTCGTAGCGTGACAGATTGGTCCTTGCGGTCTCGGCATGGTGCGTGGCCAGGTCGATCTGGGAGTCCAGCTGAGCGCGGGTCCGCACCGCCGCCGCCTGCTGGGCCTCGGCGCGCTCGGTCATCAACTCGTAGTCGGTCCCCACGATCCGGGCCAGAAGACCTCCGGCCTGGACCGTCTCGCCTTCGACCGCGCGGATCTCCGCCAGGCGTCCGGACGCTTCGACGCCAACGCGCACCTCATCGGCCTCGATCCGGCCACTGCCGTAGATGACCTGCGGCGGCTGAGGCTGGGGCTGCAGCCGCCAATAGGCGAGGCCGGCCCCGCCGGCGAGCGCGACGAGGGTGATCGCGACGACCGTAACCCAGGTTTTGGCGTTCAGCTTCATGGCCGCCTCCCAAGGCCAGCCAACATCCGGCTTGGCGCGGGCGCCTTGCGCTGGATCAACCCGGCCGCGGACGAGGTCACGACGCGCCGCCCCCGCTGCGCACCGCGGGGCGGGCGCGTCGCCGTCGCAGCAGCAGATAGCCGGCGGGGATGACCAGCATGGACAGCAGCGGCGCGGTCAGCATGCCGCCGATCATGGGCGCGGCGATGCGGCTCATCACCTCCGACCCGGCGCCGTGGCCGATCAGGATGGGGAACAGGCCGGCCAGGATGACGGCTACCGTCATCGCCTTGGGTCGCACCCGCAGAAGAGCGCCTTCGCGCACCGCCGCCTCGACCTGTTCGGGCGACGGGGTCGGGCCCCGTTCGGCCAGGGCGTGCCGAAGGTATATCAGCATGACCACGCCGAACTCGGCCGAGACGCCGGCCAGGGCGATGAAGCCGACGCCGGTCGCCACCGACTGGTGGTAGCCGAGCAGGTAGAGCAGCCAGACCCCGCCGACGAGGGCGAACGGCAGCGTACCCATGATCAGCAGCGCCTCGTCGAGCCGCCGGAAGGTCAGGTAAAGCAGGCCGAAGATGATCAGCAGGGTGGCCGGAATCACCAGCGCCAGCCGCTGGCCGGCGCGTTCGAGATACTCGAACTGGCCCGCGTAGGCGATGCTGACGCCCGGCGACAGCCGCACCTGCGCGCCGACGGCGCGCCTCAGGTCCGAGACCACCGAGGTGAGATCCCGCCCCCGCACGTCGACATAGACCCACGTGGACGGCCGGCCGTTCTCGCTCTTCAGCATCGGAGGCCCGTCGGCGACGCGCAGGGCGGCCACGGTCCCGAGGGTGATCTGCTGGCCGGACGGGGTCAGCACCGGTAGGGCGCGCAGGTCCTCGACGCTGTCGCGCAGTTCCCGCGGGTAGCGGACGCTGATCGGATAGCGGGCCAGGCCCTCGACGGTCTGGCCGATGGTCTCCCCGCCGATGGCGCCGGCGACGATCGACTGCACGTCGGCGATGTTCAGGCCGTAGCGGCCGGCGGCCGCGCGGTCGATGTCGACGTCGATGTAGCGGCCACCGGTCAGGCGCTCGGCCAGGGCCGAACTGACCCCCGGCACGTCCTTGGCCACCCGCTCGACCTCGGCCGCGATCCGATCCAGCTCCGCGAGGTCGGCCCCGGAGACCTTGACCCCGATCGGGCTCTTGATGCCGGTGGCCAGCATGTCGATCCGGTTGCGGATCGGCGGCACCCAGACGTTGGACAGACCCGGAACCTGGACGGCGCGGTCCAACTCCTCCACCAGCTTCTCCGGCGTCATGCCGGGTCGCCACTGGTCCCTCGGCTTGAACTGGATGGTGGTCTCGAACATCTCCAGCGGAGCCGGATCGGTGGCGCTCTCGGCGCGGCCGGCCTTGCCGAACACCGTCTTCACCTCGGGCACGGCGGCGATCATCCGATCCGTCCGCTGCAACAGGCTGGAGGCCTGGGCGGCGGACAGGCCCGGCAGGGCGGAGGGCATGTAGAGCAGGTCGCCCTCGTCCATGGCCGGCAGGAACTCGCCGCCCAGGCGCGACAGCGGCCAGGCCGCCGACACCAGCACCAGCAGGGCGACCGCGAGCGTCAGCCGGGGTCGCCGCATCGTCAGATCGAGCGCGGGCCGATAGAGCCGCGTCAGGACGCGGTTGACCGGATTGTCCTGCTCGGCGGGAATGCGGCCGCGGATCAGATAGCCCATGAGCACCGGCACGAGGGTGACCGAAAGGATCGCCGCCGCCGCCATGGCGTAGGTCTTGGTGAAGGCCAGTGGCGCGAACAGCCGCCCCTCCTGGGCCTGCAGGCTGAACACCGGCACGAAGGACAGGGTGATGATCACCAGGCTGAGGAACAGGGCCGGGCCGACCTCGGCGGCGGCCTCCGTGACCACCCGCCACCGGGCCTCCCCCAGCAACCGTTCGCCGGGGTGGTCGTGTTCCCAGCGTTCGATGTGCTTGTGGGCGTTCTCGATCATGACCACGGCGGCGTCGACCATGGCGCCGACGGCGATGGCGATGCCGCCCAGCGACATGATGTTGGCGTTCACCCCCTGCAGGTTCATCACCAGCAGGGCGGCCATGACCCCGAGCGGCAAGGTCAGGATGGCGACCAGGGCCGAGCGGGCGTGCCACAGGAACAGGCCGCAGACCAGCGCCACGACGATGAACTCCTCCAAAAGCTTGCCGCTGAGGTTCTCGATGGCCCGGTCGATCAGGCCGGAGCGGTCGTAGACGGGAACGATCTCGACACCGGCGGGAAGGCTCGGTTTGAGCGCGGCCAGCCGGTCCCGCACCTGGTCGATGACGGCGCGGGCGTTTTCGCCCGAGCGCAGGACGACGACGCCGCCGACGACCTCGCCCTCCCCGTTCAGCTCGGCGACGCCCCGGCGCATCTCCGGTCCGACCTGGACGGTGGCGACGTCGCCCAGGCGCACGGGCACGCCGCTCGCGGCGGTGCGGATCGGCACAGCCCGAAAGTCGTCCAGGTTGGTCAGATAGCCGCTGGCGCGCACCATGTACTCGGCCTCGGCCAGCTCCAGCACCGAGCCGCCCGTCTCCTGGTTGGCGCGCTGCAGGGCATCGGTCACAGCCTGGTGGGTGACGCCGTAGCCGGCCAGTTTCACAGGGTCGAGCACGACCTGGTACTGGCGCACCATGCCGCCGATCGTGGCCACCTCGGCCACGCCGGGCACGGTCTTGAGCTCATAGCGCAGGAACCAGTCCTGCAGGCTGCGCAGTTGGGACAGGTCGTGGCGACCGGTCCGGTCGACGAGGGCGTACTGGTAGATCCAGCCGACCCCGGTGGCGTCGGGGCCCAGGGCCGGCCGGGCGGTTTCCGGCAGCCGGGCCTGGACCTGGTTGAGATACTCCAGCACCCGCGAGCGGGCCCAGTAGAGATCGGTCCCGTCCTCGAACAGGACGTAGACGAAGCTGTCCCCGAAGAAGGAATAGCCGCGCACGGTCCGGGCTCCGGGCACCGACATCATGGTGGTCGCCAGCGGATAGGTGACCTGGTTCTCCACGATCTGCGGAGCCTGTCCGGGGTATGGGGTGCGGATCACCACCTGGACGTCGGAGAGGTCCGGCAAGGCGTCCACCGGCGTGCCGCGCACCGCCAGCAGGCCGGCGGCGAACAGCGCGGCCGCCAGGATCAGCACCAGGACGCGGGCGCGCACCGACAGGCGAATGAGGGCGGCGATCATTAGTGCGCTCCCCCGTGCCCGGCGTGGCCGGACGCCTGGGCCGGACGCGGGGACGCCGCGGTTCCGGACAGCGGACGAACCGCGACGCCGCTCAGGCTGGCCTCGGAGTCGATGAGGAACTGGCCGGAGGCGACCACCCGCTCGCCCTCGGCGAGGCCCTGGAGGATCTGGGTCTGCCCGCCGGCCTCGCGGCCGATGCGAACCTCGGCGGCGCGGTAGCGGCCGTCCCCTTCCGCAAGCATGACCAACGTCCGGGTTCCGGTGCGGATCACCGCTTCGGACGGGACCAGCAGGGTCTCCTCGGTTCCGCCGCCGAAGACGACCTGCCCGAACATGCCGGGCCGCAGCCGTCCGCCGCGGTTGGCGAGCTCCACCCGGGCGGTCAGGGTGCGGCTGTCGCCGGACACCTCCGGCAGCAGCGCGCCGAGCCGGCCGCTGAAGCGCTCCCCCGGGAAGCCGACGAAGGTGACTTCCACCGCCTGCCCGACACGCAGCCGCGAGGCCTGCGCCTCGGGAACGGCGGCGTTCAGCCAGACCGTCGACAGGCCGTTCACCTCCGCCAGGGTCTGGCCCTGGGAGACCGTCATGCCGGCACGCACGCTGAGCGTGCGGATCACGCCGCCGGACGGGCTGGTCACCGTCACCGTGGTGCGCGGGCGACCGCTGCGCTCCACCGCCGAGATGAGCGCCTCCGGCATGCCCAGCAGAAGCAGCCGTTGGCGGGCGGCCTGGACCAGGCGCGGGTCGCCGGCGCTCCGGACGGCCAGGTACTCCGCCTGGGCTCCGCCCCACTCCGGGACCAGCAGGTCGGCCAGGGGCGCGCCGGCGGCGATCACGTCCCCCGGCGCCCGGCCATAGACCCGCTGCACGAAACCGCCGGCCCGCGCCTGGACCACGGCGACGTCGCGCTGGTTGAAGTCGACCACCGCCGTGACGGTCAGGTCGCCCGCCAGGACGCCCCGCTGGACGACGGCGTAGCGCGCGCCCAGGGCCTGGGTCAGGGCCGGATCGATCCGCACGCCGGCCTGCTGCCCGGCCTCCGCCTCGTCGGCGTAGCGGGGGACCAGGGGCATGTCCATGAACGGTGACTTGCCCGGCGCGTCGAAATGCCGGTCCGGAGCCATAGGGTCGTACCAGTAGAGCACGCGTCGCTCGGGCGCCTGGGCCGCCGGGGACGTCTCGCCGGCCGGCAGGACGCGGACCACGGCCACGCCGACGGCGGCGCCGAGGATTAGCAGGCCGGCCGCGCCGAGGGCGAGCCTCGACCGGTTCTGGGCAATGCGGGTCATTGGGGGTCCTCCCCGTAGGTGAGCGAGATGCGGACCGCCTCGCGGACGACCAGCGCCTCGCGGTCCAGGGTTTCGAGGCGGGCGTCGGCGAGCCCGGTGAAGGCGTCGATGACGTCCGCCAGGCCGGCCCGTCCGGCGCCGTAGCTGGAAGTCTCGAGCGAGGCGCGGTCGCGGGCGGCCGGCAGCAGCACGTCGCGGGCTCGCCGCCACTGGTCGTGGTGCATCCGGTGCTCGGCGAGGTCCGCCTCAAGAGCGGCGCGCAGACCCCGCGTCGCCGCCTCGCGTTCGATGCGGACCCGGCGGGCGTCGGCCGAGCGCGCCGCGATCACCGGATCCTGGCGGCGGTCGGCGAACAGCGGCAGGCTCACGCGCGCGCCGACCGAGACCATATCCCCGTACATCGGATCGCGCCGGCCGTAGCCAAGTTCGAAACTCCAGTCGGGCTGGCGTCCGGCCCGGGCGAGATCGGTTTCCGCGTCGGCGCGATCGGCGACCGCGGTCCAGGCGCGCAGGGTCGGGACCTGCTCCAGGCCGGCCCGAAGCCGTCCCTCGTCCAGAACCGGCTCGGGCGGCGGGCCATCGGCCTGCGGATCGGGCTCGCCGGTCCAGCGCGCGAGCTCGGCCCGGGCGCGCTCTTCGGCCGCGACCAGGGCGCTGCGACGGTCCTCCAGGGCGGCCTTCAGGCGGATGGGCGAAAGGGCGCCGGCCGGCCGGTCCTGACCCGAGGCGACGGCGGCAGGCGCGGCGTCCCACAGCGGTTCCAGGGCCGCCAGCACCTCGTCCAGTGCCTCGCGCCGTCGCTTGGCGTAATGCAGGTCCGTCCAGGCCAGGGCCGCGGCGACCCGGACCTCGCGACGCGTGATCTGCGACTGCATTTCGGCCACGCCGATATCGGCGGCGGCAATCTGGCGCTCGGCGCGGCGCCGGGCGCCGCTCGGCACGGCCTGCATGACCCCGACCCGGACCATGGTCATCTCGTCCCGACCGAACGAACCGGCCATGGGGCCGGAGACCGGAAGGTTCTCGACCGCGACGGAGAGCTCGGGGTCGGGCAGTTGCCCGGCGGCGGGCGCAGCGGCCCGGGCGGCGTCGACCGCCAGGCCGCGGGCGCGGACCTCCGGCGCGTCGGCCGCGGCGCGCTCAAGCGCCTGGCCGTAGGTGAGCGGTCCGGCCAAGGACGGGGTGGCGAGCGCCAAGGCGAGGACGGCGGCGACGGCGGCCTGGCGACCCGCCGGCGGGTCGGCGATGCGGGAATGGCCGCGCCCGCCGACGCGCGCCCTCCCGCAGAAGAGAGCAGACATGGGATATCCGTGGTGTGGGGGCGCGAGCGCGCCGTTTCTCGGCCCGGACAGGGCCGGGCGGACCGGGAGAGGCTTAGGCCACGGTCCTGGGCGGCCTCAGAATCCCAGGCCCCTGGACCTCGTCCAGGCTCCGCTGCGAATCCGCACGCAGCCGCACCGTCGCCGCAGCCGGGATGGGCGTCCCGACGACGGCGGGAAGCACCGCGAGGGGCGCCGCGCATCCCATATTGGCTATGCAGGCAGGGGTCCTATCCGAGCACGGCTGACCGCGCCCGGAGCGGTCCGAGTCCGTCATGCCCTCCATATCCGCGCAGTCGTCCATCGTCGCGGCCGCCTGGGCGGCCGACGGCGGGGTCGTCGCGTGAGCGCCGAACTGGCCGGCAAGACCGGCCAGGGCGAAGGCGACGAGGAGGGCTCGCAGCAGCGTCCACATGTTCGAAGTTGGCGCGCCTTCCATTTCGAAGTCAAAGAAATAGAACAGGACTACGGATAAATACGGAGGCGCATCAATGATTTATGTCGACAGGAAGACGGCGTGGCTTTACGCGCCGTCGCCGTCCTCCCCTCATCATCGCCGCCTCGAATACGCGCCTGCGACAGAAGACCACAGGTCGGTCTAGACCTGTCTCCGTGCCGCGGGCGATCCGCGATCAGTGGACCATGAAGCGGACAACGCCGTTCATGACGTGGCCGTCGGCGCCTTGGGCCGACCAAGTCAGCACATGGTTGCCCTTGGCCAGCGCCGGCAACGGCACGCTGACCGCCGCGCTCGAGGCGGCGTCGGTCACGGCGATCGCCGCCGGGTCGGCCTCACCGCTCTTCAGGCTCACGGCGGTCAGCCGCATTGGATGCCGGAAGGTGATGCTGAAGGCGGTCGGGGCGGTTGAGCCCATCCAGCCGTCGGCCGGGGTCGTGCGGACCTCGGCGGCCTGGGCGGCGGCTCCGGGGGCGGGGTGGTGCCCGGCATGCGGATCGGTCTGGGCCTGGGCGACGCCGGCCAGGACGAAGGCGGAAAGGGCGACGAGGACGGGAGAAAGCAGCTTGCGCATGAGGGCGGTTCCTTAGGTCTTCGGAGAATCCATGCCGGGCATGTCTGGCGGCATGTCGCTCATGTCGTGTCCGGCATGAGGGTCGGTCGGGGCCGGCTCGGTCGCCGGCGGGGGCACGGGCGCCGGTCGCGGCCGCTGCGGCGCAGCTTTCGGCGCGGGCGCGGGCGCGGCGGTCGCCGGGGTCTCGACAGCGAGGTCGGCGGGCGCCGCGGTCGCGGGCGGCGCGGCCGGAGCCGGCTCGGGCTGTTGCGCCGGCGGGGTTTCGGCCGCCGGTTGGCAGGCCGCCAGGGCGACGGCGGCGGCCAGCGGCGCCAGGAAGACGGGTTTCATCTGCAGTCCTTTCACGATCTAGAACCAGGCTCTCAGGCCGACGACGATCCGAGTATCCTCGGTGTTCCGTCCGGCGGCCTCGAGGTAGTCGGCCGTGCGGCCGAAGCGCTTCGTCCATTCCACGCCGATGTAGGGCGCGAATTCCTTGCGGATCTCGTAGCGCAGACGCGCGCCGAGCTGCACCGAGGTCAAACCCGCACCGATCGACAGCTCGGGGATGTCCTCGGCCGAGAGATTCACCTCGGCGCGCGGCTGCAGGATCCAGCGATTGGTGATGCGCTGATCGTACTCGCCCTCGGCGGCCGCGGTGAGCTCCCCCTTGTTGGACAGGAACAAGGCGGCGTCGACCTCGAACCAGTAGGGCGCCAGCCCCTGGACGCCGATCACCAGGTCGGTCCGGTTCTCTACCGGCCGCCAGGTCTGGCGCAGGCCCGCCTGGACGTCCCAGAAGGGCGCGACGGCGCGGCTGTAGAGCGCCTGCACCCCCGCCTCCTCGACCTCGTCGCCGAAACCCCCCTCCCCTTCCGACTTCCACCAGAACCGGTTGATGTCGCCCCCGCTCCAGCCCTCGGCGTCCCAGGCGAACCCTTCCTCGCCGTCACCGAGGTTCGCCTCGAGCCGATCGAAGACCACCGCCGTGGTGCGGACGTCTCCGTTCTCCGCGCGCATCTGCTCCCGGGCGGCCGCCATCTCTGCCGGATCGAAGAGGAGGTCAGCGGCGTGCGCCGGGCCCCGCGACGCCGCCGGGGGGGCCGGATCCTCCGGCGGCCGGCCCGGGGTGTCGGCGCTGGTCGGCACGTCCGGCGGCATTGCCATGCCGGCCATGTCGTGACCGGCATGGGGGTCCGCCGCGACGGGAGCCGGCGTTCCTGGCATGGGGTGGTCGGCGTGCGGATCGCTCGGCGGAGCGGCCTGGGGTCGCGCCGGGGCGCCCATGTCATGGCCAGCGTGCGGATCGGCGCTCGGCGCCGGCGTCTCCGGCATGGCATGACCCGCATGCGGATCGCTCGGCGGAGCGGCCTGGGGTTGCTCCGGGGCGCCCATGTCATGGCCAGCGTGCGGATCGGCGCTCGGCGCCGGCGTCTCCGGCATGGCGTGACCCGTATGCGGATCGCTCGCCGGTGCGACTTGGGGCTGCCCCGGGGCGCCCATGTCGTGACCGGCGTGCGGGTCGGCGGCGGGCGATCGTTCCGGCACATAACCGGTCGGACAGGCCGGCGCGCCGGGTTGTCCGAGGCGCGCCGCGTCGGCCGTCGGCGCGCCCCGGCGGACGCAGCCGGCCCGCGGGGGCGCCGCCTGCCCGGCCTGGGGCGTCGAGAGATGGCCGGCATGCGACTGGGCGAAGGCCGGCGGGGCCGCGGCCAGGACGAGCAGATGCAGTGCGGCGGAGGCGCGGATCACGAGGCGGCTCCTTCGAGGGGGCGGACGGTCACGACGTTGAACATCCCCGCGTGCATGTGCATCAGCAGGTGGCAATGGAAGGCCCAGTCGCCGGGATTGTCGGCGGTCAGGTCGAAGGTCACCTTGCCGCCGGGCGCGACGTTCACCGTGTGCTTGAGCGGCTGATGGCCTGCGGGACCACCCGTCACCAGTTCGAAGAAGTGGCCGTGCAGGTGGATGGGGTGGGCCATCATGGTGTCGTTGACCAGGGTCACCCGCACCCGCTCGTTGCGTTCGAAGCGGATCGGTTCGACCAGTTCGCTGAACTTGCGGCCGTCGAAGCCCCACATGAACCGCTCCATGTTGCCGGTCAGGTGGATCTCCATCGTTCGCGACGGCGGGCGCTGATCCTTGTTGGGCTGCAGGGAGACGAGGTCGGTATAAACGAGCACCCGGTGTGGAACGGTCTCCAATCCCGTCGGCCGTTCGCCAAGGCGGTTGGCCGGATCCATCGAGACCATGTCCACGCCGACGCCCACCTCCATGTCCGGCGGGGCGTTGTCGGGATCGCGCATGTTCATGCCGGCCATGGACATGGCCCCGTCGCCGGACGCCGGGTCGGGGCTCGCGCTCCCATGAGCCATGCCGCCCATGGCGGCGTGATCCATGCCGGCCATGGCGCCATGGTCCATGCTACCCATGCCCATGTCCCGCATTGTCAGGTTGGGGACCTGGCGCAGCGGCGGGACCTCGGCGGTCATGCCCGGCCGGGGGGCGAGGGTCGCCCGCCCCATGCCGGAGCGGTCGATGGCCTCGGAGACGATGGTGTAGGCCCGATCCTCGGTCGGCCGGACGATGACGTCGTAAGTCTCGGCGACCGAGATCTGGAACTCGTCGACCTCCACCGGCCGCACGTTCTCGCCGTCGGCCTGGACCACGGTCATCGCCAGACCGGGGATGCGGACGTTGAAGATCGACATGGCCGAGGCGTTGATGATCCGCAGCCGGACCCGCTCGCCGGGGCGGAACAGGCCGGTCCAGTTCTCCGCCGGGCCATGACCGTTGATCAGGTAGGTGTAGGTCGAGCCGTTGACGTCGAGGATGTCGCGCGGGTCCATGCGCATGGATCCCCACATGCGCCGCTCTTCCAGACTCATCCGGTCGCTGCCGTCCAGCAGCCCGGCTAAGGTCGTGCGCTGGCGGTTGAAGTAGCCGGGGCTCTTCTTCAGCTTCTCGAGGATTTCGTGCGGACGCATGAAGCTCCAGTCCGACAGGACCAGCACGTGCTCGCGGTCGTAACCGACCGGATCGGCGCCCGCCGGATCGATGACGATGGGGCCGTAGTGCCCGAGCGCCTCCTGAAGCCCGGAATGGCTATGGTACCAGAAGGTGCCCGACTGGATGATCGGGAACTCGTAGACGAAGGTCTCGCGCGGGCGAATGCCCGGGAAGCTGATGCCGGGCACCCCGTCCATCTGGAAGGGCAGCAGGATCCCGTGCCAGTGGATCGAGGTGTCCTCGTCGAGGGTGTTGGTGACCGACAGCCGTACGGTCTGGCCCTCCCGCAGACGCAGCACCGGCGCCGGCAGCGTGCCGTTGATGGTGACCGCTTGCCCGGTCCGACCGTTGACCGTGAACGGCGTCCGGCCGATCGTCAGGCCGATGTCCGGGCCGGTTAGCGTCGGCAGGTCCGCTCTCAGGCCTGCCGAGTCGGTCTGAGCCCAGGCCGGCAGCAAGGCCTGCAGCGCCCACAGGCCGCCGCCTGCGGCGGCTCCGCCCAGCAGGGCGCGACGATCGAACTTCATACCTGGCTCCAGACTGGCGGCGTCCCGCGGCGAACCCCGGCCTTCTTCCGGTCTACGCGCGCGCGGCGCGGCGCCCTCGGGCAAGTTGACGCAACGCGCGATCAAAGCGTCGTGCGGCCGACCGTTCCCGGCCCGCTCAGATCGCCCCGGCCGCGGGCCCCAGCGCTTCGGCCAGCTTGCGTCGCGCCCTGGCGACGCGGGTCTCCACCGCCTTGACCGAGACGCCCAGGATGGCGGCGGCCTCGGCCTGGCTGCGCTCCTCCAGCGCGGTCAGCAGGAGCGGCGCCTTGAGCCGGGCCGGCAGGTCGGCGATGGCCGCCTCGAGCCGGCCGAGCGTCTGGCCCAGTTCGTACTGTTCCGCCGCGCCCCGGGCCTCATCGGCGACGGCCAAGGCTTCGCGGTCGGCCAGGTCGGCGGCGCCCAGCAACCAATGTCTGACCCGCCGTCGGCGGCTCCAGTCCCGGCACTTGTTGAGCGCGATGGTCCTCAGCCAGGCCTCGAAGGGGCGTTTCGGATCGAAGCGGCGGATCGCCAGCCAGGCCGCGGCGTAGGTCTCCTGCACCAGGTCGTAGGCTTCGTCCGCGTCGCCGACATAGCGCCGGACGAGCCGATAGAGACTGGCCTTGGTGGCCAGCATCAGGCGTTCGAAGGCCTCCGGATCCCCGGCTGCGGCCCTGGCCGGCAGATCCTCCTCGGCCGTCACCGCCGCCTACTCGCCCGCGACCGCCAGCGCCGCGATCACGCTGTGATCGAACCGCTCGGCCTGGGCCGGCGTCATCACCGTCCGCATCTCGAAGATGTGGGCGACCGTGGCCTGCTGGAGGTCGCCCATCGCGTCGTGGAAGTGATCGATCGCCGGCTGCACCTTGCGGCTGTCGCCGTCGCTCTCGGCGATGGCCTGCGCCAGTTCCCGGTTGGCGGCCTGGACCCGCTGTTCAAGGGCGATCCGGCGTGTCGCGAAGCGCGACTCGATCGCCTCGATTCGGGCCAACTGGCCCCGGTCAAGGTCGAGGTCGCGATGGACGATCTCATGCAGCGAGGGCGGCGTCTGCCGCTGCAGTACCCAGGTCGCGCCGCCCCAGGCGCCCATGCCGCTGGCGGCGATCGCCAGCACGGTGGTCACGGCGATGGATTTCCAGCCGATTGTCATCAGTGAACCTCCAGGCGCGCCAGGGGCAACAGAGCGGCGGAGGAGAACACCGACATCTCCGAGGCCGGCGGCCGGGCCAGGCTGGCCCCCAGGCCGCCGTTGGCCACGCCCACGCTCAGGGCGAAGATCACCGCGACCACGCGCACACGCGCCGTGGCCCGCTCGGCCCGCATGGCTCGAACGCGGCCCCAGACATCGGCCTCCAGCTGGTTCAGCGACGGGCCGCCCGGCGGAACCCGCGCCAGCCATTGATCCAGATTGTCCATGATCGTCGTCCTTCACGCCCCATTTCGAACTACGCGCGCCGGGGCTACGGCCCTCGCCGCGCGGCCGACGAGGGGGCCGAGAGGCCAGCGCGTAACACTGGATAGCAAGCCTTGGTGCGGAGGGGGAAATGATGTTGTCGCGGTGGATTCCGGCAGTCCTGGCGATCGGAACCCTCTTCGTCACGGCTCCGAGCTGGGCGCACGAGGATCACAAGAAGGCGCCCCCGCCGACCGCCGCGGCGGCGCAGCCCGGCGCGCCGGCGGCCATGGACCACGCCGCCATGGATCATACCGCCACGGAGGCGGCCGCCGAGCCCAAACCGATGCCGCAGCGCCTCGTCCGCTGGCTCGGTCGCTGGCATCCGGCCGTGGTGCATTTTCCGATCGCGCTGTTCCTGGTGGCCGCGGTTCTCGAGGCGGCGGCGGCCTGGGGACGACGCGCCTGGCTAACGGACGGGACGCGGGTGCTGATCGCCCTGGCCGCGCTGTCTGCCATCGGGGCCGCGGCCCTGGGCTGGTTGGCGATGGGCCTGCCAGGTCCGGTGGAGGACGCCACCCACACCCTCCATCGGTGGCTCGGGACCGGGATCGCGGCGCTCGGGCTGCTGGCCTGGTGGGCCAAGGAGCGATCGATGCGTCGGCAGTCTGGCCGCGCCGCGCGCGGCCTCTACGCGGCGGCGCTGGCCGCGGTGACCCTGGCGGTCCTGCTCAACGCCTGGCTCGGAGGCGCGCTGACCCATGGCGTCAACCATCTCCGCTTCTAGACGCCATCCCTTCCCCGATGTCCTGGACCCGCTGACCAGCATCCGCTTCTTCCTGGCCCTGGGGGTGGTGCTGTTCCACTACCAGCTCTACTGGACGCTGCCGCCGTCGGCCTCGGGCCTGCTGGACCGGACCCGTCTCGGGGTCGACATCTTCTTCATCCTGTCGGGCTTCATCCTCACCCACGTCTATCTGCAGGGGAACGCCCAACCCCGATACCGGCGCTTCCTGGCGGCGCGGTTCGCCCGGATCTATCCCGCCCACCTGGCCATCCTTCTGGGCATGCTGGCCCTGGTGCTGGCGGCGCCCCTGGCGGGGGTGGGCCTGGAGCCGGGTCGTTTCAACGCCCCGGACTTCGTCCAGACCTTGCTGCTGGTCCAGGCCTGGTTCCCGCGCCAGTCGTTGGCGTTGTGGAACGGGCCGGCCTGGTCGCTGTCCGCGGAATGGTTCGCCTACCTGACCTTTCCGGCCTTCGCCTGGATCGCCCTTCGTCTGCGCGACCGACCGCTGGTCCTGACCGGCCTGGCCGCCCTGTTCTTCCTGGCCCTCGACCTCGTCTACCGCAGGGTCTTCGGGGTGGTCCTGCCGCGGGCCGAAGACAGCATGGGCATCCTGCGCATCGCGCCGGAGTTCCTGTTCGGGATAGGCCTCTACTATCTGGGACAGCGGGTGGCGCTCTCCCCCCGGGCGGCGATCGCCGCCGTGCTGGCAGCGACCGCCGCCCTGCTCGCGGCCATGCAGATCCCGCTCGACGACCGCCTCATCGTCGCCCTCTCGGGGCCTTTCCTGCTGGCGCTCGCCCTGCTCGCCAAATCCGGCGCCCGCACCTTCCTGTCACAGCCGCTCTGGCTGTTCGCCGGCGAGGCGTCCTACGCCCTCTACCTGGTTCACCTGCCCGTGCTGATGGTCTGGCGTAACGCCGTCCAGAGGCTCGCCGGTCTCGGCGGCGACTATCGGATGGGTCTGGGGGAACTGGCGCTCCTGCTGACCCTGACCCTGGCCGCGGCGGCCGGAATCCACATGGCGATCGAGCGCCCTGGCCGACGGCTGATCCGCCGGCTCGTCGAACGGCGCGAACCTGTCCCCGGGCTGGAACAGGCGCGCAGCGTCCACAGCGACCAAGGAGAACCCTTCTGATGTCCCGCATGCTGATCGCGGCCCTGAGCCTGCTCGCCGTCCTTCTTGTCGCTCCGCCCGTCCTGGCCCACGCGACGCCAGCGCCCCAGGCCGCCTCCCAGGCCCAGAGCGAGGTCGCTGCCGTGCTGGAAGGCTACCGGGCCGCCGTCGAAGCGCTCGACGGCGAGGCCGCTGCACAGTTCTTCTGGCCGGAGGCGCAGGTCTACGAGCAGGGCGGCGTCGAGGGCCGCTTCGCCGACTATCTCGCCCACCACCTCGGGCCGGAACTGGCCGCGTTCTCGGCGTTCACCTTCGAGGACCGGCGACTCGAGACGACGGTGGCCGGCGACCTCGCCTATGCGACCGAGACCTACCGCTACCGGATCGTCTTCAAGGATCCCACCCGGGCGACGGTCGAGCGGCGCGGCGTCGCCACCAGCGTGCTCGAGCGCCGCGATGGACGCTGGCGGATCATCCGCTATCATTCGTCTTCGCGGGCGCCGCGCCCGGCCGCCTAGACCTTTCCCACACGCCAGCCCGTCCAGGCCGCTGAAGTTCGCGGTCGTTTCGGCGCCTCGTCACCAACACCGAGCCTCCCGATGCCCCTGCCCGTTCTCGCCCGCCGCGCCGTCCTCGGCTGCGTTGTTCTGGCCGCCGTCGCGCCGGCCGCCGCCTGCGGCCAGGCGCGGGAAAACCACGCGATCGCCGTCTACAAAACCCCGACCTGCGCGTGCTGCGACGCCTGGATAAGCCATCTGCGGGGCGCCGGCTTCATGGTGTCGGTCAACATCCTGGCGGACCTGCGCGGCCTGCGCAGCAGTCACGGCCTGGCTGAAACGCTGGCGTCCTGCCACTCCGCCCGCGTCGCCGGCTACTTCGTCGAAGGCCATGTGCCCGCCGCCGACATTCGTCGCCTGCTCGCCGAGCGGCCCGAGGCGGTCGGGATCGCCGTTCCGGGCATGCCGCCGGGATCGCCCGGGATGGAGACGCCGGGCGGCGACCGCGAGCCCTACGACACCCTGTTGGTGCTGAAGAATGGCGCAACCCGCCTTTTCGCCCGCCATAACGCCCAAGCCTGAGGACCACGATGAAGGTGCTTCGACTCTCGACCCAGCTGCACAAGTGGATCGCGCTGGCTGTCGGCATCCAGGTGCTGTTCTGGGTCGCCGGCGGGCTGGTGATGACCGCCATCCCGATCGAGACCGTGCGCAGCGAGCACCATGTTCGCGAGCGCGAAGCCGTCCCCATCGCCTTCGACAGTCTCAGGAGTCCCGGCGACATCGCCCGCGCTCGCGGCCTGGCGGTGGCCGGCGCGGAGCTCAGGTCCACCCCGCGCGGCCCCGCCTGGATCCTGAAGCCCGCGAAGGGCGAACCGGTGACAGTGTCCGCCGTGACCGGCGAGGCCTTCCCACCCCTCGACGCCGCTCTGGCCCGGCGACTGGCTCAGGGCGCCTATCAGGGCGAAGGCGCGCCGACCGCCGCCGTCCTGCTCGACAAGGCCCCCCAGGAGACTGGCCGCGAGGGGCCGATCTGGCGCGTCGACTTCGACGACAGGGAACGCACCACCTTCTACCTGTCGCCGCAGACCGGTGAGGTGGTCACCCGCCGCTCGGCGGTGTGGCGCTTCTACGACTTCTTCTGGCGGCTCCACATCATGGACCTGGAGAAGGGCGAAAACTTCAACCACCCCCTGATCATCATTGTCACCTTCCTGACCTTCACCATCGTGATCACCGGCTTCATCCTGCTTTGGATCCGGCTGGCGCGGGACTGGTCGATGTGGCGATCGCGTCGCCGCGCCGCGGCGGGCTGAACGCCCGATCTCCGTCCCGCAGGGGCGACCGCACCGGCTAACGCCGCGCCAGGATGGCCTCCATCTGGTCGATCTCCCGCTGCTGGGACCGCACGATCCCGTCGCAGAGGCGGATGATCTCGGGATCCGTCAGGCGGGCCTCGCGGCACATCAGGATGGCGCCCGAATGGTGCGGGATCATCGAGCGGAGGAATTCGTCGTCGCCGATCGCGGCCTGGGTGCGCATGCCCCAGAGGCTGACGGCGAACACCGCCGCGGCCCCGGCGCCGATGAGCAGGTTGGCGCGCCGGGACGGGAACATCGAGCGCATGAACAGGAGCATGACCAACCCCATCGGGGCGACCATCATCAAGGTCATGTCGACGTTGTTGAGGTTGAGGCGGAAGTGATCGGGCGTGGCGATCATCGTGTACATGACCAGGTACATGATCACGAAATCGATCGCGAGTTCAATAAAGAGACCGCGGTACGCCCCTTTCATCTCCTGGCCCGGGTGTTCGGGATGGCTGTTGGCCATGGCGGGCGCCCTCCGGTTTGATCGCGGTTTCAGCCGCCGTGCTCCGAAAGCCAGGCCTCCAGCTCCCGGATGTCCTTCATGGACTCGTCGATGATCTTCCGGGCCTTCTCGCGAATGGCTGGATCGTCGCTCTGCTCAAGGACGATGCGGGACAGGTCCGCAGCGCCCTGGTGATGCGGGATCATCTTGCGGGCCCACAGGACCTCGCCCTCGCCGCTGGCGGCCATCATGGCCTGGTTCATCCTGTCTTCGGCCGCCCGGAACGGATCACCGGCCGGCCCGGCGCCCGTCGAGGGCGCGTGTTGTTCCAGCCATCGCTGCAGGTCGGCGATGTCCATGGTCTGCATGTCGACGGTCTTCTGGGCCATGCGCCGGATGTCGGCGTCCTGGGTGCTCCCCAGCGCCACGCGCGACATGTCGACGGCCCCTTGGTGGTGCGGGATCATCTTGCGCGTCCAGGTCTCGTCGAGCGTCGCCCCGCTCGCCGCCGCCATTGCCTGGTGCATCTTCTGTTCGGCGGCAGCGTAGGGCGTGGCCGGCCCGGCCGCCTGCGCCGGCGCGGCCGGCTGTTGCGCCTCGACCTTGGTCGCGCCGGGCTCGGCGCCCGGGCCGCAGGCGGCCAGAAGGACAAGCGGGGCGCCAAGATGAGCGACGGAACGGACGAGTCGGAGGGGCATGGCGGCTTACGGCCGGATGGCGTACGCGGCGTTCCGTGGCAAACGGGACAAAACCGTTCCGCGATCCGGCTCCCTTTGTTGCGAACGCCTGAACAACCCCGCCTTCCGGCGACGGTTCCGGAGTGCGAAATATAGTCGTCGTCGTCCGCCAGCGACGAGGGGCCGCGACGGCCGCTGCGTACAGACCCGTCCACCCGGATGCCGGGCATGCGCGGACGCCGACGGTGATGTAGAAGAGTCCCCGGCGGGTTCCGGAACGATAGCGGTCGATCTTGAGCCAGGGGACGTCTTCGGCGTCGGCGGCGATCGGCTGTGAAACGCCGGGCTTCCGTACAGAAGTTCCAGGCCCGCCCCCTCCCCTTCAGATCGGATCGATCAGGCCGGTGCGGACGGCGAGGGCCACCGCCTCGATCCGGGTGCGGACGCGCAACTTCGCGCAGGCCTTTTCGAGATAGCTGTCGACCGTTCGCGGCGACAACCCAAGAATGGCGCCGATGTCTGAGGAGCTCTTGCCGCGGCTGACCCAGGCCAGGCATTCGGTCTCGCGCTGGCTGAGCGCCAGGGGTTCTTCGGGTTTCGGGACGGGTTCCGGATGCATGGAGCATAACCTCATGGTTGCGCCCCACTCCCCGTAAATCGCGCCGGTTTTGCAAGCAACGTCAGAGTCTTGCGGGTTGTCCGCGGCTTTCTTGCGGGCCGGGAACTGGCTTCTCCGGTCTGGGGGGCGTAGGCCTCGGTCGAGCGGCTGAAGTCGCGCGCGAGCCGGGCGGGGTGGCCGGCCCCCTCGACCCGCAGGGTTCCCGAGGCGATCTCGATCTCCAGGCGGGCGTCGGGCGCCACTTCCGCCACGGCAGCCCTGACCGTCGCGGCGCACCCGCCGCACGTCATCCGTTCAACCTTCAACTCGATCATCGTCATCTCCTTTGTCGATCGACGATGAGGCAGGTGGGGTTTCCCAGCGTTGGAAGGTCAAGGGCTCCCCGCCGGAACACGGGACGCCGCAGCGGCGTTGGCCCGGAAGACAACGTTCTTCCGGAGTGTCCGAGGATGAAAATGAGCTGGGGCCGTTTCGCGGCGATGATCGCGACCTCGACGGTCGTGATGTTCTTCCTGATGTATCAGCTGGTCTACAGCCTCGACCACGCGCTGTTCAGTCTGAACCGGCTGATGGCGTCGCTGATCATGGGCTGCGTCATGGCCGTAATCATGCTCGGCTTCATGTGGAGCATGTACGAGGGCCGGCGCGCCAAGCTGGCGATCGTGGCGGCGGCCGCGGTTCTCGGCGCGCTGCTGCTCTACATGAACCGGGCGCAGACCCTCGTGGACGACACCACCTTCATGCGCGCCATGATCCCGCACCACTCCATCGCCATCAACAACGCCAGCAAGGCGCAGATCAGCGATCCCCGGGTCCGGGAGCTGGCGGACGAGATCATCGCCAGTCAGGTCCGCGAGATCGAGGAGATGAAGAGGCTGATCGCGGACATCGAGCTCAACGGCGAGCGCGCCGATCGGCCGCTCCCGCCGCGCCCGGCGGTGCTGACGCCGGACATGGAGCCGAAGATTCGCGAGGCGGTGCGATAGGCGAATTTTGGAGCTTGACCTTCCCATGACTGGAAGGTCCATCCGAGGCGGGACCTGGAATTCCGGAGACCGTCCCGATGACCACCACGACCCTGCGCACCCTTGAGATTCCCGTGCTCGGCATGACCTGCGCCAGCTGCGTCGGCCGGGTCGAGAAGGCCATCCGCGCCGCGCCGGGGGTGAAGAGCGCCACCGTCAACCTCGCCGCCGAGAGGGCGCGGGTGGAACTGGACGAGGTCGGCTCACCGGCCGCCGTGACCCAGGCGATCCGCTCCGCCGGTTACGAACCGATCGAGCGAACCCTAGAACTGAAGATCGGCGGCATGACCTGCGCCAGCTGCGTCGGCCGGGTGGAGCGCGCGCTGAAGGCGGCGCCCGGGGTGCTGGACGCCAGCGTCAACCTCGCCACTGAACGGGCCACGGTCCGGGTGCTGGAAGGCGCCGCCGACCTGCGCGCCCTGACCGACGCCGTGGCCGGGGCGGGCTACACCGCCGAAGCGGCCGCCCCGCCGGACGCGACCAGCGGGGATCGCGAACAGGCCGCGCGCGCCGCCGAGATCCACAGCCTGGGTCGCGCCGTCGCCATCGCCGGCGCCGCCACCCTGCCCCTGTTCGTGGTCGAGATGGCGCTGCATTTCGTGCCCGGCGCCCACGACTGGCTGATGGGAACCCTCGGCATGACGCCGTGGCGGATCGTCAGCTTCGTGCTGGCCACCTTCGTGCTCTTCGGGCCGGGCCTGCGCTTCTACCGGAAGGGGGTTCCGAACCTGGTCCGGCTGACCCCGGACATGAACTCGCTGGTCGTGCTCGGCGCCACCGCCGCCTGGGCCTTCTCCACGGTCGCGACCTTCGTCCCGCGGTGGCTGCCGGCGGGGACCGCCAACGTCTATTTCGAGGCGGCGGCGGTGATCGTCACCCTGATCCTCGTCGGCCGCTGGTTCGAGGCCCGCGCCAAGGGCCAGACCAGCCAGGCCATCCGCCGTCTGGTCACCCTTCAGGCCAAGACCGCCCGCGTCGAGCGGGACGGATCGGAGATCGAGCTGCCGATCGATCAGGTGACGCCCGGCGACGTCATCGCGGTCCGGCCGGGCGAACGAATTCCCGTCGACGGCTCGGTCCTGTCCGGGGCCTCTTTCGTGGACGAGTCCATGCTGACCGGCGAACCGGTTCCGGTCGAGAAGGGCGAGGGGGCGAAGGTCGTCGGCGGCACGATCAACACCACCGGCGCCTTCCGCTTCCGCGCCGAGAAGGTGGGCGCCGAGACCGTGCTGGCCCAGATCGTGCGCATGGTCGAGGCGGCGCAGGGCGCCAAGCTGCCGATCCAGGCCCTGGTGGACCGGGTGACGAGCTGGTTCGTGCCCGTCGTCATCGCCATCGCCGCCGTGACCTTCGGCGTCTGGCTGGCGTTCGGCCCGCAGCCGGCGCTGGGTTTCGCCCTCGTCAACGCGGTCGCGGTGCTGATCATCGCCTGCCCCTGCGCCATGGGACTGGCGACCCCGACCTCGATCATGGTCGGCACCGGCCGCGCCGCCGAGCTCGGCGTGCTGTTCCGCAAGGGCGAGGCGCTCCAGGCGCTGCAGGGCGTCGAGGTCGTCGCCTTCGACAAGACCGGCACCCTGACCGCGGGCCGGCCCGAATTGACCGACCTCGCCGTCGCCGACGGCTTCATCGAGGACGAGGTGCTCGCCCTCGTCGCCGCGCTCGAAACGCGCTCGGAACACCCCATCGCCCGCGCCATTCTGAAGGCCGCCGAGGCGCGCGGGCTTGCCGTGCCGGAGCCCGAGACCTTTTCCTCCCGTCCCGGCTACGGCGCCGAGGGCCGCGTCGCCGGCCGCGCCGTTGAGGTCGGCGCAGACCGTCTGATGCGCGACCTTGGCCACGACCTGTCCGCCTTCGCCGATCAGGCCGAACGGCTGGGCGAGGAGGGCAAGAGCCCGCTCTACGCCGCCGTCGACGGCCGGCTGGCCGCCGTCATCGCAGTCGCCGATCCGATCAAGCCCACGACGCCGGCCGCCATCGCCGCCATCCACGCGCTGGGCCTGAAGGTGGCGATGATCACCGGCGACAACCGCCGCACCGCCGAGGCCGTGGCCCGGCGCCTCGGCATCGACGAGGTGCGCGCCGAGGTGCTTCCCGACGGCAAGGTCGCGGCGATCCGCGCCCTTCAGGACGGCGACCGTCGCGTCGCCTTCGTCGGCGACGGCGTCAACGACGCCCCCGCCCTGGCGGCGGCCGATGTCGGCCTCGCCGTCGGCGGCGGCACGGACGTCGCCATCGAGAGCGCCGACGTCGTGCTCATCGGCGGCGATCTGCGCGGCGCCGTCAACGCCATCGCCCTGTCGCGCGCCACCATGCGCAACATCCGCCAGAATCTCGTCTGGGCGTTCGGCTACAATGTCGTTCTGATCCCGGTCGCAGCTGGTCTGCTGTTCCCGCTGTTCGGCTGGCTGCTGTCGCCCATGCTGGCCGCCGGCGCCATGGCCCTGTCCAGCGTCAGCGTCCTCACCAACGCCCTGCGTCTGCGCGGCTTCAGCTCTCGCTTCGAAGGAGTCCACTCATGAACATCGGCCAGGCCTCCCGGGCGACGGGCGTGTCGACCAAGATGATCCGGTACTACGAGTCCGTCGGCCTGATCCGCCCGGCGGACCGGACGGACAGCAACTACCGTGACTTCGGCGAGCGGGACGTGCACGAGTTGCAGTTCATTCGCCGCGCCCGCGACCTCGGGTTCTCGGTGGCGGAGATCGGCCATCTGCTGTCGCTCTGGCGTGATCGCGATCGCCCCAGTCGCGAGGTCAAGGCGATCGCCCAGAAGCACGTCGCCGATCTCGACGCCCGCATCGCCGAGATGAAGGCGATGGCCGACGCCCTGCGCACCTTGGCGAAGTGCTGCGCCGGCGACGACCGGCCGGACTGTCCGATCCTCGTCGATCTCTCGACGCGACAAACTGGAGCGCTCAAGTCCAACGTACGTATCGCCCGATAACGGGCTCGTCATAAGGTCTGACCTCGCCCCCCGTAACGCCAAACGTTTCGACGACATGGTGGATGACCAAGGGGCGATGGCGGAGGCGTCTCGCCTTGAAGCTGACATTCCCAACGGCCGAAATGAGTCAGGCGCGGACCTTGCCAACGATGGTGCGCCAAGAGTCGGCCTTTGACTCTTAGCTGACGTTCGGCAGGTCTGCTCTGCGCCGTGAGGAGTTCAGAGGTCGCACCCACATTTGATGGCTGATCAACCTTTGGCCAACGCCTCAAGCCCAGCGTAATGTAGGGGAGCCACGTGTTTGATCATCTCCAGAAGGTATGCGGTGTTCTTCTGCGTTTCGGAGACCAAGGCCGGATCGAAACCCTTGCCGGTGAAATGCGACAGGTCGTTGGTGAACTTGTAGATCGCCGTCTTTTTGTGCGGGTCGAAGTCCGTCTCATCGAGCTTGCGATAGAGCGAATTGTTCGAAGGCAGATGGAAGTCGAGGAAGGTTTCGAGGACTTTCCGGGCGATGTTCGGCACGTGGTAGCAACTCAGGATCGTGCCATCCGACTGGAACGTGTAGAGCACCTTGAAGAGGTAATGGTACTCGGTCGCATGCTCGATCAAGAGCGGGTCAAGCGTCGTGATGCGGGCGGAGCGTCCGGCCGCTGTCTCGGAGCACAGGACCATCGCGTACGACTTCTTGCCGAGGGAGTTCGGCAGGTTCTGGAACCAGTTGATTACGAGCCGCAGGAACTCGTGATTGTGGGTCAGGATGAAGAGCTGTTTGGCGTCTTGCGTGACGTTTTTCAGGAACGAGAAGGCCTGATAGATCGCGCCTGAATCGAGACTGGAAATGGGGTCGTCGATGACGACTACGCCCTCAGCCAGGTCGAAGTCCTGATCCTTCAGCTGGACGAGGAAATAGAGGAAGGCGATGGCGGTCTTCTCCCCCTCGCTGAGGCGCTTCGCCGGCTTGCCCCGGCGCAGGACGACATAGCCCTCCTTGCTGTTCTCGAAGACGAGATCGGTGCGGCCGAGGAACTGTTTCAGGTGCGTGGTAAGCTCCTCGCCGCCTTTGTGCTCGTTCGAGATCTGGGCCTGCTTGTCGATGATCGACTGCGTGATTGCAGCAAGGCTTCGTTTGTCGGGCAGACCGTCCCCGCCGTCCGTGAGCAACGTCTCCTCGGCTTTGTAGGTGGCGATCTTCGCCGCCACCCCCTCGACCTGTGCCTTGACGGTCAGGAGATAGTGGGCCTCGATGGCATTTCGGGCCGCCGCCTTCTCGGCTTCGAATCCTTTCGTCTTAGCGTCGTGCCTGTCCATCACATCGGCGATCGCTGTGAGGGCCGCCTTCAATGCCTCTGCATCTGATTGGGCCGCGCCGTCATAAGCTTCTGTACGCCGCGTCAGCTTCTCAGCGAGCAGGCCGTCGACGACGGCCACCCTCGCCTTGACGGCCTCCAGTTCAGTCTCGAAGGCCGCGACTGCGGTGTCGTAATCAGTGCGAAGCTCTGAATAGAGCGCAAGGCGGTCAGGGAGGACGAATTCCCCCAAAGCCTTTTGAACTTCCGCGATCCACACCCGCTCTTGGTCGATCTCGGCTTTGAGCTGCTGGTCCTCGACGCTGAAGTGATCTGCGAGCGCCTTCAATCGCACCGCCGGCAGCGGCTGGGCGCAAAACTCGCACGTCTCGCTGGCGTGGTGCTTGTGAAGGGCAACGCCCTCCTCAACCCAAACCGCGATATCCGGATGACTGGCAAGCCGGGCGATGACGGCCGATTGCGCCGACCGCGTCGTGAGCGCCTTGCACCGTTCCGCGAGTGCATGTGCGGCCCCGACCGGCCCGATGGTTTTCCCGGAGTCCGGTTCGATAATGCCGGGGACGGGGAGCTTGCCGACTTCCGGCATCTGCTCCTGCCGCACGGTGGCGCGGTGGATTTCCAGCTCGGGATCGCTGAGCGATTTGGCATTCGAGAGCTTGCCGAATGCCATCTCGGCGTCGGGCTTCCGATAGGTCCGAAGTGTTGAGCCGCTGGTCGCCTCGCCGATTGTCTTGGCGATGGTCGAGAAGATCTTCCCGCGCTCACTCTCCAGCTTCGTGACGGCGGCGGCGATATCCTGAAGCCGTTTGGTCCGGTCGTCGCGAGTCGCGATCTCGGCTTTGATCTCAGCCGCAACGGCCTTGTTCTCCTCGCCCAGGATCAGGATGTGCCGAAGGGGACCGTCGAACCGGCCAATGTTGGCCTCCACGAAATCGCTGTTGAAGACGCGGACGTTCCGCACGTACTGCTGGCCGTGGGTCAGCGACCCCGATTGCGTATCGACTGCAAATTCGAGACTCGGGTAATCCTTGTGCTCGCCCGCCTGAAGACAGGCGAGAAGGCGCGAGAGGGTCGTCTTGCCGGAGCCGTTCTCGCCGTAAATGACGTTGAACCGCTCGAAGGCTTTCAGCTCCGGCGGTGCGGCGTAGTTGTCGAACACGCCGAGACTTTTGATCTTCTTGATCTGTGTAAGCACGCGCCCTCCCAGGACGTGCTAGCACAGGTTGCGCCGTTCTCCGAGGGAGGGAAAGCTGGCGTCGCCGCCGAACGTCCGTCATACGGCGCGGCTCCGAGGTCCGTTGCTGGGGCAGGTCTGCCGGAAGCCGTGCTTCATTACCCGGCCAGTTCCGCACCGGGATGGCTCAGTATGGGAGTGTCAGGCTAGGTGCCGCCGTCGAGCACGTCTTCATGTTCAACCGAGGCGGCTCCGCCGAGGGCCTCGTAGCGCCTCTCCGCAAGCCACTGCAATCGTCGCGCCTGCGTCTTGAGAACTCGCCGGAGGCCCCCTTGGACTTTCCGCTCGGAGATCACCTGCGCCAAACGTGAGATCACGAGAGCGCGCCGTGCGATGCGAAAGTCTGGATGGGAGCGGAGTTCGAAGACCCGATCCGAGACGATCCGCCCGCGCAACGATGGCGGAGCCTCGACAGCCAGAACGCCCGGCGGAGGATCCTTCTCGTTTAGGATCGCCTTGAAGGTCGACCGTTCCACCGCCTGTTCGGTGATCAGCCGCTCTAGAGCATCAAGGCGACGTTTGGCCTCGACGTTTTTGCCACTGACTTGCTGGAGATCCGGAAGCGGCCAGACTTCGATCTCATAGACTTCAAAAGGGTCGAGGACGGACATCGCCACGGCGTCCGTCCGTTGATTGGTGAGGTGCCGCCGAATGCGGGTGCGCAGCATCTCATTAGTCTGGCCAACGTAGATGGGTTCGCCGTCGTAGTCGAAGAAGGCGTAGACGCCCCACTTATAATTCCCGACCCGCACCCTCAGGCCTGATGGATCGTCAAAACCGGAGTCGAGGAACGCAGCCAGGTTGGCGCGCAGATCTTCTGTTTCAAAGGGAGGCAGGTGAGAGCCGTCCTCCAACTGCAGAGGACCCGCCATTCAGGCGACCTGACGCAAAGCCGGAGCGGCCGCCAGCACGGGCTCGAAAACGTGTCGGGCTAGGTGCCGGACGACGGGAGCTGCAACGCCATCGCCCGTCAAATGATAGGCTTCATTGTAGCGGCTCGGGAGAATGTAGCTGTCCTCAAGGCCCATCAGGCGGGCTGTCTCCCTCGCTGAGATGAGCCGCGATCTGACACGCGGACCGTCGACGACGAGAATGATCTGGCGGCTGGAGCCGCCCGCCGGCGTTCGCAGACATCCCGCCACATCGTCGAACCGGACCTCGGCCCGCTGCACCTTGATCCTTTGGCCGTCGGGACGGGTCCGGCGGTAGACACCGCCCACCATGCGCCGCCCGGCGCGCTTGGCGGCCTCGACCTTGGCCAGGTTCACCGGCGACATCATGTCGAGCAGCTTCTTGGTTTCGAGCTGATTATGCCAGACGACGCTGTCGGGGGCGTCCTCGATCAGATCCGCAAACGTGCTTTGACGCCGTTCGGGAGTGGGGACATTCCACCAGACGAGGTTCTCACGAACCTCTGGAGAGAGAGTTTCGATCGCGCGGCTCAGAGCGCGGGTGTGGAACGGGCCGATCGCTTCCGGCGACAAAAGTTCCGGTGGGATCGGGACATCTGCCCGGACGCCGATGACGAACAGGCGGGGGCGAGATTGGGGGACGAAGAGGTCCGCGTTGATGACGAGGGCGCCATACCGATACCCGGCCTCTGAGAAGGTTCGGCAGATGGCGCGAAAGTCCTCGCCGCCGTGCGACGTCAGCGTGCCGCACACGTTTTCGACAGCGACGAGATCCGGTGCTCGTCCATCGTCCACTAATCCCCGGATCAGGTCCCAGAAGGGATAGAAGGTGCCGGACCGCGCACCGGCGAGGCCCGCCCCGGCACCTGCCAATGAGAGATCTTGGCAGGGGAAGCTGCCCCAGACGAGGTTTGGGGTGCCTGGCAAGGCGCTCGCTTCAAGGTCGCGTATATCCCCGATGGTCAGCTCACCACCGGTCCCCCAGTTGGCTTGATACGTGAAGCCCTTCTTGGCGTCGAAATCGTTGGCGAACAGGCAAGTCCACGCATCGCCAAGTCCAGCACGTGCCATGCCTCCACCAGCGAAGAACTCATAGAAGGACATCTGTCCGTTGCGCGCGGTCATCTTCACTCCGGGCCGAGCAGCATGCGAGATTCGGCAGATAGGGAATCTGACTGCTGCGAGATGCGTCGTCCAGTTCATTGTTTGTTCGTCCGCACGGCTCCTGTGGTTCGAGCTCTTTTGTCTACTTCCAGGCGCGGAGCCGATGTCCGCTCGTGGCGCAAATCGGAACATCTCATGGACGGTGCCCCCGGCACGCTCGAAATGGTCACTCAGGCAGCACCGGCATCGAGATCCGCCTCAGCGCAAACGAGGCACGACGCACGTGATCAACGGCCTGCTTCGCCATAACGCGAAGCCGCTCCACGAGCGCACTTTGTGATCGTTGACGCTCCCATGATCGTCGCCTCAGATGGGCCATTTCGTCCAGGGCGGGTCAAAAGTAGCTCACTCGAACTCCCCGATCTGTAAGGAGAATATCGGCGTGAAGCGAAGGTGAGCTACTAGTAGCCTCCGCCCATACTTTTTTTTCGTATTATTTATCAGCGACTTCCAAGGCCGCAGGTGTGCGTAGTGTGTGCACGCCTCGAAGAGGCTTCTTCCTTCGCCCCTGTGGGGCCGGACAACCGCATCGAGCCAGCGACTGAACTATCTTCGTTGGGGGCCTGACAGCGGTCCTGGCGCGGCCACTCAGCGCCGGTCGACTACTGAGGTTTGGGCTCGCCAATCGGCAGAAACTGAGGGGCCTAAGGCAAGTGATCGAGCCCCCCCTCGAGGAATGTTCGAGCGGGGCAGCGCTGGAAGTGGACAGCGCCTATGATCGCGTCGCCCCCGCACCGAACAGGCGCTCTATTGTCCTGTTGCTTGGTCCCGATTTCCTTCGGCGGGTGGGGCGGAGTGCACGGCGTCTGCCGGTTCTGTCAGCTTGCTCACAAGCCTCCGGAACAGAGGGATGACGACGAAGCCGACGATCAGCGCGGTCAGGCCGCCGAGCGCGAAAATCGCGACGTCCAACATCGGAGCACTCCTCTGAAACTCGCGGCCCGCGCGGCCGGACGTGGCCGGATCAGTGTACCAAACCACTGCTCCGGCGACGAGGTTCACGCTCGGCCTTGCCGGTTTCGAGCCGCGAAAGCGACAGCGCCTGAAGCTTCGACGGCCCCTCCAGCCTCCAGAGCATTGAGAACAGCATGGGCGTTCCGTCGGGGTCAGCCTGCAAGCCCACGACGCAGTCGTGGAGATGCTCCAGCTCGGCGACCTCGTCGTACAGCGCCCAGGGATCGCCCAGCGCCTCGCGCAGATGGGCACGCCTTGTCAGCTTCAGGCGCCTTTGAAGGGCCTTCCATCGTTCCTGAAGCAACGTCAGTCGGGCGCGCACGCCGGGCCGGCTGCTCTGCGGCAGCCGCGGGTCGAGGTAATTCTCGATCATCAGCTCGGCCCCGTGGCAGGCGTGCTGAACGGCGCGGATATGCTGGCTCAGCCACTGCCGGTGCAGGTCAGAGATCAAAGCGTCGTCGTTGTCCCTGAGCCATGGTGAGAGGTCCACCACGATCTCGCCTGCCCATCCGTTCTTCTGGACCATCGGCAGGCACTGGCTGAGCAGCTTGAGGCCCCGCTCGACCCTCTTTCTGTCGGGATCCGAAAACTCGGAAACGAAGAACTCGAGCCGCCGGGGATTGTACGGGGTCGAATGGAGCTTGCGCATCCAGAGCAGCAGCACCTGGCGGAGCGCCCGGGCACCCTCGTCTTCGAGCCCGGCCTTTGTGGCGCGCCTCATTAGCTCGATGGAGATCAGAGCCAGCAATTCGTTCAGGCGGTCGCCTTCGAGATGCGAGCCCGGCCCGATCAGGGAGCCGATGGCTCCGTAGTCCTCTTCGTACCTGTCCGTCTCGTCCATCAGTGCGCCACCTCATCAATCACACTGATAGTGTGTAGCTCCGGAGATTGGCCTGACGCAACCAAGGTCGTGGCCAAATCTCCGGACCTCATCGCTATGGGCGCGCGCGTCAGGGCCGCACGGCTGTCGGCCGGCTTGAGCCAGGAAGAGCTCGCCGAACGGTCAGGCCTGCACCGGAACTACATCGGCGGTATTGAAAGGGGCGAAAGGAACGTCGGCGTGCTGGCCCTCGTCCACCTTGGACGTGCCCTCAACGTGAGCCCGGCGACATTCCTGGCGGATTAAACGGCTGGTCACGATAGTCTGCTCTGTCCCAAGCCGTGCCTCGAGTCGACTGAGCCCAAAGCCCCTGCCCGTTCTGGTTCCAAGCTGCCCAAGGAGGCGTTAGCACTCGATCGCCGACCATAGTTAGGGAATTGGTAGGATTTCTCAGCCTACCAAGTCGAAGGCCCCCTCACGTTCCCGTCGCACACGAAAGTTGCGACGCTGTATCCGTGAGGGTGAATGTCCCTTGTACATCAAGCTGCCAGCCTTCCCTTTTCCTCTGAAGAGGCGACGGCAACTCAGGCACCGGCCTTCCTTGGCGATCTTACGTCTTATGTCACCGCTCGCGTCGCGGAGATTTCTCATGACGACGAGGTTTGCCCAACTCTGCGCATGATGGGCGCACAAGCACTGGTTGATGACCTCGCTCGCGCTCTTGCGCGAATGCTGTTGGAAGCCCAGCCTGTAGGGACCCATCCCCCCTCGGAGCCGAGCCGCTGATGCGCGCAGCCCTGTACGCCCGCTACTCAAGCGATCTCCAGAACGCCGCATCTATCCAAGATCAGTTCGCCATCTGTCGGCTGTATGCCGAGCGCCAGGGAGTGGAAATCTGCGCCACTTATGAGGACGCCGGCATCTCTGGCGCGTCCAGCGCCAACCGCCCTGGTTTGCAGGCATTGATGGCGGGCGCCGAAGCTGGCGAGTTCGATCTGGTGATCTGCGAGGCCTTGGATCGATTGTCTCGATCCCAAGCAGACGTAGCGGCCACGTTTGAGGATCTCCGGTTTCATGGAGTCCGTATCCGCACGATCGCGGAGGACAATATCACGGAGCTTCACGTCGGCCTGAAGGGGACGATGAATGCGCTTCAGCTGCAGGAAATCGGCCGCAAGACGCGGCGCGGTTTGCAGGGCGTCGTCCGGTCTGGCCGTCACACGGGCGGTCGCGTCTACGGCTACCGCATTCGGCGCGAACTCGATGCACTTGGGGAGCCAGTGAGAGGCCTGCGGGATGTGGACGAGGTTGAGGCCGATGTGGTGCGAGAAATTTTCCGGCGCTACGCTACCGGCGCGTCCCCGCGCGCAATCGTCAGTGACTTGAACACCCGAGGTATTCCTGGCCCCCGGGGCGGAAAATGGAATGCCTCCACGATCAATGGCAACGCTGATCGCGGCAACGGCATCATTCATAACGAACTATACCGCGGCGTGCTCGTTTTCGGGCGTCAGACTTGGATGAAAGACCGCCGGACGGGAAAGCGGCGCGCTAGGTCCGGCGACCTCGATGACATTGTGCGCACAGAGGTCCCACAGCTACGCATCATTTCTGACGATCTCTGGCAGAAGGTCCGCGAGCGATACGAAGAGAACAGGCTGGGGCCACAAGCGTCCTCTCCTCGCGGGTCGGTCCGGCCGAAGCATCTCTTAAGCGGCAAGCTGACCTGCGGTGTTTGCAGTGGCAGCATGATCCGAAGTGGAGACGCGCAGCGATTCATGTGCTCTCGGCGCCGGGAGCAAGGCGAAGCGGTTTGCACCAATGGTCGCAGCATCAAGGGGGCCGAGATCGAGGCTCGTGTTCTGGCTGCCATCAAGGACCGGCTTCTGGCCCCGGACAGAATAGCGATCGCCGTCGAGGAAGCGCGCATCGCCGCCGAGCGAGATGCTCGAATGTTCAGCCTGAGGCGAGGCAAGGCAGAAGCTGAGCTGGCCGAAGTGAAGCGTCGCGCGGAGCGACTGGTTGATCAAGTTGCCGACGGCGTGATTGCCGGCGTGGCCGTCAAGGAACGCCTTGAGGCGCTGGAAGCCCGACGCGCCGAACTCGAGGAAGAACTCGCGGCGTCGCCAGCGCCGGAGGTCCTTGCTCTACCTCCCTGCATTACTGAACGCTATCGAGCGATGGTTACGTCGCTGGAGCGCGCCTTGCAGCGCAACGACAGCGAGGCCGCCGTCGAAGCTCGCAATCTGGTACGAAAGCTAATCGAGACGGTGGTGGTCCGTCCGCTACGCGAGCGGGGGAAATTTGCGCTCACCGTACAAGGCAAAATCGCCGCCCTGGTGAACCAGGACGGCGAAGATACTATGAAAGTGGGTGCGGGAGCAGGATTTGAACCTGCGACCTTCAGGTTATGAGCCTGACGAGCTACCGGGCTGCTCCATCCCGCGGCAAACGGTAGGCAGTGAGGAAGAACGGTTCGAGAAGCAATCATCTGTCCGACTGGTAGACCCGGCGGCGACCTACTCTCCCGCGCCTTAAGACGAAGTACCATCGGCTCTGGAGGGCTTAACGACCGAGTTCGGAATGGGATCGGGTGGGGAACCTCCGACATAGCCACCAGGTCAACCAGGCGGACAGAAGGATTGCGAGAAGACATTGTCGGCTTCGGCGTCAGCCGAAGCAATCGAATGAGTTTTGCTGAGAAACGATCAAGCCGATCGGATTATTAGTACCAGTAAGCTTCATGGGTCGCCCCACTTCCACACCTGGCCTATCAACGTGGTAGTCTTCCACGATCCTCAGCGAAGCCTTGTTTTGAGGTTAGTTTCCCGCTTAGATGCTTTCAGCGGTTATCTATTCCATACATAGCTACCCTGCTGCGCAGCTGGCGCCACGACAGGTCCACCAGAGGTATGTCCATCCCGGTCCTCTCGTACTAGGGACAGATCCTCTCAAGCTTCGAACACCCACGGCAGATAGGGACCAAACTGTCTCACGACGTTCTGAACCCAGCTCACGTACCACTTTAAATGGCGAACAGCCATACCCTTGGGACCTGCTCCAGCCCCAGGATGTGATGAGCCGACATCGAGGTGCCAAACTTTGCCGTCGATATGGACTCTTGGGCAAAATCAGCCTGTTATCCCTAGAGTACCTTTTATCCGT
>NZ_JACESB010000005.1 GCF_013912005.1 Brevundimonas sp. | reverse complement strand
CGCGATGGAAGAGAAGCTCCGCTTCGCCATCCGCGAAGGCGGCCGCACCGTCGGCGCCGGCGTGGTGTCGAAGATCATCGCCTGATCGCGACGATCTGAAGACCCGGGGCCTCAAGCCGCGAGCCTCCGCGAGGCGAGCATCGGCCCCATCACAGGACAGGCCCCGCCGGAGCGATCCGGCGGGGCTTTTCTTTGCGGCCGCCGGGGCGCCGAAGCGCGAGCCGATCCGCCTCGACCGCCGCGCCGGCCGGAACCCGGCGCCCCTGCGGCGGTTCTGTGTCCAGGAACGTCGCGGACCCCCCGCGGCGCGAAGGGCAGGGCTTATGTACGACACGGGTTACGAGTTCATCGGCTGGGAGCGGCTGATCGAGGAATGGCTGCCGCGGCTGCTCGGCGCGGCGCTGATCCTGATCGCCGCCTGGTTCATCGGCAAGGCGGTCAAGTGGACCCTGGCCAAGGGCATCGACCGCATCCCGGGCGCCGCCAAGGCGAACCTGAGCGAGAACCCGCGCCACAGCATCGGCCACAGCCTCGGCGACGTCGCCTTCTGGCTGATCCTGCTGTTCGGCGTCATCGCCGCCCTCGGCGTGCTGAACCTCGGCCAGGTCGCGGCGCCGCTGAACACCCTGCTCGGCCAGGTCGCGGCCTTCCTGCCCAACCTGCTGGGCGCGGCCCTGATCTTCTTCATCGGCTTCGTGGTCGCCACCCTCGCGAAGCGGGTCACCGAGGCCGCCCTGCAGGCGGCCAACGCCGACCGCTGGCTGGACAAGGCGGGCCTGTCGCGGGCGACCGGCTCGACCGGCGTCAGCGCCGCGCTGGGCACCCTGGTGTTCGTGCTGGTGCTGATCCCGATCACCATCGCCGCGCTGGAGCAGCTGGGCATCGAGTCGCTGACGGTGCCGGCGGTGGCGGTGCTGTCGACCGTGTTCGACGCCATCCCGCGGGTGCTGGCCGCGGCCATCGTGCTGGCGCTGGGCTGGTTCATCGGCCGCTGGGTGGCGCAGATCGTCGAACGGGTGCTCCCGGCCACCGGCTTCGACCGCAGCGTGTCGAGCTTCATGAGCCTGGCCGGCCGCGACCGCGCCGCCGAGCCGGCCCCGTCGGCCGCCCCCTACGCCGGCGACGTGACCCCGGCGACCGCCGCGGCCATGGGCGGCGTCGACGCCCCGAAGCCGATGACGCCGTCTCGCGTGGTCGGCAAGCTGGTCATGGTCGCCATCGTGGCCTTCACCGCCATCGAGGCGGCCCGCCTGCTGCAGTTCGCCACCTTCGCGGCCATGGTCGAGGAAATCCTCGGCCTGGCCGGGCGGGTCATCGTCGGCGGGGTGATCATCACCGCCGGCGTGCTGATCGCCGACCTGCTGGCGCGGCTGATCAACCGCGGCACGGCCGGGGCGGACGGCTTCGCCTCGACCCTGGTGCGCTGGGCGACCATCGCCCTGGCCACGGCCATGGGCCTGCGCTTCATGGGCATCGCCGACGACATCGTGCTGCTGGCCTTCGGCCTGATCCTCGGCGCGGCGGCGGTGGCGGCGGCCCTGGCCTTCGGTCTCGGCGGCCGCGGCGCGGCCGGGCAGGTGGCCCAGACCTGGGCCGACCGGCTGACGCGGCGCGGCGGCGGAACCGGCCCCCTCGCCTGAGCCGGACCGCTTCGCCTGAGCAAGGGCGCCGCCGCGGCGGCGCCCTTCGCAATTCCCCGACCGGGCGACGCCGCTTGCGCGGAACCGCGGCCCCGGGCCTACGTTCGGTTTCCGGCGTTAGGAAATCGGTAACCACATGCGGCGCGCGCTCCACATCGGCCTGTTCATCGGCACCCTGATCGGCATGTCGGCCTGCGCCTCGCAGCCGGCGGAGCCCGGCGCCCGCGGCCCCTACGGCGCCATCGAGGGCGGCCGGACGCACTGAGTGCACGAAATCGTGGCGGAGGGGCGCGAAGGCCCCTATCATTGGGGGGCGGACGCCGACTGTCGCGCCGCGTCGGTCCCGCTCCCCCTGGATGTTACTCATCGCCATCGCCGTCGTCCTGCTCCTCGTGGTGCTGAACGGCCTGTTCGCCATGACCGAGCTTGCGGTCGTGTCCTCCCGCAAGTCCCGCCTGCAGAGTCGCGCTGAACGCGGCGACCGCGGAGCCCGCTCGGCCCTGAAGCTGGCGGAGGAGCCGACCCACTTCCTCTCGGCGGTGCAGGTCGGCATCACCCTGATCGGCATCCTCGCCGGCGCCTACGGCCAGGCCACCATCGCCGGCGAGCTGGACCGCATCCTCGAGACCTCGGTCCCGGCCCTGGCGCCGTGGTCGCAGATCATCGCCACGGCGATCGTGGTCGTCCTGATCACCTATGTCTCGCTGATCGTCGGCGAGCTGGTGCCCAAGCGGCTGGCCCTGATCTTCCCCGAGGCGATCGCCTCCAAGATGGCGGCGCCGATCTCGACCCTCGCCATCGTGCTGAAGCCGTTCGTGGTGCTGCTGACCGCCTCGACCTCGGGCATCCTCAAGCTCATGGGGGTCAAGGACCGGGACGGCACCGACGTGACCCAGGAGGAGGTCGAGACCATCCTCGCCGAGGGCACCTCCGCCGGGCTGATCGAGCCGGAGGAGCAGGAGATGATCGAGGAGATCCTGACCCTCGGCGACCGCCCGATCCGGGTGGCGATGACGCCGCGCCACGAGGTGTTCTGGATCGCCCTGGACGACAGCGAGGAACAGCTGCGCGAGGAGATCCGCACCTGTCCCTATTCGCGCATCGTGGTGGCGCGGGAGAACGACGTCGATAATCCGCTGGGCGTGGTCCACAAGAAGGACCTGCTGGACAGCCTGCTGGACAACGGCGAGTTCAACGTCGAGCGGCTGGTGCAGACGCCGGCCTTCATCCCCCAGTCGACCTCGGTGCTGAAGGCGCTGGAGATCCTCAAGTCGTCCAAGGTCCACATGGCCTTCCTGGTCGACGAGTTCGGCGCCTTCGAGGGGGTGGTCACCGCCACCGACCTGCTGGAGATGATCGCCGGCGACTTCGACGAGGGGCACGACGAGGGCGAGGCCATGGTCCGCCAGCGCGAGGACGGCAGCTGGCTGGTCGACGGCCAGACCGACCTCGAGGAGCTGTGCGACCTGCTGGGCGAGGACTTCGGCGAGCAGGAGGGCTTCCACACCGTCGCCGGCCTGGTGCTGCACCAGCTGTCGCGGGTCCCGGACGAGGGCGAGGTGCTGCAGCTGGGCCGCTTCGAGGTGGAGGTCATCGACATGGACGACCGCCGCATCGACAAGCTGCTGTTCCGGCAGGTGGTGAAGAAGTCCGACGAGACCGCCGCCGTCCAGGCCCACAACCACGAGCAGGGCTGAGGGCGGGCGGCTTGCGGCCGCTTGCGCTTGATATGCCGGGGCGGCGCTGGTAATCACCCCGGCTCTGGCGACACCGGACGCGCGGCGGGTCATCCGCAGCGCCCCGGGGCCTCGTCCAGGAGTTTAGCTCAGCTGGTAGAGCACCGGTCTCCAAAACCGGGGGTCGTGGGTTCGAGTCCCCCAACTCCTGCCATTTTCCCCCTGTCGCCGCCGGATGGGAGTTCCCATCTGGCGGTGTCAGGATTCATTGCGCGAAGAGACACCGATGGCGAAGGCCAAGTCCCCGACGGGGCGCCGCACCCAGACCGCCCAGCCGGCCATCGCCGGCGCCGCCGCGGCGGCCGACGCGGCTCCGGCGAAGAAGCGGACCTCGATCCCGCAGTTCGCCAGCCAGGTCCGCGCCGAGGGCCGCAAGATCGTGTGGCCGAGCCGCAAGGAGACCTGGATCACCTCGGTGATGGTCTTCATCATGGTGGCCATCGCCGCCGTCTTCTTCTTCGTGGTCGACACCGGACTGGCCTTCCTGTCGCGCATCGTCCTCGCGATCGGCCAGTAACAGAGACTGACACCCATGACCGACGCCGTCGCGCCCAAGCCCGCCAATCCCCGGCACAAGTGGTACATCGTCCACGCCTATTCGAACTTCGAGAAGAAGGTCGCCGAGCAGCTGCGCGAGCAGGCCCGGCAGCAGGGGCTGGAGGACGCCTTCTCCGAGATCCTCGTGCCGACCGAGGACGTCGTCGAGATCCGCCGCGGCCGCAAGGTGAACTCCGAGCGCAAATTCTTCCCCGGCTACGTGCTGGTGAAGATGGAGATGACCGACGACGCCTATCACCTGGTCAAGAACACGCCGAAGGTGACCGGCTTCCTCGGCGCCGCCGGCGGCACCAAGCCGCTGCCGGTCTCGGAGCGTGAGGTCCAGAACATCATCGGCGCCGTGGAAGAGGGCGTCGAGCGTCCGAAGCCCACCATCCGCTTCGACATCGGCGAGACCGTCAAGGTCATCGACGGTCCGTTCGCCAGCTTCGACGGCCAGGTCGAGAGCGTCGACGAGGACAACGCCCGCCTGCGCGTGGCGGTGTCGATCTTCGGCCGTCCGACCCCGGTCGACCTCGAGTACGGCCAGGTCGAGAAGACGGCGGCCTGACCCCGGGCGCCATCGACGGTATTCGCAGCGGCGGCTCCCCCGGGGCCGCCGTTTGCTTTTCCGGCCGCCATCCGCTACACGCGCGCCTTCGCCCGACCGGCCCTGCGCCCGTCGGGCGGCAAATCCGTGGGAGGCCGCCATGCCGCACCACGGCTCACCGGCCCCGGGTCCGCCCGGGGCTATTCCTTAGGAGAGACCAATGGCCAAGAAGATTCTCGGCTACATCAAGCTGCAGGTGCCCGCCGGCTCCGCGACTCCGTCGCCGCCGATCGGCCCGGCGCTGGGCCAGCGCGGCGTCAACATCATGGGCTTCTGCAAGGAGTTCAACGCCCGCACCGAAAAGGAAGCCAAGGGCACCCCGCTTCCGACCGTGATCACCGTCTACCAGGACAAGTCGTTCACCTTCGTCACCAAGACGCCGCCGGCGACCTTCTACCTGAAGCAGGCCGCCGGCCTGAAGTCGGGCGCGAACAAGACCGGTCGCGAGACCGTCGGCAAGATCACCCGCGCCCAGCTGCGCGAGATCGCCGAGAAGAAGATGAAGGATCTCAACGCCAACGATCTCGACGCTGCGACGAAGATCATCGAAGGCTCGGCCCGCGCGATGGGCCTGAACGTGGTGGAGGGCTAAGCTCATGGCCAAGCAACCCAAGCGCATCCAGGCCTGGACCGGCGACCGCGAGGCGCTGCTGCCGTTCGCCGACGCCATCAAGGCGGTCAAGGAAAACGCCAAGGCCAAGTTCGACGAGTCGATCGAGATCGCCGTCAACCTGGGCGTCGACCCGCGTCACGCCGACCAGCAGGTCCGCGGCGTGGTCAACCTGCCGTCGGGCACGGGCCGCGACGTGCGCGTCGCCGTCTTCGCCAAGGACGCCAAGGCCGAGGAGGCCCGCGCGGCCGGGGCCGAGCATGTCGGCGCCGAGGACCTGTACGAGAAGATCAACGGCGGCTTCATGGAGTTCGACCGGGTGATCGCCTCGCCGGACATGATGGCCCTCGTCGGCCGTCTGGGTAAGGTGCTGGGCCCGCGCGGCCTGATGCCGAACCCGAAGGTCGGCACCGTGACCCCGAACGTCGCCCAGGCCGTCAAGGACGCCAAGGGCGGCGCCGTCGAGTTCCGCGTCGAGAAGGCGGGTATCGTCCACGCCGGCATCGGCAAGGCCTCGTTCGACCAGGCCGCCCTGGAAGCCAACGTCAAGGCGATGGTGGACGCTCTCGTCCGCGCCAAGCCGTCGGGCGCCAAGGGCACCTATGTGAAGCGCATCAGCCTGTCCTCGACGATGGGCCCGGGCTTCAAGGTGGACCCGGCCTCGCTGGGCGCCTGATCCTTCGGGATCGAAACGACACGGCGGCGGCGGAGAGCGATCTCCGCCGCCGCTTTTCGTTTGCGGCCACGCTCCCGGCGCGGAAGGATGGCTCCACGCAGGGGAGGCCGAGCATGCGGACGCCGTTGATCATGGGCGCGATCTGGCTGGCGCTGGCGGCGCCGGCGGCCGCGCAGGCTCCGGCGCAGGTCGTGGTGGTCGATCCGCAGCCGTCGCGACAGCAGCACCTTGAGCTGGCCGGACGCTATCTCGAGCTCACCCAGGGCGGCGAGGTGTTCAAGCAGCTGCGGGCGCAGCTGGACGAGACCTACGGGCAGATGGACCTTCCGGAGGAACAGCGCGTCTGGATGGCCAGCCAGCTGGCCGACGCGGTGCAGGAAGCGGTCGAGGTCGCCCTTGTCGAGCTGAGGGACGACGTCGCCGACGCCTTCACCGTGGCGGAGCTGGAGGGGGCGATCGCCTTCTATGGCTCGCCGACGGGACGGGCTGTCGTGCGCAAGCAGTCGGAGCTCAACTTCGAGATGCAGCAGGTGATGGCCCCGCTGCTGCTCGAACGGCTGGGCGGGCTGATGGAGAAATTCTGCCAGCGCTTCGACTGCGAGGGCCTCGCGGAGGCGGCGGCGAAGAGCGGACGCTGACCGCTCCGGCGAACCGTCCGGGAACTGACGGGTTGACGCAATCGCGGGCGTGCGTGAGGACGCCTGTCGCAGACCCGTCCCGGAGGCGAATCGTCGATGCAGATGCGGCCGGAAGCGGCGAGCCCGGAGCCGGAAGCGCGGATCGGAGTGCGCTGACGGATGGCGGCCGATCCCACCCGCTCCGAACGCAGCGACCGCCGACAGGTGGCGGCCCTGCCGTGGCGGCGAAGCCCCGGCGGCGTCGAGATCCTGCTGGTCACCTCGCGCGAGACGCGGCGCTGGGTCACGCCCAAGGGCGGGCGGATGTCCGGGCGCTCCGACGCGGAGGCGGCGGCGCAGGAGGCGCTGGAGGAGGCGGGCGTGGAGGGCCGCGTCGTCGATCAGCCGTTCGGAACCTTCCGCTATCTGAAGGCCCTGAAGCGCCGCGCGCCGAAATGGTGCGTGGTGGCGGTCTTTCCGCTGGAGGTGCTGACCGTGCACGCGGACTGGAAGGAGCGGGGCGAGCGGACGCGCGAGTGGATGTCGCCGGAGGAGGCGGAGCGGCGCGTCGACGAACCGGAGCTCAAGGCGCTGATCGCCGCCTTCGCCGCCTGATGCTTCAGGCGGGGACGGCCGCCGCCAGGAAGCAGCCCCGGCGGGCGGTGTGCAGATGGACGACGGCGACCTCGGGCCGCTCCAGCCATGCCTCCAGCCGCTCCGCCAGCTCCCCGCCGTCGACCACGTCCGCGTCGACCATCATCCAGTCCGCGTCATAGGCCCGCGCCGACAGCAGTCGCCGGCGCAGCATGTCGGGGACCTCGCCCGGCGCCGGGGCCGCCTCGGCCGCGGCTTCGCGCACGAAGACCGGGCCTTCCGAACGGTAGGGGCTGGCGGGCGCGTCGAGGTGCCGGTGGTTGAGAAGGATCAGCCGCTCCCCGGGAGCCGCGTCGGCGAGGCTGACGCGGCAGGGGGCGCTGTGCGGCGCCTCGGCCGTCATGCGCCGGGCGCCGATCGCCGCGAGGCCGGCGTCGTCGAGCGCGAACAGCGGCCGGAACGGGGCGAGGGGCAGGGGTTGGATGCGAAAGCTCATGGGGCGGCGTCTCCTTTCCCGGCAGAATGATCCGGCGCCGCCGGGGCGTCTGGCGGCTTTCGGCCGTTGCGCCGGGGCTCCGGGCTCCCCACAAGGAGGGCATGAACGCGCCCTTCCAGACCCCCGCCGAACCGCTTGAGGCCCCGCTGTGGGACCTCGCCGACCTGTACGCCTCGCGCGAGGACCCGCGCATCGAGGCCGACCTGGCGCGCGCCCGCGCGCTCGTCGCCGAACTCAACGGCCTGCAGGGCCAGCTGGCCGGGGCCCGGGCCGAGGCCGCCCTGCTGGGCGAGCGGCTGGACCGGGCGGTGACGCTGTACGAGCAGGCCTCGGACGTGCTCGGCGCGCTCGGCGCCTACGCCTTCCTCGCCGCCTCGACCAACCGCAACGATGCGGCGGCGCAGGGCTTCGAGGCGACAATCCGGGAAAAGGGGACGGCCATCGCCGCCTCGACCATCTGGGTCACGCTGGAGATCAACCAGCTCGAGGAGGCGGAAATCGACGCCGCCCTCGCGGCCGCGCCGGCCGCCGCGCGCTGGCGGCCGTGGCTGCGGCGGGTGCGGGCCATGAAGCCGCACGAGCTGTCCCACGAGCTGGAGACCTTCCTCGCCGAGCGCGCGCCGATCAGCGCCCAGTGGCCGCGGCTGTTCGACGAGACGCTGGCGGCGCTCCGGGTGAAGGCCGGCAAGGACGAGCTGACCCTGTCGGAGGCGCTGAACCGCCTGTCCGATCCGAAGGCGGCGCAGCGCAAGGCGGCGGCCGTGGGGCTGAACGAGGCGCTGGCGGCGCGGGCCGGGACGATGGCGCTGGTGCTGAACACGGTGGCGGCGGACAAGGCGCTGGAGGACCGCTGGCGCGGCTTCAAACGGCCGGCCGACAGCCGCCACCTGGCCAACGAGGTCGACGGCGAGTCGGTCGACGCCATGGCCGAGGCCGTGGCCGAGGCCTGGCCGCGCCTGTCGCACCGCTACTATGCGCTCAAGGCCAGGGCGCTGGGCAAGGCGAAGCTGGACCAGTGGGACCGCAACGCGCCGCTGGAGACCACCGCGCCGCGCGGCTTCAACTGGCGTCAGGGCCGGGAGCTGGTGCTGGAGAGCTTCGCCGACCTCGGCGACGAGTTCGCCGAGCGGGCCCGCGGTTTCTTCGACCGGCCGTGGATCGACGGCAAGGCGCGGCCGGGCAAGCAGTCGGGGGCCTACGCCCACCCGGTGACGGCGGACCGTCACCCCTATGTGTTCCTGAACTGGATGGGCGAGCGGCGCGACGTGCTGACCCTGGCGCACGAGCTGGGGCACGGGGTGCACCAGACGCTGGCGGCGGGGCAGGGCAGCCTGCTGGCCGACACGCCGCTGACCCTGGCGGAGACGGCGTCGATCTTCGCCGAGGGCCTGACCTTCGACCGGCTGCTGAAGACGGCGCCGGAAGCGGAGAAGCGCGGCCTGCTGGCCGGGCGGATCGAGGACGGGCTGAACACGGTGGTGCGCCAGATCGCCTTCCACCGTTTCGAGACGCGCTTCCATGACGAGCGGGCGGCCGGCGAGCTGCCGGTGGAGCGGATCAACGCCATCTGGCTGGAGGAGATGGGCGGCTCCCTCGGGCCGGCCGTGACGCTCAACGACGGCTATGAGCACTGGTGGGCCTATGTCAGCCACTTCGTGCACGCGCCCTTCTACGTCTACGCCTACGCCTTCGGCGACCTGCTGGTGGCGGCGCTGATGGAGACGCGGGCGAAGGACCCGGCGGGGTTCGCGCCGCTGTACCGCGAGCTGCTGGCCGGCGGCGGGTCGAAGGGCTATGTCGAGGCGCTGGCGCCGTTCGGGCTGGATCCGCGCGACCCGGCCTTCTGGACCATCGGCACGAAGCGGCTGGAGCGGCTGGTCGATCAGTTCGAGGCCACCTTCTGATTGACGAAGCCGGCCCGGGCGGCGAGCGTCGTCCGATGCGCACCCTGATCCTCGCGGCCGCCCTGGCCGCCGTTCCGCTGGCCGCCGCCGCCCAGTCGCCGCTTCCCGCCGTCGTGGCCGAGGCGCCCGCCCCGGTGCGGAGCATGGCCGCCGGCTACAAGGCCCTGATGGTCTGCGGCGCCCTGAAGAGCGCCGAGGCCGCGGGCGGCGCGCGGACGCTGGAGAGCGTCGAGGCCAACGAGCTGGTCGGCGTCTATCCGGAGCTGGACCCGCTGGTGCGGGCGATGCCGGTGGAGATCGCGGGGGCCCGCTTCTCCGTGGCCTGGGATGCGGCCATGCCGCCGCGCGTGGCGGTCTATCGCCCGGGACAGGGCTGCAGCGTGATGCCCGTCGGCTGGGACGGTCCGACCGGGGACGGCCGGGTTCCGGTCCCGGCGCCGGAGGCCGGCGACCTGCCGGCCGGGCCGGCGGAGGGCGACCTCGCCGCCCTCACGGCCGCGGTCGACCGCGCCTTCGACGGGGGCTACGGGGCGGGGGCCAACACCACGGCGGTGGCGGTGCTGCAGGGCGACCGACTGGTGGCGGAGCGCTACGCTCCGGGCTTCGGACCGGACACGCCGCAGCGGACCTGGTCCGTGGCCAAGTCGCTGGCGGGCACGATCGTCGGGGCGGCGGTGCAGCGCGGGGAGGCGGACGTGAACGCCCCGGTCGCCCTTCCGGACTGGAGGCGGGACGGCGATCCGCGGCAGGCCATCACCCTCGACAACCTGCTGCGCATGGCCTCGGGCCTGACCAGCGACACGGCGGGCAACCGTACCGACGCCCTCTATTTCGGCGGCGTCGGGGTGGACGAACAGGCGCCGACCTGGCCGCTGATCGCGCCTCCGGGGACGCGCTACCGCTACGCCAACAACGACACCCTGCTGGCGGTGCTGGGCGTCGCGGGGACCTTCGCCGACCACCCTCCGGCCGCTCTGTTCCGGCGGCTGGGCATGCACGACACCTGGGCCGAGACCGACTGGCGCGGGAACCACGTGCTGTCCAGCCAGGTGTGGAGCACGGCGCGGGACCTGGTCCGCTTCGGGCGGCTGTACCTCGAGGACGGCATGGTCGACGGGGAGCGACTGCTGCCGGAGGACTGGCTTGCCTACGTCTCGCGGGCCTCCGGCCCGCAGCCGGGAGGGGCGCAGGGCTATGGCGCGACCTTCTGGCTGATGAACCGCAGCGACGGCGTTCCCACCGACACCATCTCGGCCAACGGCAATCGCGGCCAGTATGTGATCATCGTGCCGAGCCGGGACATTGTCATCGTGCGGCGGGGCGAGGACGCGGCGGGCAAGCCCTTTGACCCGATCCCCTTCACGCGCGACGTGCTGGCGGCGCTGGACTGAGGCTTGAGCCGACGGCGCGCGCCGGTATAAGAGCGCCAACCGTCTTCGAGATTCCGGACACCGACATGGCCGACCCGCACACCGCCCACGACGCCCACGACGCCTATGTGCACGGCAGCCAGGAGATCTCCGAGCAGGAGGCGACCTTCCGGATGTTCATGGGCATGGCCAAGTGGGGCTCGCTGCTGACCGCCGCCATCGTCGCCATGCTGACCGTCTGGTTCATGCCGTCGGGCAGCTTGATCGCCGCGGCGATCGTGTTCGTGGTGATCATGGTGGGCGGCTGGTTCTTCCTGAAGGCGCCGAAGACCGCCCACTGATCCGGGCCCGCCGCGCGGCGGCCGGCTTTACGCACCCTTCCGCTTGCGCCTAACGTTCCCTCGTCTGGATCGGACGGAGGGATTCGCTTGGCTGTCGCCATCGCCGTGACCCGCGAACGCCGCGACGGGGAGACCCGCTGCGCCCTGACGCCCGAAACCGTGAAGAAGCTGACGGCCCTGGGCGCGACGGTGACGGTCGAGGCCGGGACCGGGCTGGGCTCGTCCATCCCCGACGCCGACTACGCCGCCGCCGGCGCGACGGTGGCCCCCGACACCAAGGCGGCCCTGGCCGGGGCCGATCTCCTGCTGAAGGTGCGTGGTCCGACGGCGCAGGAGACCAGCGCGCTGAAGCCCGGCGCGGTGGTCGCAGCCCTGCTCGACGCGTATCGCGAGAAGGAGACCGTGGCGGCGCTGGCCGGGGCGGGGGTGACCGCCTTCGCCATGGAGTTCGTGCCGCGCATCACCCGCGCCCAGGCGATGGACGCCCTGTCCTCCCAGGCCAATCTGGCCGGCTACCGCGCCGTGATCGAGGCGGCGTACGCCTACGGCAAGGGCTTTCCGATGATGATGACGGCGGCCGGCACCGTCGCCGCCGCCAAGGTGTTCGTGATGGGCGCCGGCGTGGCGGGCTTGCAGGCCATCGCCACGGCGCGGCGGCTGGGGGCGGTGGTCACCGCCACCGACGTCCGGCCGGCCTCGAAGGAGCAGGTCGAGAGCCTGGGCGCCAAATTCATCGCGGTCGAGGACGAGGAGTTCCGGGCGGCGGAGACGGCGGGCGGCTACGCCAAGCCGATGTCGCCCGAGTACCAGGCGAAGCAGGCCGAGCTGACCGCAAGCCACATCGTCAAGCAGGACGTGGTCGTCACCACCGCCCTGATTCCGGGCCGTCCCGCGCCGCGGCTGGTGACAGCGGCGCACGTCGCCTCGATGAAGCCCGGCTCGGTGATCGTCGACCTGGCGATCGACAACGGCGGCAACGTCGAGGGGGCGAAGGCGGGCGAGGTCGTGACGACGCCGAACGGCGTGAAGATCGTCGGCTGGACCAACATGGCCGGACGCATCGCGGCCGACGCCTCGGCGCTCTATGCGCGCAACCTCGTCGCCTTCACCGGGCTGCTGGTGAAGGACGGGACGCTGACGGTGGATCTGGAGGACGAGATCCTCAAGGCGGCGGCGGTGACCCACGGCGGGGCCGTGGTGCACGAGGGGGTGAGGGGATGAGCCGGATCCCGCGCCGGATTCTCAAGCTCATATCGCTGCTCGCCTTGGTCGGCGGCCCGATTCTCCTAGTGCTCGCGGTGGCTCAGGCGGGGCTCGGTTGGGCGACAGATTCTGGCGGCATGGGACTGTTCCATGTGGCGATCGTCGGCATTGTTGGACTGACCTACTGCCTTGTGGTCGGTTCGGCGGCCTATGTCTTGGTGAGCATCGACGAACGACTTGAAAGGCTTGAGCGCGGGGCTTCCGCCGGTTCGACAGTCAGGGGCGCAGAGGAGGACATTTGAATGGAACACGTCGACCCCACCGTCTTCCGCCTGGCCATCTTCGTGCTGGCCATCTTCGTCGGCTACTATGTGGTCTGGAGCGTCACGCCGGCCCTGCACACGCCGCTGATGGCGGTGACCAACGCCATTTCGTCGGTGATCGTGGTCGGCGGGCTGATCGCCGCGGCGGCGCTGACCGGCGGCGACGGGTGGGTCGCCAGGGGCGCGGGCGTGGCGGCGGTGACCCTGGCCAGCGTCAACATCTTCGGCGGTTTCATGGTCACCCGGCGGATGCTGGCCATGTACCGCAAGAAGGAGCGGCCGAAAGCCGACGCCGCATGACGCTCGACGTCGTCCAGTTCGTCATCGCCGCCTCCTGGGTCGCCACCGCGATCGGCGTCGCCCTGTGGCTCTGGAGCTGGTTCGGGGAGAGGGACGCCATCCGCAAGCTGCGCTTCCTCGACTGCGGCGTGGTGCTGATGTTCGCCTCCATCCTGCTGCGCATCGTGGCGCAGGAGCGGTCGATGAGCGTCTGGGACTGGGCGATGGTCTTCCTCGGGCCGCTGTTCATCGCCGCGGCCCTGTGGCGGCTGGCGCGTACCGCATGCCCGCCGGGCAAGTGATCGAGGACGAGGGGGAGCCGACCGAATGAACGCATCCATCGCGGCCCTGGCCTATCTGGTCGCCGGCGTCCTGTTCATCCTCAGCCTGCGCGGGCTGTCGAGCCCCGAGACCAGCCGGCGGGGCAACACCTTCGGCATGGTCGGCATGGCGTTGGCCGTCGGGGTGACCCTGCTGACGCTGTGGTCGTCGGGTGCGCTGGACCTGCTGACGGCCGGGCTGATCCTCGGCGGGGTGGTGGTCGGCGGCGGGGCGGGGGCGCTGATCGCCGGCCGGGTGCAGATGACCCAGATGCCGCAGCTGGTGGCCGCCTTCCATTCCCTGGTCGGCATGGCCGCCTGCCTGGTGGCGGTGGGGGCGGTCTATGCGCCCGAGAGCTTCGGCATCGCCACGGCGACCGGCGGCATCAAGACCCTGTCGATCATCGAGCTGAGCCTCGGCGTGGCCATCGGGGCGATCACCTTCACCGGCTCGGTGATCGCCTTCGCCAAGCTGAACGGCAACATGAGCGGGGCGCCGATCCTGCTGCCGGCGCGGCACCTGATCAACATCGCCCTGGCCCTGGCGCTGGTGCTGCTGATCGGCATCCTGATCGGCACCGGCGGAACCGCGACCTGGGCCTTCTGGGGCGTGTTCGGCCTGGCCCTGATCCTCGGCGCGACCCTGATCATCCCCATCGGCGGAGCCGACATGCCGGTGGTGGTGTCGATGCTCAACTCCTACTCCGGCTGGGCCGCCGCGGCCCTGGGCTTCACCCTGGAGAACATCGCCCTGATCATCACCGGGGCCCTGGTCGGCAGCTCGGGGGCGATCCTGAGCTACATCATGTGCAAGGGCATGAATCGCAGCTTCATCTCGGTGATCCTCGGCGGTTTCGGCGGCGAGACCTCCGGGGCCGCGGCCGGGGCGGTCGAGACGCGGCCGGTCAAGCAAGGGTCGGCCGACGACGCCGCCTTCATCCTCAAGAACGCGTCGAAGGTGATCATCGTCCCCGGCTACGGCATGGCCGTGGCCCAGGCCCAGCACGCCCTGCGCGAGATGGCCGACAAGCTGAAGGCCGAGGGGGTCGAGGTGAAGTACGCCATCCACCCCGTCGCCGGCCGCATGCCGGGGCACATGAACGTGCTGCTGGCCGAGGCCAACGTGCCCTACGACGAGGTGTTCGAATTGGAGGACATCAACGCCGAGTTCGCCAGCTGCGACGTCGCCTTCGTCATCGGCGCCAACGACGTCACCAACCCGGCCGCCAAGACCGACCCGCAGAGCCCGATCTACGGCATGCCGGTGCTGGACGTGGAGAAGGCGGGGACGGTGCTGTTCGTGAAGCGCTCGATGGGCAGCGGCTACGCCGGGGTCGAGAACGAGCTGTTCTTCCGCGACAACACCATGATGCTGTTCGCCGACGCCAAGAAGATGGTCGAGGGGATCGTGAAGGGGCTGTAGCCGTGGCCGCCGAACAGAAGACCAGACCCACCGCCGCCTCCGCCGCCGACTTCATCGCCGCGGTGGAGGATCCGAAGCGGCGGGCCGACGCGGAGGCCGCCTGCGCCCTGCTGGCCGAGGCCACCGGCGAGCCGGCGACCATGTGGGGACCGTCGATCGTCGGTTTCGGGGCGTACCACTACCGCTACGCCAGCGGCCACGAGGGCGACGCGCCGCTGGTCGGCTTCTCGCCGCGGAAGGGCAATCTGGTGTTCTACCTGTCCGGCTGCGAGGAACGACGGGACGACTTCCTCGCGCGACTGGGCCGGCACAAGGCCGGCAAGGGCTGCGTCTACGTCAACCGGCTGGCCGACGTGGACGCCGCGGTGCTGAAGGAGATGGCGGCGGCCTCGGCGGCCTCGCTGAAGGCCCGCTATCCCGGCTGATCAGGCCGCCATGCGGAAGTCTTCGGCCGGATCGAAGGCCGGGCGGGCCTCGTCCCACAGGGCGTCCTCGTCGGCGTAGCGGGCCGACTGGCGGGCGTCGATGACGTCGATCACCTGCTCCTCCAGTCGGTCCCAGATCACCGCCAGGCCGGCCTCGGCCTCGCAGGGGACGATCAGGTAGCGGTGGGCGGCGATCTCGGCGGCGGGGGCGAAGGCGCGGGCCATGGGAGTGCTCCGGGAAGGGGTGTCTCTGTCGATGGTTCGACTATGCGACCGCGTTGCGTCAGAATCGGACGTATGCTTCCCTGAGGCCCATGAGACTCGAAAAGGCGGCGATGGTGATCGAGCTGGCGCGGCGGATGGCCGCCAGCGCCGAAGGGCTGACCCTGGACGAGATGGGCCGCGACATGGGGGTCGGGCGCCGCACCGTCGAACGCATGCGCGACGCGGTGCTGGACCTGTTCCCGCAGGCCGAGGAGGTCTCGGACCCGCCGTACAAGCGGTGGCGCATCCGCGGCGGCCTGTCGGCCTTCGAACAGGCGCCCACCGCCGCCGAGCTGCTGGAGCTGAGCAAGGCGGCGCAGGGGTTGCGCGCCGCCGGGGAGCCGGGCCGCGCGGCGGCGCTGGAGGGGCTGGAGAGAAAGCTCAAGTCGGCGATGCGCTCGACCACGCTGAACCGGCTGGCCCCCGACCTGGAGGCGCTGGTGCGGGCCGAAACCATCGCCGTGCAGGCCGGGCCGCGCCCCTCGGCCGACGAGGCGGTCCTGACCCAGATCCGCCAGGCCATCCTCGCCGGCCAGCCGCTGGGCTTCATCTACAGCCGCCCCGGCGCCGAGGCGCGGCGGCGCAGCGTGGCGCCCTGCGGGCTGATGTTCGGCCGCGCCAACTACCTGGTCGCCGCCGACCGGGAGACAGGGGGCATCCGCACCTTCCGGCTGGACCGGATGAGCGGCGTCCGGGCCGAACCCGGCGTGGCGTCGCCGCCCGCCGACTTCGACCTGCAGGCCTTCGCCAGCCAGTCGTTCGGCATCTACCAGGACGAGATCGAGGACGTGGTGCTGCGGGTGTCGCCGGAGGGAGCGGAGGAGGCGCGGGCGTGGCGCTGGCACCCGACGCAGAGCGTGGAGGATCAGCCGGACGGCTCGGTGCTGGTGCGCTTCCGCGCCTCGGGCATGCGCGAGCTGGCCTGGCACCTGTTCACCTGGAGCGGGCAGGTGACCATCCTGCAGCCGGAGCGGCTCAGGACCGTCATGGCCGCCGAGCTGGCGGCCGCCGGCCGCGCCCTCGGAGAGGCCCGAGCCTGACCAAAGCTTAAGCTGACGCCGTTCGGCGCCGCGGCTACGGCGACGGGGGCGAGGAGGAGCTTGCCATGATCCGCACCCTGGGCGCCGCGCTGGCGGCCCTGACGCTGGCCGCCGCACCCGCCTCGGCGGAGACGCCGGAGCCGCCGGTCGCCGCCGTGGTGCGCCACGAGGCGGGCGCCTGGATGCTCGACCTGACCCTCGATCGCGACGCGCCGCTGTGGGTGTTCGGCGACTCCGAGCCGCTGACGGACGGTCGCGGCTGGCGGCTGCACCAGTGGACGGTGGAGACGCCGGGGGCGAGGCTGGAGACGGTCGGCGGGCGGGACGTGCTGCGCGGGGTGGACGGCGCCCCCGTGCCGCGGCGGATCCGGGTGCGGATGCAGCCGCGCTTCGTTGACCTGCAGGCGAACTACGATCCGGTGCTGATGTTCTCCAACGGCGCGGCCGCCTGGTACAGCGAGGTCTTCCACCTGATCCCGCTGGCGGCGGAGGCCGATCTCGCCGCCCTGCCGCGCGATCTCGGACCGGTCGTCGACGGGTCCGGGCCGGCCCGGGTGACCTGGAGCGACGCGGACGGGCCGGTGCTCGTACAGGGGCGGCGGCTCGATGCGCCGGAGTCCACCCGCGTCGGGACCTACATCCTTTTCGGACCGGCGGAGCTGGTCGCCGGGGAAGGGCTGTCGACCGTGGTCGATCCGGGTCTGCCGGGGTGGATCGCGGACGAACTGGCGGACTGGGCGCCGCGCATCGGGGAGCAGTACGCCGCCCGACTGGGGCCCGGCGAGTCCGCCGCGCCGACGGTCATGATGAGCTGGACCGGGCCGACGCCCGGAAAGGCCAGCATGGCCGGCAGCGTCCTGCCCGGCCTCGTGGTGATGGCCTTCGAGGGCGAGGGCGTGCTCCAGCCCTCCGCCGGGGTGCGCGACATGGCGCGGTGGTTCATCGGGCACGAGAGCGCCCATTTCTGGCTCGGCCAGACGGTGCGCTATGCGACGCCGGAGGATTCGTGGATCACCGAGGGCGGGGCGGACCTGATGGCGATCCGCGCCATGCAGGCCATCGACCCCGCCTTCGACGTCCGGGGCCGGCTGCAGGAGGCGGTGGACGAGTGCGTCGACTTCGCCGACCAGCCGGTGTCTACCTCGGTCGACCGCGGCGAGTTCAAGGCTCATTACGCCTGCGGGGCGGTGTTCGCCCTGGTCGCCGAGGCGGCGCAGAGGCGGGCGACCGGGGGCGACTGGTTCGACTTCCTGCGCCCGCTGATCGACGCGAGCCGCGAGGACGAGGTGCTGACCCGGGCGGAGTGGCTGGACCGGCTGGACGCGGTGTCGGACGATCCGTCCCTGCGGGCCGACATGGAGACGCTGCTGGACCGGGGGACGGAGGATGCGGCCGGAGTGATCTCGGGTTTGCTGGAGCGGGCGGGCGTCCTGACTGCCGCCGAAGAGGGCCGGCTGCGCCTGACCTGAACTGCGACGGCCCCGGAAGCCGCGCTCACCCCGCCGCGAACGGGTACGGACTGACCGACTTGGACCAGTCGTCGACCGTCAGCGGGCGGTCGACCGGCGGGGCGGCGCGCTCGGCGCAGGGGTGGCGGTGGCAGAGCCGGCAGGCCGGCCCGATCGGGGTGACGTCCGGGGCGGCGAGGTCGAGTCCGCGGGCGTAGACCAGCCGTTGGGCGTGCTTCAGCTCGCAGCCGAGGCCGATGGCGAGGTCGTGCGGCTCGGTGAAGCCGTCCCGCCCCTGCCGTTCGACGGTGCGGGCGAGGGTGAACCAGCGCTGGCCGTCGGGCGTCTCGACGATCTGGGTCACGATCCGGCCGGGGGTTCGGAAGGCCGAGTGCAGGCGCCAGCGCGGACAGGCTCCGCCGAAGCGCGAAAAGGGGAAGGCGCCGGCGGCGAAGCGCTTCGAGACGTTCCCGGCCTGGTCCACGCGCATGAGGAAGAAGGGCACGCCGCGGGCGGTGGGGCGCGACAGGGTGGTCAGGCGGTGCGCCGCCTGTTCGAACGAGACGCCGAAGCGGGCCTGCAGCCGGGCGAGGTCGTAGCCGGCGGCCTCGGCCGTGGCCTGGAAGGCGGCGTAGGGCATCAGGATGGCTGCGGCCAGGGTGTTGGCCAGCGACACCTTCAGCAGGCGGCGTGTGGGCTCGTCCGGCGCGTTCGCGGCCTCGACCATGGCGGAGAGGGCGCCGTCATGCTGCGCCAGCGCCAGCTGATAGGCGACGGCGAAGGCCCGCGAGGCCGGGCCGAGGGTCTCCGACAGCAGCAGCCGGCCGCGGTGCGGGTCGAGGCGTCGCGTCCACTCGACCATGACGTCGTCCGGCAGGGTGCGGACGGACAGGCCGTGCGCCGCCTTCAGGCGGGCGCGGGCCCGGGTCTCGAACGCCTCGCCCGGGGTTTCCGCCTCCAGCGCCGCCGCCAGCGTCTCGCCGGCGGCGTCCAGCTCAGGGAAGTGGTTCCGGCGGGCCTGCACGTACTCCCGCACCCAGTTCGCCGGCGTCTCGTCCCCGGCGTCGCCCTCGGCCCGGTCGCGGGCGCGGCGGTCGGCGAAGGCGCGGTAGAGGCGCAGGAAGGCGTCGGCGGCGGCGGGCTGGTCCTCGGCCAGCTGGACGATCTCGTGCCGGGGGACGGCCAGACCCTGGAACACCGGGTCCGCCAGCGCCTCCGAGAGGACGGCTTCGGTCGCCGGTCCTCCGGTTGGGCCGAACGTGCGCAGGTCGACGTCGTAGGTCTCCGCCAGGCGGAGCAGGAGCTGGGCGGAGACCGGCCGCTGGTTGCGCTCGATATGGTTCAGGTAGCTGGGGGAGCAGCCGAGGTCGGCCGCCATGGCGGTCTGGGTGAGACCGAGATCGCGGCGCAGCCGCTTGAGGCGGCCGCCCAGGAAAAGCTTGCGGTCTGCGGTCTCCATGGGCCGAGTGTGTCACAAGATGACTTAACAGCAAGTGTCATAATGTGACCAAGCGACCTCGCCGATGCCGGCGATCATGTATCGATTTTGACTTCCGGGTGTTCTCCTCTCCGACACCGCCGCGCATCGGCCCAGGAGACCGCTCATGACCACCTTCGCAGACCTCGTTCCGTCCCCCGCCGGCCGCTTCGACGGCGTGGAGCGCCCCTACACGCCCGAGGACGTGCTGCGCCTGCGCGGCTCCGTGCCGATCACCCACACCCTCGCCGAGCGCGGCGCCAACCGCCTCTGGGACCTGCTGCACACCGAGCCCTACGTGAACGCCCTCGGGGCGGTCACGGGCAACCAGGCCATGCAGATGGTCCGCGCCGGCCTGAAGGCGATCTACCTCTCCGGCTGGCAGGTGGCCGCCGACGCCAACACGGCCGGGGCGATGTACCCGGACCAGTCGCTCTATCCCGCGAACGCCGCGCCGGAGCTGTGCCGGCGCATCAACCGCACCCTGCAGCGCGCCGACCAGATCGAGCACGCCGAGGGGGGCGCCAAGCGGGACTGGTTCGCGCCGATCGTCGCCGATGCGGAAGCCGGGTTCGGCGGCCCGCTGAACAGCTTCGAGATCATGAAGGCCTTCATCGAGGCGGGCGCCGCCGGCGTGCACTTCGAGGACCAGCTGGCCTCGGAGAAAAAGTGCGGCCACCTCGGCGGCAAGGTGCTGATCCCCACCCAGGCGCACGAGCGCAACCTGATCGCGGCGCGTCTGGCGGCCGACGTCTGCGGCGTCGCCACCCTGACCGTGGCCCGCACCGATGCGGAGAGCGCCCAGCTGATCACCTCCGACGTCGACGAGCGGGATCACCCCTTCATCGACCGCGAGAACCGCACCCCGGAGGGCTTCTTCCGGCTGAAGAAGGGGACCGGGCTGGACCACTGCATCGCCCGCGGCCTCGCCTACGCCAAGCTCGCCGACGTGCTGTGGTGGGAGACCTCGCACCCCGATCTCGAGGACGCCCGCAAGTTCGCCGAGGCCATCCAGAAGGAGCATCCCGGCAAGCTGATGGCCTACAACTGCTCGCCGTCGTTCAACTGGGAAGCCAAACTGGACAAGGACACCATCGCCCGCTTCCAGCGCGAGCTCGGGGCCATGGGCTACAAGTTCCAGTTCGTCACCCTGGCGGGCTTCCACGCCCTGAACAACTCGATGTTCGAGCTCGCCGACGGCTACCGTGATCGCGGCATGGCCGCCTATTCCGAGCTGCAGCAGCGCGAGTTCGCCAACGAGGCGCGGGGCTACACCGCCACCCGGCACCAGCGCGAGGTCGGCACTGGCTACTTCGACCAGGTCGCGACCGTCATCTCCAACGGCCAGTCGTCGACCACCGCCCTCAAGGATTCCACCGAAACCGCCCAGTTCGTGGCGGCTGAGTAAGGAGAGACCCCATGGAACCGATGACCAGCAGCAAGGCCATCATCGACTTCTGCCTGGCTCCGCTGGCGCTCGACGCCGGCACGGAGGCCGAGCGCGAGGTCCGCCGTCGGCTGGAGCATGTGATCCGGACCTTCCAGCGCAAACAGGCGCAGCCGGTGGCGGTCGACTTCTCGTCCATGCCGTCCCAGGTGATCAACGAAGCCGCCCACGGCTACGAGTAGGTCAGGCGGCGATCGACGCGGCGGCGGCGGCGGGGAGGGTGAGGACCAGCTCCAGCAGCTCCGCCGCGTCGAACGGCTTCGCCAGGTGCCGGTCAGCCCCGGCGGCCTCGGCGGCGGCGATGTGCTCGGGCAGGGCGTTGGCGGTCAGCATGACCAGGGCCGTGCGCGGCAGGCCCATCGCGGCCTCGTGCAGGCGGATCTCGCGGGTGGCGGTGAGCCCGTCCATCACGGGCATCTGCATGTCCATCAGGATGATGTCGAAGTCGCCCGTCCGCGCCGCCTCGAGCGCCTCCGCCCCGTTCTCCACGGCGGTCATGTCGACGGGCGCCTGGGCGAGGATCATCTCGACCACCTTGCGGTTCACCGGGTGATCGTCCGCCAGCAGCACGCGGACGCGGCGATCGCTGACGACCTCGTCGCATTCGACCCGCGGCGCGGCGGCGGGGGCCTCGGCCGGGCGCAGCGGGATGGTCAGCATGAAGGCGGAGCCGCCGCCCGGCTCGCTCTCGCAGTCCAGATCCCCGCCCATCATCTCGGCCAGCTGGCGTGAGATGGCCAGGCCGAGGCCGGAGCCGCCGAACTTGCGCGTGATCGCCCCGTCGGCCTGCTCGAACCGGCTGAACAGCCGCGTCCGGGTCTCCGAATCGAACCCGATGCCGGTGTCCTCAATGGAGAATCTGAGTGTCGGCCGGCCGGCGGCCCCGGGGCCGGGCGCGACGGTCAGGCAGACGAAGCCCTCGGACGTGAATTTGACGGCGTTGGAGACGAGATTGGTGAGAACCTGCTTCAGGCGCACCATGTCGCCCGAGATCCAGCGATCGGCGGCCGGGTCGATCTCGACGAAGAACTGAAGCCCCTTGTCGCGGGCCGAGGCCTCGTAGAGCTTGGCGGCCTCGCGCACGGCGCGCCCGAGATCGAAGGGCTCGTCGGCCAGCTCCAGCCGGCCCGACTCGACCCGCGCGAGGTCGAGGATGTCGCTGAGCAGCACCTGCAGGGTCCGCCCCGAGGACTGGATGAGCGCCAGCATCTCCTTCTGGGCCGGGTCCAGCTGCGTGTTGGCCAGCGCCTGGGCGATGCCGATCACGCCGTTGAGCGGCGTGCGGATCTCGTGGCTCATGTTGGCCAGAAACTGGCTCTTTGCGCCGTTGGCGGCCTCGGCCGCGTCGCGGGCTTCCGACAGCGCCTGGGCGTGGTGCTTGAGCTCGGTGATGTCGGTGCAGACGGTCACGATGCCGCCGGCCGCGGTCCGCCGGTCAGACACCCGCAGCCAGCGGTCGCCGGCGATATGCTGCTCCATGGTGCTGGACAGGCCGGCGCGCGTCGCCAGCCGTTCCCGCACCCATTCCTCTTCCCTGCCCCGCGCCTCCGCATACAGCCCCTGATCAAGGCCGATCTGGATGATCTCCCGGAAGGTCATGCCCTTCTCGAGGTTGGAGGTCAGCTCGGGGTTCACCTCGGCGTAGCGGTTGTTCCACAGAACCAGCCGGTCGTCGGCGTCGAAGAAGGCCAGGCCGTCGGGCATGGCGTCGATCGCTTCGTGGATGTGGGCGAGGGCGCTGATCCGGCTGCGCCAGACCGCGAGGGCCATCAGGGCGGCCACGGCGATCAGGATGGCGACCGCCGCCAGCAGCACGCTCGTCATGGCGCCGGCGGCCAGCGTCCAGTCGGGAGCCGCCAGGGCGGCGGGCTGCAGGGTCATGGCGGCCATCGACCCGAAGTGCAGGATGATCACGGCGACGCTTGCGCAGGCGGCGGCGGCGAGCGCCCGGACCGGGCGCCGGCGGTAGATGCAGGCGGCTCCGATCGTGGCGAGGGACACGCCGCCCGTCACCGATGCGACGGCCAGGACCGGATCCCAGGACACGGTGGCGGGAAGAATGAGTCCCGCGACCCCCAGATAGTGCATCGCGGCCACGCCTGACAGGGCGAGGGCCGCCGCGAGACCCCGCCCGAGCGCGCCCGGCCGGGTCAGCGCCAGGAGACAGGCCAGGCCGATGCTCGCGAAGGCCATCAGAAAGGAGGCGATGGTGAGCGCGACGTCGTAGCGCAACTCGCCGCCGGCGTCGTAGCCCTGCATGGCGATGAAGTGGGTCGAGAACACCGTCAGGCCGCCGAGGAAGGCGGCCAGGATCGCCCGGTTCCGCTGCCGGGCGCCCGCGAGGCCCCGCGAGCGACCGAGGAGGGCGTAGGTCGTGCCTGCGCCGAACGCACAGACCACGGCCGCGGCCGCAGTCCAGCGCCAGTCGTGCTGGAAGGCTATGCAGTAGAGAATGCGGTCCAAGCGACACCCCTTGCGCCGCCTACTATCCGGCCAAGGGGTGAAGAAAGCGTGGGCGTTGCGCCGCCGTCAGGCTTCGACGTCGAGGTTCACGGCGAACGAGCGTCCCATCACCCGCATCGGATCGATCTGGCGGTCGCCGCGGCGGACTTCGAAGTGCAGGTGCGGTCCGGTCGAGCGGCCGGTGGAGCCGACCAGGCCGATGCGCTCGTCATCGGCGACCCGGTCGCCGGTGGCCACGTCGACCCGGCTGAGGTGGCCGTAGAGGGTGCTCATCCCGTTCGGATGGCGGAGCTCAATGAAACGCCCGTAGCCGCCGGCGTCGTAGCCGGTGCGGCTCACCACGCCCTCGGCGGCCGAGTAGACGCCGGTGCCCTGCGGCGCGGCGATGTCCACGCCCTTGTGCTGGCGGGCGGCCTGGCCGGCCAGCCGGCGCAGGCCGAAGCGGGAGTTGACCTCATAGCCCTTCACCGGGCGGACGAAGGCGATGTCGCGGGTCACCGGCCCCGCGGCCTCCGCGATGGCCACGATCGGCGGCGCTTCGGGGGCGGAGGCGGCTTCGTAGGGAACGGGGCCCCCGGCCTCGGGCAGGGGGGCGAAGGCCATCGCCATGAAGGCGGCGGCGGCGAATCCGGTGATCTGGCCGGAGTGGATGAAGAACGACCGGGCGGTCGGCAACAGGCGTCGCATGGGCGGCGTCGGCTCCGTGTTCGGCTCGGGCAGAGCAGGGAAGGGACGCGGGCTCTCCGTTGCGAAGGGCCATCGGGAGGTGCGCGTCCGTGGAGGCGGCAAGCTGACGACGGGAGGGGGCGACTTTGGGGCCGCCGGGGGCGGCAGGTCGTCGCACCGCGGAACCGGACACGAAAAAGGCGCCCGGCGTTGGCCGGGCGCCTGGATCGTCGTCGGGCGTCTCTTCCCTACTGCAGCGGCAGGGTGAAGGTGATCGCCCCGACGTGGCTGTCGGCAGCGTCGCCGAAGCGCCCGCGGTAGCCGACGGTCATCGTCACCGGCCCGATGTCCGCGTCGACGCCGGCGGAGGCCAGCATGGAGCCGCCGAACGGCTCCTCGACGTCGCGCTCCAGCACCTGGGCGGGGTTGCCGGCGATGCCGACGCGCACCGGATCGCCGCCGTCGCCCAGGGTGTCGCGATAGCCGCCCTCGGCCCAGAACCGCAGGCCCTCGCCGCCGCCTTCGGCCCGCAGGGCGATCTCGGCGGTGGTCCCGCTCAGGGTGCGGTCGCCGTAGCTGTACTGGGCCGCGAAGCCCTGCTCGATGTAGCTGTCGACATCCGTGGAGACGTAGCCGATGGCCGCCCGGGGCGAGAGGGCGATGCCGCCCATGTCGAACCAGGTCCCGGCCTGCAGCCGGGCGCCGAAGCTGGACCCGGAAGTCTGGCCCGCATGCACGACGGGAGCCAGCGCGGTCACGCGGGTGACGCCGTCGTAATTGTCGAGCGAGCCGCCGATGACGCCGTTCACGAACATCGCCCCCGAGCGCCAGCCGCCGGCGAAGTCGACGCCGAAGCTCTGGACGTCGAAGGCCATCGGCCCGGCTTCCACCTCGGTGGTGCGGAAGCTGGCCGCGACGCCGAAGCGCTTCGTCTCGCTGGTGACATAGTCGAACCCGACCCGGCCGCCCCAGCCGGTGGCGTCCGCCGCGGCGACGGGGCCGCGGGCGTCCGTCTCGACGCTGTCGGCGATGAGGCCGAAGGTCATCTGCATGCCCGGGGTCCACGCGGCGCGGCCGGACAGCCCCTCGCTGGCCAGGTCCAGCAGGTCCTCGCGCTGACGATAGCCGGTCTCGGCCTGCACCGCCGACTGGGCCCCCAGGTCGCCGTAGTACAGGTAGTCGTTGGCGAGGGCGGCGATCAGGCGGTGTCCCGCTGCGCTGGGATGGACCCCGTCCCAGTAGAGATAGCCGTCCGGATTGGCGCAGACGGTGACGCCGTTGAAGCAGCTGTCGGTGGCGTTCGTCAGTCCGAACGCCCCGGGATTCGCCGCCAGCGGGTCGCTGATCCTGTAGAGATCCATCAGGATGATGTTGGACGACGGATTGGCGGCGGCGACGCCGAACAGCCCGGTCGCCAGGGCCGAGTTGAACGCGGACCCCGAGAAGTCCGCCAGTGCGGAGCCGGCCGGACCCACGGCCGGGTTGCTCGCGGCGAACTGCGGCGTGATCCCGAGACGCGGCAGGTTGGTCACCAGCACCGTTCCCGCGCCCGCCGCCGCCACGCTGTTGACGATGAAGTTGACGTCCGCGGCCGCTCCAGCGGCCACGGCCTGCATCGTCGACGCCGCGGTCTGGGCGTTGCCGGCGGCGCCGGGGAAGGCCTGGAAGATGTTGTTGGCGCCGCCGAGAACGCTCACGAGATCATTGGCGCCGAAGGCGCCGCCGCCCGCCACATAGGCGGCCAGCTGGCTCCGCATGCCGGGAGGAAAGGCCGAGGCGTCGGTGCGGGCGCCGCCGAACGCGAAGTTGATGCTGCCGCCGAACGGCGCGCCCGCGGCGTAGCGCCCGGCGTTGAACCCGAGCAGCTCGGTGAAGACGGGGCCGTTGGAGAAGCGCCCCTGGTAGTAGGGCGGCGACGGCGGATTGGTCCCGGCGGTGGCGGCGTACAGGTTGCCGTTGTCGCTCAGGCTGTCGCCGAAGACGACGAGACGGTTGTAGCTCTGGGCGTTCGCGGCCGAGGCGATCGCGCCTGCGGCGGCCACGGCCAGCGCGGCGGCGGCCGCGTTGCGCAGAAAACGAGACATCAAGAATCCTCCCTCGACCGACGTGCGCGGCCGTTGCCGGTACTCTGCGCCGCTCCGGGCCCGGCGCAAGATGCCGTCGGGGAAAGTTTTCAGTACACGGTGCGAAACCGCAGCGTTCCGGTCACACCTTTCAGCGCCGCCAGGGCCTTCGGATCGTAGTCGCGATCGACATCGACGATGACGTAGCCGGTGCGCTCGTCGGTCTTGAGGTGCTGCCCCAGGATGTTCAGACCCGCCGCGGCGATGGCCCGGTTCAGCTCGGCCAGAACGCCCGGCTGGTTGCGGTGGATGTGCAGCAGGCGATGGGCGCCGGACACCTCGGCCAGCTGCACATTGGGCAGGTTCACGCAGAAGCTGGTGTCGCCCCGTTCGAGGTAGGCGAGCAGCCGGTCCGCCGCGAACTCGCCGATCGCCTCCTGCGCTTCCTCGGTGGAGCCGCCGATGTGCGGCGTCAGGATCACGTTCGGCAGGCCCTGCAGGGCGCTGGCGAACGGGTCCTGGTTCGTCGCCGGCTCTTCCGGAAAGACGTCCACCGCCGCGCCGCCGAGACGGCCGGAACGCACGGCCTCGGCGAGCGCCTCCACGTCGACGACGTGGCCGCGCGAGAGATTGAGCAGCAAGGCTCCCGGCTTCATGACCGCCAGTTCGCCGGCGCCCACAAGCGCGGCGTTCGCCGATCTTCCGTCGACATGGAGGCTGACCACGTCGCTGTCAGCGAGCAGGTCCTTCAGCGATCGGGCCCGGCGCGCATTGCCGAGGGCCAGCCGCTCGGTCAGGTCGTGGAACACGACCCGCATGCCGAGCGCCTCGGCGAGCACCGAGAGCTGCGAGCCGATGGCGCCGTAGCCGACGATCCCCAGCGTCTTGCCGCGCAGCTCCCGGGCGCCTGCGGCCGACTTGTTCCACTGACCGCGGTGCAGGGCGGCCGACTTCTCGGCGACCCGCCGCAGCAGGACGATCATCAGTCCGACCGCCAGCTCGACGACCGAACGGGTATTGGAGTACGGGGCGTTGAAGACCGCCACGCCGCGTTCGGCGGCGGCCGGCAGATCGATCTGGTTGGTGCCGATACAGAAGGCGCCGACGGCCAGCAGGCGATCGGCGCTGGCCAGAACCCGCTCCGTCACCTGGGTCTTGGAACGAACGCCCAGGACGTGGACGCCCCGGATGCGGGCGATCAACTCGTCCTCCCCGAGGGCGCCGGATGCGGTCTCGACCCGATAGCCGGCGTCCTCGAAACGCGCCACAGCGGCCGGGTGGATCGCTTCCAGCAGCAGGATGCGCATGCGGCTGCGCGGATAGGACCAGCGCCCGACGAGGCCTTCCGCGTGGAGCAACTCGTCGACGGATGCGACCTCGGCGTTCGCCGCCGCGACGACCTCGGGGCGCCGGGCGACCTCGGTGAAGGCGTAGAAGCGGTCTGCGGCGCCGCCGAGCCAGACCTCCGCGTCGGTCCAGCCGTCGCCGATCATGATCCGCGGCCCGTCGACCGCCGCCAGCGCCTCGACCTTGCCTCCCGCCCGGGACAGGGGGTTGGCGTCGTCGACCCCGATCACCCGTCCGGACGAATCGTAGACGAGGTCGTTCGCCAGCACCCGCTCCTCGGGGATGCCCAGCCAGGCGGCGACGGGGGCGATGACCTCACGAAATCCGCCCGAAACGACAAGGACCCGCCGCGCGTGCCGGCGGAAGAAGTCGGCGTTGCGGCGGACCGACGGCGTGAGCTCCTCGACGATGCCCGCCGCGAGGGCCTGGACGTGGGCCCGGGTCAGCGGCAGCAGGGCCAGTCGGCGACTCAGCGCCTCGCCGAATGGAATCTCTCCCGCCATGGCCGCCGCGGTCAGGCGGGCGATCTCCTCGCGAACCCGCGGCGCTTCCGCCTGACCTTCAAGGGCGAGGTCGGCCAGCGCCTCCAGGGTCTCGATACGCACGAGAGTCGAGTCGAAGTCGAAGACGAAGGTGGCGGTCATGGTCGGACCATGGCTCACCTTCGCAGCTGCAGCAACGAGGCGGCCGCACGGCCGCCTGCATTGGCTCAGTGACGCCCGATGTTGCGCAGCCGGCTGTCCGGGCGGCGGGCGTCGAGAGCGGCCGCGCCGATGGCCGCGGCTATGGTCGCGAGGGCCAGAATGGCGCCGCCTTCCTTGGCGTGAGTGCGGGCGTAGTCGCCGGCGTCGCGGGCGTAGAGCCGGGCCTTGCGTCCGTGCTTGCGCATCGCCTTGCGCGAGGAATGCCGGGCGTCATGCAGCAGGCGCCCCGACCGATGCCGGGCCTCGTCGCCCAGCTCGCCGGCGCGCTCGCCCGCCTCGGTCAGGCCGTGCCGCACCGTCTCCGCGAGATCGTCGATCCTGTCCCGCAGCGCCGCCGCGTCCACCCAGCCGCGCGGATGCAGGCGGCCGCGAAGGCTCTCCAGCCGGGTCGGGCCGGTGCGCTGGTTCAGCAGCAGGGTGGCGAGGCCGACGCCGGCGAGCACAGCGATCACGCCCGCGGCGATTCCCGGGTGCTTGCGCACCTCGGCGAGGGCGGAGAATTGTCGAACCATGGGGTAGTGGACCTCCTCGTCGAGACCGTCCTCTGTCGGGTCATAGAGCCCGTCGTCGTCCGGCTGCCACGCGGAACGGCGGTCCCGCATCAGGGAGGGAGCGAACCGGGCGAAAAGAGGTTCCGCCACGCCGGGGAGGGCGGCGTAGAAGCTGGCGATGAGGCGTCCGCCGCCGCCGACGGTGATCTCGCGGATCGGATGGCTGGCGCAGTACAGGATGGTGTCGGCGACCACGTGCGTCGCATAGACCGGCTGCGGATTCTGCGTCGCCTGACCGGTCAGGTTTCGCGCGTGCCGGTTGTAGGGCGTGTCGATGGCCGCCGGCTTGACCAGGCTGACGGTGATCGGCGCCTGCTCGCGCATCAGCTCCATGCGCAGGGCGTTGGTGAAACCCTTCACCGCGTGCTTGGACGCCGAATAGGCGCCCTGGATCGGGATCGGCGCGTCGGAGAGAATCGAACCGACGTTGATGATCGCCCCGCCGCCCGGCCGCGCGCGCAGGTGCTCGACGGCGACCAGGGACCCGTTGACCACGCCCCAGTAGTTGGTGTCGAACAGCCGCCGCTGGTCCTCCAGCGTCGTGTCGCGGAGGCGGCCGAAGATGGTGACCCCGGCGTTGTTCACCCAGGTGTCGAAGCCGCCGAACAGCCGCTGGCACTTTTCGGCGGCGGCCATCAGGGCGTCGTGGTCCGCGACGTCGGCGACGGCCCAGGCCACCCGCGCCCCCGTCGCCTGCAGCTCCTCGCACAGCGTCTTCAGGTCGCCCTCGCTGCGCGCGATCAGGAACACGCAGGCCCCGGCCCGCGCCGCGCGCCGGGCCACCGCGAGGCCGATGCCGGACGTCGCCCCGGTCACCACGATCGCCTGCTGGTTGAGGGGCTTCAGGTTCGCTCTGGTCATGCCTGTTCCGTGCGGAGAGCTGGAATCCCGGGGCTTCCGGAACGGGGCCGCCGCCCCGCCGGTTCCTGCTCTAGCATGCAGGCCTTACCATTCGCGAGCGCCGCGCCTATCTAGCGTCGCTCCCCGTTCCGCCCCTCCGAAGGACCGCTCGTGACCGATCACGCGCCCGCCGCCGCCGCACCCGCCGACGACCTCGCCGCCGCCTTCCAGATCGAGGGCTGGCCGGTGCGCGGCCGCCTCGTGCGGCTCGGCGAGACCATCGACGCCATCCTCTCGGCCCACGCCTATCCGGAGCCGGTGGCGGGCCTGCTGGGCGAAGCCTGCGCCCTGGCCGCCCTCGTCGGCTCCAGCCTGAAGTTCGAGGGCCGGCTGATCGTCCAGGCCCAGGGCGACGGCCCCGTGCGCTATGTGGTCGCCGACTACGACACCACCGGCCATCTGCGCGGCTACTGCCGGTTCGACCCCGACGAGGTGGAGGCCGTGTCGCAGGGCTTCTCCCGTCCCGGCGCGAAGACCCTGCTGGGGCAGGGCGTGTTCGTCATGACCCTCGACCGCGGTCCCGACTTCGAGCGCACCCAGGGGATCACGCCGATCGAGGGCGAGAGCCTGTCGCTGGCGGCCGAACATTATTTCGAACAGTCGGAGCAGGTGCCGACCAAGGTCCGCCTCGCGGTCGGAACCGTGAGCAGCGGCTACGGCCCCAGCTGGCGGGCCGGCGGCGCGCTCATCCAGCTGATCGCCGGCGACGCCGCCCGCGGCTCGACCGAGGAGGTCTGGGACCGCTCGCGCGCCCTGTTCCAGACGCTGGCCGACGACGAGCTGATCGACCCCACCATCACGCCGGAAACCCTGCTGTTCCGCCTGTTCCACGAGGACGGCGTCCGGCTGGAGGACGCGCGCCCGCTGAAGGCGCAGTGCCGCTGCTCGAAGGACCGCATCGCCGCCGTGCTGACGTCGTTCGGACCGGAGGAGCGGGCCGGCATGGTCGAGGACGACGGCAAGATCCGGGTGACCTGCGAATACTGCGCCTCGGTCTACGAGCTGGCGCCGGAGGAGATCGGGGAAGGCTGATCTTCCGCGACCGGCGGCGAGGCGGTGGTGGGACCCACCGCCAGCACGCCGTCAAAGGCGCCGTCGGAGGCGGGCTCGAGCCTCACGCCGCGCGCCTCGACGTCGTAGACCGCCCGGGACGGGTGTGCGCCGCACTCCTGCTGGCAGTTCCACGCCTCGCCGCCCTGCTGGGCGAGATCCAGGGCGACCACCTCCGACGCCGGAAGGTGGCCGGCGGCCGGGAGCCCGAGGTCGGGAAGGCGCTCGAAGCCGGTCTTGCGGGCATGCAGGTTGCCGACGAGGACCAGCACTCTGGCCTCAGGCCGGGCGCAGGCGGCTTCCGCCAGGGCGTGGCCCATGTCGAGTTCGTACCAGGCCTGACTCAGCTCGCGCGGCCGGGACTTGCTCGGCTGGAAGGCGTGGAAGGCCACGTCGCGGCCGGCGGCGCGTAGCGCGCGGACCGACAGCATCATCTCCAGCATCGCCCGGCTGCTCCGCCCGTCGTTCATGCGCGGGTTCAGGAAGTGCGTCCCCTCCAGAGCCGCCAGCGCCGCGGCCTCGTCGGTGGCGGCGAGGAAAGCGTCGAGCTGGGGCTGCATGGCCGTCGGCAGCTCCAGCGCCACCGTCGCCGGTCCCTGTTCCGCGGCGGCGCAAACCAGCTGCGCGAACGCCGCCGGGACCTCTGTCGTCCCATGGAGCTCTCCGACAACGATGTAGCGGCGCTCGAGCGCCAGCAGCGCGTCCGTGCCGTCAGGCGGCGTGCAGCTCGGTTGGACGGCTCCCAGCAGGGCCGCGGCCACAAGAGCGATCATCGGAACCTCCGGTTATGTCCGTGCTTCTGCGGACATTCGCCGGTTGAACCTTGGCCTCATTGTGACCGGCCCGGCCCGCGGCCCGGGCGCCGCGCCTGGTCCGCGAACGTCTCGCCGCCCAGCCAGTGGTCGATGGTCGACACAAGCCGGGGGCTGAGGTTCATCTTGCCGAAGGCGTGCTCGCCCGGCTCGAGGCCCTCGCCGCGCAGGAAGAAGTGTTCCTCGTCCGGCAGGACCACGGCGGTCAGGCGGCTGTCGGGGTGACGCTGCGCCAGGAAGGGCGGCAGGTTCAGCGCCGGCGCGGTCAGCGGGTCGACGCCGCCCCACACCGCCAGCACCGGGTCGGTGACGCGCCCGAACGCCGGAGCCGGATCGTGGCCGAGCAGGACCTGCATCTCCGGGCTGGCCATGCGGTCGACGAAGCCCGGCCGCACCTCGGCGAGTTCCTCGGGGGTCAGGCCGATGACGGCGAACAGGGCGTCGGTCGCGGTCTCCACGGCGGCGCGGTCGCCGGAGATCGAGGCGACGGCGACCCGGTCGAATCCGTCGCGGATGCGGGCGAGGTCTTCGGCGCTGCGGTCCGGGAAACGCTCCGGATTGGACTGCTGGTCGACCCAGACCTCGCGCCCCTGCCGTCCCGGCGCGCCGAGCAGCACGAGGAAGTCGATCGCCGCGTCGCGCGCGCTCCACACCTCGCCGGCCACGAACGTCCCCTCGCTGTGGGCGACGAGGCCGATCGGGGCCGCAGAGACCGCAGGGTGGCCGGCCAGCAGATCCAGCGCGGCGGTGATGTGCGGGATGCGGTCGCGGAAGTGGCGCGGCGTCTCGCCCGTCGACTCGCCCACGCCGGCGTTGTCGATGCGCAGGCTGGCGACGCCGCGGGCCGCCAGCTGCTCGGCCAGCTGTCCGAACATCGGCGCGCCGGAGATCATCTGGTCGCGGCCGTGCGGGCCCGCCCCCTGCACCAGCACCACCGCCGCCCGCGGAGGCCCGTCCGGCAGGACCAGTTCGCCGGCCAGGACGACATCCCCGGCGGGGATCCGAACCGGCTCCCGGGTCTCGGCCAGGGCGAGGCCGGGGAGGAGAAGCGAGAAGGCGGGGACGAGCAGAAGGGGACGCATGGGGCTCCGGATGATGGCAAGGCGACGGACAGGAGTGTCCGCGTCGGGAAGAGGCGGCCGGGGTTCGGACCGGATGCAGCTTTGCAGAAACTTCATACGGCCTTGGACCTCCGGCGAGGCCTAGACCAGATGGTAGATGGAGTTGCCGAAGTTGTGCAGCAGGATCGGCAGGACCACGCTGCCGGTCTTCTCGCGGATCCACACCAGCAGCAGGGCCGGGAGGCCGGTCAGGGCCAGGGCCGTGGCGTCGACGCTGAAGCCGCCGTCGCCGTAGCCCAGCGCGTGGGTCAGGCCGAAGGCGAAGGAGGAGACCAGAGCGCCCCAGCCCATCGGCGCGCCGAGCACCGACAGCGGGCGGCCGAACGCCTCGTTGAGCATCACCAGCAGCACGCCCCGGTAGAACAGCTCCTCGTCCAGTCCCGGCATGGTCAGCTGGAAGGCGAGCGTGTCGGCGTCGGCCGGCTCGGTTGGGAAGTAGAGGGCGAGGCCCAGGTACACCGCGACCAGAACGGCCGACAGCGCCAGCGCGCCGGGCCATCCTGTCCGGTACTGCCGGAGCGTCACGCCGCTGCGCCGGAAGCCGAGCCAGGCGGCGACGGCCAGGGACAGCAGGACGGCCAGCGTCTTGCCCTCCCAGTTCCAGTCGGACGGCCCGAAGTCCAGCGGGATGCGCCCGTAGCCCCGCGTCAGCAGGACGTCGTAGGCGACCATGAGCAGCAGGGCGGTGGCGAGCCACAGCCAGCGCACCCGCCCGCGCGCCATCGCCGCGCACAGCAGGCCGGCCGCCGCCGTCCCGCCGACCCAGCCCGACAGCACCCAGATCGCGTCCGCCATTCCCGTCTTCTCCCGTGGTCCCGGGGGAGAGGCGGGGCGGGAGGACGGCGGATGCGTCTTACGGGGATTTAACCCGGGGGCGCGGCGGTCAGTACGCCAGCGCGATCCCGTCCTTGCGCATCTCGGTCGCCGCCCCGTAGGTCCAGCGCCCGCCCGGGTTCGGCCGACGCACCACGTTCTGGTAGCCGCCGAAGCCGCCGTTGGGCGGGCCGAGCGTCCAGCCCATGGCCGCCAGCTGCGCCTTCGTGGCCTCGGGCACGCCGGTCTCGAGATGCAGCACGCCGGTTCCCTCGGCGGGCTGGCCGGTGGGTTCGGACGAGCCCTCGTGCTGCCAGCGCGGCGCGTCGCCGGCCGCCTGCGGCTCGAGGCCGTAGTCGACCATGTTGATGATGATCTGGGCCTGCCCCTGGGGCTGCATGCCGCCGCCCATGACGCCGAAGGCCATCCACGGCTCGCCGTCCCTGCAGGCGAAGCCGGGAATGATGGTGTGGAAGGGCCGCTTGCCGGGGGCGTAGAGGTTCGGACTGCCGTCCTTCAGGCTGAACAGCTCGCCGCGGTCCTGGAACATGAAACCCAGCGGCTGCGCGCCGTCGTCCGGCGCCAGGCCCGACCCCATGCCGCGGTAGTTGGACTGGATCCAGCTGACCATCATCCCGTCGCTGTCGGCGACGGAGAAGTAGGTGGTGTCGCCCTGCGTCGGGGCGTCGCCGGGGAAGACGCGGTCCATGACCCGGTCCGGGCGGATCAGGCGGGCGCGCTCGGCGGCGTAGGCCTTGGAGTTCAGCCATTCGACCGGCGCCACGGCGAACCTCTGGTCGGCGAAGAAGCGGGCGCGGTCCTCGAAGGCCAGCCGCTTGGCCTCGGCCTGGTGGTGGATCGAGGCGGCCGACTGGAAGCCCATGCCGGCGAGATCGAACTGTTCGCAGACGTTGAGGATCTGGTTGGTCGACAGGCCCTGGGTGTTCGGGCCGAGGCCGTAGACCTCGACCCCGCGATAGGTGGTGCGGATCGGCTCGACCCACTCGGAGCGGTGGGCGGCGAGGTCGGCGCGGGTCATCCAGCCGCCGATGCGGCGGAAGTAGCGCTCGATCGCCTCGGCGACGGGGCCGTCGTAGAAGGCGTCGCGCCCGCCCTCGGCGATCATCCGGTAGGTGCGGCCGAGGAAGGGGTTGGCGAACATCTCGCCGACGCCGGGCACGCGCCCGCCCGGGGCATAGACCAGCTTGCGGTTGTCGTTCTCCTCGATCAGCCGGGACGACCGGTCGAAGATCGCCATGTTCCGCTCGAGGTAGTAGGCGATCACCTGCGGGACCGGGACCCCTTGCTCGCACAGCTCGGCCACCGGCAGCAGCACGTCGCGCCACGGCAGCTTGCCGTACCGCTGGTGGGCGCTCCACCAGGCGTCCACCGTGCCCGGCACGTTGACGGTCACCGCGCCGTAGGAGGGCAGGTAGCCGTCGTCGTTGGCGCGCGACCGCGCCGTCTCCAGCGAGAGGCCGCGCGGGCTGTTGCCCGAGCCGTTCAGCCCGACGACCTTCCGCTGCGCCGGGTCCCACAGCATGCAGAAGGCGTCGCCGCCGATGCCGTTGGCGACCGGCTCCAGAAAGCCCAGCGCGGCGTTGATGGCGATGGCGGCGTCGACGGCCGAGCCGCCGCGCCGCAGGGTGTCGACGCCGATCAGGGTGGCGGCCGGATGGGCCGTCGCCGCCGCGCCGTGGGCGCCCCAGACGGTTGAGCGCCCGGCGAAGGGCGCGCCCGTGATCCGGTCGCCCGGGCCGACGTCGGCGAAAGGCTCCGTCGTCCGCGCCGGCGTCGGGGCCGCTTGCGTCGCCCGACCGGGGGCGGCGGGCGTCGGCCCGGCGACGGCCGACGACGCGCCGGCGATCAGGGCGCCCGCAGGCAGGGTCGACAGAAAGGTGCGGCGGCGCATGGCGGGACTCCCGGTGAAGGCGGCGATCCGACCCTAACCGCTTGCGGCGGCGTGTGAAGCGCGGCGGGGCTTCTCCGTTCCGCCGTTCGGCTGTACCGCTGCCCCATGAGCGTCGTCGCCGCCTGTCTGTACCAGCACGGCCGCCGGGTGCGGCCGGTCGCCATCGATGAGCGGATCGACTGTCCCGAGGACAAGTCGCAGTTCGTCTGGATCGGCCTGGTCGATCCGACCCTTGAGGAGCTGCGGACCCTCCAGCGCAGCTACGGCCTGCATCCTCTCGCCGTCGAGGACGCGGCCAAGGGGGACCAGCTGCCGAAGCTGGACGTCTATGGCGACCAGCTGTTCGTGGTCGCGCGCACCGCCTGGCTGGAGAGCGGCCTGATCCGCTACGGCGAGACCTCGCTGTTCGTGGGTCACAGCCACATCATCAGCGTGCGGCGCACCTCCAGCCGCGGCCACGCCGAGCTGCGCGAGCAGCTGGAGGCCTCGCCCGCCCTGTTGTCCCAGGGCGTCGACTATGTGCTGCACGCCATCCTGGACTTCATCGTCGACGGCTACCTGCCGCTGGGCGAGGCGCTGGAGGACGAAGTGCTGGCCATGGAGCAGCGGGCCATCGACAGCTTCCTGGCCCGCAGCGAGATCAACCGCATCTTCGAGATCCGCCGCCAGCTGATCCGGTTCCAGCGCGTGCTCGCCCCGACGTCGGAGGTGGCGGGCAAGTTCATCCGCCTCGACCTGCCGGGCATCGACCCGGACACCCGCCCCTACTTCAACGACGTTCTCGACCACGTGCGGCGGGTGCAGACCATGGTGGACGGCCTGCGCGAGGTGCTGACCTCGGTGTTCGAATTCTCCAACCTGCTGGAGCAGCAGCGCACCGGCGCGATCACCCGGCAGCTGGCCGCCTGGGCCGCCATCCTCGCCGTCCCGACCGCCATCGCCGGCATCTACGGGATGAACTTCAGGCATATGCCGGAGCTGGACAGCCCATGGGGCTATCCGGCCGTCCTGCTGGTGATCGCGGTCATCTGCGGCTGGCTGTTCGTGCGCTTCAGACGGACCCGCTGGTTGTAGAGCCGTCGTCGGCCTCCCGCACGGCGTCGAAATAGTCGTTCCCGCCGGCGTCGCGGTGGTTCGCCGCCAGTCGCAGTCCGGCCCGGGCGAGGGCCTCGCCATAGGCCGCCTCGCCCAGCGACCGGGACGGCCGGCCCGTCAGGCTGTCCGTCCATTCGCAGGCGGTCCGCGGGGCCGTGAACAGGAAGCGGCCGCCGGGCTCCAGGGCCTCGGCGACCCGGTGGAGCAGGCGGAGCTGATCCTCCGCCGGCAGCAGGAACAGCAGTCCGATCGCAACCGCGCCGTCGAACCGCCGCCCGAAGAAGGCGCTGCTCTCGGCGGGCTCGCAGGCCACGGGCGATCCGGGCAAGCGCCGGCGGAACGCGTCCACGAGCGCCGGCGAGGCGTCGACGCCCCACACCTGCAGGCCGGCCCCGACGAGGGCGGTTCCCACGGGGGCGCCGGAGCCGCAGCCGATGTCGAGCACCGCGGCGCCCGACGGAAGCTGTCGCGCCCACCGCTCCACCACATCCACGCCCGCGTCGGAGCGGGCCTTCATGAAGTCGGCGGCGACCGCGTTCCAGCCGCGGGAAGGATCGTCCGTCATCGGGTCAGCCTGCCACGGGCCGACCGGCGCCGGCTAGCCGCCGAGGTCCAGCGAGTAGCCGGCCGAGCGGACGGTGCGGATGGGGTTTACGGTCCCCTCGATATTGAGCGCCTTGCGGAGGCGGCCGACATGCACGTCGACCGTGCGCGCCTCGACGTAGACGTCCGAGCCCCAGACCGCGTCCAGCAGCTGCTCGCGGCTGAACACCCGGCCGGGATGCTGCATGAAGTGGTCGAGCAGGCGGAACTCGGTCGGGCCGAGATGGATCTCGGCGCCGGCGCGGCGCACCCGGTGGGCGACGCGGTCGATGACGATGTCGCCGTGGCTGATGCGGTCGTCCGCCAGACCGGGCCGGATGCGGCGCAGCACGGCGCGGATGCGGGCGGTCAGCTCGGTCATCGAGAACGGCTTGGTCAGATAGTCGTCCGCCCCGGTGTCCAGCCCCCGCACCCGGTCGGATTCCTCGCCCCGCGCGGTCAGCATGATGATCGGCAGGTTGCGCGTCTCCGGCTTGCCGCGGATCCGCCGGCAGACCTCGATTCCGGACAGCTTGGGCAGCATCCAGTCGAGCAGGACGAGGTCGGGGAGGCGCTCGTCGATCTGGAGCATGCCCTCCTCGCCGTCCGAGGCGACGACGACGCGGTAGCCCTCCTTCTCGAGGTTGTAGGACAGCAGCGTCGCCAGCGCGTCCTCGTCTTCCATCACCAGAACATAGGGCTGCACGTCGAACTCTCCGGGCTTCAGGCGGGGGTCGTCTCTGGCGAGGCGGACTGATCCGGATCCGGGGTCCAGCGCGGCCGTTCGCCGGTGAACTCCAGTCCGGTGATCTCGTAGTGGATGGTCTCGGCGATATTGGTCGCGTGATCGCCGATCCGCTCGAGGTTCTTCGCCATGAACAGCAGGTGGGTGCAGGCCCCGATCGTGCGCGGGTCGCCCATCATGTAGGTCAGCAGCTCGCGGAACAGGGCGTTGTAGTGCTCGTCCACCTCGTCGTCGGTGTTCCACACCGAGACGGCGCGCTCGACCTCGGCGGCGGCGTAGGCGTCCAGCACGTCGCGCAGGCGGGTCGAGACCAGCCGTCCCATGCGCTCGATGGAGCGGGTCAGCGGCTGCATCGGCTCGCCCTCGGCGAGGATCAGGGCGCGCTTGGCGATGTTCTTGGCCAGGTCGCCCGTGCGCTCCAGGTCGGTGGCCAGCTTCATCGCGGCCAGGGTGCGGCGCAGGTCGGAGGCGACCGGCTGGCGCAGCGCGATCAGGCGGATCGCCTTCTTCTCGATCTCGCGGTGCAGGGAATCGAGACGGACGTCGCGTTCCACGACCGCGCGGGCCAGACCCACGTCGCGACGGGCGACGGACTCGACCGCGTCGGCGACCTGGGCCTCGGCGAGACCGCCCATGCGGGCGACCTCGGCGGTCAGCTGGTTCAGCTCGTCCCCGTAGGCCTTGACGGTATGCTGGGTCATGGCGGTCCTAGCCGAAGCGGCCGGTGATGTAATCCAGCGTGCGGCGCTCGCGCGGATTGGTGAAGATCTCTTCGGTGTCGCCGGTCTCGACCAGCCGCCCGAGGTGGAAGAAGGCGGTGCGCTGGCTGACGCGCGCGGCCTGGGCCATGGAGTGGGTGACGATGACGATGCAGTAGCGCTCGCGCAGCTCGTCGATCAGCTCCTCGATCTTGGCGGTGGCGATCGGGTCGAGGGCCGAGCAGGGCTCGTCCATCAGGATCACTTCGGGCTCGACGGCGATGGCGCGGGCGATGACCAGGCGCTGCTGCTGGCCGCCCGAGAGGCCGGTGCCGGGCGAGTGCAGGCGGTCGGCGACCTCTTCCCACAGCCCGGCGCGCTTCAGCGAGGCCTGGACGATCTCGTCGAGCTCGCCCTTCGAGGTGGCGAGGCCGTGAATGCGGGGGCCGTAGGCGACGTTCTCGTAGATCGACTTCGGGAACGGGTTCGGCTTCTGGAAGACCATGCCGACGCGCGCGCGCAGCAGCACCGGGTCGACCGATTTCGCGTTGATGTCCTCGCCGTCCATTTCGATGCGGCCGGTCACCCGCGCGTGCGGGATGGTGTCGTTCATGCGGTTCATCGTCCGCAGGAAGGTCGACTTGCCGCAGCCCGAGGGGCCGATCAGGGCGGTGACGGTCTTGTCCGGGATGTCCAGGGAGACGTCGAACAGCGCCTGCTTGTCGCCGTAGAAGACGGAGACGTCGCGGGCGCAGATCTTGGTCTGCCCGACCGGGCCGCCCCCGGCGTGCAGCGCGCGCGGCGCCGTGGTGGTCGGCGGAAGGGCCGGCGGGCCGTCGACGGGCGCGTCCTGCACCCGGCCGGAGGCGCTGTCGCCCGCGCCGTCGGCGTCGGCGGCGGGCAGGACCTGTCCGCCCATGCGCGGGGTCTGCGTCGGGTCGGCTCCGGCCCCGCCGTTCCGGTCTTCGGTCGAACGGAAGATCTTGAACTTCATTGTCTTACCACCGGCGTTCGAAGCGCCGGCGCAGCACGATGGCGGCGGCGTTCATGACGATCATGAAGGCGAGCAGGACCAGGATGGCGGCGGCCGTCCGCTCGTGGAAGGCGCGCTCCGAGGCGTTCTCCCAGATGTAGACGAGCGAGGGCAGGGCGCCGGTCGGCTCGACGAGGCTGTGCGGCAGGCCCGGGACGAAGCTGATCATGCCGATCAGCAGCAGCGGGGCGGTCTCGCCCAGCGCGTGCGCCATCGAGATGATGGCGCCGGTCATCACGCCCGGCATGGCCAGCGGCAGGGTGTGCTGGAACACGGTCTGGGTCTTCGAGGCGCCCATGGCCAGGGCGGCCTCGCGGATGGAGGGCGGCACCGCCTTCAGCGACGAGCGGGTGGCGATGATGATGGTCGGCAGGGCCATCAGGGCCAGAACCAGACCCCCGACCAGCGGGCTGGCGCGGGGCAGGTGCATCCAGTTGATGAACAGGGCCAGGCCCAGCAGGCCGTAGATGATCGACGGCACGGCCGCGAGGTTGTTGATGTTGACCTCGATCAGGTCCGTCAGCCGGTTCCGGGGCGCGAACTCCTCGAGGTACAGCGCCGCGCCGACCCCGAGCGGGATGGCGATCAGGGCGGTGACCAGCAGCATGAGGGCGGAGCCGATCACCGCGCCCAGCACGCCGGCGAGCTCCGGCTCCGTGGAGTCGCCGCGGGTGAACAGGCCGGCGTTGAAGTGGGCCGACACCTGGCCCTCGTCGCGCATCCGGTCCAGCCAGGCGATCTGCTCGTTCGACAGCCGGCGCTGCTCGGCCGGCGTCGCGCGGGTGATCTTGCCCTTGAAGTAGAGGTCGGCGTCGTCGGACAGGGGGGCGGCGAGGGTCACGGTCTGGCCGACCAGGCCGGGCTGGCGGGCGATCCGCCCGGCGGCCACGAACTTCAGCTCCGACGAGAACAGGCCGCGCATCGCGGTGGCCTTCGATCCCGTCGCGTCGTCGGCGATGCCGAGGCGGCGCAACTGCTGTTCGGCGACGAGCTGTTCGAAATTGGTGCCCTGCGGATAGCCGCGGTCGATCCGGGCCGGGTCCATGTAGACCGGCACGGTCACCGAGTGGGTGTAGAAGGCGGTGTGGCCCTGCTCCACGATGCGGCCGAGCAGGAGCACGAGGAAGCCGACGGCCACGGCGATGGCCAGCAGGCCGTAGGCGCGGAAGCGCCGCTCCTTGGCGTAGCGCCGCTTCAGGCCGCTGCGCAGCCGTTCCGCCCGCGTGCGGTCGTGGCCGTTCGTCGCCTCAGTCATATTGCTGCCGGTAGGTGATGACGATGCGCTGGGCGACGATGTTCAGCAGCAGGGTGACGAGGAAGAGGGTCAGGCCCAGGCCGAAGGCGGCCAGGGTCTTGGGGCTGTCGAACTCCTGGTCGCCGGTCAGGAGGGTGACGATCTGCACCGTGACCGTGGTCACCGTGTCGAGGGGGTTCAGGGTCAGGCGGGCGGCCAGGCCCGCGGCCATGGTGACGATCATGGTCTCGCCGATGGCGCGCGACATGGCCAGCAGCATCGCGCCGGCCACGCCGGGCAGGGCGGCGGGCAGCAGGACCCGGGACACCGTCTCCGACTTCGTGGCTCCCATGGCGTAGGACCCGTCGCGGAGGCTCTGGGGCACGGCGTTGATGATGTCGTCGGACAGGGAGCTGACGAAGGGGATCAGCATGATGCCCATCACGCCGCCGGCGACCAGCGCCATCTGGTTCTGCACCAGCATCAGATACTGCCCGACCGGGTCCAGCGGTCCGCCGACCAGCAGGGCGCCGACGCCGTTGAAGAAGCCGCGCAGGGCCGGGCCGACGGTCAGGGCGGCGAAGAAGCCGTAGACCACGGTCGGCACGCCGGCGAGGATTTCGAGGATCGGCTTCACCGTCGCCCGGAACACCGGTCCCGCGTACTCGGACAGGTAGATGGCCGAGAACAGGCCGACCGGCGCCGCGACGGCCATGGCGATCAGCATGATCAGGAAGGTGCCGGTGAACAGCGGCAGGGCCCCGAAGGCGCCGCTGGAGCCCACCTGGTCGGCCCGGATCGCAGTCTGGGGGCTCCACTGGGTCCCGAACAGGAACTCGGTGATCGGCACCGAGGCGAAGAAGCGGGAAGAGTCGAACACCAGCGAGGCGACGATGCCGATGGTGGTCAGGACGGCGACGGCCGAGCAGGCGAACAGGGCGCCGACGATCCAGCCCTCGACCCGGTTGCGGGCCCGCAGGTCCGGCCGGATGCGGCTGAACACGAACAGGCCGCCCAGCGCCCCGGCCAGCAGGGCCGCGACCCAGCCGCCGAGGGAGAGCATCAGGTGAATGCGGGCCGCGCGGCGGCCCTCGGCCGGCAGCAGTTCGGCGTAGGGCGCCGGCCAGATCTGGGCGGCGGGACGACCCGCGCCGACCGCGGCGGCGTCCGCCTGGAAGGCCTGGCGCCGGAACGGCTCCAGCGACTGCACGGCGTCGGGCGAGCCGGCAGCCATCAGCTGATGCTCGATCGTGGGCGCGAACACGGCCGACAGGAACAGCACCAGCAGGGCCGGGGCCGCCGTCCAGATCAGGGCGTAGGCGCCGTGCTGGCCCGGCCGCGAGTGGGCGCGGGCGCCGGCGGCGCGGCGTCGGGCCAGCCCCCGGCCGCCCAGATAGGCGGCCACGGCTGCGACGATCAGGATCGGCAGAAAAAGCCAGGTCATCGGCGTCCGGGGTGAGAATCGGTACGGTCCGGTCGCCCGGGCCGGTCCGGGCGGGAAACTGCCCCCGAATGGTCAGCGGAATAAGACGCCCGCATGACAGTTCTGTTACGACGTCGGAGCCGCCGTCGCCTGCGCGTCACGGGTCCGTCGCGCGTCGACCGGGAAGTAGGCGGTGAAGGTCGCCCCCTGTCCCGGCGCGCTCTCGACGGTCAGGCCGCCGCGGTGCCGGTTCAGGATGTGCTTGACGATGGCCAGGCCCAGGCCGGTGCCCGACCGCTCGCCGCTCTTCTGGCCCTCGACGCGGTAGAAGCGTTCCGTCAGCCGGGGGAGGCTCTCGCGGGCCATGCCGGGCCCGTAGTCGCGGACCATCACGCCGGCGTACTGCTGGCCCGGTTCGCGGTCCGGGGTCAGCAGGGGCAGGCGCGTCACCCCGCCCTCGCGGGCGCCGCCCGACCAGGCCGCCGCCGCCTCCTGGAGCGGCACGTCGGCCTTGATGACGATCTCCACCGTCTGCCCGGCGCTGGAGTATTTGATGGCGTTGTCGACCAGGTTCTGGATCACCTGCACGACCTCGTCGCGGTCGCCGGCGATCGGCGCGGAGGTCGCCCGCGCCTCCAGCTTCAGGGTGACCCCCCGCTCGGCGGCGAGCAGGCCCACGGCGTCGATCACGTCGCGGGCCGCGGGCACCAGATCGACCCGGCCCGACGGCGGAATGTGCTCGTTGAGCTCGATGCGGCTCAGCGACAGCAGGTCGGCGACGAGCCGGCTCATGCGGTCGGCCTGCACCGCCATGATGTCGAGGAACCGGTCGCGGGCGCGGGCGTCGTCCCGGGCGTGTCCCTTGAGGGTCTCGATGAAGCCGGCCAGCGAAGCCAGCGGCGTCTTCAGCTCGTGGCTGGCGTTGGCGAGGAAGTCGACGCGCATGAGCTCCATGCGCCGGACCTCCGTCTCGTCGCGGAGCACCACCAGCGCGAGCGGCCCGGCCGCTTCGGCCCCCGGCAACGGCCGCGTCAGCGCCCGCCAGTGGCGGGTGCGGGGACCGGCGGCGGTGTAGTCGGTGGTCCGGGACACGCCGCCGTACAGCGCCTCGTCGACCGCCTCGAGGACCGCCGGCTCGCGCAGGGCGGAGACCAGCAGGGCGCCTTCGCGCGGGATGCGCAGCAGGTCGCGGGCCGCTGCGTTAGCCAGGGCGACGCGACGCCCGGCGAAGTCGTCGGCCTCGCCGCCGGCGACGACGAGAACCGGGTCGGCCAGCGCCTCGAACGCCCCCTCCAGCAGCGGGCGATCGACGGCGGTCGTCTCCTCAGGCGGCGCGGGCTGGGCCGCGTCTGCCGGGGGGGCGGCGGGACGCCGATTGACGGCCCAGGTCGCCAGACCCACCAACGCGGCGGCCCCGAGCAGCCAGGACGCCAGCTCGCGGTGACTTGCGGCGAGCGCCACCAGCACCGCGATCGAGATTCCTGCGCTCGCCCCGACGGTCCAGAGCCGTGACGCCGCGGGCGGGGCGACAGGCGAAGGGGCGGCTTCAAGAGGCATCAGGCGTCCGACGGCGACTCGCGAGGGTCGAACATGACACGGAATTCATGACAGTGGCGCGGCGAACCGTCCGCGGCCGGGTTGTCAATGTCCCTTTACACTTCTACCAATGGGCCGCTGATCGACGGAGGGCGCATGGCGGCGGCACTGACACTCGAGGGCGTGAACAAGCGCTACGGCGGCTTCCACGCGGTGCGCGATCTCGGGTTCGAGGTCGGGAAGGGCAGCATCTGCGGCTTCCTCGGTCCCAACGGCGCCGGCAAGACCTCGACCATCCGGATGATCCTGGGCCTGCAGCCGGCGACGTCCGGCCGCATCGAGATCCTCGGCGCCGACGACGGGCGGAAGGTGCGCGACCGCATCGGCTTCCTTCCCGAGGAGCGCGGCCTCTACAAGAAGATGACGCCGGTCGACGCCATCGCCTTTTTCGGCTCGCTGAAGGGCGTGCCGCTGGGCGAGGGCCGCCGCCGGGCGCGCGAGATGCTGGACGCCCAGGGACTGGGCGCGGCGAAACGCAAGAAGATGAAGGAGCTGTCCAAGGGCATGTCCCAGAAGGTGCAGCTGATCGCCTCGGTGGTGCACCGGCCCGAGTTCGTCATCCTCGACGAGCCCTTCTCGGGGCTCGATCCGGTCAATCAGCAGGGGCTGGAGGCGATGATCCGCAGCCTGGCCGCGGACGGGGCCACGGTGCTGTTCTCCACCCATGTGATGCAGCACGCCGAACGGCTGTGCGACAAGGTCGTGCTGCTCGCGCGCGGCCGGAAGGCCTTCGAGGGCACGGTGGACGAGGCCAAGGCCACCACCCGCCGCTTCCTCGAGCTCGAGGGGGCCATCGCGCCCGAGCAGGTGCAAGGCCTGCCCGGCGTCGTCGAGGTCGAGGTGGCGGCCGATCGCGGCGAGGTGCGGGTGATCCGGGCGGCGCTGGACCGTGGGGCGCAGGGCCAGGAAGCCCTCAAGGCGGCCTTCCTCGGCGGGCTCGACGTCCGCCGCTTCGACCTGCGCGAACCCAGCCTGCACGACGCCTTCATCGCCCTGACGGGGGACAACCCCGACCAGGACCAGTCCGTGAAGCCCGCCGGTCAGGAGGCCGCCCGATGAACCGCATCCTGCTCATCGCCCGGCGCGAATACGCCGCCTACGCCAAGACGGTCGGCTTCTGGCTGTCGCTGCTGGCCTTCCCCCTGTTCGCCGTCCTCGGCGGCGCGGTGCCGATCCTGATCAAGTCTTCCGAGCCCATCCGCGCGGTGGCCGTCGTCGAGGAGGGGCCCGAGGCGTCCGGCCTCGCCGCCGCCATCCGCAACGCCCTCGCCCGCGACGTCGAGCGGCGGCAGGAACGGGAGCGTCAGGCGAACGAGGCGGCCGAGAAGGCCACCGGGATGCCCATGGCCGGCTCCAGCGCCGCCAAGGGCGCCTTCGCGCGCCTGTCCGGGCCGCGCCTCCGCATCGTCGAGACTCCGCCCGAGATCGAAGCGGCGGCGCCCGGCGCGGCGCAGGACGAGATCGTGCGCCGGTATCTCACCGACGAGACGCCGGAGGCGGATCGACTCGACGCCGTCGTCTTCCTCAGCCGCGAGGCCGACGGGCCGGCGGCCCGCGTCTGGACCGCGCGGGCGACCGACGACACGGTCGAGGACTTCGTTCGCGACGCCCTCCGCGCGGCCAACCGCAAGGCGCTGTTCGAGGGCGCCGGCATCGACCCGGCCGTGGTCGAAAGCGCCGAGAGCTTCCGTCCCGACATCGCGGTGTTCTCGCCGAAGTCGGTCAGCGGCGGCGAGGTCTCCCTACGTGACAAGCTGCCGACCATCATCGGCATGGCGGGCGGTTTCCTGCTCTGGTCGCTGATCATCACCGGCGCCTCCATCCTGCTGAACAGCGTGATGGAGGAGAAGTCGAACAAGATCCTCGAGGTGCTGCTGTCCTCGGCCTCGCCGACGGAGATTCTCGCGGGGAAGGTGCTCGGCGTGGCCCTGCTGACCATCACCGTGCTGCTCGCCTGGGGCGGCATCGGCGCCGCGGGACTGCTCTCGTTCGCGCCCGGACAGGCGGCCATGGTCGGCGACATCTTGCTGACCGGCGGCATGATCGGATGGTTCGTCGCCTTCATGGTGGGCGGCTACCTGATGTACGCGGTCCTGTTCGCCGCCATCGGCGCCTTCTGCGAGACCCCGCGCGACGCCCAGACCCTGATGGGGCCGATCATGATGATCCTCATCATTCCGGTCATGACCATGTCGATGGCCATGACCACGCCGGACGCGCCGGCGGTGAAGATCCTGTCGTGGGTGCCGTTCTTCACGCCCTTCCTGATGATGGCGCGGCTGCCCTCCGATCCGCCGATGCTCGAGCTGATCGGCGCCATGGCCGGCATGTTCGCCTTCGCCCTGTTCATGGTCTGGCTGTCCGGCCGCGCCTTCCGCGCCGGCGCCCTGTCCGACGTGAAGCTGAGCTGGAGGAGCTTCGCCGGGGCGATCCGGGGCGGCGGGAACTAGGCCGGGTCGGCCTCACCCCTCCGCCGGCTTGCCGCCGGCGACTGGGGGAGCGCGCAGCTGTTGGGGGGAAGGGCGGCGCAGACCCGGCCGGCTGACGTCCCGACCGGATCCGCCGGCGTCGCCCGCTCCTGGCCCCCTCGGCCGCCTGTGCTCGCCGTCGGATTCGGCTGAAGGCGAGGTGAGCAGACAACGAAAAGGGCCGCCCCGTTTCCGGAGCGGCCCTTGATCGTTCAGCCTCGTGGAGCCGGTCTTACCGGCCGGGGCGCGGCTTGGGGGCCGGCAGCAGGCCTTCGCGCTGGGCGCGCTTGCGGGCCAGCTTGCGGGCGCGGCGCACGGCTTCCGCCTTCTGGCGGGCGCGCTTCTCCGAGGGCTTCTCGTAGTGCACGTGGCGCTTCATTTCACGGAAGCTGCCTTCGCGCTGCATCTTCTTCTTCAGGGCCTTCAGCGCCTGATCGACGTTGTTGTCGCGGACGAAAATCTGAACCAGGTGAAACTCTCCTTTGGCTGCCCGCCGCGTCCTGTGAGGGAGACGGGCAGACAAATAAAATCTCGCGCTCCCGGACCGGGGCCCGTGAGTGAAGGCGGGCTGATACACGAGCCGTTCCGCACTGTCCAGATCGTCGCGGCCCTTTGTGATGGGTCGAAACGCCCGCCGGACGGGCTTATGCTGGCGCCATGACCGACGCGCCACACCTGTCGAATGCGGAGCCCGAAGGCGAGGCCGTCAAGGCCGATTGGGCGGACCAGATGGAGCAGGCGGTTCTCGACGCCGCAATCCGCCATGCGCCCCGCACCGGCTGGAACGGCCGCATGGTTCGCGCCGCCTGCGAGGAGCTGGGCCTCTCCGTCGGCGACGAGGAGCTGCTGTTCCCCAACGGCGCCCGCGACCTCGCCGCCCTGCTGTCGCGGCGGCACGACGACCGGGCCATGGCGGCGCTCGCCGACGTGGATCCGGCGACGCTGAAGATCCGCGAGCGAATCGCCCGCGCCGTCTCCGCCCGCATGGAGGCGGGCGCCGGGGACCTGGAGGCGACCCGCCGCTGCGCCGCCTTCCTCGCCCTGCCGACCAACACGGACCTCGGCCTGCAACTCGCCTGGGAGACCGCCGACCTGCTGTGGCGCTGGGCCGGCGACACCGCGACCGACTGGAACCACTATTCCAAGCGCGCCATCCTTTCCGGCATCCTGATCCCGGCCCTGACCCTGCGCTGGTTCGACGGCCAGGACGCCGCCGAGGCCTTCGTGGCGCGCCGCATCGACAACGTCATGGCCTTCGAGAAGTGGAAGGCCGGCAAGGATTTCGACGCCCCGCTGCGGAAGGTCACCGACGTACTGGCGCGGCTGCGGTACGGGGCGCGCAGCGAAGCCGGCTAGAGCGGCTTCACCCGGTTCACATGGCCCATCTTGCGGCCCGGCCGGGCCTCGGCCTTGCCGTAGAGGTGCAGGCGGGCGTCCGGCGCGGCCGACAGCTCGCGCCACCGGTCGACCTCGTCGCCGAGCAGGTTGGTCATCTCGACCCGGGCGTGGGCGGCGGTCGGGCCCAGCGGCCAGCCGGCGATGGCGCGGATATGCTGTTCGAACTGGTCGCAGGCGCAGCCGTCCTGGGTCCAGTGGCCGGTGTTGTGCACCCGCGGGGCGATCTCGTTGACCCGCAGCTCGCCGCCGCCGAGGTCGAACAGCTCCACGCCCAGCACCCCGACGTAATCTAGACCGTTGAGGATGGCTTCGGCGATCTCCACCGCCCGGGCGGCCGTGCCGGCGTCGACCGTCGCCGGCGCCACGGTGGTGCGCAGCACGCCGCCCTCATGCACGTTCTCGCCCAGCGGATAGACCGCGACCGAGCCGTCGCGACCGCGTGCGGCGATCACCGACAGCTCGCGCACGAAGGCCGCCTTCGCCTCCAGCACGGCGGGCCGGCTCCCGATGGCGTTCCAGGCGTCGGCGGCCTCGCTGGCGGCGCGCACCCAGACCTGGCCCTTGCCGTCGTAGCCCTCGCGGCGGGTCTTCAGCAGCGACGGCGTCCCCAGCCGCTCCAGACCTGCGATCAGATCGTCGAGGCTGTCGACCGCCACGAAGTCCACCGTCGTCGCGCCGACGCCGTTCAGGAAGGTCTTCTCCTCGACCCGGTCCTGCGCCACCGCCAGCGCCCGGGGGCCCGGCGACACCGTGGCGCCGCCCTCGACCAGCCGCTCGACCGAGGCCGCCGGCACGTTCTCGAACTCGAAGGTCACGGCCTGCGCCACCCGGCCGAGCACCGTCAGCGCCGTGGCGTCGTCATAGGCGGCGACGAGCTGCCCCTGCGACACCCGTCCGGCCGGGCAGTTCTCCTCCGGGTCGAGGATGACGACGTTGAAGCCGAGGCGCGACGCCGCCTGGCTGAGCATCCGGCCCAGCTGGCCGCCGCCGAGGATGCCGATGGTGGAGCCGGGGGGCAGGGGGGAGGCGCTCACTCAGTCCTCGACCGTCTCGTGCACCGCCTCGGTCTGGGCGGCGCGGAAGGCGGCGAGCCGGCCGGCGAGGGCATCGTCCGACAGGGCGAGAATCTGCGCCGCGAGGATGCCGGCGTTCTTCGCCCCCGGCTCGCCGATGGCGAGGGTGGCGACCGGAACGCCGCCCGGCATCTGGGCGATCGACAGCAGGCTGTCCATGCCCTTGAGCGCCTTGGACTCGACCGGCACGCCGAGCACCGGCAGCTCCGTCATCGAGGCGGCCATGCCCGGCAGGTGGGCCGCGCCGCCGGCTCCCGCGATGATCACCCTGTAGCCCGCGGCCTTCGCCCCGGTCGCGAAGTCGAACAGCCGTTGCGGGGTGCGGTGGGCGCTGACCACCTTCGCCTCCCAGGCCACGCCCAGGCGGTCGAGCGCTTCGGCCGCCTGCCGCATCGTCGGCCAGTCCGAACGGCTGCCCATGATGATCGCCACCGGGGGGGTCTCGGTCGTCATGCGTCCGGGCTCCTTCGCGGAAAGCGGCGCGATACAGGACTCGCGTTGCGCCCGCAACCGAGGGCGCTAGGCTCAACGGCGGCCGGGCGTGCTGAGTCGCCGGCCGGGGAGCGCCTTCCGACCGTGAGCCACGCGGCCGCCATCGACCCGTACGCCGAGATCGAGCGCCTGCGCGCCGAGGTCGAGGCCCTGCGCCTGAGGGCCGAGGCGGCCGAGGCGGCGGCCGATCACGACGTGCTGACGCCGGCGTTGAACCGCCGCGGCTTCGTGGCGGCGATGAAGGGGGCCATGGCCTATTGCCAGCGTCACGGCGTGCCCGCGGTGCTGCTCTACCTCGACCTCGACGGGTTCAAGGGCGTCAACGACCGGCTCGGTCACGCCGCCGGGGACGCGGCGCTGGTGCACGTGGCCCGGCTGCTGCTCGCCAACCTGCGGGAGTCCGACGCCGTCGGCCGGCTGGGCGGCGACGAGTTCGCCCTGCTGATGCTCAACGCCGGGCTCGAGGAAGGTCGCGAGAAGGCGCGACGGCTGGCGGCGGCGCTGGAGGCGCAGCCGTTCGAATGGGAGGGGCGATCCGCCGGCCTCGGCGGCTCGTTCGGTGTGCGGGCGTTCGCCGGGCAGGACGATCCGGAGGTCTGGCTGGCCGAGGCGGACGCCGCCATGTGGGTGCGCAAGAAGGGGCGCTGAGGCCTCAGGCGATGATGTCCGGCAGGACGATCGCCTCGATCTTCACGATCTCGTCGCGCAGCACCAGCTTCTTCCGCTTCAGCCGCGCGATCATCAGCTGGTCCGGTATGGGCATGCAGCCGAGCGCCTCGATCGAGGCGTCGAGGTCGGCGTGTTCCTGCTGCAGCTCCTTGAGCCGCGCGTGCAGCGCCTTTTCAGCCTCGCTGAGAATCGGATCGTCGTCGTTCATGTCGGCCCCGGAGCGCGCCGCTTATAACGCGCCGCCGGTCACCCCGGAAGGCGCTCGGCGAGGAGGGTGAGCGCCGTCCGCGGCGTCACCGGCGACCACTGCCGCGAAACGGCGACGAGGGCCGGCAGAACCGGCTTCGGCGGGCCGGAGACGGCCGGCGAAATGCGCTCGAGAGCGGCGAGGAGACGTCGTTCCACGTCGAGCTCGACCGCCTGCACCTGGGACCGCACCGCCTCGCGATCCTCGTCGTCGATGTCGGGGATCCGCGTCTTCAGCGCCCGTCTGACCCCGCGCAGCGGCAGCACCACCGCATCCTGCCAGACCCGCGCCGTGTCGCAGGCGGCCTCGATGTCGTCCCCGGCGAGCGTCCGGCCGGTGGCGGCGGTCCAGGCCGCCCACAGCAACAGGGGGATGTTCTGACCCTGGGCGTCCTGCAGGTCGAGGCAGGCGGTCTCGACGCCCGGCGCCCGCCAGGCGCGCAGCGACCAGTCCCAGAGGGTCACGCCCGCTCCGCCGCGCGGAGGCCGTCCCACCGCTTCACGGCGCTCCAGTCGAGCCCGAACACGTCGAGCGCCCGGCCCACCGACTGGTCGACCATCTCGGCGACCGTGCCGGGTTTCGCATAGAAGGCGGGCAGGGGCGGGGCGATCACCGCGCCCATCTCCGCCAGGGCGGTCATGGTGCGCAGATGTCCGAGGTGGAGCGGCGTCTCGCGCACCATCAGCACCAGAGGCCGGCGCTCCTTGAGCGTGACGTCGGCGGCGCGGCTCAGCAGGGTCGAGGTCACGCCGGTGGCGATCTCGCCCATGGTCCGGACCGAGCAGGGGGCCACCAGCATGCCCATGGTCCGGAACGAACCCGAGGCGATCGTCGCGCCGACGTCGTTCAGCCGGTGCGTCACGTCCGCGCGGCCGGCGAGATCGTCCGCCGTCAGATCGGTTTCCTGCGACAGCGTCAGCAAGGCGGCGCGGCTGACCACCAGATGGCTCTCGACGCCGAGCTCCCGCAGGGCGTCCAGCGCCCGTATGCCGTAGATCACGCCGGACGCGCCGGAGATTCCCACCACCAGCCGCGACGGGGGGACTGCGGCTCCGTTCACATCTTCGGCCAATTCCGGCTCCAGGCTGGTCGGGTCGGGAAGGCCCGCCGCCTCACCGGAATGTGATTCCACAGGCGGTCGGGCCGGGCGCTCACTCTAGTGGTCCCTTAGACATGGAGGCGCAAGCCATGACCATTGAAGCTCGTATCCGCGAACTGGGAAACCGTCACCGCATGCTGGACCGCACCATCCAGCAGGAGATGACCCACCCCTCCGCGGACCCGCTTCGCGTCAGGGAGTTGAAGCAGCAGAAGCTGCGTCTGAAGGAACAGATCACCAGCCTGGAGGCCCGGACCCACTAGCGGGCCTCCCGAAAACGGAAACGGCCCCGGAGAGCGATCTCCGGGGCCGTCGTCTTTTCCGTCCTCAGTCGCGCGAGCCGAACACCGACTCCGCGGTGGGTTCGGCGCCGCGGCGGACCCGCTCTTCCGGAACGAACTCCGGCTCGGCGGGGGCCTCCGGCTCGGCGTCGGCCGGCTGGAGGGTGGCGCCCCCCTTCTTCGCGTCGTCGCGGGCCTTCTTCTCGGCCGCCTTCTTGACGATCTCGTCCAGCTGCAGCTGGCCGACGAGGCCGAGGGTGACCGGATCGACCGGCTTGATGTTGGCGCTGTTCCAGTGGGTGCGGTTGCGCACGCTCTCGATGGTCGCCTTGGTGGTGCCCAGCAGCTTGGAGATCTGGGCGTCGGTGACCTCGGGGTGGTTGCGCACGAACCAGGCGATGGCGTCGGGGCGGTCCTGGCGGCGCGACACCGGCGTGTACTTGGGCGCCGGCTTGGCCGACTTGAGCAGCTCGGCGTGGCGGCTGACCACCGCCTGCATCCGGTAGTCGGGGTTGGCCTGGGCCTTGTCCAGCTCCTCGCGGGTCAGCTGGCCGCCGGTGATCGGATCGACGCCGCGGATGTCCCGGGCCACGTCGCCGTCGGCGATGCCGCGAACCTCGAGCGGGTGCAGGCCGCAGAAGGCGGCGATCTGCTCGAAGGTGAGCGAGGTGTTGTCGACCAGCCAGACCGCGGTGGCCTTGGGCATCAGGATGTCGGTCATGGACGTCTTCGCTTCTTGTTGTGCGCCCGCGGTCGCGGGTTCCGGATACGACGGCGCCCGACCTTTCGGCCGGGCGCTGAGACTTTCGATATAGGCGCATTCGCCGCAAAAAGAAACGATCTCCGACGTCGCTGTACAGCCAAGGTTCATCCGCCAAGCTGAACAGTGCGTCCATCGACGCGTTTTCGCGTCCGGAGCCACCAAGGAGGGATGCCATGTTGATCGAGAGTCTCGCCGCCGCCGCGCTGCTGTCCGGCGGCGCCCCGGCGACGCAGGAGTGGGAAGGCGGTGCGCGCGTCGCGCCGCGCGGGAGCTATCGCGACAGCTGCAGCGGCGAATACGTGAACCGCGGGCGGCTGTACGCCGACTGCCGGGCCCGGGACGGCCGGATCCGCGGCACGTCGATCGAGCTCAACCGCTGCGGCGACTACGAGATCCGCAACGAGGACGGTCGGCTGGTGTGCGGGCCGTGGCGCGGGGACTACGAGGATCGGCCGGGTCGTCCCGACCGTCCCGATCGCCCCGACCGCCCCGATCGTCCCGACCGCCCGGACGGCGGCTGGGGCGGCGGCCGCAACGAGATCACCGTCTATCGCGACGCCCTGTACCGTGGTCAGTCCGCGACCTTCCGCGGCGAGGTGGGGAACCTGCGCGAGACCGGCTTCAACGACGTCATCAGCTCGATGCGCTTCCGCGGATCCTGGGAGGTCTGCACCGACGCCTGGTTCCGCGGCACGTGCCGGACCTTCAGCGATGATGTCTGGAACCTGCAGCAGCACGGCCTGAACGACCGCATCTCGTCGCTGCGCCCGGTCAGGCGCGGGGGGCGCTGGTAAGCCTCAGAGGGTCAGCACGACCTTGCCCACGTGGTCGCCCGCCTCCAGCCGGAGGTGGGCGGCCGAGGCCTGCTCCAGGGGGAAGACGGCGTCGATCGGGGGGCGCACCGCGCCGGCCGCGACCCACGGCCAGGCCGTGGCCTCCACCGCCGCCATCAGGCGCGCCTTCTCGTCGGCGGGCCGGGCCCGAAGGGTCGAGCCGGTAAGGGTCAGCCGCTTCATCATCACCCGGGCCAGATCGACCTCGGCCCGCGAGCCGGCGAGGGTGGCGATGACCACCCAGCGCCCCATCGGCCGCAGCGCCTCGAGGTTGAGGCCGGCGTAGGCGGCGCCGACCATGTCCAGCACGACGTCCGCGCCGCCGAAGTCCGCGATCGCCGCCGGCATGTCGTCGGCCAGGGCGTCGAGGCTGAGGTCCGCGCCCAGCCCCCGCGCGGCTTCGGCCTTGGCCGCCCCGCGCGAGGTGGCGATGATGCGCGCGCCCGCCGCCTTCGCCATCTGGATGGCGGTGACGCCGATGCCGCTGGTGGCGCCGTGCAGGAGCAGGGTCTCGCCGGCCGCGAGACGGCCGGCCTCGAACACGTTGGCGAAGACGGTGCAGACGGTCTCGGGCAGGGCGGCGCCGACGGTGAAGTCCAGCCCTTCGGGCAGCGGCAGGACGTGGCGGGCGTCGACCACGGCGAACTCCGCATACCCCCCGCCGCCCAGAAGGGCGCAGACCCGGTCGCCGACCGACCACCGCGCCACGCCGGCTCCGACCTCGTCGATCTCGCCGGACACCTCGAGGCCGAGGATGTCCGAGGCGCCGGGCGGGGGCGGGTAGAGGCCGCGGCGTTGCAGGAGATCGGGGCGGTTCACCCCGGCGGCGCGGACGCGGATGCGCACCTCTCCGGGGCCGGCGTGCGGATCGGGTCGCTGGTCGGGCGTGAGAGCCCCGGCGGGCCCGGCGCCGCCTGCAATCCCGATCATCCGCATGGCCGCCCGTCCTTGCATTCGTCCGTGTCCGGGCGTTCAGATAGGGGGAAGCGTCCCGGCTGGCCATGGATGGAGGCGATGATGTTCGAGGATCTGGAGCCCCGCGCGGCCCGCGGCGCGTCCCTGACGGCGCTCGTCCGGGAGGACCTCGACGCCTATTCGGTGGAGGATCTGCGGGAGAGGATCGCCCTGCTTGAGGGGGAGATCGCCCGCGTCAGGGCAGCCATTGAGGGCAAGTCGTCGCAGCGGAGCGCGGCCGACGCCCTTTTCCGCTTCGGCGACTGAGATTTCCCCTGTCGCGGGTCTGGCACGGCCGTTGCACGCAGACGACGAGGGCGCGCCGCCGCGTCACCCGTGATACGGATGCGCTGAATCCATGAGTCTGGCCGAGTTCATGTCCACCGAAGACGTTTCGCCGGGAAGCGCCGGCCGCAGTCGCATCGCCGTCGTCGAGGACTTCGCGCGCTCCGAATTGTTCGACCGCACCTTCCGCGAGGGCATGGAGCTGGTCGAGGAGACCGCCGCCTATCTGGACGGCGACGGTCGGCGGGAGTCCAAGCTGCTGTCGCGCGCGGCCGCCCTGGCCTACGCGGGGGAAAGCATGAAGCTGACCACGCGCCTGATGCAGATCGCGTCCTGGCTGCTGGTGCAGCGGGCCGTGCGGGAAGGGGACATGACCGCCGCGGCCGCCTGCGAGCCGCGCTACCGGCTGGCCGACCGCAGGGTCGAGGCCGAGCCCGGCCACCCGGAGCTGCCCATCGCCCTGGTGGAGTACGTCGTGCGGTCCGAGAAGCTGTACGATCGCGCGCTGCACCTCGACCGCCGCATGTACCAGGACACGCCCGGGGAGGAGCCGGTCAATCCGGTGCAGAGCCAACTGGACCGGCTGGCGGCGGCCTTCCGCCAGTGAGCCGCACCCGGGGCTGGACGATCGGCCTGGCCGTCCTCGCCTTGGCGGCCGCCGCCCTGACCGCTGTCGTGTTCGCGAGCGCGCGCTCGCTCGTGATGATCGAGAACCGCAGCGGCGGAACGCTGACTCTCTCTGTGGAGACCACCCGTCCGGGACAGTTCTCGTGGCAGGGCGACCTGCCTGCAGGAGGGCGCGTGGTTCGAACCGCCCGCTTCTCCGACAACAGCTTCGTGGTCGTCTGTCGCGACGAAGCCGGCGTCCATCGGACGCGGGGCGGCTATGTGACCAATGGTCGGCCCCAGGTCGTTCAGATCTCCGCCGACGGCTGCGCGGTCGTCCGGATCGACGTCCGGTTCTGAGGCCTACGGCCCGACGTCGTCGGCGTCGCGGCCGCGGCCGTCGTCGACCGGCTTCGGCAGGCTGACGGCGATGCCCAGCGCTTCCGCCAGCTTCTCATCGCGGCTGTAGACGTCCTCGCGGAAGGCGACCCGGCCCTGGCCGTCGACGAAGGCGGTCCAGTACAGCAGGCGCACGGTGATCTCGCGTCCGGTCTGGATGCGCTTGGTCTCGCGCGTGGCCTGGGCCTCGTCGAACTGGGCGAGCAGGGCGGGATCGGGCGACAGCAGCAGCCGGGCGAACTCGACGGCGTCCTGCACGCGGACGCAGCCGTGGCTGCGCTGGCGCATGGCCAGGTTGAACGCCGACTTGGTCGGGGTGTCGTGCAGGAAGATGGCGTAGCTGTCGCGCAGCTCGAACTTCACATAGCCGAGCGCCGCGTTCGGCCCGGCGCGCTGGATGACCTGGCCGTTCGAGATGTACATGTTCTGGCTGGCCAGATAGCCCGGCCCGCGCGGCAGGATCTCGTTGCGGGCGATGGAGGCCGGCACGTACCACGGCGGATTGGCCACCACCGAGGCGAACTGCTTCTCGAGGCTGGGGGTCTGGTTCGAGGGCGAGCCGACCACCACCCGGTTCGAGTGCACCGGCCGGCCGTCCTTCCAGTACACCATGATCGCGGCGGCGGTGTTCACCTCGATCCGCTCGGGCGCGACCTCCCGCTTCAGCCAGCGGCGGCGTTCGAGGTTCAGGGCGATCTGGCGCGCCCGGTCCTCGGCCGAGGCCGACAGGGAGCGCTGGGTGCCCGTGCCGATACGGCCGTCGGAGACGAGCCCGTGGCGGGTCTGGAAGCTGCGCACCGCCTGCTCCAGCTCCGGGCCGTACACATTCCCCATGGACGCCAGCCGGGCGCCGGCCGCGGCGTCGAGGTCGCCCTCGGCCACGAGGCGCTGGATCAGCACCGGCACGCGCGGATCGCTGCCGCCCGGCTCGATGTTGGGGCCGGCGCGGAAGGCGGGCCAGCCGCCGTTGTCGCGGATCAGGCGACGATAGCGGACGTAGCCGGCGGACAGGTTGGAGTAGCCGATGTCGGTCGGCGCCAGGGTCTCGAACCAGTCGACGAGCCGGTTCTGCGCCAGCGCGTCGTTCAGGCCGGCCGGCAGGTCGACCCGGTTCTTCTGCATCTCCCAGAGATCCTCGACCGTCTCCGGCCGCACCCGCCCCTCGGCCAGCACCCGGGCGTAGGTCAGGGCCGCGCCGGTGGTCGCCATCTCGATCCCGGCCGGATCCGAGGCCGCGCGCTCGAGGTCGCCGAAGAAGTCGTCGGGCGACAGGCCGTGACGCTCGGCGCGGCCGGCGGCGGCCAGCAGCGACCGCCGCCGCTCGGCGTTCCACACGGGACGCCAGCCGTTCATCTCGTAGAAGGCGCGCACGTCGGGCTGCAGGGTGGCGGGCAGGCGGGCGAGCCGGTCGTTGAAGCTGTCGTAGAAGGCGACGGCAGCGGGGTCGCGGGTCTGGGCCCGGGCGGCGAAGCCCGCAGCCGACGTCAACGCCGCGACAGCCGCGCCCACACCCAATTGCCGTCGGTTCATAACGCTCGCTCTTCGTCCGTCTTCCGCTGCACGGACACCACGCCCACGCCCCGAAAATCCAACGCCGGGAATCTTATCGGCGTTCCTGGCAAACAGAAAGGCGCCGGTCCGGGGACCGACGCCTTTGTGATCGTCAAGCCGCAGAGGTGTGGCCCTGAAGCCAGCCCCCGGCCTACTTCTTGATGAAGCCGGCGAACTTGTTGTTGAAGCGCGAGACGCGGCCGCCGCGGTCCATCAGCTGCTGGTTGCCGCCGGTCCAGGCCGGGTGCGTCAGCGGATCGATGTCCAGGTTCAGCGTCGCGCCTTCCTTCTGGTAGGTCGAGCGGGTCTGGTACGTCGTGCCATCCGTCATCGTGACCGTGATGAAGTGATAGTCGGGGTGGATATCCGCCTTCATTGTCGTCGTTCCGTCTCTGCGCGGTGACGATGCCGACCGTCCATGCGCGAAAAATGAGAAACCCGCCGGGGGCGGCGGGAATGAGCGGCGGCGTTTACACCGGGGGGCTTTCCGGGGCAAGAGGCGCCCGATGACCGACCCTGCCGCCGCTCCCGCCTCTTCCGCCGACCTGCGGGGCCGCCCGGGCGCGGGCGCCCTGCTGGCCGAACAGATGGCCGAGGCGGGTCAGCGCCGGGAGAAGCGCCGCGACATCCGCCCGCTGGCGCGCCTGCTGCCCTACGCCCTGCGCCACAAGGGCCATCTGGCGATGGCCGGCTTCTGGCTGGTGATGTCCACGGCGGCGTCGCTGGGCCTGACAGCCGCCGCCCGCGGGGCGATCGATCACGGCTTCGCCGACGACGGCGCCGGACTGAACCTGTGGTTCCTGCTGCTCGGGGCCGTCGCCCTGTTCCTCGGCGTCGCCACGGCGGTGCGCTACTTCTACGTCACCAAGACCGGCGAGCGGGTGGTGGCGGACCTGCGCAAGGGCCTGTTCGACCGGGTGCTCAGCCTCGATCCGGCCTTCTACGCCCGCATGCGGACCGGGGAGGTCCTGTCGCGCCTGACGACCGACATCGCCCTGATCGAGACGCTCATGACGACCTCGATCTCCTACGCGGTGCGCAACTTCCTGACCCTGATCGGCGGGGTCATCCTGCTGTTCGTGGTCAGCCCGAAGCTCACCGGCCTGGTGCTGCTGATCGTGCCGCTGCTGCTGGGGCCGCTGTTCGTCTTCGGCCGCCGGGTGCGCAAGCTGACCGTCGCCACCCAGGATCGGTTCGCCAGCGCCGTCGGCTTCGCCGGCGAGAGCGTCGACGCCATCGAGACGGTGCAGGCCTTCGGCCGGGTGGCCAGCGCGGTCGGGCGGTTCGGCGAGGCGGTCGAGGCGGCCTTCGCCTCCTCGCTGGTGCGGATGCGCGCGCGGGCGCTGATGACCGCCATGATCATCGTGGTGATGTTCGGCGGCGTCACCCTGGTGCTGTGGCTGGGGGCCCAGGACGTGATCGCCGGGCGGATGAGCCCCGGCGCCCTGCTGCAGTTCGTGCTGCTGTCGGTCTTCGCCGCCGGCGCCGTCGGGGCCCTGGGCGAGAGCTGGGGCGACGTGCAGAAGGCCGCCGGGGCCATGGAGCGGATCGACGAGCTGATGCGCAGCCAGCCGGCCATCGCCGCGCCGGCGCAGCCGCTTCGCCTGCCGGAGCCGCCGGTGGGCGAGGTGTCCATGTCCGGCGTGCATTTCAGCTATCCCGGCCGGCCGGACCTGCCGGCGCTCAGGGGCTTCTCCCTGACCGTGCGTCCGGGCGAGACGGTGGCCCTCGTCGGACCCTCCGGGGCCGGCAAGAGCACGGTGTTCCGCCTGCTGCTGCGCTTCTACGACCCGCAGTCGGGGGTGGTGTCGGTGGACGGCGTCGACGTGCGGCAGGCGGACCCGGCGGAGGTGCGCAGCCGCTTCGCCTGGGTCTCCCAGGAGGCGCCGCTGTTCTCCGGCTCGGCCGAGGAGAACATCCGCTTCGGGCGGGAGGCCGCCACGGACGAGCAGGTCCGGGCCGCGGCCGAGGAGGCGCAGGCGCTGGGCTTCATCGAGGCGCTGCCGGAAGGCTTCGACACCCCGCTCGGCGAGCGCGGCAAGAGCCTGTCCGGCGGCCAGCGCCAGAGGCTGGCCATCGCGCGGGCGCTGGTGCGCGACGCGCCGATCCTGCTGCTGGACGAGGCGACCTCGGCGCTCGACGCCGAGAGCGAGCGGCTGGTGCAGGCCGCGCTGGACCAGGCGATGGAGACCCGCACCACCCTCGTCATCGCCCACCGCCTGGCGACGGTGCTGCGCGCCGACCGCATCGTGGTGCTGGAGGACGGCCGGGTGGCGGAGGAGGGGACCCACGCCAGCCTGCTGGCCGCCGGCGGCCTCTACGCCCGTCTGGCGCGGCTGCAGTTCCGCGACGACTGACCCTGTCCCACAAAATCGCGAAACCCTGTCATCCCGACACATTGGGGCGGCCGGTCCTCGGCGGAGCGACCCTTCGCGGCGATGTCAAAGACCCGTTCCGCACAGGGTAGGGCCGCGGTGCGTCAGGATCGGTCGCAGCGCTCCGCCGCCCGGCGGCGCGGGCGCTTCCGAAGCCGGGGCGGCCCTCCGGCGAGGTCTGACGGGTCCCCAGATTGTCCCGGGCGGCCGACGCTGTCGTCGTTCTGCAGGGCCCCGCCTCGTGACGGCGGGGTGCGCGGGATGACAGCGTCTGGCGCGATATGGCCGGGTTGGCGCGTCTCGGGAATCCACCCCTGGGACGGAGGGGGTGGCCGGCGATAGTCTGGATGGGAGGATTCATCGGGGCCGCCGGCGAGTCCGTGGTCGACCCGTTGCGGACGTTCGGCGGCGTCATTTGCCGACACCGGTTCCACCGATACACTCGCGATGGGCGAGAGGCCCGGAGGCGAGGATTGGAGACTATGGGCGACCACCCTAACGGGCCGCTGGTGGATGCGCTGATGTCATGCGGCATCAAGCCGGAAGACGTAAAGGTAGAGTGGGACGACCTCTGCCAAGAGGATGTCCTCACCTTTGCGGCGGCCAACATCCCAGACGCGGTGCTGGTTGATCTCGCCGACCTGTACCTGTCGTTTCCGAGCCGCTTCGTGTTCGCGTCGGAAGAACTCGACGACGCATTCCAACGCCTAGTTTCAGCGCACCCAAGAATGGTCGCGCTGCGAGATCAGGCACGCAGGCAGCAGCACGAATGGCTCGCGACGCGCGGCTTATCAGGCTTTCCGCCGTTTGACCCCGAAAACGAAAGCTTGGGCGAGTTTGCTGCGCGCGTCGAAATGGCCTGCGGCACCGAACGGGGCGACCTCCTTTCGGTGAATGGCAATGACGCCCTGTTGGTCAATCCGCCGGAACCCAGCAAACTCACGCCGGATCGCATCCAGACCTTGATTGCTTTGTTGCAGACGCGCGCTCCGAAACTGCCTTATTTTGTCACTGGAGAAGACGCGGGTGATGTCCGCTAACCACCCTCAGCGGTCCTTTCCGGCGACCGCTTTCGCGTTTCGCCCCCAGAGTTCAGCGCCGTCATCCTCGGTCCGGGCGCGAGGATGACGGGGAGGGGGCGGAGAGCAGGCGGCGCCGGCCGGCGGACACAGCCGCCGCCCGCCCCATGCGCCCGCGGGGCGCCCTAGCCTGCGGCCATCACCCCGCAGGCGACGCGGTCGCCGGCGCCGCCGATCGGCTGGGTGCGGTGGTCGTCGGCGTTGGCGTGGATGACGAGGGCGGAGCCGTCGGCGTCCCACAGCCACTGGCCCGGCCCCTCCGGGGCGATGCGGGCGCGGGTGGTGAACAGCTCGGCGCGGACCCGGCCCTGGGCGTCGGCGAAGACGTTGGGCAGGTCGCCGTCGTCCGGCCCCTCCGCATTCAGCAGGCCGTGCGGGGCCTTCGGCTCGGCGTGATTGATGTGGCCGCCGGCCGAGGTGAACGGGGCTTCGCACGCGCCGGTCGCGTGGATGTGGATGCCGTGCCAGCCCGGCGTCAGACCGTCGGCCTCCACCCGGATCAGCAGCCCGGTCGGACCCTGGGTCAGCACCGCCCGGCCGATGCGGGCGCCGGTCGCGTTGACCAGCGTCGCCTCGCCGAAGTCGCCCAGGCTGGCGCGCGGTTCGGCGTGGCTGGCAGGCATGGTCGCGCAGGCGCCCAGCGAGACGGCGGCGGATACGGCGGCGAGACCGGCGAGACGGGTGACGGCCATGGGTTGGAACTCCCTCTGTGGAGGGGGCGGAATGCGGCGGCGTCGCTTTGCCACCCAAGCCCCCGGATGCTAGAAAACCGGACAGCGGATCACGTTCCGATTCCGGCCATTTAAAGCCCGATTTCCTTGACCGACGACAGCTATACCAACGCCCTGCCGCCCTCGTCCGGCGCAGGCGGCGACATCGCCACCATCACCATCGAGGACGAGCTGCGGAGGTCGTACCTCGATTACGCGATGAGCGTCATCGTCAGCCGCGCCCTGCCGGACGCGCGCGACGGGCTGAAGCCCGTGCACCGTCGCATCCTGTACTCGATGCACGACCTGAAGATGACGCCGGACAAGTCGTATTCGAAGTGCGCGCGCGTGGTCGGCGACGTGCTGGGCCGCTTCCACCCGCACGGCGACGCCTCGGTCTACATGGCGCTGGTGCGCATGGCCCAGCCCTTCTCGATGGGGCTGATGCTGGTCGACGGCCAAGGCAATTTCGGCTCGGTCGACGGCGATATGCCGGCGTCGATGCGATACACCGAGTGCCGGATGGCGCCGGCGGCGACGGCCCTGCTGACGGACATCGACAAGGACACCGTCGATTTCCAGCCGAACTACGACGAGAAGGAGCTGGAGCCGGTCGTCCTGCCCAGCCGGATCCCGAACCTGCTGGTCAACGGGGCCGGGGGCATCGCCGTCGGCATGGCCACCAACATCCCGCCGCACAACCTCGGCGAGGTGATCGACGGCGCGGTGGCCCTGCTCGACAACCCTGACCTGCCCGAGGACGCCCTGCTGGAGCTGGTGCCGGGACCGGACTTCCCGACCGGCGGCGAGATCATGGGGCGCACCGGCGCCCGCAACGCCCTGCGCGACGGCCGCGGCTCGGTGATCGTGCGCGGCAAGGCGACGATCGAGACGATCCGCAAGGACCGCGAGGCGATCGTGGTCACCGAACTGCCGTACCAGGTGAACAAGCAGACCCTGATCGAGCGGATCGTCGAACTGGTCCGCGAGAAGAAGGTCGAGGGCATCGCCGACGTCCGCGACGAGTCGGACCGCGACGGCATGCGGATGGTGGTCGAGCTGAAGCGCGACGCCTCGGGCGACGTGGTGCTCAACCAGCTGTGGCGCTTCACCGCCCTGCAGAGCTCGTTCGGCGTCAACATGCTGGCGCTGAACCACGGGCGCCCGGAACAGATGGGCCTGCGCCAGCTGCTGGAGGCCTTCCTCGAGTTCCGGGAAGAGGTGGTCGTCCGCCGGACCAAGTACGAGCTGGCCAAGGCCCGCGACCGCGGCCACGTGCTGGTCGGCCTCGCCGTCGCCGTGGCCAACATCGACGAGGTGATCCACATCATCCGCTCCTCGGCCGACCCGACCGAGGCGCGCGAGCGGCTGCAGGCGCGGTCCTGGCCGGTCGGCGACATGATGGCCCTGATCGAGCTGATCGCGGATCCGCGCTCGGCCCTCGTCGACGGCGACAAGCTGAACCTGACCGACGAGCAGGCGCGCGCCATCCTCGCCCTGACCCTGAGCCGTCTGACCGGTCTCGGCCGCGACGACATCTTCGGCGAGGCGCGCAGCCTCGCCGACACCATCCAGTCGCACCTGACCCTGCTGTCCGACCGCGCCAACATCCTGGCGGTGATCCGCGAGGACCTGCTGGCGGTGAAGGCCGAGTTCGCCGTGCCGCGGCGGACGGTTATCGGCGAGGGCGACGCCGAGATGGAGGACGAGGACCTGATCCCGCGCGAGGACATGGTCGTCACCGTCACCCACGGCGGCTACGTCAAGCGCGTGGCGCTCAACGCCTACCGGACCCAGCACCGCGGCGGGAAGGGCCGCTCGGGCGTGGCGATGAAGGAGGACGACGCCGTCGTCGGCGTGTTCTCGGCCTCGACCCACACGCCGGTGCTGTTCTTCGCCACCAACGGCAAGGCCTACAAGCTGAAGACCTGGCGGCTGCCGCTGGGCAATCCGCAGTCGCGCGGCAAGGCTTTCGTCAACCTGCTGCCGATCGAGCCGGGCGACAGCATCATGAACGTCCTGCCCCTGCCGGAGAATGAGGCGGACTGGGCTGACTACGACATCATGTTCGCCACCCGCTCCGGCGACGTGCGGCGCAACAAGCTGAGCGACTTCGCCACCGTCAACCGGGCGGGCAAGATCGCCATGAAGCTCGAGGAGGGCGACCGCATGGTCGGCGTGGCCCTGTGCACCGCCGAGGACGACGTGATGCTGACCACGGCCCTGGGCCGGGCGATCCGCTTCAAGGCCGACGACGTGCGGGTGTTCAAGGGCCGGGACTCGACCGGCGTCCGCGGCGTGCGCCTGCAGGAGGGCGACGAGGTCATCTCCATGGCCGTGCTGGCGCGGGTCGACGCCACCCCCGACGAGCGCGCCGCCTACGTCAAGCACGCCAACGCCATGCGGCGGGCCGCCGGCGAGGGCGAGGACGAAACGGCCGCGCCCGAGGCCGAGGAGGAGGGCGTCGCTGACGCCGCCCTGTCGGTCGAGCGCATCGCCGAGCTGGGCGCGGCCGAGCAGTTCATCCTCACCGTCACCGAGACCGGCCTGGGCAAGCGCTCCTCGGCCTACGAGTTCCGCCGCACCGGCCGGGGCGGGCAGGGGCTGACCGCCCACGGCCTCGGCGGACGGGCCGGCGGCCGGCTGGCGGCGGCCTTCCCGGTCGAGGAGTCGGACGACCTGCTGCTGGTCACCTCGGGCGGCCAGATGATCCGCACCCCGGTGGACCAGATCCGCATCGTCGGCCGGGCCAGCCAGGGCGTCACCATCTTCCGCACCGCGGAAGGGGAGCGCGTCGTCTCCGTCGAGCGGCTGCCGGACAGCGGCGGCGATGCGGTGGAAGCGGTCGAGGCGCCCGGGGACGACGAGGCCTGAGGCGTGGACGCGGGCGACCTGCGCGTCGACGGCAGGCCGGCGACGCCGGACGACCTCGCCCGCATCGCCCTGGTCAACTACGGGGCCTACACCTCGTTTCGGGTGGAGGCGGGCGGCGTCCGCGGGCTCGACCTGCATCTGGCCCGGCTGGAGACGTCGGCGACGGAGCTGTTCGGCGAGCCGGCCGGCGAGGACCGGCTGCGCCGCCTGATGCGCGACGCGGTGGCGGGGCGGCCGGACTGCTGGCTGCGGGTCAGCCTGTTCGCGCCCGAGATCGGACCGCGCACACCGGACTGGCGGGGCGCGCCGCGGGTGCTGACGGCGGTGTTCCCGCCGCCGTCCCCGCTGTTCGCTTCGGTCCGGCTGCAGACGCAGGTCTACGCCCGCGAAGCGGCCGCGCTGAAGCACGCCGCCACCTTCGGGCTGATCCGGGCGCGACGGCTGGCGCGGGCGGCCGGGTTCGACGACGCCCTGTTCGTCGACGGCGCCGGGCGGGTCTCCGAAGGGAGCCTCTGGAACATCGGCTTCCTGCAGGGGGACCGGGTGGTCTGGCCAGCCGCGCCGATGCTGGCGGGGGTCGGACAGGCGCTGCTGCGCCGCGGCCTCTCCGCGGTCGGTCTGGAGGAGGAGACCAGGGAGGTCCGCCTCGCGGACCTGACCGCCTTCGACGGGGCCTTCATCTGCAACAGCGCCACTCCGGTCTGTCCGGTCGGCCTGGTCGACGGCCACGCCCTGGCCGTGCAGCCGGCCCTCATCGATCGCCTCCACGCCGCCTGGGCGTCCAACCCGCCGCAGCCGATCTAGGCCCGCCGGGTCCCGCCTGCTAAACCGCCGCGAGCGGCGGGGAGAACGCAATGCGCATCGGGCTTTATCCCGGCACCTTCGATCCCATCACCAACGGGCACCTGGACATCATCGGCCGGGCCGTGAAGCTGGTCGACCGGCTGGTCATCGGCGTCGCCCGCAACGACGACAAGGGACCGCTGTTCACCACCGACCAGCGGGTCGAGATGGTGCGCGCCGAGGTGGCCGGTTTCGGCCCCCAGGTGGAGGTGCGGCCGTTCTCCAGCCTGCTGATGCATTTCGCCGAGGAGCTGGACGCGACGGTGATCGTGCGCGGGCTCCGGGCCGTGGCGGACTTCGAGTACGAATTCCAGATGACGGCGATGAACCAGCGCCTCAATGCCGACATCGAGACGGTCTTCCTGATGGCCGACCCGCGGCATCAGGCGATCGCCTCGCGGCTGGTCAAGGAGATCGCCCGGCTGGGCGGCGACATCGAGAGTTTCGTCAGCCCGGCCGTGGCGGCCGCGGTGCGGGCGCGGGTGAGGACATGAGCATGCGGAGATGGATCGGGGCGGCGACGGCGGCCGGGCTGCTGGCGGCGACGCCGGCGGCGGCGCAGGCGTGGCGCGAGGTCGCGCCCGAGAACCTGCTGGTCATCGACACCTCGAAGGGGCGGATCGTCGCCGAGCTGGATCCGCGGGCGGCGCCGCAGGCGGTGACGCGGGTGCGCACCCTCGCCGACCAGGGCTTCTACGACGGGCTGAAATTCCACCGGGTGATCGCCGACTTCATGGCCCAGACCGGCGATCCGCTCGGCACCGGCGCCGGCGGCAGCGAGCTGCCGGACATCCCCGGCGAGTTCGGGTTCCGGCGCGGGCGGGCGGACGGCTTCGTGCGCGTGGGCGAGCCGGGCCCGAACGGCGTGCAGCGGGGCGTCATCGGCTCGATGGCGGTGGTCACCCAGCCCGACGCCCAGATGATGGTCACCGCGGACTTCAAGACCCCCGCCACGGCCCTGTTCTGCCCCGGGGTGCTGGGCATGGCGCGCAGCGGCGACCCGGACAGCGCCAACAGCCAGTTCTTCATCATGACCGGGCGCAACGAGACCCTGGACGGGGCCTATGCGCCGTTCGGCCGCGTGGTGGCCGGGCTGGACGTGGCCCGCGCGCTCAAGCGGGGCGCCGAGGCCGAGGACGGACGGGTCGCCGATCCGGATGTGATGACGCGCGTGCGCACGGCCGCCGCCCTGCCGCCGGGCGAGCGCCCGCGGGCGCGGGTGATGGCCACCGCCGATCCTGCCTTCGCCGCCTGGCTGGAGCAGCGGCGGACTGCAGCCGGGGGTCGGCTGGACGTCTGCGACGCCCGGCCGTCGGCCGAAATCATCGAGTGAGACGTCTTCCGGGGAGGGAAGGATGAAGCTGGCTCTTGCCGTCGCCGCCGCGGCGCTGATGACCGGACAGGCCGTCGCGCAGGAGGCGCCGCCGCCGCCCCCCGCGCCGACGCCGGCGACCACCATCGGCGAGACCGACTGGCGCGCCGTGCCGCCCGCCAACCTGCTGGTCATCGACACGACCAAGGGGCGCATCCTCGTCGAACTGATCCCCGAGGCGGCGCCGCAGCACGTCGAGCGCATCCGCCTGCTCGCCCGGGCCGGCTTCTATGACGGCCTCGCCTGGCACCGGGTGATCGACGCCTTCATGGCGCAGACCGGCGATCCGCTCGGCAATGGCGAGGGCCAGAGCTATCACCCTGACCTGCCGGCGGAGTTCACCTTCCGCCGCGACCCGGCGATGCCCTTCGCCGCCGCAGCGGAGCCCCAGGGCGCGCGGGTCGGCTTCCTGCATTCGCTGCCGGTCCAGACCCAGCCGGACGCCGTCTTCGCCCAGACCGCCGACGGCAAGGTGCACGGCTGGGGCCTCTATTGTCCCGGCGTGGCCGGCATGGCCCGGGACGAGGATCCGGACACCGCCAACAGCCAGTTCTTCATCATGCGCCAGGCCTATCCGGCGCTCGACAAGCGCTACACGGTCTGGGGCATGACCGTGGCCGGGCTGGACGTCGTCCGGGCCCTGCAGGTCGGGGACGGCGACAACGGCATGATGGCGCAGGCGACGCCGGATCGCATGACGCGGGTGCGGATCGCCGCCGACCTGCCGGCGGCGGAACGGCCGGCGGTGCAGGTCCTGTCCACCTCATCGGAGCGCTTCCGGGCGCTGGTGGAGGCCGCCCGCGCCGCCCGCGCCGCCGACTTCTCGGTCTGCGACGTCATGCTGCCGACCCAGGTGACCGGCGGCTGACGGCTTGCCCATGAAACGCGGGCCTGCAAGGCTGCGCCGTCAGTACCCTTGGAGGGCGAGATGAAGGTTGCAGCAAGCGCGCTCATTCCGATCGCGGCTCTCGCGGCCTCCGCCTGCGCCAGTCCCTCGCTCCGGACCGCGGAGCTGCCCTGCGCCGGGGTTCGCCAGACGGCGGAATGCATCGAGGCCCGCCGCCAGTCGGAGCTCGGCTTGACTCCCCGGTCGCACCAGATGACGGCCCGGGAACGCGGCGAACTGTCCAGCCAGCGGCTGGAGCGGGAGCTGGACTACGCCCGCAGTCGGCCCGGGGGAGTCCCGCGCTAGTCGTTTCGCGCGCCGCCCCGCCGGCGCCGGCGGCGGCCGGGGCGTCTGTCCTCGCGCATGCGGCGGAGCAGAAGGCCCTCGCGCAGGCCCCGGTCGGCGACGCGGACCCGCTCCGACGGCCAGGCGCGCTGCACCGCCGTCATGATCGCTGCCCCCGCCAGCACGAGGTCGGCCCGGTCGGGTCCGATGCAGGATTCCGCCGCCCGGCCCGCCGGGCCCAGCGCCTTGAGCCGGTCGGCGGCCGCGTCGCAGTCGGCGCGGCTCATCCACAGGCCGTCGACCAGGTTGCGCTGGTAGCGGCGCAGGCCGAGATGGATGCCCGCAAGACTGGTGATCGCCCCCGAGGTCCCGACCAGATGGCCGCGGCCGGCGGCGAACACCTCGCGCAGGGCCGGCTCGACCGGCGCGGCGGCGAGGGCGGCGGCCATGTCGTCGATCATCGCCTCGTACCAGGCCGCGTGGGCGGCGGGGTCGCCCGGCGGCGGCTCGGGGTGGCGCTCGGCCAGGGTGACCACGCCGATCGGCGCCGACATCCAGCCGCAGGAGGTGAAGTCCCGGCCGGCCCGGCGCAGCCAGCTCAGCTCGGTCGAGCCCCCGCCGACGTCCACGACCAGCACCGCCTCGGCGTCGGGATCGAACAGGTTGAGGCAGCCCTCGACCGACAGCCGCGCCTCCTCGGACGGATCGATGACCTTCAGGCGCAGGCCGGTGCCGGCGCGGACCCGCTCGATAAAGGCGGCGCCGTTGTCGGCCTGGCGGCAGGCCTGGGTGGCCACGGCCATCAGGCGGTCCGGTTCGACCCCGCGGCGGACGACCCGCTCGCTGCACAGCATCAGCGCCTCGTAGGCCCGCTCCATGGCGGCCTCGTCGAGGCGGCCGCTGCGCGACAGACCCTCGCCCAGCCGCACGATGCGGCTGAAGGAGTCGACGACCCTGAAGCCGTCGCGGGCCGGCCTGGCGATCAGCAGGCGGCAATTGTTGGTCCCAAGGTCGAGGGCGCCGTAGAGGGGCGCCTCCCGACCCGCCGCGCCGGATCCGTCGGCCGCGCCGCCGCGGGCGCGCTGTCCGTCGGGCCGGCGAGGCTGGGACCGTGGGCGGCGGGCGCCGCCGGCGGTCTCCGGCATCGGCCGAGCTTTCGAGGTGGGCGGTCCAGAGCGGCGCCCGTCTTCGACAGCCTAGACCGGGCGACGCCGGCGCGCCAAGCCGTGGCTGACGCGAAAATGAACGCCGTCCACGGACGAGGCTCAGACGACGGCGGGCAGGATGCCGGGATGATGATCCGATCCGTCCTCGCCCGCTTCGCCCTCGGCGACATGGTCCGCCACCGCGACGCCGCCTTCCGCGGCGTGGTCGTGGACGTGGACCCGCGCTTCGCCGGCCGCGAGGGCGAAACCGGCGACATCTCGCCGGAGCAGCCCTTCTACCAGGTGCTGGCGCTGGGGGCCGACGGCGGCTTCATCGCCTATGCGCCGGAGGACGCGCTGGAGCTCGACCCGCAGGTGAAGGCGCTGTCCCCGATGGACGAGCGGAGATACTTCAACGTCGACGCCCGCGGGCGCCACGCGCCGCGCGCCCACGCCATCCACTGAGCGGGTGGCGCGCTCCGTCCGACGGGCCTAGATTGCGGCCAAGGGCCGACAGAGCCGACGAGGAGCGCCATGTCCGATTTCGAACACGTCTTCGAGAGTCCGCCGGAAGGGGCGGCCGCCGACTGGACGATCCCGCAGGACTGGCGCGCCTACACCGAGGTCGAGCACCGCACCTGGGACACCCTCTACGCCCGGCAGATGAAGATCCTGCCGGGGCGGGCCGCCGACGTCTTCTTCAAGGGACTGGAGGCGCTGGACCTGAACACCGGCGGGATTCCCGACTTCGCCCTGATGAACCCGAAGCTGGAGGCCCTGACCGGCTGGACCGTGGTCTGCGTGCCGGGGCTGGTGCCGGACGAGGTGTTCTTCGACCACCTCGCCAATCGCCGCTTCCCCTCCGGGCAGTTCATCCGCAAGCCGGACCAGCTGGACTACCTGCAGGAGCCGGACATCTTCCACGACGTGTTCGGCCACGTCCCCATGCTGACCGATCCGGACTTCGCCGCCTACATGGAGGCCTACGGCAGGGGCGGCCAGCGGGCGGCCCGGCGCGGCATGCTGCCGAACCTGGCGCGGCTGTACTGGTACACGGTGGAGTTCGGCCTGATGCAGGACGCCGGCGGCCTGCGCATCTACGGCGCCGGCATCGTCTCCTCGGCCACCGAAAGCGTCTTCGCCCTGGAGGATCCCTCGCCGAACCGCCTGGGCTTCGACCTCGAGCGGGTGATGAAGACCCTGTACCGCATCGACGACTTCCAGCAGGTCTACTTCGTCATCGAGTCGCTGGAGCAGCTGAAGCGCGACACCCTGCAGGACTTCGGACCGATCTACGACCGGCTGGAGGGCGCCGAGACCATCCCGATCGACGCCATCCTGCCCACCGACCGCGTCTTCACCCGCGGCACCCAGGCCTACGCCGCCCGCGGCGGCCGGTTCGCGGCCTGAGCCCCGCCGTCGTTCACGCGGCCTGACTTGCGCTGGCGTGCGACCCGGCCGCGGGACGGGACGCCGGTCGGACCCCGAGGAGCAGGCCGAGCCAGCCGAGCCGGCGGGCCGCCTCATAGGCGAGGAAGCAGCCGGCGAAGGTGGCGGCGATCAGCAGCGTCGCCTCGGCGACCAGAGGCAGGCCCAAGGTCGCCAGGTGGTGGCCGACCACGACGATCAGCGTCTGGTGGACGATGTAGAAGGGGAAGACCCCGATCGTCAGGTAGCGCAGCACGGGGCCGCCGCGGTTGAGCCAGCGGGCGCCGAAGCCGAGAATGGCGACGATGAAGGCCCACTGGTCGACAGCGTAGACGAGCCGCATGGCCGTGCGCAGCGCCTCGGGCGGCACGGCGTCGTCTCCCCGGAAGGTCCAGGACCATGCCGCCCACGCCGCCCAGCTGACCACGGCGAGGCCCAGCGCCGGCCAGCGCGCCGCCATGAAGGCGCGGCGGGCGGGCTCGGAGCGGGCGATGAGGAAACCGAACAGGAAGGCGGCGAAGCTCAGGGCGTGATTGTACCAGTCGTCGACGAGGGCGTGGGTGATCTCGAACGCCGGCGCCAGGAACAGGCGGATGGCGCACAGCCAGACCAGCGGCCAGACGAGCAGGCCCCAGCCGCGGAAGATGCGGTCGGCGCCCGCCTGCAGGGCTCGCCGCGCCCCGGGGACGGCGAGGACGAGGGCGAGCAGCAGGCTGTAGACCAGCAGGTAGACCACGAACCACAGGTGGTTCCAGGTCGGGGTGATGAGGCAGCCGTCGGGCCCGCACCAGCCGCCCGAGGCGGTGGCGTAGCGCACCCAGAAGTCGGTCAGCCACGAATGCCCGGCGGGATCGGCGACGCCCTGGCCGCGCAGGTGCTCGAAGATCTCGTAGTAGCTCTGCGGCGGCACGATCACGAACATGGCGAACAGCAGCGCCGGCAGGAGGCGCAGGAGGCGCGAACCGGCGAGCGCGCCGGCCCCCTTGCCGCGCGCGGCGAAGCTGTCGGCGAGGAAGCGGGTGGCGCAGCCGGAGACGAGAAAGAGCAGGGTCAGACGCCACGGACTGGTGAGCTGCATCACCGGCTCGAGCCATGGCAGTTCATGGCCGCTCTTCACGTGCCAGTCCCACGGCACATAGAACATGCCGACATGGTAGAAGATCAGCAGCAGGAAGGCGCCGACGCGGATCCAGTCGAGATCGTAGCGGCGGCCAGGCGGGACGGGGGCGATGTCGGACACGGCCGGACTCCATGAGGACGAGGACCGGGCCACGCTGGCGAAGCGGGGCGCGGGGCGGCAAGCGCCCGGGGACGTGCGGGCGGCTGGCCGGGACATTCGCCGGGGCCGCGGGACGAACGGCGACGAACGCGGGGCGAGCGGCCGGCGATGGTGGTCGGACGCCCTGCGCCGGGCGGACCCTCGCGACCTGCGCTCAGGCTACCTGATCGTCGCCCCCGTGGCCCTGGTGGTGGTGGTCGTGAACGCCCTCAGCAACCTGGCGGACCTTCCGCAGGTCGCGTTCTGGGAGCCATGGGTGTGGGAAGGCACGAGCGCCGCGGCGATCGTCGGGCTGGCCCTGTGGCTTCCCTGGCTGGCGACGGCGGCCGCCTCGCCCGAGGAGATCGTGGCCGAAGGCTGGCGGCCCAAACTGCGGTTCGCCGCCGTTCATGCGGTCGCCCTGCTGGCCTACTCCGGGCTGCACGTCGCCGGCCTCGTGTGGCTGCGCAAGCTGGCCTACGCGGCGATGGAGGCCGAGCCGTACGTGTTCGGCGATCGCTTCGTCTACGAACTGCGCAAGGACCTGATCAGCTACGCCGTGTTCGCCGGCCTGTTCTGGCTGGTCGGCGTCCTGCGCCGGCGGCGGGAAGAGCCGGTGCGGCCGGTGAGCTTCGACATCCGCGACGGCGGGCGGATCATCCGCGCGCCGCTCTCGCAGATCGTCGCCGTGTCCTCGGCGGGCAACTACGTCGAATTCTGGCTGGCGGACGGGCGGCGGCCGCTGATGCGGGCGACCCTCGCGGCGATCGAGGTGGAGCTGGAGCGCTTCGGCTTCGTGCGCGCGCACCGCTCGTGGCTGGTCAATGCGGGGGCGGTCACCGGGCTGCGGCCCGACGGCTCGGGCGACTGGACGGTCGAGCTTGGGGCGCTCGAGGCGCCCGTCTCGCGCCGCTATCCGCAAGCGCTGGAGCGGCTTCGCGCCGCAGGCTGAGAGTCTTAGCCGGTCGGGCTGCGGCGGATCTCGAAGGCGACGGCGAGGGTCCAGACGGCGAAAGCCAGTTCGAGGCCGCGCTGGGCGAGGCCGAACAGTTCGAAGCCGGGATGGAGGATCCAGACCAGCATCACCGCGGGCATGCCGCAGAGCAGGGCCAGGCCCGACAACCGGCGGCGGCCGGGGTCGCTGCGCCAGGCCATGGCCACGAGCAGGACGCCGGCCACGCCGCACAGGTAGCCGAGGCCGCCCAGCACGTCGTGGAGCACGGCCGACAGGCTCGGGTCCTGCAGCGAACAGCCGGCGTCGCAGGGGAAGACCCCGCCGGCCAGCAGGCCGAGCCCGTTCAGGGCGCTGAGTGCGAAACCGGCGGCGGCGAGCCGCGAGCCGGGCAGCAGGCGGATGCACAGCAGCCAGAAGACGGCCTGCAGCCCCCCGGAGACGATGAAGGCGGCGCTGACGGCCGGCCCCGTGGCGGCGCCGGTCGCGCCCAGCTCGCTGAGGTACTGGCGGGCGTGATCGTAGCCGGGCGTGGCGAGGCCGCCGGCCACCGCCGCGCCCAGCAGGACGAGCAGGCCGAGCACGGCGCAGGCGAAGGCGAGGCGGCGCACGCTCAGGTCCGCTGGAACGGATAGAAGCCGCCGCCGAGGCCGAGGATGTCGGTCAGGGCGTCGAGCGCGCCGCGGCTCTCGTCGAGCAGGGCGGGGTCGGCGAGGTCGGCGGGGCTGAGCGTGTCGCGGTACCAGGCCGCGGCCCAGATCGACAGGCGGGCGTGCAGCTCGTCGGTCATGCGCATGGCGGGGTTGGTGGCGGCCAGCTCCTCTTCGGTCAGGGCGACGCGCAGGCGCAGGCAGGCCGGGCCGCCGCCGTTGCGCATCGACTGGCGCACGTCGACGTATTCGACCCGGCCGATCGGCCCGTTGGAGGCGGCCAGCCCCTCGGCCACGGCGTGGGCGTTGAGGTTGTCGCGCGTCTCGGTGGGGCAGATCAGGGTCAGGCGGTCCTCGCCCGGGATCTGCACCAGCATGGAGTTGAACAGATAGCTGGCGATGGCGTCGGACAGCGGCAGGTCGGCCGAGGCGACCTCGACGAAGACCGGATCGAAGCGGCCGTCCGCGGCCCGGCGGATGGCCTCCAGCGTTCCCGCCGTGTCCTCGAAGGCGAGGTCGTGGAAGAACAGGGTCCGCAGGGAGCCGACGCAGACCACGTCGTTGTGGAAGGTCCCGCCGGCGATGGCCGCCTTCGACTGGCGGGCGAGGACCACGCCCGAGGCGCCGTGGCGGCGGGCGATCGCCGCGGAGGCCTCGCGGGTCTGGCGGGCGGGGAAGGGATCGTCCCAGGCCTCGAAGGCCTCGCGGCCCCAGACCAGCAGATTGACGCCCGGCGCGCCGTGGTCGGCGCACAGGCGGACGTGATTGGCCGCGCCCTCGTCGGCGAGGTGGCCGACGGCGGGCAGGGCGTCGTGGACGGCGAAGCGGGCCGGGTCGGGGAAGAGGGCGTCCAGCGCCCGCTTCGTCTGCGGCGCCTCAAGCGAGCGGTGCAGGTTGGTGACGAGGTTGGCGGGGGTGAAGTGGACCCGGCCGTCGGCGGCGTCGGCGGACGGCGTGACCGTGGCGGCGTTCGCGGCCCACATCGGCGAGGCGGAGCAGGCGGCGGCGGCGAAGGTCGGGGCCGACGTCCAGGCGGCGGCCAGCACCTCCCCGTCCGAGCCCGTGAAGCCGAGGCTGCGCAGGAACGGAATGTGCGGCCGCTCGTGCGGCGGCAGGACGAACTGGGGCAGGCCGAGGTCGGCCAGCCGCTTCATCTTGTCCAGCCCCTGCAGCACGGCGGCGCGCGGGTTCGACGCCTCGCCGGCGTTGAGGCTGGAGGCGAGGTTGCCGGGCGACAGGCCGGCGTAGGAGTGGGTCGGCCCGATCAGGCCGTCGGCGTTGGCTTCGACAGCCGTCGAGGTCACGCTCTCAACCCCTTGATCTCGCTCTCGATGTTCTTGACCGCGCCGGCCTCGAAACTGGCCACGGGATAGGCGCAGTAGTCGGCCGCATAATAGGCCGAGGGGCGGTGATTGCCGCTGGCGCCGAGGCCGCCGAAGGGCATGTCGCCGGCGGCGCCGGTGGTCGGGCGGTTGAAGTTGACCACGCCCGCCCGGATGCGGCGGATGAAGCGCTCCCAGTTCGCGGGGTCGTCGCTGACCAGACCGGCGGACAGGCCGTAGCGGGTGGCGTTGGCCTCGGCGACGGCGGCGTCGAAGCTGGCCACGCGGCGGACCTGGAGGAAGGGGGCGAAGATCTCCTCGTCGGGGACGTCGACGCCGGTGACGTCGATGATGGCCGGCCTGACGAAGGCGCCCGGCAGGTCGCCGACGGGGCCGGAGGCGCGGATCACCCGGGCGCCGGCGTCGATGCGCTCCTGCAGGGCCTTCAGCGCCGCCTCGGCGGCCCGCTGCGAGATCAGCGGCCCGGCGTAGGGCTCGGGGTCGTCGTTCCAGCGGCCGAAGACGAGCCGGTCCGACAGGGCGGCCACGGCCTCGACGACGGCGTCGCCCGCCGCGCCTTCGGGCACGACCAGGCGGCGGGCGCAGGAGCAGCGCTGGCCGGTGGTGATGAAGGCCGACTGGACCACGATGCCGGCGACGGCCTCGGCGTCGGCGGCGTCCCAGACGACCAGCGGATTGTTGCCGCCCAGCTCCAGCGCGAGGATGACGTGGGGATCGTCGGCGAACTTGCGGCGGAAGTGGGCGCCGGCGGCCCCCGAGCCGGTGAACATCAGGGCGTCGATGCCGGCGTCCAGCAGCGCCGCGCCGGTCTCGCGACCGCCCTGGACGACGTTGACCACGCCCTCCGGCAGATCGGCGGCGGCGAAGGCCTCGGCCATCAGCTGGCCGACCAGCGGGGTCTCTTCCGACGGCTTGAACACGACCGTGTCGCCAGCCAGCAGGGCGGGGACGATGTGGCCGTTGGGCAGGTGGCCGGGGAAGTTGAACGGGCCGAGCACGGCGGCGACGCCGTGCGGGCGGTGGCGCAGGATGGCGCGGCCGAAGCCGGTCTCCGCGCTGCGTTCGCCGGTGCGCTCGTCATAGGCGCGGATCGAGATGTCGACCTTGCCCTGCATGGCGGCCAGCTCGGCCTTTGACTCCCAGAGCGCCTTGCCCGTCTCGCGGCTGATCGCCTCGGCGATCTGCGGCGCCCGGTCCTTCAGCACCGCCTGGTAGCGTTTGACCGCGTCGATGCGGTCCTGACGCGGGCGGTCGGCCCAGTCGGGGAAGGCGGCGCGGGCGCGGTCGACGGCGGCCTGGACCGCGGCGGGCGCGGCGGCCTCGCCCTGCCAGTTGATGTCGCCGGTGGCGGGGTCGGTGGAGTGGAAGGGGGTCATGGTCATCAGATGGGGGCTCAGGTCTTCACCCGCACGACTTCGCCGGCCTTCACCCTGAGGGCGTCGGCGGTGTCGCGGGCGATGGTCACCGTGTCGCCCTCGACGAGGGCGCGCTGGCGAACGGCGCGGAAGTCGCGCACGTGGTCGGTGGAGATCAGGGCCGGCAGCTCGGACTCGACCTCGTCGGCGAGGACGACGGTCAGCCGGCGGGCGTCCCGAACGGTGCGGATGTTGTCGCGGTCGCAGCAGACGGTGGGGCCGGCGTCGAAGATGTCGACGAGGCCGTTGGGGCGGAATCCCTCCGACTCCAGCAGGGCCATCGCCGGCACGCCCTGCGGGTGGACCTTGCCGATCACGGCCCGCGCGGGCTCGGGCAGCAGTTCGATGTAGATCGGGTGGCGGGGGGCGAGGTCGAGGATGAACTGCTTGTCGGTCGACCCCGTCATCCGGTCGGCTTCCTCGAACTCCATCGGAAAGAACTTGTGCGCCACGTGATCCCAGAAGGGGCAGGCGCCGTCGGGGGTGAAGACCCCGCGCAGCTCGGCCAGCACGGACTCGGCGAACAGCTGCGGCTCGGCGCCGATCAGCATGTACCGCGACTGTGACAGCAGACGCCCGGCGCCGCCCTTGCGCCGGTCCGCCTTGAGGAACAGCGAGCCCACCTCGGTCCAGCCCGTGCACTCGTTCACCAGCACCAGGGTCTTCTGGTCGAGCCGGATGCCGAGCGAAGGGCAGGACTGGGTGGTGTTGACGACCCGGAAGGAGAAGAAGGGCCGCTTGAGGCCGACGGCCGCCTTGACCGAGCCGACGCCGTCGACGTCGCCGGTGTCCGACTCCTCCAGCATCAGGGTGTACCAGCGGGCCTGCGGATCGATCGCCCCGGCGAAGCTGTCGCGGCTGAGGTCGAGGCGTTCGGCGAGCTGGTCCGGGTCCTCAGGCAGGCTGGTGAAGCCGGGGCCGGACAGGATGGCCAGCTCCAGCAGGTAATCGAGGTCGGACGGACCGGCGGGGCGGACGACGAGCATGCGGTTACGCGGTCTCCAGGCGGAGCTGTTTGAGTTTGAGGGCGTCGATCTCGCCCGAGGCGACCTTGCACAGGATCAGGGCGGAGAGCTGCGCCCGTTCCACGAAGCTGGCCGGCCAGGCGAACTCCTGGTCGGAGTGGATGTCCCCGCCGACCACGCCGAGGGTGTCGATGTTGGGCAGGCCGGCGGCGTGCAGGTTGTTGCCCTCGCAGACGCCGCCGGAGGGCTTCCAGGCGATCGACTGGCCGAGCAGGGCGCCCGCCTCGCGCACGGCCTCGAACAGGGCGGTCTGACTGGCGTCCATCGGCTTGGGCGGCCGGGTCATGCCGCCGTGGAGCGCCAGGGTCAGGCCGGGGAAGGGGGGCTCGCCGGCCAGCGCCCGCACCTGGTCCTCGATCCACGCCGCGGCGGCGGCGTCGGGGACGCGGACGTTGAAGCGGACCACGGCGTTGTCGGCGACGACGTTCAGCGGCCCGCCGCCGGAGATCTTCGCCACATTGACCGTCACGCCCTCGCGCAGGCCGTTGAGGGCGTGCAGGCGGGCGGCCAGGACGGCGGCGCCGGCGACGGCGTTGGCGCCCTCGTGGAAGGCGCGGCCGGCGTGGGCGGCCTTGCCGGTCACCACCAGATGGTAGTTGCCGCTGCCCTTGCGCGCGCCGGCCAGCGTGCCGTCGGGCAGCGACGGCTCGTAGGTCAGGCCGAGGTGGCCGCGGGCGCCCAGCTCGGCCAGCAGGGGGGCGGAGGCGGGCGAGCCGATCTCCTCGTCGGGGCTGAGCAGGACGGTCCAGCCGACGCGCTCCCGCTCGGGGTGGAGTTCGAACGCCTCAAGGGCGGCGAGCAGGACGCTGATGCCGCCCTTCATGTCGGCGATGCCGGGGCCGTTGAGGGCTCCGTCCGGCCGCGTGGTCACGCTCTGGAAGGCGCTCCCGGCGGGGAAGACGGTGTCGTAGTGGCCGGTCAGGACGACCTGGACCGGGGCGTCGGGCCGGGCGGTGATGCGCAGGGCGTCGGCGTGGGCCTCGGCCCGCACCGAGCCGTCGTCGGCGACGGTGGTGGAGCCGGCGGTCGGCACGCGCACGACCTCGGCGGGCAGGCGGCGGGCCTCGGCCTCGAGCAGGTGCAGCACGGCGTCGAGGCCGGCGGCGTTGCGGCTGCCGGAGTTGACGTTCGCCCACTCAACGGCGCGCGCCACGATGGCCGGTCCGCGCGCTGCGACGTGGTCGAGCACGGTCTGGTCGGGAGGCAGAATCCGCATGCGGGCGGACCCTAGCCGTCCCGACCCGAAAGGTGAAGGCGAAGCGGCTTTCGACTCGGGCGGGGCAGGGCTAGGGTGAGCCTTCGATCGAGGGAGGCATTCCAATGACTGACTGGGCCAAGGCGATGAATCCGACATCGCCGCTCGACACTGAAGAAGCCGCCCTGGCGGCCGCCAAGGTAAGCGCCATCGGCATGCTGATCGGCGCGCTGCACCAAGGGGTCGGCGTCTGGTACTCGACCACGCCTGCGGCACAGGAAGCCGCCGCGCGAATGATCGAACAATTCACCGGGCAGGCGCCTGATCCGGCCGCACTCGCCCAGCAGGGACAGTTCGGCCTGATGCTTGGCGTCGGATTGACGTTGTTGCAGCTGATCCTGGCGGCCGTTCAATGGCGGAAGCCGAACAAGGTGCTGCCCATCCTGTTCCTCATTCTGGTGGTTTGGGGCCTTGGCGGCGGGGTGCTGGCGCTTCTCGTTCCCGCAATGGCCGCCGCGCAGCCGATGTGGCTCACGTTTTTTACGATCGTGACCATGTTGATCGCCGGACTTATGCACATCGCGGGCATTCGTGGCTCCAGCGCGTTGGATCGCATCCGGATGGACGCGGCTAACACCTACCAGGACTGAAGCAGCCGTTCAGGCCGATATGGTGGGCCGCGCCGGGTCGCTCCGGCGCGGCCCTTTTTCGTCAGCGGTTCGGGCGGCGGTCCTCGCGCCCTGTGCCCGGCTGGCGGGACTGGCGACGCCAGCGGATCGACAGGCTGGCCTCGCCCTGGCCGCCGACGGTGGAGCTGACGGTCAGGTTGCGCCGCACCTGCCATTCGACGTTCACCGCCGCCCCGCCTTCGCCGCCGCCGATGATCTCGAGGTAGACGTCGTCCGTGATGTAGCGACCGCCGGCGACGGTGAGGCTGGACGCCTCGCCGCCGAAGGACAGGCGGTCGAGCCCGGCCAGCTCGCGCAGGTTGCCGATGACGTCGAAGCCGCCGCCGCCGGCCAGCGCCGCCACGCCCGCCGCCAGCTGGGCCGCCTCGAAGGCCGACAGCTGCGAGGCGGAGCGGCCGAACAGGACCTGGGACAGGATCTCGTCGTCGGGCAGGGCCGGGGTGGAGGTGAGGTCGATCTCGGGGCGGGCGGCGGTGCCGGTGACGCGGATCGTGGCGGTCAGGGCCGGATCGTCGCGGGTGGCGCTGAGGTTCAGGCGGATGTCCTCGGGCCGGGTCGACAGGGTGACCGTGCCGCGATCGTCGAAGACGAAGCGCTTGCCGGCGAAGTCGTAGTCGCCGCGCACCACCCGCGCCGTGCCGGTCAGGACCGGCCGGTTGATGGTGCCGCGCACACGGGCGTCGACGTTCATCTCCACGTTCAGGCCGCGACCCACCACCAGCACGTCGCCGCCCGGGGAGTTCAGGGTCAGGTCGAGGCCGATCTGCAGCCCGCGCGGCCGCGCCTGGACCTCTTCCGGTTCGTCCCCGCCGGGCTTGTTGATCTCGATCACGTCCATGCGGACGATGCCGTTCGACCCGGGCGGATTGGCCTCGATGCGCGCCTCGTCGATGTCCATGCGGCCGCTGAGGGTGATGTTGCCGTCCGCGGCGCGGATCACGGTCAGCGGGCCTGAAGCGCGGGCCTCGGCGATGTCGTTGTCGATGATCCGGAAGCGGTTGAGCAGCAGCTGGAAGCTCGAGCCGGAGCCCTCGGTAAGGCCGAGGCGGCCGTTGCCGGTGACGGAGCCGCCGGTCCCGTCGACGGCGCGGAAAGTCTCGACCACCCCGCTGGCGTCGTCGAAGCGGCTGGCCAGCAGGATGTTCTCCAGCCGGAGGCCCGTGGCGCTGTCGCGGAATGTTCCGTCCCGCAGGTCCAGACGGCCGTTCAGGCGCGGTGCGGCGAGGGTGCCGGCGAGGGTGGCCCGCCCGTCCACCTGCCCCGACAGCGAACGCTCGCCGCCGACGAGCAGGTCCCAGATCGGCTGGATCTGGCCCTGGATCGAGACGTCGCCGGTCATGTCGCGGGTGCGGGCGACGGCCAGCCGCAAGGGGGCCGCCGAGGCCTCGACGGGCAGGGTCACGTCGGCCGAGGCCTGCACGGCGCCGTCGTCGGAGGCGCGGGCCTGGATGCGCAGGCGGTCGTTGACCAGCAGGGCGTTGACCGCCCCGTCGACCGAAAGGGCGCCCGGCGCGTCGATGCTGCGAATGTCGGCGAAGTCCAGGTTGGCCGAGCCTGACAGGTCCTCGCCGGCGCCGCGCAGCGAGAGGCGCCCCGTGACGCGGCCGCGCAGGTCCGGCGCGATCGAGCCCAGCTCCACGCTGGTCAGGGTGGCCTCGACGATCGCGGCCCGCGCATCCTGGCGCAGTTCCCCCAGCAGCACGCCGCCGCCGACGCCGAGATCGACCCGGGCGACCCGGCCGTCGCCGGCGAGGGCGATCACCGCCGGATTGCGGGTGGTGAAGGCGATTTCGCGCACCCGGCCGGCGCCCTCGAGCACCACGGACTGGGCGGCTCCGTCCCGGGAGTAGACCCCCGAGCCGTCGAAGCTGACCGGGGTGGCGCCGCCGACGTCGGCGACGAGGGTGAAGGGCAGCCGCTCAAGGCTGCCGCGGCCGTTCAGTTCGAGGTTGCGGATGACATAACCCGAGCCGGCCAGGCGGACGTTCTCGCCGCTTACCTGCAGGATGGCCGTTTCCGAGCCGGGGCCGTCGGTGAGACGCACCCGGCCCTCGGCCGATCCGGTGGCGAGGAAGGCGCCCGGGCGGGCGGTGAAGGACAGGTCGGCGCTGGACGGCGTGCGATTGGAGAGGGCGATGGCCCCCTGCGCGGCGATCCCGCCGGCGTCCAGATCGACCTCGGTCAGGCGGATGCGGTCGCCGCCGAGGAAGAAGTTGCCGCGGGCGTGGGCCGGACCGTAGTTCGAGGCGGCGGTGACGGCGATGCGGCCGTCGGAGGCGTCGGCCCCGCGCCGGAAGCTGAGGATCAGGTCGACGTCGCTCAGTCGCAGGGCGCCGGCCGCGACCTGGCCGAAGGCGGCGCGCAGGTCGGCGCGGGGCTGGGCGAGCGTGCCGGTGAGGGCGCCCTCGCCAGTCATGGCGCCGTCGATCTCCACCGGACCAACCCCGAACGGGCCGCGGGCGTCCCAGTTCAGCGCCAGCCGCAGCCGGCCATCGCCCTCGATCAGACCGCGAGCGCCGGCCGAGCCCTGGGCGCCGGTGAGCCGGGCCTGCTCCACCGCCACGCGGCCGTCGTCGAGGGCGCCGGCGATCTGCAGCCGGGGGGTGGGGCCGAGCAGGCGGTCCAGCTCGGCCATGCCGGTTTCGAGGCCTCGGCCGCGACCGTCGAAGGCCAGCCGCCACGGGGCGCCGGCGCGGGCCGTGGAGGCGGTGATGCGACCCCCGAAGGCGCCGTCCGCCGGGGCGTAGATCTGGGAGGCGTCGGTGATCTGCGCCTCGCCGCGGAAGCCGAAGCCGCCGAGCAGGTTGCGCCCGCCTGTTCCCTCGACCGTGAGGGCCCGTCCGCGCAGGTCCACCTGTTCGAGAAGAATGGCGCCGTTCGCCTGGCGGACCGCCTCGAACTGCAGTCGCGGCGCCGCGCCAAGCAGACCGCCGATGACGCCGGCGGTCGAGCCGCCGGCGGCCGACAGGTCGCCTCCCAGATCCATCCGGCCCCGCTCGACGGCCACGGTCAGCGGCCCGCGCAGCCGGTCGGCGCGATAGCTGGCGGCCTCGACGCCGCGGACGTCGACCGCGCCGCGGAGCCGCCAGTCGTCGGCGTCCCCGGTGAACACCCCCGCATAGGCGGCGCGGCCCGCGACGGGGCGGCCGACAAGGCGGCTGAGGGAGGGCGTCGAGACGCTCAACCGGACGCCGTCCGGACTGCTGCGGTCCGACAGCCGGATGAGGCCCCGCGCCGAGGAGTTCAGATTGTCGGCGATCAGCCGCCAGGCCACGCCCTGCAGGCCGTCACGGTCGTGGTCCGGGAGGGTGGCGAAGCCGAAGCGCGCGGTGCGGCCGACGCGCTCCACGAACGGCTGCAGCAGGTCGGAGCCGGAGAAGTCGAAATAGCCGGAGATCCGCGCCTGCTGATCGCCGAAACGGCCCTTGATGGTCAGGGGGGTGAATTCGCCGGTGCGGACCACCGCGTCGATCACCTCGCCGTTGACCAGGGCGGTCGCCAGGAAGGGCTGGTCGGGCGAATAGCCCAAGGCGCCCGCGATCGGGCCGCCGCGCGCCTCCTGCGCCCGCAGGTTCAGGCGGGTCTCGGTCAGGTCGCCGCCGAAGGTGGCCGCCAGCCGCAGGAAGTCGCCGGGGCGGCTGTTGCTGCGGGCGAGCACGCGCACGTCCTTGGCTCCCCGGCGCGGCACGTCCGCCGCCCCCTCGAGGTTCCAGCGGCCGTACTCCTTGCTGAACCCCTCCAGCAGCTCGACGTCCGCGGCGAAGCGGTCGATGTCGATGGACAGCGGCTGCGGCCCCGGCGGCGTGGTCGGCGGCTCCACCTCGGGGCGTCGGATCAGGCGGACGAGGTCGGCCTCGACCTCGGTGGCGTGGAAGCGGCGGGTGACCAGCGGCCACCATTCCCAGTCGACCCGGACCTTGCGCGCCTCCAGCCAGACGCCCTTCGCGTCGGTGATGGTGACCCGCTCGATGGTGAAGTCGTCGAACAGGTCGCCGCGCACCCCCTCGACGTTGATCCGGCCGTAACGGCCGATCTTCTTGCCGGTGACGAAGCTCTGCACCAGCTCGCGCCCGGGATCGGAGACGATGTACATCCGCCCGCCGACCAGCACCGCCACCAGCAGGGCCGCGACGATGGCCAGTCCCATGCCGCCGAAGAAGGCGACGGCCTGCAGCAGGGTGCGCTTGCGCTTCGCCTTCGCGGGCGTTTCCGGCGCTTCCGGCGTCTCGGCGGGGGGCGGCGCGTCGGTCAAAACGCCTGTCCGATGCTGACGTAGATCTGGAAGTCGGCGTCGCCCTCGCGGCGATCGAGCGGGAAGGCGACGTCGGCGCGGACCGGGCCGAAGGGCAGGCGGTAGCGCACCCCGAGGCCGGCCCCGTAGCGCAGGTTGTTGAAGTTCGGCGTCTCCTGGAAGCCGATGGCCCCGGCGTCGACGAAGGCCACGGCCTGGAAGTTGCGCCCGATGTCGCGGCGGACCTCGACCGAGGCCTCGAACAGGCTGACCCCGCCGCGCGGGGTGTTGTCCGGCAGGCGCGGCCCGACCCCCTGGTACTCGTAGCCGCGCACCGAACCGCCGCCGCCGGAGTAGAACAGCCGGTCCGACGGCACGTCCAGCTCGTCGGCGCCGATGATCGAGCCGAGCCGCAGACGTCCCGCCAGCACCGTCGTCGCATTGTCCTGCAGCGGCAGATAGGCGCTGGCCTGGGCCTCGGCGCGGACGAAGGCGGCGCGGGCGTCGCCGCCGACGACCGTCGGCTGGGCCGAGCCGGAAAGTCGCCAGCCGGTGGTCGGATCCAGCGGATCGTCCGAGCGGTCGAGCCAGGCGCTGCCGCGGCCTGTGAGGATCACCAGATCGCGCTCGAAGTTGATCGGGGCCTGGGTGACCGGGTCGAAGCGGTTCTCGTCGTATCGCCCGGCGTCGAGGCCGACGCCGTAGCTGAACCAGGAGGTCTTGCCGAGGCGCTGGCGCAGGTCGGCGGCGAGGGCGACGGCGGTCCGGCGGTAGGCGTCGGTGTCCTCGTTGAGCACCGCCCCCGACAGCTCCAGGGTGCGCCCCGGCCGGCGCCAGTGCGGCAGGCTCAGGCTGGCGCCGAGCCGGCTGTCGATGTCCGCCGCCCGCGCTTCCCAGACCAGGGTGTCGGCGCGGCCGAAGCGATTGTGCCAGGTCCAGATCAGGTCGAGACCCGACCCCTCGGCGGTGGAGAAGGTCGCGCCCGCCTCCAGGATGCGGCGCGGACGGTCGGTCAGGGTCACGACCACGGGGCGGTTGCCGTCGGACTGCGTCTGGTCGGCCGGAGCGAGGGCGACGCCGACCCCGTCGTAGACGCCGGTTTCCAGCAGGCGGCGCTCCAGTTCGGCCACGTCGTCCGGGTCGTAGACCTCGCCCTCGGACCAGGGCGCGAGGCCGGCGACCCAGTCGGGATTGGTGGGGCCGCGGGTCTCCAGCCGCACGCCGTCCAGCCGCACCAGCGGACCGGCGGCGATGTTGTAGGTCGGCTGCACGGTGAAGGTGGCGTGGTCGACCACCACCCGGCGCGGCTCCGCCCGGGCGTCGGCGTGTCCGCGGCGGGTGAGGCCGGCGACGATCCGGCCCTCGGCGGCGATCACGTCGACCGCGCGGCCGGGATCGCCGGCCTCCAGCTCGAGGCCGGCGCTGACCTCGGCGGCGGTGTCCGGGTTCGGGGCGGGCGCAACCCAGTTGATCGCCGGCGGCGTCAGCTCGAAGCGGGGCCCGGGGACCACGTCGACGATGGCGACCGGGGTTTCCTCGCCCTCCACCACGTCCTCGAGCACCGGCTGGTAGTAGCCCTCCGACCGGAGCAGGGCCTCGGCCGCCTCCAGGGCGCCGCGGGCGCGCCGGCGGGCCTCGAAGCGGTTGGCCGGGGGATTGTCGACCTCGCCGACCGCGCGTTCGAGCTGGGCGCGCAGCTCGGCGTCGAGCTCGCCGCGAATGCGCGCGCGCGGATCCGCCGCGGCGCCCGTGGCGAAGGCGAGCCCGGCCACGCTGAAGAGAAACAGGGCGGGCCGTGACGTCAAACTCGAACCTTTATCAGCGGGCGGACCGCCCTTCGTTCCGGACGGCGCTCCCCCGCCGCCGATGTCGCCCGAAGGCGGGATCAGTAGAAGAGCGTCTCGCTCTCCGGCTGGACGGACTGTTCGGAGCTCCGCTGGTCGGCCGGGAGGGTCGACGGGTCGACCGGCGGCGGCGTCTCCGCGGGCGCCGTGGCGGCCGCGTCAGCGGCGCTGTCCTCGACGGCCGGCGCGACCGGCGCCTCAACCGGCGGCTGGTAGGTCTCGACGTCCTCGTCGGCGTAGGGATCCTCGCAACCGGCGAGCGCCAGCGCGCCGGCGGCGGCCACGAGAGCAAGAAGTCGGTTCATCGGTGAGATCTCCCCCGGGGTCGGGCCTTGCAACGCACGACCGCCGCGGCTGTTCCGAGGCGGTTCCTACCGCCGCACTCATCACCCCCGGCGTCAACGGTCAAGCTGTCTTGCGTCGTCGCCGCTCTGGCTGACAACCAATCGTTTTGCATTTCGGGTGCACGCTCGGGGCGGGGAGATCGTCGCATGACCGAAACCGCCTACGCCATGGTCGCGCAGGTGCGCCGACGGGAGCTCAGGACCCGTCTTGCGCTGGCCGCCTTCATCGCCGCGACCGGATGGTTCGTCGCACCCGGCGTGTGGCCGGTCGTCTGGCTTGCGGCGGTGCTGGCCAGCCAGGTCGTCGACGGGCGGGTCTTCGGCCGCTTCCTCCGTCATCCGGAGAAAGAACCCGGGCGGCGCGAGGTGGCGCTCGCCTGCGCTGTCACCGCCGGCTGCGTCGCCATCTACTCGGGCATGGCCGGCTACCTGTGGTTCGCCGGCGGCGACGTCGGCCGCGTCTTCGCCCTCATCCAGGTGGCGGGCGGGCTTCTGCATGTCAGCCTGCACATGCACCGGGCGCGACCGGTGCTGATCGCCGCCGTGGCCACGCACGGCGCCTACTTCCTGGGCCTGCCGGTGATCAGCGCCATCACCGAAGCGCGCTGGCAGGAGCTGCTGATCTCGATCGGCTGCCTGCTCTACATGAGCCATCTGGTCGTGGCGGTTCGGCAGAGCACCCTGACCACCGGCCTGCTGCAGTCGGCCCGCGACGCCGCGCGGGAGGCCCAGCACAAGGCCGAGGTGGCCAGCGCCGCCAAGTCCGACTTCCTGGCGGTGATCAGCCACGAAATCCGCACGCCCATGAATGCCGTGATCTCGGCCGCCAACCTGCTGCGCCGCACCGAGCTGAGCCCGGCCCAGCGGGAGCACGTGGCCATGCTCACCGACGCCGGGGACGTGCTGATGGGTCTGCTCAACGACGTGCTCGACTTCTCGAAGATCGAGGCCGGCAAAATGGAGCTGGAGAGCGCCGTCATGGACGTGCGCGAGCGGCTGACCGCCCTGTGCCGGCTGTGGGAGCCGCGGGCGACGGCGGCGGGGGTGCGGCTGGCGATGGAGGTCGATGACGCGGTTCCGCAGGCGGTGCGGACCGATCCGCTGCGCTTCCAGCAGATCCTGTTCAACCTGATGTCGAATGCGGTCAAGTTCACCGGCGAGGGCGAAATCCGCCTGCGGGCGAGCTGGAGCGACGGCCGCCTGTCGGTGGCGGTCAGCGACACCGGCTGCGGCATCCCGGCCGACCGGCTGCCGCACATGTTCAACAGCTTCGAGCAAGCCGACGCCGGCACCACCCGCCGCTACGGCGGCACCGGCCTCGGCCTGTCGATCAGCCGCAAGCTGGCCCGCATCATGGGCGGCGAGCTGACGGTCGACAGCCGCGAGGGGGTCGGGTCCACCTTCACCCTCGTACTGCCGCTGGAGGTGGCCGCCGTCGCCGCCGTCTCGCCTGGCGCGGGGGCGGGCGATCCTCGCCGCCGACGACCATGAGGTGAACCGCCGCATCCTCGCCCTGCTGCTCGAGCCGCACGGCTGCCGTCTGACCCTGGTGTGCAACGGCGCGGAGGCTGTCGAGGCAGCCCGGCTGGAACGATTCGACGCCGTGCTGATGGACATGCAGATGCCGGTCATGGACGGGCTGGAGGCGTCCCGGCGCATCCGGGCCGGCGGGCCGAACGCGCAGACGCCGATCGTCGCCCTGACCGCCAACGCCCTCGACACCCACAAGTCGGCCTGGGACGGGATCGGCGTGGCGGCCTTCCTGACCAAGCCGATCGATCCCGCGCGGCTGGCCGTCGCCCTGGTGCAGGCCTGCGGGGGCGAGCGGGAGCCGGCGGCGGAGGCGGCGGCCTGAGCTCAGCGCCAGGCGGCGAGGGCCTGCGCCAGCGACAGCGGCCCGGGATGCGGCGGCGGAACGGGCCGCGCGCCGTCGAAACGCGGCGCCGGGGCCGGCTGCACGATCCCGGCTTCGGCAAAGGTCCCGCGGGCGCGGTTGTGCGGATGGCCGGGCGCCTCGCCCAGATCCAGCACCGGGGTGACGCAGGCGTCCGTCCCGGCGAAGTGCGCGGCCCAGGCGTCGCGGTCGCGGGTTGCGAACAGGCGCTCGAAGCGGCGGTGCAGCTCCGGCCACAGGCCCGTGTCATATTGCGGGGCCTCGGCCGCCGGGATGTCCAGCCCGGCGAGGAGGGCGGCGTAGAACTGCGGCTCCAGCGCCCCCACGGCCACATGGCGGCCGTCGCGGCAGGCGTAGCAGCGGTAGAAGGGCGCGCCCCCGTCCAGCAGGTTGCCGCCGCGCGCGTCGCGCCACAGGCCGCGCGCGCGCAGGGCGTGGAACAGGGCGGTGAGCAGGGCCGACCCGTCGGTCATGGCCGCATCCACCACCCGGCCGCGACCGGTGGTCCGGGCCTCGAGCAGGGCGGCCAGCACCCCGGTGAGGAGGAACATCGCGCCGCCGCCGTAGTCGCCCACGAGGTTGAGCGGCGGCCGGGGCGGCCGGTCGGGCTCCCCCATCGCATGCAGGGCCCCGGACAGGGCGATGTAGTTGAGGTCGTGGCCGACCTCCCCGGCCAGCGGGCCCGACTGCCCCCAGCCGGTCACCCGTCCGTAGACCAGCCGCGGGTTGCGCGCCTGCAGCTCGGCGGGGCCCAGCCCCAGGCGCTCCATGACCCCGGGCCGGAAGCCCTCGATCACCGCATCGGCGTTGGCCGCGAGCTCGAGCACCCGGGCCCGATCCTCCGGATCCTTGAGGTTGACCTCGACCGCCGGCCGGCCGCGATGCAGCACCTCGCCGCCGACCTCGGCGAAGGCCGCCGCGCCGGCCGCCGCGCTGCGCGTCAGCCGCAGCACCCCGGCACCCATGTCCGCCAGCGCCATGCCGGCGAAGGTCACCGGCCCAAGGCCGTCGAACTCGAGGATGCGGACGCCGGAGAGGGGGTTCATGCGATCTGGGTAACGGCTCCGCCGTCCGCCGTCGAGCGACCGCGCTTGACCCCTGCGCCGTCCTGTCGGAGAAGGCCCCCCGACGGCCCGCCCCGCGGGCCTGCGCGATGCGCCCCTAGCTCAGCTGGTTAGAGCACCTGACTTTTAATCAGGGGGTCCTGGGTTCGAGTCCCAGGGGGCGTACCATCGCCGCCTTCCACCATCTTCGCCCACGCTGCATCCATCCGGCGGTCTGTCGACCTCCTGTGGGGACTGCGACATGCCGGAGTCTCCCGTTGCCGATGCGTTTCCTGATCGCCGCGCTCGCCGCCGCGGCCCTGTTCGTCGCGCCCGTCGCCGCCCGGGCGCCGACGGATCCCTCGCTCCGGCCCGGCGAGCATGAGGTCGTCGTCAACGGCGTCCGCCTCTGGTACCGGGTGGCCGGCCAGACAGGGGGCGCGCCGGTGGTCTTCCTGCATGGCGGGCCGGGGCAGGGCAGCCAGGCCTTCGCGCGATTCGCCGGGCCCGCCCTCGAGCGGCGCCTGCGCATGGTCTACCTCGACCAGCGCGGCGGCGGCCGGTCCGAGCGGCCGTGGAACGAGGCCTACAGCCTCGACCTGCTGGTCGAGGACCTCGAGCAGCTGCGGCGGCGCTGGGGCGTCGAGCGTCTGTCGTTGATCGGGCACAGCTTCGGCACCATCGTGGCGCTCGAATATGCGGCCGCGCATCCCGAACGCGTCGAGCGGCTGGTGCTGGCGGCCGCGGCGCCCGACCTGCCGGCGGCGATGGACGTGCAGTGTCAGCGGCTGGAGCGGCTGGACCCCGACACCTGGCGTCGGGCGGCGGCGGCCCGACCCGAGGGCTCCCGCGCCCGCTGCAACCCGTTCGTCGCCGACCGCGCCTTCATCGACGCCGCCATGTTCCCGGACCCGGCGATTCGTGAGGCGGTCGAGGCCGCGGACGCGGCCGACGGGCTGCGCAACACCGGCGAGATCGGCCGGGTCCTGTTCGGCGCCGGGGGGCTGACGGAATACCGCTTCGACCGGGTGGATCGGCTGACCATGCCGGTTCTGGTGATCGCCGGCGGCGCGGACTTCCAGACGGTGGTCGAACCCCAGCGGGCGCTCGTCCGGGCGGCGCCGGACGCGCGCATCATCGAGTACGCCGGCCGGGGGCATTTCATGTTCGTGGAGGAGCCGGAGCGCTTCGCGGCCGATGTCGCCGCCTTCCTCGGCGGGCGCGAGCCCCCCGGGCGCTGAAGCCGCGGCCGGCCCGGAACAGGGCGGGGACGGAGGGGTTCACCTGAGAGGCAACAGGGAGCCCGTCATGCCGCACCAGAACGTCGATTCCTCCACCGCCACCGCCCAGAACGCCGCCACCGATCCGGTGGGGCCGGGCGACCAGACCGCCGCCGGCGGCGAGTCGCGTCGCCCCGAACCGCACAGCTACGCCGCCGCCGACGTGGCGGAGTCGACCCTCGCGCCGCCGGCGGCGGGCGAGGTGGCGGACTATATGGACGAGGGCGACGCCCTCGACGCCGACGACGTCCAGCTGGGCGGGACCAACCGCAACCGCCCCCGCAACACCGACGCCGACACCGGCCAGGGCCCGAAGACCCGGGCGGGGAACCAGCAGCGTCTGAAGACCGGCTCCGCCGACGGCGTCTGAGCGCGGCGGCGCGCCGCGCTTCCGCTGCGCGCCGGCGCGTGGTTCAGTGCGGCATGCGCCGCCTGATCCTGCTTCTGCCCGTCTGCGCTCTCGCCGCCTGCAATGCCGGCGGCTCGGCGATGCAGGGCGGCCGCGACTTCGGCGCCGGCCTCGGCGCCGCGGTCACGGCGCCGCTGGACGACCTCAACCTGCGCCGGGAGGAAATCCCCACTGTGCTGCTGCAGGCGGAGGCCAATCCCTATGACCTGCGCAACCTGACCCAGTGCAGCACCATCGCCGCGGAACTGGCGCGGCTGGACGAGGCGCTCGGTCCGGACACCGACGAGCCGCCGGCGCCCGACGGCTCCTACATGAGCGAACGGGCGGCGGACGCCGCGTCCTCGGCCGCGCTCGACGCGATCCGCGACACCACCACGGACTTCATCCCGGGACGAAGCTGGATTCGGCGGCTCAGCGGCGCCGAACAGCACAGCCGGCACGTGCAGGCCGCGATCCAGGCCGGACGCATGCGCCGGGCCTTCCTGAAGGGCGTCGGCATGCAGCGGAACTGCGCCCCGCCGGCCGCGCCGCGGTGGTTCAGGCCGGCGCGGCGGTGAGGGAGGAGGGATGAGGGACTAGGGATGAGGGACTAGGGATCAGGGACCAGGGATTGGGGCTTAGCCCCGGACGAGGGGCCCACCCCGATGCCAGGCGCTCCCCGGCGCAATCATCCAACTCATGGTCCCCTAACCCCTCATCCCTAGTCCCTCATCCCCAGTCCCTCATCCCTCATCCCTCATCCCTAGTTCCTCATCCCCCGCCATTCGACACGTGTCGCGCGTGGAAATCGCGGCGGAAGGCCTCGAACCGGCCCTCCGCGATGGCGGCGCGCATGGCGGCGGTCAGGGCCTGGAAGAAGGCGATGTTGTGCCAGCTGAGCAGCACCTTGCCGAGGATTTCATCCGTTCGGACAAGATGATGCAGGTAAGCTTTTGAATAGTCACGAGAGGCGGGGCAGGGGACCTCTGGGTCCAGCGGGTCCTGGTCCTCCGCGAAGCGGGCGTTCTTGAGGTTGATCGGCCCGGCCCAGGTCCAGGCCTGGCCGTGCCGTCCGGCCCGGGTCGGCAGGACGCAGTCGAACATGTCGACGCCGCGCCACACCGCCTCGACCAGATCCACCGGCTTGCCGACGCCCATCAGATAGCGCGGCCGGTCGGCGGGCAGCATCTCCGGGGCGTAGTCCAGCACCTCGCACATGGCCGCGTGACCTTCCCCGACGGCGAGTCCGCCGATGGCGTAGCCGTCGAAGCCGATCTCCTGCAGGCGGTCCGAGCTCTCGCGGCGCAGGTGCTCGAAGGTCGAGCCCTGCTGGATGCCGAACAGGGCCTGGGCGTCGCGGGCGCCGAAGGCGGCCTTGGAGCGCTTCGCCCACCGCGCCGACAGCTCCATGCCCTCGCGCGCCCGGCTCTCCTCGGCCGGCCAGGCGACGCACTCGTCCAGCTGCATGACGATGTCCGACCCCAGCCGGTCGGCCTGGATCTCGATCGAGCGCTCCGGGGTCAGGACATGCTTCGAGCCGTCGACGTGGCTGGAGAAGGTCACCGCCTCCTCGGTCAGCTTGGAGATGCTCGACAGGGACATCACCTGGAAGCCGCCGGAGTCCGTCAGGATCGGCCGGTCCCAGCGCATGAAGCGGTGCAGCCCGCCCAGCCGCTCCATCCGCTCGGGCCCGGGGCGCAGCATCAGGTGGTAGGTGTTGCCCAGCAGGATGTCGGCGCCGGTGTCGCGGACCTGGTCGACGGTCAGGGCCTTCACGGTTGCGGCGGTGCCGACCGGCATGAAGGCGGGGGTGCGGATGTCGCCGCGGGGGGTCTTCAGGACGCCTGTGCGGGCGCGGCCGTCGGTGGCGGCGATGTCGAAGGGGAAGGTCATCAGGCGGCGCTCAGGCGTTGGAGGGCGTCGGCGCGGGCCAGATCCTTGGGGCGGCCGAACAGCCGGGCGGTGGCGATCTGGTCGGGCACATCCGGGATGTAGAGCGTGCCGCCGTCCACCGCCACCGGCAGGCGGCTGGTGAAGGCGACCGGGCGCCAGTCCGGACCGGTGCGGACCTCCAGGCCGGCCATGATCTCGATCGGCACGGCGCGGCCCTCGGTGCGGGCGTAAACGCGGGAACGGAACTGGCCCTCGCCGGGATCGGTGACGATCCGGGCGCCCAGCACCCCGGCCAGCCGTCGGACATCGCCGGGGCTGGCGAGAACATCAATGTCGGGCACCCGCCAGTCCGTCAGCCCGATCAACGCCATGGCCGCGCCGCCGAAGACCCACCATGGATCGCGGACATCGGCTTCGATCGCCGCAGCGGCCAGGCCGTCGAGCGCGGCGACGAGATCGCCCGGGAGCGTCTCCCTCATTCCGCCGCCCGGAACAGCAGCGAGCCGTCGCCATAGGAATAGAACCGGTACCCGTTCGCCACCGCATGGGCGTAGGCGGCCTTCATCGTCTCCAGCCCGGCGAAGGCGCTGACCAGCATGAACAGGGTCGACTTCGGCAGGTGGAAGTTGGTCATCAGCACGTCGGCGGCGCGGAAGCGGTAGCCGGGGGTGATGAAGATCGCCGTGTCGCCGTGGAACGGCCGCACCACGCCGTCCTCTCCCGTGGCGCTCTCCAGCAGCCGCAGCGAGGTGGTGCCGACGCAGACGATCCGGCCCCCGGCGGCGCGGGCGGCGTTCAGGGCCGCGGCGGTCTCCTCGGAGACCTCGCCCCATTCGCTGTGCATCCGGTGGTCGGCCGTGTCGTCCGCCTTGACCGGCAGGAAGGTGCCGGCGCCGACGTGCAGGGTCACCGCATGGGTCGAGACGCCGCGGGCGCGGATCGCCTCCAGCAGGGCGGGGGTGAAGTGGAGGCCGGCGGTCGGCGCCGCGACCGAGCCGTCGTGCTCGGCGAAGACGGTCTGGTAGTCCGAGCGGTCGCGGTCGTCCTCCGGCCGCTTCGCCGCGATGTAGGGCGGCAGGGGCATCACCCCGACGTCGCGGACGGCGTCGTCCAGCGCCGGCCCGGACAGGTCGAAGCGCAGGGTCACCAGTCCATCCTCGCCGCGCCCCTCCACCGTCGCGTCGAGCCGGCCGAGCTCACAGCCGCCGTCCCCGGCGGCCCCGAAGCGGATGCGGTCCCCGACCTTGATGCGCTTGCCGGGCTTCATGAAGGCCGACCAGACGTCCGGCGCGTCGCGGTGGTGCAGGGTCGCCTCGACGGCGACGCTCAGGGTCTCGCCCTCCGGGCCGGACCGCTGACGGACGCCGGACAGGCGGGCGGGGATGACCCGGGTGTCGTTGAACACCAGCGCGTCCCCCGGGCGGAGGAAATCGGGCAGATCGCGCACGATCCGGTCCTCGACCCCGCCGTCCCGGACGACCAGCAGCCGGGCGCTGTCCCGCGGCTCGGCCGGGCGCAGCGCGATCCGGTCTTCCGGCAGGTCGAAGTCGAAATCGGCGGTCCTCATCGCGCGGGCAGAGGCCACGCGGGCGGCGCCCGGTCAAGGGCGGGCAGGCCGCGACTTAAGGACTAATTCAGAGCTTATGGCAAAGCTTGGGCGGCGGTTGTGCAGGCGGTGACGAACGTGACCCTGAGCTTCGGTGCAGCGTGGGACCGCCTTCGCCGGCCCATCTGGCTGTATGACCCGCAAACGGGTCGCAAACCCTACGCCAATCCGGCCGCCCTGGCCCTCTGGGCCGCCGACAGCCGTGAGGAATTCCTGGCGCGCGACTTCTCCGCGCGATCGCCGGCGATGAAGGCCCGGATCCGCCGGCTCGTCGAGCTCACGGCCGGAGGAGCGACCGTCAGCGAGCGCTGGACCTTCTTCCCGCACGACCAGCCGGTGACGACGCAGGCGACGATCTCCGCCTTCCGGACGGACGCCGGCGAGGATCTTCTGCTGTTCGAGGCGGCGCCGGAGGAGATCGCGGCGGAGGAGCGCCGCTCCGTCGAGGCCCTGCGGCACGCCTCGGCGATGATCAGCCTGTTCGACGACGACGGCCGCCGCCTGTTCGCCAATCCGGCGGCCTACGCCGCGTACGGCGGCGAGGAGGGCGACTTCGCCTCCCGCTTCGCCGACCCGCCGGCGGGTGCGGAAATGCTGGCCGGCGCGCGGACCACGGCCGTTTCCTGTCTTCATGCGGTGATCACCGGCGCGGGCGCGCGCTGGCATCACATGGACGCCCGGCCGGTTCCCGATCCCGTCACCGGCCGCACCTGCGTCCTGCTCAACGAGCAGGACGTCACCGACCGGGTGGAGGCCGAGATCGCCCGCAGCGCCGCGGAGCAGAAGGCGGCGATGTCGGACGCGCGGCAGCGGTTCCTCACCGAGATGTCCCACGAGCTGCGGACGCCGCTCAACGCCGTGATCGGCTTCTCCGGCCTGCTCGCCGACGCGGGCCTCGACGCCGGCCGCACGGACCAGGCGCGACGGATCCACGCCGCGGGGCTGAGGCTCCTCGAGGTCGTCAACCAGATGATCGCGAGCCCGCCGGAGACGCCCCCGACGGCGGACGGGGCGGTTCCGGAGGCCGGCGCCGCGCTCCCTCGCCTCCCGGAGGCCGAGGCGGAGGCCGAGGCCGATGGCGATGACGGCGACGGCGGACTGCGCGCCCTCTACGTCGACGACAACGAGAGCAACCGGACCCTCGTCCAGGCCATGCTGCGCGCGGCGGGGGTCGCCTGCGAAACGGCCGTTGACGGAGGCGAAGGGGTGGCGGCGGCCGGGCGCGGCGACTGGGACGTGATCCTGATGGACATCCAGATGCCGGTCATGGACGGCGTCAGCGCCAGCCGCCGCATTCGCACCCTCGACGGTCCGGCCGCCGCCGTTCCGATCATCGCCGTCACCGCCAACACGCTGGAGGAACAGGTGGCGACCTATTTCGAGTGCGGGATGAACGACTGCGTGGCGAAGCCGGTCAATATGGCCGAACTGGTGAGCAAGGTCTTCCAGTGGGGCGGGAGCGGCTGGCGCCAGAGCCTCGCCCTGACGGGCGATTTCCCGTGCGGGTCGCCCTCGGCCTGTTGAACCGGAGCCGGCCCACAAGGGTTGGAGGGGGATGCGATCGCCCGACCTCCTCCCTTCCATCCTCATCGGCGCCGTCGCCAGCGCCCGCTCGATGACCCCGATGGCGGCGCTGGCCGCCGCCCATGTCGCCGGGCGCAGGACGCCGGGGCGGCTACGGCTGCTGACCCATCCCCTTTTCACCGCCGGGGCCCTGGCCATGGGGGTCGGCGAACTGTTCGGCGACAAGATGAAGTCGGCGCCCGACCGGACGGTGTTCCTCGGCCTGCTGGCGCGGGTGATGAGCGCGGGGATTGCGGGCGGGGCGCTGGCGCCGCGCGGCCGGGAGCGGGCGGGCGCCGGCCTGGCCGTGGCCGCCGCCGCGCCGCTGGCCTACGCCACCCTCGCCGGGCGCAAGCGGGCGATGCGGCGCATCGGCCAGACCAAGAGCGGCCTGATCGAGGATGCGCTGGTGGTGGCGGCGGGATTCGGCGTGGTGGCCTGGGCGCTGCGCCGACGCTGAGGCCCCGGCGCGTTGACCCGCGGCTCCGGACGCGTCAAAGCCCCACCCATGCTGCAGAACCTCGAACACCTCGCGCGCGACGCCCGGTCGTGGCCGTTTGAACAGGCCCGCAACCTTCTGAACCACGTGCTGAAGAAGCGCCTGTCCGACGCCGAGCGCGACGCGGCGAAGCTGCTGATCGACGCCGGCAAGGCGGACGAGGCGCTGGCGACCTTCGAGGCCCTGCGCAAGCCGGTGGTGCTGGAGACCGGCTACGGGCCGTCAGGCCTGCCGCACATGGGCACCTTCGGCGAGGTGGCGCGCACGACCATGGTGCGCAACGCCTTCCGCGCCCTGACCGGCGACCACTGGCCGACCCGGCTGGTGGCCTTCTCGGACGACATGGACGGCCTCCGGAAGGTTCCCGACGGCATCCCCAACCCCGACATGCTGCGCGAGGACCTGCACAAGCCCCTGACCGTGGTGCGCGACCCGTTCGGGACGCACGACAGCTTTGGGGCCCACAACAACGCCCGGCTGCGGGCCTTCCTCGACAGCTTCGGCTTCGACTACGAATTCCTGTCCTCCACCGAGCAGTACCGCTCGGGCCGGTTCGACGAGGTGCTGCTGCGCCTGCTGGAGCGGTTTGACGCGGTCCAGGCCATCATGCTGCCGACGCTCGGCGAGGAGCGGCGGGCGACCTATTCGCCGTTCCTGCCGATCAGCCCGGTCACCGGCCACGTCCTGCAGGTGCCGACGCTGGAGCGGAACGTGGCCAGGGGCACGATCGTGTTCGACGACCCGGCCGGCGGACGCACCGAGGTCCCGGTCACCGGCGGGCATGTGAAGCTGCAGTGGAAGCCCGACTGGGCCATGCGCTGGACGGCGCTGGACGTCGATTACGAGATGTCGGGCAAGGACCTGATCGAGAGCGTGCGCGAAAGCTCCAAGGTCTGCCGGGCGCTGGGCGGGGTGCCGCCGGAGGGCTTCAACTACGAGCTCTTCCTCGACATCGAGGGCAAGAAGATCTCCAAGTCCAAGGGCAACGGCCTGACCATGGAGGAGTGGCTGCGCTACGGCACGCCGGAGAGCCTGTCGTGGTACATGTTCCAGTCGCCGAAGTCGGCCAAGAGCCTGCACTTCAACGTCATTCCGCGGGCCATCGACGACTATCTGGCCTTCATCGAGGCCTACAAGACCCAGGAGCCGGCCAGGCGCATCGACAACGCCGTCTGGTCGATCCACGCCGGATCGCCGCCGGATCACACCTCGCCGGTGTCCTTCGCCCTGCTGCTGAACCTCGTCGGCGTCGCCAACGCCTCCGACAAGGATCAGCTGTGGGCCTATTTCGCCCGCTACCTGCCGGAAGCGACGCCGGACAACGAGCCGCTGCTGGACCGGCTGATGGACCGGGCGCTGAACTACTACGAGGACTTCGTGAAGCCCACGAAGGCCTACCGCCTGCCGGACGCGAAGGAGAAGGCGGCGCTGGAGGATCTGGCGGGACGGCTGAAGGCGCTGCCCCCGGACACGACCGACGGCGAGACGATCCAGAACGAGGTCTATGCGGTCGGCAAGGAGCACGGCTTCGAGCCGCTGCGGGCCTGGTTCCAGGCGCTCTACGAGGTGCTGCTGGGCCAGTCGCAGGGGCCCCGCTTCGGCTCGTTCGCGGCGATCTACGGCCTGCCGAAGACGATCGAACTGATCGAGGCCGGGGCGCGGGGAGAACTGGCGGGCTGAAGCGCGCAATGTGCGGTGACGGACATGAACGCCGCATAACCGCTTCGCTCCGGGAGCCTTCAGACTGATCGGCGCATTCTCCTGCTCATCGACCAACTCGATGACAGGAGCAGAGCCATGTCGACCAGGAACAACAAGCTGACCGTCGCCCTCGCCGCCGCCGCCACCCTCGGAATGCTGGCCCCGGCCGCCCTTCCGACCGCGGCCGCGGCCCAACAGGCCAACGGCATCACCAACTGCGACGCCCCCGGCGGCCGCCAGCGCACCGGCGCCGTGATCGGCGGCGTGCTCGGCGCCCTGGCCGGCAGCCAGGTTTCGGACAACGAGCGGACGCTCGGGGCCGTGGCGGGCGCCGCCGCCGGCGCCGCCGCGGGCTCCTACATCGGCTGCAACCAGCAGCGCGCCCGCGCGGCCAGCGTCCAGGGATCGGCCCAGTACCGCGCGACCTCCAACCTGCGCATCCGGTCGGGCCCGGGTACGGGTTACCGTCAGGTCGGCAGCCTGTCGGCCGGCCAGCCGTTCTCGGCCATCGGCTCGCAGGGCGAGTGGGTCCAGATCGCCGGCGGCGGCTGGGTCAACGCCAACTACGTCAGCGCCTACTGACCGGCCACGCCGGAACGAGGGCCGCCCTCCGGGGCGGCCCTTTTCGCGTCCGCTACTGACTGACCCAGAGGATGCGGCCCATCCACAGGATGTCGCGGCGCGGGATCACCCGCGGCTCGTAGGCCGGATTGACCGAGGCCAGGGTCACCGCCCGGGCGGTCAGGCCCGAAACCTCCTTGGCCAGGGTCTCGCCGCCGGTGGTGCGGACGACGACCCGGTCCCCCTTGCGGACGTCCGAGGCCTCGCGGTCGACGATGACCTTGTCGCCCTCGCGGTACACCGGCGCCATGGAGTCGCCGGTGATGCGCAGGCTGAGCAGAGTGTCGCGCGGGCGGGGCAGCTCGGTCTGCTCCCAGCCGTCGCCCGTGGGCAGGCCGGCGTCGTCGAAGAAGCCGTCCTGGCCGGCCTGGGCCATGCCCAGCAGCGGGATGACCGCCGGCCGCTCCGCGGCGTCGCGGGCGAGGGCCGCGAACTCCGCCAGCGACACGCCGGTGGCCTCCAGCACCCGCGTCAGGCTCTCGGTCGAGGGCCAGCGGGGACGGGGCGGATCGCCGGGTCCGAAGCGCTTGGACGGGTTGAAGGCGGTGGCGTCCAGCCCGGCGCGACGCGCCAGCCCCGAGGCGCTCAGCCCCTCGCGGCGCGCGAGCTGGTCGACGGCGTTCCAGAGCTGAGCGTGCGACAGGGGCATGGGCGGAGCAGCGAATCGGTGGACGATAGGAATATCCGCCTAACGCCTGCCGCGGTCAACGCCGCCGACTATTCCAGCCCCGCCGCCTTCCGGTCCTGCCAGGCCCGGAAGGTCCCGACGGCGATGCTGATCAGCACGCCGTAGCCGGCGAGATTGATGGCGGCGTAGAAGGCGGCGAGCGGGGGGCGGAGATCGACCAGCGTCAGGATGTGGCTCATCACCACGAGCGACTGGAAGCCGCAGGCCCAAACGGGCCAGCTCCGGCGACTCTTCCAGGCCAGGGCGACGCAGACGCCCAGAAAGACCGCGTCCACGGCGAGCACCCCCCACTGAACCCCGCTCAGGGCGCCGCCGTCGTGGATCAGCAGGGTCGTGAACACCCCCAGCAGAAAGGCTCCGGCCCCGAGCCGCTCCGGCTCGTCGCCCTTCAGAAAGGCGAAAGCCCCGACCAGCGCCGCGACGGCGAAACCGATCTGGGAGAGTAGGGTGTCGAGCATGGCCGCCGCTACAGGTGTCTCGGTCCGGGGGGCTCCGCCAGACGTACCGCTCGCCGCTCCTGCCAGGCCCAGAAGGTGCCGACCGCCAAGGCGATGAGCAGGGCGTAGTTCGACATGTTGATGACGGCCGCGACGGCGTTGTGCGGGGGGCGAAGGCTCGCTGCGACCAGAACATAGCCCGTGACCACAAGGGCCTGAAAGCTCGCCGCCCATACAGGCCAAGGACGCCGGCTATGCCAGGCGAGGCCAATGAAAACCACCAGCAGTACGGTCTCGACCCCCATCACACCCCACCGGGGCAGACTGAGGCTTGAGCTCCCCTTGATCATCGTGGTGGCAAGGAAGACCATGGCGTATGCCGCGGCCCCGATCCGCTCGGGCTCGTCTCCCTTTGCAAACGCAAAGGTGACCACCGCGACCGCCGCCGCCAGGACGAGCTGCGAGTAGATGGTCTCGAACACGGAATCGCCCCCATGCGTCCTGCACGGGGGCGACAATGCCTTAAGTTAGCAGCCGCGGGAACGACCGCCGACGTACATTACTCCGAATTAAACCGCCCGAAGACGGTGCTCGCCCGTCGTCGGCGGCCGCTGACCTTCGGGGTACTTGTCCTCGCCGCTCATATAGACGCCATAGCCCATCCGGCGGTGATCCTTGGCCAGTTCCTCGTGGCAGGTCACCATGGCCTGGCGCGCGGCGCCCAGGGCGGCGATGGCTTCGAGCGCCTTCGCCTGGGCCTCGGCGCCGATGACAGGCGAGACGTTGAGGGCCGTACGGCCGCCGACCATCGACTGGACGAGGGCGGTCGCGCGGACGATCGCCTCGTCGAGGGCCTTCTCACTCGCATTCAGATCGCCAGCGAGGCTGGCGATAACCTGGGCCTTGTCCATGACACCCTCCAAACAAAAACAGTAAAGCAGCGCTTAACATATCGGGAGGGTTCCCGGTAGGGATTTGTTAAGGCCGTTTCCACACGTTTCGTTAACGAAGTTCCGTGCGACCGGCGAGTCGTCGCCCTCGCCGCCGACGGGCGGGCGATCTCCCGGCTTGTCGAGCTGTCCCACCGCGAGCACGTCCACCCCCAGCCGGCGGGCGAGGGCGGCGAGCGCGTGATGGGTTCGGACGAGGTGGCCCCGCGCCGCGGCGAGGGCGGCGACGCTCGCCGCCGCCTCGTCGAACGCCTTCTGGCCGGCGACGGCGGAGAGGGCGGCGTCTAGGCGGGCGACCGGGAGGGCGGCGGCGAGGCCGGCGGCGTCGGCCAGGGCCCGGTCGACGGCGGCCTCAGCGGCGTGCAGGCGGGCGGACAGGGATCCGCCGATGACGAGTCTGTTCATGACCTGTTGCTCCGTGTGGGACGACACGGAACAAAGGGTAAACACAGGTTGTGCGGAAAAACAACTAGAGGTCGTGTTCCGCGATCAGGAAGTGGGCCGCGAGGGAGGCGATCGGCTGGTCCTCGGCCTCCTGCCAGGCACGGGCCTCGACGTGGGCGACCCGCCGGCCGGCCTTGCTGATGCGGGCGCGGGCGTGAACGTCGACCGGACGGCCCGAGCGCAGATAGGCGACGGTGACGTTGATCGGCCGGGGCAGCTTCAGCCGCGGATAGAGCAGGGCGACCTGGGCGATGGCGGCGAACTCGAGCAGGGCGGCGGTCGAGCCGCCGTGCAGGGCCGGCAGCAGCGGGTTGCCGATCAGCCGGTCCGCGAACGGCATGGTCACCGTCAGGCTGTCGCCCTCGCGCGCGGTCTGCAGGCCGAGGAAGCGGGCGTAGGGGAGGGTCTCCAGCAGGTCGGTCACGCGCGGCCCTCCGGGCGCGGCTGCAGGTTGGCGCCGACGGGCCGGCCGCTGCTGGAGTCGAGCATGTAGGCGGCCTGGGCGGCCGCCACGGGGTCGTCCGGACTGTCCTCGAAGGCCCAGGCGCGGACGAAGGCGATGGAGCGGGTCAGGCGGTAGCAGCGGGCCTCGGCGACCAGGCCGGCGCGGGGCCGGGCGGCGCGCATGTAGTCGACCCGCAGGTCGAGCGTGGCGATCGGTTCGAACCGCTCCAGCGCCACCCAGACGGCCAGGCCGCCGGCGTGGTCCAGCAGGGTGGTGACGAGGCCGCCGGCGAGCACCCCGGTGTCCGGATCGCCGACCAGATCCTCACGCCACGGAGCCCGGATGCGCACCCGGTCGCCGTCGAGTCGGTCGAAGGAGAAACCGAGCGCATGGGTATGGGCGGCGCCGGCGGCGAGCTGCGGCAGGAGGCCGACGATGGGCGAGGCGGTCATGACTCCAGCTATTCCCCGGCCGGGCGGTTGAGCGCAAGCGCTGCTCGTGCGTTCCTGAGGCTGTCGGTCGAGGAGGCGCATGATCCGGTTCGAGGAGCTGCTGAGGCCCACGCCCGAAGGGCTGTACTGTCCGCCGGGCGATTTCCACATCGATCCGGTGGTTCCCACGCCGCGGGCGGTGATCACCCACGGCCACGCCGACCACGCGCGCGCGGGTCACGGCGCCGTGCTGGCGACGCCGCAGACCCTCGCCATCATGGCCGAGCGCTATGGCGAGGATTTCGCGGGCCGACAGGAGCCGGCCGACTACGGGGAAACCGTGAGCCGCGACGGAGTGGAGGTCACCCTCGCGCCCGCGGGCCACGTGCTGGGCTCGGCCCAGGCGGTGATCCGCTGGCGCGGGCTGACCATGGTGGTGTCCGGCGACTACAAGCGCCGCCGCGACCCCACCTGCCGGCCGTTCGAGCCGGTCCCGTGCCACGTCTTCGTGTCGGAGGCGACCTTCGGCCTGCCGGTCTTCGTGCACCCGCCGGCCGGGGACGAGATCGCCCGCCTGGTCGCCTCGCTGCGCCAGTTCCCCGAGCGGGCCCACCTCGTCGGCGCCTATGCGCTCGGCAAGGCGCAGCGGGTGATCCGGCTGCTGCGCGAGGCGGGCTGGGAGCGGCCGATCTACGTCCATGGGGCCCTCGAGCGGCTGAACCGGCTGTACGAGCGGGAGGGGGTGGCGCTGGGGCCGCTGGCTCCGGCCACCGGCCTGCCCCCCGGCAGCCTCGCCGGGGAGGTGGCGCTCGCGCCGCCGTCGGCCATCCAGGACCGCTGGTCGCGGCGCTTCGCCGATCCGGTGCGGGCCTTCGCCTCCGGCTGGATGCTGGTCCGGGCCCGGGCCCGGCAGCGCGGGGTGGAGCTGCCGCTGGTCCTCTCCGACCACGCCGACTGGCCGGAGCTGACCGCCACCTTCGCCGAGCTGCGGCCCGAGGAGGTGTGGATCACCCACGGCCGCGAGGAGGGGCTGCTGCGCTGGTGCGAGCTGAACGGCCAGCCGGCGCGGGCGCTGCGGCTGGTCGGCTATGACGAGGAGGACGAGGAGGCGGCGACCGCGCCGGACGATCAGGCGACCGAGCGGTCCTGAGCGGCGGCGCCGGCGGCCTGTTCCAGGGCGGCGTTCATGGCCATGCGCAGGCGCTCCGGCTTGATCGGCTTCTCGACCACCGCGGCCATGCCGATCGACAGGTAGCGCCGCGCGTCATCCGGGTCCGCGTTGGCGGTCAGGGCGACGATCGGAATGGTCCTCTCCGGCCCCGGCAGGGCGCGGATCGCCTTGGTCGCCTCGACGCCGTCCATCCGCGGCATCTTGATGTCCATCAGCACCAGGTCGAAGCGGCGCTCCTTGACGCAGGCCACGGCCTCCACGCCGTCCTCCGCCGTCTCCGAGGTGCAGCCGAACATCTCGCACAGCGCCTGGGCGACGACCCGGTTGGTGGCGTTGTCGTCGACGATCAGGACGTGCGGGCTGTCCTGGAGGTCGAGGTCGGGCAGGTTCTCCACATTGGAGTCGGCGTCCGCCGCGACTTCGGCGCGCGGCGCCTCGAGCACGAAGGCGAAGGTGGCGCCACGGCCGCGGTTGTTCTCGGCCCAGATGCGCCCGCCCATCCGGTCGATCAGCTGCCGGCAGATCGGCAGGCCCAGACCGGCGCCGCCGGCGCCCCCGGAGGCGGCGAACGGCTCGAAAAGGGTCTCGACGCGCGACAGATCCACGCCCGGCCCGTCGTCGCGGACCCGAGCCTCGAGCCGCACCGCCTCGCCGACCGAGGTCGCGCGCAGGGCCGCTTCCACCACGCCGCTGCGGGCGTGCTTGAGGGCGTTGCCGATCAGGTTGTCGAAGACCTGGCGCACGCGCGGGCCGTCCATGAGCGCGGCCAGTTCGGTGTCGCCCTCGTAGCCCACCATCAGGGCGACGTTGTTCTCGGCCGCGCGCGGCTCCCAGTCCGCCTGAACCTCGTCCATCAGCGCGCGCAGCGGCGTCACGGCGGGAGAGAGCTCCAGTTCCCCGGCCTCGGCGCGGGCGAGGTCCAGCGCGTCCTGCAGGGTGCGCAGCAGGGCCTCCGAGGAGTCCATGATGGTCGTCACGTGCGCCTGCGCCTGCCGGTTCAGCGGCTGGCGGCGGAGCAGGTCCGCGACCGCGAGCACGCCGTTCATCGGCGTGCGCAGCTCGTGGCTCATCAGGGCCATGAACTCGGCCTTGGAGCGGGCCGCCGCGCGGGCCTGGCTGCGCGAGTCGGACAGGGCGCGGGCTTCCTCGGCGAGGGCTTCGTTCCGCTTCCGCTGGTGATCGTTGACCGCCTTGAGCAGCGAGATCGCCGTGCCCACCCCGTGATAGCGGCCCTCGCGCGTCACGATGAAGCCGCGCATCAGCGCGGCCGGACCGCCCCGCAGAAGCGTGTCGCAGAAGGCGTCGATCTCGACCCCGGCCTCTACGACGGCCGGTTCGGAATCCATGACATGGGTCACGGGGCGGTTGGCGTAGGCGGCGTAGCCGAAGGCGCCGGCGATGCGGAGCAGGAAGTCGTTGCGCTCGACGAGGCCGACCGGCCGGCCGTTGTCGACCACCGGGATGACGAGGGTGTCGGGTTCGCGGACGAGGCGTGCGAAAACCTCGCTGCCGGGCGTCTCCGGTGCGATCGCCTCGGCGCGTTCGGTGAGAGCCTCGATCGTCGGCATACTGGCCGGCACTCCACTGCAATACATTGACAAATGACGGCAACGCTTTGCGGAAGGGTTAACCCGCGTCGCGCGGCGTCGTGCGGCTTTTGCGCCCCGCCGGGGGTTGGTGTAGAAGGCCGGCCCGTATCCATACGGCTTCACCTTCCTGTCCATGCGCGCGGCCGACGGCCGACCGCAGGTTTGTCATGAGCGAAATCGGCCAGACTCCCCAAACGTCCGCGCTCGTCCTGTTCTCCGGCGGACAGGACAGCGCGACCTGCCTCGCCTGGGCGCTGGAGCGGTTCGAGCGCGTCGAGACCGTCGGCTTCGACTACGGCCAGCGGCACGGCGTCGAGATGCAGGCCCGGCTGGAGGTGCGCGACGGGATGGCGGGCCTGCGCCCGGCCTGGGCGACGCGCCTGGGCCCCGACCACGTGGTCGACCTGACCGGCTACGGCCGCATCGCCGACAGCGCCCTGACCGCCGAGCGGGCGATCGAGATGGACGCGCGCGGGCTGCCGACCACCTTCGTGCCGGGCCGCAATCTCGTCTTCCTGACCGTGGCGGCGGCCCTCGCCGACCGGCGGGGGCTCGAGGCGCTGGTCGGCGGCATGTGCGAGACCGACTACTCCGGCTATCCCGACTGCCGGCGCGACACGCTCGACGCCATGGCGCAGGCCCTGTCGCTGGGGCTGGACCATCCCGTCAGGATCGAGACCCCGCTGATGCGCCTGACCAAGGCGGAGACCTGGGCGCTTGCGCAGGATCTCGGCGGATCGGCGCTCGTCGAACTGATCCTCGAGTCCTCGCACACCTGCTACCGCGGCGAACGCGGACGCCGCCACGCCTGGGGCTACGGCTGCGGCGCCTGCCCGGCCTGCGAGCTCCGCCAGGCGGGGTACGAGGAATGGGCGGCGCGGCGATGAGCTACGCTGCGAAGGAGATCTTCCTGACGGTGCAGGGGGAGGGCGGCCAGGCCGGCCGCCCGGCGGTGTTCCTGCGCTTCGCCGGCTGCAACCTCTGGAACGGCCTTGAACGCGACCGCGCCTCCGCCGTCTGCAGCTTCTGCGACACCGACTTCGTGGGCGTCGACGGCGACGGCGGCGGGCGGTTCGCGACGCCCGAGGCGCTCGCCGAGCGGGTCGCCGGGCTGTGGCGCGGGCGCGACGGCGATCCGAAGCTGGTCGTCTGCACCGGCGGCGAACCGCTGCTGCAGCTCGACCCGCCGCTGATCGCGGCCCTGCACGCGCGGGGCTTCGAGGTGGCGATCGAGACCAACGGCACGCTCGCGGCCCCCGACGGGATCGACTGGATCTGCGTCAGCCCCAAGGCCGACGCGCCGCTGGCGCAGACCTCCGGCCAGGAGCTGAAGCTGGTCTTTCCGCAGCCTCTGGCCATGCCCGAGCGGTTCGAGACCCTCGCCTTCGAGCGCTTCTGGCTCCAGCCCATGGACGGCCCGGAGCGGGAGGCGAACACCGCCGCCGCCATCGACTACTGCCTGCGCCACCCGCGCTGGCGCCTCAGCGTCCAGACCCACAAGTACATCGGCGTCCGCTAATGCCCGTCTTCGAAATCACCAAACAGGCCACCTTCGACGCGGCCCACCACTTCCCCGACGAGCCGGAGGGCAGCATCTACCGGCGGCTGCACGGCCATTCGTTCACCGTCGAGGCCACGGTGCGCTCCGAAACCCTGGACGACGCCCACGGCTGGGTCGCCGATCTCGGCGCCCTGGACCGGGCGCTGAAGGCGGCGGCGGAGGAGCTGGACCACGGGCTGCTGAACGAGAAGCCGGGACTGGAGCTGCCGAGCCTCGAGAACCTCTGCCTCTGGTTCGCCCGCCGCCTGCAGCCCGACTGGCCGGGCCTGTGCCGGGTGCAGGTGGCCCGTCCGACCATCAACGAACGCTGCGTGATGACCCTGTGATCCGCCTCCGACCCGCGGCCGTCGGCGATGCGGACGCCATGGCGCAGGTCTACGCACGCGCCGTGCGCGGCCTGGGCGCCCGCGACTATGCGCCGGAGCAGGTCGAGGCCTGGGCCGGGCAGGGGCCGACCGGGGACGGCTTGCGCCGGCGGCTCGCGGACGGACGGCGGTGCTGGGTGGCGGTGGACGCGGATGACCAAGTATGCGCCTTCGTCGATCTGGAGGCCGACGGGCACATCGACCTCCTGTACGCGGCTCCGGAGGCGGCGGGGACCGGGGTGGCGAGCCGCCTGCTGGACGAGCTCGAACGCGCCGCCCGCCAGGACGGGATGCGCCGCCTGTACGTCGAGGCCAGCGAGGGGGCGCGCCGCGTCTTCCTGAAGCGCGGCTATGCGGACCTCGGCCGGCGCGACTTCGCCATCGCCGGGGTCGCCATTCACAACTACGCCATGGAGCTGGGGCTCTAGCAGTCGCGGCCCTGGCTCCGGCGCTGCTCGCACCGGCGCTGCTGGCGTTCCCACGCCCGCTGCTCGCGCTCCCGCTTCGCCCGGGTCTCCTCGTCGGAGGTGGTGACCGCGTCGACGCCCGCCCCGATCACCGCGCCGGTCGCCTTCGCCGTGCCGCCCACGACGGCGCCCGCCGTGCCCACGACCGCGCCGACGAGGCAGCCCTGCAGCAGCAGCGCCGCGGCGACGAGGCCGCCGAGCGGGATGACCTTGCGGGCGTGCGGGATCATGCGGCCGTTCTCCGTGAGGCCGTAGCGTTAACCGTCAAAGGTGAACGTCGTCTGACCCGACGCCGATTCAGTCGCTGTCGGAGTCGTCCTCGCTCGCGACCGCGATGGCGGTGAAGCCGGCCACGAACAGGATGGCGAACGGCAGACCCGCGAGCTGGGCGCCGGCGGGAGCCGCGCCTTCCGACATGCCCCCGACGCGATCCTGCACGCGCGGCGCGGCCGTATTGGCGGCGGCGGCCTGGCCGGCGACGAGAGCCGCGGCGGCCGCAGCGGCGATCAGGGTCTTCTTCATGGTGTTCCTCCGACGCATGACGCGAAGTGCACCAACGCGCGAGCCGCCGTCAGGTTCCGGCGGCGGCGCCGCAGGCGCTATGGTGGGCGGCGAGGGGTTCGAACCCCCGACCCCCTCGGTGTAAACGAGGTGCTCTGACCAGCTGAGCTAGCCGCCCGTAGCGCTCCGTGGCCGGCTTCCGGGTCAGAACCGGAAGCTGGCCCGCAGGAACAGCATGTAGCGCACGTAGTCGTCGATCATCTCGGCGTCGGCGCTGACCGAAAGCATGCCCAGCTCGTTGCCGACGTTCAGGCGGAAACCGACGATCGGGCCGCCGCCCTCGATGGTGTCGGGCGTGAGCGTGAAGTCGGGGCCGCCGGACCGGAAGCGCGCGATCGTCTCGCCGGGATCGACAGAGATGTTCTGGCGCCAGCCGACCCGCAGCTCGGGCTTCAGCCAGCTGTCCTGGCCCATGGCCATGCCGAAGTTGACCGCCGCGGTGGCCGAGAACATGTGGCCCTCGCGGTCGTCGATCTCCAGATCGAAGCCGTCGCCGCCGCCTTCCTCCACATGGCCGTCCTCGCTGAGCGCGAAGTACTCGGCGAAAATCTCCGGACGGATGCTGAAGCGGCCGAAGCTGCGCTCGTAGGAGGCGCCGGCGGCCGCGGCGAGCGAGAAGCCGTTCCAGTCCGAGCTGTTGGACAGGTTCAGGCCTGCGCCCACCAGGCGACGCTCGGATTCGAAGGTGGCGTAGCCGGCGGCGGCGCGGGCCCAGGTCGTCCAGTGCTGCCCCTGGGCGCGCCAGTAGAGCCCGAGCTCCAGCAGGTTGGCCGACAGGACTTCCTCGGCCTCGGACTCGGGATCCTCGAGGTCCGACGAGGTGAAGGCGACCGACAGGCCCACGGCGCCGAGGCCGGAGCCCCGCTCCACGCCGCCGGCCACCCCGAAGCCTTCGGAACGGAAGCCGTAGGTGTCGGTGCGATCCTTGTCGGCGTAGAAGTTGATCTCCTGCACCCAGGCGCTGGTCTCGCCCGGCGCGACGGTGGCGTTGCGGCCGGTCAGCGCACGGGTCACCGCGTCGACGCCGGACGCCAGCGACAGCAGCGGTCCGCCCGAGTGCTCCGGAAGCAGCTGTTCGTAGAGGTCGATGAATCCGGCGCGATCCGTCTGCGCCAGGAAGGCGTCGCGGATGCCGGAGTCCCGGCCCAGCGCGTCATAGAAGGCGTCGTAGAGCGAGGCCTCGACGGGGATCAGTTCGGCTTCCGCCGTCGTCCGCTGCCGCACGTCGGCGAATACGATGCCGTTCGCCGCGTCCACGCCGCCGTCGACCACATACAGGTAGGGCGAGTTGGACTGGAACGAATCCATGTCGATCGAGCCGGCGGTCAGGGTCGCGGCGTCGATCAGGGTGAACCGCCCCGGGTCGGTGATCAGCGAGCTGAACCGGACGCCCAGTCCGGCCCCGTCGGCAAGGGTCGCGGCCCCGGTCACGTTGAAGCCGCCCGAACCGCCGCTGGCGGGATCGAGCGTGACCACCAGGTCGCCCTGGCTGCCGATGTTGAGGCTGGAGATGGTGGTGGGCGTAACCTGGCCCGCCGCCAGCGTTCCGTTCGCGATGTTCACCGACAGCAGGCCGTCGCTGTCCGTGATCGCGCCGCGCACCTCGGCGCCGCCCGTGATGGACAGGGTGTCCGCGCCATTTCCGAAGGAGATGTCGCCGTTCACCACTCCGTTGCGGATGTCGGCCGTGTCGGCGCCGGACCCGAACCGGATGGCCCCCACCGTCGTCGGCTCGCTCGCGTCAGGCACGCCGTCGCCGTCGCTGTCGGGGTTCGAGGCGGACACGCCGCCGGCGACCCCGTTCTGCAGGAAGGTGACCCCGGTGGTGTTCGCAGCGACGTCGATGGCCACGGTCACGCCCGTTGCGGCGGAGCCGTCCTTGTTCGCGCCGCGCTGCGTCCTGATGGCGCCCGTGTTGGTGATCGAGGTCAGCGTCCCGCTGAGATCGCGGATGCCGTAGAGGTCAGCGTTGCCCGTTTCGCTGGCGATGAACATCGTGCCGCTGGTCGACAGGCTGGGCAGGCTGGCGCCGGCGTCGATCTGCACGCCGACAGCCCTCCCGCCGGAGCCGCCCACGCCGGCGGTGATGCTCGAACTGTTCACGAGCGTCGGCGTCGACGCGCCGGCGCCGAACCGGATGGCCGTCGCGTTGGCGGCGTTGGCGCCGGCTCCGATCGACCCGGCGTTGCGAACCCCGCCGTCGACCGTGACCGTCTGTCCGGCGCCGCCGAACTGCAGGCCGGTCGCGTCGACGCCGGCGTAGACGCCCTGGCCGGTGATCGCGCCGCGGTTGATCAGCCCGTAGGCGCGGTCGCCGGTTCCGGCGACGCCGAGGGTGACCGGGCCGGTCGTGGATCCGACGACCACCGCAGGCGCGGCGCCGAAGCTCGTGATCGTGGCCGTGCCCTCGGAACTGTCGGGAATGCCGTCGCCGTCGCGGTCGGAGTCGTTGCGGTTGATCGTGCCGTCGCCGTCGTCGTCCTCGTCGCCGTTCTTGACCCCGTCGTTGTCGTCGTCGCCTTCGATGCCGTTCACGCCGTAGGACGGGCCCGTGTCGAAGATGACGCCGTGGGTGACGTTTCCGGCGATCCGGACCGCGGGGCCGCCCTGGAGCAGATCATCGGCGTCCAGCTCGTCGAGGAGCAGGATGTCGTCGTCATTGTCGGGCGTCTCGACGAATCCGTCGGGCCGGACGGGCGGCGGCGTCGTGAAGCGGTAGCCGCTCGCGCTGACGGAGCCGAGGAAGACCGCGCTGCCGTCCACGCCGCCTTCGAGCGACACGCCGACGGCGCCGGCGCCGCGGGCGCTGATGGCGCTGCTGAGAGTCACGTCGCCGGTGATGGCGCCGGTGGTGCGCACGCCGAAGCTGTTGTCCCCGACGACGCTGAGCGACCCGAGGCTGGTCAGGTCGCCGACCAGCGGCGCCTCGATGGAGATCGCCGCCGAGTTGACGCCTTCGACCGTGATCGAGGCGCCGTTCTCGATGAGGACATTGCCCGTCAGGGGCGCGGCGCCGACGACCCGCACGCCGTAGCGGTCGGAGCCCGCCGCCCACGGGCCGTCCGGGTCGCCGTCCTTGTCCGTATCGGTCTCGCCGGAGATGTTGTCGGAGATCGCGATCGACCCGCCGACCGTGATGTTCGCGGTGTTGCCGCCGTTGGCCAGAATGGCGGTGGCCCCGCTCGCGGCGTTCTCCATCGTGATCCGGCCGCCCGAATCGATGTCGACGCCGTGGCTGGAATTCACGGTCACGGCGGCGCCCGCGTTGACGTTGATCGCTCCGCCGCTGGCGATGCGGATGCTGTCGGCGCCTGTGCCCGTCGCGTTCGCGGTGGTGATCGGCGACGTCCGCGCGGTCGAGATCACCACTTCGGCCATGGCGCCGGAGGCCGCCATCAGGGGGGCGATCGCCACCGCGGTCGCGAGCAGAATACGCATTCGGATAGAAACCCCTGTGGTCGACGCGCGCAGAGACGCCGGCGATCCTCTAACAGGGACCATGCCAGCCTGCCTCAAGTTTCTCGAATTTGAGGCGAATGCAAGGCCGCCGGCCGGGACGCCGATCGTCGCGAAGCGTGACCATTGCCTCAGCCCCGGGGAAACTGATATCACTTTCATATCGACATCGAGGGGCATGCCATGAGCGAGCTTTCCACCACCCACTCCCGTTCCGCCGAACGGCCCGCGAAGACGGCCAACGGCATCCTGATGCTGCTGCTGGGTCTGGCGCTGCTGATCCTCGGCCCCGTGAGCATCGGGCTGGATCCCGGAAATCCGGTGCTGGTCGTGGCCGGCGTGCTGGCGGGGACCATCGGCCTGCTGGCCCTGTGCGGCCTGTACTCGCTGCAGCCCAATGAGGGGATGGCGATCCTGCTGTTCGGCGACTACCGCGGCACCGACCGCGCGACCGGCCTGCGTTGGGTCCTGCCCTGGTACAGCCGGAAGAAGATCAGCCTGCGGGTTCGCAACCTGACCAGCGACAAGCTGAAGGTGAACGACCGGCGCGGCAATCCGATCGAGATCGCGGCCAACGTCGTCTGGCGGGTGGAGGATTCCGCCCAGGCGCTGTTCGACGTCGACGACTATCAGGCTTTTGTGAACATCCAGGTCGACACCGGCCTGCGCGACATGGCCTCGCACTACGCCTACGATCACGGCGAGGAGCACGAGCTCACCCTGCGCGCCGACGCAGAGGAGGTCGCCGCCCGGCTGCGCGAGGAGCTGGCGGGACGGGTGAAGGTGGCCGGCGTCGTCGTGGACGAGGCCCGGCTGGCGCACCTGGCCTATGCGCCCGAGATCGCCAGCGCCATGCTCAAGCGGCAGCAGGCCGAGGCCGTGCTGGCGGCCCGCCGGCTGATCGTGAAGGGCGCGGTCGGCATGGTCGAGAACGCGCTCACCGACCTCAACGAGCGCGGCGTGGTCGACCTCGACGAGGACCGCAAGGCGGCCATGGTCTCCAACCTGCTGGTCGTGCTGTGCGCCGACCGCGAGGCGCAGCCCGTGGTCAACACCGGCACCCTGTACGGCTGATCATGGCGGGCCGGCCGCGCAAACCTTTCCTGATGCGGGCCTCTCCGGCGGTGATGGCGGCGGTCGAGAGGTTGGCCGCCGCCGAGCTGCGCTCGGTCAACGCCCAGCTTGAGGTGCTCCTGCGCGAGGCGCTGGCCCGACGCGGCGTGCGGACGCACGACGATCCTCCGGACGCGGAGGACGCTTGAGCTTTGCCTTGACGGGGGGTAGGGCGCGACCATGGTGAAGTCCCACATGTCCCGGGTCCGCAAGGCCCGCCGCATCCACAAGCGGGTCCAGCGCGTTGGCAAGGCCAACGTCGGCGCCACGGAAAGGGAGCTCATGAGCCTCGCGGGTCTGGAAGTGCAGGAAGGGGAGCTGCGCCTGTTTCCCGGCTGGGACGAGGAGGTCTCCGAGACGCTGAGGGCCACGAGGGCGGCCGCCGAGGACGCCCGGCCGCGGTTCGTCGACACGACCATGCTGTACGCGCCCAAGTCGGGCGGGGTGAAGCGCTACCTGTTGTCCAAGAAGGCCTGGCTGGAGGCCAACCGTCCGGGCGTCGCGCACAGCCTCGTGGTCCCCGGTGCCCACCACCGGGCGGGGCCGGACGGCATCGTCCAGCTGCACGCCGCCAAGCTGCCGTTCGGCGACGGCTACCGCTGGCCGACCTCGGTGCGGCGTTGGGCCGCCTGGGTGGCGTCGCTGCACCCGACCCTGATCGAGGCCGGCGATCCCTACACCCCCGGCCAGGGGGCCCTGGAGGCGGGCCAGCGGGCCGGGTGCCCCGTGGTCGGCTTCTGCCACTCCGATCCGGCCGGCCTCGCCGCCCTGCATTTCGGCGAATGGGCCAAGAAGCCGGTCGAGAAGCGCTGGGCCCGGCTGTTCGGCCAGTTCGACCGCGTGATCTCGCCCAGCCGCTACATCGCGCGCCGGCTGGAGGAGGCCGGCATCCGGGACATCGTGATCCAGCCGCTGGGGGTCGAGGTCGACACCTTCCACCCCGACCGCCGCGACCGCGACTGGCTGCTGAAGAAGCTCGGCCTGCCCGCCTCGGCGCGGGTGCTGTGCTTCGCCGGCCGTCCCGCCCGCGAGAAGAACATCGACCTGCTGATCGAGGCCGTGCAGCGCCTCGGCGATCCCTACCACCTGGTGCTGGTCGGGGCGGGGCAGGGGCTGCCGCCGGAGGAGCGGGTGATCTCCCTGCCGTACGAGGCCAACCCGAGGGCGGTGGCGAAGATCATCGCCAGCTGCGACGCCTTCGTGCACGCCAACGACAAGGAGCCCTTCGGCCTGATCGTGCTGGAGGCCATGGCCTGCGGGCGGCCCGTGGTGGGGGTGAACGCCGGGGGCGTGAAGGAGACCGTCGACGAGAGCGTCGGCCAGCTGTCGCCGACCACCGATCCGCGGGACTACGCCGCCGCCGTCGAGGCCCTGTTCGCGCGCGACGTCGAGGCCGTCGGGGCCGCGGCGCGGCAGAGGGCGGTCGACCGCTTCGCCTGGAACCGGGTGTTCGAGGACCTGTGCATGACCTACGCCGACGTGTCCGGCGAACGGGCCTTCGTCGAGCCGGCGGGAGCGTGGGCGGAGCACTGAGCCGCGGGCGTGGGCGAGGGGGCGGCTTGCCGCCGCCTCATGGCCGCCGTACCCATCGGAAAAGGGGAGATTTCCGATGAAGCGCCTGCTGCTCGCCGCCGTCCTGTCGCTGTGCGCCGCCGGCGCCGCTTCCGCCCAGACGGTCTACCTCGTGCGGCACGCCGAGAAGGTCGCGACGCCGGGCGATGCAGATCCGGCCCTGACCGAAGCCGGGCAGGCGAGGGCGGCGGCCCTGTCGCAGGCGCTGCGCGACACCCATCCGGCCCTCGTCCTGACCAGCCCGATGCAGCGCACCATCCTCACGGCGGCGCCGACCGCGGACTATCATTCCGCGCCGTCAGAGGTCGTGTCGCTCGAGGGCGGCGGCGCGGCCCATGTCGCGGCCACCGCCGCCCGCATCCGCGCCCTGCCGCAGGACGCCGTGGTGCTGGTCGTCGGCCACAGCAACACCGTGCCGGCCATCGCCCGCGCCCTCGGCTACCCCGAGGCGGCGGACATGCCCGAGTGCGAATACGACCGGCTGACCCGGCTGACCCTCGAGGGCGGCGCCGTGCAGGCCGTGGTCAGCCGCTACGGAGCGCCGTCGGACTGCTGATCACACGTCCAGCTCATCCACCACGAAGCGGGCGTTCTCCTGGATGAACTGGTAGCGGGCCTCGGCCTTCTTGCCCATCAACCGCTCGACCAGATCCTCGATCTCCGCCTCGTTCTCGGGCAGCTCGACCCGGGCGAGGGTGCGCTTCCTCGGGTCCATGGTGGTCTCCTTGAGCTGGGAGGCCATCATCTCGCCCAGACCCTTGAAGCGGCCGATCTCGACCTTTCGGCCCTTGAACACCGTCGCCAGCAGCTCGTCGCGGTGGGCGTCGTCCCGGGCGTATTCCGACAGCGGGCCGGACTGGATGCGGTAGAGCGGCGGCAGGGCGAGGAACAGGCGGCCCTGCCGGATCACCTCGGGCATGACCCGGTAGAAGTAGGTGATCAGAAGCGCGGCGATGTGCGCCCCGTCGACGTCGGCGTCGGTCATGATGACGATGCGCTCGTAGCGCAGGTCGTCGATGTTGAAGCGGCTGCCCGGCTGGACGCCGAGGGCCAGCGCAAGGTCCGACAGTTCCGCGTTCTGGCGCAGCTTGTCGACGGTCGCCGAGGCCACGTTCAGGATCTTGCCGCGCAGGGGCAGGATGGCCTGGGTGTTGCGGTCGCGGGCCTGCTTGGCCGAACCGCCGGCCGAGTCGCCCTCGACGATGAACAGCTCGGTGCCCTCGGCCGCCTGGCGGGTGCAGTCGGCCAGCTTGCCCGGGAGGCGCAGCTTGCGGGTGGCGGCGGCCCGCTGGACCTCCTTGTCCTTGCGCCGGCGCAGCCGGTCCTCGGCCCGCTCGACGATGAAGCCGAGCAGCTGGTTGGCCTGCTTCGGGCTCTCGGTCAGCCAGTGGTCGAACGGGTCGCGCAGCAGCTGCTCGACCAGCCGCGCGCCCTCGGGGGAGGACAGGCGGTCCTTGGTCTGGCCCTGGAACTCCGGATTGCGGATGAAGACGCTGATCAGGGCGCCCGCGTTGGCGATGACGTCCTCGGCGGTGATCAGCCCGGCGCGCTTTTCGCCGGTCAGCTCGCCGTAGGCCTTCAGCCCCTTCACCAGCGCCGCGCGGAAGCCGGACTCGTGGGTGCCGCCGTCGGGGGTGGAGACGGTGTTGCAGTAGGAGCTGACGAAGCCGTCGGCCTCGCCGAAACCGGCCGGGGACCAGGTGACCGCCCATTCCACGGCGCCGGCTTCGCCCTTGCGCTCGACCCGGCCGGCGAAGGTCGGGGTGACGGTCTCGACCTCGCCGATCCGCTCCGCCAGGGCGTCCGCCAGGCCGTTGGGGAAGTGGAAGACGGCTTCCGCCGGGGTGTGGTCTGTGATCCGCTCCGGCGCGCAGGTCCAGCGGATCTCGACCCCGCGGAACAGGTAGGCCTTGGATCGGGCCATCCGGAACAGCCGCGCCGGCTTGAAGGCCGCGCCGACGCCGAAGATCTCCTCGTCGGGCCGGAAGCGGATCAGGGTGCCCTTCTTCCGCGACGGGCCGACCTGCTGGATCGGGCCCAGCACATGGCCGCGGCTGAAGGACTGCCGCCATTCGTGGCCGTCGCGCCAGACGGTGACGTCCAGCCGCTCCGACAGGGCGTTGACGACGGAGACGCCGACGCCGTGCAGGCCGCCCGAGGTCTCATAGGCCTTGCCCGAGAACTTGCCGCCCGAGTGCAGCACGGTCATCACCACCTCGAGCGCCGACTTGCCCGGGTGCTTCGGGTGAGGATCGACGGGGATGCCGCGGCCGTCGTCGCGCACCGAGAGGAAGCCCTCGGCGTCGAGGTCGACGGTGATCAGCTTCGCATGCCGGGCCACCGCCTCGTCCATGGCGTTGTCCAGCACCTCGGCGAACAGGTGGTGCAGGGCCCGTTCGTCGGTGCCGCCGATGTACATGCCCGGCCGCTTGCGGACCGGCTCCAGCCCCTCCAGCACCTCGATGGACGAGGCGGAGTAGCCGGTGGCGGCGGCCAGCGGGGCGGCGGCGGCGTGTTCGACGGCGGCCCTGGCGACCGGTTCGGGCTGCGGCTTCGGCGCGACGGCCTGCGGCGTCAGCGCGGCGTCGGCCGGACGCGGCTGCGTCGGCTCGTCATCGAACAGGGAGAGGAGGTCGGCGGACTGGCCCATTCGGATACTGTGCGGCGATTCGGGAGCCGGTCTGGTAGGCCCGGCGGCCCCGCGGGGCAAGCGCGGCGGCCGGGGCTGTGGACGAGGGCAGGGTCGCCCGGGTCAGCGCCGCGAGGAACAGCACCCACGGCAGACCCTGGTGGGCCATCAGGATCGATTCCGACAGGCTGAGCACGAAGAAGGCGCCGAGAAAGCCGAGCGCCCACCAGCCCTCGCGCGCGCCCGCGCCGGCGCTGCGCAGCACGGTGACCACGGCCGTCACGCCCATCAGCGTCCCGACCAGCACCGCCCCCGGCCAGCCCAGCTGGACCAGCAGGTCGATCCAGCCGTTGTGGGCGTTCGGCACCGGCCACTGGGTCTCCTTGCGGACCCAGTCGGCGGGGGCGGACTCGCCTTCGCGACCCCAGAAGGCGCCATAGCCGTAGCCGGTCCACGGCCGGTCGGCGACCTTGCGCATCAGGGCCTCCCAGATGTCGGTGCGGCCGGTCAGCGACGGGTCCTTGCCGAGGGCCTCCAGCACCGCCACCGAATGCGTCTCCCAGATCCAGACGCCCAGACCGGCCAGCACGACGGCGACCCAGATCGCCCCGACCGAGAAGGCCGCGCCGCCGCGCCGCAGCGTCCAGAAGCCGCCGACCAGGCCGAGCCCGACGAGCAGGCAGAGCAGGGAGGTCTTCGACTGGGTGGCCAGCACCAGCACCGCAGCGAGAAACAGGGAGATCGCCGGCAGGAGGCGGCGGGAATCGGGGGAGGCGAGGCAGGCGGCCGAGGCGGTGGCGCCGATGACCATCACCGCCCCCATCTGGTTCTTCTCGTACCAGAGGCCGCGCCACAGGCCGGCGTTCTCGAACTGGTGCACCCCGATCTCGGGGAAGGCGAACACCGCCACGAGGCTGCCGACCGCCAGCGCAAGGGTGGTGTGCATCAGCAGCCGCGGTAGGTGCGGCCCGCGGAACACCGCCCCGAGATAGAGGGCGAAGCCGCAGCTGATCGCCAGGGCGATGACCCGGCGCATGGTGGTGGCGAAGTCGATCGACCAGTAGCGCGAGGCGAAGGCCAGCCCGACCACCGCCGCCATGGCCAGCATCGCCGGCCACGCCCGCCACAGGCGATCCACCCGGTAGAGCAGGAGGCCGGCGATGGCCGCATAGGCCGGCAGCCAGACCAGCCGCAGGATCGGCGTCTCCTCCTGGGTCGGGGCGAACACCGGGCCGATCAGGGCCCCGGTCATCATGGCGATGACGACGCCGCAGATCGCCGCTTCCCACCAGCTGGGGGCGGGGTCGGTGAAGCCGGCCGTTGGACGGGAGTCGCGCACGCCCGGAGGGTGGCGAGGCCGGTTTAAGGAAGGGTTTGCGCCGATCCCCTGACGGCGGCGCGTTCCGGCCCAAGCTGAACTGTAGGGCCCGGGCGCGAAATCAGTTGAGCGCGATGGGAACATCCGCCGCAGGCAAACGCTTTTCAAGCAACCACGGAGGATACCATGAAAGCTCTCAATCTCGTTACTCTCATCCTGCTGATCGTCGGCGGCCTCAACTGGGGTCTGGTCGGCGCGTTCGAGTTCGATCTTGTCGCCGCCATCTTCGGCGAAGGCTCGGTCCTGTCGCGTCTGGTCTATGTGCTCGTCGGCCTGTCGGCCCTGTGGCAGATCATGCCCCTGATGAAGGCCTTCAGCATCGGCGAAGCCCACGCCGAGGCGGGTCACCGGACGACCGCCGCCCGCATGTAAGCGCGGTTCGGCCTGAAGCGAGGAAAGGCCTGACCCCCGCGGGTCAGGCCTTTTCCACGAAGGTGTCGATCACCTTCTTCTCGCCCGCCTTGTCGAAGGCCACCACCAGCTTGTTGCCCTCGATCAGGCGGACGTGGCCGTAGCCGAATTTCTGGTGGAAGACCCGGTCGCCCTTGGTCCAGCCTGAGCCGGCCTTCGGATCGGCGGTGGCGATCAGGCGCCCGTCGCCCTCGATCAGGGCGTGCCGCGCCGGGCGGTCGGCGGGGGCGCGGGCGGCCGTGAAGGACTGGGCCCGCTTCCAGCCGGGCGAGGAATAGCCCGAACCGAAGCTGGGCGCCTCGTCCCAGCGGCTCTTGGCCTCCTTCATGCCGGCCGAGGCGCCGTAGTAGCCGGTGTCCGACTGCGCCTCGACGTGGTCGATCGGCAGTTCGTCGACGAAGCGGCTGGGCAGCTGGCTGGTCCAGCGGCCGTAGACGAGGCGGTTGGCCGCGAAGCTGATCCGGGCGTCCGACTTGGCCCGGGTGACGCCGACATAGGCGAGGCGGCGCTCCTCCTCGAGGCCCTTCTCGCCCTTCTCGTCGATGCTGCGCTGGCTCGGGAAGACGCCTTCCTCCCAGCCCGGCAGGAAGACCAGCGGAAACTCCAGCCCCTTGGCCCCGTGCAGGGTCATGATCTGCACCGAATCCGCGCTGTCGCCGCGGTCGAGGTCCATGACCAGGGAGACGTGCTCCAGATAGGCGGTCAGGCCGTCGAAGGCCTGCATCGACTGGACCAGCTCCTTCAGGTTGTCGAGCCGCGTCGGGCCGCTGGTCCGGTCGGCCTTCTGCATGTCGGTGTAGCCGCTCTCCTCGAGCACGAGCTCGGTCAGCTCCCAGTGCGGGATCTCCGCCGCCCGGGTGCGCCAGCGGTCGAGGTCGCGCACGAAGTTGGACAGGGCGGTGCGGGTGCGCGCCTGCAGCTCGTCGGAGCCGAGCAGGGCGCGCACCGCCTGCATCGCCGAGACCCCGTTCTCGCGGGCGATGGTCAGGATCTTCTGCACCGAGGTGTCGCCGACGCCGCGCTTGGGGACGTTGACGATGCGCTCGAACGCCAGGTCGTCGTCCTCGGACACGATCAGCCGCAGATAGGCGTGGGCGTCGCGGATCTCGGCCCGTTCGAAGAAGCGCGGCCCGCCGATCACCGTGTAGGGGATGGCCAGCATCACGAAGCGCTCCTCGAACGCCCGCATCTGGAACGAGGCGCGCACCAGCACGGCCATGTCGCTGTACTTCAGGCCGGACTTCCTCGCCGTCTCGATCTCGTCGGCGATCAGCCGGGCCTCGGCCTCGCCGTCCCAGACGCCGCGCACGCGCACCTTGTCGCCGGCGGTGTCCTCGGTCCACAGGGTCTTGCCCAGCCGCCCCCGGTTGGCGCTGATCAGGCCCGAGGCGGCGCCGAGGATGTGGTGCGTCGAGCGGTAGTTGCGCTCCAGCCGGATCACCTTCGCCCCGGGGAAGTCGCGCTCGAAGCGCAGGATGTTGTCCACCTCGGCCCCGCGCCAGCCGTAGATCGACTGGTCGTCGTCGCCGACGCAGCAGACGTTGCCGGTCGAGGCGGTGAGCAGGCGCAGCCAGAGGTACTGGGCGACGTTGGTGTCCTGGTACTCGTCGACGAGGATGTAGCGGAACCGACGGCGATATTCTTCCGCAATGTCAGCGTGCTGCGACAGGATGGTGATGTTGTGCAGCAGCAGGTCGCCGAAGTCGCAGGCGTTCAGCGAGGCGAGCCGGGCCTGATAGGCGGCGTACAGGGTCTGGCCCTTGCCGTTGGCGAAGTCCTCGCCGGCCGGCAGCTTCTCCGGCGTCCAGCCGCGGTTCTTCCAGTGGTCGATCAGACCGCTCAGCGAGCGCGGGGTCCAGCGCTTGGAGTCGAGGTTGGCCGCCTCGATCAGCTGCTTGCACACCCGCTCCTGGTCGTCGGTGTCGAGGATGGTGAAGGTGGACTTCAGCCCGACCAGCTCCGCGTGCCGGCGCAGGATCTGGGCGGCGATGGAGTGGAAGGTGCCCAGCCAGCGCAGGCCCTCGGCGGACGGCCCGATCAGATGGGTGATCCGCTCCCGCATCTCGCGCGCGGCCTTGTTGGTGAAGGTCACCGCCAGCAGCTCCCACGGCCGCGCCCGGCCGGTGGCGAGGATGTGCGCCAGCCGCGTGGTCAGCACCCGCGTCTTGCCCGTGCCCGCGCCCGCCAGCACCAGCACCGGGCCTTCGGTCGTCTCGACCGCCTCGCGCTGCTCGGGGTTCAGCCCCGCCAGATAGTCGGGGCCGACGCCGCCCGGAGGCCGGGCGCGCGCAAGATCGGAGATGCGGGGGGGAGCGGAATCGGTCATGGGAACCGACGGAACATAAGGAGCACGGGGCCGCTTGTCAGCCGCTCCCCGCCGCGGGCGCCGGAACCGCAACGGCCACGGCTCCGTTTGGACGCCGCACTGGTTCAGCAGCGGAGGTTCGGTTCATGGCCGACAACATCAACAACAACACCGGCGGCGGCGGCAACACCGGCATGGCCTTCATCGTCGGGGCCGTGGTCGTGGTGCTCGCCATCGTGGCCTATTTCGTCTTCGCCGGCGGCGGCTTCGGAGGCGGCGAGAAGGACGTCAACGTCGATGTCGACCTGCCGGAAGTCTCCGCGCCCGCCATGCCCGCGCCGTCGGGGAGCTGATTCATGACCGATCCGAACCTGCCCCCGCCGGAGGACCGCCGGCCCGAGGTGGTGCATCACACCACCATCAACAATCCGCCGGAGCGTCGGGGCGGGGGCGGCGCCTGGGTCGCCTTCCTCGTCGGCGGCCTGATCGTGGTGCTGGTGATCATCGTGGTGTTCATGCTGTCCAACGGCCGCGTGGACACGCCCGACGCAACCGACGTCAACATCGACGTCGACGTGCCGACGCCCGAGCTGCCGCGGGCGCCGGAACTGCCCGACCTGCCGAATCCCCCGCCGGTCGAGCCGCCCAGCCTGCCCGAGCCGGGACCCGCGCCGGCGAACTGATCGTCAGCGCAGCGCGTAGCGGACGGTGGTGACGACCCGGACCTTCTTGTCGGGGGTCTGGCGTTCGTCGCCGCTTTCGTCCCGGGCGAGGATCTCGAAATACCCCTGGGAGGCCTCGCGGATCGCGCCGACCCCCGTGCCGGAGTCGCGGGCGAACTGTTCGGCGCCGGAGCGGGCGGAGGCGGTGGCCTCCGCGATCATCGCCGGCCGCACCTCGTTCAGCCGCGTGAAGATGTAGCTGGGGCCGTTGAAGTCCTGCAGCACCACGCCCTGGCGGATCAGGTCGTTGAGCGCCCGGGTCGTGTTCTGCACCCGGTTCACGTCGCCGGTGCGGACGATCACGGTCTGGGCGAGGATGAAGCGCGGGCCCTGGTCCTGGCTGCCGTACTCGCGGGCGCGCCGGTCGGCGACCTCGAGGCGGCCGAGGGTGACCGCCTCGGCGGGGTAGCCCTGCTGCGCCAGGAACCGGCGCACGATGGCGAGGTCGCCGTCGATCCGCGCCTGCACCTCCGACAGCACCTCGCCCGAGGCGGTGAAGCGCACCGGCAGGATGGCGAGGTCGGCCTTCACGTCCCGTTCGGCGAGACCGCGCACGCTCACGGTCCGGTCGCCGACGCGGGCGTTGACCACGCCCTGGCCGATCAGGGCGCCGCCGCCGATCATGCCTATGGCCAGCAGGCCGCCGAACACGACGGCGGGGATCAGTCGATTGTCGGTCATGCCGCGCCTCCCGGCCTCACCATGCGCCAACTCCTGCCCCTGTCAATCGACCGACTCCTGTTCGGCGAAGGACCGGTCGCCGCCCGCCCAGGCGAGCGCCAGCAGACGGCACGAGGAGGCGAGGGGGACCCGTCCCCGCCGCTCGTCGATCCGCTTCATCAGCCCGGCGTGACCGAGGCCCATGTGCGCGGCGATCTGGTCGAGCACCGCCCAGAACTCGGGCTCCAGCGCCACGGAGGTGGCGTGGCCGGAGAGGGAGACGGAGCGCTTTCTGAGCATGTCGGCAGCCTAGCCGATCCGGACGGCGCGCGCGATGTGATCGACGTTCACCTGATCCTCCGCTTCGGGTATGGTGGGGTCACGCAGGATCCCGACCATGACCGCCGCCGACCTTGAGTTCACCCGCCTGAGACCGCAGCGGCTTGAGCCGCTGGCGGCGCTGCGCGCCTTCCGTCGCCTGGTGCGCGACAAGGAGGACACCGCCCAGGTGTTCGAGATCATGCGAGCCCTGTCCGGCCGCTCGATCCGGCGCGGCTACGATCGCATGCTGCGGACCATGGAGGGCGGACGACAGGCCTTCCTGCGCGAGGAGCTGGCGCACCGGCTCGACGATCCGGCGTGGCTGGCCCGCTTCGGCCCCGGCACCGTCGGCGCCGCCTATCGCGCCTTCCGCGAGGCCCGGGGCTTCACCGCCGAGGGGCTGGCGATGGAGGCGCGCAAGGTCGGCCCCCTCGTCGACGCCGAGCATCCGGTGATCTGGTACAGCCGTCGCCTGCGCGACGTGCACGACGTCTGGCACGTGCTGACCGGCTACGAGACGGACGCGCTGGGCGAGGCCTGCGTGGTGGCCTTTTCGTACGCCCAGACCGGCAACCTCGGCTTCGCCTTCATCGGCCTGGGCGCGGCGCGCGAAATCCGGCGCGAGAACCCGTCCATCCCGGCCCGCCGCGCGGTGCTGCAGGCGTGGCGCATCGGCCGCCGGACCCGCTGGCTGCCGGCGCTGGACTACGAGGCCCTGTTCGACATGCCGCTCGACGCCGTGCGCCGCAGCCTGGGACTGCGGCCGCCGACGGTCTACGAGGCCGTGCCTCCCGCGGTGCGTCAGTCGCTCAAGCTCCGCGCCTGACGGCCGGCAGGGCCGCATAAGGTCAGCTTGGGGCGGCGTCCGATTTCCCGGCTTGCGCCCGGTTCGCGCGTGCGTCACTGGGCGGGAATGACCGCTCCCACGGATAGCCCCGCGTCGCCGGCCCCCGGACTGTCCCGCGCGACGCTGCTGGCGATCGGCGGCGTCGGCCTGTGCGCCACCATCTGGGGCACCACCTGGTACGCCATCACCCTGCAGCTGGGCGCGGTGGATCCGATCGCCTCCATCGTCTGGCGCTTCGGTCTCGCCGCCGTGCTGATCTTCGCCGGCTGCCTGGCCACCGGCCGGTCCCTGAAGCTGACCCGCGACCAGCACCTCGCGGCGCTGGGGCAGGGGGTGTTCGCCTTCTCGATCAGCTACAGCTTCACCTACGCGGCCGAGGGCCGGATCGCCTCGGCGGTGGTGGCGGTGATCTTCGCCTCCCTGGCCTTCCTCAACCTGATCCTGTTCCGCGTCGCCGCCCGCCAGCGGTCGGCGATGGCGGCGTGGGCGGGGGCGCTGCTGGGCGTCCTCGGCGTGGCGGTGCTGTCCGGGTCGGAGGTCCTGACCGGGGGCCTGTCCGAAGCCAGCGCCGCCGGCGTCGGCTTCGCCTTCACCGCCGTGGCCGCCTCGGCCTTCGGCAACTATTTCGCCTGGCGCGGCCAGCAGGCCGGCTCGGCCGTCATCCCCTCGACGGCGTGGGCCATGGCCTACGGGACCGGGGTGCTGGCGCTCTACGGCCTCGTCACCGGCGCGGAGTGGTCGGTCGAGCCCACCGCCCGCTACATCGGTTCGCTGCTCTACCTGTCGGTGTTCGGTTCGGTGATCGCCTTCGTGGTCTATTTCGGCATCGCCCGCACCCGCGGCTACGCCCTCGCCAGCTACATCTCGGCCCTGACCCCGCCCATCGCCATGCTGGTCTCGGTGCTGTTCGAGCACGCCCGCTTCGGCTGGCTCGCCCTCGCGGGGCTGGCGCTGGTTCTGGCCGGGCAGGTGCTGATGATCCGCGCCCCGCGGATCTCGGCGGCCTAGAACCAGCCCTTCTTCCGCGGCTTCGGCGGCGGCCGGCCCTCGGCCCGGGCGGCGGCCTCGGCCGCCTTGCGCTTGCGCGCCTCCTGCACGCGGATGGCGATCAGCATGGGGATGAGACCGCGCTGCAGGCGTCGCTTCTCCTCACGCGGGGTCATCGCGATCCTCCCGCTTCGCCCCGTCCAGCAGGCGAGCGGCCCGGGCGCGCTCCGCCTCGGCGCCGGACCGCTCCCCGCGGGTGCGGCCGTGCGCGGCGCGGTTGGCGGCGGCCGAGGCCCTGGCGGCGGCCTTCGCCCGCTCCTTGCGGGCCCGGTTCAGGTTGACGATGTCGCCCATCGGGGCCTCCGCACATGCAACCGGCCGGCCGCCGAACGGGTTCTTCCCGGACCGCAGCCGAAGGAGTTCCCATGGTAGACCCGTCCTCGATCCGCGAACACCTCGAAGTGGTGGGCTCCGACGGCGAGCACGTCGGTCGGGTCGATCACTTGCACGGCGACCAGATCGAACTGGCCAAGCTCGATCTCGCGGCCGGCTTCAAACACCACATGATCCCGGTCAGCTGGGTCGAGCGGGTGGACGAGCACGTCCACCTGAACCTGACCCGCGACGAGGCCCGGGCGCGCTGGACGGAGAAGAACTGATGGTCGACGCCTTCGCGATCGGCGAGGACTTCGAGGTCCTCGGCTCGGATAACCGGCACGTCGGCGAGGTCGACGGCCTGGTGGAGGGCGGCGTCAAGCTGACCCGCCGCGACTCAGAGGCCGGCGACCGCCACCACCTGATCCCGCTCGATCTTGTCGACCGCGTCGTCGCCGACGAGCGCAAGGTCTTCCTGACCGTGGACAAGGACGAGGCGGAGCGGCGCTGGACGGCGCTGGACTGACGCGCGCTGGTTCGGCTGTCAGCATGTCCGCGATCAGATGATCAGGTCAGAAGCCGGTGAACAGACGATCGAGGGCGCGGCGGATGTCATCCTCCGAATCCTTCAGGCTTCCAACCGGACGCCGCAACTCCGCCCGGGCGATGGCGCCAGCTCGGCGAGCGACACCTGCAGGGTTTCGCCGTCCAGCACGACGGCGACTGAGACACGGGTGAAATCGCCGCTTCGCGGCTCACGCATCAACGGGGCGACGAGCGCCGTAGGCATCTCGTCGAGGAAGTGCGACTGCATGAGGACAATGAAGGGTGCGGCCACGCGCGAGCGAGGCGACGGGTTCGGAAACACGTCGAACTGACGCATCACCAGGTCCGGAAGTCCTCGCCGAATATCCCGTCCCGCGCGACGCGCTCATTGTAGGCCTTCAAGGCTTCGGCGTTCTCCTCGGCCCATGCGCGGGCGTCCCGAGCGCGTTCCTCGGCAGTTTTGAGGCTGTTGCGCTGGCGGGCCAGAGCCAGTTCGACACCTGCCCGTCCGGCTCTCGCCAGGTCCACTCCGAGCCGCGCCGCCTCTTCGGCACTGTCCGGATCGATCTCGATGTTCAGTTCGACCTTGCCCATGGCGCGAGGCTACCTCGAAAACCGCAGGCTCGCCACCAACCGGGGGTGGTCGATCACTGCGGCGAGATCATCTTCTCCGGCCGGACCCATTCGTCGAACTCCTCGTTCGTCAGATAGCCGCCGCCGACGGCCTCCTCGCGCAGGGTGGTGCCGTTCCTGTGGGCCGTCTTGGCGATCTTCGCGCAGGCGTCGTAACCGAGCTTGCCGTTCAGCGCCGTCACCAGCATCAGGCTGTTCTCCAGCCCCCGCCGGATGTTGTCCTCGCGCGGCTCGATGCCGACCACGCAGTTGTCGGTGAAGCTGATCGCCGCGTCGGCCAGCAGGCGCACCGACTGCAGGAAGTTGTAGGCCATCACCGGATTGTAGACGTTCAGCTCGAAATGGCCCTGCGAGCCGGCGAAGGTCAGGGCGGCGTGGTTGCCGAACACCTGCACGCACACCTGGGTCAGGGCTTCGGACTGGGTCGGATTGACCTTGCCCGGCATGATGGAGCTGCCCGGCTCGTTCTCCGGCAGGGCCAGTTCGCCGAGGCCGGCGCGGGGGCCCGAGCCGAGGAAGCGGATGTCGTTGGCGATCTTGAACAGCGAGGCGGCCACCGTGTTGATCGCCCCGTGGCTGAACACCATGGCGTCGTGCGCCGCCAGGGCCTCGAACTTGTTGGGCGCGGTGGTGAAGGGCAGGCCGGTGATGGCGGCGATCCGCTCGGCCACCTGTTCGGCGAAGCCGACCGGGGCGTTCAGCCCGGTGCCGACCGCCGTGCCGCCCTGGGCCAGCTCCATCAGCTTCGGCAGCGTCTGCTCGATGCGCTCGATGCCGTTGGCGACCTGCTGCGCATAGCCCGAGAACTCCTGGCCGAGGGTCAGCGGCGTGGCGTCCTGGGTGTGGGTGCGGCCGATCTTGATGATGTGGTCCCAGGCCTTCGCCTTGGCGTCCAGCGCGGCGTGAAGGTGCTTCAGGGCCGGGATCAGGTCGTTGGCCACCTGCTCGGCGCAGGCCACGTGCATGGCCGTCGGGAAGGTGTCGTTCGACGACTGGCTCATGTTGACGTGGTCGTTGGGGTGGACCGGCTTCTTGGAGCCCATCTCGCCGCCCAGCATCTCGATCGCCCGGTTCGAGATCACCTCGTTGGCGTTCATGTTCGACTGGGTGCCCGAGCCGGTCTGCCAGACCACCAGCGGGAAGTGGTCGTTCAGCTTGCCGTCGATCACCTCCTGGGCGGCGGCCACGATGGTCTCGCCCAGGGTGCGGTCCAGCTTGCCCAGCGCCATGTTGGTCTCGGCCGCGGCCCGCTTGACGATCCCGAGCGCCCGCACGATCGGCAGCGGCTGCTTCTCCCAGCCGATCCGGAAGTTGCCCAGCGAGCGCTGCGCCTGCGCCCCCCAGTAGCGGTCGGCGGCGACCTCGATCGGGCCGAAGGTGTCGGATTCGGTGCGGACGGTGCTCATGTCGGCAGGCTCTTCAGGCGTGGCGGGAGGATGTGCGGCGGTGTAGCACGGAGCCGCGGGCGGGCAAGCTCGCGGCGGAGCGACGCATGACCCCCGGCTGGATCGGCTCAGGCAAGGTTCGGGCGCGCGAGAGCGGGGAGGCGGTCGAGATCACCATCGACGGCCTCACCACCCAGGCCAAATACTACAAGCCGCTGGTCTACGAATTCATGCGCAAGGAGTGGAGCTCGCGGCCGTCGTGGGGCGACTTCACCGTCGAGATCGTGATGGAGCACGTCGGCGAGCCGCCGCACATCGACCTCGACAACCTCGCCAAGGCGCTGCTCGACGCGATCAAGGGCTACCTGTTCCACGACGACGCCCAGGTGGCGCGGCTGCTGGTCGAGCGCCGGGAAGGGGAGCGCGAGCGGATCGCCATCCGCTGCTTCCCCCGGCGCGGCGGGAGCTGAACGCTCAGGACGCGGGTCGCTCGAAGCGCAGCGTCGGCAGGCGCAGCTGCATCTCGGCCCCGACGAACAGCTGCGGCTCGGACGGCAGGGCCACGCCCGCCTCGGCCTCCTTGCGCGCCACGCAGGCGCGCGCGCCGGCGGCGAGGGCGAGGAAGTCGGCGGCGGCCGGCAGGCTCTCCAGCACGCAGCCGTCGAACCATGGGTACCGTTCATCGGCGCCGCAGCCGAACGAGGTGCGGTCGCGGCGGGCGGCCGTCAGCACCATCCGGTTCGACCCCTCGAGGGCGTTGACGAACTGGCCGGAATAGCAGGCGGAAACGATCACCACGGTCGGCCGTGCGCCGCAGGTTCCGCGCACCAGGTTGGCCATCACATCGGGCGTCATCTCGGTCTCGCCGAACACCAGATGATCCGGCGCGCCGTGTGAGGTGAAGTACAGGAGGCAGCCGCGGGTCCCCAGCGCCGCCGTCTCCTGCAGGTCCTGCAGCGCCCGCTGCGGCGGAGCGTTCTTCAGTGAGACGTCGACCATCGTCTCGCGCGCGAAACCGGCGCGCAGAAACGCCTCCACGAGATCCCGGCGCGCGTTGTCGAAGGCCTCGATCGGCCGGCCCCGCCCGTCCCGCCAGTCGGCCTGGACGATGGCCGCCGTCCAGCCGGCGAAGCGGCCGCCGCCGCCGGCCGCTGCGGCCGTCGGCGTCCCGCAGAACGCCGCGGCCAGCCACAGGATCAGGACACCCCTCATGCCCACCCTCGTTCGCTCGCGGGGATGTTAGCCCCGCCGGCGGAGAGGGGAAGGCCCTACTTCTTCCGGAACTGGTCCAGCGAGACCACCTTGGGGCCATCGTCGCCCGACGGCGGCGGGCTGTCCGGCTCCGGGGCCGGCTCTTCCTCGGCCGCCTCGAGCTCGACGGGCGTCTCGAACTGCAGCAGGAACTGCACCGACGGATCGTAGAACCGGGTCACCGCCGCGTAGGGCATGGCCAGCACCTTCGGCATGCCGCCGAACTTCAGCATGACCGAGAAGCGGTTCGGCTCGACCTTCAGGTCCCAGTACTGGTGCTGCAGCACCACCGTCATTTCCTCGGGGTACTTCGCGAGGATGTCCGGCGGCACGCTGACGCCCGGCGCCCGGGTGCGGAAGGTGATGTAGAAGTGGTGCGCGCCGGGGATGCCGTCCGGCCCCGCGGCCCTCTCCAGCGCGGCGCGGATCACCCCGCGCAGGGCGTCCTGCGCCAGCTGCTCGTAGTGCATCTCGTCGACGGGGGGCGTCTCTTCGGCCATTCGGGCGCCTCGGCTGTTCAGCCGACGGTGTAGCCGCGCGAGCGGGCGGGCGGAAGATGGCGGGAAGGTAAAGCGCCGGGATTCTGTTGGCAGGCTCCCGGCAGGCCCCGCCCCGGGATCTGAACCCCGAGGACTTAAGAGTTCGAAATCACCCGAACCGCATTACGCGGCGAGAGCGACTTCTCCAGCGAAGTTATCGTTCGCAGGTAGTTTAATGGCCCGATACGGTGGGCCAGGACGGGCGAAAGCAACCTCTTTACACGTCCGTCGATGCTAGTCGGCCCCATGCTCGCCCGCCGATGACACGGGAAGAGATTGGTGGAGCCGCCGGGAATCGCACCCGGGTCCGGTCCGCTTATTGCAAGCGCGTTTATCGCCATAGTCCGGGCGGACCCGGACGAAGCCAATATAGGCCGGGGCGCCCGGAAATTGAAGGGGTCAGCGCGGCCGCCCGGGCCCGCGGCCGGGGCGACGATTGTCGATCGTCGGCCGGAGGTGCGGGCGATCACGCTCCGCCGCTTCGATCCGTTCAGCCCATTCTTCTGCGGTCAGGCAGACGCTGACCTTGAGCCGGGTGCCGGATCCCGGCTCCTTTCGACAGATGGTCCGCTGGCCCGGGCTCTCCAGGGAGGAGGCCGCCGGCTGGGGCGCCGCGTTCTGCGGGACGAGGAGGGCGGCGGCGAAGGCGACGATGATCATGGCGGGCCTTTCCCGGTCTTCAGGACACAGGCAGCGTCTTCCCGCGCGAGGCGGGAGTCAACCCAGGGTAACGCGGTTGTGCAAGCTGACGTCGGACGTCGGCGACGCCGTCAGTGCCCGGGCGCGGTCTGGCGGTTGCGATTGGCGTTGGCGCTTTCCAGCCGGTGGGCGAGCCGCCGGGACTCCTCCCGGCGCTGGTTCCACTCACGCCGGGTCATGCAGACGCGGCTGTTGAACCGGCTGCCGACGACCGCTTCCCTGCGGCAGACCTGGCGGTCGAGGGCCTCGTCCTCGTTCGGCGCGGGAGCCGCAGAAGCGGAGACCGCCGCCGGCGCGCCGGCCTCGGGCGCCGCCGGCGTCGAAGCCTGCTGGAGAACGGCGGCGGCGAGGAGGGCGATCAGCATCGGGCCGGATCGTCGCAGGTCTGCGGGGCCGACGAGTGACGCTCCAGGGTCCGCTGGGCGCCGTCCTCGGCGAGCTGGCGTTCACGCGAGGTCGTGCAGATCCTTTGCGAACGGTTGGAGCCCACGATCCTCTCGCGGCGGCAGATCACCCCGTCGGCGGGGCGGTTGCTTGTCGCCTCCCGGGGAGGCGAGGCCGGGGTCTGGGCGGGAGTCTGCGCTTGCGAAAGCGCGAGCAAGGCGGCCATTGCAAAAACGAGCACGACATTCTCCAGCGTAACGATCAACCGACAGTAGCAGCAGTTCCACCGTTCGGCCAGCGTTCCGACAGCGCCGCGGACGGGCCCGGCCGGCGTTACATCCGGCGCCATCCGGGCGTCTGGTTGCGGAACCACGTCAGCTGACGCTTGGCGTAGTTCCGGGTGGCCTGCCGGACGGCGTCGGCCGCCTCCTCGGCCGTTGTGCGGCCGGCGAGATGTGCGGCGAGCTCGCGCACGCCCACCGCCTTCATCACCGGCGACTCCGGGTCCAGCCGACGGGCCAGAAGGGCGCGGACTTCCCCGAGCGCGCCGTCCTCGATCATCCGGCCGACGCGGGCGTCGCATCGGGCGTAAAGCGTCGCCCGGTCCGGTTCGAGCACCCGTCCGGTCCAGCTGCCCGGCGCCAGCAGCGGCCTGGTGTCGGCCGTCCAGTCGCTGAGCGCCCGGCCGGTGTGCGTCGCCACCGCCATGGCGCGGACGAGGCGCTGGCGGTCGCCGGGCGCGATCCGCGCCTCGGCCGCCGGGTCCAGTTCGGCCAGTCGTCGGCGGAACGCCGCCTCGCCGAAGCCGGCGAGCTCATCCGCCGCCGCCGCCCGCGCCTCTTCCGGCACCTCAGGAATGTCGGCCAGCCCCCTGGTCAGGGCCGTGAAATAAAGTCCGGTCCCCCCGACAATGATCACCGGCCGCCCGGTCTCGATCCGGCCCAGCTCCGCCATCGCCGCGCGGCTCCAGCGACCGACGGACCAGGCGTCGGCGGCGTCGGCCACGCCGTAGAGCCGGTGCTCGACCGCCGCCTCGTCCTCCGGGGAGGGGCGGGCGGTCAGAACCCGCAGGTCCGCGTACAGCTGCTGGCTGTCGGCGTTGACGATCACCGCGCCGGTCTCCCGCGCCATCTGCATCGCCAGCGCCGACTTGCCGGAGGCGGTCGGGCCGGCGAGCAGGGTCACGGGCGGGGCGGAGGTGTTCCGGGGCAAATCGGCGCTCGCGGGCAGGGGGTATATCGGCGATAGAACGCCCGCCGCCCACGCGGCAAGTCCATGGAGTCCGCCCGTGCCCCGACCGCCCCTCGACCGCGACCAGGTTCTCGCCGCCCTCGACGGCGTCATCGATCCCCGCAGCGGGCAGGGGCTGGCGACGGCGGGGCTGGTGCAGGGACTGGTGGTGGCCGACGACCGCGCCGGTTTCGCCCTCGAGGTCGCGCCGGCCGACGCCGCCCTCTATGCGCCGGTGCGCGACGCCGCCGAGGCGGCTCTGAAGGCCCTCCCGGGAATGGCCCGCGTCTCCGTGGTGCTGACGGCCGAGGCGGCGGCCGCCCCGCCGCGGCGCACGGCGTCGCTGTCGCCGCAGGCCGTCGACCAGACCCGTCCGCGGGCCCCGGTCCCGACCGATCGCCCCGCGCACGTCCGCCGCGTGCTCGCCGTCGCCTCGGGCAAGGGCGGGGTCGGCAAGTCGACCGTCGCCGTCAACCTCGCCGCCGCCCTCGCCGCCCGCGGCCTCTCGGTCGGGGTGCTGGACGCCGACGTCTACGGCCCCTCCATGCCGACCATGCTCGGCGTCTCCGGCAAGCCGGCCTACGTCGACGGCGCCATGGAGCCGCACCTCGCGCACGGGCTGAAGGTCATGTCGGTCGGCCTGCTGACCGGGGCCGACGACGCCATGGTCTGGCGCGGCCCCATGGCCTCCCAGGCCCTGACCCAGATGCTGACCCAGACCCGCTGGGGTACCGAAGCCGCGCCGCTCGACGTGCTGGTCGTCGACCTCCCGCCGGGCACCGGCGACGTCCAGCTGACCCTGATCCAGAAGACGCCGCTCGACGGCGCCGTGATCGTCTCCACCCCGCAGGAGGTGGCGCTGGCCGACGCCCGCCGCGCCCACAAGCTGTTCGAAAAGGTCGGGGTCCCGACCCTCGGCCTGATCGAGAACATGTCCGGCCCGGTGTTCGGCGAAGGCGGGGCGCGGGCCGAGGCGGAGCGGCTGGGCGTGCCCTTCCTCGGCGACCTGCCGCTGGACGCCGCCGTGCGCGAGGCCGGCGACGCCGGGCGCCCGCTGGTCAGCGCCGATCCGGACGGGGAGGTCGCGCGCCGCGTCGCCGTCGTGGCGGCGCGGGTGGCGGACGTGCTCGGCGTCTGAGCCCTGCCGGAAGCTGACGGCCGCTTGCCTCCGGCGGTCGACCGTCTAGCTTCCGCCGCCATGCTCGAAGCCACCCGCCGCCTGCTGACCGAGACCCTGCGCCCGCTGGAGCGGGGCGCGGCGATCGAAGTCGTCTCCGGACGAGGCGGCCGCGCCGATGCCGAGGCGCTGCTGCCCGCCCTGCTTGCCGACCCGGCGACCCATGGCGATCTGGTCGATCCGGTCGCCCGCCACGGCGACGCCGCCATGGTGGAACGACTGTACGATCGCTTCGTCGCGGCGGGGCGTCTCATCGACGGCGCGCCGGTCGATCTGCTGTGGGCCTTCGGCCGGGCGGGGCTGGAGCCGGCGCGTCCGATGCTGTTCCACTACGCCTGTGAGCCGAACTGGGACTCCGCCCCCGCCGCCGTCGACGGTCTGGTCCATCTGTCGCCCGCCGGTATGGAGGACGAGGTTCGCGCGGCCGTCGGCGCCTGCGTCGGCCGCGCGCTGTTCGCAGAGTATCTGCCGGCGCTGGCCGGCTGGATCGGCGACGCCGATCTGCTCGACCGCTTCCTGGTCGATGACGGACGCACGGAGCGGCCGTCCACGGACTGCATGGCCGGCGTGATCCTGGGCGTCGGACTGCTCGGCCCGGCCGGGCGTCAGCGGCTGCACGACCTGTTCTGGGCCGACCAGTATCCGATGATCTGGAGCGATGCGCCGAACGCCACAGGCGTTGCGATGCGCATGACCGGTCTGGGGGTCGCCCGCCTCGCCGCCGAACTCCGGGCCCGGATCGCAGTCCCCGGCGAGGCGCCGCCCTTCTGGTGGTTCGTCCTCGTGAGCGTCATGGCCAGACACCAGATCCTGACCCACGACGCCCCGCCCGCCTGGCGCTTCCTGCCGCCGCCCGAGGCGCCGCTCGACCTGCACCACGCCCTGTTCGGCCCGAACGACGGTTGGGACGAGGGCCTCGACCACCACGCCCTCGATCGCCTGGGGGCGGACGGGAGCCGGCTGCAGGGCGAGATCCACGACCTGCGCCGGCTGATCGGAGACCTGGTTGCCCGCGACGCCCTCGTCGCCGAGCTCGACGCCTATTCCGGCTCGACCACGACGGCCGTGCCGTAGGCCAGCACCTCGGTCACGCCTTCCATGATCTCGTTGGCCTCGTAGCGCATGCCGATGACCGCGTTGGCCCCCATCGCCTGCGCATGCTGCACCAGCTCGTCATAGGCCTCGGCGCGCGAGGTCTCCGCCAGCTTGACATAGGCCCCGACCCGGCCGCCCAGCATCGACTGCAGGCCGCCGATGGCGTCGGAGATGACGTTGCGCGAGCGCACGGTGATGCCGCGCACCAGCCCGAGGGTCTTCACCACCCGGTAGCCGGGCGCGTCGTTGGTGGTCACGATCAGCATGGCGTGTCTCTCTCTCCCTCGGCTCAGCGCCGTTCCAGCACGCGGAAGACGAAGGCGTGGTCGTCCTTCTCCCCGGGCGGCACGGCTTCGGACGATACCTCGACCCAGGCGCTCTCGTCGAACGGCGGGAACAGCACGTCGCCCTCGGGCTCGGCGTCGACCTCCGTCAGATACAGCCGCTTCGCCCGCGGCAGGGTCGCCGCGAACAGGCCGGCGCCGCCGATGACGCAGACCTCGTCGACCCCGTCCTCCACGGCCTGCTCGCGGCCGATCTCGATCGCCTCGTCCAGGGTCAGGCAGGCGACCGCCCCCTTCGGCTCGAAGGACTCGTCCTTGGACAGGACCAGGTTCAGCCGACCGGGCAGGGGCTTAAGCGGCAGGCTCTCCCAGGTCTTCCGCCCCATCACGCACGGCTTGCCCATGGTCACGGCCTTGAACCTCTGCAGGTCCGAGCGCAGCCGCCACGGCAGGTCGCCGTCCCGGCCGATGACGCCGTTGCGCGCCCGGGCGACGACGAGGGCGAGGCGGGGCAGGGCGGTCACGCCTTTTCCTCCAGCCAGTGCAGCCATTTCCGCTGCATCGCCTGTTCGAGGTCGATCCCCGCCCGGTCGCAATAGACCAGCAGCATGCCCAGCACGTCGGCCGCCTCGTCGCCCAGCTTGCCGGCGTCCGCCGCGCCCCGCGCCCGCCCGCTCATGCGCAGATGCTCGGCGGTCAGCTCCCCGAGTTCCTCCTGAAGCTTCAGCAGCGCCCAGTCGCGGTCGCGGTCGATGGCGTGTTCGCGGGCGTAGATGTCGGAAATGCGCAGGACGGAGGTGGTGAGGTCGGACAGATTCATGGGGGCGGTTCTACAGCCGCGGCGGCGGGCGTGTCTCCTCCCCGTCGCGCAGCGATGGGGAGGGGGACCACGAAGTGGTGGAGGGGTGAAGGCGGCGCGGGGACCCGTGGATCCGGAAGCGGCGTTCGACCCCTCCACCATCCTCCGCCTGCGGCTCCGGATGGTCCCCCTCCCCAGGCTCCGCCCGGGGAGGAAACGGACGGTCAGACCGCCACCGGCGCCTTGATGTGCGGCCAGGGCTGGTAGCCCTCCAGCGCGAAGTCCTCCAGCCGGTAGGCGAACAGGTCCGCCTTCGGCGCGATCGTCATGGTCGGCAGCGGCCGCGGCTCCCGCGTCAGCTGCAGCTCCGCCTGCTCGACATGGTTCAGGTACAGATGGGCGTCGCCGAAGGTGTGGACAAACTCGCCCGGCTCCAGCCCGGTCACCTGGGCCATCATCATGGTCAGCAGGGCGTAGGAGGCGATGTTGAACGGCACCCCCAGGAACACGTCCGCCGACCGCTGGTACAGCTGACAGGACAGCTTGCCGTCGGCGACGAAGAACTGGAACAGGCAGTGGCAGGGCGGCAGGGCCATGTCGTCGACGTCGGCGGGGTTCCAGGCGGTGACGATATGGCGGCGGCTGTTGGGATTGGTCTTCAGCCCCTCGACCAGCTTTTCGATCTGGTCGATCACCCGCCCGTCGGGCGCGGTCCAGCTGCGCCACTGCTTGCCGTAGACGGGCCCCAGTTCGCCCTCGGCGTCGGCCCATTCGTCCCAGATGCTGACCCCGTTCTCCTTCAGCCAGCCGATGTTGGTCTCGCCGCGCAGGAACCACAGCAGCTCGACGATGATCGAGCGCAGGTGCAGCTTCTTGGTGGTCAGCAGCGGGAAGCCCTTCGACAGGTCGAAGCGCATCTGCCGCCCGAACACCCCCAGCGTCCCGGTGCCCGTCCGGTCGTCGCGCCGCGCCCCGTTGTCGAGGATGTCGCGCAGCAGGTTGAGGTACTGCCATTCCGGATGGTCGGCCGCGGCGGCTCCGGCGCGGTCCTGGAGATCGGCGAGGGCGACGGCGGCGTTCATGGGGGCAGAGTGCCGGTGATTCGCGCGCCGGGGCAGACCGAGCTTCGGCTTGCTCACAGAAACGTGGCGGCCGCCTGTGTATCGATCAGTCGGGACGGTCCCGCCGCTGCCGCGCCAGCTCCGCCCGGTTGCGCACCGCCCGGTCGCGGGCGGTCATCGGCGTGCGGGCGGTGACGCCGGCCACCGGCACGCGCCGCTTCACCGTCGGCTTCAGCTTGCCGTAGCGCTGGCGCGAATAGGCGCGCGCGCACTCCATGCAGTGGCGGTAGTTCCGCGCCGCATAGGAGGCGTGCCAGTTGCGGCCCTCCTGCAGGATCGTCGCGCACTCGCGGCAGCGCTGCATGGATCAGCCCCGGAAGCCGTCCTGCTCGAGGAAGGCGGCTTCCTCCGCCGTGGTCTCCCGGCCGAGCGCCCGATTGCGGTGCGGGAAGCGGCCGAAGCGCTCGATCACCGCGTGGTGGTGCTCGGCCCACCGGTCCTCGGGGTCGCGCTCGAGGCCCTGGAACAGGGCCAGCGCGCGGTCCTGCAGGGCGCGATCCTCGGCGTGCTGCAGCGGCAGGTAGAAGAAGCGGCGCAGGTCCTCGCCGACCAGCCGGTCCATCCCCGCGTCGAGGGCGCGCAGGGCGAACATCCGCGCCAGCGGATCCGTGGCGAAGGCGTGGCCCGTGCCGCGCCAGGCGTTGCGGGGGAACTGGTCCAGCAGGATCAGCAGGGCCAGCGCCCCCTCGGCGCTGTCGGCCCAGGCGTCGAGTTCGCGCCGGGCGGCGGCGAGATGGGCCGCCTCGAATCGCCGCCGGAACTCGGCGTCGAACGCCTCGTCCTTGGCGAACCACTTCGAGGGACCGGCTTCTTTCCAGAAGGCGACGACGTCGGACGGGGTGACGGTCATGGCGCTCGCGTGATATACAGACGGATATCCGGGAGGATAGGGCATGAAGGCGATGAAGGTAAGGGCCGCCCGCTGGGGCAACAGCGTCGCCGTCCGTCTTCCCCGGCGAGCGGTGGAGGCCTTGGGCCTCGAGCCTGGCCAGGACATGGACATGGAGCTCCGGGGCGAGACCCTCGAGCTGACGGTGCGGCGGCGGCCTGAGGTGACGCTGGACTGGATCGTGTCCGAGATCGACCGCCTTGGCCCCGCCGGCGAGCCGGAGACGGTCGACTGGGGCCTGGATCGCGGGGACGAGATCCTGCATGACCGCCCCTGACCCCAAGGCGCCCCGGGCAGGCGCCCTTGTCTGGGTCGACTTTGAGCCGGTTCGGGGCAGCGAACAGGCTGGAGCGCGCCCGGCGCTGGTGGTCTCGGCCACGCGCTTCAACCAGGTCAGCCGCCGCTCGCTGGTCTGTCCCGTGACCGCGAACCTGACGCCGTGGCCAACCAAGGTTGTCCTGCCGGAGGGCCTCCCGGTGGGCGGCGCCGTACTCGCGGACCAGATCCGCAGCCTCGACCGGGCCGAGCGGGGCTTCCGTCCCATCTGCCAAGCGCCGCCTGAAGTCCTCGCCCGTGTTCGGGCCATCCTCGCCTCGTTGATGGAAGAAGAGCCTGCATGACCCCGCTCCCCGTCTTCCATGACCGTGACTGCGACCTGTCGATCATCCGCGGCCGACGGGTGGCGGTGATCGGCTACGGCAGCCAGGGCCGCACCCACGCCCTGAACCTGCGTGACTCCGGCGTCGGCGACATCGTGGTCGGACTGAAGCCCGGCTCGGCGACGCGGGAGAGGGCCGCGGCCGACGGTTTCGAGGTGCGCAGCGCCGGCGAGGCCGCCGCCGGCGCCGACGTGGTCGCCGTCATGGTCTCCGACGAGGCCCACCGCGACCTGTGGCGGGACGAACTGGAGCCGAACCTCCGCCCCGGCGCGGCCCTGGTCTTCGCCCACGGCCTGTCGGTCCGCTTCGGCCTGGTCGAGCCGCGGCCGGACGTCGACGTCATCCTCGCCTCGCCCAAGGGCATCGGCCCGCGCATCCGCGAACTCTATGAGGCGGGGGAGGGGGTGTTCTGCCTGTTCGGCGTGCACCAGGACGCCACGGGCGGCGCCCACGCCCTGGGCCTGTCCTACGCGGCGGCCCTGGGCTGCGGCCGCAAGGGCATCCTCGAGACCACCTTCGCCGCCGAGTGCGAGAGCGACCTGTTCGGCGAGCAGGTGGTGCTGTGCGGCGGGACGGTCGAGCTGGTCGACGCCGCCTTCATGAAGCTGGTCGGGGCGGGCTATCCGCCCGAGGTGGCGTGGTTCGAGTGCTTCTACGAACTCAAGCTCGTGGTCGACCTTATGCACCGGCTGGGGCCGGCCGGCGCCTTCGCGCGCATCTCCAACACCGCCGAGTACGGCGCCTATCTGACCGGCCCGCGGGTGATCGGCGCGCCCTCGCGCGCGGCCATGGACGAGGTGCTGGCCGAGGTCCGCTCCGGCGCCTTCGTGAAGCGGCTCATGGCCGACTACGACGCCGGCTCGCCGGAGTTGCTGGCCCGACGCCGGGCGCTGGGCGAGCGCGCCATCGAGGCGGTCGGGCGGCGGCTGGAGGCGACCGCCCGGGCGGCCGGCGGCGGAAACGAAACAGGCGCCCCGAGGGGCGCCTGATCGACCGGGAAGACCCCGGGGGAAGATGGTCGGAGTGGCAGGATTCGAACCTGCGACCCCTGCGTCCCGAACGCAGTGCTCTACCAGACTGAGCCACACTCCGACTTGAGGAGCGGGCTTATAGCGACGGGGTGGGGGGGCCGCAAGCGCGGAAAACGCCTGCCGGAAAATAGTCTGCAACCCCTCCCGCGGCCGCCCTCGCAAAAGCGAAAAAGCCCGCTTGCGTTGCCCGCGGCCTTGTCGTAATCGACCGCCTCCCCGCCGCAGGGCGGGGTTGCGCCGGACCTGCTGGGGAATGGTGTAATGGTAACACTACGGTTTTTGGTACCGTCATTCTAGGTTCGAGTCCTAGTTCCCCAGCCATCCTCATCCCGGTCCCCCGCCACCTTTCCGTGAACCATTTCGGCGTGGCCGACATTGTGGGCGGATGACGCTGCATCTCGACTCCCTTCTCGAAGGCTCCCCCGCCTATGGCGTTCTGGACGCAAAGGACGGCGTGGTGCTCTACCGCCGCCCCGGCAAGGAGGCGCAGTTCGAGGAGGTCGTGGCCGAGGTGATGGAGGAGGCCGACGACGGCCTGACCGTGATTCCGATCGCGAACGAGAGCAACGAGTGCGACCGCGTGTTCATCGCTCCGCTGGACGAGGATCGCTCGTTCGATCCCTGACTATTCGGCCTCGGGTCCCTCGTCGCCGCCGGCCTCGGCCTGATGCTCGATCCGGCCGCTCTCGACCTCGGAGCGGGAGAAGACCTCCTCCTGCCCGTCCACCAGCAGTTCGTCCTCCGGCGCGCCGAAGTCGCCCGACGGCGCGCCCGGCGCTTGCGGGGTGTTCAGGGTCTCCGAGTGGGGTCTGCGCCGGTCCGCCATGGCTTCCCAACCCGCCAGCGACGCCGGCGTTCCGGCCTTGCGCCTCAATGCGTCAGCGCGCCCTCGAGCGGCAGGCGGATGCGCACGCCGACCCCCGCGCCGGGCGCGGTCTCGATATGCAGGGAACCGCCGAGGTGCTCGACCAGGCCGCCGACCAGGGACAGCCCCTCGCGCGGCTCGACGGCGTCGGCTCCGATTCCCGAATCCCGAACCACCAGGCTGACGCCGCCGATGGCGCGCGAGAAGGCGACGGCGATGGACCCTCGCCGTCCGTCGGGAAAGGCGTGGCGGCAGGCGTTGCCGATCAGCTCGTGGGTGATGATCGCCAGCGGCAGCAGATGGGTGTCCGGCAACAGCGCCGCCTGTCCCCGCACATCCAGCCTCACCGGCCGGCCTTCGCAGGCCCGGGCCCAGAAGGCGGCCACGTCCTCCAGATAGCCGGCGAAGTCGGTCGGCCCCTCGGCCGTCATCCGCCGACTCAGCAGATCCATGGCCGCCGCCACGTCGCTGAACCAGATCAGGTGGCGCTTGCTTTCCGGGTCGACCACGCTGCGCAGACGGATGCCCACGAGCGTCTGCAGCAGCTGATAGCCGCCGAGCAATCGTCCCTGGACCTCGCTGAGGCGCTCTTCGGCCGACGCCATCTTCCCCCCGGACGCTCGCTACGCGAGAATTTCTACTCCAGACCGAACCGAATAGCCAATAGGGCGTTCGGTGTCCGCTATCGGACAGAACAGTGGTAAACCGGCTCGGTAAACGCGGGGGGAAGCGAGTGAACCAGCCGCCCGATCTTCGGGTCATGATCGTCGAGGACCAGGCGCTTCTCGCCATGGAACTGGAGCTGGTGCTCGCTGACTGCGGCTGCGACGTGGTCGGCTGCGCCATGGACAAGGCCAGCGCCTTCGCCATCGCCGGGCGCGAGGCGCCGGAGCTGGCGCTGGTCGACGTCAACCTGCTCGACGGCATGACCGGGCCGCAGGTCGCGCAACGGCTGGTCGCGGAACACGGCGCCGCCGTGGTGTTCCTCACCGCCAACCCCGAGCAGATACCGGAGGGATTCTCGGGCGCGCTCGGGGCGGTGTGCAAGCCGTTCGACGAGCAGACCATCCGCGCCGTCGTCGCCTTCGCCCGGCAGTTCATCCTGCACCGGACGCTCGGCGAGACGCCGCGGCGCTTCCGGCTCGCCCCCTGGCTGGCCTCGCCGCCGGACGACATCGCGCCGCACTGACCCGCAGGCCCGCGCGGCGCGACTTTGCGGCTACTCGATCTTCAGGCGGGCGAAGACCATGCCCCCGTCGGGATCGCCCCCGTAGGCCGGCTCCAGCGCCGCCGGGACCTGGTTGACGCTGTAGAGCGCGCCCAGGCCGAAGCGCACCCGCGGCGCGATCCGCCAGTCCCGGACCGCCCCGACCGAGGCCTTGGCGACGGTGTAGAGCTCCCCGTGGCCGCCGTGGTGGCCGGGAACCAGCTCGTCGGTCTCGATCCGCTCGGCGCGGGCGAAGACGGTCCAGCGGTCGTCCGGGCTGACCGCCGACTCCAGCAGCCAGGCGTCCTTCGACTCGTCATGGTCGTTGGTCTTGCGCCCCCAGGCCAGGGTCGACGACCACCAGCCGTCCCGCCCCACCGGCCGGGTGTGAATCGCGCTGGCCGACCACTTGGTCTCGTCCTCGTCCGGCTCCAGCTGTTCCGGCGCTGTGACGTCCGCATACGACACCTGCAGCGACCAGGCCTCGGAGGGATTCCACGAGCCCCGCACCGACCAGCTGTCCAGTTCCGGGCTCTCGATGTCCCAGCGATCCTCGTCCGGCTCGCGCCCGCGGAACGAGGAGGCCTCGATCTTGAGGTCCTTGTGGACCCAGCCGAGCGTCGCCACCCCGAACACGATGTGGGTCGAGTCCAGCCAGTGGTGGGTGATCGGCGCCTCGGGACTGTCCATGGCGCTCATGCGGTGCATGAAGGCCGGCGGCCCGAAGGCCGGCTCCCCCGGCAGGCCGATGTAGGCGAAGACGCTATCGTCCGCGGAGAGCGGACGCGCGTAAGAGGCCGACAGCTCCATGAACAGGTCGTGCGGATGCTGGCGGTCGACCAGCGGCGTCGTCCCGTCCGCCGTCTCGCCCGCGGCCAGCAGCAGCGGGAAGCCCTCCTCGCCCATGAAGGGCTCGGGACTCAGCATGGCGCGCAGGTTCACGGTCGAGCCGTCGGCGAGGTCGCGGCGGGCCGAGCCCATGATCATGCCGCCGACGAAGGTCTTGTCGTCGCCGCGCGGCCCGTTCTGCCAGTCGTGGACGAGGTTCAGCGTGGCGTGGCCCATCAGGTCCCAGCCGCCGGCCGCGCGGTGGACGCCGCCGTGCCGGGAGAGGTCGGGCTGCCACGCCGTCCCCGACGCGTCGCGCGTCATCGGCCAGGGGCCCAGCGGGCTGGTCGCGGCGTGGCCGGCGTGCGGTTCATCCCCGGCGGCGTGGTTCATGGCGCCGTGGTCCATGGCCTCGTGATCCATCGCGCCGTGGTCCATGCCGGCGTGGTGCGCGGGGTCGTGGCGCGGCTCCGCGGACGGCTGGGGCCGGGGCGCATGGCCGTCATGGGACGCCGCCGGCCGGGCGGGGGCGCCAGGCTGCGGCGGCTGCGGATGATGCGCGGGGTCCTGCGCCGCCGCCGGCAGGGCGAGGGCGAGCAGGGAGGCGCCCGCGAGGGGCGCGAGGAAGGGGTGAGCCATGAGAGGCCTCCGGACAGAATGGAAAACGCGTAGGGGACGCGGCGCGGCCGCGTCGGTCTCAGGCGTCGGTCTGTCGGGGCGGATGGGGTTCGGGGGCCGGATGCAGACCCGCAGGGAGGGCGACGGGCGCGGCGGCCCGCGCCGGAACCGGCAGGACCACCGGCGTCCGCGGCGGCGGAGCCGGGGCGGCGGCCGCCACGCAGGCGACGCAGCACTCCATCGCCCTGGTCGGCTTGTCGGGATGCTGCGGGGCGTGCGAGCTAGACGCGCCGTCGTGGCAGGACGGCGCCGCCCGGACCGGACTGGCGGACAACGCGCCGAGCGTCAGCGCCGCGAGGGCGCCGAACAGCAGGCAGAGGGTCCGCAGGGCCGTCATGCGCCTCCCTTAGGCCTCCCCCGGGCCCGGCTCAAGCGAGACCGCCGCCGAGATCCAGTCCGGGGCTCCCCGGCGGCGCGCCGTCCGGTGCGAGGTCCAGCTGCATCAGGGTGACGTCGAGCCAGCGGTCGAACTTCCAGCCGACCTGCCGGTAGCGGCCGACCTGTTCGAAACCCAGCGACCGGTGCAGGGCGATCGAGGCCGGACTCGTGGCGCTGTCGCTGATCGCGCCGATCAGGTGGCGGAGGCCGCGGGCGCGCGCCCGCTCGACCAGGGCCGACAGCAGGGCCCGTCCCACGCCCCGGCCGCGGGCCGTCTCCGCGACATAGACCGACACCTCGACGCCGTAGCGATAGGCCGGGCGCGGGCGGAACGGGGAGGCGTAGGCGTAGCCGGCGAAGGCGCCGTCCAGTTCGGCCGTGAGCCACGGCAGATCGTGCCCCCGCACCGCCGCCATCCGGCGCCCCATTTCCCCGACGCCCGGCGGCTCCAGCTCGAACGTCGCCGTGCCCCCGAGCACCTCCCGCCCGTACAGGGCGGCGATCGGCTCCAGGTCGTCGGCGACGGCGGAACGAAGCTGCAGGCTCATCGGACTTCTCCCCGGACGTCAGACCCGGTCACTGGCGCGGCGTTGAAGCTTTGCTATCGTTGCAGGGCAAGGGGAAGGAAAAGCTCATGAAAAGCCTCATCGCGATCACGGCGGCCGCCATGCTGATCACGCCCGGCGCGGCGCTGGCCCAGGCGAAGCCGTCGGCCAGCACCTCCGGCGTCGCGGCGGCGAAATCGCGCCCGACGGTCGATCTGCAGGTCTGCAACAGCAGCGGCCGGAACGCCACCGTCGCGGTGTCCTATGTCCCGCCGGGCGAGGGCCGGTTCATCAACCGCGGCTGGTTCGACGTCGCCGCCGGCGCGTGTTCGAATCTCGTGACCACCGACAACGCCAACTTCTACTTCTACGCGGACGCCACCGACGGCTCCGGCCGCCGCTGGCAGGGCGATCACACCCTCTGCGTCGAGTATCCCGGCCCCTATACCTTCTACTCGACCGGCGACGCGGAGTGCGCCAGCACGCAGGAGCTGCGCGGCTTCGTTCCGGCCACCGCGACCGAGCCCGGGGTCTACACCTGGACCCTCGACCCCTAGGCGGCGGAGCGGGTCAGACCCGCTCCCAGCCCTTCTCCACCGCCCAGACGGCGAAGGCGTAGTCGTGGGCGACCTCCTTCAGGTAGTCGAAGCGCCCCGAGGCCCCGCCGTGGCCGGCCTCCATGTTGATCTTCAGCAGCACGGGCTTGCCCGAGGTGGTCGCCGGCCGCAGCCGCGCCACCCACTTCTCCGGCTCCCAGTAGGTCACCCGCGGATCGGACAGGCCGCCGGTCGCCAGCACCGCCGGATAGGCCTGCGGCCTCACCTGGTCGTAGGGGCTGTAGGAGAACATGTAGTCGTAGGCCTCGGGGTCCTCGATCGGATTGCCCCACTCCGGCCATTCCGGCGGCGTCAGCGGCAGGGAGGTGTCGCTCATGGTGTTGATCACGTCGACGAACGGCACCTGGCCGATCACCCCGGCCCACAGGTCCGGCCGCATGTTGGTCACCGCCCCGATCAGCAGCCCCCCGGCCGAACCGCCCTGGGCGACGATGTTGCCCGCCCGGGCGTAGTCGCGCGCGATCAGGTGCTCGGCGGCGGCGATGAAGTCGGTGAAGGTGTTCTTCTTGGTCATCCGCCGGGCCGACAGGAACCAGTTCCAGCCCTTGTCCGAGCCGCCGCGGATGTGGGCGATGGCGTAGATCCAGCCGCGATCGACCAGCGACAGCCGGTTGGTCGAGAAGCTGGCCGGCATCGGAATGCCGTAGGAGCCGTAGCCGTACAGCAGCAGGGGCGCCGAGCCGTCGACCGGCGTCGACTTCCGCCGCACCAGCGTCACCGGCACCAGCTCGCCGTCGGGCGCCGGGGCGTTCAGCCGCTCGACCACATAGTCCGCCGGATCGTGGCCCGACGGCACCTCCTGCACCTTGCGCAGGGTCCGCTCGCGGGTCCTGAGGTCGTAGTCATAGGTGGAGGTCGGCGTCGACGGCGAGTTGTAGCCGTAGCGCATCACCGTGGTGTCGAACTCCGACGCGCCGCCCAGCGACAGCGCATAGGCCGGCTCGTCGACGGCGATCTCGTGCTCGGCCCCGGCGCGGTCGCGGATGACGATCCTGGTGTTGGCGTCGGTCCGCTCCTGTCGCCCGAGAAAGTCCTTCACCAGGGCGACGCCCTCGATGAAGCGGCCGGGCGTGTGCGGGACCAGGTCCTTCCAGTTCGCCTTCGCCGGCGCGTCCGTCGGGGCCTCGACGATCTTGAAGTCGACGGCCTCGTCGGCGTTGGTGCGGATCACCCACCGGTCGCCCCAGTGGTCGGCGTCGTAGCGGCGGGCGACGACCCGCGGATCCAGCACCTGCGGCGTCCCGGCCATATCGCCGGCCGGCAGGTAGCGGACCTCCGAGGTCTCCTGGTTCTCGATCGAGATCAGCACGAAGCGGTCGTCCGAGCTGCGCCCGACGCCGATGAACATGCCGTCGTCCGCCTCCTCGTAGACGAGGCTGGTCTCGCCGCCGCGCGCCGGGCGGCGGAAGATCTTGTCCGGCCGGCCGTTGTCGTCGCGGTTGGTCCAGAACACCCAGCGGCTGTCGGGGGAGAAGGTGAAGTTGCCGGTCGCCGACTGGATCGGATCGGGCAGCACCTCCCCGGTGACCAGATCCTTGACGTAGATCTGGTGCACCTCCGACCCCTGCGCGTCCTCGGCGTAGGCGAACAGGCTGTGGTCGGGGCTGTGCTCGGCGCTCGACACCTCGGAATAGGCCTTGCCGGCGGCCAGGGCGTTGGCGTCCAGCAGGACCACTTCGCCGTCCTCGCGCCCCCGCGGGCGACGGCAGAACAGGGGGTGCTGATCGCCGGCGCGGTAGCGGGTGTAGTACTCCCACGGCCCGTCCGGCGACGGCACGGAGCTGTCGTCCTCCTTGATGCGCCCCTTCATCTCCTCGAACATCTGCGCCTGCAGCGGCAGGGTCGAGGCCATCATCGCCTCGCGGTAGGCGTTCTCCTCGGTCAGATGCGCCTTGACGTCGGCCTTGATCAGGGTCGGGTCGCGCAGCACCGCCTGCCAATTGTCGTCCTTCATCCACTGGTACTCGTCGACGCGGGTGCGGCCCAGCTGCTCGATGGTGACGGGGATCTTCTTCGCGACAGGCGGGACGGGACGGCCCTGGGTCATCGAGGCTCCGGAAGCTTGGACGGGGACGGGGAGGGCGGCGGCCGCCAGCGCGGCGGAGGCGGTGGCGAGCAGGTCGCGGCGGTTCATGGCGGTATTCCCCGGATGGACGCGGGACCTTGTGCGCGCCGACCCCTCGCCGTCAAATGGGAAGAGGCCTGCGCCACCGGGAGCGTGATGTTCGACCTGCAGATTCCGCCGCCGCCCGCCGCCGAGGCGGTCGAGGCCCGCCCCGCCTGGGACCTGACCCTGGGTCTGATCGCGGCCACGGTCCAGATCGACCAGCCGCTGGCCGACGGCGCCAACCGCCGGGTCGGCACGGCCTTCCTCGTCGACGCGCCGGGCCCGGACGGCCTGCCGCGCACCGTCCTGGTCACGGCCGCCCATGTGCTGGACGGGATGCCGGCCTCGGAGGCCCGCATCGGCTGGCGCTATCCGGAGTGGGACGGCGGCTGGCGCTTCGCGCCCGAGCCCCTGCCCATCCGCGACGCGGACGGTGCCCCGCGCTGGACCCGTCACCCTGACCGGGACGTGGCGGTGATGGCCATCTCCGCGCCGGCGGAGTTCGCCCGCGCCGCCCTGCCGCTGGGCTGGCTGGCGGGGCCGGACGCCCTCGACGCCTGGCGGATCGGCCCGGGGGACGAGCTGATGACGCTGGGCTATCCGCACGGCTACGCCGCCAACAAGGCCGGCTTCCCGATCCTGCGCACGGGCCGCGTGGCCTCCTGGCCGCTGACCCCGATCAGCGAGTTTCCGACCTTCCTGCTCGATTTCGCCGTCTTCCCCGGCAACTCCGGCGGGCCGGTGTTCTGGACCCCGGCGGCGCGCAAGCTGCCGGGCACGACGCAGCCGGACCACCCCTTCATCGCCGGGGTGCTGGTGCAGGAGATGCGGGTCGACGGCGACACCGTCGGCATCGGCATCGTGGCCCACGCCGAATACGTCCGCGAGGCGATCGCCCGGATGGACGCCGCCGCGGCGCCCTAGCCCGCCAGCACCTCGACCGTCATCCGCTCCAGCAGGGCGCCGCCCTGGCCGACGGCGGCCAGCCGGCTGGAGACATGTCCCAGCACATTGGCCGCATAGACCTCGTAGAGGGCGATCCGGCCCTCCAGCCATCCCGCGTCGCCCTGGCCGGCGTCGAGCTCCGCCCGGGCCCACAGCGCGCCGCGGGCCAGCATCCAGCCCCCGGCCACGTCGCCCAGCAGCTTCAGATAGGCGTCGGCGGCGGCCAGCACGTCGGCGGCGCGGGCCGGATCGGCCTTGGCGTCGAGCAGCCACAGGGTGGCGTCCTCCACCGCCTCGATGGCGTTGGCCAGCCGCTCCACCGGCTTGCCGACGTACAGCTTCGGCAGGTCGATCAGGGTCGCCTTCATGTCGGCGATCAGCGCCTTCGCCGCCTCGCCGCCGTCCTGGGACAGTTTCCGGCCCACGAGGTCCATCGCCTGGATGCCGTTGGTGCCCTCGTAGATCGGGGCGATGCGCGCGTCGCGATAGTACTGCGCGGCCCCGGTCTCCTCGATGAAGCCCATGCCCCCGTGCACCTGCACCCCCATGGACGCCACCTCGACGCCGATGTCCGTCGCCCACGCCTTGGCGATGGGGGTGAACAGGTCCTCGCGCCCCTTCCAGAAGCGCCGCTCGGTCTCGTCCGCCGCGTGCCGCGCGAGGTCGGCCGCCACCCCGGTGGACAGGCAGATCGCCCGCGCCGCCGCGATCTTCGCCTTCATCACCGACAGGGCGCGCCGCACGTCCGGGTGGTCGACGATCGGGCTGTTCGGCTGTCCGGTCCAGACCGACCGGCCCTGCCGGCGCTCCCGCGCATAGGCGAGGGCGTGCTGGTAGGCGCGTTCGGCGATCGCCACGCCCTCGACGCCCACCGCCAGCCGGGCCGCGTTCATCATGACGAACATGTGCGACAGGCCCTCGTGCGGCCGGCCGACCAGTTCGGCGGTCGCGCCCTCATAGGCCATCACGCAGGTGGGGGAGCCGTGGATGCCCAGCTTGTGCTCCACGCTCACCGGCCGGAAGGCGTTGCGCGCGCCGAGGCCGCCGTCGGCGTCGATGAGGAATTTCGAGGCCAGGAACAGGCTGATGCCCTTCGGACCCGGCGGGGCGTCGGGCAGGCGCGCCAGCACCATGTGGACGATGTTGTCGGCGGCGTCGTGGTCGCCCCAGGTGATGAAGATCTTCTGGCCCGCCAGGCTGTAGGTGCCGTCGCCGTTCGGCGTCGCCGTCGCCGTCAGGGACCCCAGATCCGAGCCGGCCTGCGGCTCGGTCAGCACCATGGCCCCGGTCCATTCGCCCGAGACCAGCTTCGTCAGATACGTCGCCTTCTGCGCCTCGGTCCCGAACGCCTCCAGCGCCTCGATCGCCGCCAGCGACAGCATCGGGCACAGGCCGAAGGCCATGTTGGCGGCGTGCACCGTCTCGTACGCGGCCAGCTCCAGCGCCTTCGGCAGCTGCTGCCCGCCCGCCGCGGCCGGGGCCGACAGCCCGGTCCAGCCGCCGGCGGCGAACTGGCGGTAGGCGTCGGCGAAGCCGGGGGCGGTGGTCACGTTGCCGTCGACGCAGGTCGCCCCGTGGGCGTCGCCGACGCGGTTCAGCGGCGCGAGCACCTCCTCCGAGAACTGCCCCGCCGCCTCGAGCACCGCCGCCATCAGCTCGGCGTCGTAGTCGGGGAAGGCGCCGGTGGCGGCGACCCGGTCGATCCCGGCCACGGCCTGGAGGGTGAAGGCGAGATCGCGGACGGGCGCACGGTAGGTCATCGGTCAGGCTCGGCTGTCGTCGGTCGCCTTCCATGCCGCCTTGCCGCGGGGTCACGCAAGCGGCGGGTTGGCGCGGGACGGCGACTGGGGCAGGCTGACGCATCCCCGGAGGAGGACCCGATGGCCGAACCGCGCAACCGCTATTCCACCATCTCCCTGACCCTGCACTGGCTGACGGCGCTGCTCGTCCTCGGCCAGATCGTCTTCGTCTCGCTGGCGGAGCAGGAGGGGCCGAACGAGGCCACGTGGATGATGCTGCACAAGTCCGGCGGCGCCGCCATCCTGATCCTCACCCTGGCCCGGCTCGGCTGGCGCCTGGCCAATCCCGCCATCCCGCTGCCCGCCGGCACGCCCGGCTGGCAGAAGCTGATCGCCCGGGCCACCCATGTGCTGTTCTACGCCGTGCTGCTGATCATGCCGCTGACCGGCTGGCTGGCCGGCTCGGCGGTGCGGCGCGGCTTCGAGTTCTACGGCCTGTTCGACTTTCCGCTGCTGCCGGTCGGCGGCGGCCGCGAGACCGCCGGCCTGCTGATGGACGTCCACCACGCCCTGCCCAAGCTCCTGTACGTGCTGATCGCCCTGCACGTCCTCGGCGCGCTGAAGCACCACTTCATCGATCGCGACAACGTGCTGCACCGGATGATTCCCCTGATCCCGCGCCGGCCCTGACGACCCGCGGCGGGCTTGCCACGCCGCCCCGGCGGGCGCATCACCCGCGCCTCAGCAGCGGAGCGCTCCCATGCCGGGCGGCCAGAACCAGCGCGGCGCCACCGACGCCCAGGCCGTGGAGGCCCTCGCCGGCGGCGGGCTCGTCATCCTGCCGACGGAGACGGTGTACGGCCTCGCCGCCGACGCCTCGAACCCGACCGCGGTCGCCGCCATCTTCGAGGCCAAGGGCCGGCCGCGCTTCAACCCGCTGATCGCCCACGTGGCCGACGCCGCCCAGGCCGAGGCGATCGCTGTGCTCGACGCCCGCGGCCGGGCCCTGGCCGAAGCCTTCTGGCCGGGGCCGCTGACCCTCGTCGCGCCGGTGCGCGACCGCGTCGCGGTCTGCGACCTGGCCCGCGCCGGGCTGGACAGCGTCGCGGTGCGGGTCCCCGGCCACGCCCGCGCCCGCGCGATCATCGCCGCCTTCGGCAGGCCCGTCGTCGCCCCCTCCGCCAACCGCTCCGGCCGCCCCAGCCCGACCACCTTCGACGACGCGGTCGAGGAGACCGGCCGCGCCGCCGCCGACGCCGTGGACGGCGGTCCCTGCGCGGTGGGGGTGGAGTCGACGGTGGTCTCCGTGCTGGACGGCCGCGTCAGCCTCCTGCGGCCCGGCTCGGTGACGCGCGAGGAGCTCGAGGCGGTGGTCGGCCCCCTCGACGAAGGCGGGGAGGGGCATCGCTCCCCCGGCCGCACCGCGCTCCACTACGCCCCCGACGCTCCGGTGCGCATCGACGCCGACGGGGCGCGTCCGGGCGAGATCCTGCTCGGCTTCGGTCCCGGCGTCGGCGACCCCCGCTGGAGCCTCAGCCCGGCCGGCGACCTGCGCGAGGCCGCCGCCAACCTGTTCCGTCGCCTGCGCGAGGCGGACCGCGAGAGGCCGGCGGGCATCGCCGTCTCGCCGATCCCGGCCCACGGCCTCGGCGAGGCCATCAACGACCGGCTGAAGCGGGCGGCGGGTTTCGTCGGCTAGCCGCCGGGCCGGCGGCGGGCCCCTGCCGCCGGCGGGCCGCCAGCGCCCATGCGGCCACAGCGGGCCCGGAGGCGAGCAGGGCGGCGCCGATCCCGTCCATCACGCCGTCGCCGAGCAGCGCCCCGACGAGGCCCGCGAGGCTGAGCCCGCCGACGACGAGGGGGACGGCGAATATGGCTCCCGGGCCCGGATCCCGCCGACTCATGCCCGCGCCTTCCGCCGGCGGGCGAGCCAGAGATAGAGGCCGGACGCCAGCACCACGATCGTGACCAGATCGAGCAGGGCCCAGACGATCTTCAGCGGCAGCCCGCCGTAGTCGCCGAAGTGCAGCGGCTGCGACAGCGACAGGGTCTTCACATACCACGGCGTCGCGGCGACGGCGGTCAGTTCGCCGGTCCGGGCGTCGATGAGGGCCGGCGTCGTCAGGTGCCTCGTCAGCGGCGTGTCGCCGTGGAAGAACACGGCGTAGTGCCGGTCCGTCGAATAGTCTGACCCGGGGAAGGCGACGAACTGGAGCGTGCGGCCGGGCAGGGCGGCGCGGGCGCGCTGGACCGCCGCCTCCAGCGAACTCCGCTCGCCCGGCGCCGCCGGGGCCTCGTGGGCGGCGGCGAGCGCTTCGAGCGAGGTCTCCTTCCAGTAGGCGATGATCGGCACGGCGAGGGTGTTGACCACCCCCGTCAACCCCACGACCAGCACCCATGCGACCGTCACCACGCCGAGCAGGTTGTGATAGTCGAGCCAGCGGATCGGCGCCCTGCGGTCGGCGCGCACCGTCCCGAACGGCAGGCGCCGCATGAACGGCGCGTAGAGCACCACGCCCGAGACTACGGCCACCGCCAGCAGCAGGCCCATCAGCCCGAGGAACAGCATCCCCGGCAGGCCGAGGAACATGTCCGTGTGGAGCTGCAGCAGGAACTCCATGACGGGGTGCCCGGCCACGGGCGGGGCGGGATCGCCGCTGGTCCGGTCGATCGGCTGGAAGGTGTAGCGGCCCGGCGGCCCGGCGGGATCGACGCTGGTGACGTTCACCACCGGCCGGTCCTCGTCGAAGCTCATGAAGGCGGGGACCTCCCCCGGATGCCGCGCCAGGGCGACGTCGAGCACCTCGTCCAGCGTCAGGACCCGCCCCGGCGCGGCCGGCCGCCAGTCCCGGTGCAGCAGCGCCTCGTCGATCTCGTGGCTGAACACCAGCGGCAGGCCCGTCAGGCACAGCATCAGCAGGAACAGGGTCGAGACGAGGCTCGACCACCGGTGCACCCACGACCAGGCCCGGAGGGTCCGTGTGTCCATGCCGGTCAGAAGTCCGCCGAGATCGAGATCGAGACGCTCCGCGGCCCGCCGAGGGTCAGGTAGTTCGCCCCCGGATAGCCGCCGACCGCGACCCAGTGATCCTCGTCGGCGAGGTTCTCGACTCGCGCCCGCAGCGTCAGCGGCCGGCCGCCGGCCTCGAAGGCGTAGCGGACGCCCGCGTCGAAGCGGGTCCAGGCGTCGAGCTCGACCGTGTTGGCGCCGTCCACGAACTGCTCGCCCGTGTGGACCGCACGGCCCTCCAGCGTCAGGCCGGCGACGGCGGGGACGTCCCATTCGACGTTGAGGTTGGTCTGGAATTCCGGGGCGCCGATCGGGGCGTTGCCGTCCAGTGCGCCGCCCGCGGTGCGGGTCAGCTCCGCATCCAGCAGGGTCACGCCGCCGAGCACCCGCAGACCCTCGACGGGCTCGCCGAACAGGCTGAGCTCGACCCCGCGGTTCTCCTGTTCCCCGTTGGCGGCGAAGACGTTGTTCTCGACGAAGGCGCTGGGCAGGGTCAGGCGGAACAGGCTGATCGAGCCGCCGAACGTCCCGCCGTCGTACTTGGCCCCGACCTCGGCCTGTTCCCCGCGGAACGGGTCCAGCACCTCCCCGGCGTTGTCGACGGGCACGCCGCCGCTGACGGCGGGCGCCGTCTGGCCCGGAACCAGCGCCTCCGCATAGTTGGCGTACAGCGAGATCCGGTCCGACGGCTTGTACACGAGGGCCAGGGCGGGGGTGACGGCGTCGCCCTCGTAGGCGGAGAGCGGCGCGCCGCTGTTGTAGTCGTAGGAGCGCGTCTCGATCTGCTGGTGACGCACCCCGGCCGTGAGCAGCAGGCGGCCGTCGAGGAAGGACATCATGTCGGCCAGGGCGACGGAGGTGTTCTCCACCCGCTCGGTGACGTTCGGATCGTCCAGATCGCCGCCGACGAAGAAGTCCGCGGCCGGGGGCGCCACGACGACCGGGGCGTACAGGTTGCTGGCGAAGCCGGCGAAGCTCGAGAAGGCGTAGGCGTTCTCCGACTTCGACTGCACCCGTGAGGCGGAGGCGACGAGGCGGTGGCCGACGGCGCCGGCCGTCAGATCGGCGCGCACCCCCACATCGCCCGACCACACCGTGTCGCGGCGGGCGTTGTCGAAGCGGTAGGCGCTGAGGGTCCCGTCCGGCTGGGCCGTCGGGTTGGCCAGCCGGTTCGCCTCCTCGCCCCGCCGGCCGCCGAAGGCGGCCCAGGCGACGACGTCCCCGGTCAGGTCGAACTCGCCCCGCGCCGCGCCGAACAGCTGCCGCTCGTCGGTGTAGGTCCACGGCTGGGCGAAGTTGGCGTCTGCGGACGGGGGCGTCGGAACCGCGCCGGCCGGGGTCACGCTCGGCCGCGGCGCGTCGATGTGGTGGTCCTGCCAGCCCAGATCGGCCGAGAAGCGGGCGCGGTCGCCGCGGTGGTCGACGCCCAGCCCCGCGACGCGCAGCTGGCGATCCTCGCCGTCCACCGCGCCGGTCCCGTCACGGGCGGCCAGGTTGAGGCGCACGCCCCAGTCGCCGTCGGTCCCGAAGCGGCGCGACAGGTCGGCGGCGGCGTAGATCTCGTCCTCGCCCGACCAGCCGGCGGTCAGGCGCGTGAGCGGCGCGTTCCCCGCCCGCTTCGGCACGAGGTTGAAGGCCCCGCCGACGCTGCTCCCGCCGGGGGCCGCTCCGTTCAGGAAGGCGGTGGCCCCGTGGAAGACCTCCACCCGCTCCAGCAGCTCCGCCGCCACGAACTGGCGCGGCAGCACGCCGTACAGGCCGTTGTAGGTCATGTCGTCCGAGTACACCGGGAAGCCGCGGATGACGTACAGCTCCTGGAAGTTGCCGAAGCCCTTGGTGACGCGCACCGCCGGGTCGTTCTGCAGCACGTCGGCGACGCTCCGCGCCTGCTGGTCGCGGATCAGGGTCTCCGTGTAGCTCGTCGTGGCGAACGGCGTGTCCATCACGTCCAGCGAGCCGAACAGGCCGGCGCGGCCCCCGGTGGCCACCTGACCGCCCGCATACGGGGGCGGCAGCCGGACCTGGGAGCCGGTGACGACGATCTCGTCCAGCCGCGCCGGCTCGGCGTCCGCCTCCTGGGCGAAGACAGGTCCGGAGGCCGCCACGGCGGCGACGGCGACGGAGGTCAGCAGGGCGGTGAGACGAACGGACACGACGGACTCCGATAATGCGAATGGCTCGCATTATCGTGGAGGTCTCCGGGGCGCAAGGCGAAGCCGCGTCCGCAGCCGGGGCGCGACCGCAGGCCGCAGCGGGCGGCGGCCGGGCCTACTGCGCCGTCCAGCCGCCGTCGATGGAGAAGCTCGCCCCGTTCGCCGAGGCGCCGAGGTCGGAGACGAGGTAGAGCATCATCCCGACCAGCTCGTCGGTGGTGACGAAGCGCTTGGTCGGCTGCGAGCCGAGGATCACGTCCTTCAGCACCTGCTCCTTCGACATGCCCCGCGTCCGCGCCTGGTCGGCGATCTGCTTCTCGACGATGGGCGTCTCGACGAAGCCGGGGCAGATGGCGTTGCAGGTGATGTTGTCCTGCGCGACCTCGAGGGCGACGGTCTTGGTGAAGCCGATCACGCCGTGCTTGGCCGCGACATAGGCCGACTTGAACGGGCTGGCGACCAGACCGTGGGCCGAGGCGACGTTGACGATCCGCCCGCGGCCCTGGGCCTTCATGATCGGGATCGCCGCCCGGGTCGCATAGAAGGTCGACGACAGGTTGATGGCGATGATCTGCTCCCACTTGTCCGCCGGGAACTTCTCCACCGCCTCGACGTGCTGCACGCCGGCGTTGTTGATCAGGATGTCGACCCGGCCCAGCTGGTGCTTGCCGAAGGCCACCATGTCGGCGACCTCGTCGCCGCGCCGCATGTCGGCGGCGTGGTACCGCACCCGGACGCCGCAGCTCGCCTCCATCTCGGCGCGGGTGCGCTCGATCTCGGCCGGGTCGCCGAGGCCGTTCAGCACCACGTCCCCGCCGCGCGAGGCGATGGCCCGCGCCATGGCCAGACCGATCCCCGAGGTCGAGCCGGAGATCACCGCCACCTGGCCGCTGAGGTCGCCGATGTCGCGGAAGGGCTCGCGAGCGGTGTCGGAGGCGTCGCCGCGCCGGGGCCACTGGAACATGAAGGTCTCGTCCGTCCTGTCTGTCACGCCAGCCTAGCCGTTCGCGGGTGCGAAGGCGACAGGCCTCAGGAATTTCCCGGCCTGATGAATATCCAGTCCGTGGCGCTCGATAAAGCCTCGTCGAAGCGATAGCCGTCGCGGTCGAACGCCTTCAGGTCCTCGACCCGTTCGAGCCCCGATTCGGCCGCGAACCGGGCCATGCTCCCGCGCGCCCGCTTGGCGAAGAAGGAGACGATGCGGCTCGATCCGTCGCGCGCCTCGCGGAAGTGGCAGGTGACCACCGGCAGCTTCAGCGCCCGCGCGTCGACGGCGCCGAAATATTCCTGGCTGGCGAGGTTCACCAGGGTCGGGTCGGCGTGCCCTTCCGCGTCGGCGTTCAGCTGTTTCGAGATGCGGTCGCCCCAGAAGTCGTAGAGGTTGGCCCCGCGCCGCGTCTTCAGCCGCGTCCCCATCTCCAGCCGGTAGGGCTGGATCCGGTCGAGCGGCCGCAGCAGGCCGTACAGCCCCGACAGGATGCGCACATGGGCCTGGGCCCAGCCCAGCGCCGGTCGGTCGAGGGTCCGCGCGTCCAGCCCTTGGTAGACGTCGCCGGCGAAGGCCAGCGCCGCCTGCACGCCCTTGTCCGTCGCCGCCGGCTCCAGCGCCCGGAACCGCTCCTGGTTCAGCCGGGCCAGATCGTCGGACAGGGACATCAGCCGCCGCAGCTCGGCCTGCGTCTGTCGCCGGGCCGTGCGCGTCAGCGCCGTCGTCTCGTCCACGAAGCGGCGCTCCGTGGCGGGGATCGCCGGATCGGGTTCGGTGAAGTCCAGCCGCTTGGCCGGGGAGAGGACGATCAACATGCGGTCGGATTAGGCCGCTTCGGCCGCGAATTGAACCGCCGACCTCAGCCGCCCGGCTGCAGCGCCGCCAGCACCCCGGGCAGCAGGTCGGGCAGGTCCTCGGCGATCAGGCCGGGCCCGAAGCGCCGCGCCGCCTCGGCGTGCATCCACGCCGCCGCCCGCGCGGCGTCGAAGCTGTCCATGCGCTGGGCGACCAGACCGCCGATCATGCCCGCCAGCACGTCGCCGCTGCCGGCGGTGGCCAGCCACGGCGTGCCGTTGTCGTTGATCGCCCGGCGGCCGTCGGGCGCGGCGATCACCGTCGCCGGCCCCTTCAGGACCACCACCGCCCCCGAGCGGGCCGCCGCCTCCGCCGCCGCCGCCTCGCGCCCGCCGTCGAGCAGGCCCGGGAACAGGCGTTCGAACTCGCCCGCATGCGGCGTCAGCACGTCGTCGCGGTCGAGCAGCTCGAACAGGTCGGCGGGCCAGGCCTCGAAGGCCGTCAGACCGTCGGCGTCGACGACCAGCGCCGCGCCCGTCTCCGCCAGCGCCCGCAGATTGGCCCGCGTGGCGTCGTTCACCCCCGCTGCGGGGCCGATCACCACCGCATCCAGCGGCTGCGCGGCTTCCGCGAGGGCCTCGGGCGAGGCGAACGGCGTCAGCATGACCGCCTCGATGGCCGGCGCGATGATCGCCGCCGCCTCCGGCGGACACAGGATGCGCACCAGTCCCGCCCCGATGCGCAGCCCGCCCCGCGCCGCCAGCCGGGCCGCGCCGGTCTGGAAGGCCTTGCCGGCCACCACGCCGAGGCGTCCCCGCGCGTGCTTGTGGATATCTTCGGCCGGCCAGGGCAGGGCTTCGCGCCAGTCGGCAAGGGCAGGGGCGGTCATCGGGCCTCTCCTCCGTTCACGGATGGCGACTGCGGTCGAAAAGGGCTTGCCTTATTGTGCGATGCAATGTCCATTCGCCTCCCGAGCGCGAGGCCCTCTGGCCCGCCGGGATCGCCGATGAAGAAGATCGAAGCCGTCATCAAGCCCTTCAAGCTGGATGAAGTGAAGGAAGCGCTGCAGGACGTCGGCGTGCAGGGCATGACGGTGCTCGAGGCGCGCGGCTACGGCCGGCAGAAGGGGCATTCGGAACTGTATCGCGGGGCCGAGTACGTCATCGACTTCCTGCCCAAGATCAAGATCGAGGTGGTGGTTCCCGACGACCTCGTCCCGGCGGTGGTCGAGGCGATCCAGACCGCCGCCCGCACCGGCAAGATCGGCGACGGCAAGATCTTCGTCTCCGACGTCCTCGACGTCATCCGCATCCGCACCGGCGAGACGGGGGCCCAGGCCGTCTGATCGCTGCAGACCACCGGCCGCCCTCCCGGGGCGGCCGTTTCACTATCCTCCCCAAGAAACGGACCTCCGAGCATGAGCGACGCCGGCAAGATACTGAAGGACATCAAGGAGAAGGACGTCCGCTACGTCGATCTCCGCTTCACCGACACCAAGGGGCGGATGCAGCACGTCACCTTCGACGTGGACCTCGTCGACGAGGAGTTCCTTGAGGAGGGCACCATGTTCGACGGTTCGTCGATCGCCGGCTGGAAGGCGATCAACGAGTCCGACATGCTGCTCAAGCCGGACCTCAGCAGCGCCTGGATCGATCCGTTCTACCAGCAGACCACGATGTTCCTGTTCTGCGACGTGCTGAACCCGGACACCGGCGAGCCCTACAACCGCGACAGCCGCTCGATGGCCAAGAAGGCGCTGGCCTATGTCCAGTCCTCCGGCGTCGGCGACATGGTCTTCTTCGGCCCCGAGGCCGAGTTCTTCGTGTTCGACGACGTGCGCTGGTCGACCCAGGCCCACGACACCGGCTACGCCTTTGACTCCATCGAGCTGCCGGCCAACACCGGCGCCGAGTATTCGGAAGGCAACATGGGCCACCGCCCGGGGCCGAAGGGCGGCTATTTCCCGGTCAACCCGGTCGATTCCGGCCAGGACCTGCGCGGCGAGATGCTGTCGGTCATGAAGGACCTCGGGCTGAACCCCGAAAAGCACCACCACGAGGTGGCGCCGGCCCAGCACGAGCTCGGCCTCAAGTTCAGCGACCTGCTGACCATGGCCGACCGGCTGCAGCTCTACAAATACGTGATCCACAACGTCGCCGCGGCCTACGGCAAGTCGGCGACCTTCATGGCCAAGCCGATGTTCGCCGACAACGGCTCGGGCATGCACGTGCACCAGTCGATCTGGAAGGACGGCAAGCCGCTGTTCGCCGGCGACAAGTACGCCGGCCTGTCGGATCTCTGCCTCTGGTACATCGGCGGCATCATCAAGCACGCTAAGGCCATTAACGCCTTCGCCAACTCGACCACCAACTCCTACAAGCGCCTGGTGCCGGGCTACGAGGCCCCGGTGAAGCTGGCCTATTCGGCCCGCAACCGCTCGGCCTCGATCCGCATCCCGTGGGTCAACTCGCCCAAGGCCAAGCGCATTGAGGCCCGCTTCCCGGACCCGATGGGCAACCCCTACCTGACCTTCGTCGCCCTGCTGATGGCCGGTCTCGACGGCATCGAGAACCGGATCGACCCGGGCGCGGCCGCGGACAAGAACCTGTACGACCTGCCGCCGGAAGAGCGGACCAACATTCCGGAGGTCTGCGGCTCGCTGCGCGAGGCGCTGGAGAACCTCGACAAGGACCGCGCCTTCCTCAAGAAGGGCGGCGTCATGGATGACGACTTCATCGACAGCTACATCGAGCTGAAGATGGAGGAGGTCATGCGGCTGCAGCTGCACCCGCACCCGGTCGAGTTCGACATGTACTACAGCTGCTGATCGACAGGGGGCTGACGATCACGCGGGGGCGCCGGGCGGGAGACCGTCCGGCGCCCTTTCGCTGTTCCCGGGCTCATCCGGCGGGGCCGGCGTCTGCGACCAGGCCCGCGTCGGGCGCGGCCGTCTCGACCAGCCCGAGGGTGATCAGGCAGCGCACCCCCTCCGGCTCGTACTCCACGCGGGCCTCGCCCCGCTGGTCCGAGAAGGCGCTGCGCAGCAGCCGGCTGCCGAAGCCCCGGCGGGTCGGCGGGCGGACCGGCGGCCCGCCGGCCTCGCGCCAGAGCAGGGTCAGGGCGCGGCGGCCGCAGGCGTCCAGCGACAGGTTCCAGCCGAGGTGGACCTCGCCCCCCGCCACGCCCAGCGCCCCGTACTTGACGGCGTTGGTGGCCAGCTCATGCAGCACCAGCGACAGGGTGACCGCCTGCGACGGGTGCAGCCGCACCCGCGGCCCCTCGAGATGGAAGTGCGCCGGCTCGCCCCGGTAGGGCGCGACCACGTCGTCGACCAGGGCGGCCAGGTCCGCGCCCGCCCAGTTCTGCTGCACCAGCACGTTGTGGGCCCGCGACAGCGCCAGCAGCCGGCCGGTCAGGTCGGTGCGCACTTCGGCGGAGACCCCGGCGCCGCGCAGGGTCTGCTCGATCACCGACTGCACTGTGGCCAAGGTGTTCTTCACCCGGTGGTTGAGCTCGTTGAGCAGCAGGACGCGCTGTTCCTCCGCCATCTTGAGCGCGGTCTCGTCGCGGAAGATCTTGATCACCGCGGTGTCGTCGTGGCGGAAGGGCAGGGTCAGCCCGTTGCCCCAGAAGCGCGTGCCGTTGCGGCTGCAGTGCCACCGTGAATCCTCCGCCCGCCCGGTGGCGAGCGCCGTCTCGATTTCCTGCTCGGGCGCGCCTGCGGCCTGGTCGGCGGCGGTGTACAGCAGGCGCACGTGCCGCCCCACCACGTCCTGTTCGTCATGGCCGGTGATGCCGGTCGCGTCGGCCAGCCACCGCACGATCCGCCCGTCTCCGGTCAGGCCGATCACGGCATAGCCGCGCAGGTGCTCGAGCAGGGAGGAGGCGAAGGCGGGACAGACCCGGGTCATCCAGGTCCAACGCGGCTGGCGCCGCAAAGGCGCCTGCGTCGACTGGCCGACTCAGGCGGCTGCGGCGTCCGCCCGTCCGCGGCGCAGCTCGATCAGCCGCACGCACCAGATGCTGACCTCGTAGAGCAGCACCAGGGGGATGCCGAGCATGATCTGGCTGAGCGGATCGGGCGGGGTGACGAAGGCGGCCACCACGGCGATGGCGACGATGGCGTATTTCCGGCTGGAGGCGAGGGCGTCCGACGACACAATCCCGGCCATCCCCAACAGGGTCATCACCACCGGCAGCTGGAAGCACAGGCCGAAAGCCAGCAGCAGCGCCATGACGAGATTCAGATAGTCGGATACGCGCGGCAGAAGCTCGGCGGAAATGCCGCCGCCGCTGATCTGCTGTCCTAGCGAGAAAAGCATGACGAACGGCAGCATGACGTAATAGACCATCGCCGCGCCAAGCAGGAACAGCAGGGGCGCGGCGATCAGGAAGGGCAGGAAGGCGCCCCTCTCGTTGCGGTAGAGGCCCGGGGCTACGAACCGGTACAACTGCCACGCCAGCACCGGGAAGGTGACGACCACGGCCCCGAAGGCGGCCAGCTTCATCTTGGTGATCAGGAACTCGAGGGGCGCGGTGAAGATCAGATTCACGGTGTCGCCGTCCCCTCGCGGAACGGGAACCAGCCCGGCGGTTCCCAGGATCAGGTCAAACGGCGAAACGCTTCCGCCGGGGCCGGCCGCCTCGCGGAACTGGGCGGCGACCGCGAAAGGCTGGACCAGGAAGACATAGATCGGGTCGGCAACGATGAAGCAGCCGATGAAGCCCAGCACGAAGGCCGCCACGCAGACGACCAGCCGGCTGCGCAGTTCGATCAGATGATCCATGAGCGGGGCGCGCGACGCCTCGATCTCGTCCTCGTCGCGATCATGGGGACTCACGGCTCGATCGCCCTCTTGCGCGGCGCGCGGGAATTGGCGGGGGCGCGGGACGCGGCGGCCCCGGCCTTCGACTTCGGCCCCGAGCCGGCGGCGCCCGCGGCGGCGGTCGTCTTCTTCGCCCTCGACCGGGCGGGCTTGACGGGCGGCGGGACGGGCTCGGGTTCAGGTTCCGCCAGCGGCTCCATCACCGGGGCGGAGTCGGGCCATTCGTCCGGTCCGGTCAGGGCCGGCCGGCTCGCGTCCAGCGGTCGGTTCAGGTCCTGGCTGATGTCGCGGAACGTCGCCTCGGCCTCGGCCCCAAGGGGGACCATCGCCTGACCGGTGCGAAGCGCCTCGACCTCCTTGCGCAGTTCGTCCAGCTCGGACTGACGCGCCAGTTCGTCGAAGCTTGAGCGGAATTCATTGGCCATGGCGCGCGCCTTGCCCACGGCCCTGCCGACCTTGCGCATCAACAGGGGCAGGTCCTTCGGTCCCACGACGATAAGCGCCAGCAGGCCGATGACGAGGATTTCCAGCCCGCCGATGCCGGGCCCCAGACCACCCATCCGTCAGTCTCTCCGGCGCGATGCGGCGCTTACGACCTGAGGTCTTCTTTTTCGGACTCGGTGCGCGGCAGGGCGCCGGCGCGCTCGTCCCGCGGCTTTTCGGCGTCACCGTCCTTGAGGCCGTCGCGGAAGGCGCGGATGCCCTTGGCGGCGTCGCCCATCAGGCCCGAGATCTTGCCGCGCCCGCCGAACAGCAGGAGGGCGAGGACGGCGATGATCAGGATTTGCCAGATACCGGGCTGCATGGCGGCTCAATCTCTATCGATGGCGGAGCGATATTGCCCCGGCCGGAATTCATGGTCCCGCATATAGGCCGTTCGGTGGCGTGACGCCAAGCGATTGCCGCGTCAGGTCGCCGCGCTGTTGGCGCGGATCCAGGCGGCCAGCTGTCCTTCGTCCATCTCGCCGCCCGCGACTGCGACCATGGCGCGGGTTGCGTCCTCGTCGGCCGCGAGCAGCCTCCACCCGTTCAGTTCGAGGAAGAGACCCAGTCCGAGGAACGCCGCCCGCTTGTTCCCGTCGACGAACGGATGGTTTCTGGCCAGTCCCACAGCATACGTCGCGGCAAGGGCCCGGACGTCCTCCACGCCCTCGTAACACCAGCGGTTGACGGGCCGCGTCAACGCCGAACTCAACAGCCCCGCGTCGCGCAGTCCCGGAGAGCCTCCTGTTCGCGCGAGGACATAACTATGGAGTTCGAATATCTCGGGGTCGGTCAGCCAGCGGGGCTCCACGGTCACTTGGCCAGTGCGTCGAACGTCCTGATATATCGCTCAACAAACGCCTTGCCCTTCTCGACTGCCTCCGAACCGGCGGCTTCGACCCGGACATCGTCGCCGAAGGTGGCGCCAAGCTTGGCGAGGTCCGCTTCGTCCAGTTCGATTACGGCCTTGCCGGACACGTTCTGAATCTTCGCATGGATCATGGTGTCGCTCCTGCCTAGGAACATAGCCGAACGCCGACTCGCCTCCAACCAACCCGAGGTGGGAAACCGACCAAGGAAAGCCGCCGTGTCCCACGTCATCATCCACACCGACGGCGCCTGTCGCGGCAATCCGGGCCCGGGCGGCTGGGGCGCGGTCCTGCAGACCGGCGGCGGCCACGAGAAGGAGCTGTGGGGCGGCGAGCCGCTGACCACCAACAACCGCATGGAGCTGATGGCGGCGATCCGGGCGCTGGAGGCCCTGACCCGCCCCTGCCGCGTCGATCTGCACACTGACAGCAAGTATGTGATGCAGGGCATCACCGAATGGATCCGCGGCTGGAAGGCGCGCGGCTGGAAGACGGCCGAGAAGAAGCCGGTGAAGAACGAGGACCTGTGGAAACGCCTCGACGAGGCCCGCCTGCGCCACGAGGTCAAATGGCATTGGGTCAAGGGCCACGCCGGCCATGAGCTCAACGAACGCGCCGACCGGCTGGCCAATCGCGGCATCGACGAACTCCCGCGCTGACGTTGCCGCCGTGGCCCGCCCGGGAGTATCCACGGGCGTCATGGCCAGCCTGACCCGGAACCTCCGCACCGCCGTGCTCGCCGGACTCGCGGTCTGCCTCGCCGCGTGCGGGACCCTCAGCCGGCCGCCGGACGGCGTGCTGCGGCTGGCCGACGTCGAGGTCGTTCCGGCCGCCGACCCCCGCATCCGGGCGTCCGACGCGGGCCGGCTCGAGCGCCTCGCCGGAGAGCTGGCCAGCCATCTCCAGGAGGGTCAGCCGGCGGCCGTCCTCGCCCTGTCCGGCGGCGGCGCGAACGGCGCCTGGGGGGCGGGAGTCCTCTCCGGCTGGAGCGACCGGGGCGACCGCCCGGCCTTCGCCGTGGTCACCGGCGTCAGCACGGGCGCCCTGACCGCGCCCTTCGCCTTCCTCGGCCCGGCGTGGGACGACCGGCTCGAGTCCGCCTATACGGACGGCGGAACCCAGGGCCTGGTCAGCTGGCGCAGCTTCGCCGCCTTCTTCGCCCCCAGCCTGTTCAGCCCCGCCGACCTGCGGGAGGTCGTCGAACGCCATGTGACGCCGGAGCTCCTCGCCGCGGTCGCCGCCGAGCACGCCCGGGGCCGGCGTCTGCTCGTGGCCACGACCGATCTGGACGCGCAGGAGACCGTGATCTGGGACATGGGCGTCGTGGCGACCCAGGGCGGGCCGCAGGGGCTGGTCCTGTTCCGCGACATCCTCGTCGCCTCGGCCAGCGTTCCCGGGGTCTTCCCTCCGGTCCTCATCGCCGGCCTCGACGAGCAGGGGCGGGTGGTCCAGACCATGCACGTGGACGGCGGCGTCAACGCGCCCTTCCTCGGCGTGCCGGAAGGCCTGCTGGACTGGACGCCGGAATCGCCGGTGCGCGGGACATTCTACGTCCTCGTCAACGGCCAGCTGACCCGTACGCCGCGGGTGACCGGCGGCCGCCTGCGCGACATCCTCGAGCGCAGCTTCGACAGCGCGGGCAAGGCCATGCTCCGCGCCCAGCTGCTGGCCACCGCCGAGTTCGCGCACCGGATCGACATGCCGCTCTACGTGGCGGCCACGCCCCCCGAGCTGGAGACGTCCAGCCTCGATTTCGACCGCGACTCGATGCGGGCCCTGTTCGACGCCGGCCGCCGCGCCGCCCGCGACGGCGAGGCCTGGCGGCGTTTCAGGGCGGAGACGCTGACCGGCGAGGCGGAAGGGGAGCTCCCGCCGCGCTCAGGCGGCGCGCACCTTCAGCCGCGCCCCGTCGACGGCGGCGACGATGACGCTCTCGCCGACCGGCGGCGCGACGCCGTCGATCTCGGCGGCCCATTCGGCGCCTGACACGAAGACGCGGCCGCGGCCGTCGACGAAGGCTTCCGTCACCTGCGCCCGCTGGCCCACCAGCCGCCCGTCGCGGGCGTTGATGTCCGGCGCGTCGGCGGGGTTGACCCGCTGGACAAGCCGTCGCGACAGCAGGGTGGCGATCACGGTCAGCACGGCGAACAGCGCCGCCTCGCCCCAGAAGCCGCCCAGCGGCAGCCCCAGCGCCGTGACCACGGCCACCGCGCCGGCGGACACGGCGGGCCACAACAGCCATTCGGTGGAGAAGGCCGCCTCGACCGCGAGCAGCAGCACGCCCAGGGCCAGCCAGATCCAGAAGGGCTGGGCCGCGTGGAGGTCCATCAGGGCGTCCATGGTCTACTCCGTTCCGGGAACCGAGCCGCGCGTCCGGGGCGCGCGCGGGGCGGGGGCCGGGCGGGCGCCGCCCTGCTGGTCCCGGGCCAGGCCGACCAGCTCGCCGATGCCGGCGATCGAGCCGACCAGGGCCCCCATCTCCGACGGCACGATGACCGTCTTCTGCTGCGGGCTGCGGGCCAGTTCGGCGAAGGCCTCGACGTATTTCTGGGCCACGAAGTAGTTGATGGCGTTGACGTCGCCGCGGGCGATCGCCTCCGACACCATGGCCGTGGCGCGGGCCTCGGCCTCGGCCTCGCGCTCGCGCGCCTCGGCGTCGCGGAAGGCCGCCTCGCGCCGGCCCTCGGCCTCGAGGATGGCGGCCTGCTTGGCCCCCTCGGCGCGGGCGATGGCCGCCTGCTTCTCGCCGTCCGCCTCGGTGATCACCGCCCGCCGCTCGCGCTCGGCCTTCATCTGCCGGGCCATGGCGTTGGTGATGTCGGTCGGCGGGGTCAGGTCCTTGATCTCGATGCGGTTGGCCTTGACGCCCCACGGCTCGGTCGCCGCGTCGATGACGTGCAGCAGCCGGGTGTTGATCGCGTCGCGCTGGCTCAGCACCTCGTCCAGCTCCATCGAGCCCACCACGGTGCGCAGGTTGGTCATGCACAGCTGGGCGATGGCGTAGGGCAGGTTGTCGACCCGGTAGGCGGCGCGCGCCGCGTCCATCACCTGGATGAAGACGATGCCGTCCACCTTCACCATGGCGTTGTCCTTGGTGATGACCTCCTGGGTCGGGACGTCCAGCACCTGCTCCATCATGTTCATCCGCCGGCCGATGCGCTCGACGAAGGGGGTCAGCAGGCTGATCCCCGGGGGCAGGGTCCGGGTGTACTTGCCGAACCGCTCGACCGTGTACTCGCGCCCCTGCGGCACGATCTTCACCACGCTGAACAGCAGCACGAAGGCCAGAACGACCAGCGCCACCACGAATAGAACCGACATGTCCATGCAAGCCTCCCGATCCCGTTCAGGTTATCAGCCCGGGGGGCGGCCGCCACCGAAACCGGACATGCGGAAGATGACATCCGCGTAATCTTCGCCGTTCAGCGGCGTGCGGCGGCGAGGGCGATGATGCGCCGCGTCTCCTCCCACTCCACCCGCGCCGCCGCCTCGGCGAGGGGAAAGAAGGCCGCCTCCGCCGCGTCGTCGCCCGCGACCGGCTCGCCGGCGGTCCATTCGGCGGCGTAGTCGATCAGCACATAGTGCCGCCCCGCCTCGGGAAAGAGGCCGTCGACCACGTCCAGCACGCCGAGGAGGCGCGCCTCGACGCCGGTCTCCTCCCGCAGCTCCCGCAGGGCGGCGTCGACGGCGCGCTCGCCCGGCTCGATGCGCCCGCCGGGCAGGCTCCACTCGCCCTGCCGCGGCGGCCGGCCGCGGCGGACCAGCAGCACCTCCTCGCCCCGCAGGCAGACGACGCCGACGCAGGGAACCGGGGCGGGGAGGGGAGTCGACATGCGCCGCAGGTTGGCCCGCCCCTTCCCCCGCGTCCATGACTCTGGAACAACCGGCCCATGACCCCGCCCGACGCCGAAGCCCTCGCCGCCCTCAAGGACGCTCTCGATCCCGGCGGCTGGACCGAGGATCCCGCCGAGATCGGGCCCTCGCTGACCGAATGGCGCGGCCGCTGGAGCGGCGCGACCCCGCTGATGCTGCTGCCCCGCTCGACCGGGGAGGTCGCCCGCGCCCTCCGGGTCTGCGCCGGACGCCGCATCCCGGTCGTCACCCAGGGCGGCGGCACCGGCCTCGTCGGCGGCCAGGTCCCGTTCGGCGAGGTGCTGCTCTCGACCCGCCGGCTGCGGGCCATCCGCGACGTGAGCCCGCTCGACGACGCCCTCACCGTCGAGGCGGGGGTCACCCTGCTGGAAGCCCAGCAGGCCGCCGCCGCCGTCGATCGCCGCTTCCCCCTCGGCCTCGCCTCCGAGGGCACGGCCACCATCGGCGGGGCCGTGTCCAGCAACGCCGGCGGCACGGGCGTGGTGCGCTACGGCATGATGCGCGACCTGGTGCTCGGGCTGGAGGCCGTGCTGCCGGACGGGGAGGTCTTCCACGGCCTGAAACGCCTGCGCAAGGACAACACCGGCTACGACCTCAAGCAGCTGCTGATCGGGGCGGAGGGCACCCTCGGCGTCGTCACCGCCGCCACCCTGAAGCTCCACCCGGTGCTGCGCTCCCGCGCCACCGCGGTCGTCGGCGTGGACGGCCCCCAGGCCGCCGTCGAACTGCTGGCCCGCGCCAAGGCGGAGACCGGCGGCGGGGTCGAGGCCTTCGAGCTGATGAAGCGCATCGGCCTCGAACTGGTGCTGAAGCACATCCCCGACACCCGCGAGCCGCTCGACTCGACCCCGCCCTGGTGCGTGCTGATCGAGCTGGGCGCCGGCCAGCCCGGCGCGGCCGAGACGGCGCTGGAGGCCCTGCTCGCCGAGGCCTTCGAACGCGGCCTGGTCACCGACGCCGCGATCGCCCAGAACGAGGCCCAGCGCGCCGCCTTCTGGAAGGTGCGCGAGGAGCAGTCCGCCGGGCAGAAGCCCGAGGGGCCCGGCTGGAAGCACGACGTCTCGGTGCCCGTGTCCCGCATCGCCGACTTCCTCGAGGAGGCCACCGCCGCCGTGCTCCGTTTCGAGCCGGGGGCCCGCGTCAGCGCCTTCGGTCATGTCGGCGACGGCAACATCCACTACGACGTCATGCGCCCGCCGGAGGCCGACCCCGCGGCCTTCATGGCCCGCCAGCCCGAGGGCTCGCGGATCGTCCATGACATCGTCGCCCGCTACGACGGCTCCATCTCGGCCGAACACGGTCTCGGCCGCCTCAAGACCGACGAGGCCCGGCGCTACAAGTCTCCCGCCGAGGTCGCCGCCATGCAGGCGATCCGCGCGGCGCTGGACCCGCACCGCATCATGAACCCGGCCGTTCTGTTCTGAGCCCCGGCTTGCCCCTGCGGCAGGCCCGGCCTATCGCTGCGCCCTCGATTCACGGTTCCGGAGCCCCCCATGACCCTCGCCCTTCTCTTCCCCGGACAAGGCAGCCAGTCGGTCGGCATGGGGGCGGCGCTGGCCGACGCCTTCGCCAGCGCCCGCGAGGTCTTCGCCGAGGTCGACGAGGCGCTGGGCCAGAAGCTGTCGATCCTGATGCGCGAGGGCCCCGAGGACCAGCTGACCCTGACCGAGAACGCCCAGCCGGCCCTGATGGCCGTCTCGGTCGCCGCCGCCCGCGCCCTGAAGGCCGAGTTCGGGGTCGACGTCAGCCGCGCCGCCTTCGTCGCCGGCCATTCGCTGGGCGAATACTCCGCCCTGTGCGCCGCCGGCGCGATCGCCCTCGCCGACACGGCCCGCCTGCTGAAGCTGCGCGGCCAGGCCATGCAGCGCGCCGTGCCGGTGGGCAAGGGCGCCATGGCCTCGCTGATCGGGCCGAAGACCGACCTCGCCCTCGCCGAGGAAGCCGCGAAGGCCGGCTCCGAGGTCGGCGTCTGCGTCGTCGCCAATGACAACAACGCCGGCAACATCGTCATCTCGGGCGACAAGGCCGCCGTCGACCGCGCCATCGAAAAAGCCAAGGAGCTGGGCGCCCGCGCCATCCCGCTGAACGTCTCGGCGCCCTTCCACTGCCCGCTGATGCAGCCCGCCGCCGACGAGATGGCCGCCGCCCTCGCCGACGCCCGCATCTCGGCCCCGGTCGTCCCCGTCGTCGCCAACGTCACCGCCCGCCCGGAGACCGATCCGGAGGTCATCCGCCGCCTGCTGGTCGAGCAGGTCACCGGCCGCGTCCGCTGGCGCGAGTCGATGGAGTGGATGGCCGGGGAGGGCGGCGTGACCCGCTTCGCCGAGATCGGCTCCGGCAAGGTCCTGACCGGCATGGCCAAACGGATCGCGCCGGACGCGGAAAGCCTGTCGCTGAACAGCCCGGAGGACCTCGAGGCCTTCGCGAAGAGCTTTGGGTGAAGAGCGCCAGTGAGCAAGAAGTGAGCCGCTGCGGCGACCGCCTGCTCTCACGCAGCTCACCTCTCGCTCACTAACACTTTTCACTTCTCACCACACCGCATCGGAGCCCCCCATGTTCAACCTCACCGGCAAGACCGCCCTCGTCACCGGCGCCACCGGCGGCATCGGCGGCTCCATCGCCCGCGCCCTGCATGCGCAGGGCGCGACCGTCGTCCTCTCCGGCACCCGCGAGGCGGTGCTGCAGGACCTGGCGAAGGAACTGGGCGAGCGCGCCTTCGCCGCCGCCGCCAACCTTTCGGACGCGGAGTCGGTCGACGGTCTGGTCGCCCGCGCCGAGGAGGCCGCCGGCGCCCCGCTGGACATCCTCGTCGCCAACGCCGGCATCACCAAGGACGGTCTGCTGATGCGGATGAAGGACGAGGACTTCGAGCAGGTCATCAAGGTCAACCTCGAGAGCTACTTCCGCCTGTCCCGCGCCGCCGTGAAGGGGATGATGAAGCGCCGCGCCGGCCGCATCATCGGCGTCACCTCGGTGGTCGGCGTCACCGGCAACCCGGGCCAGACCAACTACGCCGCCTCCAAGGCCGGCATGATCGGCTTCTCCAAGTCGCTGGCCCAGGAGGTCGGCAGCCGCGGCATCACCGTCAACTGCATCGCCCCCGGCTTCATCGCCTCGCCGATGACCGACGTGCTCAACGACCAGCAGCGCGAGGCCATCCTGTCGAGGATCCCCGCCGGCCGCCTCGGCCAGGGCGACGAGATCGCCGCCGCCGCCGTCTACCTGTCCTCCGACGAGGCCGCCTACGTCACCGGCCAGACCCTGCACGTCAACGGCGGCATGGCGATGATCTGAACCCGCGCCGCGGCCTCCGCGTCACCTCCCCGTCGCAGATGAGGAGGGAGACCATCCGGGCCGCAGGCGAGGGATGGTGGAAGGGGCGGCGCAGGCGGTGTCCGCGGGCCGCTCCCTGGGCCCGCGTCGCCCCCTCCTGACCCGCTGACGCGGGTCTGTCCTCCCCGTTCGCCTTCGCTCACGGGGAGGTGAGCGCCAGCGCCGCTTCACCTCCCCGTCGGAGACGGGGAGGGGGACCGCCCGAAGGGCGGTGGAGGGGGCGGCGCGGACGCCTGGAGGCGCTCCCGCACCACCCGAACGATGAAGGCCAGCACGCCGTCCAGTTCGTCGCGCACGTCCACCGCCGCCACCCGGATCACGCGCACGCCCCGCGCCGCCAGCCACGCGGACCGGCGGCGGTCGTGCGCCAGCCGCTCGGGATCTTCGTGGCAGCGGCCGTCGATCTCCACCGCCAACGTCGCCGCCGGACAATAGAAGTCGAGGATGTACGGCCCGATCGGGTGCTGCCTGCGGAACTTGTGACCGTGCAGTCGCTTCCCGCGCACCCGCGCCCACAGACGCGCTTCCGGCGGCGACATCGGGCGCCGGAGAGCCTTGGCCTGGGCATAGGTGCCACGCTCTTCCATGGGGAAAAGATAACACGGGTATGGAAACGGACAAGAACAAACGCGGAACACATGGTCGCAACCCCGGCCATTCACCTCCCCGTCGGAGACGGGGAGGGGGACCCGAAGGGCGGTGGAGGGGCGGCGCAGGCGGTGTCCGCGGGCCGCCCCCTGGGCCCGCGTCGCCCCCTCCTGACCCGCTGACGCGGGTCTGTCCTCCCCGTTCGCCTTCGCTCACGGGGAGGTGAGCGCCAGCGCCG
>NZ_JACESB010000042.1 GCF_013912005.1 Brevundimonas sp. | reverse complement strand
GGGAGCGACGTCGCCGTAGCGGGGGGCGAGGACGGGGGCGGAGGGCATCTTCGGCCGGGCGGTGAAGGCCGAGCCGTCCTTCGGGGGCGCCTTGCCGTCGCCGACGCGGGCGCGCAGCGAGCGGAACTCCATCCGGTCGAGGAATTCGCCCAGCACCTCCGGATCGGGGTCACGGACGGCGAAGTCGTCGATCGGCTCCGGCGCGGGGGCGTCGCAGGTCAGGCGGCACAGCTCGCGCGAGAGGCGGATCTGGTCGGCGAATTCGATCAGGGTCTCGCGCCGCTTCGGCTGCTTGATCTCGTGCGCGCGGGCCAGAAGGGTGTCCAGATCGCCGAACTCGGTGATCAGCTGGGCGGCCGTCTTGGGCCCGATGCCCGGGGCGCCCGGCACGTTGTCGACGCTGTCGCCGATCAGGGCCTGGACCTCGACCACCTTGTCCGGGGTCACCCCGAACTTCTCGAGCACCGCCTCCTCCGCCAGCTTGCGGTCCTTCATCGGGTCCCACATCACCACCGACGGCCCGATCAGCTGCATCAGATCCTTGTCGGAGCTGACGATGACCGCCTCGCCGCCGGCGTCGCGCGCCTTGCAGGCGTAGGTGGCGATCAGGTCGTCGGCCTCGTAGCCCGGCAGTTCGACGCAGTGCACCCCGAAGGCGGCGGTGGCTTCGCGGACCAGCGGAAACTGCGGGATCAGATCCTCGGGCGGCGCCGAGCGGTTCGCCTTGTACTGATCGTACAGTTCGTTGCGGAAGGTCTTCTCCGAGTGGTCGAAGATGGCCACCAGGTGGGTCGGGCCGTCGGGCCCCCGCATGTCCCGGATCAGCTTCCACAGCATGTTGCAGTAGCCCTGCACGGCCCCGACCGGGAGGCCGTCGGACTTGCGGGTCAGGGGCGGCAGGGCATGGTAGGCGCGGAAGATGTAGGCCGAGGCGTCGATCATCCACAGCCGGACGGCCGGGCCGTCCTGGGTGAGCGGACGATCGGAGGTCTCGGGAGCGGCGGCGTCGGTCATCGGCGGAACATAGGCGGGCCGGGAGCCGCCGTCACCGGCGCGTCGTCAGGAGACCCAGGTGTTGCGGCATTCGCCGACGGTCCAGCCATTGAAGCCGGAATAGAGCCGGCATTCGTAGCCCATGCCGGCCAGCGGGCCGTGCAGGATTCCCGTCTCGACCACCGCGCCGCGGCCGTCGTAGCGCGGCTGCCTGAACGACACCCATTGCACCCGGTCACCCGGTCGGTCGGGATCGAAGGTCGCGGGGAAGCGGAGGCCGTGGCGGCTCCAGTCGCATTGCGGGGCCCAATCGGAGCCGGCCCCGTCGAGCCACAGCGGCGGGGGCAGGTTGTCGGTGGTGTTGAAACGATAGTGGTCACGGGCCACGGCCGCGATGACGGCGCAGTCCTCGCCGAGACTCTCCGTGAGCGGCGGGTGCTGGACGACCGGCGGAACGGCCGGCGGCGACGCCGCGCAACCGGCGAGGCAGAGGGCGGCGGCGAAGGCGGCGATTCGCATGACGGCTCCTATCGCGAACGCAGGGCGCTGATCGTCCGGCCCGGCGCGATGTCCTCGGCCGAGGTGATCAGGTGAACGAGGGCCGGCCGGCCGGCGTTGCGGGCCGCCGCCAGCGCGGCGGGAAAGTCCTCCGTCCGCTCGCAGCGCACCCCGAAGGCCCCGAAGGCCTCGGCCCAGGCGACGAAGTCGGGGTTTCTCAGGTCGGTGGCGATGGTCCGCGAAGCGCCCGGATAGTGGGTCTCCTGGTGCATGCGGATGGTGCCGTAGGTCCCGTTGTCGACCACCACCACCACGGCGTTGATCCCGTACTGGACCGCCGTGGCCATCTCCTGCCCGGTCATCAGGAAGTCGCCGTCGCCGGCGATGCAGATCACCTCGCGGCCGGGGTGCACGCTCTTCGCCGCCAGAGCGGCCGGATAGCCGTAGCCCATGGCCCCGGAGGTCGGGGCCAGCTGGGTGCGGCGGGCGCGATGGCGATGGAAGCGGTGCAGCCAGGCGGCGAAATTCCCCGCGCCGTTGGTGACGATGGCGTCCTCCGGCAGGGCCTCGGCGAGATGGCGGATGACCGCGCTCATGTTGACCGCGCCGGTGACCTCGACCGGCTGGATGAAGGCCTCGTAGTCGGCCCGGGCGGCGGCGGCCTCGGCGGGCCATGTCCGCCCCGGGTCGATCTGAGACAGGGCGAGCGCGGCCAGCGAGTTGTCGGCGGCGGCGGCCAGCAGGGGCGTCCACACCCGGCCCAGCTCCTCCGGACCCGGATGAATGTGGATCAGGGTCTCCGCCGTACGGGCGCGGTCCAGCAGGGTGTAGCCCTGGGTCGGGTTCTCGCCGAGCCGGGCTCCGATGGCGAGGATCAGGTCGGCCGCCTTGACCCGGGCGGTCAGCTTCGGATTGCAGCCGAGGCCGAGGTCGCCGGCGTAGTTGGAGCGGTCGTTGGAGACCAGGTCCTTGCGGCGGAAGGACAGGGCGAGCGGCAGCCCAAGCCGCCCGGACCAGTCGGCGATGGCGGTCGCGGCGGCGTCGGTCCAGCCCGAGCCGCCCAGCACCAGCAGCGGCCGTTCCGCCTTTGACAGGCGCTCGCGCACCTCGTCCACGCAAGCCGGATCCGGCGCCGCCTTCGCCGGCGTCACCGGCCGCACCGGGGCCGGACCGCCGGCCTCGTGCAGGATGTCCTCCGGCAGGGCGACGACCACCGGACCCATCCGGCCTTGCAGGGCGGTGGCGAAGGCGCGCTCGACCACCTCGACGGTGCGCTCCGGGCTCTCGATCTCGGTCGCCCATTTGGCCAGGCCGCCGAACACCTCGCGGTAGTCGACCTCCTGGAAGGCGCCGCGGCCGCGGTCGGTCAGGGCGATCTGGCCGACGAACAGGATCATCGGCGTGGAGTCCTGGTGCGCCGTGTGCACGCCGATGGAGGCGTGGGTCGCGCCCGGCCCGCGCGTGACCATGCAGACGCCCGGCTTGCCGGTCAGCTTGCCGTAAGCCTCCGCCATGTTGGCGGCCCCGGCCTCGTGGCGGCAGGCGATCACCTCGATGCGGTCGCGCACGTCGGCGAGGGCGTCCAGCACCGCCAGATAGCTCTCGCCCGGCACGCAGAAGACGCGGTCGATGCCGTTCATGACGAGGGTCTCGACGAGGCGGCGGGCGGCGGTGTTCGCGGGCTGGGTCATGGCCCCGCCGTTAGCAGATCGCCCCCCGGCTTGGCCATGCAACCGCACGGCCACGCTGGCGTTTACGGCCAAGGTTCCATCCCAGCCCCGCAGAGACCATGAAGAAGATCGCCGTCCTGTCCCTGATCGCCGCCGCCCTGGCCGTCTCCGCCTGCAACACCATCTCGGGCATCGGCCGCGACGTGCGCGCCGCCGGCGACGCCGTCACCTCCGGCGCCGAGAGCGCGAAGCGCTGAGGCTTCAGTCCTCGTAGCGCACCCCGGTGAGATAGAGGCCCTCGGCCGGCGCCACCGGGCCGCACGCCTTGCGGTCGCGGGCCGCCAGGGCCGCGGCCACATCCCCCACGGCCCAGCGGCCGAGGCCGACCTCGGCCAGGGTGCCGGTCATGGAACGCACCTGCCGGTGGAGAAAGCTGCGCGCCTCGAACACCAGATGCACCTCCTCGCCGACGCGCGTCACGGTCGCGACATCCAGCGTCTTCTCAGGCGACGCCGACTGGCAGCCGGCGTCGCGGAAGGTGGTGAAGTCGTGCAGCCCCACCAGGGCCTGCGCCGCCCGCTGCATGGCGTCCGCGTCGAGCGGCTTCTTCACGTGCCAGACGCGGCCGAGATCCAGCGCCGGACGGCCCGGGCGGTTGAGGATGCGGTAGAGGTACCGCCGCCCGACGGCCGAGAAGCGGGCGTGCCAGTCGGCATCGACCTCGGCGCAGTCGAGCACCGCGACCTCCTCCTCGACAAGGTGGGCGTTCATCGCGTTCATCACCGTCCGCGCCGGCCACGCCTTGTCCAGATCGAAGCTGACCACCTGGCCGGTGGCGTGAACGCCGGTGTCGGTGCGGCCGGCGGCGGCGATGCGCACCGTCTGGCCGGAGAAGGCGGTGATGGCCGCTTCCAGGGCGCCCTGCACCGTCGGCTGCCCGGCCTGGGCCTGGAAGCCGTTGTAGCCCGAGCCGTCGTACTCGACCGTCAGCCGGTAGCGGGGCATCAGCCCAGCACCGTTCCGGCCGGAATGGCGAAGCCGCGCAGCATCTCTTCGGCCGGCTGGGCCGCCTTGCCCGGCCGCTGCACCGTCAGCAGTCGGACCACGCCGTCGCCGCAGGCCACGCGCAGCCCGCCGTCGAGCACCTCGCCCGGCGCGCCCTCGCCCGGGCCGGACACGCGCGACATCAGCGCCTTGATGCGGACCGGGCCGTCGGGCCCCGGCGCCTCGAACCAGGCGCCCGGGAACGGCGACAGGCCGCGAATATGGCAGTCGATCTCGCGCGCCGGCCGGGTCCAGTCGATGCGGGCCTCGGCCGGGGTGATCTTGCGGGCGTAGGTCGGTTCGCCGGTCTGGGGCACGCCCTCGACGCCGCCGCGCTCGATCGCCGCCAGGGCGCGCGGCCACAGGCTGGCGCCGATATGGGCCATCCGCTCCGACAGGGTCGCGGCGGTGTCGTCCGGGCGGATGTCCATCACCTCGGACAGCAGGATCGGCCCCTCGTCCAGGCCTTCGGACATGCGCATGATCTGCACGCCGGTCTGGCGGTCGCCGGCCATGATGGCGCGCTGGATCGGGGCGGCGCCGCGCCAGCGCGGCAGCAGCGAACCGTGCAGGTTGAAACAGCCCAGCCGCGGCGCCTCCAGCACCTCCGGCTTCAGGATCTGGCCGTAGGCGACCACGCAGGCGGCGTCGAGGTCGAGGCTGCGGAAGGTCTCGATGGCCTCGGCCGCCTTCATCGAGGCGGGGGTGAACACCGGCAGGCCCATGGTCTCGGCGAAGGCGTGCACCGGCGACGGGCTCAGCTTCTGGCCCCGGCCCTTCGGCTTCGGCGGCTGGCTGTAGACGGCCACGACCTCATGGCCGCTGGCGATCAGCTCGGCCAGCGAGGGCACGGCGAAGTCGGGAGTTCCCATGAAGGCGAGGCGCATGGCGCCTCCTAGACCGTCAATCCCAGCGCGTGAAGACGCCGCCGCCCTCGTCCCATTCGCCGCCGGCGTCGAGGGCGTCGTCGAAGTCCAGCAGCCGGTCCAGCAGGATGCCGGCCACCACGCCGACGGCGGCGACGCCGACGAGGGTGATCAGGCTGGCCACGCCGACCTTCTCGTTGCGCGTCAGGCGGCGCCGGCCGTCCGGGCCGACGATGCGATCCGGCTTGCGGCGCAGGCGGGCCATCAGGCGGCGAGCCTCGCGGCCTTCTTCACCTTGGCGATGGCGCGGTCGCGCTTCAGCCGCGACAGGTGGTCGATGAACAGCACGCCCTCGAGGTGGTCCATCTCGTGCTGGATGCAGACGGCGTAGAGCCCCTCGCACTCCTCCTCGACCGACTCGCCGGCGTAGTTGAGGTAGCGGACGCGGACCCGGGCGGGCCGTTCGACGTTGTCGAAATACTCGGGGACCGACAGGCAGCCCTCCTCGTAGGCGAACAGCTCGTCGGAGGCCCAGACGATCTCGGGATTGACGAAATAGCGCGGGTTCGGCCGGCGTTGCGGCTCTTCCTCGCCCTCGGCCGGCTCGCCCTCCGGCGCGCCGTCGCCGAGATCCATGACGATCACGCGCCGCGTGTCGCCGATCTGCACCGCCGCCAGACCGATGCCCGGGGCGGCGTACATGGTCTCCAGCATGTCGTCCATGAGCGCCCGCAGCTCGTCGGTCACCGGCCCCTCGACCGGGGTCGAGACCTGCTTCAGCACCGCCAGGTCGGCGGCGTTGTCGATGGTGAGGATGCGACGGAGAGCCATGCCCGCGAGGTAGTCGCGACGGACCCGAAGGTCAAGATTTCCGAGTGTTCCGCTAGGTTATGCGGCGACGCCGGGAAGCAGCCGCGGCCGGCCCGTTTCGTCCAGCGCCACATAGGTGAACACCCCCTCGGTCACCCGCACCGACCGCGACTGGGCGACGTTGCGCGAGCGCTTCCACGCCTCGACGTGCACCCGCACCGAGGTGCGTCCGGTCTTCAGGACGCGGGCGTAGATCGACACCTCGTCGCCGACCGCCACCGGCTGGTGGAACACCATGCCGTCGAGCGCCACGGTGGCGCAGCGCCCCTGGGCGATCTCAAAGGCGGGCGTCGCGCCGGCGAGGTCCATGTGCGCCAGCAGCCAGCCGCCGAAGATGTCGCCCTCGGGGTTGGTGTCGGCGGGCATGGCGATGACCCGGCCGACGGGCTGGCCCGACGGCTGCGTCGGCAGATCGGCGGCGTCGGTCACGCGCGGCGGCTCCGGCTGAAAGGGGAAGGAAAGTGGCGCACCCGACACGAGACCGGGCGTGGGCTTGGCTCTGCGGGATTTGGGTGTCGTCGGTCAAGAGCGCGCTCCATCGTTCTGGAGCG
>NZ_JACESB010000041.1 GCF_013912005.1 Brevundimonas sp. | reverse complement strand
CGACGATGCGGCGCGAGTCGCAGGCCGGGCAGCGCTGGACGATGCGGTCATCGGTGCGGAGGCAGTCACGGCAGATGGATTTCATCGCGGGCGGAGTGTGCCTGAGGGGCGGGGGCGCCGCTATCGTCGTGGTGAAGGCGGGGGAGGGATGAGGGATGAGGGATGAGGGATTAGGGACTGGGGATTGGGGATCAGGGTCTTTCGCCGGGCGGCGGATCGGGGGCGGACTTCGCGGTCGGCCGTCAGCATCCCTCATCCCTCATCCCTCATCCCTCTTCCCCCGTCCCCCGTCCCTGCAATCCGGGGCTTCACGCCAACTTAAGAGACCGTCGGCCAGACTGCGCCGGATTAAGGAAGCCCCCCGCGCGCCGCGCACAGAGGGGCGACGGACCGGGTGTCGATGTCGAAGAAAGTCCTCATCGTCGAGGATAACGAGCTGAACATGAAGCTCTTTCATGATCTGCTCGACTCCCAGGGCTACGAGACGCTGCAGACCCGCGAGGGGCTGCAGGCTCTGGCCCTGGCGCGCCAGCACCGTCCCGACCTGATCCTGATGGACATCCAGCTGCCGGAAATCAGCGGTCTCGAAGTCACCAAGTGGCTGAAGGACGACGAGGAGCTGAACCACATCCCGGTCGTCGCGGTCACCGCCTTCGCCATGAAGGGGGACGAGGAGCGCATCCGCCAGGGCGGCTGCGAGGCCTACATCTCCAAGCCGATCTCGGTGGCCCACTTCCTCGAGACGGTGAGGAAGCACCTGGGGGCGGTCGCGTGACGGCGCGCATCCTCGTCGTCGACGACGTGGAGCCGAACGTCCGTCTGCTCGAGGCCAAGCTCACCCTCGAATACTATGAGGTGATGACCGCGCCCGACGGGGCGACGGCGCTGCAGGTGGCGGCCGAGGAGCGGCCGGACCTGATCCTGCTGGACGTGATGATGCCGGGCATGGACGGGTTCGAGACCTGCCGCCGGCTGAAGGCCGACCCGGTGACGCGGCACATTCCGGTGGTGCTGGTCACGGCGCTGGACGGCCGCGAGGACAAGATCAAGGGCCTGGAGGCGGGGGCCGACGACTTCGTCACCAAGCCGATCGACGACGTGATCCTGTTCGCCCGGGTCAAGTCGCTGGTGCGGCTGAAGGCCGTGCTGGACGAGCTGCGCGAGCGCGAGGAGAGCGGCCGCCGCTTCGGGGTCGACACCGACGGGGCCGGGCGGCTGCGGGCCGCGGGCGGCCGGGTGCTGGTGGTCGACGACAGCGCGACCCAGGCGGAGAAGATCGCCGCCCAGCTGGGGGCCGAGCACCGGCCGGTGGTCGAGCCCGATCCGGCCGCGGCCTTGATCGCGGCGCGCGGGCCGGTGGACCTGATCATCGTCAACGTCTCGAGCGCCGGTTTCGACGGCCTGCGCTTCGTGGCCCAGCTGCGCTCGACCGAGGCGACCCGGCGCACGCCGATCCTGGCGGTGGTCGATCCGATCGACCGGCCGCGGCTGGTCAAGGCGCTGGACCTGGGCGTCAACGACATCCTGCCCCGACCGGTCGACCCGGAGGAGCTGGAGGCGCGGGCGCGGACGCAGATCCGGCGCAAGCGCTACGCCGACTTCCTCAAGCAGAAGCTGGACTACAGCCTCGAGATGGCGGTGACGGACGCCCTCACCGGGCTGCACAACCGGCGCTACATGGCCGGCCAGCTGCAGGCCCTGATCGGCCGCGCCGGACAGGGCGGCGACCAGGTGTCGGTGCTGGTCATGGACATCGACCACTTCAAGGCGGTCAACGACGGCTTCGGCCACGACGCCGGCGACGAGGTGCTGCGCGAGTTCGCGGTGCGGCTGGCCACCAATGTGCGGGCCATCGACCTGCCGTGCCGGCTGGGCGGCGAGGAGTTCGTGGTGGTGATGCCCGGCGCGCCGCTGGAGGCGGCGACGCGGGTCGCCGAGCGCATCCGCCGCGACGTGGCCGAGACGCCCTTCCCGATCATGGGCGGCGCCGAGAGCCTGTCGATCACCGTGTCGATCGGGGTGGCGGCGAGCGACGGCGGCGGCGGCGACACGCCGGAGGCCCTGCTCAAGCGGGCCGACGAGGGCGTGTACGAGGCCAAGAGCCGCGGCCGGAACCAGGTGATCGCGCGGGCGGCCTAGGTCCTTGCCCCGGACCCCGGCGCGGGTAGGGTGGGGGAATGTGGACGAGACGACTGCCGGCGGCCCTGATCCTCGTCCTGGGACTCCAGGCCTGCGCCTCCGTGGATCCTGTCGGCGAATGCCGGACGAGAGCGGCGAATCTCGGCCTCGCGCTCGGGCCCGTGGATCCGGCGCAGTCGGAGCTGATCCTGGCGACCCGTCGCGACCAGACCGAAGAGGCCGTCTTCGTCTACAACTGGCCCGCCGCCGAGGGGCGGCCGCCGGTGGCCTGCGACGTGCGCCGCGGACGCGTGAGCGCGATCAGGCTCGACGGGGCCCGGGTCTGGCCCTGACGACGGCGAGCGGGCGGGGACGCCTCCGCCGCAACGAAAAACGCCCGGCCATCGCTGACCGGGCGCTTCGAAATTCTTCAGGCGATCAAGTGTTTACTTGATCTTGCCTTCCTTGAAGTCGACGTGCTTCTTCACGACCGGGTCGTACTTACGAACGACCATCTTCTCGGTCATGGTGCGGGCGTTCTTCTTGGTGACGTAGAAGAAGCCGGTGTCCGCCGTGGAGTTCAGGCGGATCTTGATGGATGCCGGTTTGGCCATCGGGAATTACCTTTGCGACGGCGAAAGCCGCTGAAATGAGAGGCGCGGAACATACTCAGGCGCGGCCCGAAGTCAACGGGCGGATGGTCGACTTGAGCGCGGCCCCGGGGCGGTCCACTGTCGCGGCATGAAAACCCCGATGATCGCGGCGGCCGCCGTTCTGGCCCTGGCCCTGTCCGCCTGCGCCACCTCGCCGGAGCCGGCGCATCCGCCGGACGCCTTCATGGCGCGGCTGCAGGCCCTGTGCGGGCAGCGCTTCGAGGGGCGGGTGGCGTCCACCGACGAAGCTGACGCGGACTTCCGGGGGCGGCGGCTGGTGATGCACGTGCGCGACTGCGCCCCCGACGAGGTGGGGATCCCCTTCGCCGTGGGCGAGGACCGCTCGCGCCGCTGGGTGGTGACGCGGACGGGCGCGGGGCTGCGGCTCAAGCACGACCACCGCGATCCGCAGGGCGAGGTCCACGGCTACCACATGTACGGCGGCGACACCGCCGGGCCGGGCACGGCGACGCGGCAGGAATTCCCGGTCGACGCCGAATCGATCGCCCGGTTCCGCGCCGGCGGGGCCGAGGTCTCGACCACCAACGTCTGGGCCATGGAGATCCATCCGGGCGAGATGTTCGCCTACGAGCTGCGCCGGCCGTCGGGGCGGTTCTTCCGGGTGGAGTTCGACCTGGCCCGGCCGCTCGCCGAATAGTCAGCGGTCGCGCAGGCCGCGGAGCAGGGCCTCGGCCTGGTCGAGGCGGCCGAACAGGTCGCCGGCGTCGCCGGTGATGCAGCCGGCGTCCCAGCGCAGCTGCTGGTCCTCGTGCCCCTCCTGCGACCAGACGACCCGGCCGTAGGGGCCGTCGGCGATGACCCGCTCGCATTCGAAGCGAACGCCCTCGTAGGGGCGGAAGAGGTCGCGCAGGCGGGCGAAGTCGGCCGTGCTGACGGGGAAGGTCCGCACGGCGCCGTCGCGGCCGGTGTGGCGGCCTTCGCCGCCGTTGGGGATGCTCCACTCGGCCGTGACGTCGCCCCAGGAGAGGGTGGTCAGGGTCAGGCGGTCCGGGGCCGGCAGGACGGGCGGGGGCGGCGGGACGTGCCGGGCCTTCCCCATCTCCTCCATGGCGTAATAGGCGCGGCTGAGCGAGCGTCCGGCGGCGCGGGCGGCGTCGGTGTAGCAGAGCGTCTCGTGCGGCCGGCGCGTCTCCACGCCGTCGTCGCGAAAGACGAGATAGCCGGTGGCCCCGGCATAGTCCGGATCGTCGCAGCGCAGGCCGCGGGCGCGGTAGGGCCGCATCAGCTGCTCGATGCGCCGGTAGTCCTCGCGGGTGACGGGGAAGGCGTAGTCCTCGCGCTCGCTGGTGCGGAAGCGGCCGGTCCCGCCGTCCTCGATCGACCAGAACATGACGTCCGGATGGTGGACGGCCTCGATCCGGTCGGGGGGCGCGTCCTGCGCGGCGGCGGGGCCCGTCGCGGACAGGGCCGCGAGGCCGGCGAGGACGATGAGCAGGTGGCGCATGCCGTCTCCCTCCTTTGACGCGGCAGTAGAGCCCGGCCCGGCGCGCGGCACAACCGGCGCGGGCGGAACGTCAGGGACGGTCAGGGCTGGTGGTCGACCTGATGGCGGCCGCGGACCATGCGGACGAAGGGCAGGGGCCGGTCCGGCTGCTGCAGACGGGCGCGCACCTCGCCGAGGACGAAGCGGGTGATGGCCGGCAGGTCGAGGTCGCCGGTCTCGTCCAGCGCGATCCAGGCGATCTCGTCCAGCTCGCCGCAGCCGGCGGTGGGCTCCGGGTGGAGCAGGGCGGCCGCGTCGGCCATGAAGAAGCGGGCGTCGAAGCGGCGGCTGCGCCCGGGCGGGGTGATGGCGCGGGCGACATAGGACAGGGCGGCGAGGTCGGGCAGGGCGCCGGCGGCGCGGAAGGCCCGCCACGGCCCCGCGACCGAGGCCGGCGGGGCGGGCGCGGCGAGCAGCAGGCCGGTCTCCTCGAAGGTCTCGCGCACCGCGGCCAGGGCGAGGGCCCGGGCCCGGCGCGGCGGAACCTCGCGGGCGAGGCGGGCGGCGTCCGCCGGGGGCAGCTCGCTGGCCGCGGCGGCGGTGAAGTCGCCCCGCTCGATGCGGCCGCCGGGGAAGACCCATTTGGAGGCCATGAACACGTGACCCGGCGCGCGGCGGCCCATCAGCACCTCCGGCCGGCCGCGTCGGCTGCGGGCGAGGATCAGGGTGGCGGCGTCCTTCGGCCGCTGGCGATCCCCGGTGCGGGGCGCGTCGGCGAGATCCTGGGCGGCGTCGAAGGGCGGATTCACCGCCGCTTGCCCTTGCGCACCCCCTTCAGCCCGCCCGAGGGCCTGGCGCCGTCGCGGGGGCGGGGGCCGCCGCGCTTCGGGTAGCCGCCGCCCTTCGGGCCGCGGGCGCGCAGGCCGAGGCGGGGGGCGGGGGCGTTCGGATCGCGCGGATCCGGCTCGGACAGCATCTCGAACAGCAGGCCGCCGGTGACGGGGGTGGCTTCCACGAGGCGGACCTCGACCGACCGGCCGAGAGTCCAGCGCCGGCCGGTGCGCTCGCCGACGAGGGCGTGGCTGCGGTCGTCGTGGGTGAAGTACTCGTCGCCGAGCGAGGAGACGGGCACGAGGCCGTCGGCGCCGGTCTCCTCCAGACGCACGAACAGGCCGAAGCGGGTGACGCCGGTGATGCGGCCGGGGAAGGTCGCCCCGACCCGGTCCTCGAGGAAGGCGGCGATGTAGCGGTCCATGGCGTCGCGCTCGGCGGCCATGGAGCGGCGTTCGGTCCGGGTGACCTGTTCGGCGATGGTCGCCAGCTCGGCGATCTCGCGGTCGGTCAGGCCGTCCTTGCCGAGGTTCAGCGCCCGGATCAGGCCGCGGTGGACGATCAGGTCCGAGTAGCGGCGGATCGGCGAGGTGAAGTGGGCGTAGCGGTCGAGGTTGAGGCCGAAGTGGCCGATGTTCTCGGGGCTGTAGATGGCCTGCATCTGGGTGCGCAGCACGACCTCGTTGACCACCTCGGCGTGCGGGCCGTCGCGGGTCTCGTCGAGCAGGCGGTTGAAGCGCTTCGTGGTCGCCGGTTCGCCCTTGGCCCAGGGCTTGCCGATGGTCTGCAGGAAGTCGGCGAGGTTGAAGATCTTCTCCTGGCTCGGCGCCTCGTGGACCCGGTAGATCAGCGGGGTGCGCTTCTGCTCCAGCGTCTCGGCGGCGCAGACGTTGGCCTGGATCATCATCTCCTCGATGAGCCGGTGGGCCTCCAGCGACTTGCGCGGCTCGATGGCGCCGATGCCGCCGCCGGGGTCCATCAGCACCTTGCGCTCGGCGCTCTCGATCAGCAGCGGGCTGCGCTTCAGCCGGCCCTTGAGCATGGCGTGATAGGCGTTCCACAGCGGATAGAGGATCCGGTCCATGATCGGGCCGGTGACGTCGTCCGGCCGGCCGTCGATGGCGCCCTGGGCCTGCTCGTAGCTGAGGCTGGCGTGGGAGCGCATCAGGCCGCGCACGAAGCGGTGCGACAGCTTGCGGCCGTCCTTGTCGAAGACCATGCGCACGGCGAGGCAGGCGCGGTTCTCGCCCTCCTTCAGGCTGCACAGGCCGTTGGACAGCACCTCCGGGAGCATGGGTTCGACGCGGTCGGGGAAATAAGTCGAGTTGCCCTTGGCGCGGGCCTCGCGGTCGAGGGCCGAGCCGACCCGGACGTAGGCGGCGACGTCGGCGATGGCCACCCAGACGACCCAGCCGCCCTCGTTCTTGGGGTCGTCGTCGCGATGGGCGTGGACGGCGTCGTCGTGGTCGCGGGCGTCGGCGGGGTCGATGGTGATCAGCGGCAGGTCGCGCAGGTCCTCGCGGCCCTTCAGGGAGGGCAGCTCCTGGTCCTGCGCCTCGGCCTCGACGGCCTCGGAGAAGCCGGTGGGGACGCCGTGGGCGTGGATGGCGATCAGGGAGGCGGCGCGGGGGTCGTCCTCGCGGCCGATGGTCTCGAGGATCTTGCCGCGCTTCGGGCCGTAGCGGTGCTCGCCCTTCTCGATGGCGGCCAGCACCAGGTCGCCGTCCTTCAGCCCTTCGGCATGGGCGTGCGGGACCAGCAGGACGTCCTTGGAGCGGCGGTCGACCGGCTCGACGCGCACCTCGCGGTTGGACTTGCGGATGACGCCGAGGACCCGGTTGGTCCCGGCGTCGAGCCGCTTGATCAGCCGCGCCTCCCAGCCGTCCTCGCCGCGCTGGAACTTGCACAGCAGGCGGTCGCCCAGGCCCGGCGCAGGCCCGGCCCGACCCTCCCGGTCCGGGACCAGCAGGGCGCGCGGCGCGTCTTCCGAGGCCTCCACCAGACGGACGTAGATCTCGCCGTCCACGTCGCGCTCGACCACGTCGGCGACCCCGACGGGCGGCAGGCCGCCGGCTTCGGAGAAGCCCTTGCGGCCGCGCTTGCCGAGCCGGCCTTCAGCCTCGAGCTCGCGGATCATTTCGCGCAGGGCGCGTCGGTCGCCGCCCTTCAGGCCGAAGTGGCGGGCGATGTCGCCCTTCTCGGCCGAACCGGCGTCGCGGAGGAAGGCGAGCAGGGTTTCGCGGTCGGGAAGACCGGCGGGCGGCCGTTTGGGGGATCTGGTCATTGCAGCCC
>NZ_JACESB010000040.1 GCF_013912005.1 Brevundimonas sp. | reverse complement strand
CCGCCGTCAGCGTCGTCTTGCCGTGGTCCACGTGACCGATCGTGCCGATGTTGCAGTGCGGCTTCGTGCGTTCGAACTTTTCCTTGGCCATTCTCTTCTCTCCGTCCCCTGAGAGGGGGCGTTCCTTCGGGTTTCAGGGGATCCGGCGGGCCCGGGCGGCCCGCCGGTTACGCTTGGGTTCAGGCGCTGTACTTCTTGATCACTTCGTCGGCGACGTGCTGCGGCACCGGGTCGTAGTGGTCGTACTGCATGGTGAAGGCGGCGCGGCCCTGGGACATGCCGCGCAGGGTGTTGACGTAGCCGAACATGTTGGCGAGCGGCACGAAGGCGTTCACCACCGTGGCGTTGCCGCGCATGTCCTGGCCCTGGATCATGCCGCGACGACCGTTCAGGTCGCCGATGACCGAGCCCAGGTATTCCTCCGGCGTCACCACCTCGACGGCCATGATCGGCTCGAGCAGCTTCGGCCCGCCCTTCTCGCGCAGCTCCTTGAAGGCGGCGCGCGAGGCGATCTCGAAGGCCAGCACCGAGGAGTCGCCGTCGTGGAAGGCGCCGTCCACCAGGGTGGCCTTGAAGTCGATCAGCGGGAAGCCGGCCAGCAGGCCGTTTTCCTTGGCCGAAGTCAGGCCCTTCTCGACGCCCGGGATGTACTCCTTGGGCACCGCGCCGCCGACGATGGCGCTCTCGAACACGAAGCCCGAGCCCGGCTCGCCCGGCTCGAACACCAGCTTGACGCGGGCGAACTGGCCGGTGCCGCCGGTCTGCTTCTTGTGGGTGTAGTCGATCTCGGCCTTGCGGCTGATCGATTCCCGGTAGGCCACCTGCGGCGCGCCGATGTTGGCCTCGACCTTGTAGGTGCGCTTCAGGATGTCGATCTTGATGTCGAGGTGCAGCTCGCCCATCCCCTTGAGGATGGTCTGGCCCGACTCGTGGTCGGTCGAGACGGTGAAGGACGGGTCCTCCGAGGCCAGCTTGGCCAGGGCGACGCCCAGCTTCTCCTGGTCAGCCTTGGACTTGGGCTCGACGACGATCTCGATCACCGGGGCCGGGAACTCCATGCGCTCCAGGATCACCGGCGACTTGATCGGGTCGCACAGGGTGTCGCCGGTGCGGGTGTCCTTCAGCCCGGCCAGGGCGACGATGTCGCCGGCGTAGGCTTCCTTGATGTCCTCGCGGTTGTTCGAGTGCATCAGCAGCATGCGGCCGACGCGCTCCTTCTTGTCGCGGGTCGAGTTCAGCAGCGACTGGCCGGTCTCCATCTTGCCCGAGTACAGGCGGCAGAAGGTCAGCGAGCCGACGAACGGGTCGTCCATGATCTTGAACGCCAGCACCGACAGGGGCTCGTCGTCCGACGCCTTGCGGGTGACGGGCTCCTCGGTCTTGAAGTCGATGCCCGGGGTCGGCGGGATGTCGACCGGCGACGGCAGGTAGTCGACGACGGCGTCGAGCAGGGTCTGCACGCCCTTGTTCTTGAACGCCGAGCCGCACAGGATCGGGTAGAAGGCGCCGGTCAGCACCGCCTTGCGGAGGCACTTCTTCAGGGTCTCTTCCGACGGCTCCTGGCCCTCGAGGTAGGCCTCCATGGCCTCGTCGTCGAGCTCGACCGCATTGTCGATCAGGTACTGGCGGGCCTCGTTGGCCTTGTCGACCAGGTCGGCCGGGATGTCCTCGTCATGGTAGGAGGCGCCGAGACCGTCGTTGTCCCAGACCACCGCCTTCATGCGGACCAGGTCGACCAGACCGGTCAGGTTGGACTCGGCCCCGATCGGGAACTGGATCGGCACCGCCTTGGCGCCGAGGCGGTCGCGGATCGACTCCACCGACTTGTCGAAGTCGGCGCCGATCTTGTCCATCTTGTTGACGAAGACGATGCGCGGCACGCGGTACTTGTCGGCCTGGCGCCAGACGGTTTCGGTCTGCGGCTCCACGCCGGCGTTGCCGTCCAGCACGGTCACGGCGCCGTCCAGCACGCGCAGCGAGCGCTCGACCTCGATGGTGAAGTCCACGTGGCCGGGGGTGTCGATGATGTTCAGCCGCTTGCCCTGCCAGAAGGCGGTCGTCGCGGCCGACGTGATGGTGATGCCGCGTTCCTGCTCCTGGTCCATCCAGTCCATGGTGGCGGCGCCGTCGTGGACTTCGCCGATCTTGTGGGACTTGCCCGTGTAATACAGGATCCGCTCGGTCGTGGTCGTCTTGCCCGCGTCGATGTGGGCCATGATGCCGAAGTTGCGGTAGTCTTCGATTTTATGCGTGCGGGGCATGGGAGCGTGCCTTGCGGTCAATGCGGCGCCGCGTCGGGCGCCTCGGGATGTCGGATAAGCGAGCGCGGGCGATTTAGCTCAAACCGCCCGCGCCGGATAGTCGGTAGATAGGGGCCCCGGGGGGTCCCTTTAAGGCGTTACCAGCGGTAGTGGCTGAAGGCGCGGTTGGCCTCGGCCATCTTGTGGGTGTCCTCGCGCTTCTTCACCGCGGTGCCGCGGTTGTTGGAGGCGTCCAGCAGCTCGGCCGCCAGCTTCTCGGTCATGGTGTTTTCGCCGCGGTTGCGGGCGGCGTTGACCAGCCAGCGGATGGCCAGGGCGCGACGGCGGTCCGGGCGGACCTCGACCGGCACCTGGTAGGTGGCGCCGCCGACGCGACGCGACCGGACCTCGACCGCCGGGGCGACGTTGTCGAGCGCGGCGTGGAAGGTCTCGACCGGGGTCTGATCCTTCTTCTTCTCGCCGAGGATGTCGAAGGCGCCGTAGACGATGTTCTCGGCCACGGCCTTCTTGCCCTCGTACATGACGTAATTCATGAACTTGGTGACGATCAGGTCGCCGAACTTCGGATCCGGCAGGACTTCGCGCTTCTGGGCGCGGTGACGACGCGACATGGGGTGTTACCTTCTCTGGATCTTCGTGGGCGCTGCGGCTTACTTCGGACGCTTGGCGCCGTAGTGCGAACGGCGCTGCTTGCGGTCCTTGACGCCCTGGGTGTCGAGCACGCCGCGCAGGATGTGGTAGCGGACGCCCGGAAGGTCCTTCACGCGGCCGCCGCGGATCAGCACCACCGAGTGCTCCTGCAGGTTGTGGCCCTCGCCGGGGATGTAGCACACGGCCTCGATGCCGGTGGTCAGACGCACCTTGGCGACCTTACGCAGCGCCGAGTTCGGCTTCTTCGGGGTCGTGGTGTAGACGCGGGTGCAGACGCCGCGGCGCTGCGGGCAGCCCTTCAGGGCCGGGACCTTGTTGCGGGCCGGCTTGGGGGCGCGCGGCTTGCGGATCAGCTGGTTGATCGTGGGCATCGGATACTCGTTCTCTTCGATCGATGGGGGCGTGTGCCTTTCGGCCGGAGCGCCCCGGTGGCCTTCTTTTCGGACGGCGACGTCGCCGCCCCGGGTGAGGTTCCGAGCCGGTCCCGCGACAAAAGACAAAAGCCGGAACGCGCGCTAAGGACGTTCCGGCGGGCGCAGCCCGTGTCTTCGGTTGTCACGATCGCGGAGGCGCCCGGAGGCGCCCTCTCGAAAGTGCGCGGCTTCTACGCCCCGGGGCGGCGAAGGTCAAGGGCGCAGGGCCGCCCCATTGCCGCCACGCTCGCCCCCTCACCTCGCCGGCGGACAGGGAGGACGCATGCGGGGGCCGGCAGGGATCCAGGCGACAGGCGGGCGGCGCTGGCGGACGCCGGCGCTGGTGGCCGGGTCGCTGGCGGTCCATCTGCTCGTCCTCGGCCTGCTGGGCCTGCGCGCGGTGCGCCTCGACCTGCCGCCCGCCGAGCGCATCATCCAGCTGCAGCTGGATGATGCGCTCGGCGGGCGGCAGGTCGAGGCGCACCGCGCGCAGGCCCAGCAGGCCGAGGACGAGCAGATGGACCGCCAGCGACCCGGCCACCAGCGCCGGCGTCCGCCAGCGCCGCCCGCCTGTCGCCTGGATCCCTGCCGGCCCCCGCATGCGTCCTCCCTGTCCGCCGGCGAGGTGAGGGGGCGAGCGTGGCGGCAATGGGGCGGCCCTGCGCCCTTGACCTTCGCCGCCCCGGGGCGTAGAAGCCGCGCACTTTCGAGAGGGCGCCTCCGGGCGCCTCCGCGATCGTGACAACCGAAGACACGGGCTGCGCCCGCCGGAACGTCCTTAGCGCGCGTTCCGGCTTTTGTCTTTTGTCGCGGGACCGGCTCGGAACCTCACCCGGGGCGGCGACGTCGCCGTCCGAAAAGAAGGCCACCGGGGCGCTCCGGCCGAAAGGCACACGCCCCCATCGATCGAAGAGAACGAGTATCCGATGCCCACGATCAACCAGCTGATCCGCAAGCCGCGCGCCCCCAAGCCGGCCCGCAACAAGGTCCCGGCCCTGAAGGGCTGCCCGCAGCGCCGCGGCGTCTGCACCCGCGTCTACACCACGACCCCGAAGAAGCCGAACTCGGCGCTGCGTAAGGTCGCCAAGGTGCGTCTGACCACCGGCATCGAGGCCGTGTGCTACATCCCCGGCGAGGGCCACAACCTGCAGGAGCACTCGGTGGTGCTGATCCGCGGCGGCCGCGTGAAGGACCTTCCGGGCGTCCGCTACCACATCCTGCGCGGCGTGCTCGACACCCAGGGCGTCAAGGACCGCAAGCAGCGCCGTTCGCACTACGGCGCCAAGCGTCCGAAGTAAGCCGCAGCGCCCACGAAGATCCAGAGAAGGTAACACCCCATGTCGCGTCGTCACCGCGCCCAGAAGCGCGAAGTCCTGCCGGATCCGAAGTTCGGCGACCTGATCGTCACCAAGTTCATGAATTACGTCATGTACGAGGGCAAGAAGGCCGTGGCCGAGAACATCGTCTACGGCGCCTTCGACATCCTCGGCGAGAAGAAGAAGGATCAGACCCCGGTCGAGACCTTCCACGCCGCGCTCGACAACGTCGCCCCGGCGGGCGAGGTCCGGTCGCGTCGCGTCGGCGGCGCCACCTACCAGGTGCCGGTCGAGGTCCGCCCGGACCGCCGTCGCGCCCTGGCCATCCGCTGGCTGGTCAACGCCGCCCGCAACCGCGGCGAAAACACCATGACCGAGAAGCTGGCGGCCGAGCTGCTGGACGCCTCCAACAACCGCGGCACCGCGGTGAAGAAGCGCGAGGACACCCACAAGATGGCCGAGGCCAACCGCGCCTTCAGCCACTACCGCTGGTAACGCCTTAAAGGGACCCCCCGGGGCCCCTATCTACCGACTATCCGGCGCGGGCGGTTTGAGCTAAATCGCCCGCGCTCGCTTATCCGACATCCCGAGGCGCCCGACGCGGCGCCGCATTGACCGCAAGGCACGCTCCCATGCCCCGCACGCATAAAATCGAAGACTACCGCAACTTCGGCATCATGGCCCACATCGACGCGGGCAAGACGACCACGACCGAGCGGATCCTCTATTACACCAGCAAGTCGCACAAGATCGGCGAGGTCCACGACGGCGCCGCGACCATGGACTGGATGGACCAGGAGCAGGAGCGCGGCATCACCATCACCTCGGCCGCCACGACCGCCTTCTGGCAGGGCAAGCGGCTGAACATCATCGACACCCCCGGCCACGTGGACTTCACCATCGAGGTCGAGCGCTCGCTGCGCGTGCTGGACGGCGCCGTGACCGTGCTGGACGGCAACGCCGGCGTGGAGCCGCAGACCGAAACCGTCTGGCGCCAGGCCGACAAGTACCGCGTGCCGCGCATCGTCTTCGTCAACAAGATGGACAAGATCGGCGCCGACTTCGACAAGTCGGTGGAGTCGATCCGCGACCGCCTCGGCGCCAAGGCGGTGCCGATCCAGTTCCCGATCGGGGCCGAGTCCAACCTGACCGGTCTGGTCGACCTGGTCCGCATGAAGGCGGTGGTCTGGGACAACGACGGTCTCGGCGCCTCCTACCATGACGAGGACATCCCGGCCGACCTGGTCGACAAGGCCAACGAGGCCCGCCAGTACCTGATCGACAATGCGGTCGAGCTCGACGACGAGGCCATGGAGGCCTACCTCGAGGGCCAGGAGCCGTCGGAAGAGACCCTGAAGAAGTGCCTCCGCAAGGCGGTGCTGACCGGCGCCTTCTACCCGATCCTGTGCGGCTCGGCGTTCAAGAACAAGGGCGTGCAGACCCTGCTCGACGCCGTCGTCGACTACCTGCCGTCGCCGGTCGACATCCCGCCGACCCCGGGCATCGACTTCAAGACCGAGGAGCCCGTCACCCGCAAGGCGTCGGACGACGAGCCCCTGTCGGTGCTGGCGTTCAAGATCATGGACGACCCGTTCGTCGGCTCGCTGACCTTCTGCCGCCTGTACTCGGGCAAGATGGAGACCGGCCAGTCGCTGCTGAACTCGACCCGCGACAAGAAGGAGCGCGTCGGCCGCATGCTGCTGATGCACTCGAACAACCGCGAGGACATCAAGGAAGCCTACGCCGGCGACATCGTCGCCCTGGCCGGGCTGAAGGACACCCGCACCGGCGACACCCTGTGCGACCCGATCAAGTCGCCGGTGATCCTGGAGCGCATGGAGTTCCCGGCCCCGGTGATCGAGATCGCCGTCGAGCCCAAGTCCAAGGCTGACCAGGAGAAGCTGGGCGTCGCCCTGGCCAAGCTGGCCTCGGAGGACCCGTCCTTCACCGTCTCGACCGACCACGAGTCGGGCCAGACCATCCTCAAGGGGATGGGCGAGCTGCACCTCGACATCAAGATCGACATCCTGAAGCGCACCTACAAGGTCGAGGCCAACATCGGCGCGCCGCAGGTGGCCTACCGGGAATCGATCAGCCGCAAGGCCGAGATCGACTACACCCACAAGAAGCAGACCGGCGGCACCGGCCAGTTCGCCCGCGTCAAGCTGGTGTTCGAGCCGGGCGAGCCGGGCTCGGGCTTCGTGTTCGAGAGCGCCATCGTCGGCGGCGCGGTGCCCAAGGAGTACATCCCGGGCGTCGAGAAGGGCCTGACTTCGGCCAAGGAAAACGGCCTGCTGGCCGGCTTCCCGCTGATCGACTTCAAGGCCACCCTGGTGGACGGCGCCTTCCACGACGTCGACTCCTCGGTGCTGGCCTTCGAGATCGCCTCGCGCGCCGCCTTCAAGGAGCTGCGCGAGAAGGGCGGGCCGAAGCTGCTCGAGCCGATCATGGCCGTCGAGGTGGTGACGCCGGAGGAATACCTGGGCTCGGTCATCGGCGACCTGAACGGTCGTCGCGGCATGATCCAGGGCCAGGACATGCGCGGCAACGCCACGGTGGTGAACGCCTTCGTGCCGCTCGCCAACATGTTCGGCTACGTCAACACCCTGCGCGGCATGTCCCAGGGCCGCGCCGCCTTCACCATGCAGTACGACCACTACGACCCGGTGCCGCAGCACGTCGCCGACGAAGTGATCAAGAAGTACAGCGCCTGAACCCAAGCGTAACCGGCGGGCCGCCCGGGCCCGCCGGATCCCCTGAAACCCGAAGGAACGCCCCCTCTCAGGGGACGGAGAGAAGAGAATGGCCAAGGAAAAGTTCGAACGCACGAAGCCGCACTGCAACATCGGCACGATCGGTCACGTGGACCACGGCAAGACGACGCTGACGGCGG
>NZ_JACESB010000004.1 GCF_013912005.1 Brevundimonas sp. | reverse complement strand
CGTCATGTCCGCCCCGCGTCGGGCCCGGCAACGGTCCCGGCGGAGATCCGGCAAGGCTCGAATGTCAGGGCCGCCAGCCGGAGAGCGCGCGCACAACGGCTGCGCGGGGCGTCAGCTTCGTCGAAACGGTAACTCATCCCACAGACCGGGCGAGGCCCGGCGCCCCGCACCCTTCCCACCCTCCGGCGGATCGCCGCCGGAGGACGAACCGTCCTGCGCGAATCCTTGCGCCCGCGGCAGCGACCGTTCGCCACGCCCGCCAGGAGGTGAAACAATCGTGCGTTTTTTCAACAGGCTAGAGCAGGATCACGCCGCCTTGACCTGCGGGGGTCCCGCCTATAGGTTCCGCGCCGAATTCAGACCCCCCTCGGCATTCGTGTCGGGGCGCTGAGGCCGCCATGTCCCTGCCACCGGAATCGCGCGAAGAGGCGATCGCTCGTCTCACGAAGAGCGCATCCGACCTGGAGACGCGCACGACCCCGCGAATCTCCCAGGAGATGGCGGGTCATGCGGCGGCCAGCCAGGCCTGGAAGATCATCGCCGATCTCCTCGGCGGCGTCTTCGTCGGTCTCGCGCTCGGCTGGGTGTTTGACTACTTCACCGGCGCCTCGCCGGTCGGACTCATCGGCGGCGTCCTGCTGGGCTTCGCCGTATCGGTGTGGATGGCGTGGCGCACGGCGCAGCGCCTGATGGCCGAGGCCAACAAGTATGGGGAGCCGACGTCGGTTCCCTTTGACGACGAAGACGAAGGAGCCTGATCGACCGATGGCCGATCCGCTACACCAGTTCCAGGTCCAGAAGATCGTCGACCTGCCCGACGTCACCCTGCCGGTCGTCGGCACGGTGGACCTGGCCTTCACCAATTCGCATCTGGCGATGACCATCGCCTTCGTCGCGGTGGTCGGCTTCCTGTTCCTGGTCACCTCGGGCGCGAAGGTCGTTCCCGGTCGTCTCCAGGCCGTGGGCGAGACCCTGTTCGGCATGATCGACGGGATGACGAACTCGATCATCGGTCACGAGGGCAAGAAGTACTTCCCGTTCGTCTTCACCATCTTCCTGTTCATCCTCGGGATGAACCTGCTGGGCATGTTCCTCAGCTTCACCGCCACCTCGCAGCTGGCCGTGACCGCCACCTTCGGCCTCATCACCTTCGGGCTGGTGGTCATCATCGGCATCGTCAAGAACGGCGCCGGCTTCCTGAAGCTGTTCTGGCCGACCGGCGCGCCGCTGGTCATGCGTCCGGTCGTGGGCCTGATCGAGTTCTTCTCCTTCCTGCTGCGCCCGATCACCCTGACCCTGCGTCTGTTCGGCAACATGATGGGCGGCCACATCGCTCTGAAGGTGTTCGCCGGGTTCGTGGCGACCGCCGTGGTCGGCGCCGCCGGCTGGTTCGGCCTGCTGATCTTCCCGCTCGCCATGGGCATGACGATCGGCCTGACCGCCCTCGAGTTCCTCGTGGCCTTCCTCCAGGCCTTCGTCTTCGCCGTTCTGACCTGCATCTACCTCAACGATGTGGTCAACCTGGACCACGCCCACTAAGGGCCGGACCAGTTCGTCTCCCCACCCAACCTCGATAAACAGGACTTAAGACCATGGATCCTCAAGCCGCCAAGCTCATCGGCGCCGGCATCGCGATGTGCGGCATGATCGGCGCCGGCATCGGCGTCGGCAACATCTTCGGCCAGTTCCTGGCGGGCGCCCTGCGCAACCCGTCGGCCGCCGGCTCGCAGATCGGCAACCTGTTCGTCGGCGCGGCCCTGGCCGAAGCCCTCGGCATCCTGGCCTTCGTCATGGGCATCCTGATCTGGATCTCGTGATCGTCCTTTCGGCGGCGCGGCGGGTCCGCGCCGCCGGCTGACGCTTTTCCAGTTTCACGACCAGGCGACCGATGACCGCTCAAGCCCAACCCGTTCTGCCCGAAGACGCGACCTCGCCGGTCGCGGTCGAGGACACGCACGCCACGACCGAGGCCGCCCACGGCGGAGAACACGAGTCCGGCGGCCTGCCGCAGTTCGAGTTCCAGCACTGGTTCGGCCAGATCGTCTACCTGGTCTTCCTGTTCGTCGTTCTCTACTTCCTGATCTCCCGCGTCTTCGCGCCGCGCATGCGGCGGGTCTTCGACGAGCGGGCCACGACCATCTCGACCGCGATCGAAGCCGCCCGTCAGGTCCAGGCCGAAGCGGCCGGGCAGGCCGAGGCCGCCAAGCGCGAGGTCGAGGAGGCCCGCGCCGCCTCGCGCGCCACCGCGGCCGCCGCCAAGGCCCGCGTGACGGAGGAGGCCAACGCCCGCGCCGCCGCGGAGGAGGCGTCCGTCGCCGCCCGCATCGCCGAGGCCGAGACCGCCATCGCGGCGACCCGCGACGCCGCCATGTCCAATGTCTCGACCATCGCCTCGGACACCGCCGCGGCCATCGTCGAACGTCTCACCGGCAAGGCCCCGACTGCGGGCGAAGCCGCCGCCGCCGTGAAGGGCGCCGCCTGATGGAATTCTTCAACCCCCACCTCTACGACCTGGCCAACGCCGAGCTGTGGGTCGCGATCGGCCTGATCGCCTTCTTCGTCATCGTCGCCGTCGCCGGCGTGCCGAAGCTGGTCGGCGGCGCCCTCGACGCCAAGGCCGCCAAGATCCAGGCCGAGCTCGACGAGGCCGCCCGTCTGCGCGCCGAGGCCGAGGCCCTGCTGGCCCAGATCCGTCAGGAGAAGGCCGAGGCCGAGGCCCAGGCCGCCGAGATGCTGAAGGCCGCCGAGGCCGACGCCTGTCGCCTCGAGGAAGAGTCGAAGGTGAAGCTGGAGGAGGCTCTGGCCCGTCGCCAGCAGCTGGCCGAGCGCCGCATCGCCCAGGCCGAGGCCCAGGCTTCGGCCGAGGTCAAGGCCGCGGCCGCCGACCTCGCCGCCCGCGCCGCCGAACAGATCCTGACCGCGCGCCTCGCCGGCCAGAAGACCGATCCGCTGCTCGACGCCGCCATCGCCCAGCTCGGCCCGCGGCTGAACTGATCCGGCCCCGCCGGAGGAAGACCAAGGCCCCGTCGGCTGCCGCCGGCGGGGCCTTTTCCGTCAGTGCGCCGGGGCGCCGTGGATCACGTCCCGCTCACGCCGCCGCTCCCGCTCGACCAGCCGCGCATAGACGTTGCCGAGCACGATGCCGTAGACGGCGTGGGTGACGATCATCCAGGCGAAGGTGCCGAACCCCGCCAGCATGAAGAACACCCCGACCGGCCGCTCGCCCACCACGCCGGCGAGCGGCGCGACGGTCAGGCCCATCAGCACGAAGGCCCCGACGGCGAACAGGATGCCCTTGGTCTCGGGCGTGTCCGTCGGCAGCTTCGGGCAGATCACCCCGAACAGGGGGCCGAGCACCAGCGTTCCGACCAGGAAGTGCGCCGCCCAGCCCACCGCGATGGTGTCCGGCGTCTGCAGCATGACCGACATCAGCCGCGGGAAACTCACCGCCCAGGGACCGAGCGTGAGGTTGGCGACTTCGAGGACCGAAACGGCGAGGGTGGCCGCAAGGCCGGCCACCAGACCCTTTTGTACGCGTGACATCATGACCGATGCGCCTCCCAACGCATGCTTGTGGTTCTGACTCCGCAGACCAAAGCATACGCCTCTGGGGGCGAACGGCGTTCAAATCACCGTGCTTCGCAGGTGCGAAGCCTATTCGGCGGCGATGTTCGAGCCTTCCGGCGCCGTCCAGCGCAGCACCGGGGAGCGCGCCGCCCGGGTCTCGTCCAGACGCCGCAGCGGGGCGTGGAAGGGCGCGCCCTTGAAGCGCTCCACCTCGCCCGCCTTCGCCGCCTGGGCCAGGGCGCGCATCGCCTCGATGAAGCGGTCCAGCTCCTGCTTCGACTCCGTCTCGGTCGGCTCGATCAGCATCGCCCCGTGCACGACCAGCGGGAAGTACATGGTCATCGGGTGGAAGCCCTCGTCGATCATCGCCTTGGCGAAGTCGAGGGTGGTCACCTCCGTGCCCTTCAGCCACTCGTCGTCGAACAGGGCCTCGTGCATGCACGGCCCTTCCGGGAAGGCCGGGCTCATCAGGTCCTGCAGCCGCGCCTTGACGTAGTTGGCGTTCAGCACCGCGTCCTCGGCCACCTGCCTCAGCCCGTCCGAACCGTGGCTCATCATGTAGCTCAGGGCCCGGACGTACATGCCCATCTGGCCGTGGAAGGCGCACAGCCGGCCGAAGGCCTGCGTCGCCTCGCCCTCGGCGAACTCCTCCAGCCGGAAGCCCTCGCCGTCGCTGACCACCCAGGGGGCCGGCGCGAACGGGGCCAGGGCCTCCGACAGCACCACCGGACCCGCGCCCGGCCCGCCGCCGCCGTGCGGCGTGGAGAAGGTCTTGTGCAGGTTGATGTGCATGGCGTCGACGCCCAGGTCGCCCGGCCGCACCCGCCCGACGATGGCGTTGAAGTTCGCCCCGTCGCAGTAGAAATACGCCCCGGCCTCGTGCGTCAGCCGGCTGATCTCGAGGATGTCGCGCTCGAACAGGCCGCAGGTGTTCGGATTGGTGACCATGATGGCCGCCACGTCCGGCCCCAGCTTGGACGCCAGATCGGCCACGTCGACCCGGCCGTCCTCGGTCTGGGCCACCTCGACCACCGAATAGCCGACGAAGGCGGCGGTGGCCGGGTTGGTGCCGTGGGCCGAGGTCGGCACCAGCACCTTGCGGCGCTGCGCGTGCTCGCCCTTCGCCTCGTGGGCGGCGCGAATGGCCATAAGGCCGCACAGCTCGCCGTGGGCCCCCGCCTTGGGCGACAGGGCCACCGCCGGCATGCCGGTGAGGGTCTTCAGCCAGTGGGCCAGCTGGTCCATCAGCTCCAGCGCCCCCTGCACCGTCGACTGCGGCTGCAGCGGGTGGATGTCCGAGAAGCCGGGCAGGCGCGCCATCTTCTCGTTCAGGCGCGGGTTGTGCTTCATCGTGCACGAGCCCAGCGGATAGATGGCCAGGTCGATGGCGTGGTTCTTCTGCGACAGCCGCACATAGTGCCGCATCGTCTCGGGTTCCGAGAGGCCCGGCAGGCCGATCGGATCGCGGCGCACGAGATCGCCCAGGTCGGAGGCGTCGCCCTTCGGCGCCGGCAGATCGACGCCGGTCTTGCCCCAGCCGTCGCTCTCGAAGATCAGGTGCTCGTCCTGCAGCAGGCCGCGGCCGCCGGTCAGGGTCGGGTGCTTGTAGTCATGGTCCACGGCGTTGGGCGTGGTCGGGCGGCCGACGGTGTTCATGGTGCTCATTACAGGACCTCCGCCAGGGCGGACTTCAGGGCCGCGATGTCCGCGTCCGTGGTGATCTCGGTGGCGGCGACCAGCAGGACGTCGTCCATGCCCGCCGCCGGGGCGAGGCGGCCGTAGGGCACGCCGGCGAGGATGCGCCGTTCCGCCAGCCGCTCGACGACCTCCGCCGCCGGCTTCGGCAGACGGACCGCGAACTCGTTGAAGAAGCGCGGCGTCAGCACCTCGACCCCCGGCAGCGTCGCGAGGGCGTCGCGGGTCTTCACCGCCGCCTCATGGTTCAGCAGCGCCAGCCGCCGCAGGCCCGTCTCGCCCAGCAGGCTGAGGTGGATGGTGAAGGCCAGGGTGCACAGGCCGGAGTTGGTGCAGATGTTGGAGGTCGCCTTGTCGCGGCGGATGTGCTGTTCGCGCGTCGACAGGGTCAGGACGAAGCCGCGCTCGCCGTCGGCGTCGACCGTCTCTCCGGTCAGCCGGCCCGGCATCTGCCGGATCAGCTTCTCACGGCAGGCGAACAGGCCGACGTAGGGGCCGCCGAAGTTCAGGGCGTTGCCGATCGACTGGCCCTCGGCGGCGACGATGTCGGCCCCCATCTCGCCCGGCGACTTCAGCAGGCCCATCGACACCGCCTCGGTGACCACCACGATCAGCAGGGCGCCGGCGGCGTGGGCGGCCTCGGCGATTTTCGTCACGTCGGTGGCCGTGCCGAACACGTTCGGGGTCTGGACCACCACGCAGGCGGTGTCCGGCCCGATCTGGCCGATCACCTCCGCCTCGGCGTCCACGGCCGCGGGCAGCACCTGGGTCTCGACGCCGACGGCGTGCACCACGGTCTCGGTCGCGGCGACATAGTGCGGATGCACCCCGCCCGAGATCACCGCCTTGTTGCGGCGGGTGACCCGGGTCGCCATCAGCACGCCCTCGGCCATCGCCGTTGACCCATCGTAGAGGCTGGCGTTGGCCACCGGCATGCCGGTCAGGTTCGCGACCTGGGTCTGGAACTCGTACAGGTACTGCAGCGTGCCCTGGGCGATCTCCGGCTGGTAGGGCGTGTAGCTGGTCAGGAACTCCGACCGCTGGATCACGTGGTCCACCGTGGCCGGCACATGGTGCTTGTAGGCCCCGGCGCCGCAGAAGAAGGGGACCGAGCCGGCGGCGACGTTCTTCCCCGCCATGGCGCCGAGCGCGCGCTCGACCTCCAGCTCCCCGGCCACGCGGGGCAGGTCGACAAAGCCCTCCCGCCGCGCCGCCGCGGGCACGTCCACGAAGAGGTCGTCGATCGACTTGGCGCCGATCGCCGCCAGCATGGCGGAGCGGTCGTCGGGCGTGAGCGGCAGGTAGCGCATGGCGGGGAGGGTCCGTGCGAGGGGTCTAGAGGGTCGTCAGGTACTGGTCGTAGGCGGCGCGATCCATCAGCTCGTCCAGCTGCGAGGCGTCGGACACCCGGATCTTCGCGAACCAGCCCTCGCCCTCGGGATCGGCGTTGACGGTTTCCGGAGCGTTGGCCAGGGCGGCGTTGCCCTCGACCACCTCGCCCGAGACCGGGGCGTAGACGTCCGAGGCCGCCTTGACGCTCTCGACCACGGCGAAGCTGTCGCCCTTCGACACCGACTTGCCGGCGTCCGGGGTCTCGACGAACACCACATCGCCGAGCGCCTCGGCGGCGTGCCTGGTGATGCCGACGGTGGCGACGTCGCCCTCGAGGCGAACCCACTCGTGATCCTTGGTGAAGCGCATCTCAGTTCTCCGGAAAGCCGTCAGGCGGCCTTGGGTTTGCGATAGTAGCGGGAAGCGACGAAGGGCAGGGCGACCACCTCGGCGGCGGCGGCCTTGCCGCGGACGATGACCTTCAGCTCCGTGCCCAGCTCGGCGAGGGCCGGGGGGACGTAGCCCATGGCGATGTTCCTGCCGAGGGTCGGGGAGGGGCCGCCCGAGGTGACCTTGCCGACGACGGCGCCGTCCGCATCGGCGATCTCCGCGCCCTCGCGGGCGGGCGCGCCTTCCTTGACGTGCAGGCCGACGCGGACGCGGGCGGGACCGTCGGACAGCTCCCGGAGCACGCGGTCGGCGCCCGGGAAGTCGGCGCGCTCCTTGCGCGACTTTGACAGGGCGAAGGTCAGCGCCGCCTCGACCGGGCTGGTGGTGGCGTCGATGTCGTGCCCGTGCAGGGGCAGGCCGGCCTCCAGCCGCAGGCTGTCGCGGGCGCCGAGGCCGATCGGCTTGACCCGGGCGTCCTTCAGGATCTCGTTCCAGATCCGCTCCGCCTCGGCCGCCGGGACCGAGATCTCGTAGCCGTCCTCGCCGGTGTAGCCCGAGCGCGAGACGTAGCAGTCGACCCCGAACAGCATCAGCCGCGCGCAGTCCATGAAGCCGAACTCGGCCAGCACCGGCTCGTGGGCGGCCATGACCTCCGCGGCCTCCGGCCCCTGGATGGCCAGCAGGGCGCGGTCGTCGAGGATCGTCAGGGTCGCGTCGCCGGACAGGCTGGCCTTCAGGTGGGCGAAGTCGGCGTCCTTGTTGCCGGCGTTGACCACGACATAGAGGCCGTCGTGGTCGGGCTTGCCGGCCATCAGGTCATCCATGACGCCGCCCTCGGCGTTCAGCAGCAGCGAGTACTTCTGCTTGCCCGCCTTGAGGATCTGGTAGTCGCCCGGCACGAAGCGCTCGAACTGCGCGACGGCGTCGGGGCCGGTGATCTTGCACTGGCCCATGTGCGAGACGTCGAACAGGCCGGCGTGCTCGCGGGTCCAGCGATGCTCGGCCAGAACGCCCTCGTACTGCACCGGCATGTCATAGCCGCCGAAGCCGACCATGCGGGCGCCCAACGCCCGGTGCGCGGCGTTGAGAGGGGTGGTCTTCAGGGTTTCGTCGGTCATGTCAGGCCTTCAGAGTCGCGTGCCGGGGCGGAAAGCTCCGCCGTCCTCGCGCCCCCGCTGTCCTGAAGCCTGAGAGATTCCGGCCGCCGGGGGCCCGGCGACCTTGCTCCGTCGGCGCGCTCCGGAGAGCGACTTTCCAGCGTCCGTGCGCCCCGCGGTCCTTTTGCCTGAGCGTTTCCGGGGCGGTTGCGCCTTCGGCTCCGAAGCCTCCGGAAAGGCCCCGATCTCTCCCGCGAGAGCGTCGCGACCTAGGCCCCGACTCAAGGGCCAAGTCAAGCGGAACGGCGACCGACGGCCCGCGACCTCACCCGGCCGCCCAGGCCTCCACCTCTGCGATGCGGGCCGCCTTCTCCGCCGGCGCCAGGAACGACCCCTCGAAGCTGTTCCGCGCCAGCCGCGTCAGCTGCTCCCGCGTCAGCCCCACCGCCGCCGCCAGCTGCCGATAGTTGTCGTTCACATAGCCGCCGAAATAGGCCGGATCGTCCGAGTTCAGCGTCACGTGCAGGCCGCGGCGCAGCATCTCCGGGACCGGGTGGTCCTTCAGATCCTTCACCACGCACAGCTTCAGGTTCGACAGCGGACAGACCGTCAGGGTCATCTGCGACGCCGCCAGCCGCTCGATCAGCGCCTCGTCCTCCATCGAGCGGTTGCCGTGGTCCATGCGATCGATGTGCAGCAGGTCCAGCGCCTCGCGCACATACTCCGGCGGCCCTTCCTCGCCGGCGTGGGCCACCCGCTTCAGCCCCATCTGGCCGGCGCGCTCGAACACCCGCTGGAATTTCGACGGCGGGTGCCCGACCTCGGAGGAGTCGAGGCCGACGCCTTCGATCCGGTCCAGCCACGGCTCGGCCTGGCGCAGCGTCTCGAAGGCGGCATGCTCGTCGAGGTGGCGGAGGAAGCAGAGGATCAGTTTCGAGGTGACGCCCAGCTCCCGCTCCGCCCGCTTCATCCCGGCCAGCAGGCCCTCGGCGACCACGCCGAACGGAACGCCGCGGTCGGTGTGGGTCTGGGGGTCGAAGAAGATCTCGGCGTGCCGCACCGCATCGGCCGCAGCGCGGCGGAAGTAGGCGAACGCGAGGTCGTGGAAGTCCTCCTCGGTCAGCAGGACGTTGGCCCCGGCGTAGTAGATGTCGAGGAAGTCCTGCAGGTTCGAGAAGTCGTAGGCGGCGCGCACCGCCTCGACGCTGTCGAACGGGATGGACACCCGGTTGCGGCGGGCGAACTCGAACATCTGCTCGGGCTCGAGCGAGCCTTCGATGTGCAGGTGCAGCTCGGCCTTGGGCAGGCCTGCGATGTAGCTGTCGAGATCGGACATGACGGCTCCCTCCGGAGAGAGAGTTTAACCTACATCCGCTCCGGCGTGTCGATGCCCAGCAGGTCGAGCGCGATCACGAGCTGGTCCAGCGTCGCCTTCGCCAGCGCCAGGCGCGAGCCGCGCACCGCCAGGTCCGGCGCCGCCAGCACCGGGCAGGCGGCGTAGAATTTCGAGAAGCTCTGGGCCAGCCGGTACGCGTGCTCGGCGATCACGTGCGGCATCCGCTTCTCATAGGCCTCGGCCGCCGCCTGCGAGAAGGCGTCCAGCGTCAGGGCCAGGTCGCGCTCGGCCGGTTCGGCGATGGCGACAGGGCCGGGTTCCGCACCCTGGTCCGCCGCCTTGCGCAGCAGGGATTTGATCCGCACCGCCTGGTACAGCAGGTACGGCCCGGTCTTGCCCTCGAAGCTCATGAAGCGGTCGAGGTCGAAGACGTAGCTGGTCGTCCGGCTGTTCGACAGGTCGGCGAACTTGAGCGCCGCCACCGCCACCTTGTGGGCGATGTCCTCGAACTCCCCGGCGGGCAGATCCTCGCCCAGCTTCGCCTCGTGCAGGCGTTCGCGGGCCTTGTCCTTCGCCATGGTGATCAGGTCGTGCAGCTTGAGCACGCCCCCGGCGCGGGTCTTGAAGGGCTTGCCGTCCGGACCGTTCATGGTGCCGAAGCCGAGGTGCTCCAGCGAGCCCTCCCCGGCGTAGCCGGCCAGGTAGCTGGCGCGGAACACCTGCTCGAAATGCTCGGCCTGGCGCTCGTCGACGACGTAGAGGATCAGGTCCGGGTCGAGCGACTTGCGGCGGTCGAGGATGGTGGCCAGGTCGGTGGTGCCGTACATCGCCGACCCCTCCGAGGAGATCACCAGCAGCGGCGGCGGGCTGGGCGCCTCGATCACCGAGCCGTCGGCCAGCTTCTTCTTGCGCGTCTCCCCGGGGCGGGCGACGTGGACCACCCGCGCGCCGTCGTCCTCGACCAGCAGGCCGGTCGCCTCCAGATGGGCGATCATCTCGGGCATCAGCGGGTCGGCGTCGCTCTCGCCGTTCCACAGGTCGAAGGTCACGCCCAGCGCGCCGAACTCGCGTTCCAGCGCCGTGCGGCTGACGGCCACGAAGTGCCGCCACAGGGCCCGGTAGCCGGGGCGGCCGGCCTGCAGCTCGGCCGTCGCCTTGCGGGCGCGGTCGCGGAAGGCGGGGTCTTCCTTGGCCCTGGCGGCGGCGGCCGGATAGAGGCGCTCGAGGTCCTCCAGCGTCACCGGGCTGTCGGCCGGGAAGGGCCCGTCGCCGTCGGCGAGGAAGGCGTCGGCGCGGCCCTCGTCGCCGACGGCGACGATCAGCAGGCCCATCTGGAAACCCCAGTCGCCGAAGTGGGCGTCGCCCCAGACCGTGTCGCCGCGGAAGCGGAACAGCCGCTTCAGGCTCTCGCCGATGATCGAGGAGCGCAGGTGTCCGACGTGCATCGGCTTCGCCACGTTCGGGCCGGCGTAGTCGATCACCACCTTGCGCGGCGCGTCGACCATGGCGGCGCCGGCGTGCGCGGCGTCGCCCGCGACGTCCGCCGCCCGCGCGGCCAGCGCTTCGTCGGCGACCTTGAGATTGATGAAGCCCGGACCGGCGACCTCGACCGAGGCGAGGCGCGCATCCGCCTCCAGCCTGGCCGCCACCTTCGCCGCCAGTTCGCGCGGGTTCTGCTTCAGGGCCTTGGCGGCGGCGAGGGCGCCGTTGGACTGGAAGTCGGCCAGGTCGGGCCGGTCGGAGGCGGTGACGCGGGCCAGCCTCGGATCCACGCCTTCGGCGGCGAAGGCGGCTGCGACCGCTTCGCCCAGGTCCGTTCTGAGGTCGGCCATCAGTCGGCCTGTGCGCCTGCGTTGATCCGGAAGCGGCTGCCGGAGCGGTTGAACTCCGCCATTTCGGGCGTGACCTCGAAGCCGACCAGGATCTCGAAATTGTCGCCGCTGACGGTGTTGCTGGCGCGCGGGATCACGATGGTCTGGTCCTGGGTGACGGTGGTCGTCCGCTCATCGCCCTCGAAGGTCACCGGCAGGTCGAAATAGACCTTGTCCAGCACCGCCCGGTTCCGCTCGGTGACGGCGATCCAGTAGCGATAGGTGCGGCCGTTCCCCTCGGCCAGCGGCCCGCGCCCGAGGTTGAACAGCACCCGCGTCTGCAAGGTGATCGGGTCGTCGCCGCGGTAGGCGCAGTCCGAGACCAGACCCTCGATCTCGCCGGTGTAGCCGACGTTGGAGGCGGACACGCGGTCGCCGCCCAGCTCGACGTAGCGCGCAGCGTCGTAGAGAATCTTCACATAGGGGCACGGCCCGTCCGCGGCCCGGCGCCGCAGCGGCGCGATGCGCGGCGTCCGGTCCTGCCGGCTCTGCTCTTCCTGCTGCCCCCCCGGACTGCGGCCCCCCTCGGGCCGTCCGCTCTGGCCCGGGACCTGGGCGGAGGCGACGTCGGCCGAGAAGAGGGCCGCGGCGGAGAAGGCAAGGGCGACGAGACGCATTCGGCTGGATTCCGGAACGGGAGGCGCGCGAGGGACGCAACGCTTCCCGCCTGATAACGGCTAAACCGAGGCGCGGCAAACCCGCCTGCCCCTGAAACGGCGGTGGCGGCGGACCGGGTGAGCGACTAGGTTCCGCCCATGACGCCTCCCCTGTCTGTCCGAGAGCACGAGCGCCCGCCCCTGGCGGTGCGTCTGGCCACCCCGCGCGGGTTCTGCGCCGGGGTCGACCGCGCCATCCAGATCGTGGAGCGGGCGCTCGAGAAGTATGGCGCGCCGGTCTACGTGCGGCACGAGATCGTCCACAATCGCCACGTGGTCGAGCGCCTGAAGTCGATGGGGGCGGTGTTCGTCCGCGAGCTGGACGATTGTCCCGACGATCGCCCGGTGGTGTTTTCCGCGCACGGGGTCCCGAAGTCGGTCCCGGCGACGGCGAGGGCGCGGGAGATGCTCTACATCGACGCCACCTGCCCGCTGGTGTCGAAGGTGCACGTCGAGGCCGAACGGCACCACGCGGCCGGCCGCCACGTCATCCTGATCGGCCACGCCGGCCATCCGGAGGTCGTCGGCACCATGGGGCAGCTGCCGCCGGGCGCGATCAGCCTCGTGGAGACTGTCGAGGACGCCGAGGCCTTCCGGCGGCCCGGCGACGCGCCGCTGGCCTACGCCACCCAGACGACCCTGTCGGTCGACGACACCGCCGGGATCCTCGCCGTGCTGAAGCGGCGCTTCCCGGAACTGCCCGACCCGCACAAGGAAGACATCTGCTACGCCACCACCAACCGGCAGGAGGCGGTCAAGGCGCTCGGCCAGGGCTGCGACCTCGTGCTGGTCGTGGGCTCGAAGAACTCCTCGAACTCGGCCCGGCTGGTGGAGGTCGCCCTGCGCGCCGGCGCCGCCGACGCCCGGCTTATAGACGACGCGAGCCATGTGGACTGGGCCTGGTTCGACGGGGTCTCCACCCTGGGGATCACCGCCGGCGCCTCCGCCCCCGAGCAGCTGATCGAGGAACTCATCGAGGCTGTCCGGGCGCGGTTCGACGTGAGCCTGGTCGAGGACGACGGCGCCCGTGAGACGGTGACGTTCAAGCTGCCGCGCCTGCTCACCGCCTGAACCGGGCTTGCGCAAGCGGAGCCTTTGGCCTTGGCTGGCGTTGACCTTGGCCACGACCGGGAGCCCGCCATGCGCCGACCGAGCCTCGCCTGCGCCCTCGCCGCCAGCCTCGCCCTGATCGCGGCCTGCACCGAGGAGGCGGCCGCGCCGCCCGAGCCGGTCGCGCCGTCCGCGGCTCCCGCCGCCGCCACGGCTCCGTCGGTGAGCTACGCCTGCGAGAGCGGGCAGTCGGTCGCCGTCGCCTATCCGGACGCCGCCACCGCACAGCTGTCGTACCGCGGGCGGGAGTATGTGCTGAGGACCGCCGTCTCGGCCTCCGGCGCACGCTTCGTGGGATCGGGTCTCGAATGGTGGATCGCCAGCCGCGGCGGAACCGAGAGCGCCACGCTGAGCCGCCTCGGCCCTGACGAGGCGGTCGGCACGGCGGTGCTGGAGCGGTGCAGCCGTCCGGCGTCGGGGCCGGAGCCGGTCGGCCCCGTCCCGCCCGTGGGCGGCGACGCCGGACTCGCGGCCCCGCCCTGTCGCGGGCCGCAGCTGCGCCTGTCGAACGAGGGCGGCGACGCCGGCGCCGGCAACCGGATCGTCAACATCGGCCTTCAGAACGTCGGGGCGCAGCCGTGCGGCCTGACCGGCTACCCCGGCGTGACCCTGCTGGACGCGCAGGGCAGGACCCTCACCGGAATCCGCGCCGAACAGGCGGCCGGCAGCTACTTCACCGCCGACCAGCCGCCGGCGGCGGTGGTGCTGGCGCCGCAGGAAAAGGCCGCCTTCGAACTGGCCTGGTCGGTCGTGCCTCATGAGGGGCAGGGGGAGCGGACCTGCCCCGTGGCGAAACGCGTCCGCGTCACGGCGCCGGGCGACTCCTCCGCGGCCTCGCTGGACCTCGACCTCACGCCCTGCGGCGGTCGGGTGAAGGTCAGCCCGGTCCGCCCGCTCACGGGCGGGACGCGGCCCGCGCCGGAACCGAACGTCTGAACGGGGCTTCAACCCGCCACGAATTCGGCGTAGCGGAGCGCCCATGACCGCCAGCTTCCACGACCGCGTCGCCGCGGAACTCGCCGACATCGACTCTCAGGGCCTCACCAAGCCGGAACGGGTGATCGCCTCCCGCCAGGGACCGGTGATCAAGGTCGGCGGGCGCGAGGTGCTCAACTTCTGCGCCAACAACTATCTCGGCCTCGCCGGCGACGAGCGCGTCGTCCAGGCCGGGATCCGGGCGCAGGAGCGCTGGGGCGCCGGCACCGCCTCGGTGCGCTTCATCTGCGGCACCCTGGAGATCCACAAGGAGCTGGAGCGGGCGATCGCCGGCTATCTCGGCTTCGAGGACGCCATCCTGTTCGCCGCCGCCTTCGACGCCAACGGCGGGATCTTCGAGCCGCTGTTCGGGGCCGAGGACGCGATCGTCTCCGACAGCCTGAACCACGCCTCGATCATCGACGGCGTCCGGCTGTGCAAGGCGAAGCGGTACCGTTTCGCCAACTCCGACATGGACGACCTCGAGGCGCGGCTGAAAGAGGCCCGCGCCGACGGCGCCCGCGACATCGTCATCGCCACCGACGGCGCCTTCTCGATGGACGGCTATATCGCCAAGCTGAAGGACATCCGGGCGCTCGCCGATCGCTACGACGCCCTGATCATGGTCGACGACTGCCACGCCACCGGCTTCCTCGGCCCGCAGGGCCGCGGCTCGTTCGCGCACCACGGGGTGAAGGTCGACTTCGTCACCGGCACCTTCGGCAAGGCGCTCGGCGGGGCCATGGGCGGCTTCATCTGCGCGACGGCGCCGGTGGTGCAGCTGCTCAAGCAGCGGGCGCGCCCCTACCTGTTCTCCAACGCGCTTTCGCCCGCCGTGTGCGGCTCCTCGCTCGAGGCGATCCGCATCGCCGGCGGGGCCGAGGGCGACGCCCTGCGCGAACAGCTGTCCGCCAACGCCGCCCGCTATCGCGCCGCCATGGCCGAGGCCGGCTTCAGCCTGCTGCCGGGCGAGCACCCCATCATCCCGGTGATGCTCGGCGATGCGAAGCTGGCCCAGGACATGGCCGCCCGCATGCTGGAGCTCGGCGTCTACGTGATCGGCTTCAGCTTCCCGGTGGTGCCGCGCGGCCAGGCCCGCATCCGCACCCAGATGTCGGCGGCGCACACCTTCGACCAGATCGATCAGACGGTCGCGGCGTTCACGACGGCCGGCAAGGAATTGGGAGTTATCTGATGGCGGACACCATGAAGGCCCTGGCCAAGACCCGGCCCGAGGTCGGCCTCGAACTGATCGACGCCCCGATCCCGGTCGCCGGCGACGAGGACGTGCTGATCAAGGTCAAGCGCACCGCCGTCTGCGGCACCGACATCCACATCTGGAACTGGGACGAGTGGAGCCAGAAGAACGTCCCGGTGCCGATGATCACCGGCCATGAATTCTCGGGCGAGATCGTCGCCATCGGCAAGGACGTCGACCGTCGTCTGAAGGTCGGCCAGCGGGTCTCGGCCGAAGGCCACGTCATCGACCTGAACTCGGAAGCCGCCCGCGCCGGCCATTTCCACCTCGATCCCGCCACCAAGGGCATCGGCGTCAACCGTCAGGGGGCCTTCGCCGAGTACGTCGTCGCGCCGGCCTTCAACGTCATCGAGCTGCCCGACGACGTGCCGTACGAGATCGGCTCCATCCTCGACCCCTTCGGCAACGCCGTGCACACCGCCCAGCAGTTCGACCTGCTCGGCGAGGACGTGCTGGTCACCGGCGCCGGGCCGATCGGCATCATGGCCGCCGCCGTCGCCCGCCACGCCGGCGCCCGCACCGTCGTCCTGACCGACATCAACGACTTCCGCCTCGAGCTGGCGCAGAAGGTGGCGCCGGGCGTGCGCACCGTGAACACCTCGAAGGAAGACCTGCACGACGTCATCCACGAGCTGGGCATGAAGGTCGGCTTCGACGTGGCGCTGGAGATGTCGGGCTCGCCGATCGCCTTCCGACAGTGCGTCGACACCCTGATCATGGGCGGCGGCCTGGCCATGCTCGGCATTCCGTCGAAGCCGATGGAGACCGACTGGGGCGCCATCATCCTCAAGGCCCTGACCATCAAGGGCGTCTACGGACGCGAGATGTTCACCACCTGGCGCAAGATGCTGGGCCTGCTGAAGGCCGGCCTCGACCTGACCCCGCTGATCACCCACCAGATGTCCTACGAGAACTACCGCGAGGGCTTCGAGGCGATGAAGTCCGGCAAGTCCGGCAAGGTCGTGCTGGACTGGGACCGGGCCGCGGCCTGAGCCATGGACGGAGGCCCGGTGCTGGCCTTCCTGCGGGGGGAGGGCGTCGACGGGGTCGGCCGCGGCCTGTTCGACGTGCTGGCCTTCGACGACGCGACCGTGGAGCAGCGCCACGACTTCATCCAGTGGCTGTTTCCGCTGGATGAACCCTCGGCCGCCGTCCCCGGCGCCCCGGTGCTGTCGCCCGCCGAGGCGGCCGCGATCCGGGACGACACCCTCGCCCAGTGCGCCCTGGCGGCGGCGACCGACCGGATGGACGGCTTCTACCGCCGCACCACCCGCTGGCTTGCGCCCCACGACCACAACCACCTGCGCATCACCCGCATCATCCGCTCCCTGCGGCTGCTGGCCGGCGACGCGGCGGCCGACGCCTTCCGCGACGCCATCCTCTGGCGGGTCGAGGCGACGCGGGCTCCGGTCAGCGCCCGCAGCCGCGGCTACTGGATGACGGCCTGACCCGTCAGGCCGCGGCCGCGGCTTTCGGCCCGGTCGCCCGGAAGACGATCAGGGCGAAGACGAACATGCCGAGCACGACCATGGTCGGGCCGACGATCATCATCGGCGGCGCCCAGGCGACCAGGCCCGGCACGGCCAGCAGCTGGATGGTCAGGCCGATCATCATCACCGGCAGGCCCAGCCCGGCGAGCGCCAGGTGCGCCTTCGGCAGCCAGCCGTCGGCGGCGGCCGGGAGGCTGCGATAGAACAGGCCGTACAGGAACATCGACACCCAGCCGAGCAGGTTGATGTGGGCGTGCACCGGCGAAACGGTGAACTGGTGGGTCGCGCCCATCCAGTAGCCGAGCGACACGCCGACCACCGCGAAAAGCACGCCGAGGCGCAGGAAGACGTTGGACATGGTTAAACCCCTGAAAAGTGGCCGGCTCGTAAACCGACGTTCTCTCCCGGGGGCAAGTTACATCGGCGACAGGCTGCGGGCCTGATCGCGGCGGCCGCGACGCCGCCACTGCTCAGGCCGGTCGAACGAACCCGCCCAGGCTCCGGCGCCGCGGGCGCGGGCGCTCTCCTCCGCCGCCACATAGTCCATGCTGTAACGGCGGTAGGCCAGGGCCAGCCCCCGGCGCACGAGGGCCTCCCCGACGTCCTCGCCATTCCGCACGCAGCGGGCGACCTGCCGTCCGTAGCGGTCGGTGTCGATCACCGTGCAGTCGAGACTCCGCCCCTCCGCAGTGTCCGACAGCGCCGCCGTCGCCGCCGCGCCGCACGCCCATGGCCCCTCCGGCAGATCGCAGGTCTGGCCTCGCTCGAAGGCGTCCAGGCCGTGCAGCCGGACGCGGACGCCGCCCACGTCCAGCGTGTCGCCGTCGATCACCCGGGCGGCTCCCGTGAGCCGGTCGCTCGCCGCCGGAGCGGCCTCGGCGGCGGTGGCCTGCCGGTCCTCGGGATCGGGGGCGACGACGGCGCCGATCGCCGCGACCGCCAGCAGGGCCAGAAGGAGCCAGACCGGCCGCCGCGACCGTCGGCGGGGGAACAGGGGGGAAGGCCGGGGCACGCGAATCTCCATGCGGGGGAGACCGCAGCCTGGAAGGAGGAAGGTTCAGGAAGGGTTGTCGTCGCGGGCGGCCAGCACGCGGGCGAGCCGGCGCTCGAAGGTGGCCGCGTCCGGCCCCGGGAGCGCTGCGCCGATCCGGCCCGACTGGTAGAGCTCGAACACCCGCGGATGGACGTAGGACGACCGGCAGACGGTGGGCGTGTTGCCGAGCAGGCCGGCCACGGCCTTCACGCAGACGGTGATCTTGCGCTTCGCGTCCGTCGGAGAGGTCGGCGGGTCCATCTCCCGCAGGGCCCGGGCGGCGGAGACGGTGCCGGCCCAGGTGCGGAAGTCCTTGGCCGAGAACGTCTCTCCCATCGCCTCCCGGATATAGGCGTTGACGTCGTCGGAGGTGACGGGGACGAGGCTCCCGTCGGCGTCGCGGTACTTGAACAGCTGCTGGCCGGGGAGGTCCTGCAGCGAGCGGACCATCCGGGCCAGCCGCCGGTCCCGCACCCGCACCTCGTGCTCCACGCCGCTCTTGCCCTTGAAGGCGAAGGTCAGCGCGCCCCCGCCGACCTCCAGATGCCGCTTGTGCAGGGTGGTCAGCCCGTACGACCGGTTCTGCTTCGCATACTGCGCGTTGCCGACGCGGATCAGGGTCAGCTCCAGCAGGCGGACCGCCGTCGCCAGCACCTTGTCGCGGGAGGGGCCGCGCTTGCCGAGGTCCTGCTCGACCCGCCGCCGCAGCCGGGGCAGGGCGCGGGCGAACTCCGGCAGCCGGTCGAACTTGTTGGTGGCGGCGTGGCTCGTCCAGCCGGGATGGTACCGGTACTGCTTGCGCCCCTTGGCGTCGCGCCCGGTGGCCTGGATGTGGCCGTTGGCCCGGGGGCAGATCCAGACGTCGGTCCAGGCCGGGGGAATGGCCAGGGCCTGGATGCGCGCGAGCCGCTTCTCGTCCTCCACCGGCCGCCCGGCGCTGTCGTGATAGGCGAAACCTCTCGAGGTGGCGGTCCGGCGGATGCCGGGCTGTTCGTCATTGCAGTACGACAGGCCCTCCGGGACGGACCCCGGATCGCTCGCGGTCACCGGCGGTCTCCGGGCGGCGGCGGCGCGGGATCGAGGGGGAAGGGGTCGGTCATCGGGGCTCCTCGGGCCTTGCCCAACGGCGGCCGCCGATGGCGGTTCCTCTTGACCCGCCGGCCGCACCGGCGGAGGCAGGGCCATGAACTACCGACACAGTTTCCACGCCGGGAATTTCGCCGACCTGGTCAAGCACGCCCTCGTGCTCTGGCTGCTCGGGCGGCGCCAGGCGACGGGGCCGGCGACCGTGATCGACACCCATGCCGGCGCCGGCCTGTACGACCTGACCGGGGACGCCGCCCGCTCGCGGGAGGCGGAAGCCGGCGTCGCGCGGCTGATGGCGGCGGTCGACCGCCCGCCCCTGATCGAGGCGCTGGCGCGGGAGGTCGCGGCCCTGAATCCCGTCGGCGGCGTGCGCTTCTATCCGGGCTCGCCGGTGCTCGTCGCCCGACGCCTCCGGCCGGAAGACCGCTATGTCGGATTCGAGCTCAACCCGCCGGTGCTGGACCTGCTGACCGCGGCGCTGGCGCGCTTCCCGGCCGCGGCGGCGCGCGGCGGCGACGGCTACGACGAGGCCGTGTCAGCGGCGCGACAGGCCCCGGCCGCCTTCGTCCTGATCGACCCGCCCTTCGAGCGCCCCGACGACTACCAGCGCGCGGCGGACGCCGCCGCCGCCATCGCCGCGACGAACCCGGCCGCAACGGTGGCCGTCTGGACGCCGCTCAAGGATCTGGAGACCTTCGACGCCTTTCTCCGGCGGCTGGACGCCCGCGGGGCGAGGGGCGTGCTGGTGGCCGAGGCGCGACTCCGGCCGCTCCGCGATCCGATGAGGATGAACGGCTGCGCCATGGTCGTGCTCAACCCGCCGCCGGGGACCGACGTCGCGGCGCGGGAGATCTGCGGCTGGGTCGTCGATGCGCTGGGCGAGCCCGGGGGGCGGGCCGAGGTCTGGACGACCTAGGCGACCTCGACCGGCTCGTAGAGGTGCGGTTCGAAGGTGGCGGCGGCCAACACCGGCTCCATCGCCGCCGCGACCTCCGGGTGGCGGGCCATGGCCTTCCAGTCTTCCTTCGAGCGCCAGACCCCGTACACCGCCGCCACGCGGCCGCTGAGCCCGCGGTGCAGGGTGGACGATATGAAGCCGTCGCGACCGCGCTGGGCGCGGACCACCGCGGCGAGATGCTCCATCAGCGCGGCCTGACGCTCCGGCTCGCAGCGATAGACGTTGATCAGGACGACAGGCGCTTCGGACATGGCGGGGGCATAGCCGATCCCGCCTTGCGAGTCTCGCCGGCAGGCTCATATGCGGAAGCCTGCAGGAGATTGCCTTGACCCGCATTGCGATACTCGAGACCGGCGCCCCGCCCGCGGACCTCCGGGCGGAACACGGGGACTACCCGTCCATGTTCCGGGCCCTGCTGGGGCCGGGGTTCGACGTGGCCGTGTTCGACGTGCAGGCGGGGGAGCTGCCCGATCCGGCCGCGTTCGACGGCGCGATCATCACCGGCTCGCCCGCCGGGGTGTACGAGGATCACGCCTGGATACCGCCGCTCCTCGACTGGATCCGCTCGGCGCGGGGACGGGTTCGCCTCGTCGGCATCTGCTTCGGCCACCAGGCCATGGCGCAGGCGCTGGGCGGACGGGTGGAGAAGTCGGACCGCGGCTGGGGCGTCGGCCTGCACAGCTATGACGTCAGGGCCGGGGAGCCGTGGATGCAGCCGCCGGCGGCGTTCATCGCCATCCCCGTGTCCCACCAGGACCAGGTGGTCGAGGCGCCCGTGGACGCCCGGGTGACCCTCGCCAGCGACTTCGCCCCCTTCGCCGGCCTGGCCTGGGGGACGGACGCGATCAGCTTCCAGTGCCACCCCGAGTTCAGTCCCGCCTACGCCGCGGCGCTCGTCGCCGGTCGCGCCGGCCGAATTCCCGCTCCGGTGGTGGACGAGGCGCTCGCCAGCCTCACCGGGCCGGACGACCGTCCGGTGCTGTCGGCGTGGATAAGGGCGTTCCTCACCGGCGCAGCCTCCTGAGCGCAGGCCCCGCAAGCCCGGTCCCGCGGCCGTGCTAAGCCTTGCTCAACACCTCCAGTGCGAGAATGCGGCCCGGGGTCGGGAGTATCATGCCGCCAGTTCGCCTGTTCGCCGCGCTGCTTTGCGCCCTCGCCCTTTCGAGCGCCGCTCCCGCGCAGGCGCAGCCGGTACGCGCAGAGTCGCCGGAGGCCTCGGGCCTCGTGGAGTTCGTCGAGCGCCGCGCCGCCGCGACCAGTTTCGCCGACCTCGAAGCCTTCGGGCGAGCGGCCCTCGTCCGGAACGATCGCGAAGGGCTGAATCGTCTCTACCACGTCGCCTGGACCGTGCTGAACCAGGGGGAGTTCGACCAGGCCGCGCAGTGGAACCGGTGGTTGGCCGCCGCCGCCGCGCGCCAGAAGGATGCTCGCTACCAGGACGTCGCCCGCCTGAATGAACTGACCATCCGCTACGACCAGGGCGAGACCGGCGTGGCCGCCGAAATGTCGCGGATGGCGACCTCCGGACGCGACTGGTTCGTCCGCGCCCATGCGGCGCGGCTGACGGCGCTCTCGCTGATGGACCAGGGCCGCACCGGGGAGGCGCTCGAACTGCTCACCTCCGCGGAAGCGGACATCCCCGATCGCGATCCCTTCGCGGCCACCGCCCATGCCGGCATCTGGGAGGTCGCCGGCATGGGCCTGAAGGATCTGAACGACGTGCTGGGCGCCGCTGACGCCTTCCGCAAATTCGAGATCGACTATTCGAATCCCGAATACCCGCGGCCGGACTTCGACAGCCTGTACAATCTGACCAAGATGGCGTTGCAGGTGGGCGATACGGAGCGGGCGGCGCGGTACTACGCCGCTCATCACCGTCTGGCCCGTCGCGCCGGGCTGGAGACGCTGTCGGTCTACGACGCCAACCTCTGCGCCGCCGTCGCCCACGCCCGGGGCGACGCGCGAGGGGTGCTCGACTGTCTCGAGCCCTACGGGGAAAACCTCGGAGCCGCGGCCTTTCTGGCCCTCGAAGCCCTGCCGGTTCGGGGCGTCGCCCGCGCCCGGACCGGCGACGTGGCCGGCGCCCGCCGCGACCTCGCGCGTCTGCGGGCCCAGGAAGCCGAAGCCAACGTCGGCGCCGGCTCGGCGCACCTCGAGGCCGAGGTGCTGTTCGCCGAGGGACGACCTGCGGAGGCCTTCCGCCTGCTTCGCGCCCACGCCCGGCAGAGCGAGGTCGAGAACGCCCGCCAGTTCAGCGCCGGCATCCACCAGGTCACAGGCAATATGCAGCAGCAGCTGGCGGAGCGCCGGCGGCAGCTCGAGACGGCGCGCGCCAACACCGCCCTCCAGCAGGGGATCATCGTCATCGGAATCGTCTTCCTGCTCTCCGCCACCGGAACGGTCGCATGGCAGGCGCGGCAGGCCCGACGGCTGAAGGCGGCGCAGCTTCGCGCGGAGGAGGCGAACCGGACCAAGAGCGAATTCCTCGCCAACATGAGCCACGAGATCCGCACCCCGCTGAACGGGGTCGTGTCCATGGCCGACGCCCTGGCCCGGCGCGAGCTCGAGCCGCAGGAGCACGAGATGGTCGAGCTGATCCGCTCGTCCAGCGCGACCCTCGAACGGCTGCTGTCCGACATCCTGGACAGTGCGAGGATCGAGTCCGGCCAGGTCGCGATCGAACGCACCGCCTTCGATCTCGAGCAGGCCGTCGGCGATGTCGCCGCCCTCTGGCGGGTGCGGGCCGGCGAAAGAGGCGTGGCGCTGGAGGTCGACTTCGACCCCGCCCTGGCCGGCCGTGTCGACGGCGATCCGGTGCGGGTGCGGCAGGTGCTGACCAATCTTGTGAGCAACGCGCTCAAGTTCACCTCCGAGGGACGGGTCCGGATCTCCGTCTCGGCCATGGACCACGACCGCGTCTCCTTCCGCGTCAGCGACACGGGCGTCGGCTTCGACGCCGCCCAGAAGGCCCGCATCTTCAGCCGCTTCCAGCAGGCGGACGGCTCGATCACCCGCCGCTACGGCGGCACCGGCCTCGGCCTTGCCATCTCCAGCGCCCTCGTCGGGCTGATGGGCGGGCGACTGGACTGCGACAGCACGCCGGGCGAGGGCTCGGTCTTCTGGTTCGACATTCCGCTGCCCCGTGTGCAGGAGCCCTCCAGCCCGGGCGCGGATGCGCCGGCGGTCGAGGTCTCGGCCGGGCCGATGCGGGTCCTGCTGGCCGACGACCATCCGGCCAACCGCAAGGTGGTCGAGATCATGCTGTCGGCCACGCCGATGGAGCTGGTCGCTGTCGAGAACGGCCGTCAGGCGGTGGAGGCGTTCGCCGCCGGCGGCTTCGACCTGGTGCTGATGGACATGCAGATGCCCGTCATGGACGGACTCACCGCCACGGCCGAGATCCGGAAGCTGGAGGCGGCGCGGGAGGCCGCCCGGACGCCGGTGATCATGCTGACCGCCAACGCCATGGCGGAGCACGTCGCGGCCGGGCGGGCCGCCGGGGCCGACGGCCACCTCGCCAAGCCCATCACCATGGACAGCCTGTTCTCCGCGATCGAGGCCGTGCTGCCGGAGCGGGAGCGGGAAGCCGCCTGAGCCGTCTCAGGGCCACTTCACCACGGGCGGCATCGAGCTGAGGATCGACTCGACGTTGCCGCCGGTCTTCAGGCCGAAGGTCGTGCCGCGGTCGTAGAGCAGGTTGAACTCGACATAGCGGCCGCGGCGGACCAGCTGCTCCTCGCGCTCCTCCGCCGTCCACGACTCGGTCATGCGGCGGCCGACGATCCGGGAATAGACGTCGAGGAAGGCCTCGCCGACGTCGCGGGTGAAGGCGAAGTCGCGGTCCCGGTCGCCGCTGTCCAGGTGGTCGTAGAAGATGCCGCCGGTGCCGCGCGGTTCGTTGCGGTGGGGCAGGAAGAAGTACTCGTCGCACCAGGCCTTGAAGCGGGCGTGCCAGTCGGGGTCGTGGGCGTCGCAGGCGGCCTTCATGGCGGCGTGGAACTCGACCGTGTCCGGAGCGTCCGGTCGTCGGTCCACGTCGAGCACGGGGGTCAGGTCAGCCCCGCCGCCGAACCAGCTGCGGGTCGTGGCGATGAAGCGCGTGTTCATGTGCACCGCCGGCACGCGCGGGCTGACCGGGTGACAGATCAGGCTGATGCCGGTGGCGAAGAAGCGCGGGTCCTCGGCCGCGCCCGGCACGGTCTTGGCATAGTCCTCGGGGAAGGTCCCGAAGACGGTGGAGACGTGGACGCCGACCTTCTCGAACAGCCGTCCGTGCATCATGCCCATGACGCCGCCGCCGCCGGCCGGCCGCTCCCACGGCGTGCGGACGAAGCGGCCGGGCTCGCCGGGGAAGAGCTCCGGCGGGGCCTGGTCTTCCAGCGCCTCGAAGCCGGCGTGGATGCGGTCGCGGAGGGCCTCGAACCAGGCGCGGGCTTCGGCCTTGCGGGCGTCGAGAGGGGCGGGGGCGTCGGTCATGCCGCTTCATAAGGGCGGGCGACGCAGGCGCAAAGGCGGCCGTTGACCGCCCGGTCCCATCTGCCACTGTCCGGCTTCGCCACTTTCCGGAGGTCCCGATGATCCGCGCCGCCCTGCTGTCCACTGTCGCCCTCGCCCTGGTCGCCGGCGCCGCCGCCGCGCAGGATGCGGGCGAGGCCCGGGCCCGGCGCATTCTCGAACGGACCCCGCTGATCGACGGCCATAACGACCTGCCCTGGGCCCTGCGGCAGGGCCACGGGAGCGACCCCCACGCCGTCGACCTGACCGCCAATCTCGACGCCTCCACCGACCTTCACACCGACATTCCCCGCCTGCGCGCCGGCGGCGTCGGCGGCCAGTTCTGGTCGGTCTACGTCCCCGCCAGCCTCGAGCCGGTCGAGGCCGCCAAGGCCACCTTCGAGCAGATCGATGTCGTTCGCCGCATGGTCGCCGCCCACCCCGAGGCGTTCGAACTGGCGACCACGGCCGACGACATCCAGCGCATCCACCGCCGCGGCCGCATCGCCAGCCTCATGGGGATCGAGGGCGGCTACTCGATCGACGACTCGCTCGGTCTGCTGCGCGAGTTCCACCAGGCGGGGGTCCGCTACATGACCCTGACCCACTCGGCGACCACGACCTGGGCCGACAGCGCCACCGACGCCCCGAAGTGGGGCGGCCTGTCACCGTTCGGCGAGCAGGTGGTGAAGGAGATGAACCGGCTGGGGATGATGGTCGACCTGAGCCACGTCTCCGAGGAGACGATGGTCGACGCCATGCGCGTCTCCGAAGCCCCGGTGATCTTCTCCCACTCCTCCGCCCGGGCCGTCACCGGACATCCGCGCAATGTGCCCGACAGCGTGCTGCGGATGATGCCGGCTGACGGCGGCGTGGTGATGGTCACCTTCGTGCCGGGCTTCGTGAACGAGCAGGTGCGGGCCTGGGGCGCCGCCCGCGCGGCCGAGGAGGCCCGGCTGAAGGCGCTCAACCCGGGCGACCCGGAGGCGGTTCGTCGCGGACTGGAGACCTGGACGGCCGCCCGGCCCGCGCCGCGCGCGACGATCGACGACGTGGTCGCCCACATCCAGCACGTGCGCGATGTGGCGGGGGTCGACCACGTCGGCCTCGGCGGCGACTTCGACGGCGTCGGCAGCCTGCCGGAAGGCGTGGAGGGCGTGGACGCCTATCCGCGGATTCTCGCCCGGCTGATGGAGAACGGCTGGAGCGAGGCCGACATCCGCAAGCTGGCCGGTGAGAACGTGCTCAGGGTTATGCGCGCGGTTGAGGCGGCGGCGGCGGCGAAGGCGGCGGAACGCCCGATCCTGGCGCGGCTTGAGCCCGCGGAGGCCCCGGAGTAACGCCGCCGCGACCTAGCGCCACCTTGCGCCCGCGCCCTGCCCGGCCCAGAGGCCCGCGGATGGCGCGGGGCTGGCGAAAATCAGCGGGATTCGCGGCGGCCCTGTCCGCCCTGTTGCTGGCGCTCGTCCTGCGCGGGCTCGTCGCTCCGGGCTATATGCCGGAGTTCGACGGGCGCGGTTTCCGGATCGTGGTCTGCGAAGATCAGACCCCGCCGAACGCCCGGGCGGCCCACGCGCCCGCGCACCACGACCAGCACGGCGGCGAGGATCCGGCGCGGCCCGACTCCGTCTGCGCCTTCGCCGCCGCAGGTCCCGAGCTCGCGCCGGATGCGCCGCCGCCGCCGCCGCGGCGGTTGCTCGCCCTCTCCCCGTCGGAACCGGTTCGGCGCGCAGGACGGGTGCACATCCATGGTCCCCTGGAGGGGCCGCCGCCGCCCCCGCGGGCTCCGCCCCGGTTCGTCTGACCTGTCCTGCCCCAGAGGGCGAACCGTCCGACGACGGCCGCCCTGTTCCGCCGGCTGCCCGGCGTTCAGACCGAGCTCTTACCCATGACACTGACCCGAGGGGCCCTGGCCCTGGCTATCGGCGCGCCCATGCTCGCCGCCCTTCCCACGCACGCGCAGGATCCGTCCCTGCTGGACGAAATCGTCGTCACCGGCGTGCGCCGGGACGCCGTCGTCGACAGCGTTCGACCCGAAGCCGGCGCGGCCGTGACCGCCGACAGCTCCGGCCTGGTCGCCCGATTGCCGGGCGGCGCCCGCGTCGACAACGGCGGCCTGTCCGGACAGGTGCAGTACCGCGGCCTGTTCGGCGACCGCGTTCTGGTCCGGATCAACGGCCAGAGGTTCCATACCGGCGGACCGAACGCGATGGATCCGCCGCTCCACTACGCGCCCATGCCGCTGGTCGCCCGTCTCCAGGTCGACCGCGGGATCAGCCCCGTCCGCAACGGCCCCGCCCTCGCGGGCGGCGTGAACGCGGAGCTGAAACGGGTGGACTTCGGCCATGGCCGCGAATGGACGCCGGCCGGCGACCTCTCGGCGAACTGGCGCTCGGTCGACGACGCCCATGCGTTCGGCGGCGTGATCGGCATGGCGAACGACCGGTTCCGGCTGAACCTGATCGGCGCCCGGGAGGAGGGGGGCGAAACGCGGTTCCCCGGCGGGGTGATCCGCGACAGCGCCTTCGAGCGGGACACCTACGGCGTGTCAGCCGGCGTGCGGGGCGGCGTGGGCGAACTGTCGCTGGACCTTCGCGGCCAGGAGACCGGCCCCACGGGAACGCCGCCGTTCAGCATGGACATCCGCTACTTCGACACCGACTTCGCGCGTCTGGCCTACTCCGGCCCGGCCGGCTCGGCGGTGCAGGTGGAGGCCTCGTTGGGACACAGCCGGGTCGAGCACGGCATGGACAATTTCAGCCTCCGCCCCGGTCCCGCCATGTCGACGATGCGCCGGCTGTCGCTGGCGGACGCCGAGAGCCTGTCAGGCGACCTGCGACTGGCGTTTGCCGCGTTTGGAGGTCGCCTCGGCCTCGGCGTCGACTTCGAGCGGGCGGACAAGTCGGTGAGCATCACCCATCCGGACAACCCCGCCTTTCTCGCCACCTCCCTGCCCGGAACCAAGACGCGGCGGCTGGGCGGGCACATCGAATGGCGTGGATCCCTGTCAGGGGTGCAGGCCGAGGTCGGCGCGCGCGCCGACGGCCACCGCGCCGAGGCCGGGCTCGCCCGCACCGGCCCCGCCCTGCCGATCGGCCCGACCCGGCTGGCGGCGGCGTTCAACGCCGGGGACCGCTCCTGGAGCGGCGGCGCCTTCGACGTCGCCGCGCGCTTCTGGCGTGAGCTGGGCGAGGTCACGCCGCGACTGACCCTGGCCCGGAAGACGCGGGCGCCCAATCCGGTCGAGCGCTTCTCCTGGCTGCCCACCGAGGCCAGCGGCGGGCTCGCCGACGGCAACATCTACGTTGGCGATCCGGAGCTCCGGCCCGAGGTCGCGTGGATCGCCGAGGTCGGCTTCGACTGGCGGCGCGGAGGGGCGTGGGCGCGGCCGACGGTCTACTACCGACAGATCGACGACTACATCCAGGGCGTCGCATATGACGCCACGCCGGGCGTCGCGGACACCCTCGTCGAGATGGTGGCGGCGGCGAGCGGCGACCCCACGCCGCTGCGCTGGAGCAACGTCGACGCGGAGCTCTACGGTGTGGACGTCGACTTCGGCGCCGCCCTGACCGACCGCCTGCGCATTGAGGGCACGGCCAGCCACGTGCGTGGCCGCCGGCGGGATATGGAGGACGACCTCTACAGGATCGCGCCCCCGAACCTGCGACTGGCCGCGATCTGGGAGGAGGCGGACTGGTCGCTGGGCGTGGAGGCGGCGGGCGCCCTGCGCCAGCGCAACGTCTCGACGACGAACGGGGAGGCGCCGACCGGCGGCCACGTCGTCTTCTCGGTGCGAGGCGAGCGGCGGCTGGGCGCCGGCGTCGCCATCGAGGCGGGCCTCGAGAACCTGTTCGATCGCGAGTACCGCCCGCATCTGGCCGGCCGCAACCGCGTGACCGGGTCCGACGTCGCCGTCGGCGACCGGCTCCCCGGCGCCGGCCGTGGCGTCTTCGTCGCGCTCCGAAGCGCCTGGTGAGGGCGGGGAGGGCCCGGCGGAAGGCGGGCGCCGGGTCCTCTCCTCAGCCGCTTCGACCGGCGCAGCGACCGGGGCCGGGGCCGCTCCTCAGCGGACTTCGGCCGCCGCCCCGCGCCCGAGGATGAAGGCCGCGCCCGCGATGAGGAACGGCCCGCCGAGCAGGAGGTTGGTGGCTGGCGGGTTGTCGAGCAGCAGCAGCGGCGAGACACCCGCGAGAAGGAACAACGCGCCGCCGACGCCCGGCCATCTCCAGGCGACCGCCAGGATGCCGAGGAGCACGAAGCTGGGCGTGAGGTGGACCAGGAAGCCCGCCAGCCGGTACGCCAGCGACCCGTCCATGCCCGGGACGTCGAGCGCGAACAGCGAAATGAAGCCGGCGCCGAGGATGGCGATTCCGCGGGCGGCGAGGATCAGGAACCGCTGCATGCCGAACATATGCGACGAGCAGAGGGGGGGCGTCTTGAGCGGGATCAAAACCCGCGAAGTCCCTCCCAGAGGGCGATGCCCGCGCTGACCGACAGGTTCAGCGACCGCGCGCCCGGTCGAATCGGGATCACGACCCGGGCGTCGGCCGCTGCGTGAACATGCTCCGGGGCGCCCGTCGGCTCGCTCCCGAACAACAGGACGTCGTCCTCGCGGAAGGCGAATTCCTGCAACGGCGTGGCGCCCCTGGTGGTGAACAGCACCAGCCGGCCGGGGCCGCGGTCGCGCTGGAAGGCGTCCCAGTCCGGGTGGCGCACGAGGTGCGACAAGGGGCCGTAGTCCAGCGCCGCGCGCTTCATCGCCCGGTCGTCGAAACGGAAGCCGGTCGGCTCGATCACATGCAGTTCCACCCCGAAGCAGGCGGACAGCCGGATGCATGCGCCGACGTTCTGCGGAATGGCTGGTTGAAAAAGCGCGAGACGCATTCTAAGGCCCTCATACGCGCGGCCCGGGGGCTTGTCGCGGCTCGAATGCGACTGCTTCGCAGGTGACAGCGACAGCGCTTTGCGGCGATGAGCCGCAAGCCGGGCCGGGGCGGGACGTACCGGAATTCGCTAGACCATCCATGCCGGACGAAACCGCGCTCCGATCGGGCGCGGACTGCGGCGTACGAGGAGTGACACGTGGCCGAATCGGTCGTGACGGAAGGCGAAGGCGGCGACGCCACCCGCCGGGACTTCATCCATATCGCGGCCGGCGCGGCCGCCGTCGGCGCGGGGGCCATGGCCATCTGGCCGCTGGTCAACCAGATGAACCCGGCCGCCGACACCCTGGCGCTGGCGTCGATCGAGTTCGACATGACCAAGGTCCAGGAAGGCCAGCAGGTCGTGATCAAGTGGCAGGGCAAGCCGGTGTTCGTGCGCTACCGCACCCCGGCCGAGATCCAGGCCGCCGCCGCCACGCCGCTGTCGGACCTCAAGGATCCGCAGACCGACGCCGAGCGCGTCAAGGAAGGCCACCAGCAGTATCTCGTGGTGCTGGGCAACTGCACCCACCTGGGCTGCGTGCCGACCTTCGGCACCGGCGACTACGGCGGCTGGTTCTGCCCCTGCCACGGCTCGCACTACGACACCTCCGGCCGCATCCGTAAGGGTCCGGCGCCGCTGAATCTGGTGGTGCCCGACTACGAATACGTGTCCGACACCCGGATCAAGATCGGCTGAGGACGGACGAGAGACCCATGAGCGATCACGAATCCACCTACGTCCCCAAGACCGGCGTCGAGAAGTGGCTCGACAGCCGCCTGCCGATCGTCCGCTTCGGCGCCGACTACATGTCGCTGCCGACCCCGAAGAACCTCAACTACTGGTGGACCTTCGGCGGCATCCTGGCCCTCTGCCTGGCGGTGCAGATCGCCACCGGCATCGTGCTGGCGATGCACTACGTCCCGAACGTCGAGCTGGCCTTCGCCTCCGTCGAGCGCATCATGCGTGACGTCAACGGCGGCGACCTGATCCGCTACACCCACGCCAACGGCGCCTCGATGTTCTTCATCGCGGTGTACCTGCACATGCTGCGCGGCCTGTACTACGGCTCGTACAAGGCGCCGCGCGAGATGATCTGGATCGTCGGCTGCGTGATCTTCTTCCTGATGATCGCCACCGCCTTCCTCGGCTACGTCCTGCCGTGGGGCCAGATGTCCTACTGGGGCGCCGAGGTGATCACCAACCTGATCGGCGCCATCCCGGTGATCGGCGAGCCGATCCTGATCTGGCTGCGCGGCGGTCCGGCGATCGACAACGCCACCCTCAACCGCTTCTTCTCGCTGCACTACCTGCTGCCGTTCGTCATCGCCGGCTGCGTCGTGCTGCACCTGTGGGCCCTGCACCACGCCGGCCAGAACAACCCGGTCGGCATCCTGATCCCCAAGGACCGCCTGAAGAAGGACACCGTCCCCTTCCACCCGTACTTCACTGTGAAGGACGGCTTCGCGATCGTGCTGTTCCTGATCCTGTTCGCGGTCTTCGTCTTCTTCATGCCGAACGCCCTGGGCCACGCCGACAACTACATCCCGGCCAACCCGCTCCAGACCCCGGCGCACATCGTGCCCGAGTGGTACATGCTGCCGTTCTACGCGATCCTGCGCGCCATCCCGGACAAGTTCGGCGGCGTGCTGGCGATGTTCGGCGCGATCGGCGTGCTGTTCGTCCTGCCTTGGCTGGACACCTCCAAGGTGCGCTCGATGCGCTACCGCCCGGCGATGCGGACGTTCTTCGTGATCTTCGTGCTGGTGGGCCTCGGCCTCGGCTGGTGCGGCGCCCAGCTGCCGGACGCGCCGGTGATCCCGGGCATGCCCAGCTTCACCCTGATGGACGGGCAGCTGAACAGCTACCTCTGGCTGACCCGCCTGTTCACCGCCTACTACTTCGCCTTCTTCCTGATCATCATGCCGATCGTCGGACTGCGCGAGACGCCGCTGCCGATCCCGGCGACCATCTCGGAGCCCGTCCTGCCCGGCGGCGACGCGATGACGGCGGCGGCTCCGGCCGCGGCCGAGAAGAAGGGCTGATGGCGACCATGAACCTCGAGACTTCGATGCGCTCCATGAAGAAGACCCTGGCGCTGGTCGCCGCCGCCGCCGGCCTGGTGCTGGCGGCCCAGCCGGCCGCCGCGGCCGAGGGCGGCCACGGCTACGCCCTTCGCGACGGCAACTTCAGCTTCGAGGGCCCGTTCGGGACCTTCGACCAGGGCCAGCTCCAGCGCGGCTACAAGGTGTATCGCGAGGTCTGCGCCTCGTGCCACAGCATGGACCTGATGCACTTCCGCACCCTCGCGGAGCCGGGCGGGCCGTTCTACGACGCCCACCAGGCCAGCGCCGCCGAGAACCGCTACGTCAAGGCGTTGGCGGCGGAGGTGCAGGTGGCGGACATCGACACCGAGACCGGCGAGTCGGTGATGCGCGACGGCACCGCGGCCGACCGCTTCCCCAACCCCTATCCGAACGCCACCGCCGCGGCGGCGGCGAACGGCGGGGCCGCCCCGCCGGACCTTTCGGTGATGGCCAAGGCCCGCCACGGCGGCGCCGGCTACATCTATTCGCTGCTCACCGGCTACGCTCCGCCGCCCGAGGGCCTGCAGATCCGTCCCGGCCAGTATTACAACGCCTACATGGCCGGCGATCTGACGCCGTTCATGCCCGAGGGCGCCCACGTGCCGCCGGGCGGGTTCATCGCCATGCCGCCGCCGCTGATGGACGGCCAGGTGACCTACGACGACGGCTCGCCGGAGACGGTCAACCAGTACGCCAAGGACGTGGCCGCCTTCATCGCCTGGGCCTCTGATCCCAAGCAGGTGCAGCGCAAGCAGTCCGGCGTCGGGACGCTGATCTTCCTGCTGCTCTTCGCCGGCGTGACCTACATGAGCTACCGCCGGATCTGGAAGGGCGTGGCGCACTAGCGCCGCCCCCTCCCCACCGGACGACAGCGCCCGCCGGAGCACCGCTCCGGCGGGCGTTTTCGTCCGGCGGACCCGCTGTTGCCAGTCGTGACCAAGTGCTTTATAAAGCAAAGCACAGGAGGCGGGTCATGAAACAGGTTCTTTCACTCCTTGCGGCGGCGGCCATGCTGACGGCCCCCGCGGTCGCCGCGGCCCAGGAGCTCCACCCGGCGGGAACCGCGGAGCAGCGGGCGGCGATGCAGGCCCTGTCGTGGATGGACGGCGAATGGGTGGGCGAGGCCACGATCTACGCGGGACCCGGCCGCACCCTGGTCCAGCCCCACACCGAACGCGTCGGCCCGATGCTCGGCGGTTCGATCAAGGTCATCGAGGGGCGCACGGGCGGCCGCGACGACGCAGCCGCCTTCAACGCCTTCGCCGTGGTCTCGTGGGACGACGCGACCGACCGCTACACCCTGCGCTCGTACGCCAACGGGCAGGCGGGCGACTTCGCGATGACCGCCTCCCCGGACGGGTTCAGCTGGACCGTCCCCTCGCGAGGCGGCGAGATTCGCTACGTCACGACCTTCCGCGACGGCGAATGGCGCGAGGTCGGCGACTTCGTGCTGCCGGGCCGCGAGCCGATGCGGGTGATCGAGCTGCGCCTGCGCCGTCGCGGCGACACGGACTGGCCCGCAGGCGAACCGGTTCTGCCCTGAGCCGCATCGACAGGTCCCGGGCGACGCCCTAGGGTCGCCACCCTGTTCAAGGCCGAGGGTGATCTGTTCATGCGTCTGACCGCTTCCGCCGCCGCGCTCGCCGGCGTCCTGCTCGCCTCCTGCGCGACCACTGCGCCGTCCGGCGGCGACGCCGCCGCCCTGTTCGACCCGGCCCGGCTGTCCGAGCATGTGCGGGTCCTCGCCGACGACAGCTACCAGGGCCGCGGCATCGCCACGCCGGCGGAAGACATGGTGGTCCGCTACCTCAGCGAGCAGTACGCCGCCGCCGGGTTCGAGCCGGGCGGTCCGAACGGGGCCTGGACCCAGGACGTGGCGCTCAACCGGTTCACCACCTCGGACGTGGAGGCGCGCCTGGAGGTCGGCGGCGCGACCCTCCCGCTGGCGCAGGGCCGGGAGATCGTGGTCTCGACCCGCCTGCCGGGCTCGCAGGTCGACCTCCGGGACAAGCCGCTGGTGTTCGTCGGCTACGGCATCGACGCGCCGGAGCGGAACTGGGACGACTTCAAGGACGTCGACGTGCGCGGCAAGGTCATCGTCGTCCTGGTCAACGACGCCGACTTCGAGCAGCCCGAGCTCGACACCTTCAACGGCCGCGCCATGACCTACTACGGCCGGTGGACCTACAAGTACGAGGAGGGCGCCCGGCAGGGCGCCGCCGGGGTGATCATCGTCCACGAGACGGCTCCCGCCTCCTACGGCTGGCCGACGGTCCAGAACAGCTGGTCGGCGCCGCAGTTCGACATCGTCCGGCAGAACGCCGCCGCCGAGCGGGCGCCGATGGAGGCGTGGATTCAGCGCGACGTCGCGGTCGACCTGTTCCGCCGCGCCGGCCTCGACTTCGAGGCGCTGAAGACCGCGGCGCGCAGCCGCGACTTCCGCCCGGTGGAGCTGCCGGGGGCGACCTTCAGCGGTTCGTTCGACGTGGCCACCAGCCGGGTCACCACCCGCAACGTGATCGCGCGCCTGCCCGGGACCACCCATCCGGACGAGACGATCCTCTACACCGGCCACTGGGACCACATCGGCGTCGGCGAACCCGACGCCAATGGCGACGCCATCTTCAACGGGGCGGTCGACAACGCCACGGGCACGGCGGGCCTGCTGGAGCTGGCCCGGGCCTTCGGCCAGGGACCGCGGCCGGAGCGCTCGATCGTGATGATCAGCTTCACCGCCGAGGAGAGCGGCCTGCTCGGGTCCGAATACTACGCGGCCAATCCGGTGTGGCCGCTGGAGACCACGGTGGCGGGCTTCAACATCGACGCCATGAACGTCTACGGCCGCGTCGCCAACGTCGACGTGATCGGCTACGGCCAGTCGGACCTCGACGAACGCGTCGAGGCGGCGGCGGAGGGGCAGGGCCGCGCCATTCGCCCGGACGCCAATCCCGCGGCCGGCAGCTACTTCCGGTCCGACCACTTCCCGCTGGCCAAGCGGGGCGTGCCGATGGCCTATGTCGACGGCGGGGGCGAGTTCCTCGACGAGCCGATCGCCGCCCGCAACGCCGCCCGGGACGAGTACACCGCCCGCCGCTATCACCAGGCTGATGACGAATGGTCGGCGGACTGGGACCTGCGCGGCCAGGCGGAAGACCTGGCGCTGATCTACGGCCTCGGTCTCGACCTGGCGAACAGTCGCGACTGGCCGCAGTGGAAGCCGGGCTCCGAGTTCGGCCCGGCCCGCGCCGCCAGCGAGGCCGCCCGGCGTCGCTGATCGCGGCAGATGACGAAAACTTAACGGGCGGCCCCGGCGGGCCGCCCTAGAGTGCGCCCGGTCAATCCGGGATGGAGTCCTTGATGTTTCGCAGATTCACCGCCGGCGTCGCCCTCGCCGCCGTGCTTCTCGCCGCCGGCGCCGCCGCGGCCCAGGACTTCTCCGCCGAGCGGATCAGCAACGACATCCGCACCATCAGCGCCGACGAGTTCCAGGGGCGCTATCCCGGCACGGAAGGCGAGCGGATGACCCTCGCCTGGCTGCAGGGGCAGTACGAGGCGATGGGGCTCCAGCCCGGCGGCCCCGACGGCCAGTGGCTGCAGCCGGTCGAGCTGAAGCGCTTCACCCCCGTCGAGGGCGCGACGGCGAGCTGGACCGGCCCCGACGGGGCGACGCACCCGCTGACGGTCGGGACCGACCTGGTGGTGCGGGCGGCGACCAACGACGGCCGGGCGAGCGTCCGCGACGCGGGCGTGGTCTTCGCCGGCCACGGCATCTACGCCCCCGAGCGCAACTGGGACGACTACGGCGACCTGGATGTGCGCGGGAAGGTCGTCGTGGTGGTGGCCGGGGAGCCCGACGGCGAGCTGTTCAACGGGCCGTATGCGACCAACTACCAGTCCGGGGCCTACAAGGCCGACGAGGCCTTCCGGCGGGGCGCGATCGGCGTCCTCACCCTCGTTCCCCAGGGGGCGGGCTCGCCCCAGTGGCAGGGGCTCGTGCGCGCCAACGCCCGCACGCGGACGATGACCCCGGGCGCGGCCGACCTCGAGTTCTCGGGCGCGCTCAACCACGACACGGCGGCGGCCTGGGCCGCGGCGGCCGGTCTGGACATCACGCAGCTGCCGGACATCGCCGGCGGCACCTTCCGGGCGGTGGCGCTCGAGGGCGTGTCCCTGTCCGTGGACGCTGCGGAGACCATCGACACCCTGGTGACCCACAACCTTCTGGCGCGCATCCCCGGGACCGAGCGTCCCGAGGAGACCATCATCTATTCGGCGCACTGGGATCACGTCGGCGGCGCCGGCCAGCACCCGGGCGTCGAGGGCGACAACATCTGGAACGGCGCCTGGGACAACGCCTCGGGCACCATCGGCGTGCTGGAGATGGCGCGGCAGCTGAGCCGGGCGCCGCGGCCGGAGCGGTCGATCGTCTTCGCGCACATGGCCGCCGAGGAGATGGGCCTGCTGGGCGCGTACGGCTATGCGGCCGATCCGGTGTACCCGCTCGAGACCACGGTCGCCGACATCAACATCGACATGCTGCCCCTGTCGGGCCCGACCCGCGACATCCCGATCTTCGGCAAGGGGCAGAACGACCTCGAGGACCGGTTGCAGGCGCTGGCCGAGCCGCTCGGGCGCTATGTCTCCGACGACGGCATGCCGGAGCAGGGCTTCTACTACCGCTCGGACCACTTCCCCTTCGCCCGCATGGGCGTGCCGGCGATCATGCCGTGGCACGGCTGGGACTGGGTCGAGGGCGGCCGCGAGGCCGGCGAAGCGGCCTGGCGGGCGAAGTTCGCCGCCGACTATCACCAGCCGTCCGACGAATGGTCCGCCGACTGGGATCTGACCTCGGCGGTCGAGAACCTGACCCTGCTTTACCACCTGGGCCTCGACCTCGCGAACAGCGAGGACTGGCCGGGCTGGAAGCCGACCTCGGAGTTCGCGGTGGTCCGCGCCCGTTCCGACGCGGCGCGGCAATAGGGCGCGAGGCGTGGCCGTCGTCATCCGTCCGCTGACCGGCGACGGCTCGCCGCCCGCCGGGGGCCAGTACGCCCAGGCGGCCGAGGTGACCGGCGCGACCCGCTGGCTCTACCTCTCGGGCCAGATTCCGGTCGCCCCCGACGGCTCGCTGGCGGCGGACTTCACCGGCCAATGCGAGCAGGTCTGGGACAACCTCGAGACCCAGCTGCGCGCCGCCGGCATGACGCTCGACAACCTGGTCAAGGCGACCACCTTCCTGTCCGACCGGAAGTACGCCCTGGAGAACCGCGAGGTCCGCCTCCGCCGCCTCGGCGGCCGCCAGACGGCCCTGACGGTGATCGTGGTCGACCTCTTCGAAGGCGAGTGGCTGGTCGAGATCGAGGCGGTGGCGGCGGCGTAAGGCCCTTCGGGCGGACCGGAGCGTGCATGGCTCCGTCGGCTGAAGATCGCGCGCGGTTTCCCGGCAGAGCAGGGGCCGGACTGACGGCTGCGTTCAGCCGCCGACGCTCAGTCCCGGCCGCTCGTTGTCCCAGATCATGTGCAGGATCGACCACAGGCCGTCCGGCCCCCGGCACAGCTGGATCGAGTTGATCCCGCGCCGCTCCGGCTCAAGGTCGGCCGGGTCGTTGCGGGCCTCGTAGACGCTCCAGACATGGGCCATGTTGCCGAAGACGGAGATCCGGCGATCGATCTCGGTTTCGAAGAACCCTGTGGTCTCGAAGAAGGGCGTGACGTTCGCCTCGTACGCGTCGCGGCCCATGACCAGCATCGCCGGCCGGCCGTCGGCGTCCAGCCAGGTGCGGGCCTGGCGGCTGTCGGGGTGGAAGATCTCGCGCTGGGTCGCCCAGTCCCGCGGCCCGGCCGGGCCGGAAATGCAGGCGTACATGGCGTCGACCACGGCCCCGATGTCGGACCGGTCCACCATCAGGCCCGCTTCCGCACGAACACCGTGCCGGCCGAATAGCCGGCTCCGAAGCTGCAGATCAGGCCGGTGTCGCCCGGGGCGAAGCCGTCGTGGTGCAGGTGGAAGGCGATGATCGAGCCGGCCGAGGAGGTGTTGGCGTAGTCGTCGAGGATGATGACGTTCTCCTCCGCCGTCGGCTCGCGCCCCAGCACCTTGCGGCCGATCAGCTCGTTCATGTTGATGTTGGCCTGGTGCAGCCACAGGCGCTTCAGCGTCGCCGGGTCGAGCCCCAGGTCGCGGGCGTGGTCGACGATCATCTCCGCCACCATCGGCACCACGTCCTTGAACACCTTCCGCCCCTGCTGGACGAACATCTTGTCGGTCAGGCCGGTGGCGGCGGCCGGCTCGGCGCCGCCGGTCGGCAGGGCCGCCTTGTTCAGGAAGCCGAAATTGTTGCGGATGTTGTTCGAGAAGACGGTCTTCAGCCGCGTGCCGAGGATCTCCCAGCCGTCCACGGCCTGGTCGGCGGCCTCGACGATCACCGCCGTGGCGACGTCGCCGAAGATGAAGTGGCTGTCGCGGTCCCTGAAGTTCAGGTGGGCCGAGCAGATCTCGGGATTCACCATCAGCACGGCCTTCACCGAGCCGGAGGCGATGAAGTCGGCGGCGGTCTTCAGGCCGAAGGTGGCCGAGGAGCAGGCGACGTTCATGTCGAAGGCGAAGCCCTCGATCCCCAGCGCCTGCTGCACCTCGATGGCCATGGCGGGATAGGGGCGCTGCATGTTGGAGGCGGCGCAGATCACCGCGCCGATCTCCGACGCCGGCTTGCCCCAGCGCGCCAGCGCGTCCCGGGCCGCCTTCACCGCCATCTCGGCGAGGACCGACAGGTCCTCGTTCGGGCGCTCGGGCAGGTGCGGCGTCATGCGCTCGGGGTCGAGCACGCCCGCCTTGTCCAGCACGAAGCGCTGCTTGATGCCCGACGCCTTCTCGATGAACTCGACCGACGAGTGGGTCAGCGCCTCCATCTCGCCCGCCGCGATGTCGGCCGCGTGGTCGGCGTTGAAGCGGTCAGCCCAGGCGTTGTAGGCGGCGACCAGCTCCTCGTTGGAGATCGACTGTTCCGGCGTGAACAGGCCGGTGGCGGCGATGACGGCTTGGGTCATGGATTCCCGTGCGCCCGGGGCGCGTTCTGTTTCTGGACGGACTGATACGCCGCTCAGACGTCCCGGTCGAGACGGGCCAGCAGGCGTTCGGCGGCGGCGAGGTGCAGGCGCTCGACCATGCCGCCGTCGAGGCGGATGGCGCCCTTTCCGGCCGCCTCGGGGGAAGCGAAGGCGGCGACCACCGCCCGGGCGCGCGCGACCTCCTCCGGGGCGGGCGAGAAGGCGGCGTTGGCGGGCCCGATCTGCGCGGGATGGATCAGGCTCTTGCCGTCGAAGCCGTAGAGACGGGCCTGGGCGCACTCGGCCGCGAAGCCCGCGGCGTCGGTGAAGTCGTTGAACACGCCGTCGACGGCCAGCAGTCCGCGGCTGCGGGCGGCGGCGACCGTGGCCGCCAGCCACGGCTTCAGCGGCTCCCGCTCCGGCGAAGGGCCGGTTCCCAGTCCAAGGGCGAGGTCGTTGACGCCGAGCATCAGCCCTTCCAGCGGCGTGTCCGCGGCCGCCCGGGCCAGGTCGGGCAGCGCCAGCAGCGCGGCGGGGGTCTCGACCATGGCCCAGAGCGCCGTCCCTTCCGGCAGGCGCGCCGCCAGCGTGTGCACGTCGCCGCCGTCGCTGACCTTGGGCGCCACGATCAGGGAGACGCCGGTCCCCGCCAGGGCCGCCAGATCGTCCGCGCCCCATTCGGTGTCGAGCCCGTTGATGCGCACCGCCGCCCGCGGCCCCCAGCCGCCGGCGCGGACCGCCGCGGCCGCGGCGCGACGGGCGTCGGCCTTGGCCTCCGGGGCGACGGCGTCCTCCAGATCCAGCACCGCCACGTCGCAGGGGAGGGCGCGGGCCTTCTCGATGGCGCGCGGATTGCTGGCCGGCAGGAACAGGACGCTGCGGGCCGGTCCCATCAGACGCGCCCGGTCACCGGCACCAGCGCCCCGGTCATGGCGCGGCTTTCCGGCGACGCCAGGAACAGCATGACCCGCGCCAGGTCCCCGGGGCGGACCCAGGTCGCCGGATCGGCGTCGGGCATGTCGCGGCGGTTCTGTTCGGTGTCGAGGATCGACGGCAGCACGGCGTTCACGGTCACGCGGGTGGCCTTCAGCTCTTCCGCCAGGCTTTCGGTCAGCCGGTGCACCCCGGCCTTCGAGGCGGCGTAGGCGCCCATGCCGGCCGCGGCCTTGACGGCGCCGGCGGCGCCGACGTTGACGATCCGGCCCTCGTCGGAGCGACGGAGGTGCGGCAGGGCGGCGCGGCTGGCGTTCAGGGCGGTGACGAGGTTGAGCGCGTACATCCGGTCCCACGCCGGCTCGGCCGCCTCGGCGGTCTGCCAGACGAAGCCGCCCGCGATGTTGAGCAGGGCGTCCAGCCGGCCGAAATGCGCCGCGGCCGCATCGATCGCCCGGCTCGCCGCCGACGCGTCGGTCAGGTCCACCCCGCCCAGTTCGAGCACGCCGGGCGGCGCCGTCTGCCCCGAGGCGTGGTCGATCACCGCAATCTTCAGTCCGTCGGCCTGCGCCGCCTTGACCACGGCCCGGCCCAGCGCGCCGTGCCCGCCGGTCACCACGATCACCCGTTCCGCCATCGCGTCCTCCTCTGCGACCGAGGGCTTAGCAGATGATCAGGCGGCGAACACCTTGGCCATCAGCCGCTCCAGCGCCTCCGCGTCGATCCTGTCGAACGCCGCCTTTTCGGTGGCGTCGACGTCGAACACGGCGATCAGCCGCCCATCGCCGTCGGAGACGGGAACCACGATCTCGCTGGCCGACCGGCTGTCGCAGGCGATGTGGCCGGGAAAGGCGTGCACGTCCTCGACGATCTGGGTGGTCCGGGTCGCCGCCGCGGCACCGCAGACGCCACGCCCGAACGGGATGCGCAGGCAGCCGAGGGTGCCCTGGTAGGGGCCGACCACCAGCTCCTTCTCCCGGGACGGATCGACGACGTAGAAGCCGGTCCAGAAGAAGGCGGGAAAGGCGTCGGCCAGCATCGAGGCCACGGTCGCCATGCGGGCGACGCGGTCGGGTTCGCCCTCCAGCACCGCGAGAATCTCCGCCTCGACTTCGGCGTAGCGTTCCGCCTTGTCGGCGGGGCGATCGTCGCGGGCGACGTAGGTCATCAGCGGTCTCCGGAAGGGGCGGCTGATATAGGCGGCGACGCCCTTTCTGGCGAGAGGGCGGCTCGCCCGTCCAGCGAATCGCAAGCGTCTGATTCGCTTCGGAAGTCGGCGGGCGACCGCACAAAATGGCCGCTCCACGGCAACGCTTTGTCGCAAAACGGCGTTAACCTTGACAGGACCTTAACTGGACCGGACTGTCGCGGTCCCGCAAAGGTTAACGACCGGGCGCGGCCCGACCAGAGGGGTGCGAGGGAGTATGGCCGAGGGCGAAGCCACACACGAACGACGCTCGCGCGACGGCCGCTCCCGGGGACCGGTGGCGGTGGCTGCGGTGGCGGGGGTGCTGGCGTTGACCGCGCTGGGCATGGTGTCCTGCGGCGACCGTGGCGGCGTCCGCTTCTGGCAGGGCGGCGGCAGCGACGGCAACAGCTGCCCGAGGCCCGCCTCCCTCACCGGCTCCGAGTTCAACGCCCAGGAGACGGGACTGAGGGCGCTCCGGCGCGCGGCCTTCCGCGGCGACTTCTTCGCCCAGCTGGAGCTGGGGTCGCGCTATTCCGCCGTGCGCGCCACCGACAAGAACATCGAGGATCCGATCGAGAGCGCCACCTGGTACGCCATGGCGCTGGCCAACGACGAGGGCTACGCCCCGATCAACCGGGTGCGGCGTGACGGCTGGGGCGGGTGGCGGCCGCTGTCGAAATACGACGACTGCCGCGCCTGGGAACGCCACACGGCCTATCTCCGGCTGGACCGCCTGCTGGGGCAGATGACCCGGGAGGAGCAGGAGGCCGTCCGCGACCGGGTGATCTACGTCCTGTCGACCCAGGACGCCGAGGGCTATCGCACCCTGGCCCGCCTGCACGACGGCCTGTACGGCCCCTTCGGCGAGCCTGAGGACAATCGCGAGGCGCGCGAGGCGTGGGGCCGGGGCGGCGATCATCTCGGCGGCGGGGAGCGGCGACGGCGCGGCTACCAGGCAGCGGTCAACCTGTTCCAGCGGAACGACGTCGACGCCTACCTCTACAACTATCTGGCCGTGCAGACCGGCGACGTCGGCGCCTATGTGCTGATGAGCGACTTCGAGCGCTCGGCGCCGGGCCGCAGCCGCTATCGCAGCTTCGTCGAGGCCAAGGCGCGGCAGTGGACCCCGCCGTTCGAGTTCTACCCGAACGAGGCGCCGCAGTCCGGGGTGCCCTTCTCCGACGAAAGCCGTCCGCGCGGCGACGCCTCGGAATACGCCCTGTCGCGGATGGGCGGCGAACTGCCGTTCATCCACGTCGGCCGCGCCCTGCGCTATCTCGGCGTGACGGACGCCGCGCCCCAGCGGCCGGAGGATCTGTCGAAGCGGCAGATCGAGACGCTCGAGGCCATGCTCGGCCACGCCATGGAGGGGCGCCTGTCGCACCTGGAACGGGTGCGGGCGATCCAGCTCGCCGCCGTCAACGGCTCCTCGGAGGCGCAGCTGGTGCTGGCGGTGATGTACGCCGAGGGCGTCGGCCTCCCGGCCGATTATGCGCGCGCCTTCAAATGGTTCGAGGAGGCGGCGCGGCAGGGGAGCCCCGAAGCCAAGTTCGCCATGTCCAGCTACTTCGCCCTGGGGGTGTCGGGGGTCGCCGACCAGGACAAGGCCCAGGCCGTCGCCCTGCGCATCGACTCCGCCCTGTCGGGTTTCGGCCCCTCGGCGGGCCGGCTGCAGGCGGTGCTGGCCCAGGTCTCCCGTTCGCAGCGCCGCTAAGGAGGGCGAGAACCCATGACGATCCGCACCCCGCTCGGCCTGATCGGCGCCGCCGCTGGAATTGCGGCGGCCCTCGCGGCCTTCGCCCTGCTCGACGCGCCGACGGCGCGCGCCCAGGTGGCCGCCAAGGTGGAGAGCCAGACCCGGCCCAACTTCGGCCTGCTGCTCGACCCGCCGGCCCGGACGTATCGCAACCGCGGCGCGCATCATCGACGCTACGACTATCGACGCCACCGTCCCGACCGGGGCCCCGACTGGCGCCCCGGCGGGTACCGCCCGGGCAGCGAGGAGATCGTGCTGGTCGACTGCGGCGGCAATCCCGGCGCCGGCGCGGTGGAGGACGCGGTGCGCCGCGTCCGCCCCGGCGGGACCCTGGTTCTGCGGGCCCGCGGCGGGCCCTGCGTGGGGTGGCTGAACATCGACAAGCCGCTGACCCTCATCGGCGAGGGCGGCTTCGATCCCCGCGACTGGGAGCGGAGCGCCCAGCTGACGCTGCAGGCGCCTGACGGCCTGCCCTGCATGACCGTGGCGCAGGGCGTGCGGGTCGAGATCCGCGACGTCGTGTTCGCCTCGCCGAGGGCGGGCGACGCCGCCTGCGTGGTCGGCTACGGGGCCGAGATCGTGATGAACCGGGTCGGCTTCCGGCACGCCGGGGATGAGGCGGCGATCTACGCCGACGGCGGGCTGCTGGACATCCGCAACGCCGTGCTCGACGCCCAGACCATCGCTCCGGCCATCGTCGCCGACGGGGCGGTGCTGAACGCCTGGGAGCTGACGGTGCTGGGCGCCCAGTCGGGCATGGAGCTGACTCCTGGCCCCGGCCAGACCTCGCGCATCGCCGCCACCACCCTCAAGGGCACGAACGCGCCCAACAGCTTCGGCCCCCGCTCGATCGGCCTGCTGATCCGCTCGGGCCGCGATTACGGCCGGGTCGAGATCGAGAACGCCGCCGTCTGCGGCTATGTGGAGGGCGTGGTGGTCGAGGGCGCCTCCGTCGCGATCAAGGACAGCCGCATCTGCCGGGCGGACAAGGGGGCGGTGCTCTACAGCGGCGAGCTCCGGCTCGAGGACAGCCGCATCCGGGCCTCCACCGTCGGCGTCGCCGCCGCTGCGGGACATGCCGTGATCGTCGACAACGTCTTCGCCGGCGGGATGGACGAGGTGATCTACCGCGAGCCCCGCGCCAGCGTGGAGGCGCACGGCAACCGCGTCTGGTCGCAGTCCGTCTGCCGACCGTCCTTCCGCGACCGCTACCGCGGACGTTACGAACCCTACTGGCGTCCCGGCGACGGCTGGGAGTGCGCCCACGGCTCCTATCCGCGCGAGTGGTGGGACGCCGAGGACGGCCTGTTCGGCCTGCCGTACTATGACGACGGCTATCAGCTGGACGGGTACGACCGGTACCGCGACGGCTACGGCTGGTACGACCGCGACGGGCGCTACATCGGCGACGACCGCTGGCGCGGCGAGGATCGCTGGCGGCGCGGCGGCGGTTGGGGCTGGTGAGGCGCGCACGGGGAACGACCGCCGCGCCCGGCGGTTGTCCCCGCCATGACCAGTCCGCTCCAGGCCAAGGATGACCAGTGGCGCAAGCGCCGCGCAAACGCCAGCGTTCCGGTGTTCGACCCCGGGATGTCGCCTCCGGGTACGGACGCCGAGGCGGGCGGCGCTCCCGCGGCGGGAGGCGGGCAGGCGGGGCGGACGGAGACGGGCGAAGGCCGGCGGCCTCTCCCCATCATCCCCGAAGGCGAAACCGGCGGCGGTCTGCGCGCGCCCCCCAAGGTCTGGTATGCGATCGCCGTCGCCGTCGCCCTTCTCTTCGCCCTCGTCGCCGCCATTTCCGTTTTCCGCTGACCCGCGCCCTCTCGCGCGACGGGCGTCTTTCCGGAACAAAGAGCGAACAAATCGGTTGACGGACGCGCGGGCCAGGCTCCACAACGACCTCCGGACAGGAGGCGCGGATGACGGCGGAGGATCGCGAGCGGCTGGCGGGCGGACTGGTGCAGGCGAGGCTGAACCCCGCCAGCGCCGACGGCCGCGCCGGCCTCGGCGCCCTGCTGCGCGAGCTGGAACGAGCGTCGCCGGGCGCCCTGCGGCGGATCAGCGCCGAGATCGAGGCGCGCCGGCCGCGCCTGCGGTAGGCCCGGCAGGACTCGAACCTGCAACCAGACCGTTATGAGCGGTCGGCTCTAACCATTGAGCTACGGGCCCGCCGTGGCGGCGGCCTCGCCTAGCAGGCGCCGGCGGGGCTTGCAAAGCGGCATCCGTGTCCCGGGAGCCGCCCCTGTCCGTCGATGAACGGAACCTGCCGACGATCCTGCACGCTTGTTCAGGCGTGAACGGCCAAGGTGTCGCCACGGTCCGCGCCCAGCATCGGGAACGACGGACCGCCCCGCATCAGGAGACCTCCATGAACCGCCCCGTCCCCGCCGCCCCCGTCGCCCGGACCGCGCCCGCCCTGTCCAGCCGCGCGCTGCTCGTCAGCGGCGGCCTGCTGGCCGCGGCCGCCCTGGCCCTCGCCGCGCCCGCCGCCCGCGCCCAGTCGCAGCCCGAGGGCGGCGCCCCGCTGACCATCCAGGCGGTGACCGAGCGCCCGGCGCTGAACCTGTCGGCCTATGGCGAGGTCAAGGCGGCGCCGGACATGGCGACCATCACCTTCGGCGTCGCCACCGAGGCCGCCACCGCCGCCGAGGCGATGAGCCAGAACGCGGCGCAGATGAACAGGGTCATGGCCGCCCTGCGGCGGGCCGGCATCGCCGAGCGCGACGTCCAGACCTCCGGGCTCAACCTGTCGGCCCAGTACGACTACCAGCAGAACGAGCCGCCCCGGCTGCGCGGCTACCAGGCCGTGAACCGCGTCACGGTGGTGATCCATGATCTGGAGCGGGTCGGTTCGACCGCCGACGCCGTCGTCGCCGCCGGGGTCAACCAGATCGACGGCATCAGCTTCGGTCTCGAGGATCCCACGGCCGCCGAGAACCGCGCCCGCCAGCTGGCGGTGCGCAACCTGCAGGCCAAGGCCGCGCTCTACGCCGACGCGCTCGGGGTCCGTCTGGGCGGGATCCGCTCGCTGACCGAGGGCGGCGGCTATGCGCCCCAGCCGCCGCGCCCGATGTACGCCCGGGCCGAGATGGCCATGGACGCCGGCTCGACCCCCGTCGCGGCCGGGGAGCTGACGGTGCGGATCGACATCACCGGCGTCTACGACCTGGCGCGCTGATTCCGCCGGAGAGGGGAGGGCGGCCGGGCCGTCCTCCCGATCCCGCTCAGTCGACCGACCGGGCCAGCATCAGGCCGACGGCGACGTTCAGCACCGTGGCCACCATGGCGATGGCCAGGGTCGTCACCGAGTCGAGCTGCAGCATGAACAGCGGCGCGCTCCACGGCAGGCCCGTCACGGTGAGCGGAAGAAAGGTGACCCGTTCGGCCGGCATGCCCAGCAGGGCGAGGCCGGTCGGCAGCGCCAGCATGAGCGCTCCGGCGGCGGCGACCAGATAGGCGCCGTACAGGGGCCAGCGAACGGCGCGCAGGGTGCGGTTCATGTCGATCCTCCGGAGCGGAGGAGAGGCCCGGAGGCGCGCGTCGTCAAGCGCCCCGGTCGATCTCGAAGGCGACGTTCAGGCCGCCGGCTTGATCTCGTTCCGGTCGCCGAGCAGCACCACCGTCGGCGACCACTGGCGGGCCTCCTCCTGCGGCAGCTGGCCGTAGGTGACCACGATCACCTTGTCGTTCTTCTGGACCAGCCGGGCGGCGGCGCCGTTGACGCCGATGACCTTCGAGCCGCGCGGCGCCTCGATGGCGTAGGTGGTGAAGCGCGCCCCGTTGGTGATGTTCAGCACGTCCACCTGCTCGTGCGGCAGGATGCCGGCGGCGTCCAGCAGGTCGGCGTCGATGGCGATCGAGCCCTCGTAATCGAGATCGGCCTGGGTCACCGTCGCCCGGTGCAGCTTGGCCTTCATCAGGGTGACCAGCATGGGGAGTGCGGTCCCTTGGTGACGCGGGGCGATCGGCCCCCGCTCGCAGGGCGCTGATATAGGCGCTCGCGCCCGGCGCATCAATCATCGCGCTGCGTCGCAGCATGGGATGGTGCGACGCATTCGCCCGTTACGGGACGTTCATTTGACGGAAGGCTTCCCCGGCCTATGGTCAGACTGGGCCAAGCCTCGGCCCGCGGCTCCGGCGACCTCCTGTCCATGAAGCAATTCTTCCTCACGGTGGCGGGCGTCTTCGCCGGCCTGTTCCTGTTTCTCGTCGTGGTGCCGTTCGTGCTCATTGCAGTGGCGATCGGCTCGGCCTCCTCGAAGGAGCCCACCCCCGCCAATTCGGTGCTTGAGCTCGACCTGCGCGAGGGCCTGACGGACCAGACCCCGACCAATCCCTTCGCCGTGTTCGGCGGTTCGGGCCTGTCGACGATGCAGATCGTCGACACCCTCGCCCAGGCCGAGGACGACAGCCGGGTGAAGGTGCTGCTGATCCGCCTGCCGGAAGGCGGGATCACGCCCGCCGCCGCCGACGAGATCCGCCAGGCGGTGCGCCGCTTCCGCCGCTCCGGCAAGCCGGTCATCGCCCACAGCCAGGGCTTCCAGCCGGTCGGGACCAGCATCTCGGGCTATATGCTCGGCGCGGCCGCCTCCGAGCTGTGGATGCAGAACACGGCCAGCTTCCAGGTCGCCGGCCTGTCGGCGGACTCCATCTTCCTCGGCCGCGCCTTCGACAAGTACGGCGTGAACGCCCAGTTCGAACAGCGCTACGAGTACAAGAACGCCGTCAACGAGTTCACCGAGAGCGACTTCACCCCGGCGCACCGGGAGGCCATGGCGGCCTGGATGGGGTCGATCTACGCCTCGGCCATCGCCAACGCCGCCCAGGATCGCCGGCTGACGCCGCAGGTCCTGCGGACCACGATCGAGGCCGGGCCGTACTCGTCGGCCGAGGCGCTGCGGCGCCGCCTGATCGACAAGGTCGGCCAGGTCGAGGAGGCCGAGGCCGAGGCCAAGCGCCGGGCCGGCCGCGGCGCCGACATCATCGAATTCCAGGACTACGCCTCGTCGAAGGGCGAACGCGCCGGCTCCGGCCGCAACGCCGTCGCCATCGTCGGCGGCGAGGGCGCGATCATGACCGGGACCGGGAGCGGCGCCGATCCGTTCGGCGGCGCCGCCGCCATCCGCTCCGACGATCTCGCCGAGGCCCTCTACGACGCCATCGAGGACAAGGCGGTGAAGGCCATCGTCTTCCGCGTCTCCTCGCCCGGCGGCTCCCCGGAGGCCTCGGAGCAGATCCTCGCCGCGGTGCGCGCGGCCAAGGCGGCCGGCAAGCCGGTGGTGGTCTCGATGGGCGACTACGCCGCTTCGGGCGGCTACTGGATCAGTTCGGAGGCCGACTGGATCGTGGCCCAGCCGACGACCCTGACCGGCTCGATCGGGGTGTACGGCGGCAAGTTCGTGCTCGCGGACGCGCTGGGACGGTTCGGCGTCGACATGCGCAACCTGAGCATCGGCGGCCCCTACGCCGACGCCTTCTCGCCGTCGGAGCCGTTCACGGCCGCCCAGCAGGCGGCGTTCGCCGCCTCCATCGACCGCACCTACGAGGAGTTCATCACCCGGGTCTCGACCGGGCGGCGGCTGCCGCCGGCGCGGGTGCGCGAGATCGCCCGCGGGCGCGTCTGGACCGGCGCCCAGGCCCGGCAGCTGGGGCTGGTGGATCAGCTCGGCGGACTGGAGGAGGCCATCGGCAAGGCCCGCCAGCTGGCGCGGATCCCGGACGGGGATTCGATCCGCTTCAAGCGCTACCCGCAGCCGGAATCGCCGTTCGAGGCGCTCTCCGAAATGTTCGGCGTGTCGAGCGAGGCGGCGCGGGTGCTGGTCGGCGTCGGGAGCGTGATGAACGATCCCGCCGCCGGGGCGGCCGTTCGTCGCATCCAGACCGAGCGGGCCCGCGCGGAGGGGGCTTCGGTGCTGGCGGACCAGCCCTGGTGAGAGGGCGGACACTCGCCTGTGAAGGTCTGGCGCATTGACCGTTCACGGCTGTGGACCGACATTGGGGGTTCCGGCGTTGTCGAGACGCCACGGAAGGTAATGAGATGACCCGATCCGATCGCCTGCTGTTCGCCCAGGTCGGCCCCGGCGCCCGCCGTTCGTCCGGAGGGCTGCTCGCGCCGATGATGTGGCTGGGCGGCGTGATCGCCACCTTCGCCGCCATGGCGGTGGGCGCGGTGCTGGCGGTCGTGACCGCCGCCGCCGTGGCCGTCATCGCCCTGATCGCCGCCGTGCTGGTCTTCTTCGCCGGCCTCGCCATGCGCGCCCGCCGCAGCATGACCGTGCGCACCCGGCGCTCCGACGATGTGATCGAGGCGCGCAAGGTCGACGGGGCCTGGGTGGCCTACGGCTGGGAGCGGACGGGCCGGTAACGGGAATCGTGCTGAACGTCCGGGAGCTGCCGTCCCCCAATTTCGACGCCCGCCGGGCGCCGCCGGACATGCTGGTCCTGCACTACACCGGCATGCAGACGGCCGAGGCCGCCATCGCCCGGCTGTGCGATCCCGAAGCCAGGGTCTCCGCCCACTATGTCGTCGACGAGGACGGCTCCATCCTCCGGCTGGTCCCCGAGGAACGTCGGGCCTGGCACGCCGGGCGCGGCGCCTGGCAGGGCGAGACCGACTGCAACGCCGCCTCGATCGGCGTCGAGATCGTCAACCCGGGGCACGAGTTCGGCTATCGCGACTTTCCGGAGGCGCAGATCGCCGCCGTGCTGGAGCTGGTCGCCGACATCCGCGGCCGCTGGACCATCCCGGACGCGCGCATCATCGGCCATTCCGATCTCGCCCCCGACCGGAAGCAGGACCCCGGCGAGCGCTTTCCGTGGAAGCGGCTGGCGGCGGCGGGGCATGGCCTGTGGTTCGAACCCGCGGAAGAGCGCATCGCCGCCCTCGGGGCGCCGTTGGGACCAGGCGACGAGGGGCTGGGGGTGATCGTGCTGCGCGCCGGCCTGCACCGGCTGGGCTACGGCCTTCAGCCCGGCGGCGACTATGACGACGAGACCCGCGTGACCGTCGAGGCCTTCCAGCGCCACTGGCGCCCGGCGAAGGTGGACGGGATCGCCGACGGCGAAACCCGCGCTACCCTGATGGGCGTGCTGCAGCTGGCGACGGCGGAGAGCGTGACCGGGGTGCTGCCCTAGGCCGCCGCCGTTGACGTCGTCTCCGTAAGGGCCCACCTAGGCGGCGCCAGACGGCCGGGCGGTCGCGGCGGAGCTCGCTCCGTCGAGGAAAGTCCGGGCTCCACGGTGAAAAGGCGGCGGATAACCTCCGCCCGGGGCGACCCGAGGGATAGCGCCACAGAAAGCAAACCGCCGCCCGCTCGCGGGCGGCAAGGGTGAAAGGGTGGGGTAAGAGCCCACCGCGTTCCTGGCGACAGGGACGGCATGGCAAGCCCCGCCTGGAGCAAGACCGAATAGGGACGTTGCGCGGCTTCGGCCGCAGGGTTCACCGCCCGAGGCGTCCGGGTAGGTCGCGAGAACCGGCCAGCAATGGCCGGTCCAGAGGAATGATCGTCGCCCGCTTCGGCGGGAACAGAACCCGGCTTACAGGCCGTCTGGCGCCTTTTTCGACCTCCCCTCTCCCTGCGCGGGCGCTGCTCGCCAGGCCCCCCGCGGGCGCCGGGCGCGCCGCCGGCGGGCGGGTTGTCCCGCGTTAACCTGCTGCTGCGAAAGCTGGATTCCAGCCCGTCCCCAGCCTGTCGATACTTGTGATGTTCTGTGTATGTTCCGACCTCCAAGTGTTCGGACTGGGCGAGCTTCACGGTTAATGCTCGTCAACTAATCCCATTGTCGCCCATTTCATCCCATGCTATCCCAATCCGGCCGGGTTTGGGGCGCGGCGTGCGTCGCGTGGGATCAGGATCAGAGGGGCGGATCGAAGGGTCCGAGTTGGGCAGGGCGTGTTTCTCTCGACCTATGAGAAACAACTGGACGGCAAGCGCCGCCTGCTGATCCCGCAGGAGTTCCGCACGGCCGACAACGGCGCCGAGCACGGCGTGTTCTGCTTCTTCTCGATCGAGTCCGACTGCCTCGAGGCCGGCGGCGACAAGCTGATGGCCGAGTACGTGGCGATGATCGAGGAGCTGCCCTTCGGCGACGACCAGCGCACGGCGCTGGAGGAAACCTTCTACGCCGGCCAGCGCCCGCTTGCGTACGACGGCGGCGGCCGCATCACCCTGCCGGAAAGCCTGTGCCAGGAGGCGGGGCTGGGCGAGGACGTGGTCATCGTCGGCCTCGGCTCCCGCTTCCAGATCTGGGATCGGGCCCGCTGGAACGCCCGCCGCGAGGAGCGCCGGACGCTGGCGCGCCAGGCGGTGCGGGAGCGCGGCGAGGCGGCCCGACGCGCGCGCGCCGCCCGGCCGGCGGGGGAGGGCGCATGAGTCCGCACGCCCCCGTCCTGCTCGCCGAGGTGCTGGAGGCGCTGGAGCCGAAGCCCGGCGACGTGGTCGTGGACGCCACCTTCGGCGCCGGCGGCTACACCCGCGCCATCCTGGCGGCCGGCGCGACGGTGATCGCGCTGGATCGCGACCCGACCGTGCAGCCCTTCGCCGACGCTGTGGCCAACGACTTCCCGGACCGCTTCCGGCTGGTTCGCACCCCGTTCTCGGGTCTGGCCGAAGCCGTCGCCGACAGCGGGGCGGCGCGGCTGGACGGCGTGGTCTTCGACATCGGCGTCTCGTCGATGCAGCTGGACCAGGCCGAGCGCGGCTTTTCCTTCATGCGCGACGGGCCGCTCGACATGCGCATGTCCGGCGAGGGCGAGAGCGCCGCCGACATCGTCAACTCCTGGGAGCACGGGCCGCTGGCCCACATCTTCCGACTCTACGGCGACGAGCGCCAGTCGGGGCGGGTCGCCACGGCCATCCTGCGCCGCCGCGCCGAGCAGCCCTTCGAGCGGACGCTGGATCTGGCCGCCGTGGTCGAGAAGGCCCTCGGCGGCCGCCGCGGCGCCCCGATCCATCCCGCCACCCGCGTCTTCCAGGCGCTGCGCATCGCGGTGAACGACGAGCTGGGCGAGCTGCGCGCCGGGCTGGAGGCGGCCGAGGCGACGCTTTCGCCGGGCGGCCGGCTGGCGGTGGTCACCTTCCATTCGCTGGAGGACCGGATCGTCAAGGCGTTCCTCACCGAGCGCAGCGGCGCGGCTCCCGGCGGTTCGCGGCACGCGCCGGCCGCCGTCGACACGCGCAAGCCCAGCTTCGTGCTGAGGTTCAAGGGCGCGCGCGAGGCGACCGAGGCCGAGCGCGAGGTCAATCCGCGGGCGCGCTCCGCCAAGCTCCGCGCCGCCGTGCGCACCGACGCCGCGCCCTGGGGGAGGCTGGCCGCATGAGCCTGCTCGTCCTGCCCCTGCAGCGCCTGTTCGCCTGGAAGATCCGCGGCGTGCGCTGGGTCGAGATCATCGGCGTCCTGCTCGTGGCGGCCATGATCTTCTCGGTCTATGTGGCCAAGGCCGCCGCGGCGCGGACCGGCTCCGAGATCGCCGACCTCGAGCGGCAGATCGCCGAGAACGGCCGCCGCGTCCGCCTGCTGCGCGCGGAAGCCGCCCGGCTGGAGCGGCCGGTCCGCCTCGAGGCGCTGTCCCGCGACGCGGGCCTCGTGCCGGTGGACGTGCATCGCCTCGCCACCGAAGACCGGCTTCCCACGCTCGCGCCGCGGCCGGAGCCCGCCCCGGCTCCGACCCCCGCGCCCGCCGTCGCCGCGCCCGAAGCTCCGGTCGCCGCGGAAGCGGCGCCCGCGACGGACGAGGCGGCGCGATGAGCGTCCACGATCCGCACGCCTGGGACCGTTCCGTCCGCGCGCCGGCGTGGCGGCCGCGCCTGCGTCTCCCCTCATGGCGGTGGCTGGCCGAGGCCATGTGGTGGGTCGAGCACTCCTTCGGCCGGGCCCGCGCCGACGCCCGTCCGGAGGAGGACACCCGGGTCCGCATCTTCCTGATCCTCGCCGTCTTCAGCCTCGTGTTCGCGGGCCTCGCCCTGGGCGCCGCGCGCGCCGCCCTGCTGGCGCCGAAGGGCGGGGTCGGCTCGGCGCACCATCCGTTCGCCATGACCCGCGCTGACCTGGTCGACCGCAACGGCGCCCTGCTGGCCACCAACATCGTCCACTACGGGCTGTACATCGATCCGGCCGAGGTCTGGGACCGCCCGCTGGCGGCGCGGCAGATCAAGCAGGCTCTGCCCCGGGTCTCGATGAAGCGGCTGAACCGGGTGTTGAACGGCGAGCGGCGGCTCATCGTCCTGCCGGGCCTGACGCCGCAGGAGAAGGCGGCGGTGCACGCGCTGGCGCTGGGCGGCGTGACCTTCGAGCCGGAGGACCGCCGCGTCTATCCGCTGGGCGGCTCGGCGCGCCACGTGGTCGGCGCCTCCGACGGCGGCGGGATCGGCATCACCGGCGCCGAACTGGCCTTCAACGACGAGATCCGCGCCGCCGGCCAGAAGGGCGAGGCCTTCCCCCTGTCCATCGACCTGCGCGTGCAGGGCGTGCTGGAGAACGAACTCGCGGCCGCCGCGACGGAGACCCAGGCCAAGGGCGCCGTCGGCATCGTCGCCGACGTCCAGACCGGCGAGATTCTCGGCATGGCCAGCTGGCCCACCGACGAGGGCCTGAACCGCGCCGCATCCGCCCACTACGAGATGGGTTCGGTGTTCAAGACCTTCACCGTCGCCGCCGGCCTCGACACCGGCCGGGCCGACATGGACACCCTGTTCGACGCCTCGGAAGCCTTCATGATCGGCAACCGCCGCATCACCGACTTCCACGCCACCAACCAGATCCTGACCCTCGAGGAGGTCTACCTCCACTCCTCGAACATCGGCACCTCGCGGCTGGCGGTGGAGATGGGGCCGCAGGTGATGCGCGACTACTTCACCCGCTTCGGTCTGCTCGACGCCGCGCCGATCGAGCTGCACGAATCGGCCCGCCCCCGCCGGCCGCGCAAGTGGGACGACTCCACCCTCGCCTCCCTGTCGTTCGGCTACGGCATCATGATCACCCCGCTGCAGATGACGGCGGCGATGAACGCCCTGACCAACGGCGGACGGTTCATCCCGCTCAGCCTGCGCAAGGGCGGCCGTCGCGACGCGCAGGCGCGCCAGGTGGTGACGCCGGAAACCTCCGCCGCCCTGCTGGAGCTGATGCGCCGCAACGTGGTGCGCGGCTCGGGCACGCGCGCCGACGCGCCCGGCCTGCGGGTCGGCGGCAAGACCGGCTCGGCGAACAAGCTGGTCAACGGCCGCTATGATCCGACCCATGCGGTCGGCACCTTCGCCGCCGTCTTCCCGACGGACGGGCCGCTGGACGCCCGACGCTACTCGATCCTGATCCTGGTCGACGAGCCCGGGACCTACCCCCGCACCGGCGGCTTCGTCGCCGCCCCGGCCGTGGGCCGCATCGCCGACCGCATCGCCGGCTTCCTCGGCGTCGAGCGCCGCGCCGATCCCTACCGTACGGCCCTCGGCGAGGCGGTTCCGCAATACCAGGACGTGGAGGGCGACGGGCGATGAGCGCGCTGCGCCTGTCCGAACTCCTGCGCCGCGACGTGCCCGCGGACCCGGTCATCACCGGCGTCACTGCCGACAGCCGCAAGGTCGCGCCGGGCGCGCTGTTCGTCGCCCTGCCCGGGACGGCGGCCGACGGCCGGGCCTTCATCCCGCAGGCCCTGTCGCAGGGCGCCGCCGCGGTGCTCGCGCCGGCCGACACGGACGCGGGGCTCGCCCCGGTGCTCGTCACTTCCGGCGACGTGCGCCGCGCCTACGCCATCGCCGCCCGCAGCTTCTACGGAACCCAGCCGGCCACCTGCGTGGCCGTCACCGGCACCAACGGCAAGACCTCGGTCGCCGCCTTCTGCCGGCAGATCTGGGCCCGCCTCGGACGGACGTCGGCGAGCATGGGCACGCTCGGCGTTCTGAAGCAGACAGGTAACGTTAACGAGACGCTGACCGGCCCCGGGCTGACCAGCCCGGATCCCGCCGATGCGGCCCGCCTGCTGGCGGGGCTGGCGGCGGAGGGCGTGACCCACCTCGCGCTCGAGGCCTCGTCGCACGGCATCGACCAGCGGCGTCTGGACGGCGTCTCCCTGCGCGCCGCCGCCTTCACCAACCTGACCCAGGACCACCTCGACTACCACGGCACGATGGAGGCCTACCGCGCCGCCAAGCTGCGCCTGTTCGAGACCCTGCTGCCGCGGGGCCGCACGGCGGTGCTGAACGCCGACTCCGACGCCTACTCCAGCTTCGCCGCGGTCAGCATCATGTCGGGGCTCGGCGTCATGGGGGTGGGCGAGCGCGGCCGCGACCTCGCCCTGATCGGCCGCCGCGCCACGCCCGAGGGGCAGCGCCTCACGGTCGACGCGGCCGGCGAGATTCACGAAATCCTGCTGCCGCTGGCGGGGGCCTTCCAGGCCTCCAACGCCCTCGTCGCGGCCGGGCTGTGCATCGCCGGCGGGGAGAAGGCGGGGGAGGTGCTCGCCGCGCTTGAGAGCCTCGAGGGCGCGCAGGGGCGGATGCAGCGCGTGCCGGGCCCGGGGCCGGGCGAGGTCTACGTCGACTATGCGCATACGCCGGACGGGCTGGAGACGGTGCTCAGGGCGCTGCGGCCGCACGCGACCGGGCGGCTGATCGTGGTCTTCGGCGCCGGCGGCGACCGCGACCGCGCCAAGCGCCCGCTGATGGGCGAGATCGCCGCCCGTCTGGCCGACGTCGCCATCGTCACCGACGACAATCCGCGGTCGGAAGACCCCGCCGCCATCCGCGCGGCGGTGCGCGAGGGCTGCCCGCAGGCGCGGGAGGTCGGCGACCGTCGCCGCGCCATCCATCTGGCCGTGTCGATGATGGGCGACGGGGATGTGGTGGTGATCGCCGGAAAAGGGCATGAACAGGGACAGATCGTCGGCGGGGTGACCCATCCGTTCGACGACGTCGCCGAAGCCGCCGAAGCCCTCCGCATCCATGCCTGACGTCGCCCCCCTCTGGACCTCGGCCGAGATCGAAGCCGCCACCCGCGGCCGACTCTCCGGTCCCGCCTTCGACGTCTCCGGCGTCACCTACAACAGCCGCGAGATCGCGCCCGGCGACCTGTTCGTCGCCCTGCAGGGCGCCCGCGACGGCCATGACTTCGCCGCCGCCGCCTTCGCCGCCGGCGCCGCCGGGGCCCTGACCTCCCGGCCGGTCGAGGGCGGGCCCTGCGTCGTGGTGGAGGGAGACACCTTGGCGGCGCTCGAGGCGCTCGGCGTCGCCGCCCGCGAGCGGGCCCCGCAGGTGCGCCGCGGCGCCGTCACCGGCTCGGTCGGCAAGACCAGCGTCACCCAGGCCATCAAGGCCGGCCTCGACCTCGCCGGCCCGGCCCACGCCTCGGTGAAGAGCTACAACAACCACATCGGCGTGCCGCTGACCCTCGCCCGGATGCCGCGCGCGGTGGAGCGGGCGGTGTTCGAGATCGGCATGAACGCCCCGGGCGAGATCGCGCCCCTGTCGCGCATGGTCCGTCCGCACGCCGCCTGCGTGACCACCGTCGGTCCGGTCCACATCGAGGCGTTCGACAACGGCGAGGCCGGCGTCGCCGCCGAGAAGGCGTCGATCTTCGAGGGGCTGGCGGAGGATGGAATCGCCGTCCTGAACGGCGACATCGGCTTCGCCGCGGTGCTCGACGCCGCGGCGCGCAAGGCCGCGGCCCGGCGGGTGACCTTCGGCGCCGCCGCCGGCAGCGACGCGCGCCTGATCGACTTCCGGCCGGACGGCGACGGCGCCCGCGTCCGGGCCGAGCTGTACGGCCGCCCCCTCGACTTCCCGCTCGCCCAGTCGGGCTTCCACTGGGGCCTGAACAGCCTGTGCGTCCTGCTGATGCTGGAGGCGCTGGACGTCCCGCTCGACACCGCCCTGGCGGCGCTGGCGGACTTCCGCCCGCTGGCCGGACGCGGCCAGACGACGGTGGTGCGCGCGCCCGGCGGCGCCTTCACCCTCATCGACGAGAGCTACAACGCCAATCCGCTGTCGATGGCCGCCGGCTTCCGCAGCCTGGGCGCCCGCCCGGTCGCCCCCGGCGGCCGGCGCGTCGTGGTGCTCACCGACATGCTGGAGCTGGGCGAACGCTCGCGGGCCCTGCACGAAGGCCTGGCCGAACCGATCGCCGCGGCGGGACTGGACCTCGTCCACGCCGCCGGGCCCGCGATGAAGCGTCTGCACGAGGTCCTGCCGGCGGGAGTCCGGGGCCTGTGGCGCGAGACCGCGGCCGAACTGGCCGCCGAGGCCGCGGCGCTGGCCGGGCCGGGCGACGTCGTCATGGTCAAGGGATCGAACGGCTCGAAGGCCTCGCTGGTCGCGAAGGCGCTGACCGGCCTTGGCCAAGCGGATGAGGGGACCGCCTGATGTTCTACCTGCTCTACCTCTATTATGCGGACGTCGCCCGGGATTACCCCCTGCTGAACCTGGTCCAGTACCAGACCGTGCGGGTGGCCCTGGCCATGGCCACCGCGATGATCGTAGCGGTCGCCATGGGCAGCCGCTTCATCGCCTGGATGCGGGTGAAGCAGGGCAAGGGCCAGCCGATCCGCTCGGACGGCCCCATCACCCACCTGTCCAAGGTGGGCACCCCGACCATGGGCGGGCTGATGATCCTGGCCGGCATCGCCGTGGCGGTGCTGCTCTGGGGCGACCTGACCAACCCCTACATCTGGATCGTGTCGCTGGTGACCGGCGCCTTCGGCGTGCTCGGCTTCGTGGATGACTACGCCAAGGTGACGAAGCAGTCCTCCGCCGGGCTGACATCGAAACAGAAGCTGCTGGCCCAGACCGCGGTCGCGGTGATCGCCGGGATCCTGACCGTGCTGTGGATGAAGGCCTCGCCGACCTCGCCCAATCTCGAGACCTCGGTCGCCTTCCCCTTCTTCAAGGCGGTGCTGCTCAACATCGGCTGGTTCTACGTCGCCTTCGCGGCCTTCACGATCGTCGGCTTCTCCAACGCCGTGAACCTGACCGACGGCCTCGACGGCCTCGCCATCGTGCCGGTGATGATGGCCGCCGCGGCCTTCGGCATCATCTCCTACCTCGCCGGCAACTTCATCTTCTCCGAATACCTCGGCATCCACCACGTTCCGGGCGCGGGCGAGCTGGCCATCTTCCTCGCGGCCATCATCGGCGGCGGCGTCGGCTTCCTCTGGTACAATGCGCCGCCCGCCAAGATATTCATGGGCGACACCGGCTCCCTGGCCCTCGGCGGGGCGCTGGGCGCCATCGCCGTGGCCACCAAGCACGAGCTGGTGCTGGGCATCGTCGGCGGCCTGTTCGTGGTCGAGGCGGCCTCGGTGATGATCCAGGTCGCCTACTTCAAGGCGACCGGCAAACGCATCTTCCTGATGGCGCCGATCCACCACCACTTCGAGAAGATGGGCTGGCCGGAGTCGACGGTGGTGATCCGGTTCTGGATCGTCGCCGCCATGCTGGCGCTCGCCGGCCTCGCCACCCTGAAGCTGCGCTGACGCCATGATCCCCGTTCCCGGCTTCGAAGGGCGGAGGATCGCGGTCTTCGGCCTCGGCAGGTCGGGACTGACGGCCGCGCGCGCGCTCAAGGCCGGCGGCGCCCGGTCGGTGCTGTGGGACGACAGCGTCTCCAGCCGGATGCAGGCGGAGGCGGAAGGGTTCGCGGTCGAGGATCTGACAACCGCGGACTGGTCCGGCTTCGCGGCCCTGGTTCTGTCGCCCGGCGCGCCGCTGACCCACCCGAAGCCTCACTGGACAGTGGAGAAGGCCAGGGCCGCCGGGATCGAGGTTCTCGGCGACATCGAGCTGTTCGCCCGCGCGCTGGCGGCCCTGCCGCAGGACCGGCGGCCGAGGGTCGTCGCCATCACCGGCACCAACGGCAAGTCCACCACCACCGCCCTGATCGGCTGGGTGCTGAAGCAGGCGGGGATGACCGTGCACGTCGGCGGCAACATCGGCATCGGCGTGCTGGCCCTGCCGGCCCCGACGCCGGAGGCGGTCTATGTGGTCGAGGTGTCCAGCTATCAGCTCGATCTGACCACGGGCTTCGCGCCCGACGTGGCTATCCTCATCAACATCAGCCCCGATCATCTTGACCGGCACGGCGGCATGGACGGCTATGTCGCGGCGAAGCGGCGCATCTTCGCCCGGTCCGGACTGGCGCTGGTCGGGGTCGACGATCCGTGGGGGCGGGACACGGCGGCCCGGCTGCAGGCGGACGGACGGGCCGTCGCCTCGGTGTCCACCGGCGGGGAAACGGCCGACATCGTGGCCGCGTCCGGCGTCCTGACGACGCCGGAGGGGCCGGTCGACTTCGCGGCCGCCCGCTCGCTCAGGGGCCGCCACAACGCGCAGAACGCCGCCTTCGCCTGGGCGGCCGCCCGGGCCCTCGGCGTGCCGCACGCCAAGGTCCTCGAAGGCCTTCTGGGCTTCCCCGGCCTCGCCCATCGGATGGAGACCGTCGGCCGCCTCGGCCGGGTCGCCTTCGTCAACGATTCCAAGGCCACCAACGCCGACGCGGCACGGCAGGCGCTGACGTCGTGGGACCGCTGCTTCTGGATCGCCGGCGGGCGGGCCAAGGCCGGCGGCATCGACGACCTTGAGGACCTGTTCCCGCGCGTGGTGGAGGCCTTCCTGATCGGCGAGGCGGCCGGGCCCTTCGCCGCCCGCCTCGGGGACACGCCGCACCGCATCAGCGGCGACATGGCGACGGCGGTGCGGCAGGCTTACGAGGCCGCCGCGGCCACCGGTCGCGAGGAGGTGGTGCTGCTCAGCCCCGCCGCCGCCAGCTTCGACCAGTATCCCGACTTCGAGGCGAGGGGAGAGGCGTTCCGCGCCGCCGCCCTCGCCCTCGGCGCCGTACCCGCGAGCGCGTCATGACCGACAGCTACAGCCCCGCCTTCTCCCGCCTCGACCAGGGTCCGATCGCCAAATGGTTCTGGACCGTGGACCGGGGTCTGCTTGCGGCGGCCCTGACCCTGATGGGTCTGGGGGTGGCGCTGAGCTTCGCCTCCAGCCCCGCGGCCATCGCTGCGGACGAGTCGATCACCGATCCCTTCCACTATTCGTGGCGCATGCTGGTGTGGGCCTCCATGGGCGTGGTCATCATGCTCACCACCTCGCTGCTGTCGCCGAGGGGCGTGCGGCGCATCGCCGTGCTGGCCCTGCTCGGCGCGATCGTGACGATGGCGGCCCTGCCGTTCATCGGTGACGAGGTGAAGGGCGCGGCGCGCTGGATCAACCTCGGCCCGTTCAGCCTGCAGCCGTCGGAATTCGCCAAGCCGGCGCTGATCGTCTTCGCCGCCTGGATGTTCGCCGAGACCCAGAAGGGGCAGGGGGTCCCCGGCGTGTCGATCGCCTTCGGCTTCTGGGCCCTGACCGTCGGCCTGCTGCTGATCCAGCCCGACATCGGCCAGACCCTGCTGATCACCACCACCTTCATGGCCGTGTTCTTCATGGCCGGCGTGCCGCTGAAGTGGGTGGCCGCCCTCGCCGCCGCCGGCGCCGCCGGGGTGGTCGGCCTGTACTTCACCTTCGGCCACATGCGCGACCGCCTGAGCCGCTTCCTGTCGCCCGAGACCACCGACACCCACCAGATAGACCGCGCCTCCGAAGCCATCCGCGCCGGCGGCCTCGTCGGCCGGGGCATCGGCGAGGGGGTCATGAAGCGCTACGTGCCGGACCTGCACACCGACTTCATCTATTCGGTCGGGGCCGAGGAATTCGGGCTGGTCCTCAGCCTGGCGATGATCGGCCTCTACGCCTTCATCGTGCTGCGCGGCATGCGCAAGGCGATGAAGCTGAACGACCCGTTCGAGCAGACCGCCGCCGCCGGCCTGTTCATGCTGATCGGCCTGCAGGCCTGCATCAACATCGCGGTCAACCTGAACCTGATCCCGACCAAGGGCATGACCCTGCCCTTCATCAGCTACGGCGGCTCGTCCATGCTGGCCATGGGCCTGACCATGGGCTTCGCCCTCAGCCTGACCCGCCGCCGCCCCGGCGCCTACGAGCCGGGCGCCACCCTGCCGGACCGCCGGCGGATACTGCCTTAGGCGTGAGCAGTGGGTAGTGAGTAGTGTGTAGTGAACATCACGGGAGCCGCCGCCGCGGAGCCCTCCTGCTCGCTACTCACTGCTCACTGGCACTCTTCACTTTTCCCGTCCCCAGCCGGAGCCGCCCATGAACTCGAAAGTCTGCGTCGTCGCCGCCGGGGGAACCGGAGGACACATGTTCCCGGCCGAGGCGCTGGCGCGCGAGCTGCAGGCCCGCGGCTGGCGCATCGTGCTGGCCACCGACCGGCGCGGCGAGCAATACGCCCACGGCTTTCCGGCGGAGGAGCGTCTGGCGCTGGACGCCGCGACCGGCCGCGGCCCGCTCGGTCTGGCCAAAGCCGGCGTCGCCATCCTCAAGGGCGTGACGCAGGCGCGCGCCGCCCTGGACCGGCTCGACGCCTCGGTGGTGGTCGGCTTCGGTGGCTATCCGTCGGCGCCCGCCCTGCTGGCCGCGCTCAGCCAGCGCCGTCCGACCCTGCTGCATGAGCAGAACGCGGTGCTGGGTCGCACCAACCGCTGGCTGGCGCCGTACGTCGGCGGCGTCGCCGCCTCCTTCCCCAACCTGCAGAAGGTCCCGCCGGCGGTGGCCGCGCGGGTGACCCTCGTCGGCAATCCGGTCCGCCCCGACATCCGCGCCCTCTACGGACGCGCCTTCACCGCGCCTGCCCCGAACGGTCCTGTCCACGTCCTCGTCACCGGCGGCAGCCAGGGCGCCCGCATCCTCGCCGAGACTGCGCCCCGCGCCATCGCCGCCTTGCCGGCGGCCCTGCGCGCCCGCCTGAAGGTCCGGCAGCAGGCCCGGGCCGAAAGCCTCGACGCCGCCCGCCAGATCTACCTCGAGGCGGGGGTCGAGGCCGAGGTGGCTCCCTTCTTCCGCGACATGGCCGCCCGGCTGGCGGAGACCCACCTGCTGATCGGCCGGGCCGGGGCCTCGACCTGCTCCGAGCTGGCCGTGGCGGGGACGCCGTCCCTGCTCGTGCCGCTGAAGATCGCCACCGACGATCACCAGCGCTTCAACGCCCTGTCGCTGGTCGAGGCCGGCGGCGCGGAGATGATGCTCGAGGACGAGGTCACCGTGGACGCCATGGCCGCGGCGCTGGAGCGCCTGCTGTCCGACCCGGCGCGGCTGGCGGCGATGAGCGCCGGCGCGCGTTCGGCCGCCCTTCCGGACGCCACCTCGGCCCTGGCCGACAGGGTGGAGGCGGCCGCCGCGGCCTGACGATCGGGAAACCCGGCGGGGGCGTCGTGCGCTTAAGCTGGATGCCGACCTTCATCACCGAGCTGACCGCCACGGTCATCCGTCTGTGGCGGCGCTTCGACTGGCTGCCGGAGTGGGCGGTCATCAGCCTTGTGCTGCTCGTCTTCGTGGGCGGCGGCTGGCTGGCGCACAAGCTGCTGTTCGCGATCCTGCGCCGGCTGGTGCGCAAGCGCGACGTCTTTTGGCGCGGCGTGGTCGAACGCGGCCGCACCAAGTTCCGCATCCTCATGCTGCTCGCGGCGATCGGCATCGGCGTCACCGTCTCGCCGATGGACCCGCTGCCCTCGGCCCAGATCCGCTCGGTCCTGCTGTTCATGGCGATCCTGACCGCCGGCTGGCTCGCGTCGGGGGTCATGGACATGTGGGCCGTGGTCTACATGCGCCGCTTCAACATCCAGACCGAGGACAACCTCGTCGCCCGCAAGCACATCACCCAGACGCGCATCCTGCAGAAGGTGGCCAAGGTGGTGATCGCGCTGGTGAGCCTCGGCCTCGCCCTGATGACCATCGCCGGCTTCCGGCAGTGGGGCGTCAGCATCCTCGCCTCGGCCGGGGTGGTCGGGATCATCGCCGGCTTCGCGCTGCAGCCGGTGCTGACCAACCTGCTCGCCGGCATCCAGATCGCCATGACCCAGCCGATCCGCATCGAGGACGCGGTCATCGTCGAGGGAGAATGGGGGACGGTCGAGGAGATCACCTCCACCTATGTGGTGGTCAAGCTGTGGGACTGGCGGCGGATGGTGTTGCCGCTGACCTATTTCATCCAGAAGCCGTTCCAGAACTGGACCCGCGAAACCGCCCGCCTGATCGGTACGGCCATCCTCTACGTCGACTACGAGGCGCCGATGGACCGTCTCCGCGCCGAGCTGGAGCGCATCTGTCGCGCCAGCCCGTTGTGGGACGGAGACGTGATCAGCCTGCAGGTCACGGACATCACCGACCGCGTCGCCCAGGTGCGCTGCCTGGCCAGCGCCCGCAACGGCGCCCACGCCTTCGACCTGCGCTGCGACATCCGCGAGAAAATGCTCGCCTTCATGCGCGACCAGTGCCCCGAAGCCCTGCCGCGCGACCGGCTGGCGCTGGAAGGCGGCCGCCGGTTCGCGGAGGAACCCGGGCCGGCGTCGTAACCGGACGTTGACGGCGCCGGCCTAGGCTCCGGGCCATGACGCGCTTCATGACGCTGGACTTCGCTGACGGCGACCGGGCCGCCCTGCTGGCCGAGGTGATCGCGCGCGCCCGGCGGCCCTACGGCTATGTCGTCACGCCCAATGTCGACCACGTCATCAAGCTGATGGACGGCCGGGTCCCGGCCGACGTCTATCGCGGCGCCGCCCTGCACGTCTGCGACAGCCGCATTCTCGCCCATCTGGCGCGCCTGCGCGGCAGGGCGCTGTCGGTCTACCCCGGCTCGGACCTGACCGCCGACCTGCTGGCCTCCGACGCGGGCGCCGATCTGGTCTACGCCGTCTTCGGCCCCGATCTTGAGGCCTTCCTCACCCTGCAGGCCCGCTTCCCGCGCCGCCGCTTCGTCTTCCTCGAAGCTCCGATGCTGACGCCGGGCACGCCGGCCTGGCTCGGCGCGGTCGACGCGGCCGCGAAGGCGGAGTGGGACGTGCTGCTCGTCTGCGTCTCCTTCCCCAAACAGGAGCTGTTCGCCCACGCCCTGCGCGTCGCCGGCCGCGGACGGGGCGTCGCCCTCTGCGTCGGCGCCTCGATCGACTTCCTGACCGGCCGTCAGCATCGCGCCCCGACCGTCTTCCGACGCCTGTCGCTGGAATGGCTTCACCGCCTCGCCAGCCAGCCCCGCCGCATGTTCCGCCGCTATGTGATCGAGGGGCCTGCGATCCTCGGCTGGTTCCTGAAGACCGAGGTGCTGAGTAGCGAATAGTGAGTAGTGAGTAGTGAGTAGTGAGTAGTGAGTAGTGAGTAGTGAGTAGGGAAGATGGCTGTCATTAGCCGTCAGTCGCAATTAACTAATCACTACTCACTACTCACTACTCGCTACTCACTCACTCTACGCCACCAGCTTCTCCGCCTGGGTCAGGTCGACGCTGACCAGCTGGCTCACCCCCCGTTCGGGCATGGTCACCCCGTACAGCCGGTCCATCCGGCTCATGGTCACCGGGTTGTGGGTGATGACGATGAAGCGGGTGTCCGTCCGTTTCCGCATCTCGTCCAGCATGCGGCAGAAGCGGTCGACGTTGGCGTCGTCCAGCGGCGCGTCGACCTCGTCGAGCACGCAGACCGGGGCCGGGTTGGCGAGGAAGACCGCGAAGATCAGCGCCGCCGCCGTCAGCGCCTGCTCGCCGCCGGACATCAGGCTCATCACCGCCAGACGCTTGCCCGGCGGGCAGGCGTAGATCTCCAGCCCCGCCTCCAGCGGATCGTCGCTTTCGACCAGCTTCAGCTCGGCCTGGCCGCCGCCGAACAGGGCCTCGAACAGGGTCTTAAAGTTGTCGTTGATGATGTCGAACGCCGCCACCAGCCGCTCGCGGCCCTCGGCGTTGAGCTCGTCGATGCCGTCCCGCAGCCGGGCGATGGCGTTGGTCAGGTCCGAGCGCTCGACCTTCATGGTCTGCAGCCGGTCGCCGTATTCGTTGGCCTCCTCCTCGGCCAGCAGGTTGACCGCGCCCAGCGCCTCGCGCTCCCGCTCCAGCCCGTAGAGCAGGCTTTCGGCGCCGGCGGCGTCGGGCGGGCGGGCGATGGCGTCGTCCTGCAGCTTCTGACCCAGCTCCTCGGGCGACATCTGCGCCGTCTCGCGCACGTTCTGCTCGGCCTCGGCCAGCCGTTCGGCCGCGGCCTCCGCCCGCGCCGCCAGCCCGGCGCGCGCCTCGCGGGCCTGCGACGCGGCGCTCTCGGCGGCCCGCGCCGCCCGGTCGGCCTCGCCCGCCGCGGCCTCGGCCGTGGCCAGGGCGTCGGCGGCGGCCTTGCGCCGGGTCTCGGCCATGGTCAGCGCGTCCAGCAGCTTCGACCGCTGCGCCGCCAGCTGCTCGGGGGCGTCCGCCGCCGCCTGCAGCCGGGCGGCGGTCTTCTCCGCCTCCTTCTCCAGGGCGACGATGCGCGCCCGGGCGTCCTTCGCCCGGCCGGCCCAGCCGTCCCGCTCCCGCGTCAGCCCGTCCAGCCGCGCCTGACGGCCCGCCACCTCGCGGGCCTCGGCGTCCCGGGCCAGCCGCGCCTCGGCGGCCGCGCCCCGCGCCGCGTCCGCCGCCGCCCGGGCGGCCGTGAGCTCGGCGCGCAGCCCCTCCAGCGTCTCGGACGGCGCCTCGGTCCCCTGCGCCTCGGCCAGCCCGGTCCGCGCCGCCTCGACCTCGGCGGTCAGTCGCTCCAGCGTCTCGTCCAGCGCCTGCGCCCGCGCCTCCTTGCGGGCCTGCTCGCGGGCCAGGGCTTCCACCCGGTCGCGCGCCGCCGTGACCGCCTTGTCGAGGGGGAAGGGGGCCGCCCGGGCGGCCTTCACCGCGTCCTCGGCCGCCCGGAAGGCTTCCCCGGCCGCCTTGAGCGTCGCCTGCGCGGCCTCCAGCGCCGGCTTGCCGGCGTCGATCTCGGTCTCCAGCTCCGACAGCCGGGTGCGCTGCGCCAGGCGCACGGCCGCGGGGCGCGGCGCCTCGGCGCGCTGCACGAAGCCGTCCCAGCGCCACAGGTCGCCCTCGACCGTCACCAGCCGGGCCCCCGCCGGCAGCGCCCCCGCCAGGGCCGCGATGTCGGCGCGTTTCGCCACGCCGCAGAGGGCGAGGCGGGCCTTCAGCTGCTCCGGCGCGCTGACCCTCTCCGCCAACGGCTCCACCCCGGCCGGCCAGTCGGGGGAGGGGGCCTCGGCTCCGCCCCAGTAGGCCGCCGCCCGGGCGTCCAAGGCCGCGTCAAGATCGTCGCCCAGCGCCGCCGCCAGCGCCGCCTCATAGCCCTTGTCCGCCTGCACCCGGTCCAACGCCGGCGGATGCTCGCGCTTGCCCTGCACCAGCAGCTGGGCGAGGCCGCGGGCCTCGGTCTGCAGCCGACCCAGCCGGTCCTCCGCCGCCCGCGCCGCCTGCCGGGCCTCCTGCTCGGCCCGGGCCCGTTCGCCGCGATCCGCCTCGGCCGTCTCCACCGCGGCGCGCGCCGCCGCCAGCGCCGCCTGGGCCTGTCCCAGCGCCGCCTGCGCCGCCTCGATCTCCGGGGTTTCCAGCGGCCCCAGCGCCTCGCGTTCCCGCTGAGCCGTCGCCAGCTGCGCCTCCGCCCGCTGGACGCGCGCCTCGGCGTCGCGGCGGCGGGCGTTTTCCGCAGAGACCCGCGCCTCGACCGCGGCCACCGCCCCGGCGACCCGCTCGACCTCGGCGTCGGCCGCCTTGCGCGCCGCCTCCGCTGCGGCCAGCGCCGCCTCCAGCTCAGGCCCTCGCGCCGGCGCCGCGGCGATCTCCGCCGACAGCGCCTCCAGCGCCGCCGCCAGCCGGGCCAGCTCGCCCTCGGCGTCGCCGGCCATGGCCGTTTCGCGTTCGACGTCGGCCGCGATGCGCGCGCCTTCCGCCTTCAGCCGCTCCACCTCCGCCCGCGCCTGCTGCTCGGCCATGTCCAGCCGGTCGCGCTCCAGCGAGGCGCGGTGCAGCAGGGCCCCGGCCACCGCATCCTCCTCGCGCGCCGGCTTCAGCGCCTCCTGGGCGTTCAGCGCCGCGGTCTGGGCGCGTCCCGAGGCGGTGGTCGCCTCCAGCACCGCCCGGTCGGCCTCCGCCAGCTCCTGCGCCGCGGCCTCGGCGGCCACACGCGCATCGTTCCAGCGCACATAGAGCAGGGCCGCCTGAAGGGCGCGGATCTCGGCCGAGATCTTCTTGTACTTCTCCGCCTGCCGCGCCTCGCGCTTCAGCCGGGTCAGGGTCGTCTCCAGCTCACGGCCGATGTCGTCCAGCCGCTCCAGATTGGCCTCGGCCGCCTTCAGCCGCAGCTCCGCCTCGTGCCGCCGGGTGTGCAGGCCGGCGACGCCGCCGGCCTCCTCGAGGATGCGGCGGCGGTTCTGCGGTCGGGCGGCGATCAGTTCGCTGATCTGGCCCTGACGCACCAGCGCCGGGCTGTTCGCCCCGGTCGAGGCGTCGGCGAACAGCAGCTGGACATCCCGCGCGCGGACCTCCTTGCCGTTGATGCGGTAGGTCGAGCCCTGGCCCCGGTCGATGCGCCGCGACACCTCCAGCATGGGACTGTCGGTGAACGGCTGCGGCGCCCGGCGCTGGGCGTTGTCGATGGTCAGCTGCACCTCGGCGTGACTGCGCGGCGGACGGTTGGCGGCGCCGGCGAAGATCACGTCGTCCATGCCCTGGCCGCGCATGGCCTTGGCGGAGTTCGCCCCCATCACCCAGCGCAGGCTCTCCAGCACATTGGACTTGCCGCAGCCGTTGGGGCCGACGATGCCGGTCAGGCCGGGCTCGATGTGGAACTCCGTCGGATCGACGAAGGACTTGAACCCGACCAGTCTGAGGCGCTGGAACTGCACCCGGGCGGCGTCCTCAGCGCTCGGCCAGGGCGGCGCGCACGGCGATCTCCAGCCCGCCCAGCGACCGGTCGGCGACCGGCCGGCCGTTGACGAAGAAGCTGGGGGTATGGTGCGCGTCCGCCGCGTGGGCGGTCTCGATATCGCGGTTGATCGCGGCCCGGGTCTCCGGCGTCGTCGCGCAGGCCTCGATCTGCGCCTGCGTCCGGCCGCTGGCGGCGATGGCCGGGGCGTACCAGTCCGCGCGGTCTCCGCCGCGGAGCACCGCCGCCTGTCCGGCCATCAGGATGGAGGTCACCTCGAAGAAGCGCTCCGGGGCGGCGCAGCGCGCCAGCGCCGCCGCCGGCAGCGAGATCTGCTCCGGCTGGGTGGGCAGGTTGCGGAACACGAAACGCACCTGTCCGGTGTCGACCAGCCGCTGTTTGAACAGCGGCCAGACGAAGCGGTGCCAGTCGGCGCAGGATGGACAGGCGAAGGAGGCGTACTCGATCACCGTGACCGGCGCGTCCGGGCGGCCGATGGTCCGGTCGGCGGCGGTGACCGGCGCCACCGGCCCCGGAGAGGCCGCCGCGGGGACGGCGGCCAGCGGCGCCAGCAGGGCCAGCGCCGCGATCAGCAGGGAGCGCCGGACCGCCTGCATCGCGGTCCTACTTCGCCAGCTCGGCGTCGATGGCCTTCGACAGGTCCTCGAGGCTCGCGCCCTCGCCGCCGGGGCTGATGACCTGGGTCCCGTTGACGAAGAAGGCCGGAGTGCCCGTCACGCCGGCCTGAACGGCGGCCCGGGCGCGCTCGTCGGCGGCCTTGAGGTTCTCCGGATCGGTGATGCAGGCGCTGATCTGCTCGTTGCTCAGACCGGCGCCGTTGCCGACCCGGAACAGGGTGTCGCGCGGGTTCACGCCGGCGCGCCACTCTTCCTGGCTCTCCATGATGGCGTGGACGACGTCGAAATACTTGTCCTCGCCGGCGCAGCGCGCGATCGCGAATCCGGCGATGGCGACGTTCGCGGGCGGCGTCGGCAGTTCGCGGAACACGTAGCGCACCTTGTTGGTGTCGACGTACTTCGCCTTGAACTGCGGCCACACCTGCTCCTGCCAGGCCGCGCAGTGGGGGCAGGTCACCGAGGCGTACTCGACCACCGTCACCTTGGCGCCTTCCGGGGCGCCCATGGCCATGTCGCCCTCGGCCGCCGCGCCCGCGCCGCTGCCGCCGCAGCCGGCCAGGGCGGCCATGGAGGCCAGCGCCGCGGCGGTCATCGCCGCCCGGCGGCTCATGGCGGCGAATTTCGACTTCATGGCGCTCATCGCGTCGTCCTCACTGGAGCGGGATTCGGAAGCATCGCGCGATTCCCCGGAAAGTCGCGCGTTCGTGGTTTTCGAGAACAGAAGCGGCGAAGTTTTGTCAACGGGAGCCGCGGCCGCCCTCGCCGAGCACCGCGCGCCCCAGCCGCTCCAGCGGCCCCTTCAGGGGCTCCGGCGCCGGGTCGATCGCCGCCTTCAGTTCCGCCTCCACCGAAGCCGGCAGCGGCGGCTGCACGGTCCTGCGCCGCGGCGGCGCCGGCGCGTCCGCCAGCGGCTTCACCGGTCCCTGGGCGATGCGCAGCTTCTCCACCGAACCCGGGCCGAGGAACAGGTTGACCCGCTGCAGGATGTCCTCGGACTGATGCTGCACCAGCAAGGCCGCGGGCCCGGCCACGCGCAGCTCCAGCGTGCCGCCCTTGCCGTCGCGTCCCCGGGTCAGCTTCTGCGGCCGCGTCACCCGCGCCAGCCGCTCGCCGACGATCTCGCGCCAGCGCGGCTCCAGCGCGCCGGCCCCGCGGCCCAGCCTGGCGTCCAGTTCGCGGATCAGCCCCTGCAGGGCGCGGCCGGCCTTCGGCGCCGGGCGCGGGGCCGGCCGGGTGCGCCGTCGCGACAGGATTTCGCGAACCTCTTCATCGGTGGGCAGCGGGCGGCGCATTCCTGCTTTATAGCGCGGATCGATGCCTGCCGTCCCCCCAGAGTCCCGGCCCGACGTTCCCGCCCTCCGCGCCGCCCTGCTCGACTGGTACGACGCCCACGCCCGGCCGCTGGTCTGGCGTACGACGGGCGGCGTCCGAGCCGACCCCTACCGCGTCTGGCTGTCCGAGGTGATGCTGCAGCAGACCACCACCGTTCACGCCGCCCCCTATTTCGAGGCCTTCACCGCCCGCTGGCCGACCGTCGTCCACCTCGCCGCCGCCGATGACGCCGACGTCATGGCCGCCTGGGCGGGCCTCGGCTACTACGCCCGGGCCCGCAACCTGCTGGCCTGCGCCCGCGCCGTCGCCCGTGACCACGGCGGCGTGTTCCCGGAAACGGAAGCCGGCCTGCTCGCTCTTCCGGGCGTCGGCCCCTACACGGCCGCCGCCGTGGCCGCGATCGCCTTCGGATGCCCCGCCAACGTCGTCGACGGCAACGTCGAGCGGGTCATGGCCCGGCTCTTTGCGCTGGAGACGCCGCTGCCGGCCGCGAAGCCGGAGCTGCGCCGCCTCGCCGGGTCGCTGGTCGCCGACGACCGGCCGGGCGACTGGGCCCAGGCCCTGATGGATCTCGGCGCGACGGTCTGCCGCCCCGGTCGCCCCCTCTGCGACGCCTGCCCCCTGACGGGCTGCTGCGCGGCCTTCGCCTCGGGGACGCCCGGACGCTGGCCGCTGAAGGCGCCGAAGCCGGAACGGCCGCGCCGCCACGGCGTCACCTGGGTGCTGCGCGACGGGGAAGGGCGGGTCGCCCTCGTGCGCCGGCCGGCCAAGGGGCTGCTGGGCGGGATGCTCGGCCTGCCGACCTCGGACTGGGGCCCCGCGGCCGTCGAGCCGCCGCCGCCGCCCGCCGCCGACGACTGGCGCGACGTCGGCGCCGTGGAGCACGTCTTCACCCACTTCGCCCTCACCCTGAACGTCCGCGCCGGCACGGGGAGGGGCGACTTCCTGTGGACTCCGGTCGAGGCGGCGCGGGCCGCCCTGCCCACCGTCTTCCGCAAGGCGCTCGACCGGGGTCTGGCCGGCTAGCGCAGCAGCAGCCGCACCTCGCCCAGCCGGTTGCGCCTCCCAACGAGCGGAATCCTTCGCACGGGCGAAGGCGCCGTGCAGCCTGGCCGCGAGAGCCCGGCGCGCCTACTGCATTCCGGCCCGGATCTCGGCGCGCAGGGCGTCGATCGAGCGCAGGCCCTGGTCGGTCTTGAAGCGCCAGTAGGTCCAGCCGTTGCAGGCCGGCGCGTTCTCCAGCAGGGCGCCCAGCTTGTGGATCGAGCCGGTCAGTTCGCCGTAGGCCAGCGAGCCGTCGGCGCGCACCCGCGCCTCCCGTTCCCCCTTCGGGCAATAGAGGCGGTCTCCCGGCTGCAGCAGGCCGGCCTCGACCAGGGCGCCGAACGGCACCTTCGGCTCCGCCCGCTTCGATCCCATCACCGCCAGGTCCTCCGGCGCCGCCGGCGTCACCCCGCGGATGCGCTTCTCGGCCACCTTCGCGTAGCCCTCGTCGCGCTCGATGCCGATGAAGCGCCGGCCCAGCCGCTTCGCCGCCGCGCCGGTCGTGCCGGTGCCGAAGAAGGGATCCAGCACCACGTCGCCGGGCCGCGTCGCGGCCAGCAGCACCCGGTGCAGCAGGGCCTCGGGCTTCTGGGTCGGGTGCGCCTTCTTGCCGTCGGCGTCCTTGATGCGCTCCTCGCCGGTGCACAGGGCGAAGGTCCAGTCGGACCGCATCTGGGTGTCCTCGTTGAAGGCCTTCAGCGCATCGTAGTTGAAGGTGTAGCGCTTCTGCTCCCGCGAGCGCGCCGCCCAGATCAGGGTCTCGTGGGCGTTGGTGAACCGGGTGCCCTTGAAGTTCGGCATCGGGTTCGACTTGCGCCAGATGATGTCGTTCAGCACCCAGAAGCCGAGGTCCTGGATGGCGGCGCCGAGACGGAAGACGTTGTGGTAGCTGCCGATCACCCAGATCGACCCCTCCGGCTTCAACACCCGGCGGCACTCCGTCAGCCAGGCCCGGGTGAAGGCGTCGTACTCGGCGAAGCTGCCGAACTTGTCCCAGTCGTCGTCGACCGCGTCGACCTTCGAATTGTCGGGCCGCAGCAGGTCGCCGCCCAGCTGGAGATTGTAGGGCGGATCGGCGAAGACCATGTCGACCGAGGCGTCGGGCAGGCCGCGCAGCACCTCGATGCAGTCGCCCCGATGGATGACGTCGGTCTTCAACTCGGACATGGAACCCGGCCCCGGCTACTCTGAGACCGGCAAGGTGAATCCTTACGGTTAAGGCACGGTTAGCCGGAGGGGCGGAACGCTTGTGCGGCCGGGCGGTTGAGGAGCGCCCCCTTTCCCCCGGACCCCGCCATGATCCTGTTCGCCCTCCTGCAGCGCCTGTTCGCCCTGGGGTCCATCGCCCTCTTCGTTCTCGGAGGCTGGCTGGCGTGGAGCTGGTACGAGGCGGAGCGGCAGGCGGAGGCGCTGGGCCTCGCCGATCCGTCGGAGACGCGCCTCTGGTGGGCCGGCGCGCTGCTGCTCTTCGGCGTGCTCGGGCGGACGCCGATGCTGTTCCTGCTCGGGCGCGGCGGAAAGCGCGCCGAGGCGCGCCGCGCCGCCCGGTCGTTCACGGTGGACGGCGCCGACGGGGCCCGGCTCCACGTGGAGCACGAGGGGGCCGAGGAGGGGCCGGTGCTGGTCTTCACCCACGGCTGGGGCCTGTCCGCGCGCATGTGGGCCGAGGCCCGCCGCGACCTCGGGGACCGGTACGGCCTCGTGTTCTGGGACCTTCCCGGCTCGGGCCGGTCCGGTCGCCCGCCGGCGGGCTATTCCATCGAAGGCTTCGCCGAGGATCTGCACGCGGTCGTCGACAGCCTGCCGCCGCACCGGCCGGTGGTGCTCGTGGGGCACAGCATCGGCGGCATGACGACCCTCACCCTGTGCGCCCGTCGCCCGGAGCTGCTGAACCGTCGCGTCATCGCCATCGCCCTGATGAACACCACCCACAACAATCCGCTCACGACCATGGCGCTCGCGGGTCTGTTCACCCGGCTGCAGCCGCTGGTGGAGGTCGCCTGCCGGCTCGAGCCCCTGGTCTCGCCGCTCACATGGGTGATGAACTGGCAGGCGTACCTGAGCGGCGCGACCCACCTCGCCGCCCGCCTCGTCGGCTTCGGCGCCCGACCCACGCGCGAGCAGCTCGACCGGATCGCGCTGCTGCCGACCAAGACCTCCCCGGCCGTCCAGGCGCGCGGAAACCTGGCCATGATCCACTGGTCGGTGACGGACCGGCTGCCCCGTATCGACGTGCCGGCCCTGGTCTTCGCCGGCGGGCGGGACCTGATCACCAGGGACCACGCGGGCGAACACATCGCCGCGGTCCTGCCCCAGGCGCGACTGGTCCGGGTCGAGGACGCCGGGCACATGGGTCCGGTCGAACGGGCGGACTTCTACGATGAGCAGCTGACGGACTTCATCGGCTTCGTCGAACTGCTCCGCTCCCGGGCGGCGGGGGAGGGTCGCTCGTTCCTGTCCCCGGAGCCCGCGCTCGCGCCCGCGCCGTCGACCTCGGCGGCGGCGGATGCGGCCCCTGCCGCAGCGCCGGCGGGCGGAACGTCCCGGCGCGTCTGAGCCGCGCCGCCGGAACCGCAACGTCGCCTCACGTTTTGTTACACCCTCGGCCTCGCCTTGCCGCCTCCGGCGCGCTAAGCGGGGCCACAGACCGCGGCCGGAGCGAGTCCGCCGCGATGAACCACGGCTCAGGGGCTGCTTGATGACTCAGTGGGTGTACGGCTTCGGCGGCGGTTCCGCCGACGGCGACGCTTCGATGAAGAACCTCCTCGGCGGCAAGGGGGCCAACCTGGCCGAGATGTCCTCGCTGGGCCTGCCGGTGCCGCCCGGCTTCACCATCACCACCGAGGCCTGCAACCACTTCTACCAGCAGGGCCAGACCTATCCGGCGGACCTGGAGGCGCAGGTGAAGGCCGGGCTGGCCCGGGTCGAGGGGATCGTCGGCAAGACCTTCGGCGACCCGGAAAACCCGCTGCTCGTCTCGGTTCGCTCCGGCGCCCGCGCCTCGATGCCGGGGATGATGGACACGGTGCTGAACCTCGGCCTCAACGACGAGACGGTCGAAGGCCTCGCCGCCCTGTCCGGCGACCGCCGCTTCGCCCTCGACAGCTACCGCCGCTTCATCACCATGTATTCGAACGTCGTGCTCGGCCTCTCGCACGACGACTTCGAGGAGGTGCTCGACGATCACAAGGACCGGCTCGGCGTCACCGTCGACACCGACCTGACGGCGAAGGACTGGGAGAAGGTGGTCGCCGCCTACAAGCAGGTGGTCGAGGACCGGCTGGGCCGCCCGTTCCCGCAGGATCCGAACGACCAGCTGTGGGGGGCGATCGGCGCCGTCTTCACGAGCTGGATGAACGACCGGGCGAAGTTCTATCGCCGCATGCACGACATTCCCGAGAGCTGGGGCACGGCCGTCAACGTGCAGTCGATGGTGTTCGGCAACATGGGCGACACCTCGGCCACCGGCGTCGCCTTCACCCGCAACCCGTCCACCGGCGAGGCCCGTCTGTACGGGGAGTTCCTCGTCAACGCCCAGGGCGAGGACGTGGTCGCCGGCATCCGCACGCCGCAGTCCCTGACCCGGGCCGGCCGCGAGGAGATGGGCGAGACCGCCCCGTCGATGGAAGAGGCCATGCCGGAGGTGTTCGGCCAGTTCGTCGACGTGGTCGGCGCCCTGGAGCGCCACTACCGCGACATGCAGGACATCGAGTTCACGGTCGAGCAGGGTCGCCTCTGGATGCTGCAGACCCGCAACGGCAAGCGCACCGCCAGGGCGGCGCTGAAGATCGCCGTCGATCTGGCGGCCGAGGGCGTCATCTCGGAGGAGGAGGCCGTCAGCCGCGTCGAACCGGCGGCGCTGGACCAGCTGCTGCACCCGACCCTCGACCCGAAGGCCGAGCGCGTTGTGGTCGCCGCCGGCCTGCCGGCGTCGCCCGGCGCGGCGACGGGCAAGGTGGTGTTCGACGCCGACGAGGCCGAGCGCCTGTCGCAGCTGGGCGAGGCCGTCATTCTCGTGCGCGAGGAGACCAGCCCGGAGGACATCCACGGCATGCACGCCGCTCGCGGCATCGTCACCGCCCGCGGCGGCATGACCAGCCACGCCGCCGTCGTCGCCCGCGGCATGGGCCGCCCGTGCGTCTCCGGCGCCGGGGAGATCCACATCGACGAGAAGGCCGGCGCCTTCACCGCCCGCGGCCGCACCTTCCGCGCCGGCGAGATCATCACCATCGACGGCGGCAAGGGCGAGGTGCTGGACGGCGCGGTGCCGATGATCGAGCCGGAGCTGACCGGCGACTTCCAGACGCTGATGGCCTGGGCCGACCGGGTCCGCCGCCTGAAGGTCCGCGCCAACGCCGAGACCCCGCTGGACGCGCGGACCGCCCGCGGCTTCGGCGCCGAGGGGATCGGCCTGTGCCGGACCGAGCACATGTTCTTCGACGACACCCGCATCGCCGCGGTGCGCGAGATGATCCTCGCCGACGACGAGGCCGGGCGCCGCGCGGCGCTGGCGAAGATCGCCCCGTTCCAGAAGTCGGACTTCGTCGAGCTGTTCACCATCATGTCCGGCCTGCCGGTGACGGTGCGCCTGCTGGACCCGCCGCTGCACGAGTTCATCCCGCACGGGGAGGCGGAGATCGACGCGCTCGCCGCGGCCCAGGGGCTGGACGCCGCCAAGCTGAAGCGCCGCGCGCGCGAGCTGCACGAGACCAACCCGATGCTCGGCCACCGCGGCTGCCGCCTCGGGGTGGCCTATCCGGAAATCTACGAGATGCAGGTCCGGGCGGTGCTGGAGGCGGCGCTGGAGGTGAAGAAGGCTTCGGGCGTGGCCCCGATCCCCGAGATCATGCACCCGCTGGTCGCCCTCGGCCTCGAGATGAAGTTCCTGCGCGAGCTGACCGACCGCACCGCCGAGGCGGTCTTCGCCGAGGCCGGCGACCGGGTCGAATACCTGGTCGGCACCATGATCGAACTGCCGCGCGCCGCCCTGCGCGCCGCCGACCTGGCCGAGTACGCCCAGTTCTTCTCCTTCGGCACCAACGACCTGACCCAGACCACCTTCGGCATCAGCCGCGACGACTCCGGCCGCTTCCTCCAGGCCTATATGGACAAGGGCATCTTCGAGACCGATCCCTTCGTCCGCCTCGACCAGGAGGGGGTCGGCGACCTGATCCGCATCGCCGCCGAGCGGGGCAGGGCGGCCCGCGAGGGCGTCAAGATGGGCATCTGCGGCGAGCATGGCGGCGACCCCGCCTCGATCGCCTTCTGCGAGGCGGTCGGCCTCGACTACGTCAGCTGCTCGCCCTACCGGGTGCCGATCGCCCGCCTCGCCGCCGCCCAGGCGGCGCTGGACGCCCGCGCCGGGACCGAGCGCGAGAAGGACCGCTAGAAGTCGGTCTGCCTCAACAAGACCACGATAAGGTCACGATTGGCGTATCGTCGTCTGTGCCCTGCGGCGCACAGTCGACGACGCCTGTCCGGTCAGCACTGGAACGTCCGTTCCGGCGACCCATTTGTGTATCCGCTGGGTGGGGCCGGTGGCTCTTTCAGTCACCGCATCCAGAGGATACAGAAACAATGCGTAACGTTCTTCTCGCGACCGCCGCTCTTACTACGCTGATCGCCGCGCCGGCCATGGCGCAGGTCCCGACGTCGCCGGTGACCGGCTCGATCGGCTACACCCACTTCGACGGCGACCAGGGCGAGCTCGGCGCTGTGACCGGCCGCCTCGGCTACCGCTTCAACCCGTGGGTCGGCATCGAGGGCGAAGCCTCGGTCGGCGTCGCGGATGAGGACATCACCGTCGGCGGGGTCGACGGCAGCCTCGAGCACGAATACGACGCCGCGGCCTACCTGGTGGGCACGGTGCCGGTCAGCCAGAACGTCGAGCTGTTCGGTCGCGTCGGCTACGGCACGACCTCGCTGAAGGCCGAGGTGGCGGGCGTGGACGTCAGCGAGGACGGCGAGAGCATCAACTACGGCGCCGGCGCCAACTGGTTCTTCGACGCCCAGAACGGCCTGCGCGCCGACTGGACCCGCCGCGACTTCCGCGACGACGCCGGCGAGGTCGACACCTACGGCCTCAGCTTCGTCCGCCGCTTCTGATCGGAGCTCCGGTCAGCGAAAGGGCCCGCGACTCCGGTCGCGGGCCCTTTTCAATTCTCCGCCGGGTCAGGCGACGCCGGGTTGCAGCGCCCACCGGTGCGACCCCTCGCCGAAGGGCCGGAAGAAGAGGTCGCGGTAGCGTTCGAACACCTCGACGATGCGGGTCGCCAGATCCTGGGCGACGGTTTCGCCGCGCTGGCGCTTCAGCGCCGCGACGCATTGCACCACGTCGCGCTGGTGGGCGGAGCCGCCCATCCGCTTGAGCACCGCCGCGACGTCCTGCGCCAGCGGATCGATCTGGGCTCCCCACGGGGTCGTGTTCTGAGTCATTCGGGACACCCCCTGAGTTCTCGACACAGCGAACGCCTCGCAAAAACTTGCGGCGGATGCAAGCTTGGCCGCGATTTCGTGATCGGAGCGAGGCGGAGCGCCGGGCGGCGCAGGGCGTTCTCGACCCATGACCGCGCTTCGTCTTCCGATTCTCTCCGCCGCCGTCCTTCTCAGCCTCGCCGCCTGCGGCCGGGAGTCGGTGAACCCGCCGACCGATCCGGCCTCGCCGGTCACGGCCCCTGAGGGCGCCGCGCCTCCGCCGCCCCCTCCGGCCGAGGTCGGCGCCGTCCTGCCGGGCAGCGGCGCCGCCAGCTTCGTCGGACGCTGGGCGGCCGAGCCGGCCTGGTGCGCCGCGCCGCGGGGCGCCGAGCGTCCGATCGAGATCACCCCGACCCGCTTCGAGGGCTATGAGAACAGCTGCTCCATCGACCGGATCGACGAGCGGGCAGGCGGCTACGACGCGGCCCTGACCTGCGACGCCGAAGGGATGCGCAGCCAGGAGCGCGTCCGGCTCGAGGTGCAGGGGGACGCCCTGCGTCTCACCTGGCCCGATCGCAACGGGGCCGTCGTCCTGCTCACCCGGTGCGGGGCGGAGAACCGGCCCGCCGGCGCGGACTGATCAGCTGAACAGGAAGTGCATCACGTCGCCGTCCTTGACGACGTAGGCCTTGCCCTCGGCGCGGAGCTTGCCGGCCTCGCGGGCCTTCGCTTCGCCGTTCAGAGCCACATAGTCCTCGTAGGCGACGGTTTCGGCGCGGATGAAGCCCTTCTCGAAATCGGTGTGGATCACGCCGGCCGCCTGCGGAGCCGTGGCCCCGACGGGGATCGTCCAGGCCCGCGCCTCCTTCGGCCCCACGGTGAAGTAGGTCTGCAGGCCGAGCAGCTTGTAGGCCTCCCGGATCAGACGGTTGAGCCCCGGCTCCTCCAGCCCCAGACCCTCGAGGAATTCCTTCTGCTCCTCGTCGTCGAGCACGGCGATCTCGGATTCGATCTGCGCCGAGATGACCACCGAGTTGGCGTTGTCGCGGGCGGCGCGCTCGGCCACCTTCGCGGACAGCTCGTTGCCCTTGTCGGCCGAGGCCTCCTCGACGTTGGCCACGTACAGCGCCGGCAGCGAGGTCAGCAGCTGCAGCATGCGCCAGCCCTTGTCGTCCTCCTTCGGCACCTCGGCCAGCCGCGCCGGCTTGCCCGCCCGCAGCTGCTCCAGGGCGAGGTTGATCAGCCGCAGCGTCTGCTGGGCCTCCTTGTCGCCGCCCTTGGCCTTCTTCTCGACGTTGACCACCCGCTTCTCGAGGCTTTCGAGGTCGGCCAGCATCAGCTCGGTCTCGATGATCTCGAGGTCCGACACCGGGTCGATGCGGTTCTCCACGTGGGTGATGTCGTCGTCGACGAAGCAGCGGGCCACGAAGGCCACGGCGTCGCAGTCGCGGATGTTGGCGAGGAACTGGTTGCCCAGGCCTTCGCCCTTCGATGCGCCCCGCACGAGGCCCGCCACATCGACGAAGGTGATGCGCGCCGGAATGATCTCCTTCGAGCCCGCGATCTTCGCCAGCACGTCGAGCCGCGGCTCGGGCACGGCGACGTCGCCGGTGTTCGGCTCGATGGTGCAGAACGGATAGTTGGCCGCCTGCGCCGCGGCGGTGCGCGTCAGGGCGTTGAACAGGGTGGACTTGCCGACGTTCGGCAGGCCGACGATCGCGACTTTCAGGGCCATGGTCTTGGGGAGGTTCCTCGTGAGCGCACGCCCTTAGCCGGTCCGGACCGGTTTGTCAGGTTCGTCGCGAGGGCCGGCCTACTCCGCCTCGGGCTGGCGCACCCAGGCTGTGACCTTGGCGTCCGGCGCCTTCTCGAAGTTCAGCGTCAGCTCCACGCTGTCGCCGGTCTCCAGCGGCCCGCTGAGGCCCATCACCATGATGTGGTTTCCGCCCGGCCGCAGCTCCACCAGCCGGCCCTGCGGCAGCGGAAGCCCGTCCTCCAGCGGATGCATCATCATCATGCCGCTCTCCATGCGGCTCTCGTGGATCTCGACCCGGGCGGCGCCGGCGGCGGTCGCCGAGACCAGTCGATCGTCCGCCCGCGCGGTGAGGCTGACGTAGCAGCCGGTCATCAGCCGGCCGTTGGGCGTCGGACGGCACCAGGCGTCGCCGACCGCCACTGGCTCGGCGGCCGCGCCGCCTTTTCCGCCGCCTTCGCCGGAGCCGCAGGCGGCGAGCAGGAGAAGGGCCGGGAGGGCGATCAGGAAACGGGCCATGGACATACACCTCGGTCGTCGGAAAGCGTCGCCCGCAGGCGCCGCCTCATGCGCGCATAGCCTCCCGCGCGGCCTTCGCAAAGGGCGACGGTCGGTCGCGCTCGATCGACGGCGCGGCGGGGGCGGGTTCAGCCCCCCCGCGCCGCCTCCTGCGCGGCCTGCCGCGGGCTGAATTTCGGGGCCGGAGCCAGTCGCATGACCTCGGCCTGGTAGCGGTCGTCGTCGCCCGCGAGGGCGAAGGGCAGGGCGTCGGCGCAGGCCTGCAGCAGGGCGTCCAGCCACGGCTGGTCCGCCTTGTGGAAGTCGCCCAGCACATGGCCGTGCACCAGCTCGGGCCGCCCCGGATGCCCGACGCCCATGCGCGCCCGGCGGAAATCCGGCCCCAGCTGGCTGATCAGGCTGCGGACCCCGTTCTGGCCGGCCGCCCCGCCGCCGGTCTTCATCCGGAAGCGCCCCGGCGCCAGGTCGATCTCGTCATGGAAGACGATCACCTCGCCCGGCGGGACCTTGTAGAAGCGCGCCGCCTCGCCGACCGCCCGGCCGCTCTCGTTCATGAACGTCTGCGGCTTCATCAGCAGGACCTTCACCCGGCCCTTCGGCGTCTCGAGTTCGCCCTCGCGGATCACCGACTGGAACTTGGCCCGCTCCGGCCCGAACGACCAGCGGCGGGCGATCTCGTCTGCGGCCATGAAGCCGATGTTGTGGCGGTTCTTCTCGTACTTCGGCCCCGGATTGCCGAGGCCGGCGATGATGATCATGGGCGGGCTCCGGAAACGGAAACGGCCCCTCCCGATACCGGAAGGGGCCGCTTTTCAGAACAGTGGATCGGGCGATCAGCCTTCCGAAGTCTCGTCCGCAGCCTGCTCGATGGCCGGAACCTCGGCCTCGGCGGTCTCTTCGGCCACGGCGGCCTCGATCTCGTCGGCGGCCTTGGCGGCCGAGGAGGTCTTGATCGAGGCGATCACGAAGTCGCGGTCGCCGATGGTCGGCTCGACGTCCGACGGAACCTTCAGGTCCGACCAGCGGATGGTGTCGCCCAGTTTGTGGCCGGCGAGGTCGACGATCAGGTCTTCCGGAATGTGGTCGGCGCGGACCTTCACCTCGACCGCGTGACGCACGACTTCCAGCGAACCACCCTGGCGGAAGGCCGGGCACTTGTCTTCGTTGATGAAGTGGACCGGAATTTCGATCTTCACGGTCTGCTTCTCGTCGACCCGCATCAGGTCGAAGTGCAGCGGACGGTCCGACACCGGGTCGAACTGCACATCGCGGGCGATGACCGGCTGGGTCTCCTCGCCGTACTTCAGGGTCACCAGGTGGCCCAGCAGCTTGCCGGTGTAGAGCGACTTGCGGAAGTCCTTCTCGTTGACCGAAATGGCCACCGGAGCCTTGTCGCCGCCGTACAGGATGCCCGGCACCATGCCGGCGCGGCGGACCGCGCGGGCGCCGCCGGTGCCCACGCCGTCACGGACGTCGACGTTCAGAATGATCTCGGCCATCTGGCTCGCCTCAACAAACAACGGAAACGCCGCGCCAACCTCGGTGGCCCGCGCGGCGGGGTCGTGAAACCCTCGAATTCAGGAGCGCGGGCTATTACACGCTGGCGGCCGCCGACGCAACCGTCCGCGGCGCCGGGCCCGCGCCGGCGGTCAGCGGCCGCTGTCGAGCGTCGCCGTGGCGGCGGTGGAGGCCGCCGCGGCCTCGGCCGCAACCGGAGCCGCCGCATCGACGTCCGCCACCAGCGTCGGGGAGACCGGCAGGGCGGCGGGAGTCACCGCCTGGGCGGTGCAGGTCGACAGGTCGCGGGCGATGTGGCGGCCGACGCAGAACATGTCCTCGTAGCTCGGCCGCGAGGCGGCCAGGCACTGGAACAGCATCAGCTTGGACATGTTCAGGCAGAATTCGCTGGTCTGCTCGACCGTCAGCGCCTCGGTGCTGGCCCGGGCGTCGTCGCCCCCGGCGCCGAGCGCAGCCAGGGCGGCCAGGGCCAGCGACCGGACCACGGCCGGCGTATAGGGCGGGCCCGCCTGGCTCGACACCGGCGTCAGGCCGGCGCCCGCGTTCGCCGCGGCGAACAGCCGGGCGGCCTCTTCCGCCGAGGGCAGCATCGCGGCGGCGGACAGGGTCTTGGCGCCCTCCAGCCGCTGTTCGCGGTTGGCGATGTGCGTCACCGCCCAGCGCCGCCGCGGGTCGGCCCGCTCCTGGATCTTGTAGGCGTCGTTCTCGACCGCCTCGGCGATCGTCAGCATGGCGGCGACGTCCTGGCCGAGGGTGCCGGCGATCAGGCCGGCGGCGGCCTCCGCGCCCGGGAAGGTGGCGGCCGTGGCCGGGTCGGCGATGATCCGCGCCACCATCTCCTGCCGGATCGTCGGATCCACGGCGTACTGGCGCACGCCCTGGACGAACTCCGGCGACTGCAGGGCCAGGATCGAGCCGTAGGCGATCATGCCCCGCGACAGCTGGGCCGGGTCGTAGGCGGCGCCGCGCCGGATCGCGGCCTGGATGGACTCCGCGTCGGAGAAGCCGCCCGCCGGAATGGAGCTCGCCTCGCGCATGAAGGCCACATAGATCGAGGCGGCCTCGGCGACGCCCTCGTTCAGGCTCACCGCCGGCGGCGGCGGCGGCGGCGGCGGCGGCGGGGGCGGCGGTTCGTCGGTGGCGCAGCCGGCGAGCACGGCGGCGGCGGCGACAACAGCCAGCGCCAGACCCCGGCGCATGTGATCCTGGAACATGAGGAACCCCCAGCAAGCCCGAGCGACCCGCGCGAGCGACGACTGATCCCTCTTATACCGTGTGGAAAAGGGTTGGCCGAGAGTTAATCCTGTCAGGCGAACGACCGGACTCGGGCTCCGGGATCAGTCCTCGCCCCGGTTCAGCCGCTCGGTCAGCGATCCTGTCGGCGGCGGCCGATCGGCCGCAGGCGGCGGCGGCGCGGGGCTTCGGGCCGGCGCGGGCGAAGCCGCCGGGGCCATGCTCACCCGCGGCGGCGGGGCGGCGGTCGCCGGCCGGGGCGCGATCACGATTCCGGGAGGAGCGGATTCCTCGACCACGCCGGTGGTGGTGAGGTCGGATACGGTCACGATCGCGCCGGGCAGGGCGGCCCCGCGGGTGCAGGTCGAGAGGTCGCGCACCACGTGGCGGCCCAGACAGAAGATGTCCTCGTAGTTCGGCCGCGACGCCGCGAGGCACTGCAGCAGGTTCAGCTTGGCCATCTCCATGCAGGTGTGGCCGGTCCAGTCGAACTGCAGCGCGTCGGTGTTGGACCGGGCGTTCTCGCCTGCCGCGCCGAGCGCCGCCAGGGCGGCCAGCGCAAGCGCGTTCTCGACCGCGGACGGGTAGGGGGGCTCGCGCCGCTCCGCCGCAACGGACAGGCCGGTCCCCGCGTGGGCGGCCTCGAACAGACGGGCCGCCTCATTGGCCGGCGGCAGCATGGCTTCGCCCGCCGCGTGGGCCGCGGTGAGCCGGCCCTGCCGGTCCGCAACCGGGCGGATCGCCCAGGCCCGGCGGGGGTCCCAGGAGTTCTGGATGCTGTAGGCGTCGTTCTCGATCGAATTGGCGGCGCGGCTGAGCGCCTCCACGTCCGTCCGCAGGCTGCCGATGATCAGGCCGGCGGCCGCCTCGGCTCCCGGCAGGCGCGAAGCGCGCCCGGGGTCGGCCACGATCTCGGCCACCAGCCGCTCGCGGGCGGTTTCGGGCGCGGCGAACTGCCGGACGCCCTGCACGAACTCCGGCGACTGCAGGGCGATGATCGAGGCGTAGGCGATCAGGCCGCGCGACAGCTGCTCGGGGTCGTAGCCCGAGGCGCGCGCGAGCGCCGCCTGGATGGCCTCGGGGCTTTCGAAGCCGCCCTCGATCGCGGCCATGTCCCGCACGAAGGCGATGTACACGGCGGCGGAGTCGGCGACCGACTGGTTCAGCGCCACCGGCGGGCCCCGCAGGGCGATTTCGGCGGCGATCCGCTCGGCCTCCGCCCGCGCCTCCGCCTCAGCCTGCGCGGTCGGGGAGGCGCAGCTCGCCGCGAGCGAGGCGGCCGCGAGAGCGGCGAAGGTCAGGCTGGCGCGCAGGACGGCCGGTCGCATCGGAACTCCTCTTCAGACGGCGCCATCAACGCCCCGGTTCCGGGCGGTAATGGGGCGCAGCCGAAGCCGTTCCGAAAAAGCGCCTAGTCGAACAGTTTCGACACCGACTCCTCGTTGGCGATCCGGCGGATCGCCTCGCCGATCAGCGGCGCCACCGAGACGGTGCGGATCTTGGCGCAGTTCAGCACCTCGTCCGGCTGCTCGATGGAGTCGGTGATGACCAGTTCCTTCAGCGGGCCGTCGTTGACCCGCTGCACCGCGGGGCCGGAGAGCACGCCGTGGCTGATGTAGGCTGACACCTCGGTCGCGCCCTGGTCGATCAGCGCCCGGGCCGCGTTCACCAGCGTGCCGCCCGAATCGACGATGTCGTCGAACAGGATGCAGCGTCGCCCCTCGACGTCGCCGATGATGTTCATCACCTCGCTCTCGCCGGCCTTGGGCCGCCGCTTGTCGACAATGGCGAGGTCGGCGTCCAGCCGTCTGGCCAGCGAGCGGGCCCGGACCACGCCGCCGACATCCGGGGAGACGATCATCAGGTCGTCGCCGCGGCGGTAGTTCTCCTTGATGTCCTGCGCCAGGACCGGCGTGGCCACCAGGTTGTCGGTCGGGATGTCGAAGAAGCCCTGGATCTGCCCGGCGTGCAGATCCATCGTCAGCACCCGGTCCGCCCCGGCGCGGGTGATCAGGTTGGCCACCAGCTTGGCCGAGATGGGCGTCCGGCCGTCGGTCTTCCGGTCCTGCCGGGCGTAGCCGAAGTAGGGCATCACCGCCGTGATCCGCTTCGCCGACGCCCGCACGAGGGCGTCGGTGATGATCAGCAGCTCCATCAGGTTGTCGTTGGCCGGATAGCTGGTCGACTGGATCACGAAGACGTCCTCGCCGCGGACGTTCTCCTCGATCATCGCGAACACCTCGTTGTCCGCGAACCGCTTCACCTGGGCCTTGGTCAGCGGCATGTCGAGGTGGGTGGCGATGGCGCGGGCGAGCGTCCGGTTGGAGTTGCCTGCGAGCAGCTTCATGTCCGGTCATCCTTTCGCCGTCATCGCCCGGCGACATGCCGCGGAGCGCTGGCGCGCTTCATAACAGGGGACGGCCGGGCCACAAGGCGCGGTCCTGCGTTTTTGCGGCGTCGGGCCGGCATTGGCGCGAGCTTGTTCGCTGGTGTAGAGATCGCGTCTCGTTTCCGGGGGCGCCGACGGGTGAGCGCCCGCCGGCCTGCAAGTTGAGGTCGTCCTTGTCCGCATCGAAGTTTCGCACCGGCCTGATTCTTTCGGCCGTCGCCGTTTCGGCCCTGACGATCTCCGCCTGCGCCGGCCGCGCGGACCGGCCGCGCCTGGCCTATGAGGAGCGCCCGGTCGAGGCGCTGTACAACACCGGCTACCAGCGGCTCGAATCGCGGCGCTGGGCCGACGCCATCGACTACTTCCAGGAAGTCGAGCGGCAGCATCCGTATTCGGAGTGGTCGCGGCGCGCGATCCTGATGCAGATCTACGCCTACTACCAGAGCAACGACTACGCGGAAGCGATCGCGGCTGCGGATCGCTTCATCGCGCTTTTCCCGGGCAATCCGAGCGCGCCGTACGCCTTCTACATGAAGGCGCTCTGCAACTTCGAGCAGATCACCGACGTCGGCCGCGACCAGGGCTACGCCCAGGCGGCGCTGGACGGCCTGCGCGACGTCGCCCGCCGCTATCCCGGCACCTCCTACGCCATCGACGCCACGGTCAAGATCGACATGGTCAACGACCAGCTGGCCGGCAAGGAGATGACGATCGGCCGCTACTACCAGCGCGCCGGCCAGCCGCTGGCGGCGATCAACCGCTACAAGGCGGTGATCGACAACGAGGCCTACCAGCGCACGTCGCACACGCCCGAGGCGCTCTACCGCCTCGTCGAGGTCTACCTCGGTCTCGGGCTGAAGGAGGAGGCGACCCGCAACGGCGCGGTGCTGGGCCACAACTATCCCGGCAGCCCGTGGTACGCCGAGGCCTACGCCCTGCTGACCGAGGAGGGCTCCCGCCCCGACGTCCAGCCCACCGGCCAGCGCGAAAGCTGGCTCCGCCGCATCATCCCGGGCTGACGTTTCCCATATGTTCCGCTAGCCTCGGCCTTGCCGGGCCGGCGCTTCCCCTCGCATCCTCCGGCTTCGTCGGGAGATCGATTCGCCTTGTCCAGTCCGCCTGATCGCCCCTCCGGCCGCGGCGTCCAGCCCGGGACACGCCCATGCTGACGGCCCTGTCGATCCGGGACATCGTTCTCGTCGACGCGCTCGACCTCGAGGTCAGCGAGGGCCTGACCGTGCTCACCGGTGAAACCGGGGCGGGCAAGTCGATCATCCTCGACGCTTTGGGCCTCGCGCTCGGCGCCCGCGCCGACGCCGGTCTCGTACGCTCCGGCGCCCGGCAGGCCTCGGCCACCGCCGTCTTCGCCGCGCCTGACGACGCCGCCCTGATCGGGCTGATTTCGGAGAAGGGCTTCGAGGTCGCGCCCGGGGAGGAACTGATCCTCCGCCGAACCCTCTCCGCGGACGGCCGCAGCCGCGCCTTCGTCAACGACCAGCCCGCCGGCGTCGCCGCCCTGCGCGAGATCGGCCAGGCGCTGGTCGAGGTGCACGGGCAGCACGAGACTGTGGGGCTGCTGGACTGGAAGACCCACCGCGCCCTGCTCGACGCCTACGGCGGCCTGCAGCCGCAACTCGACGGCGTCGCCCGCGCCGCCGAACGGCTGAAGGCGGCCGAGCAGACGGTGGCGGCGCTGAAGGCTGAGGCGGCGGACGCCGCGGCCCGCGCCGGGGAGCTGGCCGAGAACCTCGCCGACCTTGACGCCCTCGATCCCCGGCCCGAGGAAGAGGCGGAGCTGGCGGGGGAGCGGGCGGTGCTCGGCGCCGCCGAGAAGGCCATCGCGGACCTGTCCGACGCCCGCGCCCAGCTGGGCGGCGACAAGCTGGCCCGCAACCTCGCCGCCGCCCTCCGCGCGGTGGAGCACGCCCGCCAGCGCGCCGGCCAGGCGGGCGTCGAGCCGGATCATCCGGTGCTGGTCCGCCTCGCGGCCGCCGCCGAGGCCATCGACCGGACCCTGGTCGAGGCCCAGGAGGCGATCGCCGCCGTGGACGCCGCCGCCGACGCCTTCGATTTCGAGCCGGGCCGGCTGGACAAGGCCGAGGAGCGCCTGTTCGCTCTCCGCGCGGCGGCGCGCAAGCTCAACACCTCGGTCGAGCTGCTGCCGACCCTTCGCGTCCGTTTTCGCGAGCAACTGCGCCTGATCGAGGACGGGGCGGAGGCGATCACCGCCGCCGAGCGCGCCGCTTCCGCCGCCCGGGAGGCGTGGGACCTCGCCGCGACCCTGCTGACCTCCGCCCGCGAGGCGGCGGCCGACCGGCTGACCGCGGCGGTCATGGAGGAGCTGGGGCCCCTGAAGCTGGAGCGGGCCCGCTTCCGCGTCGCCTTCGAGCCGGTGGCCGAAGGCCGCCGCGGCCCGCTCGGGGCGGAAACCGTCCGTTTCGAGATCTCCACCAACGCCGGCACGGCCTTCGGCCCGCTCGACGCCATCGCGTCGGGCGGCGAACTGGCCCGCTTCGCCCTCGCCATGAAGGCGGCGCTGGCCGGCCGGGAGGACCAGCGCCAGCCGGTGATGATCTTCGACGAGGTGGACCAGGGCGTGGGCGGCGCCGTGGCCGAGGCCGTCGGCACGCGGCTCCAGCGCCTGTCGCGCGGCGCCCAGGTGCTGGTCGTCACCCACAGTCCGCAGGTCGCGGCCCGCGGCCACGCCCACTGGAAGGTGCGCAAGTCCGACGCCGGCGGCCTGACCACCACGACGGTCGACGCCCTCGACGAGACCCGGCGGCTGGAGGAGATCGCCCGCATGCTGTCGGGCGCCGTCGTCACCGACGAAGCGCGGGCCGCGGCGAAGGCCCTGATCGGCTAGGGGAGGGGCTCAGGCCCCCTGCAGCACCTTGCGCAGCTGCGGGTGCAGCTCGGCGTTCGTGGCGAGGATCTGCTTCCCGGTCTTCGGATCGCCGTCCGCGTCGATGGTCGTGACGATCCCGCCGGCCTCGGTCACGAACAGCACCCCGGCCGCCACGTCCCACGGCTGCAGGTTGCGTTCGTAGTAGGCGTCGTACCGCCCGGCGGCGACCCAGGCGAAGTCCAGCGCCGCCGAGCCCAGCCGGCGGATGCCGGCCACCCGCTGGCCGACCGCGTGGATGTCCTTGATCGCCTGGGCGTGGCCGGTCTTGCCGATGAACGGCAGGCCGGTGGCGATCAGGCTTTCCGACAGGTCCTTGCGGCCCGCCACCCGGATGCGGGTGTCGTTCAGGTAGCAGCCCTTGCCCTTCTCGGCCCAGAACATCTCGTTCATCACCGGGTTGTAGGTGACCCCGGCGACGATCTCCGACGCCCCGTCCGGCGCGAAGCGCTCCAGCGCGACGGTGATCGCGAAGTGCGGCATGGCGTGGACGAAGTTGGTGGTGCCGTCGATCGGATCGACGATCCAGCGGTGCGACTTGTCGGTCCCCTCGACCTCGCCCCGCTCCTCGCCGAGGAAGCCGTAACCCGGCCGCGCCTTGGTCAGGAGTTCGAACAGGGTCTGTTCGGCCCGCACGTCGGCGGCGGTGACGAAGTCGCCCGGGCCCTTGCGCGACATCTGCAGGTTCGACACCTCGCCGAAGTCGCGCAGCATCGGCCGCGCCGTCTTGCGGACCGCGTCCATCATCACTTGCAGCAGGGCGGAGGCGAGGGCCATGGGAATCTCCTGGTCCGCAAGTCCTGAAAAGGCGCGCAGCCCGGACAGGCGGAGAAGTTCAAACGCTGGACGGCCCCGATGGAGCCGGAAGGATCAGTCGGCGCGGCGGACGTACTCGCCGGTCGTCGTGTCGACCACGATGCGCTCGCCGGCGCTCATGTACGGCGGGATCATGATGCGTACGCCGTTGTCGGCGATGGCCGGCTTGTAGGACGACGAGGCGGTCTGGCCCTTCACGGTGGGCTCGGTCTCGGCGACCGTCAGGGTCACCTGCTCGGGCAGCTCCAGCCCGATCGGCCGGCCCTCGTGCATTTCGATGACCACCTTCATGCCGTCCTGCAGGTAGGGGATCCGCTCCTCGCCGACCCACTCCTTCTGCAGCTCGATCTGCTCGTAGGTGGCGTCGTCCATGAACACCAGGGCGTCGCCCTGCTCGTACAGGTACGAGAAGTCCTTCTGCTCCAGGGTGACGCGCTCGACCTTGTCTTCCGACCGGAAGCGCTCGTTCAGCTTGTTGCCGGTCTCGAGGTTCTTGGCCTCGACGTTGGCGAAGGCGCCGCCCTTGCCGGGCTTGACGTGGCTGGCCTTGGTGACGACCCACAGGCCGCCGTTGTGCTGCAGGACCATGCCGGGCTTGATGGTGTTGCCGTTGATCTTCATGGAATCTCGGAGTTCTGGAGGCGCGGGCGTCCGACCGTCCGGCGCGCGCGAAATCGGGCGCAGTCCCTAGAGGAAGCCGGGTTCCGAGGCAAGGCGCGCCTCAGTGGAGGGTCGGCCCCTCGTCGACCTTCTCCTGCACGGTGTTGGCGATCCGCACCCCGCCGCCCGTGGGCGAGGCCCATTGCCCCGCCTTGAGGTCGATCCTGCGCGCCTCGTGGGCGAAGGCCGCGGCCATGCCGGCGGTCGACATGGCGGCGGCGATCTGCATCCCGCGGCTCGCCGGGCGCAGGGCGATCCAGACGGCGTTCAGGGCCTGGGCGGCGGTCCACAGGCCGATGGCCCGGCTCCGCGCCCGCGCCGGCGGCGCGTTCCACACCCGGAGCGCGGACAGGGTGGTGGCCGAGAACACGGCGGGCAGGATCAGGCTGAGCGGTCCGCGCGGGCGCTCCGTCACCGGCTTGCCGCCGTCCCCGGCGCGCAGGGGCTGCGGCCGGATGGCGCGGCGGGCGAGGGTGGTGGCGGCGAAGGCGAAGCCGATCGTCAGCGCCGCACCCAGCAGCACATGGCCGGGATGACGGCCCTCCGCGTTCAGGAAGTCCGCCGCAGCGTCCCTGGCGTTGTCCAGCGCGTCATCGATCGCAACCATCGGCTCCTCCAGCTCTCGGGGCGGGAATGAGCCGGGCGGCGGGTCAGTTCCCCGTCGCGCTCCGGTCGGGCGCGATCTCCGTCATCGCCGACTGCAGGTAGTTCTGCTCGCCCAGCTGTTCGATCAGCTTGTGCTGCGCCTCGAGGAAGTCGATGTGCTCCTCGGTGTCGGCGAGGATCTCGGTCAGGATCTGCCGGCTGACGTAGTCCTTGGCCGCCTCGCACTGGGCGATGCCGGCCAGCTGGGCGTCGCGTCCGCCCAGCTCCAGCGCCAGGTCGGCGGCCAGGCACTCGAACACGTTCTCGCCGATCTTCAGCTTGTGCAGGTCCTGCAGGTTGGGCAGGCCGTCGAGGAAGAGGATGCGCTTGATCAGCTTGTCGGCGTGTTTCATCTCGCCGATCGACTCGTCGTAGACGATCTGGCCGAGGTGCTTCAGCCCCCAGCTCTCGAACATCCGCGCATGCAGGAAGTACTGGTTGACCGCGGTCAGCTCGTTGGTCAGCACCGCATTGAGGGTGCGGATGATCGCGGGATCGCCCTTCATGATCGTCTTCCTGTCGCCGGGGCGGCCGTCGACCTGACGCCCTGAATCACCCGTCGCTCGCGGCACTCATAACACGCGGGAGCGGGCGGTGTTCACTTGCGAACACTTCTCACAACATTGAAAATGCGAGTAAAACTCGCCCGCAGCTACTCGGCGGCGAGGGCGAAGGCCTGGCGGCTGTCGTCGATCATCCCGCGCATCTCGCAGACGCAGCGCGCGCACTGCGGACGGCACTGGTGGCGGTCGAACACGTCCTTCGGCCGCGTCGCGCCGGCCTCGATGGCGGCGGCGACGTCGCGTTGGCGCAGACCGTTGCAGTTGCAGACGTACACGAGCGGGCCCGATGCGATTGCGAATGGTTCGCTATAGCCACGGGAGCGAGGCGAATGCAAGTCGTTCGCAGTCCGGAATTGTACGGAGAGGGGCCGACGCATTGACGCAGCCCCGCGTCCGTCGCACTCCCGGCGCATGGCCCGAGAACCCGTCGTCCCGCCGCGTCCGCCCTGCCGCCTCTATCTGATCACCCCGCCCGTGATCCCGGACCTGGGCGCCTTCGCCGCGACGCTGGCGGCCGCGCTCGACGCCGGCGACGTGGCGGCTCTGCAGATCCGGCTCAAGGACGCCGACGACGCCGCCGTGCTCCGCGCCGTCGAGGCGCTGGCGCCGGTGGCCCGCGCCCGGGGAGTGGCGGTGATCCTGAACGACCGTCCGGACCTCGCCGCCCGCTCCGGCTGCGACGGCGTGCACGTCGGCCAGTCCGACGCCTCCTACGCCGAGGCCCGCCGGGTCATGGGGCCGCAGGCGATGATCGGCGTCACCTGCCACGACAGCCGCGAACTGGCCATGGACGCGGCCGAGGCCGGCGCAGACTACGTCGCCTTCGGCGCCTTCTTCCCCACCGGCACCAAGACCACCACGCACCGGCCGGACCCCGAAATCCTCTCGATCTGGCAGGAGACGGTGGAGACGCCCTGCGTGGCCATCGGCGGCGTCACTCCCGCCAACGCCGCCGGCCTCGCCCGGGCGGGCGCCGACTTCGTCGCCGCCAGCTCCGCCGTGTGGGACGCCCCCGAAGGCCCCGCCGCCGCGGTCCGCGCCTTCAATGAGGCGCTGGCCCAGGCCTTCTGACCTTCAGGGGATATTAGGAAGCCGCGGGCTATCCGGGGTCCGGCGCCACGCCCAGCGGACCCGACGATGACCATGAGCCCCGTGCTCGAGCCCCTGCCGGCCAGACCGGTCCCCAAGGCCCCGGCCGCGGCGCCGGAAGGGGCCCGGCAGCCGCTCGCGCCGGTGTTCACCGCCATGGCGGTGATGGTGCTGACGGTGCTGTCGCTGACCTTCGCCCGTTCCGCCGACATGGTGGCGGCCCTGTGGGGCTCGGCCGGGCTGGCGGTGGCGGTCTGGCTGCGCACCTCGCGCGGGCCGCTGTACGATCTGTCGTTCGGGGGCCTCGTCGCCCTCGGGCTGGCGGCCGGCAACCTCCTCGCCGGCAATTCCACCGCCACGACGGCGATGTTCACCGTCGCCAACATGCTCGACATCTACGCCGCGGTGCTGCTGGCCCGGCGTTTCGCGCCCACGCTCAACCTCGCCACCGTCCGGGGCGCGGGCCGCTTCCTTCTCGCCGCCGGCGCCGTGGCGCCGCTGCCAGCCGCCGTCTTCGTCGGCGGCATGCTCTGGTGGATGAACGGCGCCGACTTCTTCGAGGCGGCGCAGACATGGTGGTTCGGCCATGCGCTCAGCATCGCCGTGATCGGCAGCTTCGGCCTCGCCGTCACCCGCCGGGAGCTGGTCCGCCTCCGCAGTCCCGCCCGGCTCGTCGAGGCGGCGGTGCTGTTGACCATTCTGGCCGTGATCTGCGTCGGAGTCTTCCTGCGCAGCACGGCGCCGCTGGCCTTCCTCGTCCTGCCCATGCTGCTGCTCATCACCGTGCGCTTCCGGGTGATCGGCGCCACCGCGGCGCTGGTGTTGATCACCATCCTCGCCGTCGGCGGCAGCATGCATGGCCTCGGTCCGTACGGCGGGTACGTCGGGCCGGAGCGCGCCATGATGGCCCAGCTGCTCGTTCTGCTGGGCTACCTGCCGATGCTCGTTGTCGCCGCCCTGCTGGAAGAGCGCGACCGGCTCAGCGACCGCGCCCGGGCGGGGCAGGCGCGGGCGGAAAGCGCTTCCGAGGCCAAGTCGCGCCTGCTCGCCAACGTCGCCCACGAGATCAAGAGCCCGGTCGGCGGGATCATCGGCATCGGCGAGCTGTGGAAGACCGGCCAGCTGGGGCCGGTGAGCGCCACCCAGCAGGAGATGGCCGACATGCTGGTGCGCACCGCCCGGCAGGTCGAGGCCCTCGCCCATGACCTGCTGGACGTGGCCCGCGCCGAGTCCGGCGCGGTGCGGGTCGAGTTGCGCCCCACCGACGTCTCCGGCGTGCTGGACGACGTGCGTCGGGCCACCGCCCTGCGGCCCGAGGCCGAGGGCGTCCGGCTGGACGTGGTCTGCGAGGGCGACGGGCTGGTGGCGCTGGCCGACTCCCAGCGTCTCGCCCAGGTGGTCTCCAACCTCGCCTCCAACGCGGTCAAGTACGGGGGCGAGGGCGGCCTCGTCGTGCTGCGCGCCCGCCGCATCCACGACGGAGTCCGGATCGAGGTCGTGGATCGCGGGCCGGGGCTCTCCGCGGAGAAGCAGGCCCAGCTGTTCGAGCCGTTCAACCGCCTTGGCCTGGAGCGCTCCGCCGTCGAGGGGCACGGCATCGGGCTGGCCCTGGCCAAGCGCCTGGTCGAGCTGCAGCGCGGGACCATCGGCGTCGAGTCGACGCCGGGGCAGGGGGCGACCTTCTGGGTCGAGCTGCCGGCGGCCTGACGCCGCAGGCGCCAGACTGTGGCGCCACGTCGCGCGGCAGGGCGGCAGATGACAGGCCGCCGAACCGGGAGTAGCGTCCCCCGGTCCGTCGCCTGAAGGAGTACGGCCTTGGAATACGACGCCCTGCTGCTGTCGCGCCTCCAGTTCGCCTTCACCGTCGCCTTCCACATCCTGTTCCCGGCGTTCACGATCGGGTTGGCGGCCTATCTGGCTGTGCTGGAGGGGCTGTGGCTGCGCACGAAGCGCGAGGCCTACAAGACCCTCTACATGTTCTGGGTGAAGGTCTTCGCCATCAGCTTCGGCATGGGCGTCGTCTCCGGCATCGTCCTCAGCTACCAGTTCGGCACCAACTGGGCGGAGTTCATCCGGCTGTCGGGCGGCGTGCTCGGGCCGTTGCTGGCCTATGAGGTGCTGACCGCCTTCTTCCTCGAGGCCTCCTTCCTCGGCGTCATGCTGTTCGGCTGGAAGAAGGTCGGACCGAAGCTGCACTTCCTCGCCACCTGCCTCGTGGCCATCGGCACCAGCGTCTCCGCCTTCTGGATCCTGTCGGCCAACAGCTGGATGCAGACCCCCGCGGGCTACGAGATACTCGCCGACGGCCGCATCATCGCCACCAACTTCTACGAGGCGATCTTCAATCCCAGCTTCCCGTCGCGGATGTCCCACATGCTGATCGCCGCCTTCCTGACCACCGCCCTGGTGGTCGGCGGCGCCTCCGCCTGGCAGCTGCTGCGCCGCCCCGGCCAGGAGGAAAGCCGGCTGGCGCTCAAGATGGCCGTCGGCCTGATCGCGATCCTCGCGCCGGTGCAGCTGTTCGTGGGGCACTGGTCGGGCGAGGTGGCCCGGGATCACCAGCCGCAGAAACTGGCGGCGATCGAGGCCTACTGGGAGACCCGCGCCAACCATCCGCTGATCGTCTTCGCCATTCCCGATCGCGCCGCCCAGGCCAACCACCTGGAGGTCGCCATTCCCGGCGCCGGCGTTATCGTCGCGCCGCCGGACGAGGTGGTGCAGGGGCTCGACACCTGGCCGCGCGAAGACCAGCCGCCGGTCTTCCTGGTGTTCTGGAGCTTCCGCATCATGGTCGGGCTGGGCCTGCTGATGATCGCCCTGGGCCTGTGGGGCGTCTGGCTCGTCTGGCGGCGGCGCGTCGACGGGAACCGGCTGTTCCTCGGCTTCGCCGCCCTGATGGGGCCATCGGGCTTCGTGGCGGTGATCGCCGGCTGGATCGTCACCGAGGTGGGCCGCCAGCCGTGGGTGATCCAGGGCGTGCTGCTGACCCGTGACGCCCTGTCGCCGGTCACGCCCGGCTCCGTCGCCACCTCGCTGCTGATCTACCTTGTCATCTATTCGATCGTCTTCGTGGCCGGCACTATCTACATCCTGCGTCTGCTGCGCGAGGGACCCGTTCCGGGCGGCGCCGAGCCGAAGCCGGAGGGGCAGCGCGCTCCCGGCTGGGCCCTCGCCGCCGCCCCCGAGGACGCTCCGGGAGACCCGAAATGAGCCTCGACCTCCCCCTCATCTGGGCCGGCCTGATCGCCACGGGCGTGCTGCTCTACGTCCTGCTCGACGGCTTCGACCTCGGCGTCGGCATCCTGTTCCCCTTCTCGCGGAACAAGGAGGACCGGGACGTGATGATGAACACCGTCGCGCCCGTCTGGGACGGCAACGAGACCTGGCTGGTGCTCGGCGGCGGCGGCCTGCTGGCGGCCTTCCCGCTGGCCTATTCGATCGTCATGCCGGCCTTCTACCTGCCGGTGATCCTGATGCTGGCCGGGTTGATCCTGCGCGGCGTGGCCTTCGAGTTCCGCTTCCGCGGCCAGCGCCGCGGCCGTCCGTTCTGGACCGCCATGTTCGCCGGCGGCTCGATCCTCGCCGCCTTCTCCCAGGGGCTGATCCTCGGCGGCTTCATCCAGGGGGTGCGGGTGATCGATGACCGCTTCGCCGGCGGGACCTTCGACTGGTTCACCCCCTACACCCTGCTGGTCGCGGCCGGCCTCGTCTGCGGCTACGCCCTGCTCGGGGCCGCCTGGCTGATGTGGAAGACGGCGGACGAACTGCACGGCGACGCGCGCCGCTGGGCGGTGATCTCGGGCGGCCTCACCGCCCTCTTCCTCGTGGCTGTCAGCATCGCCACCCTGGTGGTCCATCCGGTCGTCGCCGAACGCTGGGGCTGGACCGGCGCCGGCCTCGACGTCGGCCGCTTCCTGCCGCTGGCGTGGATTCCGCTGCTCGGTCTGGCGGGGCTCGCCCTCGTCGGCTGGGGCGTCCGCCGCGCCTCCCACGGCTGGCCCTTCATCGGAGCCGTGCTGGTCTTCCTGTCCGGCTACGCCGGCCTGGCCGCGGGCTTCTTCCCGTATGTCGTCCCGTACGCGGTGGACTTCCGCAACGCCGCCGCGCCGGCCAACGCCCTCGGCCTGATGCTCGTCGGGACGGTCGTCATCCTGCCCCTGATCCTCGCCTACACCAGCTGGGTCTACTGGGTGTTCCGCGGCAAGGTCACTCCGGAGACCGGCTATCATTAGGATCGAGCCGCCGCCCGGCCCCGAAGAGGCGCCCCGCCCGCTGTGGAAGCGGCTGGCGTGGTTCGCGGGCCTCGCCGTCGCCGCCTCGGCGGTCACGGCGACCGTCGCCTACGCGCTTCGGGGCTTGCCGTTCATGGGCTGACGGAGGAAGGTCGGGGCCATGAAAGCGCTCCTTCCGTCCGCCGCCGTCCTGCTCCTCGCCGGGGCCGCCCACGCCCAGACGGCGCCGTCCTCCGGCGACCTGACCCGGGACCTCAACAGCGGCCCGCCCGCGCCGGCGACCTATCTGGCGCCGCCGCCGGCGCAGCCCACGGCGGACACCGCCCGGCCGGCGGTCGTCCCGCCCGCGCCGCCCTGCCGTTCTCGGTCGACCTCCCGGCGGGCTTCCAGATCGTCACCGGCCGCCCCGGGCCGGACTTCCGCATCTACACCATCCGCCGCGGCGAGCGGTCGTTCGTCATGGTCTACGCCGGTCCCGCCTCGCAGTTTCCGATCTACTCCGGGCAGATGACGGTGGCCGGCGGCCGCGCCACCGTCGTCACCACGGAGGACGGGACCCGCCACGCGGTCGAGCACCTGTTCCAGCGCGCCGACGCGCCCCGGGAGATCCATGTCTGGACCATGACCCTGGACGGCGCCGACCGCGCCCTCGCCGAGCAGATCGCCCAGTCCGTCGATGTCGCCGCGGCCGCGCCGGCCGCCGCCCCCGGGTCGAATTCCGCGCGCTAAGTCGAAAAGCGTCGGACCCGTCACGGCTGCGTGCGCATTATCGGTTCACCTTCGGCCTCATTGGCTGCCGGAGGCTGAGAGATTTCGGCACGCTCGCTGCGCACTCCCGCCCCCTTGTCGGAGTTCCGCATGCTCGAAAACCAGACCATTGCACGGATGTGCGAGGCGGACCTCGCCGCCCTCCTGCCCCACCTGTCCGAGCGCCGGGTCGACCGCGGCGAGGTGCTGATCGAACAGGGGGCGAGGGTGGAGACCGTGCACTTCCCGACGACCGCCTATCTCGCCAACACCATCAGCTTCCGCGACGGCCGCTCGTCCGAGACCTTCATCATGGGCGCCGAGGGCGTCTCCGGCCTGCCGCCGTTGCTCGCCGACGCCCCCTGCGTCTGGGCGGTGGAGGTGAAGGCGTCCGGTGCGGTCTACACCCTGCCGGCGGCGATCCTCCGGACGCAGGCGGACCTCAGCCCCGGGCTGCGGCGCGACCTGCTGCGCCTCTCCAACGACTACCACGCCCAGGCCGCCTTCGGCGTGGCCTGCGCGTCCCTGCACGACGCGCCATCGCGGCTGGCGCGCTTCATCCTCGTCTACGCCGACCGGGCCGCCACCAACGAACTCCGCTTCACCCAGGAGGATCTGGCGACCCTGCTGGGCGTCCAGCGCACGACGGTGACGGCTGCGGCCATGGCCCTGAAGGCGGCCGGGGCCATCCGCTACAGCCGCGGCGTCATCCGGATCGTCGACCTTCCCGCCCTGAAGCGGGCGTCCTGCGAGTGCTATCACCTGCATCGCTCGCTGCTTCAGTAGGCGCCGGCGACCGCCGCACCGGTCGGTCCTCGGGGCCGAGCCGCACGCCGCGCAGGCCGGCGAACACCAGAACCTCCATGCCCGGGGCCCCGGCCCAGCGCCGCAGCGCCGCCTGGTACGGGTCGCGCCGCCAGTCGTGCGGCCGGGCCGGGTCGCACTCGACGATCAACCGCGTCCCGCCGGCCTCGCTGTGCAGCACGAAGCCGGCCACGGTCGGCTTCCACTCCGGCCCCAGGGCGTCGGTCAGCAGCCAGAGGCAGTTGAACGCGCGGCAGTCGTCCGGCCGCTCGCCATAGATGGCGCAGCCCGTCGCCTTGCCGAAATGTCGGCACCACTTCCCCGCCGGCTTGGCGAGGGCGGTCACGCCCATGATCTTGCAGCACAGGCCGCAGTCGCCGCAGGCCTTCGCCGGGGTCAGGTCTCCGACCACACCGCCAGCTCGTTCCCCGCCGGATCGCGGAAATGGAAGCGCCGGCCGCCGGGGAAGGCGAAGATCGGTTTCGTCACGACGCCGCCGGCGCCCTCGACCCGGGCCTGCATGGCCTCGAGGTCCCCGGCGTAGAGGATCGGCAGGGGCTGGCGCACCGCTTCGGGCTGGGCATCCAGCCCGCCGTCGATCCCCTCGTCAAAGGCCGCATACCCCGGCCCGTAGTCCTGGAATCTCCAGCCAAAAGCCGCCCCGTAGAACGCCTTGCTCGCCGCCAGGTCGCCGCCCGGCAGTTCGATGTAGTCCAGCTTTCCGTCTTCACGCATCCGTGTCGCTCCTCCCGGATCGCCATCCGCCTTCCGACTTGCCACGGACGGGCGTCCGCGCAAACCTGAGAATCGTTCGCAGAAGAGGAGTCGGCGGATGATCGTGCTGACCACCGGCCGCGAGGCGCTGGCGCGCCTCATGAGCCTCGACGCGGGGCTAGAGCACCTCGCGCCGCGACAGGTGCAGGACCAGCAAAACCAGCGCCACGGCGCCCAGTCCGGCTCCGAGCCCGAGGGCGGTGTTCACCCGCCAGGCCTCCGTGGCCAGCATGTTGACGGGCATCTGCCACGGCAGGACGACGCCCTGCTTCGCTGAGGTCGCCACCACGGCGAAGAAGGTCCCGCCGATGCCAAGCGCCAGCCCCGGCACGAAGCTGGCGAAGCGCAGGGCCGTCCACAGTTGCACCGCGACCAGCAGCAGGGCGGCGGCGAACATCATCGCCAGCGTCCGGGCGTAGCCGGCGAGTTCGAACGCCCCGGTCGGCCGCAGTTGCGGCCTGATCGCCGCCGCGAGCTCCACCGCGCCCCAGGTCAGCACCAGCACCGCCGCGCTCATCGCCGCGACCAGCGCCAGCACGCAGGCGGCCTTGGCGGCGTAGATCTGCCAGCGGGGGACGGGCAGGGCGCGCAGGTGGTCCCACGACCGGGGCCCGTGCTCCATGTGCGCCACCAGCGCGGTCAGGGCCGTCACGCTCATCGGCAGCATGAAGAAGGCCCAGATGGCGGCGGTGCTCGTCATCCACATGTCCCAGGGCTGGGGCGCCTTGCTGCGCAGCATGTTGAAGAAGACGAAGACGGCGATCAGCGAGGGGGCCGCGACGGCCAGAAGCGCGGCCAGCGAGCGGTTGAGCTTGCGGATCTCGACGGAGAGGACGGCCAGCATCAGGCGAACTCCGGCTGCGGTTGGACAGGCTGTCGGGGGGCGGGGGAGGGGGCGGAGACCTCGCGGTAGATGCCTTCCAGCGAACGCGGCCGCGCCCCGATCGAGAAGACGGCGACGTCCGCCTCGACCAGGGCCCGGTTCAGGGCCGCCGCCGCGGTCCGGGCGTCCTCGCCCGGCCTCAGCCGCGCGACCAGACCGTCGTCCGCGGTCGCCACCTCGAAGCCGCGGGCGGTCGCCAGGGCCGCGCCCCGCACCGCATCGTCGACGGCGAAGGCGATCTCCGGCGCCAGCTCGGCCTTCAACCGCTCCAGCGCCCCCTCCAGCACCAGTTGGCCCTGGCTGAGGATGCCGACATGCGTCGCGGTCTGCTCGATCTCGCCGAGCAGGTGGCTGGACAGCAGCACGGCGGCGCCGGTCCGCTCCGGCAGCGAGCGCAGGAAGCGCCGCATGTCGGCGATGCCGTCCGGGTCCAGACCGTTGGTAGGCTCGTCGAGGATCAGCACCGGGGGCGCGCCCAGCATGGACCGCGCCAGCCCCAGCCGCTGGCGCATGCCCAGCGAGTAGCCGGCCACGCGGCGCCCGGCGTCGGCGGTCATTTCGACCACCTCCAGCACCCGGTCGATCTCGCGCTTCGGCAGGCCGAGCAGCGTCCGGGTCAGGTCCAGGTTCTCGCGTCCCGAGAGATTGCCGTAGAAGCCGTGGGCCTCCAGCAGCGCGCCCACCTTCCGGGCGGCGCCCCTGCGGTCGACGCCGACGTCGACGCCGCCGACCCGCGCCGTCCCGGCGTCCGGCCGGATCAGCCCCAGCAGCATCTTCAGCGTCGTCGTCTTGCCCGCGCCGTTGCGGCCCAGGAAGCCGTACACCGCCCGCTCGGGCACGGTCATCGACACCGCCTCCACCGCCGTACGGCGGCCGAAGCGGCGGGTCAGGTCCCGGGTTTCTATCGCCGGCGCGCTCATCGCCGTCTCCCTGTCGTTTAACTCCGACATAAAGTTGCGGAGCGTGCGTCTTTAAGTCAAGATTAAAGAACTGACAGATTCGGAGACCCCCGTGAGCCGCGCCGACATCGACCGCTTCCGCCTGCGCTGCCGCCAGTTCCGCTGGCTGGCGATCTTCATGGTGGTCAGCGTGGGCGCCCTGCTGGCGCTCGTGCACATCGTCGTGCCGGTGGTGTTCCTGGCGCGAGCGGAGGACTATCCGTACTTCGATCTCTGGCTGGCCAGCCTCGTCAAAGCCCTGCCGACCGTCTTCTATCTGTTCGCCGTCTGGGCGATCGGAGCCGCCATGGGCCAGCTTTCGAAGGGCCGTCTGATCCAGCCCACGCTGGCGAGCGCGCTGCGCCGGGTCGGCCTCGCCCTCGGCTTCGGAGGTCTGCTCAGCGTCTTCGGCGTCACCAACATTATGCGCCTGATCGAGGGCGGCCGCGGCGGCTGGGCCTGGTTCGACGTGCCGGGCATGACGCTCGGCATGATCGGCGGGGCCCTCTTCCTGCTCGGCGGCGTGGTCGAGCAGGCGGGCAAGGTCCAGGCCGAGCTGGACGAGATGGTCTGATGCCGGTTCGCGTGACCCTGGACGAGCTGATCGTCCGCAAGGGCCTGAAGGCGCGCGATCTCGCGCGCGAGGTCGGCCTCAGCGAGACGCAGCTGTCCCTGTTCCGCTCGGGCAAGGTGAAGGGCATCCGCTTCCGGACGCTCGCCCGCCTCTGCGCCGCCCTCGACTGCCGCCCCGGCGATCTCCTCGACTACGCCTTCGATCCGACGGATCTCGAGACCGCAGACGAGGAGTAGGGGGGCGCCGCCCTCAGGCCAGCTCGACCGCCATGGCCACGGCCTCGCCGCCGCCGATGCACAGCGACGCCATGCCCTTCTTGCCGCCGCGGGCTTCCAGCGCCGACAGCAGGGTGGCCAGCACCCGGGCGCCCGAGGCGCCGATCGGGTGGCCCAGCGCCGTGGCGCCGCCGTGCACGTTCAGCTTCGCCCGGTCGATGCCCAGCTCCTGCATGGCGATCATGGCCACCACGGCGAAGGCCTCGTTGACCTCCCACAGGTCGACGTCGTCGACCGACCAGCCGGCTTTCTCCAGGGCCTTGCGCATGGCCGGCACCGGGGCGGTGGTGAACAGTCCCGGCTCCTGCGCGTGCGCCGCGTGGCTGACCACCCGCGCCACGATCGGCAGGCCCAGGGCCCTGGCCACGCTCTCGCGGGTCATGACCACAGCGGCCGCGCCGTCGGAGATCGACGAGGCGTTGGCGGCGGTGATGGTGCCGTCCTTCGAGAAGGCCGGGCGCAGGGTCGGGATCTTGGCCGGGTCCGCCTTCAACGGCTGCTCGTCCTTCGACACCACTTCCACGCCCTTGCGGGTCTTCACCTCGACCGGGACGATCTCCTTGTCGAAGGCGCCGCTCTCGATCGCCTTGCGGGCCCGGTTCAGGCTCTCGATGGCGTATTCGTCCTGCTGTTCGCGGGTGAACTGGTAGGTCGCCGCGGTCTCCTCGGCGAAGGCGCCCATCAGCTTGCCGGGGGTGTAGGCGTCCTCCAGCCCGTCCAGGTACATGCTGTCCGAGATCACGTCGTGGCCGATGCGGGCGCCGCCGCGGTGCTTGGCCATCACGTAGGGCGCGCCGGTCATCGACTCCATGCCGCCGGCCACGATGACGTCGGCGGTCCCGGCCTTCAGGGCGTCGTGCGCCATCATCGCGGCCTGCAGGCCCGAGCCGCACATCTTGTTGACGGTGGTGGCCTCGACGTGCTGCCCGAGCCCGGCGCCGATGGCCGCCTGCCGGGCCGGGGCCTGGCCGAGGCCGGCGGGCAGGACGCAGCCCATGAAGATCTGCTCGACCTTCGCCGGATCGACGCCGGCCCGTTCGACCGCCGCCTTCACCGCCGTGGCGCCCAGATCGGTGGCCTTGGCGCCCGAGAGCGCGCCCTGGAAGCCGCCCATCGGCGTGCGGGCGAAGGAGCAGATGACGACAGGATCGGACATGGGAGCATCCTCAATCAAAACGTTCGGCGGTTAGATCGTCCCTTTCCGCCGCATGTGCAAGATGACTCGTGCCGCAGTGCAGCATCAGCCGGCGACGGCAAGCCACTCCGGCCGCCGCGCCTGCACGGTCCGCCCCTCGACCGTCAGCGCCCCGTCGAGCCGGTCCAGACGCAGCAGGGCCATGGCCATCCCGTCGCGGCCGGTCAGCACCTCGCCCGCCCGCAGGTCGCCGTTCAGCACCTCGGCGCCGAACGGCGGCGGCGGGCCGTCGAAGGCGATCGGCAGCATGCGGTTGCGGATCGTCCCCCGCCGCTTCATCCGCGACGTCGTCTCCTGCCCGACGAAGCAGCCCTTGGCGAAGTCGATCCCGTTCAGCAGGTCGAAGTTGGCCTCGATCGGATAGGTCTTGTCGGCCAGGGCGTCCGCCGCGGGATCCGGGACGCCCAGGGCCAACCGGTGCGCCTGGAAGTCGTCTTCGGTCGCGTTGACCTCGATGTCGCCCCCGTACCGCCGCCCGCCCAGCGCCGGCAGCCGCGGATCGGCCGTGAAGCCCTCCGCCGGCCCGTCCCAGGCGGCGAGGACCGGCGCGTCCGCCGGCTCCACCGTCACCTGCGCCCGCAACCGGTACATGCCGAGCCGCTGCAGCAGCGCCTCGCGCCGGTCCGCCGCCACGTCCAGCAGCGCCCCGTCCGCCTCACCGTGCAGGAACAGGTCGAACAGCAGCCGCCCCGGCGGCGACAGCAGGGCCCCGAACCTCAGCTCGCCGGGCGCCAGCGTCTCCACGTCCTGCGTCAGCAGGTTGTGCAGGAAGGGCCGGGCGTCCGGGCCGCTGACCCGGACCAGGGCGCGGCTGTCGAGGCGGGCGATGCGGGTCATGTCGCGGAGATAGGGCCGCAGGCGACGACGACCAAGCGTTCAGCCCTCGACCGCGTAGCGCGCGGTGATCCCGTCCGCCTGCCACTCATGCTGCGCCAGCCGGTCCAGCGAGCGGATCACCCGACGCGCGAAGTCCGCCGGGTCCCCCGCCTCGACCGGCGGCCGCAGCCAATCGCTGACCACCGCCCGGGCGGGATACGTCCCCACCGGCCCCGGGACGCTCAGCGCCACCTCGATCCGCTCGGCCAGCCAGCCGGCGACCACGCCGAACAGCTCCGTCGAGGCGAGAAACGCCGTCCGCCGCACCACGAACAGGGTGATGATCCCGTCCTCGATCCCGTCCGGCCGCACCACGATCCCGCTGCGGTCCGGGCGCCAGTGGTCGGACAGCTCGACCACCCGCCACAGGCAGAACCAGGTCCGGCAGGTCTGCGGCCGGATGGCGTGCACCCGGCACCCGGCCCCGTCGACGCAGTAGGCGCACAGCTCGCCGGTGGGCTTGGCCAGTTCCGGCAGATCCAGCGGGATCACCCGGCAGCACTCGACGCAGCCGCCGCACTCGCGGCCGGGGAGGAGGGGAAGGGACATGGCCGATCCCTCGGCGCATCCGCCGCCGGGGTCAACGTGTCGCGCCGCCGGGACCATCCACAGCCAAGCGGCCCCGCGCGCCTTGAGCCGCCGAGAATCCGTCTACGATCCAATTATGGCGGCCCGCTTTCCCATCCTCTACCTCGCCGAGGCCGACCCCGAGGACGCCGTGCTGTCCTCCGGGCCGCTGGCGTATCTGGTCGAGGCCATGCCGCAGGCGAGCTTCACCGTCGTCGGCTCCCCCGCCAGCGCGCCCCTGTTCGCCGACACCCCCCGCCTCGACCGGCTGATCGTGCTGGAGCGGGAAGGGCGGCTGGACTGGCTCGGCCTGTGGAACCAGGTGCGGGCCACGAAGTGGGGGCTCGTCGTCGACATGCGCGGCACGCGCTTCTCGGACAAGCTCCGGCGCCAGAAGCGCGCGGTCCGCGGCGAGGACGAGCCGGGCGTCCACAAGGTCGAACTCGCCGCCCGCGTGCTTCAGCTCGACGAAGTCCCGCCGCCGCGGCTTCACGTGTCCGAGGCCACCCGGGCGGCGGTCGACCGGCTCATCCCCGACGACGGCGCGCCGCTGCTGGCGATCGCCCCCGGCGCCGAGTGGATGGGCCGGCGCTGGCCGGCGGAACGTTACGCCATTCTCGCCTCCAGCCTGTGCGGCCCCGACGGTCCGCTGGCCGGCGGCCGGGTGGTGGTGATCGGCGACGAGAGCGACCGCGACGCCGCCCACACCATCCGCCTCGCCATGCCCCGCAACCGCACGATCGAGCTGCAGGGGCGGCTGTCGAAGCTGCAGGCGGTGGCGGCCCTTCAGCGCGCCGACCTCTACCTTGGCGGCGACTCGATCTGGACCCATCTGGCCGCCGCCGCCGGAGCGCCCGTCGTCGCCGCCTTCGGCCCCTCGGACGACGCCGTGCGCGGGCCCTGGGGCGGGGTGGTCGTCCGGGGGCCCCGCTCGGTGGCCGAGTTCCGCAAGATCGACCCCGGCCTCAACCAGGCCATCCAGCACATGAACGAGGTGCCGGCCGACCGCGTCCTCAAGGCGGCTCGCAAACTGCTGGCCGAGCGCGTAAACGCCGGGGCATGACCCGGACCTATGATCTGATCGTTCGCGGCGGCGAGGTCGCCAATCACGCCGGTCGCGGCCCCGCCGACGTCGGCGTCGTCGACGGCCGCATCGCCTTCATCGGCGACCTGTCCCAGGCCTCTGCCGGCGAGACCTTCGACGCCGCTGGCCTGACCGTCCTGCCCGGCGTCATCGACACCCAGGTTCACTTCCGCGAGCCGGGGCTGGAGTGGAAGGAAGACCTCGAGACCGGCTCCCGCGCCGCGGCGCTGGGCGGCGTCACCGCCGTGTTCGAAATGCCGAACACCGAGCCCAACACCACCGACCCGGACACCCTGCAGGACAAGCTGGACCGGGCCCGTGACCGGATGTGGACCGACCACGCCTTCTACATTGGCGGGACCCACGAGAACGCCCGCTTCCTCGGCGAGCTGGAGCGCCTGCCGGGCTGTTGCGGGGTCAAGGTGTTCATGGGCGCCTCGACCGGCACCCTGCTGGTCGCCGACGACGACGGCGTGCGCGAGGTGCTGCGCCATGTGAAGCGCCGCGCCACCTTCCATTCCGAGGACGAGTACCGCCTCGCCGAGCGCCGCCCGCTGGCCCGCGCCGGCGACTGGACCAGCCATCCGGAGGTGCGCGATCCCGAAAGCGCCATCATGTCGACCCGCCGCCTGGTGCGGCTGGCGCAGGAGACCGGGGCCCGCATCCACGTCCTCCACGTCACCACCGCCGAGGAGATCGACTTCCTCAGCCACCACAAGGACGTGGCCACCGTCGAGGTGACGCCCCAACATCTGACGCTCGACGGCGACGAGGCCTATGCGCGCCTCAAGGGCCTCGCCCAGATGAACCCGCCGATCCGCAACGCCCCGCACATCGCCGGCCTGTGGCGCGGCATTGAGCAGGGCGTCGCCGACGTGCTCGGCTCGGACCACGCGCCGCATACGCTCGAGGAGAAGGCCCGGCCCTATCCCGCCTCGCCCTCGGGCATGCCGGGCGTGCAGACCCTGGTGCCGGTGATGCTCACCCACGTCGCCAACGGGCGGCTGACGCTGGATCGCTTCATCGACCTGACCAGCCACGGCGCCAACCGCGTCTTCGGCATCGCCGGCAAGGGCCGTATGGCCGAGGGCTATGACGCGGACCTGACCATCGTCGACCTGAAGGCGAAGCACGTCCTGCGGCACGAGGACATGGCCACCCGCTCGGGCTGGACTCCCTTCGACGGCATGGCGTGCACCGGCAAGGCGATGGCCACCATCGTCCGGGGCCGCGTCGTCATGCGCGACGGCGAACTGCAGGGCTCCGCCCACGGCCGTCCGGTGCGCTTCCAGGAAACCCTGGCCTGAACCGCGGCCTCGCCGCGACCGCCCGGCCGCGCTATTCTCCGCCGCGACGCACGGAGGCGGCCATGGCCAACGGGACATCGTCGGCGGGGCAGGTCCGTCTGCTTTCCGGCGGCAATCCGCAGATCGCCAAGGGCGAGGGCGACGCCCCGGTGCAGGCCTGGATCGACGCGGTTCCCGGCTGGAAGAGTCCCGTCTGGCGGCGTCTGGACGCGCTGGTCGGCGCCGCCGTCCCGGGCGTGCGCCGGGCGGTGAAGTGGAATTCCCCCCTCTACGGCGCGCCGGGGAGGGACGACTGGTTCCTCGGCGTCCACGCCTTCGACCGCTACCTGAAGGTCAGCTTCTTTCGCGGCGCGGGCCTCACGCCCCCGCCGCCGGTCTCCTCGAAGCAGAAGGAAGTCCGCTACTTCCATATCCACGAGGCGGATGCGGTCGACGAGGGGCGGTTCGCGGACTGGGTGAGACAGGCCGCCGGCCGGCCCGGCGAGAAGATGTGAGGCGCGATCGATGAGGGATGGGCGCTGATCGGCGGGCGGTCGCGGCGAAGGCCGTCAGATCGAGAAGCTGACCCCGCAGCCGCAGCTGGAGGCGGCGTTCGGGTTGCGCACCACGAACTGGGCTCCGGCGAGGTCGTCGACGAAGGCGATCTCCGAGCCCTTCAGGAAGGGCAGGGAGACCGGGTCGACCAGGGCCGTCTGGCCGTCGGCGGCGATCCGGATGTCGTCCGCCGCGGCCGTCTCGACCAGTTCGAACCGGTACTGGAAGCCCGAGCAGCCGCCGCCGTCGACGGCGACGCGCAGCATCACCGGCCGCCCCTCGCTCGCGCCGAGCTTCGCCAGCCGCCGCGCCGCGCTTTCGGCCAGCGTCAGGCCGTGGCCGCCGGAGGCCGGGGCGATCTCGAATGCGGGGGTGGCCAGATCAGTGCTCATTGGACGGTGCTCACGGCGCTCTATATGAGGCGGAGGCGGCCGTTCGCAAAGGGCCGCCTCCAGCCGTGAGCCGCCGACGTTGCTTCCCGACCGCGCGCCCTTCGCCGAATACCCCGAGCACAGCCGCGGGCGGCTGGTTCCGGAGCCCATCAGCCGCACCCGCAACGCCTTCGCGCGCGACCGCGACCGCATCATCCACGCCACCGCCTTTCGCCGCCTGAAGGAGAAGACCCAGGTCTTCGTCGCCCACGAGGGCGACCACTACCGCACGCGCCTGACCCATTCGCTGGAGGTGGCCCAGATCGCCCGGTCGATCGCCCACGCCCTGCGGCTGGACACGGACCTCGCCGAGACGGTGGCGCTCGCCCACGATCTCGGCCACCCGCCGTTCGGCCACTCCGGCGAGGACGAGCTGCAGGCGCAGATGGCCCCCTGGGGCGGCTTCGACCACAACGTCCAGACCTTCCGCGTGGTGACGAAGCTGGAAGAGCGGTACCCGGCTTTCGACGGCCTGAACCTCAGCTGGGAGACCGTGGAGGGCGTGGTCAAGCACAACGGGCCGGTCGCGCACCGGCTCGACGAGCCGGCCTGGCAGGCGATCGCCGACTACGCCCATGGCTGGGACCTGCGCCTCGACACCTTCGCCTCGCTGGAGGCCCAGGCGGCCGCCATCGCCGACGACATCGCCTACAACAACCACGACGTCGAGGACGGTGTGCAGGCGGGCCTGTTCACCCTCGACGACCTCGCCGACGTGCCCCTGATCGGGCCGGTCCTGCACGGCGTCCGCCGCGACTGGCCGCAGATCGACGAGCGCATGATCCGCATCGAGGCGGTGCGGCGCATGATCGGCGTCATGGTCGAGGACGTGCTCGCCGAAACCGGCCGCCGGCTCGAGGCGGACGATATCCGCTCGACCGAGGGCGTGCGCACGGCGCAGCGCCCGTTGGTGGCCTTTTCGCCCGCCATGCTGGCTGACCTCGGCGTGCTGCGGAAGTTCCTGTTCGAGCGGATGTACCGCCACTACCGCGTCAACCGCACCCGCAGCCAGGCCCGGCGCATCCTCGCCGAGATGTTCCAGCTGTTCATGGCCGAGCCGGAGACCCTGCCGCCGGAATGGTCGGGCAAGGCGCTGGCCGGGGACGAGGGACGGCGGGCGCGGGCGGTGTGCGACTACATCGCCGGCATGACCGACCGCTACGCCATCGAGGAGCATCGCAAGCTGTTCAGCCTCGACCTCGCCCTCGATCTGTGATTCGAAAGGCGGGGCGGGGCGGTTAGGATGGTTGTCCGGCGCGTCGATTCGCGCCGTCGACCCGACTCGAAGGCGCGGCCATGTCCCACGAAGATCCCTATCGCCCGAACCCCGGCCGCGACCGCGGCGCCTATACGCCGCCGACCGACGACGACCTGCCGTTCGAGCGCCAGGGGTACGACGCCCGCCGGCCCGCGGCCGGCGGCGGCAAGGCGCCGCCCCTGACCCTGATCATTTCGGCCGCGGTCCTGCTGCTGCTGATCATCGCCGTCGTGGTCTACTACCGGGCCGGGCCCCGCTCGTCCGACGACGCTCCGCCCGCGGTGGGGACGCCTGTCGGCGAGATGAAGGTCGAGGCGCCGGTCGACGCCCAGCCTGTCGACCCGGCCGAGGGCATCGACGTCTACGAGGACGTCGAGGCGCCGGCGACGCCGCCGACCTTCACCCCGCCGCCGGAAGAGGTGCAGCCCCGTCCCGCCCCGGCCGCCGCCGCGCCGGAGCCCGTTCCGTCCCGCCCGACGCCCGCCACGCCGGCCCCGGAGAAGAAGGCCGAGCCCGTCCCGGCCGGCGGCAGCGCCGGCGTCCAGATCGGCGCCTTCTCGACCCCGAACCTCGCGGAGAGCGAGTACAACCGCATCGTCGGCCGCTACTCGCAGTTCACCCAGGGCGCCAGCCGCCGGGTCCAGGAGGTCACCGCCTCCAACGGCTCGACCGTCTACCGCACCACCGTGTCCGGCCTCAGCCGCGAGCAGGCCGCCGGCCTGTGCAACGCCATCAAGGCCTCGGGCGGGGACTGCATCGTCCGGTGACCCGTTCGGCGGCGATCTACGGAGTCTCCGGACATCGGCTGACGGCGGAGGAGAAGGCCTTCTTCGCCGACGCCCGGCCGTGGGGCTTCATCGTCTTCCGCCGCAACGTGGACAGCCCGGACCAGCTGCGCGCCCTGACCGCCGAGATGCGCGACTGCCTGGGCGAGACCGACGCGCCGGTCCTGATCGACCAGGAGGGCGGCCGGGTGCAGCGCATGGGCCCGCCGCACTGGCCGAAATACCCGCCGGCCGACGCCTTCCTGAAGGCGACCAACGACCCGCTGGCCGCGCGCGAGCTGGTGCGGCTCGGCGCCCGGCTGATCGCCCACGACCTGCGCGAGGCCGGCGTCACCGTCGACTGCCTGCCGGTGCTCGACGTGCCGGTGCCGGGCGCCCACGACATCATTGGCGATCGCGCCTACGCCCGGGATCCGGCCACGGCGGCCCAACTCGGCCGGGCCGCCGCCGAAGGCCTGCTGGCCGGGGGCATCCTGCCAGTGATCAAGCACATGCCCGGCCACGGCCGCGCCTTCGCCGACAGCCACCACGACCTGCCGGTGGTTCACGCCGATCTCGCCCACCTTGAGGCCTGGGACTTCGCCCCCTTCCGGGCCCTGTCCGACATGCCGCTGGCGATGACCGCCCACGTCGTTTTCGACGCCATCGACCCGAAACACCCCGCCACCACCTCGCGGAAGGCGCTGAAGCTGATGCGCCGGGAGCTCGGCTTCGGCGGGCTGATCCTGACCGACGACCTGTCGATGAAGGCGCTGTCCGGCTCCCTGGCCGGACGGGCCGAGGCCGCCCTCAAGGCCGGCTGCGACGTCGTCCTGCACTGCAACGGCGACCTCGCCGAGATGCGCGCCGTGGCCGAGGGGGTCGGGCGGCTGAAGGGCGGGTCGAAGAAGCGGGCCGAGGCGGCCCTGGCCCGCATCGTGCGTGAGCCGGAGCCGTTCGATCCGCTGGCGGCCCGCGCCCGCTTCGACGCCCTGATGAGCGGCCGCCTCGACGCCGCCCGCGGGCCGGACGTCGGGGAGGCGCAGGCATGACCCCGGGCGCCGCGAAGCATGGCGGGGCGTCCGCATGACCGAGGCCTTCCAGCCCAACCTGGATTTCTCCGCCGTCGAGCAGGCGGACGCGCGCGACGCCTTCGTGGTCGATCTCGAGGGCTACGAGGGTCCGCTGCACGTCCTGCTGGCGCTGGCCCGCACCCAGAAGGTCGACCTGCTCAAGCTGTCGATCACCCGGCTGGCGGAACAGTATCTCGCCTTCGTGCACGAGGCCCGGCGGCGCAACTTCTCGCTCGCCGCCGACTACCTCGTCATGGCCTCCTGGCTGGCCTACCTGAAGTCGCGCCTGCTGCTGCCCCGCGCCGACAAGGGCAAGGGCGACGAGCCGCCGGCCGAGGAGATGGCCGCCGCCCTGGCCTTCCGGCTGCAGAAGCTCGAGGCCATGCGGAAGGCCGTCGAAGCGCTCCGGTCCCGGCCCCAGCTGAAGCGCGACGTCTTCACCCGCGGCGACCCCGAGGCCACGGTGATCGTCCCTTCGGACCGCATCGACGCCAGCCTGTACGAGCTGATGGCCGCCTATGTGCAGCAGCGTCGTCGCGAGGAGCAGCGCCGCTACAATCCCACCCAGCGGGTCGAGGCCTTCGCGCTCGAGGCCGCCCGCGACTGGCTGCGCGAGGTGCTGCCGCGGCTGGAGCAGTGGACGCCGCTGGACCGGATCGCGCCCGAGCGGCATGGCCCGGAGGGGCCGTCCCAGGCGAGCTATACCGCCTCCACCCTGTCGGCCAGCCTCGAGCTGGTGAAGGAGGGGGCGATGGACGTGAAACAGGCCGAACCCTTCGCCGACGTCTTCCTCAAGCGCCGCGGGCGGGGCCAGCCTCTGGAGTTGACGCCGTGAGCCTGCAGTTCGCGCCCGATCACGCCGAGATCGAGCGTCGCGTCGAGGCCCTGCTGTTCGCCGCGGCCGGCCCCCTGTCGGCCGCGGAGATCGCCCGCCGCCTGCCGGAAGGGGCCGATGTCGGGGGGGCCATCTCCGCCCTGCGCGCCCGCTACGAGGGCCGGGGCGTCGAGCTGGAGTGCGTCGCCGACCGCTGGCGCTTCCGCACCGCGCCGGATCTCAGCTTCATGATGACCGAGGAGCGCGAGGAGCCCCGGCGCCTGTCGAAGGCTGCGCTCGAGACCCTCGCCATCATCGCCTACCACCAGCCCTGCACCCGCGCCGAGATCGAGAGCGTGCGCGGCGTCTCCCTGTCGAAGGGCACCCTCGACCTGCTGCTGGAGATGGGCTTCGTGAAGCTCAAGGGCCGGCGGCGCACGCCCGGCCGGCCGGTGACCTACGGCACCACCGACCGCTTCCTCGAACACTTCAGCCTGGCCAGCCTGTACGATCTTCCGGGCGTGCAGGAGATGAAGGCCGCCGGCCTGCTCGACCTCTCGATCCCCGCCGGTTTCGAGGTCCCCGATCCCACCCGCGCCTCGGACGAGGACGAGACTCCGCTGCTCCCCGGCGACGAGGACGCCCCCGAGTTCGCCCAGGACTTCGTGGGCGAGGACCGCGGATAGGGACTGTGCCTCTCCCGCCGCGGCAGGCGGGGGGCAAGGTGATGCATTCGGCGTCAAGCCTTGCTAAGCGGCTGCGATGATCGCACGCCTCCGCCCCGTTCCCTTCGACATCGGCCCCGTCCACTTCGTCGGCATCGGCGGCATCGGCATGAGCGGCATCGCCGAGATCATGCTCAAGATCGGCTATGCGGTGCAGGGCTCGGACGCGAAGGCCAGCGCCAACACCGAGCGGCTGGAGAAGCTCGGGGCGAAGATCTTCATCGGCCACGACGCCGCCCACGTCGGCGAGAGCGTGTCGGCGGTGGTCTATTCCACCGCCGTGAAGCCCTCGAACCCGGAGATGGTCGTCGCGCGCGAGCGCCGCATCCCGCTGGTCCGGCGCGCCGAGATGCTCGCCGAGCTGATGCGCCTGCAATTCTCGATCGCGGTGGGCGGCACCCACGGCAAGACCACCACCACCTCCATGGTCGCCGCGGTGCTGGACGCCGCCGGGCTCGACCCCACCGTCGTCAACGGCGGCATCATCAACGCCTACGGCACCAACGCCAAGGTCGGCGACGGCGACTGGATCGTGGTCGAGGCGGATGAGAGCGACGGCAGCTTCCTGCGGCTCAAGTCGACGGTGGCCATCGTCACCAACATCGACCCCGAGCACCTCGACCACTACGGCGACTTCGACGGGGTGCGGAAGGCGTTCGTGGACTTCGTCGAGAACATCCCCTTCTACGGCTTCGCCGCCGTCTGTCTCGACCATCCCGAGGTGCAGCGGCTGGTCGCCTCGATCGACAACCGGCGGCTGGTGACCTACGGCCTCAACCCGCAGGCCATGGTCCGCGCCGAGAACTGCGACATGCGCCCCGACGGCGCCCGTTTCGACGTGGTCATCCAGCAGCAGGGGCTCGCCGCCCTGGAGGAGCCGATCCGCATCACCGGGCTGCACCTGCCGATGGCGGGCTGGCACAACGTCTCCAACGCCTTGGCCGCCATCGCCGTGGCCCGCGAGCTCGACGTCTCGGACGAGGCGATCCGGGCCGGCCTCGCCGGTTTCGGCGGGGTCAAGCGCCGCTTCACCACCACCGGGGTCGTCGACGGCGTCCGCATCGTCGACGACTACGGCCACCACCCGGTGGAGATCGCCGCCGTGCTGAAGGCCGCCCGCCAGGTGGCCGAGGGCCGCGTGATCGCCGTCGTCCAGCCGCACCGCTACACCCGCCTGCGCGACCTGATGGAGGAGTTCTCGACCTGCTTCTCCGACGCCGACTCGGTGATCGTCGCCGACGTCTATCCGGCGGGCGAAGCCCCGATCGAAGGGGTCGACAAGGACGCCCTGGTCGAGGGCGTCCGCCGCTTCGGCCATCGTTCGGTGCAGGCGCTGGAGGGGGTCGACGCCCTGCCGGCCGTGATCCGCGCCGAGACGAAGCCGGGCGACCTCGTCGTCTGCCTCGGCGCCGGCGACATCACCCAGTGGGCCTACGCCCTGCCGGAGCAACTGGAGGCGCTCGCGTGATCGACCTGCCCGCAGCCCGCGGCAAGCTGCTCCGCGACGAGCCGCTCGGCCCCTACACCTGGTTCCGGGTCGGCGGCGCCGCCGACGCCCTGTTCATTCCGGCGGACGCCGACGACCTGGCCGACTTCCTCCGGGCGCTCGATCCGGCCGTGCCGGTGACCATTCTCGGCGTCGGGTCCAACGTCATCGTCCGCGACGGCGGGGTCGAGGGCGTGGTGATCCGCCTCGCCGGCCGCTCGTGGGCGCAGGTGACGGCCGAGGGCGACACCATCACCGCCGGCGCCGGCGCGCTGGACTCCATGGTGGCCAGGGCCTCCGCGAAGGCCGGGATCGCGGGCTTGGAGTTCTACGCCGGCATCCCGGGCACGATCGGCGGCGCCCTGACCATGAACGCCGGCTGCTACGGCTCGGAGACGAAGGACGTGCTGGTCTCGGCGCGGGGCCTGCGGCGGACGGGGGAGCGGGTCGACTACGACCTTGCCGACTTCGGCTACACCTACCGTCACTCGGAGGCGCCGGCCGACATCATCTGGCTGGAGGCGACCTTCCGCGGGACGCCCGATGATCCCGCCGCCGTGCAGGCGCGCATCGACGAGATCACGTCCCGACGCGAGCAGACGCAGCCGATCCGCGAGAAGACCGGCGGGTCGACCTTCAAGAACCCCGAGGGCCATTCCTCCTGGAAGCTGGTCGACGAGGCCGGATGGCGCGGCCGGCTGCACGCCGTCACCGGCGGCGGGGCCAGGTTCTCGGAACTGCACTCGAATTTCATGATCAACCCCGGCGAGGCGACCGCCGCCGACATCGAGGGGCTGGGCGAGGCCGTCCGCGCCGACGTGCTGGCGAAGACGGGGATCCAGCTCGACTGGGAGATCCGGCGCATTGGCCGGAAGCAGGTCCAGGTTCCAGGTTCTAGGGGCTAGGGGCTAGGGTTTAGTCCCGACGGCTCTTCCTCCAACTCCCCTAGAACCTAATCCCTAGCCCCTAGCACCTTCCGTTGGTTGACGCGCTGTTAAGGACGATCGGCGCATTCCGTCGACTGTTCCGGAGCCCCTCATGAACCGCCCCCTGTCCGAGCTGCACGTCGCCGTCCTGATGGGCGGGCTGTCGCCGGAGCGGGAGGTTTCCCTCGACTCCGGCCGGGGCTGCGCCGACGCGCTGGAAGGGCAGGTCGCCCGGGTCACCCGGGTCGACGCCGGGCGCGACCTGGCGGGGGTGCTCGCCGACCTCCGGCCCGACGTCGCCTTCAACGCCCTGCACGGCGTCTGGGGCGAGGACGGCTGCGTGCAGGGGATCCTCGAGACCCTGCAGATCCCGTACACCCACTCCGGCGTGCTGGCCTCCGCCCTCGCCATGGACAAGGACAAGTCAAAGGCTGTGCTGCGCGCGGCCGGGGTGACGGTGCCCGGCGGCGGTCTCTACGACCGCTTCGAGGTCGCCCGCCGCCACGTCCTCGAGCCGCCCTATGTGATCAAGCCCAACGCCGAGGGCTCGTCCGTCGGCGTGTTCCTCGTTCCCGCAGGCGCCAACGGTCCGCAGGCCGAGGTCGGCGCCGCCGACTGGGCCTACGGCGAGCAGGTCATGGTCGAGCCCTACATCCCCGGCAAGGAGCTGGCCGTCGCCGTGATCGGGGAGGCGGCGGGGCCGCGCGCGCTCACGGTCACCGACATCACGCCGGTCAAGGGCTTCTACGACTACGAGGCCAAGTACGCGCCCGGCGGATCCGTCCACAAGCTGCCGGCCGAGCTGCCGCCGCACGTGTTCGAGGCGGCGCTGCGCCAGGCCGAGCGCGCCCACGCCGCTCTTGGTTGCCGGGGCGTTTCCCGATCCGACTTCCGTTATGACGATCTTAACGACGTTCTCGTTCTTCTGGAGGTCAACACCCAACCCGGCATGACCTCGACCTCGCTCGCCCCCGAGCAGGCCGCCCATGTCGGGATTGGGTATCGAGACCTGGTCCGGTGGATGGTGGAGGACGCCTCATGCCCGCGGTAGTTCGCGGCGGTCGGCGACAGAGTGCGAGTCAACCTGCGCGACGCGGCGCTCCCCGCCCGCAGGGCCGCGGCCGCGCGCCGCGCAACGCTTCGGCCATCCCCGGCAAGATGGCGGCGATCGGCCGTCTCGACCTCTCGCCCCGCGCCGTCGTCATCTCCATCGCCGCCGGCGGTCTCCTTCTCGCCGCCCTGCTGGCGACCGGCGCCCGCGCCGAGCGCATCGGCGCCTCGTTCAGCCGCGGCGTCGACGGCGTCGCCGTCGGTCTCGGCCTGAAGCTGGAGAAGGTGTTCATCGAGGGCGAGAGCCCCGAGGCGACCCGCGACATCCAGCGCGCCGTCCAGCTGCCCGCCGGCCAGCCGATGACCTCGATCGACCTCGACGCGGTGCGCGAGCGGGTCGAACAGGTCGGCTGGGTCCGTTCCGCCCGCGTCGTGCGCCTGCTGCCGGACACCCTGATCGTCGATGTCACCGAGCACGACCGCCTGGCGGTGTGGCAGACCGGCGGCCGCGCCTGGGTGATCGACGGCCAGGGCCAGATCATCCGCGGCGCCGACCCCGGCCGCTATCCCGCGCTGCCGCTCGTGGTCGGCAAGGGAGCCGAACAGGCGGCGGCCGAGATCCTGCCCCTGCTGGCCCAGCGGCCCCGGCTGCAGGCGCGCATGGAGGCGCTGGTCCGCGTCGACGAGCGGCGCTGGGACCTGCGCCTGAAGGACGGCAGCCTGATCCAGCTGCCGGCCACGGACGCCGAGGCGGCCCTGATCCAGCTCGACGCCCTCGACCAGCGCGAACGCCTGCTGGAGCTGGGCTTCGCCCGCATCGACCTCAGAACCCCCGATCAGGTCGCGGTGCGACCGTCGGCCGGAGACGCTTGAAGGAATGGCCCGGACGCCTGACAGAACCAGCGAAGCCCGCAGCGCGGCCGGCCGCGCGCCCGTGGTGGCGGCCCTCGACCTGGGTCAGTCCAAGGTCGGCTGCTTCATCATGAAGCCGGAGGGCGTCCGCCACGCCGACCGCACCATCCGGGTGGCCGGCGCCGGCCACGTCCAGTCGCGCGGCGTGCGCGGCGGCGGCATCGTCAACATGGATGAGGCGGCCCAGGCCATCGGCCACGCCGTCGAACGCGCCGAACGCGCCGCCGGCGCCCCGGTCTCCGGCGTCGTGGTCACCACGGCGATCGGCCAGATGGCCAGCCATCGGGTGCAGGCGCGGGTGTCGCTCGGCCAGAATCCCGTCGGCGACGCCGATCTCGCGCGCGCCATCGGCATGGCGCTGGCCCAGATTCGCCTGCCGAACCGGCGGCCGATCCACGTCCTGCCCATCGCCTGGTCCGTGGACGGGGCGCGCGGGGTGCACGATCCCCGGGCCATGCGCGGCCATTCGCTCGGCCTCGACCTGCTGGTCGTCTCCATGGCCGAAAGCGCCTTCACCGCCCTCGGCCACTGCCTCGAGCTGGCCCACCTCGACCTGCAGGGCGTGGTGGCGGCGCCGGTGGCCTCCTCGCTCGCCGCCCTTGAGGACGACGAGATGGACCTCGGCTGCGTTTGCATCGACATGGGCGGCGGGGCGACCTCGGCGGCCGTCTGGGGCGGCCGCAGCCTGCTGCATATCGAGTCGCTGAACGTCGGCGGCGACCACGTCACCGCCGACATCGCCCGCGGCCTGTCCACCTCCCGCGCCGGGGCGGAGCGCCTCAAGACCCTGCACGGCTCGGCCATGGCGTCGGCCAATGAGGACCGCGAGATGCTGGAGGCGCCGCCGCGCGGCGAGGACCCCTCGGCCGGCCCGGTGGTGGTGCCGCGCGCCATGCTGAAGACCGTCATCGCGCCCCGCGTCGAGGAAACCCTCGAGCTGCTGCGGGACCGCCTGCGTAACGCCGGCGTCGGGCTGGAGCCGGGCGCCGGCCTGGTCCTGACCGGCGGGGCCAGCCAGCTGAACGGCGTGCGGGAACTGGCGGTGCGGGTGTTCGATCGTCCGGTGCGGCTGGGCAAGCCCCAGCGCGCGCCCCACCTGGCCGACGCCGCCTCGGGCCCCGCCTTCTGCTCGGCCGCCGGCGTCCTGCTGCGCGCCGCCTACGGCCCGCGCGAGGCCGTCTCCGCCCGCAAGCTGATGTCCCGCCAGATCACCGCCGCCGACGCGCCGCGGGCCCATTCCGGCGGGCTCGTCGCGCGGGCGGCGGGGTGGTTGCGGGAAAATCTCTGAACCGCGTCCAAACTGTGTCCTGATTGTAACATTCGTGACCTGAAGGCGTCAAAATAGGTTCAGGAAGCTTGTGCGGTCCGCCGGCCCCATTAATGCTGGCGGCAATGGGTGCGCTCAGGCGCCCATCTTTCTCTCGTTTTGGGGGCCTCCAATCCATGCTTCTCCAGCGCAAGCACCTTTTCGGGACGACCATTCTGGCAGGGGCTATGGCTCTGTCGTCGGCCGCCCTGGCGCAAACCGCCACCACGACCGCCCAGCAGCCGGCGCAGACGGAAGAGTCTGAGCGCCAGCAGCAGACCGGCACCCGCCTCGACGAGGTCGTGGTCACCGGCTCGCGGATTCGCCGCAACGAGTTCACCAGCGCCCAGCCGATCCAGGTGATCACCACCGAGCAGCAGGAACTGAAGGGCAACATCGACGCCGCGGCGACCCTGCAAGGCTCCAGCCTCGCGGCCGGTTCGTTCCAGTGGAACGACCAGCTGACGGGCTATGTCACCGCCGGCGGCGGCGGCACCCAGCTGGTCGCCCTCCGCGGCCTCGGCGCGCAGCGCACCCTGACCCTGCTGAACGGCCGTCGCGCCGGTCCGGCCGGTACGCGCGGCCAGGTGCAGGCCTTCGACCTGAACGTCATCCCGGCCTCGCAGGTCGAGCGCTTCGACATCCTGAAGGACGGCGCCTCGTCGATCTACGGCTCCGACGCCGTGGCCGGCGTGATCAACGTCATCACCAAGCGCAACCTCGACGGCGGCGCCTTCAACATCGCGACCACCCAGACGGTCGAGGGCGGCGGCGAGATCGTCCGCGGCGACGCGACCTGGGGCCGCACCTTCGACAACGGCTACTTCAACGTCTCGGGCGAATTCTACAAGCAGTGGGCGCTGCGCCGCGAAGATCGCGACGACACGGGCTGCGCCGCGGACTACCTGTTCTCGCCGGACCAGAGCCGTCGCCTCGACTACATCGATCCGCGCACCGGCGACTACAAGTGCTACAACCTCGCCAACGGCTACATCCAGGCTGCGTTCCCCGCCGCGCTCGGCGGTACGATGAACCTGGTGCCGATCTCCCGTTATGGCGGCGCCTACAACTACGCGGTTCCGGGCAACAACGCGCCGGCGATCGCGGCGGGCCAGGGGTTCGCCCGCTGGGGCCGCGCCGGCTATCCCGGGACCTACCTCTACGGGCCCTACGACTCGGACATCTGGAACCGCGCGACGGTGATCAGCCCGAGCGAGCGCTTCACCCTGACCTTCACGGGCGGGTATGATCTGAGCCCGGACGCCGAGATCTACACCGAGCTGCTGTACAACCGCCGCTCCTCGGAGCAGAACGGCGCGGCCCAGATCTTCCAGAACTTCGCGCAGCGGAACATCCTGTTCGGCGCCTCGAACGTTCTGCCGGCCAGCAACCCGAACAACACCCTCGGGGTCAACGCCGTCACCGTCACGGCCTATGAGTCGAGCTCGGCGCAGGAAATCGACTACTACCGCGGCGTCGTCGGCCTGCGGGGCCAGGCCCCGGCCTTCGGGCGCGACTGGGACTGGGACGTCTACGCCCAGTACTCGCTGTCGGACGGCGTCTACAACAACGGTCCGCGTATCTACCTCGACCGTCTGCTGGCGCTGAACAGCCCCGGCGTGGCCTGCACCAACAATCCGGCGGGCGGCAACTTCTCGAACTTCAACTGCGCCGACCTGCCGGGCGGCATTCCGTGGATGTCCGAGCGCATTCTGCTGGGGCAGTTCACGGACGCCGAGCGCAACTTCCTGTTCTTCGAGGAAGACCACACCACGACCTATGACTACGCCTACATCGAAGGCGTGATCACCACCGACCGCCTGTTCAGCCTGCCGGCCGGCGACGTGGGCGCGGCCTTCGGCTTCCAGTACCGCGAGGAAGAGATCGACGACACCCCGGGCTACCAGGCCCGGAACCGGAACGTCGCCCTGTTCACCTCCGCTGGCCGCACGACCGGCTCGGACGCGATCACCGAGTCCTTCGCCGAGATCGAACTGCCGATCCTGCGCGCGGCTCCGTTCGCCGAGGACCTGACCCTGAACCTCTCGGGCCGCCTGTCGAACTACGACAGCTATGGTTCGAGCGAGACCTACAAGATCTCGGCGAACTGGCAGATCACGCCGGAATACCGCATCCGGGCCAGCCACGGCACCTCGTTCCGCGCTCCCGCGCTGTACGAACTCTACCTCGGCGCCCAGGTCGGCTATAGCGGTCAGTCGGCTGTCGACCCCTGCTATGACTACACCGACAGCGGCGTGGACACCGAGATCCAGACGGCTTGCGCGGCCCTCGGCATCCCCGCGCAATACACCGCCGTCGGCGGCAGCAGCGCGGCGGTCTCCTCGATCGGCGGCGCCGGCTACCTCGAGGCCGAAACGGCCGACAGCTTCAACGTCGGCTTCATCTGGACCCCGTCGTTCATCGACCTCAGCGTGGCGGTCGACTACTTCGACATCGCGATCCACGATCAGGTGGACCAGTTCGGCGGCTACAACATCATCGAGCAGTGCCTGCGTGGAAACACCGACTTCTGTTCGCTGTTCACTCGCGACCCGACGAACTTCTACATCCTGACCGTCGACAACAGCTACGTGAACATTGCGGAGCAGACGAGCCGCGGCATCGACCTGGCCTTCCGCTACAACCACGAGCTGCCGTTCGGCGACCTGACCATCGAGAGCCAGCACACCTGGAAGCTCGAGGATCACGTCAACCTGCTGGGCGGCGTCGAGGAAGACTACCTGGGCGACACGTTCAACTACAACGGCCCGGCCTATGCGGGGAACCTGAACTTCACCCTGCAACAGGGCGATCTCACCTGGTTCTACGGCATCGACGCCATCGGTCGCGGTTCGGACGTGGAGGAAGCGGGCGGCCATGTGTTCGCCAACTCGCGCTACGCCGATCTGACCAACGGCATCAGCAGCGCTGACTGCTCGGCGGCCAACAACTACTGCGCCTACTACAAGTACTATACCGAGTTCACGACCATCCACACGGCGTCGGTGCGCATGCGCGTCAACGACTGGACGTTCCGGGCCGGTATCCAGAACCTGTGGGACGAGCGGCCGCCGGCGGTGAACACCGGCGAGTTCCGCCTCGGCACCGCGGCGCTCAGCGGCTACGACATGCGCGGCCGTCGGGTGTTCTTCGGGATCGGCCGGACCTTCTGATCCGGACGACAGAACTGACTGGAGGGCGGCCCGCAAGGGCCGCCCTTTTTCTTTGCCTGCACCCCGGGGGCAGCCCGGCCGGAGGCGACGGCGGCCGTGAGGGGACCTCGGGCGAGGCCCCGGCGCAGCCGCTCGACGCGCCCTGCGGCTGTGCCGGCGCCGCCGCGGCCGGAATCTCCGGCCTGCGGGCGGGGCGGGTGCGGCCCCCGGACGAAGGGATTGCCGCCGCCGCGGATGAGGCGGCGCTGCCCGGCGCTGCAGGCGGCGCGAGAGCGGCGCCCTCCGGCGACGGTGACGCCGGGGGCGCAGACGGGCGGCGGGGACCGCCTGGTCGGCAGGCCGGGGCGCGACCGTGGCTGAGGCCCGCGGCGCAAAGAAAAAGGGCCCCGCTCCCGGAGGAGCGAGGCCCTTGTGGCGTTGGTCCGCCCGGGGGATCAGAGCCCGCCGGCGCAGCCCTCGCGGAAGTAGTCGTCGATCAGGCGCAGTTGCTGCGCCATGATCTCGCGGGTCCAGGCGTTGCCGTGGCCGTAGTCGTCCAGCCGGTTGAACTGCACGTCCTGGCCGCTCGCGCGCGCCGCATTGACGAACCACTCGGAGTGCTCGATCCGCGCGGTCTGGTCCCGTTCGCCGTGGTACAGCATGATCGGAATGCTGATCGATCCGGCGGCCTGGGCCGGGCTGAGTCCGGCGATGGTCTCGCGCTGGGCCTCGCGGGCGTAGGGGTTGGACAGGAGCTCGCGCGAAATCCGGCTCAGATCGGACACCCCGGCCCCCGAGATGGCGCACTTGTACAGCCCGTTGGGCCGCACCGCCGCGGCCATGGCCGCGTAGCCGCCGTAGGAGAAGCCGAACATCGCCACCCGCTCGGGCTGGGCGACGCCGTTCTGGATGGCCCAACGCACCGAGTCGTCGAGGTCGTCCTGCATCTTCTGGCCCCACTCGCGGTCGCCGGCCATCCACAGCCGCTTGCCCCAGCCGGAGGACCCGCGGAACTGCGGCTGGATCACCGCGTAGCCGCGGGAGGCGAGCAGCTGGGGCCACATCGAGCCGTCCCACTCGAGGTCGTCGCGCGACCACGGACCGCCGTGGGGCAGGACGACGAGCGGGTGCGGTCCCGGTCCGTACAGCGCCTCGGACGGGCGGGTCAGGAAGGCGGGGAAGCGAAGGCCGTCGCGCGCCTCGACGGTGACGACGGTGCTCGCACCGAGGCTGGCGGGATTGATCTCCTCATGCGGCCGCGCGAGGACGCTCAGATTGGTGCGGTTCTTGAGAAGGTAATAGGCGCCGGGATCGTTCGGGCCGCCGGCCCAGATGATGACGGTGTTCAGGTCGTCGGACGCGGTGACGATCCGGGCGTAGCGCCCGACGTTATAGGGGATCGTCCGCTCCTCGCCGCTCTCCGGGTCGACGATGGCGACCGGCGTCGGGCGGATGCCGAGCGTCCCCTCCACCGCCGTGCGGATCGCCTCCAGCTCGGGCATCACCGCGAAGCTCTCGTTGCGCAGGCCGGCGTACGAGAAGGACGCGACTTCCCCGAAATTCTCTCCGGGAATGCTCCACACCGAGACGCCGGTGGCCTCGAACAGCGGGTGCGAGAAGGCGATCTCGCCAAGCTGGCGCGTGGCGATGTTGTATTCGTAGATCGCCGCCTTGTCCCGTCCGCGGTTCGAGATGACGAAGGCGATGTTCGGATCCGCCGAGAAGCCGGCGACGGAGAAGACTTCCCGATCCTTCACATAGTTCCGGACGTGCTCGGTCCAGTTGCCGGCGCCGTCGCCGAACTCCGTGGCTACGTAGAAGCCCTGGCCGTCGCGGCCGGTCACGGACCGGGCCCGCGGCACGCCCTGCAGGTCGACGTCGTAGTCGTTCACACGGTCGCCGGAGCGCAGGATCCGCTCGGAGCGGTTGGTGCGGACGTTATACTTGTAGACGTCGCCCGCGACCATCATCAGGAAGTGGTCCGGATCGCCGGGGAGGGTGCTCAGGACCCGCGCGCTCGAGCGCTGCAGCTGCTCCTCCTCGCTGCGCGAGCGGGTGGGGACCGAAGTCAGCGGGTCGTTCCAGCCGCCCCGGCTCACATTGGTCAGGTAGAGCTTGCCGAGGAACGTCTTGGTCGAGCCCCAGTCGAACAGCTGGTAGGCCGAAACAGCCAGGATGTCGTTCTTGATGAAGCTGACGCCCTGCAGCTTCATGTGCCGCGAGCCGAGCACGCGCGGCGGCTTGCTCAGGTCCGCGGCGTCCCAGACGACCACGGCCCGCTCCTCGCCCCGCGACTGGATCGCGGCGATCTGGCGACCGTCGGGCGACACGGTGAAGTTGGAGAAGGTCGGGTAGGCCGCCAGCTGTTCGATGGTCGGCGGCGTCGGCGCCCCGGCGGATTGCGCGACGGCGATGGGCGCCGGCAGCGCGGCCAGCAAAGCCGCGGCGGCCACGCCCGCAAGTGTGGACAGTTTCATTGAATTTCCCCCTCCGGCGCGGCCGGTTCCGCGACCGTATGTGTCCCGACTATGAAACAAGAATTCTTCCGTTCTGCAACGGTTTGCAGCGGCGCCGAGGAGATTCCGGGCGGTCGTCCGCGCGCTCCTGCGCAGACGGTCCGCAGCGCCTGCGGGCGCGTCCCGGATCGGTGGCAAAGCTTAATCTTTTCCGTGTCCCGCCGGCCGACTCGGCCTATCCGGTAACACTCCCTTAAGCAGGAAGGGTGTTTCCTTAACGCGCTCATAACCAATGCGATTCGGCGGGGCTTTCGCATCGGTGACTGCAGGGCAGGGTCGGAATTCAAGGTCGGAACGAAATGTCTCTCTCGCTGGTGCGTCCGCAATCCACGGAACTGAAGCCCCGGATCGTCGTCTTCGGGGTCGGCGGCGCCGGCGGCAACGCCGTCAACAACATGATCGACGCCGGCCTTGAAGGGGTCGAGTTCGTCGTCGCCAACACCGACGCCCAGCACCTGTCGTTCGCCAAGACGGACCGCCGCATCCAGCTGGGCGAGACGATCACCCAGGGCCTCGGCGCCGGCGCCCACCCGGAAGTCGGCATGAACGCCGCCGAAGAGTCCGCGGAGGAGATCTTCAGCCACCTCGACGGCGCCCACATGGTGTTCATCACCTGCGGCATGGGCGGCGGCACCGGCACCGGCGCGGCGCCGGTGATCGCCAAGTGCGCCCGCGACCGCGGCATCCTGACCGTCGGCGTGGTCACCAAGCCCTTCACCTTCGAGGGCCGTCACCGCATGCGCCTGGCCGAGGCCGGCATCGCCGAGCTGCAGCGCTATGTCGATACCCTGATCGTCATCCCGAACCAGAACCTGTTCCGCGTCGCCAACGAGCGGACCACCTTCGCCGACGCCTTCGGCATGGCCGACCAGGTCCTGCACTCGGGCGTGCGCTCGATCACCGACCTGATGATCCTGCCGGGCCTGATCAACCTCGACTTCGCCGACGTGCGCGCCGTGATGTCCGAGATGGGCAAGGCGATGATGGGCACCGGCGAAGCCTCGGGCGACGACCGCGCCCTGATGGCGGCCCAGAACGCCATCGCCAACCCGCTGCTGGACGAGACCTCGCTGAAGGGCGCCAAGGCCGTGCTGGTGAACATCACCGGCGGCATGGACATGACCCTGCTCGAGGTCGACGAGGCCGCCAACGCCATCGCCGGCGAGGTGGACGCCGACGCCAACATCATCTTCGGCGCCGCCTTCGACCCGCAGCTCGAGGGCAAGATCCGGGTCTCGGTGGTCGCCACCGGCATGGAAGACCTGGCCGCCGCCAAGACCCCGCCGGTCGCCGGAACCGCCTTCGAGACCCGCCGCCCGGCCCCCGCCCCGCGCGCCGAGGCTCCGGCGCGCGCCGAAGCGCCCCGCGCCGAACCGGTCCGCGCCGAAAGCCCCCGTCCCGCGCCGCGGGTCGAGGAGCCGGCGCCGATCGTTCCGAGCTTCCAGCCCGCCCAGCCGACCTTCGGCGCGCGCACGGCCGCGCCGGAACCGCGCCCCGAGCCGGTGATCCACGTCGCCGAGGAGCGCAAGCTCGAGCCGATCGTCGATCCGTGGGTCGAGGAGTTCGAGGCCGCCCCGCGCCCCGCCGCGCGGACCGCCCTGCCGGAAGCCCAGGGCGAGCTCTATCTCGACCGTCCCGCGGCCGCGGCTCCGGCCCCGACGCCGGCGCGCGACGAGCCGGCGTATGACGAGTACGACGAGCGCGACCACCGCAAGAGCGGCTGGAGCCTGTTCGGCCGCAAGCGCCAGCAGTCCCAGCCGACCTACCCCTCCGCCCCGTCCCGCCAGACGGAGATGCGCTCGACCAGCCAGTATCAGCCGGCGCCGCAGCAGCCGGAGCCCGGCGAGGCCGAAGACGATCTGGAGATTCCTTCATTCCTGCGGCGACTGGCCAACTAGGGCCGACGTAGCCGACAGCCGACGACAGGGAAGGGCGGCCTCCGGGCCGCCCTTTTCGCTGACCGCCGCTCGAGGCGGACGCCGGCCTGCCGCGGGCGCCGGCGAAACAATCCGAAACCCGACTTTCATTTTCCGCTGGCGGACCGGCCGTTAAGGAAACCATGGGGCGAACTCCGCACGCAGAGGCGGGGCGCAAGCTGTAGTGAGTATGAGATTGTCGGTCCGGAACGACCATCACCAGAAGACCACCGTCGCGCCGGCGATCATCGCCGGCGTGGGCGTGCACACGGGCGACCGCGTGCGTCTGGCCGTCCGTCCGGCGCCGGTCGGAACGGGGATCGTCTTCGTCCGCGCCGATGTGACCGATCGCGACAACCGCATTCCGGTGTCCGGCGAGGCTGTGGTCGACGCGCGCCTGAACACCATGATCGAGAACGGCGCCGGGGTGCGCCTCTCCACGATCGAGCACCTGATGGCGGCCTTCGCCGCCCTGGGCGTGTCGAACGCCGTGGTCGAGGTGGACGGGCCGGAGCTGCCGATCCTGGACGGATCGGCCCTGCCGTTCGTCCGGTTGCTGGACCGGGCCGGCTTCCGCCGCCAGGAGGCGCCGGTCCGCTACATCGAGATTCTGGAGCCGATCCGGGTGGAGGAGGGCGACAAGTCGGCCGTCCTGCTGCCCTGCGACCGCTACGAGATGCGGTTCGAGATCGATTTCCCGACCCCCGTCATCGGCAACCAGGTGGTGGACTTCGTCGTCGACGAGCAGACCTTCCGCGACGAGATCATGGCCGCCCGCACCTTCGGTTTCGCCCATGAGGTCGAGGCCCTGCGCAAGGCCGGTCTGGCCCGCGGCGGTTCGCTTGAGAACGCGGTGGTCATCGACGGCGACCAGATCCTCAACCCCGGCGGGCTGCGCATGGAGCGCGAGTTCGTGCGGCACAAGGCGCTGGACGCCATCGGCGACCTGTATGTGCTGGGCGCGCCGCTGCTGGGCCGCTACGAGGGCGTCAAGGCGGGCCACGCCATCAACAACCTGCTGGTCCGCGCGCTGCTGGCCAATCCGCAGGCCTGGCGCGAGGTGACCCGCACGCCGGAGTTTGCCCTGGCCGGCTGATCAGCCCGCCCGGATCGCGCTCATCTGGCGGCCGAAGTCCGGCTCCCCCTCCAGGAAGGCCCGGCGGTTGGAGAAGAACCGCGCCGCGTCGCTCCGCGTGTCCTCGCCCGTCCACGCCGCCTCGCCGACGCCGGCCTGTTCCAGCCGCCACAGCACGAAGCCCGGCAGGTCGAACAGCCGTTTGTCGGCCGACGCCCCGGCTGTGAAGAACCGGCCGCTGCCCGGGGCCTGGTGCTCGAACCGCGCCTCGAAGTCGGCCCCCACCTCATAGCTGTCGCGGGCGATGCAGGGCCCGACGACCGCCGCCATCCGGGCCGGCCGGGCGCCGAGCGCCTCCATGGCCGCAACCGTGGCGGGGATGATCCCGCCCAGCGCCCCCTTCCAGCCGGCGTGCGCCGCGCCGACGACCCCGGCTTCGGGATCCGCCAGCAGGATCGGGGCGCAGTCGGCGGTCAGCACCGCGCAGATCACGCCGGCCGCGGCGGTGACGCTGGCGTCGCCCTCCGGGCGTTCGCCCTTCCAGCCGGTCTTCGCCACCCGCGCGACGGCGGAGTGGACCTGGTAGCAGGCGGCGAGGTCGTCCGCCGTCCCGCCGAGGTGGCCGGCGATCCGGCGACGGTTCTCGGCGACGGCCGCCGGATCGTCGCTGGAGCCGACCCCGGTGTTCAGGCTGTCGTACAGTCCGGTCGAGACGCCGCCGAGGCGGGTGAAGAAGCCGTGCCGGACGCCGGCGCGGTCCAGCAGCGGATGGGTGACGGGTTGGAGCGCCATCTCAGGACTCGAATCCGGGCACGGCCAGGCTGCGCGGGGAGAAGATCGCGCAGGCCTTGAACAGGGTTCCCATCTGGTCGTCCGCGGTCAGGCGGTCCAGCTGGCGGTCGATGACGGGGGCGGCGTCGGGGCGGCCCGCCTTCAGGGCCGCGGCCCGGTGCTCGATGCCCAGCAGCCGCAGGAACGCCCCCTGGTCGAGGCAGCCAGTGACATCCGCACCGGCGTGGAGAGCGGCCTCGAGCACGGTCGGGAAGTCGGCCCACTGGGTCAGATCGGCCTCGCCCGGGCTTTCGAGGGGATCGACCTTCCGGTGCCGGCGCAGGGCCTGCAGGGTGTCGCCGGCCTCGGGCCGCGCGCGGCCGTAGTCGATCAGCAGGGCGGCGCCGGAGGCGGCCTTGACCAGGGCCGCGACCTCGCGCCCGAACACGGCCTGCTGTTCGGAAATCTCCACGGTCCCGCCCGGGTCCACGGGGTAGGCGGGGCGGGTGAAGCCGCCGGTGATCCGGGACAGGCCGAAGACGAGGCCGCCGGCGTCATCGACGCCGACGCGCCGCTCCATCCAGCCGTCGCCGGTCTTCACGAACTGACGGGCCGGCAGGCAGTCGAGCACCTCATTGGCGATCAGGATGACCGGCGCGTCCGTCTCGACCCGGTCCAGGGAGGCCACCCAGCGGGGGTGGACGTCGCTGTCGGCCAGCATCCGGGCCTGGGCCTCGCGCAGGGGCGGGGACGGCTCGATCAGCACCAGGTCGGCGGCGCGCAGGAAGTCCGGGTCCAGCCGGGCCGCCCGCAGGGCGTCCGCCATCAGCGTGCCGTCGCCGGGGCCGACCTCGACCAGCCGCACCCGCTCGGGCGCGCCGAGGCGGCGCCACAGCTCGACCGCCCACAGACCGATCAGCTCGCCGAACATCTGGCTGACCATCGGCGCGGTGATGAAGTCGCCGCCGACTCCGATGGCGGGCCGCGTCGCATAGTAGCCGTCCTGCGGATCATGCAGGCAGCGCGTGACGAAGTCGGCCACGCTCATCGGGCCGGTGAGGGCGATCTCCCGCGCGAGACGCTGCTTCAGGCTCACCGGATCAGCCGCCGGCGCGCACCGGCGGACGGCTCCACGCCCGCCAGACCAGCCAGGCGCCGATCAGCATCATCGGGATGGACAGGATCATGCCCATGGTCAGGCCGAGCGGCAGGTTCTCGAGACCGGCGTCGGGCTGGCGCACGTTCTCGAGCGAGGCCCGGGCCAGGCCGTAGCCGAACAGGAAGATGCCGGTGACGTAGCCCGGCTTGGCCAGCAGCTTCGCCTTGTGGACGGCGAGCCAGAGCACGGCGAACAGGACGATCCCCTCGAGCCCGGCCTCGTAGAGCTGGCTGGGGTGGCGGACCACGTCGCCCGGGCCGACCACGTGGCCGCTGTCGGTGATGAACTGGCAGGTCTGGCCGTAGAGCTCCCGGGCCCGCTGGCTGCAGAAGTTGACGCCCCAGGGCACGGTCGTCTCGCGGCCCCACAGCTCGCCGTTGATGAAGTTGGCGAGCCGGCCGAAGGCGAGGCCGAGCGGCACCACCGGCGCCACCAGGTCGCCGAGGCTGAGCAGGCGAACGCCACTGCGGCGGGCGAACAGGACGATGGCCAGGGAGACGCCGATCAGGCCGCCGTGGAAGGACATGCCGCCGTCCCAGAGGCGGAACAGGGCGAAGCGCTCGGCGAAGCCGTCGCCGGTGAACAGCTGGCCGTACAGCGACGGCTGGTAGAACAGGCCGTAGCCCAGCCGTCCGCCGAGAATGATGCCGAGGGTGATCCACAGCACCAGGTCGTCCAGCTGGCGGGTCGTCACCGGGGGCCGGTTCGGCGCCCAGAGGGCCTCGGCCTTGGCCAGCCGGGCGGCGTACCACCAGCCCAGCACGATGCCGGCGACGTAGGCGAGGGCGTACCAGCGGATGTCCAGCGGACCGATGCTGAACAGCACCGGATCGAACTCGGGGAATTGCACGGGCGCTCCTGCGGCGGGTTCTCACGCGACGTTTAGCAAGCGTCTCTGCTCCAGTCCCCGAAAAATCCGTAGCGTTTCGGCGACGGCGAAGGCATGGACGGCAAGGTTTCGTTCACCATATCCGGCAACCATCCTTAACAGCGCCTTCGCGCGAGTCGGAGTCCCCATGCAGACGCGCAATCCCATCCTCGACGAGTTCGCCAAACTGACCACCGGGGCCATGGGCCTGGCGCAGGCCGCCGGCGAGGAGGCGAAGACGGCGTTCCGCGCCCAGGCCGACCGCTTCGCCGCCGAGATGGATCTGGTGCGCCGCGACGAACTGGACGCCCTGAAGGCCGAGGTCGCGGCGCTGCGCGCGGAGGTGGCGACGCTGAAGGCGGCCAAAACGCCCCGAAAGGGAACGTCCACAGCGGCCGTTCCCCCGCAGGACGCAGCCGGTTGAGCCGAATCTGCGAACCCGCCTACCGTTTAACGAGTGGGCGTGAGTCGCGCCCGGAGACGACTTGATGGACGCCGCCCGGCCCGAGGAAATCGACACGCCCCACGACCCGCTGGACGTGGTCGAGCATGTGCTGGTGGCGGAAAACCTGCCGTTCGACCGCACCGACGAGGGCGATCTCGCCTTCTCGCTGGCCGGGGACTGGAAGGACTATGAGCTGTGGTTCGCCTGGCGGCCCGAGGGGGACTGTCTGCAGCTGTGCTGCGCGCTGGACCTGCAGGCGTCGAAGGCGAAGCGGGCTGCGGCCTATGAACTGGTCGGCCTGATCAACCAGCGCACCTGGATGGGCCATTTCGAGGTGTGGGCCGAGGACGGCGAGATCGTCTTCCGTCACTCGCTGGCCCTGCCGCTCGGCGAGCGCCCGACGCTGGCCCAGGCCGCATCGATGATCGACGCCGCGGTCGAGGCGGCCGATCGCTACTACCCCGCCTTCGACTTCATGATCCGGGGCTCGAAGAGGCCGCAGGAGGCGATCGACGCCTGCCTGTTCGAGACCGTCGGCACGGCCTGATCCGGTGACCCCGTCCCGGAAGCCGCCGGTCGTCGCCCTGGTGGGGTGCGGCCGCCTCGGCTCCGCCATGCTGGAAGGCTGGCTCGCCACCGGCGCGGTCCGGGCCGCCGACCTGATCGTCCTGACGCCGTCGGAGAAGCCGGCCGCCGAAAGGGCGCGGGCCGCCGGCGCGCGGATCAACCCGGATCCGGCGGCTCTCGCCGGCGCGGACGTCGTGGCGCTCGCGGTCAAGCCGGCCGTCTGGGAAGCCGCCCTCGGGCCCCTCGCGCCTCACCTTGGCCCCGACGCCCGGATCGTGTCGGTGATGGCCGGCGTTCCGGCCGCCCGCATCGCCGCGGTCGCGGGTCGCCCGGTCGCGCGCGTGATGCCGACAACGGCCGTGGCGCAGGCGCGGGGCGTCGCCGCCCTCTGGTCCGGGGACGCAGGGGCGTCGGATGCGGCGCGCGCCCTGTTCGGGCCGGTGGCCGCGACGGTCGTCCTCGACGCCGAGGACCAGATGGACGCGGCGACCGCGGTGGCCGGCTCCGGACCCGCCTTCATCTACGCCTTTGTGGAGGCTATGGCTCGCGCCGGCGTCGCCGCCGGTCTCTCTCCCGACGCGGCGGCCGCCCTGGCCGGCGGCGCGCTGCGATCGGCGGGCGCGGGAGTGGAGACCGGGGCGTCGCTCGACCAGCTCATCGGGCGCATCGCTTCGCCCGGCGGGACGACGCGGGCCGGGCTGGACGCGATGCGCGAGTCCGGTGACCTGGAACGGGCGGCCGCCGCCGCGGTCCAGGCGGCCGTCAGCCGCGCCCGCAGCTTCTAGCGCTGGACGTAGCGTCCGGCTTCGAGATTGGCGGCGAGGCCGCGCCAGGCCCGTTCGGCGTCATGCCAGACTCCGACCCCGTAGACGTCCGAGAGACTGTCTGAATACCGCTCGTAGTGGACGGGCAGCTCGCGTCCGTCGGCGGTGACGATGCGGCCGTCGATCGTGGCCCCGCCGGTCGAGATGCTGCGGACCGGGTCCAGACCGGGACGGTCGCGGAGCTGGCCGGTGGTCGGCCGGTTGGGGCGAAGGTCTGTCAGCACCAGTTCGATGCGGGCGCCCGCGAGGTCGGGATCGTCGGCGAGGGCGCGGGTGACGACCTCGGCCAGTCGGTCCATCTGCGCCTGCACGTCGGCGCGGCCGAGGTCCTCGGCCGCGCTCTCGAACTCCGGGGCGAGGGTGACGGTGACGGCGGCCGGCTGCGCCTGAGCGGCGGCGGCCAGGGCGACGGCGAGCGTCAGCGGCGCGAGGAAGGCGAATTTACGCATGAGGCAGTTCCTCCTGACCCCCCGGTCAGGCGGAAAGATATGCCCGCCGCCAGGCTTCGCCAGAGGGGCCGCAAAATGTGATCAGCCGGGCAGGCGGATGATGGCCCGCAGCCCGCCAAGGTCGCTGCGCTCGAGGGTGATGTCGCCGCCGTGGCCGCGGGCGACGTCGCGGGCGATGGCGAGGCCGAGCCCCACGCCCTTGCGGTTCTGGTTGCGGGAGGCGTCCAGCCGGGAGAAGGGGCGGAAGGCCTCGTCGTGCATCTCCTCGGGAATGCCCGGACCGTCATCCTCGACCGCCACCTCGACGCCGCCGGAGGCCAGCGGCCGGGCGCTGAGGCGGACGTGCTCGCCGTGGGCGGCGGCGTTGCCGGCGAGGTTGGTCAGGGCGCGCTTGAAGGCGAGGGGCCGCACTGTGGCGGTCAGGCCGGCGGGAACGGCGACCTCGACCTCGGCGCCGGCGCGGCGGGCGTCGTCACCGGCCTGGGCGAGCAGGTCGGGCAGGGAGACGTCCTGGGCCGGTTCGCCGGCCTCCCCGCGGGCGAAGGCGAGGTACTCGTCGATCATGTGCTCCATCTCGTCGAGGTCGCCGCGCATGGCGGCGGCGCGCTTGAACGGCGGCGCGAGGGCCAGTTCGAGACGGAGACGGGTCAGGGGCGTTCGCAGGTCATGGCTGACCGAGGCGAGCAGGGCGGTGCGCTGGTCGATGTGACGCTGGATGCGGTCCCGCATGTCCATGAAGGCCTTGGCGGCGGCGCGGACCTCGCGGGCGCCGGAGGGCTTGAAGCGCTCCCGGGCCTCGCCGCGGCCGAAGGCTTCGGCGGCCTCGGCGAGGCGTTCGATGGCGCGCACCTGGTTGCGGATGAACAGGATGGCGACGCCCATCAGCAGGACGGTGGCGACGAAGAGCCAGAGCACGAAGATGTGGGCCTGGGTGGCGACGGCGCGCTCGCGCGGGGCGATGATGCGCAGCACCCCCTGGGGCTGCTGGACCCGGATGTCGACGTAGGCGGGATAGCGGGTGGTGTCGAACCAGAACGGCTGGTCCAGCCGGTTGGCGAGCGCCCTCTCCAGGGTGCGGTCGACGACGCCGATGGCGCCGCGGCGGGCCTCCTCCGGCAGCACGTCGCCCTCGCGCAGGTCCACCGACAGGGACATGGAGCGCTGGGCGCGCTCGGCGATGATCGCCAGGTTGGCGGGCGTCGGATCGTCGGCGTAGCTCTCGACCGCCCAGGCGATGTCGCCGGCGAGGCCGTCGGAGAGGCGCGCGGTGACGGTCTGCCAGTGGGCGTCGAAGAAGGCCCAGGTCACCGCCACCTGCATGACCAGCACCGGCAGGACGATGATCAGCAGCGACCGGCCCCAGAGCGAGGTCGGCAGGCGCCGCTTGAGGAACCGCGGCCAGAGGCTGGCGGGGAGCAGCCTCACGGCGGGATCAGTCCGGGGCCAGCATGTAGCCGACGCCGCGCACCGTCTGGAGGTAGCGCGGATTCTTGGGGTCGGCCTCCAGCTTGCGGCGCAGGCGGGTGACCTGGACGTCGACGGCGCGGCCGGTGATGTCGGCGGTGTCCGGCGAGAGGCTCATCCGTTCGACCGGGGCGTGGGCGTGAATCGCCAGGGTCTTCAGCAGCTGGGCCTCGGCTTCGGTGAGGCGCTGCAGCTTGCCGTCGCGGGACAGCTCCAGCCGCTCCATGTCGAACACCGCGTCGCCCAGCTTGATCTCGCGGGGCGTCAGGGGCTTGCCGCCGGTGCGGCGCAGGATCGCGTCGATGCGCAGGGCCAGCTCGCGCGGGTCGAAGGGCTTGGACATGTAGTCGTCGGCCCCGCGGGACAGGCCTTCGATGCGGTCGTCCGGGTCGCCCCGGGCCGTCAGCAGCAGGACCGGGGTCTTCGAGGTCTCGGCCTTGGCGCGGACCCAGCTGGTCAGGTCGAAGCCGCTCTCGCCGGGCATCATCACGTCGAGCACGACGAGGTCGAACTCGATCAGCTCCATCAGCCTCTTGGCCGCCGCGGCGTGGGCCGCGCCGGTGACGCGGTAGCCCTCGCGGGTCAGGAATTCCTTCAGCAGCTCGCGAATGCGGTCGTCGTCGTCGACGACCAGCAGGTGGCGGCCGGCGCCGGGCCCGGCGATCGGGCCGGAGCGGCCCTGCGGACGAACGTCGCTCATCCGGCGTTGACCTGGACGGTTGCGGCGGGTCTAACGCCGGAGATTGCGCGGGAGACGTTCTTCAATGGCCTTCGTTCCTTTCGACGATCGTGACGGCTGGATCTGGATGGATGGCGATTTCGTACCCTGGAGGGACGCGAAAACGCACGTTCTGACCCATGCCCTGCACTACGGCTCGTCGGTGTTCGAGGGTGAGCGTATGTATGGCGGCGAAATCTTCAAGCTGACGCCCCATTCGGAACGCCTCAAGCGGTCGGCGAACCTGCTGGATTTCGACCTTCCGTACAGCGTGGCCGAGATCGACGCCGCCTGCAAGGAAACCTGCGCCCGGATGGGGCTGGCGGACTGCTATGTGCGCCCGGTGGCCTATCTGGGGGCCGAACAGGTCAGCGTCACCGCCCGCAACAGCAAGCCGCATGTGGCCATCGCCGCCTGGGAGTGGCCCAGCTACTTCGACCCCGAAGTCAAGGCGAAGGGAATCCGGCTCGAGTGGGCGAAGTGGCGTCGGCCGGATCCGGCCACGGCGCCGTCGGCGGCCAAGGCGGCCGGCCTGTACATGATCTGCACCATGTCGAAGACGGCGGCCGAGAAGCGCGGCTTCGCGGACGCCATGATGCTGGACTGGCGCGGCTATGTGGCCGAGGCGACCGGCGCCAACGTCTTCTTCGTGCAGGACGGGGTGCTGCACACGCCGCCCGTCGACGCCATCCTCGACGGCATCACCCGTCAGACGGTGATCGAGATGGCGCGCACGAAGGGCATCGAGGTGATCGTGCGCCACATCCGCCCGGAGGAGCTGGCGACCTTCTCCGAGTGCTTCCTGACCGGCACCGCCGCGGAGGTGACGCCGGTGAGCGAGATCGGGGAGTACCGGTTCACGCCGGGAGCCCTGACGCTGGGGCTGATGGAGGACTACGGCCGGCTCGTGCGCGGCGGCTGAGACCGGTCTTCGCCGGGGGAGACGCAGACGCCTGCGTTTGTCCGCTTGCCACGCTTCCGGGGGCGGGTTCAAAGAGGCGGGTGCCGGGGGCGATGCCATCATGTTCAACCTGCTGAATCTCCAGAGCCTGCTCGGGCTGGTCGTGGTCATCGCCGCCTGCTGGGCGCTGTCGGAGAACCGGCGGGCGTTTCCGTGGAAGCTGGCGCTGGGGGCGATCGCGGTGCAGGCGGCGCTGGTGCTGGCGGTGTTCGGGATTCCCGGCTCGGACGTGGTGCTGAACGCCATCAACGGAGCCGTCGACGGGCTGGCGCGGGCGACCAACGAGGGCACGCGCTTCGTCTTCGGCTACCTGGCCGGGGGCGATCAGCCGTATGCGGTGACCAATGACGGGGCGCTGTTCACCTTCGCCTTCCAGGTGTTGCCGCTGATCCTGGTGATCTCGGCGCTGTCGGCCCTGCTGTGGCACTGGAAGGTGCTGAAGTGGATCACCCACGGCTTCGGCATCCTGTTCCAGCGCACCATGGGGCTGGGCGGGGCGTCGGCGCTGGCGGTGGCCGCCAACATCTTCCTCGGCATGATCGAGAGCCCGATCGTGATCCGCGCCTACCTCGACAAGCTGACGCGGTCGGAGCTGTTCCTGCTGATGGTGGTCGGGCTGGCGACGGTGGCCGGGTCGACCATGGTGGCCTATGCGGCGATCCTGTCGCCCGTGCTGACCAACGCCGCCGGGCACGTGCTGGTGGCGTCGATCGTCTCGGCGCCGGCGGGCATCCTGCTGGCGCGGGTGATGGTGCCGGAGAAGCCGGGCGAGGGCGGGGCGCACGCCGATTACGATTCGGCGCTGAAGTACGACAGCGCCATCGACGCCATCGTGAAGGGCACCGCGGATGGGCTGATGGTGGTGCTGAACATCTCGGCGGTGCTGATCGTGTTCGTGGCGCTGGTGGCCCTGGCCAATGTGATGCTGGGCGGCCTGTGGCTGTTCGACGGCCCGGTGACGGTGGAGCGGGTGCTGGGCTGGCTGTTCATGCCGGTGGCCTGGCTGACCGGGGTCGAGTGGTCGGAGGCCGGCCGCGCCGGCTGGCTGCTGGGGGTCAAGCTGACCCTGACCGAGTTCGTCGCCTTCATCGAGCTGGGTCGGGTTCCGGTCGCCGAGATGGGGGAGCGGACGCGGATGCTGATGACCTACGCCCTGTGCGGCTTCGCCAACATCGGCTCGGTCGGCATCACCGTCACCGGCCTGAGCGTGCTGATGCCCGAGCGGCGCGAGGAGGTGCTGGGGCTGGTGTGGAAGGCGCTGTTCGCCGGCTTCCTGGCCACCATCATGACCGCCTGCGTGGTCGGGGCCTTGCCGTCGGCGATCTACCGCTGATAGCGTTGCGATAAGCAACGGAGGCCGGAATGAAGCTCTACACCTCGAACCGCGCGCCCAACCCGCGGCGGGTCCGCTGGGTGATGGCGGAGAAGGGCGTCGAGGGGGTGGAGATCGTCGAGATCGACCTGCTCGCGGGGGAGCACCGCACGCCGGAGTACCGCGCCAGGGTGGGCGTGCCGCACGTGCCGGCGCTGGAGCTGGACGACGGCACGACGATCTCGGAGTCGCTGGCTATCTGCCGCTACCTGGAGTCGCTGCATCCGGAGCCGAACCTGTTTGGCCGGGACGCGCGCGAGCAGGCGGTGATCGAGATGTGGACCCGCCGCTGCGAGTTCTACCTCGCCAATCCGATCATGCTGAACGTGCGCCACTCGCACCCGGCGCTGGCGGCGCTGGAGGCGACGCAGCTGCCCCAGGTGGCGGAGTACAACCGGGTGTCGGCGGAGAAGTTCATGAAGTCGCTGGACCGGCGGTTGTCGGACCGGGAGTTCATCGCGGCCGAGCGCTTCACCATCGCCGACGTGGTGGCGGTGGTCGGGCTCGATTTCGCCCGGCTGATCCGCTACCGGCCGCCGGAGGAGCTGACCCATCTGGCGCGCTGGCTCGAGGCCAGCCGCGCCCGCCCCGCCGCCGCCGCGGGGGTCTGACGCCCGGGCGGCGGGGCGGGCCGCGCCTCAGTGCGCGGCCGAACCGCTGCGGGGCAGGCTCGCCAGGACGTCGCGGCAGGCGCGCTCGCACTCGCGGCAGGCCTCGGCGCAAATCCGGCAGTGCTCGTGCTTCTCCGCATGCTGCTCGCACTCGGCGGCGCAGCGGGCGCAGGCCAGTTCGCAGGCGCGCAGCTGGGCCTCGATCAGCGGCACGTCGCCGCCCGAACGGCGGGTGGCGATCAGGCCGGTGGTCAGGCAGACGTCGGCGCAGTCCATGTTCAGGCGGATGCACTGGACCAGTTCGGCGACCATTTCCTCGCCCAGACAGGCGTCGGCGCAGGAGGCGCAGACCTGGGCGCAGTCGAAGCAGGCCTCGACGCAGCGGGCGAGGGCGGTGTTGACCTCGCCGCGGACGTGGGGGTGGCTGGCGATCATCTGTTCGGCGCGCATGGCGATCTCCGGAGTTGAAGGGACGGGGCCCGCCGGGGCGGGCGCTCCTTCAACCGGGCGCGGGCGTCAAGGTTCGCGCCGGAGCCGGAATCGCCCTCGCAAGGAACCTTGGCCGCGCCTCGGCCCTTTCCCAAGAACGGCGAAATGGAGGCGAAGATGGCGACGCGAACCGGCGCGGGCGGCTGGGCGGTGCGGATTCTGGCCGTGGTGTTCCTGCTCATCGGCGTGGTGCTGACGGGCGGCGGGGCCTGGCTCGCGGCCCTGGGAGGCTCGCTTTACTACGTGCTGGCCGGGCTGGGGCTGATCGCCACCGGCGTCATGCTGTTCCGGCTGAAGCTGCTCGGGGCGTGGATCTACGGCGCGGTCTTCGTGCTGACGGTGCTGTGGGCGCTGTGGGAGGTCGGGCTGGATGGCTGGGCCCTGGTCCCGCGCGTGGTGGCCCCGGCGGTATTGCTGGTGCTGGTCATCGCCGCCCTGCCGGTGCTGGACCGCCGGCGCGGGGGCCGTCTGGCCCTGATCGGCGGCGGGGTGTTCGTGGCGCTGGCGGGAGTGTTCGGCTTCGCCGTGGCCCAGGCCAACCGGCCGATGACGCCGCGCGCGCCGGAGACAGCGACCGTGGCCGGAATGTCCGAACCGTCGCTGCGCGACGTAGGCGCGGACTGGCCGGCCTACGGCGGGACCCACAGCGCCCGGCGATGGTCGCCGCTGAGCCAGATCAACCGCGACAACGTCGACCAGCTGGAGCGGGTGTGGCTGTACCGCACCGGGGATCTGCCCGAGGACAAGTGGGGGGCCGAGACCACCCCGCTGAAGGTCGGCGACACCATCTACCTGTGCAGCGCCCGCAATGTGCTGATCGCCCTGGACGCGCGCACGGGCGAACAGCGCTGGCGCTACGACCCGCAGGTGTCCGACGAGTGGATCCCCTACACCGCCGCCTGCCGCGGCGTGGCCTATTACGACGTCGCGGACGCCCGCGCCGCGGCTCCGGAGCCGGCGAGCGCCGCCGGCCGCGCCGCGCCCGCCCGTCCGCAACCCCGGTCCGTCGCGGCCCCGGCGGCCGGGGCGACTGCGGCCTGCGCCCGGCGGATCATCGAGGGCACGCTGGACGGCCGGCTGATCGCCGTCGACGCCCGCACCGGGCGGCCTTGCGCCGACTTCGGCGAGAACGGCGCGGTCGACATCAAGGTCGGCATGGGCGAGGTCATCCCCGGCATGGTGTCGATCACCTCGGCGCCGACGATCGTGCGCGGCGTGGTGGTGACCGGCCACCAGGTGCTGGACGGCCAGTACAACCAGGCGCCCTCGGGAGTGATCCAGGGCTTCGACGCCGTGACCGGCGAGCTGCGCTGGGCCTGGGACATGACCCGTCCGGACCTGACCGGCCGTCCGGAGGAGGGCGACAGCTACACGCGCGGCACCCCCAACATGTGGACCACGGCCTCGGGGGACGAGGCGCTGGGCCTGGTCTATCTGCCGATGGGCAATTCGGCCGCCGACTACTACAGCGCGGACCGGTCGGAGGCGGAGAACCGGTACGCCACCTCGCTGGTGGCGCTGGACGTCACCACCGGCCGGCCGGCCTGGTCGTTCCAGACGGTGCACAAGGACGTCTGGGACTATGACCTGGGCTCGCAGGCGACGCTGATCGACTATCCGACAGCGGCGGGCCGGGTTCCGGCCCTGGTGCTGCCCAGCAAGCAGGGCGACCTGTACATCCTCGACCGGCGCACCGGGCGGCCGCTGACGCCGGTGGAGGAGCGGCGCGTGCCCGGCGGCGGCGTCGAGCCGCAGGAGCGCTCGCCGACGCAGCCGTTCTCCGGCTTCCACACCCTCGCCCGCCGCGACCTGACCGAGCGCGACATGTGGGGCATGTCGCCGATCGACCAGATGGTCTGCCGCATCGGCTTCCGGCAGGCGGCGTACGAGGGCATCTACACGCCGCCGACCACGGATCGCCGCTGGATCCAGTATCCCGGCTACAACGGCGGCTCGGACTGGGGCGGGGTGGCGGTCGATCCGCAGCGCGGCTGGATCATCGCCAACTACAACGACATGCCGAACTACAACCGGCTGGTGCCGCGCGACGAGGCCAACGAGAAGGGCTGGTTCCCCCGCGGCGATCCCCGGCTTGAAAACCAGACGCCGGAGTCGCGCGGCGGCGTGCCCGAGGGGGCGGAAGGTGCGGGCGACCCGCAGTGGGGCGTGCCCTACGCCATCGACGTCAACGCCGGCTGGCGGATGAAGTCGACCGGCATGCTGTGCAAGCAGCCCCCCTACGGCGGCATCCGCGCCATCGACATCCGCACCGGCCGCACCGTCTGGGACCGGCCGCTGGGCACGGCGCGCAAGAACGGCCCGTTCGGCATCCCGTCGATGCTGCCGATCGACATCGGCACCCCTAACAACGGCGGGGCGGTGGTCACCGCGGGCGGACTGATCTTCATCGCCGCCGCCACTGACGATCTGATCCGGGCCATCGACATCGAGACGGGCGAGACGGTGTGGTCGGAAGCGCTGCCGGCCGGCGGCCAGGCCGGACCGATGGTCTACGAGCAGGACGGGCGGCAGTATCTGGTCCTGATGACCGGCGGGCACCACTTCATGGAGACGCCGAAGGGCGACCAGGTGATCGCCTGGGCGTTGCCGCAGCGATGAGCGTCGGGACGGTCTGGCTGCCGTACTGCGGCCCGGCCCCCGCCGGGGGCGAGTGGCGCTGGAACCTCGATCCGGTGCTGATCGCGGTCCTGCTGGTCGCGGCGGGCGCGTTCGCCTGGCGGGCGCGCGGGCGCGAGCGGGCGCTGGGGCTGGCGGCCGTAGGCGTGCTGGCGGTCAGCTTCGTCTCGCCCCTCTGCGCGCTGAGCTCGGCCCTGTTCGCCGCCCGCACCGTGCACCACGTGCTGCTGGTGGCGGTCGCCGCCCCGCTTCTGGCCTGGGCCCTGCCGGCGCGCAGGGTCGGGCCGCTCGCCCTGGCGACGGCGGCGCAGGCGGCGGTGTTCTGGGTCTGGCACGCGCCGGGCGCCTACGCCTGGGCCCTGTCGCACGACGCGGCCTACTGGCTGATGCAGGCCAGCCTGCTGGGCTCGGCCGTGTGGTTCTGGGCCGGAGTCCGGCGGGCCTCGGTCCCGGCCGCGGTGGCGCATCTGCTGATCGCCATGGTCGCCATGGGTCTGCTGGGGGCGCTGCTGACCTTTACCGGCCAGCCTCTGTATGCGCCGCACTTCGCCAGCACGACGCCGTGGGGGCTGACGCCGCTGGAGGACCAGCAGACGGCCGGCCTGATCATGTGGGCCCCGGCGGCGGCGGTCTATCTGGCGGCGGCGCTGTTGATGCTCGGCCGCTGGATCGGGCCCGACGCGAGGGCCGGAGCCGGGGCGGCATGATCGCCCGGCTGTTCGGCCTCGTCCTCGAATGGGCGGCGGGCCACCACGACGAGGGCCGCTATTCGCCGGTGGCCATCGTCTTCCACTGGACCATGGCGGCCCTGGTCATCTTCCAGCTGTTCTGGGGCTGGTGGATGGGACGGCTGCCGGTCGGCGGCGAGAAGGTGGGGGCCCACGACCTGCATTATGCGATCGGGGTGCTGATGCTGGTGCTGGCGCTGGGCCGGGGGGCGTGGCGGACACTGGCGCCCGGGCCGATCAACGACGCTGACAAGCCCGGCTGGGAGAGCGCGGCGGCGCACATGACGCACTACGTCTTCTACGCCTGCCTGTTCGGCCTGCCGCTGAGCGGCTGGGCGATGATCTCGGCGACCGCGCGGGAGGAGGATCTGAGCCTGCTCGGGTTCGTGCCGTGGCCGCTGATGCCGCTGCAGAACCTCGACCTGGCGACCCGCTGGCAGGTGGAGGCGGTGGCCGAGTGGACGCACTGGGGACTGGTGCTGACGCTCCTGCTGATGATCCCGATCCACGTCGGGGCGGCGCTGAAGCACCACTTCATCGATCGGGACGATGTGGTCCACGGGATGCTGCCGGTCGTGCCGCAGCTGCCGCCGAAGCGGACGCGGTGGCAGCGGCGCTGGCTGGCGCTGGAGCAGTGGGTGCGCGCTCGAGCCAGGCGGCTATGGCGCGGATTTCGGGGTCTGACAGGCCGGCGACAGCGCCCGACATAACGCCGCGCGGATCGTTGCGCCGCTTGCCGGCCTGCCACCGCTGCAGCTGGTGGACGATGTAGGCGGCCGGCTGACCGGCCACGGCGGGGTTGCCGGCGCCCACCCCCTGACCGCGCTCGCCGTGACAGGCGGCGCAGGCCACGCCGCCGGCCTCCGGGCGCGGCTCGAACCAGACCGCCGGGGCCGGGCCCGCGGATCCGGAGCGGGGCGGCGTGGGCAGGCCGGCGTACCAGGCGGCGACGGCGCGCCGGTCGTCGTCGTCCAGCCAGCGGGCGGCCTCGTACATCCTCGGATCGTCGCGCAGCCGCGCGGCGTAGTCCTCGAGCTGCTTCTGCAGATAGCCGGCGTCCAGTCCCGCGAGACGGGGCGTGCTGACGCCGTCGCCCATGCCGTCGAGGCCGTGGCAGCTGAAGCAGGCGTTGGACGGGCCGCCGTCGCCGCCGCTCATGGCGATGACCTGTCCGTCGGCGCTGAAGGCTGCGGTCGAGCGGGTCTCCGGCTCGGCGCAGGCCGCGACGAGGAGAAGGATTCCGGCTGGAAGCAGGGCGCGCACGCGGATCGAACACCCGCCCACCTTGGCGGTTCCCGGAACCGTCACCTTGGCCGGAGGGTTAGGGTCCCGAGCAGGAACGGGGCGGACCTTTGCCGGCGAACGGGTGCGAGCGGACGTGAGGAGGCGGGCCATGGTGCTGGCGTTGCTGACCGCCGCCTGCGCGGACAAGGGCGGCGGACCCCGCGAGATCGCCGGGGCGGACTCCGCGCGCGGCTTCGCCCTGGCCGAGCGCGCCGGGTGCGCCGCCTGCCACGACCTTCCGGGAGTCGCCTGGCCCGCCGGCGCGGCGGGCCCGCCGCTGGAGGGCTTCGGCGGCCGCCCGCTGATCGCCGGACGGTTCCCCAACCAGCCTGACCTGCTGGCGCGCTGGGTGCGCGACGCGCCGTCCATGGCCCCCGAAACCGGCATGCCGCCGGCGCCCTTGACGGAAGCCGAGGCGCGCGACGTCGCCGCCTGGCTGTACACGCTCGAATGACCGCCTCCACCCCCCGCAGCATGGCCGGATGGCCGCCGCCGACGATGGACCCCGCCGGCCCCTTCGCAGATCCGCTGCACGTGCTGGCGTGGGTGCTGTTCGGCATGGCCGGGATCGTGCTGTTCCTCGTGCTCGTGGCCCTGGGCGTCGCCCTGTTCGGACCGCGGCGCTGGCGTGCGCGGCTGGGCGGCGAGCGGCTGATCTGGATCGGCGGTCTCGCCTTCCCGGTGGTCGTGCTGAGCGCCCTGCTGGTCTACGGGCTGAGCCTGACAGGCCGCCTGACCGACGAGCCGCGCCCCGACGAGATGCGCATCCGCGTGACCGGCGAGATGTGGTGGTGGCGCGTCGCCTATCTGGACCCGGACGGGCGCGAGGCGCTGCAGGACGCCAACGAGATCCACATCCCGGTCGGGCGGCCGGTGGTGCTGGAGCTGGAGTCCGCCGATGTCATTCACAGCCTCTGGGTCCCGCGGCTGAGCGGCAAGGTCGACATGATCCCGGGCCGCCGCAACCTGATGCGCATCCAGGCGGATGCGCCGGGCGCCTACGGCGGCCAGTGCGCCGAGTACTGCGGCGGCCCGCACGCCCTGATGGGCCTGGTGGTGGTGGCGCATGAGCCGGCGGACTTCGCCGCCTGGCGGAGCCGGCGCGCGGCCCCCGCTCCGGCGGCCGCGGCGGCCCACCCGGGGGCGGCCGTCTTCGCCCGGGCCGGCTGCGGCGCCTGCCACACCGTCGCGGGCACGGCGTTCAACGGCCTGGCGGGTCCGGACCTCAGTCATGTCGGGGCCCGGCGCACGCTGGGCGCGGGCATCCTGCCCAACAACCAGGGGACGCTGGCCGGCTGGATCGCCGACAGCCAGTCGATCAAGCCCGGCAACCGCATGCCGGCCTATCCGGTGCTGACGGGCCGGGAGCTGCGTGAGGTCTCCGCCTGGCTCGAGAGCCTCGAATGAAGAGCGAGACCGGATTCGATCCGGCCCTGTACGAGCGGTTCCCCACCCGGGAGCCGCGGCCGGAGGGCGAGCTGGAGGCGCTGGAGCAGGTCTGGTGCGGCCCGAAGGGCTGGCAGTGGATCACCGCCATCAACAACAACTACGTCGGGGTCTACTACGTCGGCGCGGCCATGCTGTTCTTCGTGCTGGCCGGGTCGCTGGCGGTGCTGATGCGCACCCAGCTGGCCGTGCCGATGAACGGCTTCCTGCCGCAGGAGACCTACAACCAGTTCTTCACCGTGCACGGCACGATGATGATGTTCCTCTTCGCCGTGCCGGCGGTGGAGGCGCTGGGCGTCCTGCTGCTGCCGCAGATGCTGGGCGCGCGCGACCTGCCGTTCCCGAGGCTCAGCGCCTACGCCTTCTGGGCCTATCTGATCGGCGGCCTGGCCTTCTTCTCGTCGCTGTTCTTCGGTCTCGCGCCGGACGGCGGCTGGTTCATGTACCCGCCGCTGACCTCGACCACCTGGTCGCCGGGGATCAACGCCGACTTCTGGCTGCTGGGCATCGGCTTCATCGAGATCTCGGCCATCGCCGGGGCGATCGAGATCATCGTCGGGGTGCTGCGCAACCGCGCGCCCGGCATGACCCTGGACAAGCTGCCGATCTTCGCCTGGGCGATGCTGATCTTCGCGGGGATGATCATCATCGCCTTCCCCTCGATCATCCTGTCGACCCTGCTGCTGGAGATCGAGCGGGCGCTGGGCTGGCCGTTCTTCGACGCCCTCAAGGGGGGCGATCCCCTGCTGTGGCAGCACCTGTTCTGGTTCTTCGGCCACCCGGAGGTCTACATCATCTTCCTGCCGGCGGCGGGCGCGATGTCGACCATCATCCCGGCCATGGCCCGCGCCCCGCTGGTCGGCTACCGGCTGGTGGTGCTGGCCATGCTGGCCACCGGCTTCATCAGCTTCGGCGTGTGGGCCCACCACATGTTCACCACCGGCATGCCGACCATCTCGACCAGCTACTTCTCGGCGGCGTCGATGGCGGTGTCGATCCCGGCCGGGGTGCAGGTGTTCGCCTGGATCGCCACGGTCGCCTCCGGCCGGATGCGGTTCACGACGCCGGGCCTGTTCGTGCTCGGGGCCCTGGTCATCTTCACCATGGGCGGCCTGACCGGGGTGATGGTGGCCATGGTGCCGTTCGACTGGCAGGCCCACGACAGCTACTTCATCGTCGCCCACCTGCACTATGTGCTGATCGGCGGCATGGTCTTCCCCCTGTTCGCGGCCATCTACTACTGGCTGCCGATGAGCTCGGCGCGGCCGCTCAGCGAACGGCTCGGCAAATGGGTGTTCTGGCTGATGTTCGCCGGCATGCACCTGACCTTCCTGCCGATGCACCTGACCGGGCTGATGGGCATGCCGCGGCGGGTCTACACCTATCTGCCGGACCGGGGCTGGGAGTGGCCGAACCTGCTCTCGACCGCGGGTTCCTTCCTGTTCGCCGCCGCGGTGCTGCTGTGGATCGTGGACATGGTCCGCAACTTCCGTCCGTTCGGGGCGCGCGAGGCGGGCGACGTCTGGGGCGGGCCGGGGATGGAGTGGATCCCGACCGGCCGCTACTCGGTGCGCTCGATCCCCGTGGTCCGCAGCCTGTATCCGCTCTGGGACCAGAAGAACCTGATCCGGGACGTGGTCGCCGGGCGCTACTTCCTGCCGAACACGGCCACGGGGGAGCGCGAGACGCTGGTGACCTCCACCCTGAACGCCGAGCCCCAGTACCTGCAGCGGATGCCGACCCCGTCGGGCTGGCACGTGTGGGCGGCGGTGTTCACCGCCGGCTTCTTCCTGCTGCTGACCGTGCAGGCGTACTGGCCCTCCGTCGTGTCGGGGGTGCTGGCGGTCTACTGCGTGCTGGCCTGGTGCTGGACCCTGGACCGCCCGCGCGTCGAACCGACCGTGGATATCGGCGCCGGCATCCGCGTGCCGACCTACGTCAGCGGCCCGTCGAGCCACGGCTGGTGGGCGATGGTGATCCTGCTGATCGTCGCCGGCATGGTCGGGGCGCTGCTGGGCTTCAGCTACGTCTTCCTGTGGAGCCGCAACCCCGGACTGTGGGCGCCGCCGCCGGGGCTGCCCTCGCTGGCGGCCGTCATCGCCGCCTATGCCGCGGCGGCGGGGCTGGCGTGGGGCGCCTGCCGCATCCTCAGGCTGGACCGGCCCCGCACCCCGGCGATCGCCACCCTCGCCATGGTCGCGGCCGTCGCCGCGGCCGCGGCCGGCTGGTGGATCGATCTGGACAGCTGGACGGCGACCGGGCTCAAGGCCTCGGCCAACACCCAGGGGGCGACGGTGTTCGCCCTGCTGGCCTGGCAGGGGATGTTCGTGGCCACGACCGGGCTGATGGCCCTGTACGCGCTGGCGCGGTGGCTGGGCCGACAGGTGGAGGCGGCGCGGCCGACCACCTTCGACCTGATCGCCCTGTTCCTGGTGTTCACGGCGGGGCAGGGGGCGATCGCCGCCCTGCTGGTCCGGCTGTTCCCCGGAGCCGCCGGATGAGGGCCTGGGCGTGGATGCTGGGCGGGCTGACCCTGTGGGGCGTGCACTTCGCGGGCGTCTACGCCATCTCCAGCGTCGGCGACGTGGTCGCCGAGGCCGACGATCCGTTGTGGCGCGGCCTCGCCCTCGGCTTCAGCGGCCTGTGCGTGCTGGCGGGCGCGGGGCTGGGCTGGGTCGCCTTCGTTCGCCGGCGCACGGCGGAGGACGAGGCGCAGCGCTTCCGCCGCGACCTCGCCGCCCTGGGCTTCGCCGTCGCCGTGGTGGCGATGACCTGGCAGGCGCTGCCCGCCCTCACCGGACACTAGGCGACGGCAGGCTCAGTCGCCGCCGTGGCCGTGGCTGTCGGTCTCCGTCGCGCCCGGGGCGAAGGCCTCGCCGTCGGCGCCGGCGAACCAGAACGGCCGGCGCGGCCGCTGGCGCGGGGCGATCTCGTTCATGCCGGAGTCGTACACGCGCCCGTTGGCCACGGTGTAGGCGATCGAGGTGGTGTTGCGGATGTTCTCCAGCGGGTTGGCGTCCAGCACCACCATGTCGGCCAGCTTGCCCGGCTCCAGCGAGCCGAGGTCGCGGTCCATGCCCAGGGCCCGGGCCCCGCTGAGGGTGCCAGCGCGGATCACGTCGAGCGGCGCCATGCCGCCCTGGGCGAGGCTCCACAGCTCCCAGTGGGCGGCCAGGCCCTCGCGCTGGCCGTGGGCGCCGATGAGGACGTCGACGCCTTCGGCGTTGAGCCGGGTCGCCTCGCGGGCCACGGAGATGTGGTTCCACTCATTGTCCGGCAGGGTGACCGGGCGGCGCGCGCGGGCGTCGAGCACCCGGCGCGGCACGTACTGCGTCAGGATCGGGTGATCCCAGACGTCGCTCTCCTGGTACCAGTAGTTTTCGCCGTAGCTGCCGCCATAGGCGACGACCAGGGTCGGGTTGTAGGCCACCTCCGTCTGGCGCCACAGCTGGTGCACGTCGTCGTAGAGCCGGGCCAGCGGGATCGAGTGCTCGATCGTGGTGTGGCCGTCGACGATCATCGACATGTTGTGCTGGAACAGCGAGCCGCCCTCGGGGACGACCATCATGCCGAGCTGGCGGGCCGCCTCAAGGATCTGCTGGCGCTGCTCGCGGCGCGGCTGGTTATAGCTCTTCACGCTCCACGCCCCGGCCGCCTGCATGCGACGCAGGGTGGACAGGGCGTCGTCGAGGTCGTCGACCTGGGCGGTGAAGGCGGTGGTGGCGCCGTACAGGATGGTGCCGGTGGAGAAGATGCGCGGGCCGACCACGCGGCCGGCGCGGGCCAGCTCGCTGTGGGCGAAGATCTCGCTGGTGTCGTTCGACGGATCGTGGATCGTCGTCACCCCGAAGGCGAGGGCGGCGTAGTTGATCCGGCTCTGCTCGGGGATGATCTCGTCCTCGCCCATCGAGCCGTGCCAGTGGGCGTCGATCAGGCCCGGCATGATGGTCTTGCCGGTCATGTCGAGGGTCGGGATGCCGGCCGGGATGGTGGTGCTGGCCATCGGCCCGATGGTCTCGATGCGGTTGCCGTCGATGACGATCACCCCGTTCTCGATGACCTCGGCCCCGTTCATGGTGATCAGCCGGGCGCCGGTCAGGGCCATGCGGCCTTCCGGCTTGTCGGCGGGCACGCTGAAGCCGAGGTTGATCCCCCGCTCGTCAGGCTTCGGCAGCTCCTCGGGCGCGCCCTCGACGAAGGCGAAGGACTGGTTGAGGTCGCGGGTGAACAGCTCCGGCCCCAGCGACCACTGCAGGCGGCGCGAGTCGCCCGACCAGCTGAGCCATTCGCCGGCGTCGCGGGTGACCCGGGCCTGGGGCAGGGACTTGCCCTCGGCGCTGATGGTCACCGGCCGCCCGGCGGCGACGAAGGGGGCGACATAGGCGTTGAAGCGCTCGGTCCAGCCGACCCAGTTGCCGTCCGGGGACAGGGCGAACTCGGCCGCCCATTCGGAGCGCAGGTGGGTGCGGGCGTCGTCGCCGTCGAGGTCGACGGAGAACAGGGTCCGGTGGTCGCCGTCGCGGCCGGTCAGGAACAGGCGGTCGCCGTCGGCGCCGAACTGCGGGGCGACCCCGTCGTCGGTCACGAACACCGGCTCGCCGCCGGCGGCGGGGATGCGATAGACGCCGGTGTCGCGGCTCCACAGGGCGCTGGTCAGGTCGCCGCCCGAGACGGTGCGGTAGACCACGGTGCGGCCGTCGGGCGAGAAGGTCGGCTCCACATAGTGGCCCGGGCGCGGGGTGATCGTGCGACCGGTCCCGCCCGAGGCGGGAACCACGCGGACCGAGCCCAGCGCCTCGTCGTCCCAGGTGGCGTAGACGATCGAGCGGCCGTCGCGGGACCAGTTCGGATAGAGCTCGAAGTGGTCGTTCTGGCGGGTCAGGCGGCGCGCCTCGCCGCTCGGCAGGTCGCGGATCCACAGGTGGCCGAGCGCCTCGAAGACCACGCGCGAGCCGTCCGGGGAGGGGCGGGCCCAGCGGATCATCTTCACGTCGAACGTGTCGGGCGCGACCTCGACCGGGAAACGCACGGCCTCCTGCACGCGGCGGGTGTCGGCGACGTGGAAGGGGATGTCGGAGACCTCGCCCGAGGCGACGTCGACACGCTGGATGCGGCCGTCGGCCCAGAACACGATCGAGCGGTTGTCCGGCGTCCAGCTGATGGCGGGATAGACGCCGTGGATCGCCCAGGTTTCCTGCAGGTCGCGGTCGAGGCCGCTGAAGACCGGAGTCTCGCGCCCGGACTGGATGTCCATGACGTAGAGCACCGACTGGTAGCGGACCCGCCGGATGAAGGCGAGCGACTTGCCGTCGGGGGAGGGGGTGGGGCGGATCGAGCCGCCGGGGCCGGTGACGTAGGGCTCGATCTCGCCCGTTTCGCGGTCGAGCCGGCGGATGACGTAGATCTGCTCGTTGACGTCCTTCGAGTATTCGAAGACGTCGCCGGGCGTGGCGTCGTCCGAGAAGTAGAGGTAGCGGCCATCCGGCGAGAAGGCCGGCTCGCCGGTGTCCTTCTGCTGGGTGCGGCGCTCGGTCATCTGCACCCCGCCGCCGCCGGAGCGGTGGTACATCCAGATCTCGCCGGCCCCCAGGGAGCGGGCCGAGGTGAAGTGTTTGCGGCCGACGATGAACTGGCCGTCGGGGCTCCATTCCGGCTGGTTGAGCAGGCGGAAGGACTCCTTCGACACCTGCACCGGGTTGGAGCCGTCGGCGTCCATGATCCAGAGATTGTCGCCGCCGCCCCGGTCGGAGGTGAAGGCGATCTGGCGGCCGTCGGGCGACCACTTCGGCTGCATCTCCCAGGCCACGCCCGAGGCGATGGCGCGGGCCTCGCCGCCCTCGATCGGCATGACGTAGATGTCGCCCAGCAGGTCGAAGGCGATCATGCGGCCGTCAGGGCTGACGTCGACCGACATCCAGGTGCCGCGCGTGACGTCGATGGGAATGTCGCGGGCCGGCCCGGGCGGGTTCTGCACGTCCCACTTCGCCTCCTCCTCGTCCGCGGCCTGGGCGGCCTCGGTCGGCGGCAGGGTCGGCGGCGCCGTCTGCGGATCGGGCGCCTGGGCGAAGGCCGGAGCGGCGAGCGCCATGGCGGCGACGGTGGTCAGGAAAACGCGCTTCATACGGAAAGCCCCCGAGGCTTCTGGAAGATGGGCCGGCCCGCCGTCGCGAGGCGACGGGCCGGGGATCAGGTCGACGGCCGGACCGGCCGCCGGGTCACTCGGCCTCGCGGACCTCGACCGGCAGGCCGAGGGCGTCGAGCTGCGGACGGACCACGTCAGCGTCGCCGACCACCACCCAGATGATGCCGCCCGGGTTGATGGCGGCGCGGGCGGCGCTGTCCAGGTCGGCGGCGGTCAGGGCGCGCGTGCGGCTGGCGACGGTCTCGTAGTAGTCGTCCGGGCGCTGGTAGAGGGCGTTGCCGCGCAGGGCGTTCAACAGCTGGAACGAGGTTTCGAAGCCGCCGGCCAGCGAACGGGTGTTGCCGTTGACGGTCCGCTCCAGTTCCTCCGGCGTCACGCCGCGGTCGGTGAGGAAGGCGTTGTACTGCTCCAGCAGGGCGGCGATCGACTCGCCGGTGCGGTTGGCCTGCACCGGGGCCGAGATGAAGTAGGGCGTCTGGTGCTCCAGCTGGTTGACCATGCCGCGCACCCCGTAGGACCAGCCCTTGGTCTCGCGCAGGTCGGCGTTGATCCGCGACAGGAAGTCGGTGCCCAGCACGGTGTTGGCCGTGTTCAGGGTCAGCAGGTCGTCGGTGCCCGACATCGGCAGCAGCACGCCGCCGTAGATCAGCGACTGCGGCGACTGCGGACGGTCGATCAGGACGATGCGGCTCTGGCCGGCCGGGATCGCCGGACCGAAGGTCTTGGTCCCGCGCGGCGCGGACGGCGCCGCCCAGTCTCCGAAGGCCCGGTTCAGCTCCGCCGTCACCTCTGACAGGGGCAGGTCGGAGACGACGAAGACCGTGGCGTTGTCGGGCCGGATCCAGGTCCGGTGCTCGGCCAGGATGTCGTCGCGGGTCAGGGCGCCGATGCTGGCCTCATCGCCGTTGCCCGACAGCGGACGGCCGTACGGGCTCTCCGGGCCGTACAGCAGGGGCGGCAGGGCGCGGGCGGCGATGGCTCCCGGCGAGGTGCGCTCGTTGGCGATGGTCGACAGGCGCTGGGCGCGGACCCGTTCGATCTCCGCCGGGGCGAAGGCCGGATTGCGCACCACGTCGGCCAGCAGGGCCAGCGACGGCCGCAGGTTGGTGGTCACCGTGGTCAGGCTGGCGCTGGAGCGGTCCATCGAGGCGCCGACGTTGATCGAGGCGCCGAGGGCCTCCTCCTCTTCCGCCAGCTGGTTGGCGTTCCGCGTCGTGGTGCCCTCCTCCATGAGGTTGAGCATCAGGCTGTGGGCGCCGAGACGGTCAGTGCGGTCGGCGGCGAAGCCGGCGTCGAACTCCACGGCCACGCGGGTCACCGGCACGGTGTCGCTCTGGGCGTAGACCACCTCGACGCCGTTCGACAGGCGTGCGCGCTCGATGGTCGGGAAGTCGAGGTCGGCCACCGCGCCGATGGTCGGCATCGGATCGCGGGCGACACGCTGGATCGGCGCGGCCTCGACCGGCGCCGCGCCGGACGGCGAGGCCGCGGCTTCCTCATAGGCTTCGCGCTCGCCGGGCTCGACGATCAGGGTGTAGGCGGGGCGGGTCAGCCACTTCTGCAGCGCCGCCCGGACCTGGGCCGGGGTGACGCTGGCGTAGGCCTCCAGCTCGCGCTTGTAGTGGTCGGGATCGCCGGCATAGAGCTGGCCCTCGGCCAGCACCGAGGCCTTGCCGTTGACCTGCTCGAGGCTCTGGATGGTGCGCGAGGCGTAGTTGGTGGCGACGCGCGAGACCTCCTCCTCGGTGGGTCCGTTGGCGATCAGGTCGTTGAGGATCTGATCCAGCCGGGCCTCGACCGCCGCCGGGTCCTGCCCCGGCTTCACGTTGACCGTGATCTCGAACATGCCGACGCGGTGGAAGGGCATCATCGAGGTGCTGACGGACACGGCGCTCTGGTCGCCGCGCACCAGCTCGTTGTCGAGGCGCGAGCTGGCGAGGCCGCCGAGGATGGAAGCGCCGACCGAGAGCGGGACGGACTCCGGATCCAGCAGGCCGGGGACGGCCCAGCTGCGCATCAGGCGGACGTTGGCGACGCGGTCGTGCATCGTCTCGCGCAGGGGCGCGTCCAGGGTCGGGACGTCGGCTTCGGCGGGGGTGTTCACCGGACCGCGCGGGATCGAGCCGAAGTAGCGCTCGGTGAGGGTGCGGGCGGTCGCCGCATCGATGTCGCCCGAGAGCACCAGCACCGCGTTGTTCGGGCCGTAGTTGTCGCGGAACCAGTTGCGCACGGTCTCGAGGCTGGCCGCGTCGAGGTCGGCCATCGAGCCGATGGTCGAGTGGCGGTACGGGTGGCCCTCGGGGAAGAGCGCCTCGAGCTGGGCGTATTCGACGAGGCCGTAGGGCTGGTTGTCGCCCTGGCGCTTCTCGTTCTGGACCACGCCCCGCTGCAGGTCGAGAACCTCCTGGCCCACCTGGCCCAGCAGGTAACCCATGCGGTCGCTCTCGAGGAACAGGGTCTGTTCCAGCGCCGGGGTCGGCACGGTCTGGAAGTAGTTGGTCCGGTCGAACCAGGTGGTGCCGTTCAGGCTGGTGGCGCCGGCGCCGCGCATGGCCTGGATGTGGCTGGTCGGCGAGTTCTCGGAGCCGCCGAACATGAGGTGCTCGAACAGGTGGGCGAAGCCCGTCGAGCCGGCCGGCTCGTCCTTGGAGCCGACATTGTACCAGATGGACACCGCCACCACCGGGGCCTTGCGGTCCTCGTGGACCAGCACGGTGAGGCCGTTGTCGAGGGTGAAGCGGGACCAGGGGATGTCGACCTGCGCCACCAGATCGGCCACCGACGCGGGCTGCAGATCCTGGACCGGCGCAGCGATCGCCGTGATGGCGGCGCCCCCCGTCGCGGGGGCTTCGAGCGCCAGGGCGGCGGAGACCGGGGCCAGGGCGGCGAGGAGGGCGGCGGCGGAGACGAGGCGAAGACGCATGAAGCAACGATCCGGAAGGGCCGCGCGGCCGCGGCGGGAGGGCGCATAGGACACAGCGTCGCCGCAGCCGTCAAACTCCGGATGAGGGCTTCAGCCTGCCCGGCCGTAGATGCGGTCGAGCACCCGCGAGACCTCCACGGTCGAGGCGACCTCCGGATCGAACCCCGTTCCGGCGCCGAGGCGTCTCGCCCAGTCGGCCGCGGCCCGGCCGCCCCAGTCGTCCGGCGGTCCGGCAAGCGCGCGGCGGGCCGGCCCGTCGAACCGCTCGGCGACGAAGTCGTAGAAGGAGCCGCCGACGTTGCGGAACTCTGCCCCGGCGCCCTCGCCGTAGAAGGCGGCCGAGATGACCGCCTCCTGGCCCGCGGGCAGTCGCCAGGAACAGGCCAGGCGGACGACGCAGCCGGTGTCCAGCACCAAGGTGGCGACGGCGTAGTCCTCCACCGCCCCGTCCCGCAGGGGGCGCCCGCCCGACTGGAGGGCGGAGGACACCTCGACCACCCGCGTCCCCGGCATCAGCCAGAGGCCGAGATCGACGAGGTGGACGCCCAGGTCCATGACGCAGCCGCCGCCGGACAGCTGCGGGTCGTAGAACCACGGCTTGTCCGGCCCCCAGGCGTTGTGGAAGGTGAGGTCCACGGCGTGGATCCGGCCGAGTTCGCCGCCGGCGAGTTGGTCGCGGAGGCGTTGCACGCCCTCGGTGAAGCGGTAGCTGAGGTCGACGCCGAGCAGCCGGTCGGCGCGGCGGGCGGCCTCGACGACCGCTCCGGCCTCCGCGGCGGTGCGGCCGAGCGGCTTCTGGCAGAAGACGGCGACCCCGCGCTCGAGCGCGCGGATCGACTGTTCGGCGTGCAGGGCGCTGGGGGTGGCGATGACGACGCCGTCGAGGCCGCTGTCCAGCAGGGCGTCGAGGTCGTCCAGCCGTGCGGCGGCGGGCGCCAGGGCGAGGGCGCCGGCGGCCATTTCGTCCGAGGGGTCCGCGACGGCCGCGGCCTCGACGGCCCCGGTGGCCAGCATGGCCTCCATCCGGTGGCGGCCGATCCAGCCGACGCCGAGGAAGCCGATGCGCGGCTTGCGCAGGGCCGCGGCGGCCGGGCGCTCGAGCAGGGCGTCCGTCATCGCATCACCACCAGCGCCTTGACGAAGTCGCCGGGCTTGTCGCGGGTGGCGTCGAGGGCGTCGCCGAGGCGGTCCAGCGGGTAGCTGTGGGTGTAGAGCGGCGCCGGATCGAGCCGGCCGGCGGCGACCGCCTCGACCGCCTCGCGGACGCCCTCGGCGTAGACGGCCGGGTCGCGCTCGTGGGCGTTGACCACGTCGAGCCCGCGCCAGTTCCACAGCTGCATGTTGACCTGCCGCGGGCCGTCCTGGTGATAGCCGGCGATGACCAGACGGCCGCGCTCCCGCGTCAGCTCGGCCGACAGGTCCAGCGGCCACTGCTTGCCCACCGCCTCGATGACCACGTCGCAGAAGGCGCCGTCGGTCAGTTCGCTGACCCGCGCGATGATGCCGTAGTGGTCCTCCAGCGGAATGGTTTCCGCCGCGCCCATGCGGCGGGCGAGATCCAGCGAGGAGGGGCGGCGGGAGATGGCGATGACCCGCGCCCCGGCCTCGGTGGCGAGGCGCGTCAGCACCGCCCCGAGGAAGCCGATCCCGACGATGGCGACGGTCTGGCCCGCCTCGATCCCGCTGCGGCGGAAGATGTTGAAGGCGCAGCCCAGCGGCTCCCCGGGGACCGGCTGGTCGTCAAGGCTGGCCGGCAGCTTCACCGCCGATCCCTCGTCGGCGACGTCGTATTCCGCATAGGCGTGGCCCGAGAGGATCGCGACCCGGTCGCCGACGGCGAGAGAGGAGACCCCGTCGCCGAGGGCGTCGACCACGCCCCAGCCCTCGTGCCCCATGCCCCCCGATTCCGTCGGGAAGGTCATCCACTCCGGTCCCGCCCACGGGGTCAGGTTGGAGGCGCAGACGCCGCAGCCCTCCAGGCGGACGCACACCTGACCGGGCCCGGGCTCCGGCAGCGGGACGGCGCGCAGCTCCATGCGGCCGGGGCCGGTGACGACCGCGGCCTGCATGGTCCGGGTGCGGTTCAGAACGTCAGTCATGCTTCTCCTGTCTGTGGCGGGCGCGCCCCGGCCGGGCGCGGGCGGGAGGTTGCGGGCGGCTCAGGCCACCACGGCGGCCGCGGCCTGCCGGCGGGCGGCGGCGGCGCGTTCCCGATCGAACCAGTCGATGGTGCGGCGCAGCCCGTCCTCCAGCGCCGTCTCCGGCCGCCATCCCAGCACCTCGGCGGCGCGGCCGATGTCGGGTCGCCGGCGGCGCGGATCGTCGACCGGCAGCGGCCGGTGGACCACCTCCGAGCCGGAGCCGGTGAGGTCGAGGACCACGTCGACCAGCTGGCGGACGCTGAGTTCGACCGGATTGCCGAGGTTGACCGGACCGGGCTGCGGCCCCTCGTGCTCCATCAGGGAGACCAGGCCGGCGATCATGTCGTCGACATAGCAGAACGACCGGGTCTGGCTGCCGTCGCCGAAGACCGTGATCGGGTCGTCCGCCAGGGCCTGGGTGACCAGGTTGGACACGACCCGGCCGTCGAGGGCCGACAGGCGGGGGCCGTAGGTGTTGAAGATGCGCGCCACGCGCACCTCGCCGCGGCCCGCGCGGTCGTAGTCGAACGTCAGGGTCTCGGCGGCCCGCTTGCCCTCGTCGTAGCAGGCGCGCGGGCCGATCGGATTGACGTTGCCGCGGTAGCTTTCCGGCTGCGGATGGACCTCCGGATCGCCGTAGATCTCGCTGGTCGAGGTCAGCAGGAAGCGCGCCCCGTTCGTTTCGGCCAGCTGCAGCAGGTGGCGCACGCCCAGCACGCAGGTGAGCAGGGTGTGCTCGGGGTCGGCCTGGTACTGCGGCGGCGAGGCGGCGCAGGCGAGATCGTAGATGCGGTCGAAGCGCCGCTCCTGCAGACGGGCGGGCAGGGGCTCGACGATGTCGTGGCGCACGAATTCGAAGTTCGGCCGCTTCATCGCCGACTCGAGGTTCGAGAGGTCGCCGGTCTGCAGGTTGTCGAGGCAGACCACGTGATGGCCGTCGGCGAGCAGGCGATCGCACAGGTGGGAGCCGAGGAAGCCGGCGCCGCCGGCGACGAGGATCGATCGGGTGGAGGGGGTACGCTTCATCGACGCCTCACGGACAGGAAGGGGATGGGGATGGTCGCGGTGGAGCACCGCGGCGGCGCGGAGCTCGCGCTCCACCACCCCGGCGCGGTGGGCCGGGGTGTGGTCGGCCAGGATGCGCTCGCGGGCGCGCAGGCCCATGTCGCGGGCGCAGCTGGGCGGCGACTGCAGGGCCGCCACGACGTCCTCGCCGGTGTGGGCCAGCAGGATCTCCTCGCCGGGCGCGAACAGCTCGTCGAGACCGGGCCAGACGTCGGAGATCACCGGCGCGCCGCAGGCGGCGGCCTCGAACAGGCGGATCGACGGGCTCCAGCCGGCCGCCACCATGTCGGCGCGGGTGACGTTCAGGGTGAAGCGGCTGGCGGCGTAGAAGGCCGGGTGGTCGGCCGGCGGCACGTGGTCGATGCGCTGGACGTTGGCCGGCCAGTCGATGTCGTCGGGGTACTGGGGGCCCGCCACCACGAAGCTGAGGTGCGGCAGACGGCGGGCCGGCTCGACCAGCAGGCGCTCCAGCACCGGCTGCCGGTCGGCGCTCCAGGTGCCGAGATAGGACAGGTCCCAGCGCCGCGGGGCCTCGACCGGACGATAGGCCTCGGGGTCGGCGGAGCAGAACAGGGCCCGGGCCGCCGGCGAGCCGTACGCGCGCTCGAGCCGCTGGAGGGTGGGGCCGCCGGTGAAGGAGAAATAGACGTCGTAGGCGGGGATCTGGCGGGCCGCGAGGTAGTCGCAGTCGTCGCGCTCCAGCCGGGCGAGGGTGACGGGAGTGTCGATGTCGTAGAAGGCGACGACGCCTCCGGCGGTGCGGCGGGCCCAGTCCCCGACCTCGATCCCGTCGGGGACGTAGGAGCCGACGATGACGGCGTCGGCGGCCGCAACCCGGTCCTCGAACCGGGCGAGCTCGTCGAGGCCGGCGTAGAACTGCAGTTCGCACCAGTCGACGCGGCCGAGGTCGCGGTGGGCGGCGTACCAGGGCGTCTCGCGCTCCAGGAACAGGATGCGGTGGCCGCGGGCGGCCAGCGCCTTCAGCAGCGCCCGGAAGGTGACGGCGTGGCCGTTCCCCCAGGAGGACGACAGGCTGAGCCCGAGCACGACGATGTCCATCAGGCGGCTCATGCGGCGCTCCTTTCGCGGCGGGCCGTCAGCGACTGGCGGAACAGGGCGTCGGCCTCCTCCGCCCTCTGGGCGTAGGTGTGGTCGGCCAGGACCCGGCGGCGGGCGGCCTCGCCGATGGCGCGGGCGCGCCCGGGCGTCAGCGCCTCCAGATGGCGGGCGACGTCCTGGCCGTCGCGGGCGACCAGCACCTCCTCGTCCGGCTTGAGGAACTGCTCGACGCCCTCCCAGTGGTCGGTGATCAGGCAGGCGCCGGCGCCGGCGGCCTCGAACACCCGGGTGGCGGGCGAGAAGCCGTTCTCGGCCATGCTGTCGCGGGAGACGTTGAGCACGGCCAGCGACGAGCAGTTGAAGGCGTTGTGGTCGGCGGTGCCGACGTGGCCGAGGCGGCGGACGTTCGGCGGGACGTCCTTGTCGTGCCAGCCGTTGCCGCCGAGCAGGAAGGGCCGCAGGGGCAGGGCGGCCGCCGGTTCGAGGAAGAACCGCTCGATGCGCGACTCCCGGTCCGGGAGGCGGTTGGCGAGCAGCGACAGGTCGGCGGCGAAGCGCGGGTCGGCGGGGACCGGGTGGTGGGTCGACGGATCGAGGGCGTTGTAGATCGGCCGGCAGGCGCGCGCGCCGAGGGTCGCGAAGGCCTCCACCACCGGGGGGCCGCCGCCGTAGGTCAGCACCTGGTCGACCTGCTTCAGGGCCCGGCGCAGCGGGTGGTCGGGCGCGGACCGGATCTCGGCGAGCGTCGCAGGGGCGTCGACGTCCCAGTAGACGGTGAGGGCGTCGGGGCGGGCGTGGTCGAAGACGGCGAGCAGCTCGTCGTCGAACACGCCGACGCCCGAGGCCTTGACCACCACGTCGGCCTCGGCGGCGCGCGCGACGACCTCCGCGCAGGCCTCCGGCGTGTTGTCCCACACCACGACCTTCGCCCAGGCGGGCGGTTCGATGTCGCGGTGCTGCTGCCGGTCGAAGGCGTCGGGCTCGTAGAAGGTCACCTCCCAGCCGCGCCTCGCCAGCTCGGAGAGCATGCCGCGGTAGTAGGTGGCGGCGCCGTTCCACCAGGCGGACAGCAGGCTCGATCCGTAGAAGGCGATCTTCATCAGACGGTCTCCAGTAGCGGGGAGGGTGCGAGGGCCGGGGCGCCGAGACGGCCGGCCACCGCCAGCAGCTCGTCGACCCGGTGGGCGCAGGTGTGGCGGGCGCGGATGGTCTCGAGGCCGTGTTCGACCAGCGAGCGCCGCAGGTCCGCGTCGGCGGCCAGATCGCGCAGGGCGGCGGTCATGGCCGCGCCGTCGCGGACCATCAGGAAGTCCTCGCCGACCCGGAACAGGCCCTCGCTGTCGGACCACGGGGCGCTGACCAGCGGGATGCCGCAGGCGAGGGCCTCGAACATCCGGATGGTCGGGATGCCGGGCAGCTGCTCGACGTAGAAGCGGCGCGGCACGTGCACGGTGGCGAGGCGGCGGGCGAAGGCGGCCGGGGCGGCGGCGTTGGCCAGCCAGCCGTGGTAGCGGACGCCGTAGCGTTCCAGCGTCGCCAGCGCCTCGGGCGGATAGCGCACGCCGTGGATGTCGAGGGAAAGACCGGCGGCCCGGGCGGGGGCGAAGAGGAAGCGCTCCAGCTCGTGCGTCCGCTCGCCGTCCCCCCAGTTGCCGATCCAGATCAGCCCGTCGCGCGAGCCTTCGGCCGCGGGCGGATGGAACAGGCGGACGTCGGCGGCCTCGTGCCAGACGAAGACCCGTCCGTCCCAGCCCCAGCGGCGATAGACGCCAGCGAGGGTCTCCCCGAAGGCGAGGACGCCGTCGTAGCCGGACAGGTCGAAGGCCCGGATGCCGTCCGGCTCGCTGACCGCGCGGTGGTGGGTGTCGTGGAACAGCAGGGTGAAGCGGCCGCCGCGCTTGCGGGCCTCGCCGACCGCCGCGACGAGGGCCGGCTCGTTCCACTCGTGGACGATGACCAGATCGGCCCCGTCCAGCGCGCGCTCGACCTCGTCCGGGCGCGAGAAGCGGGTGCTGGACAGCTCGGGATAGGCGCGGCGGTACGGCTCCAGCCCCGCCTCCCCGTGGTCGGCGACGAGATTGGCGCGGCTCCAGGCGTCGGCCGGCTCCAAGGCGGCGACCTCGTGGCCGCGGGCGACCAGCTCGCGCAGCACGCCGCGCAGGAAGTGGGCGTTGCCGTGGTTCCAGCAGGAGTCGAGGGAATGGGTGAGGTAGACGATCCTCATGCGGCCGCTCCGGCGCAGGCGGCGCGGTCCGCCAGGACCTCGCGCCACACGGCGAGGACGCCGTCGGCCATGGCTTCGGGCGTGAAGCGGGCGGCGCGCGCGGCGGCGGCCCGCCCCAAGGCCGCGGTCGCGTCCGGGTCGGCGAGCAGGTCGTCGAGGGTGCGGGCCAGCGCCGCCGCGTCGTCGACCGGCGCGAACGTCGCCGCCCCGTCCCACAGCTCGCGAAAGCTCGGAATGTCCGACAGGACCAGGGCGCAGCCGGCCTGGGCCGCCTCGAGCACCCCGAGGCCGAAGGGCTCGTAGAGGGCCAGGGAGGCGAACACCGACGCCCGGTCCAGCGCCTCGCGCAGGGCGGCGGCATCCAGCCGCCCCAGCGGGACGGCGTGCGCGAGGGCGACTCCGGCGCCGCCGGGACCCGTGAGGGGTCCGGCCGCGCGCACCGGGCGGACCATCCGCGCGGCGGCCCGGTCGAGACCGGCGACGTTCTTGCCCTCGTCCCACAGCCGGCCCGAGGTGAGCACGACGGCGTCGCGCCCGGTCGCGGACCGGGCGGCGGCGGGGGCGCGTCCGTTGTGCACCGCCTCGACCCGCACGCCGTACCGTTCGGCGGTCGCGGCGGCGAAGGCGGCGCTGGGGGCGATCAGGCGATCACAGGCGGCATAGCCCTCGGCCAGCATGGCGGTGCGCCAGCGGAAGGCCTCCGGCATCGGGGCGTCGCCGCGCACCGCCGACCACCAGGTGGCGAGGCAGGAATGGCAGCCGCCGACCACCGGAACCGGGAAGGCGGCCTCGGCGGCCAGGGCCGGGCTGTTGAGGTGCACGAGATCCACGCCGGCGGAGGCGGCGAGGGAGGCCAGGCGGCGGCCGGCCGCGGCCAGCCGCGCCGGATCGTCCTCGACCCAGTCGAGGGGCAAGCCCGTCTCGATCAGGGTCAGGCCCGGGATCGCCGCGGCGGCTCGCCGCTGCGCCGCGTCCGGGGGCGGACCGAGCACGGCCAGCGTCGTCGCCACCCCGCGACCCGCCAGGGCCGTGGCGAGATCGATCGCCCACGTCCAGACCCCGCCCACGGCGTCGGCGGTCAGCAGGACGTGGCGCGGCTGCGTCGGCGGCCTCATGCCGCCGCCGTGCGGGGCGCGGCGACGCCCTCGCTCTGCAGCCATTCGGCCAGACCCTCCACCCCCTCCCGCCAGGCGATCGGCTCGGCGAGGCCCAGGGCGGCGCGGGCCGCGCCGGCGTCGGCGACGAAGTAGCGCTGGTCTCCGGCGCGCCAGTCCTCGAAGCGCGTCTCGACCGGACGGTCGATGACCTCCTCCATGAAGGCGATCAGCCGCCGCAGGCTGACGGCGTTGGCCGGACCGCCGCCGAGATTGAAGGCCCGGCCGCTGACCTCGTCGATGCGCCGCCAGGCGGCCAGATAGGCGTCGACCGCGTCGGCGACGTTGAGGATGTCGCGGACCTGCCGCCCGTCGCCGAACAGGGTGATGGGCTCGCCGGCGAGGGCGCGGATCAGGAAATGGGCGACCCAGCCCTGGTCCTCGGTGCCCATCTGGCGGGGGCCGTAGATGCAGCTCATCCGCATCACGCAGCCCGGCAGGTCGAAGCTGCGGGCGTAGTCGAGGACGTACTGGTCCGCCGCGCCCTTGGAGCAGCCGTAGGGCGTGTGGAAGTCGAGCGGGCGCCGCTCGTCGATGCCGTGCGCGCGCAGCCCCGCATCCGTCGGCAGCCAGGCGCCGTCCACCAGCTGCATCGGGATGTCGGCGAGGTCGCCGTAGACCTTGTTGGTGCTGGCGAAGATCACCGGCGTGCCGCGCGCCCGGGCCCCCTCCAGCACGGCCATGGCCCCGCCGAGGTTGATCTCGAAGTCCTCGCGCGGGTCGGCGAGGCTGGTCGTCACCGCCACCTGGGCGGCCAGGTGGAAGACCACGTCCACGCCGTCCAGCGCCGCGGCGACGCCCGCGATGTCGCGGATGTCGACGGTCAGGTGGCGGATGCGCGCCCGGTGGCGCAGCAGCAGCCATTTGAGATTCAGCTCGACCCCCGGCCGCGCCAGGGTGTCGAGCACAAGGACCTCGCAGCCCATGCCGGCCAGCCGGTCGGCGAGATTGCTGCCGATGAAGCCGGCGCCGCCGGTGATCAGAACGCGACCGGAGGCCCCGCTCATGCGACCAGCCCCCGCATCTCCAGCTCCTTGCGGGCCTCGACGACGCGGTCCTCGGCCTCCTGGCGGGCCACCCACTCGGCGAGCTCCTCCAGCCCCTCGGCGAAGTCCTGCCGGGCCTCGTAGCCCAGCAGGTCGGCGGCCTTCGTCAGGTCGGGGATGTTGTGGCGGATGTCGCCGGCGCGGGCCTGCTGGGTGATCTCCGGAACAATGTCCGGACGGCCCATGGACTCCGCCTGCAGCCGCGCCACCTCCTCCACCGTGCGGTCGACGCCGGAGCCGATGTTGAACACCTCGCCGTCCGCCTCCGGCCGGTCGAGGGCCAGCAGGAAGGCGCGGGCGACGTCGGAGACGTGCACGAAGTCGCGCCGCTGCCGGCCGTCCTCGAACACCATCGGCGCCTGGCCGTTGGCGATCCGCGAGGCGAAGATGGCCAGCACGCCGGTGTAGGGATTTGAGAGCGCCTGTCCGGGCCCGTAGATGTTCCACAGGCGCAGGGCGCAGCTCTGCATGCCGTACTGGGCGGTCAGCGTGAGGGTGAGCCGCTCCTGCACGTACTTGTTGATCGCATAGACGCTCTTCAGCGCCGGCTGTTTGGTCTCGGGGGTGGGGACCGGGATGAGCGGCCGCCCGCGGGCGTCCAGCGGATCCCAGCTGCCGTCCGGATTGCGCGGGCCGCGGACCACGTCCTCGACCAGCTCGTCGTCCGAGGTCAGGTAGAGGCCCTCCCCGTAGATGCTCATCGAGGAGGCGACCACCACGCGCTCCACCGGGCGGTCGATCAGCTGCTGGAACAGCACGGCGGTGCCGTAGTCATTGACCGAGGTGTAGCGGTCGATGGCGTACATGCTCTGGCCCACCCCGACCTCGGCGGCGAGGTGGACGACCTTGTCGACGCCGGACAGGGCCGCCATCACGGCCGCCTCGTCGCGGATGTCGCCGACCATCAGTTCGACCTCGGGGTCGAGTTCAGCCGGCCGCGCGCGGGTCGGGTGAACCTGCTCGATCAGGCTGTCGAGGGCGCGAACGCGGTGCCCCTGCTCGAGCAGGGCGCGGGCGACGTGGCGGCCGACGAAGCCGGCGCCTCCGGTGATCAGGACCGTGCCGGGCATCAGGGGTTCTCGCCCCGGAAGCCGGATTCCCCGCGCTGATTCCTCATCGTGCTGCCGCTCCCGATTTGGTGAAGGTTCAGCGTGGCAACAGCTTCTTCTACCGGTTGGTTCCGAATTCCCTATGTCGGCAACTGATCACAGGGCGGCAACCGTCAGGAATGACTTGGTTTATGAGGTCGCAGGAACCGCAGTCATCTTGCCTAACGGCAAAGCTTACTACAGCAAGGCTCAAGCTGTACTGGAACCAGAAGCTTTGTAGATCCTTCTCTCACGGTCCGGCTTGCGCATCGCGGCCGGAGAACGGAGATGCTCATGGCCCGGAAGAAAGTGCGCGTCGGCGTGGTCGGCGTCGGCAATTGCGCTTCGTCGTTCGTGCAGGGCCTGACCCACTACGCCGAGGCCGCCGGCAACGAGCCGCCTCCGGGACTGATGAATGTGGAGTTGGGCGGCTATCACGTCGGCGACGTGGAGATCGCCTCGGCCTTCGACATCCATGCGGCCAAGGTCGGCTCGGACGTCTCGCGGGCCATCTTCGCCGATCCCAACAACACCCTCCGCTTCGCCACGCCCCCGGAGATCGGGGTGCCGGTGATGCGCGGCCCGACCCTCGACGGGATCGGCCAGTACATGGCGGGCGACATCCAGGAGTCGGAGGAGACGCCGGTCGATGTCGCCGAGGCGTTGCGGCGCAGCGGCACCGAGGTGCTGGTCTCGTGGCTGCCGGTGGGGTCGCAGCGGGCCACCGAGTTCTACGCCGAGGCGGCGCTGAAGGCCGGCTGCGCCTTCGTCAACTGCATCCCGGTGTTCATCGCCTCCGACCCGGACTGGGCGCGAAGATTCCGTCAGCGCGGCCTCCCGATCGTGGGCGACGACATCAAGAGCCAGGTCGGGGCGACCATCGTGCACCGGGTGCTGGCCAATCTGATGCGCGAGCGGGGCGTGCGCATCGACCGGATGTACCAGCTCAATTTCGGCGGCAACGCCGACTTCAAGAACATGCTGGAGCGCGAGCGGCTGTCGTCGAAGAAGGTGTCGAAGACCCGGGCCGTGACCAGTCAGCTGGACGTGCCCCTGCCGGCCGACGACGTGCACGTCGGGCCCAGCGACTTCGTGCCGTGGCTGAGCGACCGGAAGTGGGCGCACATCCGGCTGGAGGGCACCACCTTCGGCGACGCGCCGCTGAACATCGAACTGAAGCTGGAGGTGTGGGACAGCCCGAACAGCGCCGGGGTCGTCATCGACGCGGTGCGCTGCGCCAAGGTGGCGATGGACCGCGGCGTCGCGGGGCCCCTGATCGGGCCGTCGAGCTGGTTCATGAAGTCGCCGCCCGAGCAGTTCACCGACGAGGAGGCGCGGCTGCGGACCCTCGACTTCATCGACGGGCGCGACCAGCCCGCCCCCCGCCTGGTCTCGTGACGACGATCATCCACCTGGTGCGCCACGGAGTTCACGACCAGCTGCAGGGGCGGCTTTGCGGGCGGACGCCGGGCGTGCGGATGGGCGCCGCTGGACTGGCGCAGGCGGCCGCCGTCGGGCGGCGGCTGGCCGGCGCGGGCGTCCGGCTCGTCTGCACAAGCCCGCTCGAACGCACGCGGCAGACGGCCGAGGCGGTGGCGGCCGCGTCCGGCGCGCCCCTGGCGGAGGACGAGGCGCTGCTGGAGATCGACTTCGGCGCCTGGAGCGGCCTGCCCTTCGGCGAGCTGGACGGCGATCCGCACTGGCGTGAGTGGAACGCGCGCCGCGACGAGGTCCGGGCTCCCGGCGGCGAAACCATGGACGAGGTCGGCGCGCGGCTCGAGCGCTGGCTTCGCGGGCTCCCGGGCGACGCCGGCGTGGTGGTCGGCGTCAGCCATGGCGACGTCATCAAGGCCGCGGTCGGCCTGGCCACCGGCCTGTCGATGCGCGCCCACCACCGCTTCGAGATCAGCCCCGGCTCGATCACCACCCTCTCCGTCGGCGACGACGGCGACCTGAAACTCCAGACGATGAACGAGGTCCCTCATGGCTGAACTGACCCGGGAGCAGATCCGCGCCCGCGTGGCCGAGCTGGGCGACTGGTTCCACAACATGGACCTGAAGGGGGTGCGGACGGCGCCGAACCACTTCCTGTACGACTACCCGGCCAACAAGTTCGCCCGCTTCTCGCACGCCATCCCCGCCGACCTGACCGGGAAGACGGTGCTGGATATCGGCTGCAACGCCGGCTTCTATTCGCTGGAGATGAAGCGGCGCGGCGCCGAGCGGGTGCTGGGGGTCGACTTCGACGACCGCTACCTGGAGCAGGCGCGGTTCGCGGCCGAGGTCGAAGGGGCGGACATCGAGTTCCGCAAGCTGTCGGTCTACGACCTCGCGGCGCTGCGCGAGCGGTTCGACCTCGTGATCTTCATGGGCGTCCTGTACCACCTGCGTCACCCGCTGCTGGCGCTGGACCTGATCCACGAGCACGTCGCCGACGACCTGCTGCTGTTCCAGTCGATGCAGCGCGGCCCGGACGAGGTCCTGCCGGTGGCCGAGGACTATCCGTTCGAGGAAACGGCGCACTTCGACGCCCCCGGCTATCCGAAGCTGCACTTCATCGAGCATCGCTACGCGCACGACTGGACCAACTGGTGGGCGCCGAACGCCGCCTGCAGCGCCGCCATGCTGCGCAGCGCCGGGTTCGAGATCGTCGATCATCCGGAGAGCGAGGTCTTCCTGTGCCGGCGGGGCGCCACGCCGCCGCTGGGCGCGGCCTATCCGGCGCGGGGAGGGCCGACGAACGGACACGACAGCCAGGGAGGCAGGGCATGATCGAAGCGGTCAAGATCTGGAACGAACCGAACAACAAGTCCCACTGGGATCCGCTGCTGGACCCCGAATGGGACCGGTTCGCCGACATGGTCCGGCTGACCGGGGGGGCGATCCACGCCGCCAATCCGGAGCTGCCGCGGGTGCTGGGCGGCATGTCGCCGATCGATCCCTTCTTCCTGCAGCGGCTGGAGGCCAAGGGCGCGCTGGACCACGTCGACGCGGTCGCGGTGCACGGCTTCCCCCTGGACTGGAACCTGTGGGCCATCGACGCGTGGCCGGCCAAGGTGGCCGAGATCCGCGCGGTCACCGAGAAGCCGGTCTGGGTGACCGAGGTCGGGGTCTCCTCCTTCGGTTCGGAGGAGGTGCAGGCCTGGGGCGTGAAGAAGACGGCCGAACTGCTGGTCGGCCAGGCGCCGCGCATCCACTGGTACAGCCTCTACGACCTGCCCCGGGCGTGGGAGGCGACGACCCGGCACAAGGAGGCGGAGGGGTCGTCCTATTACCGGCATTTCCACATGGGCCTGCTGCGCGAGGACGGGTCGCCCAAGCCGGCGGCGGAAGCCTTCGCCCCCTGGGCCGGGCAGATGGGGCTGTGCCAATGGTTCCACTTCCACGATCACCGGCTCGACGAGGCGGTGCGGTGGTTCCGGCAGCTGGGCGTGCGCCACGTGCGCACCGGCCTCTCGTGGGCGGATCGCTATCGCGAGGGCGCGCTGGACTGGTTCGACCGGCAGATGGAGGCGCTGGCGGAATTCGAGACCACGGTGACCTTCTGCTTCACCCCGGAGCACCGGGGGATCGAGCCCCATCACACGAGTCCGCCGCAGGAGGCGCAGGAGTTCGCGGACTTCTGCGTCGAGATGGTCGAGCGCTACGCGCCGCGGCGCGCGGTCGCGCCGTCGCAGCAACCGGTTGAAGCGAGGGAAGTGGCATGAAGATCGGGGTGATCGGCGCCGGCTATGTGGGTCTGGTGACCGGAACCTGCCTGGCGGCGCTGGGGCACGAGGTGGTCTGCGTCGACACCTCCCAGGCCAGGATCGACCTGCTCAATTGCGGCGGATGCCCGATCTACGAGCCCGGACTGATCGAACTGATCGGCAGCCACCGGGGCGCCGGCCGGCTACGCTTCTCCACCGACCTCGCCGAGGCGGTGGTCGACCGGGCGGCGGTGTTCATCGCCGTCGGCACGCCCCCCGGCCCGGATGGCGCGGCGGACCTCAGCTACGTCCGCGCCGCCGCCGCCCAGATCGCGCCGCACCTGTCGGGCTTCACCGTGGTGGCGACCAAGTCGACGGTGCCGGTCGGGACCGGAGACGAGATCGAGGCCATCCTGGCCGCGGACGCGCCGGCGGCCGACGTGGCGGTGGTCTCGAACCCCGAATTCCTGCGCGAGGGCGCGGCGATCGGGGACTTCATGAAGCCCGACCGGATCGTGGTCGGGGCCGACGACCGGCGGGCGGCGGAGGTGATGCGCCGCGTCTATGCGCCGTTGACCGAGGCCGGAGCGCCGCTGCTGCTGACTGACCGGCGGACGTCGGAGCTGATCAAGTACGCCTCCAACGCCTTCCTCGCGGTCAAGATCAGCTACATCAACGAGATCGCCGACCTGTGCGAGGAGATCGGCGCCGACGCCGCGCGGGTGGCGGAGGGCATGGGGCTGGATGCGCGCATCGGGCCGCGCTTCCTGCAGCCGGGGCCCGGCTTCGGCGGCTCCTGCTTCCCGAAGGACACCGAGGCCCTGCTGAGCACCGGCGCGGCCGCGGGGCAGCCGCTGCGCGTTGTCAGCGCCGCGGCCGAGGCCAACCGGGAGCGCAAGCGCCTGCTGGCGGCGCGGGTGGCGGCGGTCGCGGGCGATCTGGAAGGCCGCACCGTCGGCGTGCTGGGCCTGACCTTCAAGGCCGGCACCGATGACATGCGCGAGGCGGCGGCGCTGGAGCTGATCCCCGGCCTGCAGCAGCGCGGCGCGCGGGTGCGGGCGTACGATCCGAAGGGGATGGAGGCGGCGCGGGACCTGCTGCCGGGCGTCGCCTTCTGCGACGATCCCTATGCGGCGGCGGAGGGCGCGGCCGCGGTGGTGGTGCTGACCGAGTGGGGCGTGTTCGGAACGCTCGATCTGGAGCGGCTGGCCCAAGGCATGGAGACGCCGCGCCTGATCGACCTGCGCAACCTGTTCGACCCGGCCGAGGCGGCCCGGGCGGGGCTGGACTACGTCTCGCTCGGCCGGCCGGCGGTGCAGGGCGCGGCGGCGACCGGACGGGTCCGCAGCCGTCCCGACGCCGAACGCCGCGCCAGCGCCTCGGCCTGAACCGGGCGCGGCGGCGGCGTCGGCGGGCGGCTCAGCGGCCGGGGAGGCCGGAGCCGCGACGGTCCTCGCCGACGGTTTCGCGGGTCATGGAGTCCGCGTCGACGTCCGGATTGGAGATCTTGTCGCCGCCGGGCTCGAAGGTCGAGGTGGCGGGGTCGTGTTCGCCCGGGGCGGCGGCGGCGCCGCGCAGCGACGGGGCCGTCCGTCCTGACAGATCGACGTCGGGTCGGGCGTCGGGGTCGCGGGCGGTGACGCCCTCCGCGCCGCCGCTGGTCGAAGGCGCGCCGGACGCGTTCGCCGCCCCCTCGCCCTCCACCTTGTTGCGATCGTGGTGTCCGGCCTTGCCGGTGTCGTTGATCATGCCCTGTTCGGCCATGTCCTGCTCCTTCAGATGATCGGCTTGCCGCCGGTGACCGCGACCGTCGCGCCGGAGACGTAGCTGGCCTCGTCGCCGGCCAGCATCACGTAGACCGGCGCCAGTTCGCGCGGCTGTCCCGGGCGCTGCATGGGGACCTGCTTGCCGAAGTTCTCGACCTTCTCCTTCGGCATGGTCGAGGGGATCAACGGCGTCCAGATCGGGCCCGGCGCGACGCAGTTCACGCGAATGCCGCGGTCGGCCAGCAGCTGCGCCAGGCCGCCGGTGAAGTTCTGGATCGCGCCCTTGGTGGTCGCATAGGCCAGCAGCTGGGGGCTGGGCGTGTCGGCGTTGACCGAGGTGGTGTTGATGATCGACGCCCCCTCCCCGAGGTGGGGCAGGGCGGCCTTCACCAGATAGAACATGGCGTGGATGTTGACCCGGAAGGTCCGGTCCCACTCCTCGTCGCTGATCTCCTCCGGCGCATCGAAGGTCATCTGGTGGGCGGCGTTGTTCACCAGGACGTCCAGCCGCCCGAAGGCGCCCACCGCCTCGTCGATGATGCGGCGGCAGTGGGCCGGATCGGCGATGTCGCCCGGGACCAGAACGCACTTTCGCCCCGCCGCCTCCACCAGCTGGCGAGTGGACTCGGCGTCGTCGTGCTCGTCGAGATAGGACACCAGCACGTCGGCTCCCTCACGGGCGAAGGCGATGGCGACGGCGCGGCCGATGCCGCTGTCCCCGCCGGTGATGATCGTCGCCTTCCCTTCGAGGCGGCCGGAGCCGCGGTAGCTGTCCTCGCCGTGGTCCGGGCGGGGCTCCATCTGCTCGGTCCGGCCAGGGACCGGCTGGGGCTGGTCGGGGAAGGGCGGGCGCGGGTCGTCGGTCACTCCGCCTCCTCCAGGTGATCGTTGAGCTTCTCGTTCATCTCGAACATGTCGAAGCGGTCCTTGCCGAACACCGCCTTCAGCCGCTCGTCGGCGCGGATCTCCTGGCCGTCCTGCAGGTCGTTCTTCTTGATGTAGTCCCACAGGCCGCTGACCACGTCGGCCCGGCCCATCGGGCCGTCGCCGACCACCTGCGAGAGTTCCGGGGACAGGTTCAGCGGACGGTGCAGGCCGTCGTTCTCCTCGCCGGCGCCGGGTCCTTGGTTCGGGCTCATCTTCGCGTCTCCCTGTTGCGCGGACGGCGCGGGAGGGCGCCGCCCGCCAGACCAACCACGCAGACGCGGCGACGTTCCCCCGCCGCCGGCGGGGCGCCGACGCTCAGGGGCGGCCCAGCTCCCGCGCCATGGCGGCGAGGACGCTGCGCTTGGCCGGCGGGAGCCGGCCGGCGATGCGGGCGATCTGGAGCACGGCCCCGGCGTCGGCGGCCTCTCCGGCCTCGCCGTCGAAGGTGTCGCCCAGCAGGGTGGTGAGCGGGACCCCGAGCGCTTCCGCCAGCCGCACGAGGCGACCGAAGGGCACCGCCATTTCGCCGGACTCATAGCGCTGGATCAGCTGCAGCCCGACGCCCGCCGATTCGGCCACGTCCGCGAGGCGCAGGCCGCGGGCGGCGCGGAACAGGGCCAGCCGTTGCCCGAGCAGGCGGTTGGAGTGGGCCTCGGCGGCGGCGTCGGTCTTGCGGGTCGCGGTCATCACCGCAGACCTAGCGCGGCCGTTCCACAGATTTGCGTCGGCCTGTCGTCGGTTCCTTGTCAGTTCGCCAACGGGTTTGCGACTGTCACAGGCCCGGCGGGCCGAGCAGCCAGACCAGCCAGCCGCCGAGGGCCAGGAAGATGCCGAACGGCACGCGATCCGCGGCCGCCATCGGACGACCGGCGGCGGCGCGGCCGAGCACGACCGCCAGTCCCGCGAGGGCCGCCCAGAGCAGGACGGCGGGCAGGCCCTGCCAGCCGGTCCAGGCCCCGAGGGCGGCGAGCAGCACCGGATCCCCGCCGCCGAGCCCTTCCCGACCGCGAACCGCCCGGTAGGCGCGCGCGAGCAGCCACAGCACCGCGAAGCCGGCGATCGCGCCGATCGCGGAATCGAGCAGGGTCAGCCGCTCCAGCGCCGCGGCCGCGGCGAACCCGGCGACGAGCAGGGGCAGGGTCAGCCGGTCCGGCAACCAGTAGTGCTCGCCGTCGACGAGGGCGATCAGCAGCAGATGCCAGCCCAGCAGGGCGGTCACCACCGCCGCCGACGCGGAGCTCTCCACCACGCCGGCGCCGACGCCGACGGCGGCGGCGACCGCGGCGGCGAGGAGGTAGCGCATCGGGAAGGCGTCCCTCTGCGCCGCCGCGCCCTGCGGCAGGCGACGGGCCGTCCAGGCGAGCCCGGGGCCGATCGCCAGACCGGCCAGGCCCAGCAGGGCCGCCGGCGGATATGCTGAGAGAAAGCCCATCGAACCTCCGTCGGCCCGGCTGTCAGCCGTGCCCGGCCGGTGCGCTACCGCAGGTTTGTGACGATCGCGCCGTACCGGGAGCGACTTTCACCGAACGGCGAAAACAACTTCACACAAGCGCGCGCCAACCGTCACCGTTCGGCGTCCTCGGTGTCACATGGTCCGTCTAGCCAAGGCCCGGGCAGGGGGCGATCTCAGTCGTCACGACGTGAATGTGCGTCGGGTCGCACCTGTCGAGCCATACCTCTGGACCAGACACGGTGAAAACGATGACCGGCCTCCGACTGACAACCCTTCTGGCGATCTCCGCCAGCGCCCTCGCCCTGGCCGCCTGCGGCGGCGGCGCCGAAGTGGCCTCGCCCGGCGAGGGCGACTTCGGCAACGGCGGCGGCGGCGGCGGCGGCGGCCCGACCACTCCGCCCCCGGGCACCCCGGCCGCGGATTGCCCGACCGGCTTCGCCAACGTCGGCCTCATCGCCAACAACACCCTGCGCGTCTGCCAGCTGCCGCAGCAGATCGACGGCAACCTGACGGTGCCGCTGCGCGCCGGCACCATCTACGCCATCAGCGGCCGCACCTCGGTCGGCACCGACCGCGGCGTCGATCCCGCCGCCCCGATCGCGGGCAGCACCCAGGGCATCCTGACCATCGAGGCCGGCGTCCGCATCTTCGCCTCGAGCGGCAACGACTACCTGCTGGTCAACCGCGGCTCGCAGATCTTCGCTGAAGGCACCGCCTCCAACCCGATCATCTTCACCAGCCGCCAGAACATCGAAGGCACCGCGACGGCGAACTCGCAGGGCCAGTGGGGCGGCATCGTCATCGCCGGCCGCGCGCCGCAGGCCAACTGCCAGCTGACCGCCCCGGTCACCTGCACCGGCCAGGTCGAGGGCACCAGCGCCTTCTACGGCGGCAACACCCCGGCCGATAACTCGGGCCGCCTGCGCTACGTCCAGATCAAGTACTCGGGCTTCGAGATCTCGACCGGCAACGAGCTGCAGGCCCTGACCCTGGCCGGCGTCGGCTCGGGCACGACCATCGAGTACGTCCAGTCGTACAACAGCTCGGACGACGGCATCGAAATCTTCGGCGGCAACGTCAACCTGCGCCACATCGTCATCAACGGCGCCGACGACGACGGTCTGGACACTGACACCGGCTGGCGCGGCGGCGCCCAGTTCGGGATCGTCACCCAGCGCGCCCCGAACTCGACCAGCCGCTCGGCCGGCTTCGAGTTCTCCTCGGCCCCGACCTCGATCCCGATCGCCTCGCGCTACAACTCGCAGCCGAAGATCGCCAACTGGACGCTGGTCGGCCGCAACGCCCCGTCCGACGCCCACACCGTCGCCCACTTCGACACCGGCACCGATCCGACGATCATCAACTCGGTGTTCACGAACGTCGCCGGTTCGGCCGCGGGCTGCCTCGCCATCGCCGACGCGGACACCCAGTCTGTGGCGCCGACCTTCACCTCGGTGTTCATGTCGTGCGCCATCCCGTACCGTCCCGGCAACGCGGCCGCCTCGCAGGCCGTCTTCACCGCCGGCACGGGCAACACCGCGAACGGGACCTCGACCCTGACCGCGCCGGCCTCGGGCACCTCGATCTCGAACCAGACGCTGACCTTCATCAACGGCGCCAACGAGGCGGCGGTGACGCCGACCAACGCGTCGGCGGTCTACAGCTGGTTCACGCCGACGACCTACATCGGCGCCGTCCAGAACGCCTCCGACACCTGGTGGCGCGGCTGGACCTGCGGCCTGACCGACGGTCAGCCCTGCTGATCACGGACATGTGGCGGCGGCCCTCCGGGGCCGCCGCCCGAGCCGTCGCGTCCCCCTCCGAACTCCCTTCAAGGCGTCGATCATGAAGACTCTCTCCCTGACCCTGAGCGGGGTCCTGCTGGCCACCAGCGCCCTGGTCGCGCCGGCCGCGGCCTTCGCCCAAACTCCGGCCGCCCAACAGGCGCCGGCCGCCCAGACCGCCGAGCCGCAGGAAGACGAGAGCTCGACCCTCGACGAGATCGTGGTGCTGGGCCGGAACATTCCGGAGCCGAACCGCGAAAGCTCCGAAGTCGCGGCCTTCCTCACCACCGAGGACCTGCAGCGGACGGGCGACAGCGACGCGGCCGGCGCCCTGGCGCGGGTCACCGGCCTGACCGTCGTCGACAGCCGCTTCGTCTATGTGCGCGGCCTCGGCGAGCGCTATTCGTCGGCCCTGCTCAACGGTTCGCCGCTGCCCAGCCCGGAGCCGCTGCAGCGGGTGGTGCCGCTGGACCTGTTCCCGTCCAGCATCCTGGCGGGCGTCACCGTCCAGAAGTCCTACTCGGCCAACTATCCGGGCGAGTTCGGCGGCGGGGTCCTTGACCTCGAGACCATCGACGCTCCCGCCGACAGCTTCTTCAGCTTCGGCGCCTCGGTCGGCGCCCACTCCGAGACCACCAACAAGGAGGGGCTGGTCTACTACGGCTCCGACTCCGACTGGACGAGCTTCGACGACGGCACCCGCGACGTGCCGGGTCCGCTGGCGCTGGCCTTCGCCTCGGGTCAGCAGATCGCCCCGGGCGCCTTCACCGCCAACGAGCTGCAGACCATCGGTCAGTCGCTGGTCAACGCGCCGCTGCGCCTGCTGCAGCGGCAGACCACCCCGGTCGACTTCGGCGTCGACCTCGCCGGCGGCCTGTCCTCGGACTCCAGCCTCGGCACGCTCGGCCTCGTCGTCGCCGCCGGCTACGACAACAGCTGGCGGCACCGCGACGGCGTGCGGGAGAAGGGCCAGTTCCAGGGGACCGACCTCGTGCCGGTGACGAGCTACGCCACCGAGTCGAACCAGAATGACGTGCAGCTGAACCTCCTGACCTCCCTGTCGCTGAGCCGGCCGGATCACGAGGTGAAGTGGACCAACCTGTTCGTCCGCAACACCACCAAGGAGGCCCGCACGGAAGCGGGGCCGGACTTCGACGCCGGCGGCGGCGTGATCCGCAACGACTACACCGAGTGGTTCGTGCGGCAGCTGTTCAGCACCCAGCTGGCGGGCGAGCACTGGTTCGCCGACGGTTCGCTGGGCCTCGACTGGCGGGTGGCCTGGGCGACGACCTCGCGCGACGCGCCGTACGAGACGCGCTTCCAGTACGGGGTCAACGCGGCCGGCGACTACATCCACAACGTCCAGGGCAACCTGATCTCGTTCTCCGAGCTGGACGACGACCTGCTGTCGGGCGGCGTGGACCTGAGCTATGTGCTGCCGCTGTCCGACGCCCGCGAGGCGGTGTTCAGCGTCGGCGTCGCCTCGATGGACAACAGCCGCGAGGCCGAGCGCCGCGACCTGCAGTTCGTGGCGGTCAACGGGCTGACGGACGAGCAACGGAAGTCCCGCGTCGACTTCCTGTTCTCGGACTTCAACATCAACCCGACCACGCTCGAAATCCGCGAGATCGCCGGCACCAACGGCGCCAGCGCCTATGACGCCGACCTGCAGGTCAACGCGGCCTACGCCATGGTCGACGCCGAGATCGTGCCGCTGGTCCGCACCACGGTCGGCGTCCGCTACGAGGACGGCGAGCAGTCGGTGACTCCGCGCGACCTGTTCGGAGGCGCGGCGCCCTACGCCCCGACGACCATCGAGGAGCAGTACTGGCTGCCGTCGGCGACGGTGACGTGGAACTTCGCCGAGGACATGCAGCTGCGTCTGGGCGCGTCGAAGACGATCGGCCGTCCGCAGTTCCGCGAGCTGGCGCCGCAGGCCTACACCGATCCCGAGTCGGACCGGACCTTCATCGGCAACCCCTACCTCGTCGACACCGAGATCCTGAACGTCGACGCGCGCTACGAATGGTACTTCGCCCAGCAGCAGTATCTGACGGCCGGCGTCTTCTTCAAGGATCTGGAGCGTCCGGTGGAGGCGGTGGTCGTCGACGTCGGCAACACCCGCCAGCAGTCCTACCTGAACGCGCCCAAGGCCCGCATCTTCGGGGCGGAGCTGGAGGCCAAGAAGTACTGGGAGTTCCCCGAGGCCGGCATGGCCTTCATCTCCGACAAGCGCTGGCTGGTGCAGGCCAACTACACCTGGTCCGACTCCGAGGTGATGGCCGGCGCCGACGACGTGGTCTACGACCTGTCGGGCGGCGGGGCCCCCTCGCCGGCGCAGTTCTTCGTCACCGACGGCAGCCGCCTGCAGGGTCAGTCGGAGCACGTCGCCAACCTGCAGCTGGGCTGGGAAGACGACGTGGCCCGGTCGCAGGCGACGATCATCGTCAACTACGTGAGCGAGCGGATCACCGCGCGCGGCGCCGGCCAGGGCGGGGTGCGCGAGCCGGACTACGTCCAGGAGCCGGGCGTCTTCCTCGACTTCGTCTACCGCCGCGACTTCGACGTCATGGGCCGCGAACTGGGCCTGGCGCTGGAGTTCCGCAACCTGCTCGGCACCGACTTCGACGAGCATCAGGAGCTGGGCAACAAGATCCGGATCAACAGCTACGATCTCGGTTCGAGCGTCTCGGCCAGCCTGACCGCGCGCTTCTGATCGCAGCCGGCGAGGGGGTGGCGAGCCCGCCCCCTCGCCGGCGACGTTTGCGCGACAATCGCTCCGTGTCCGGTGCAACCGTCACGGCAAGTTCTCTTCGGCGTCATCCGGCCGTGAAGCCCGGACACGGACGATCGTTCTAGAAGTCGGCCCGGGCCGTCGGGGCCCGCGGGGCGGCCCAGTGATCGGTGCGATACAGAACTGGAGCAGCGGGATCCGCCAGCAGCTGGCGGCGCGGCCGGACCGGCTCCGGCTGGCGGTCGAGGTCGCCCTCGTGCTGGCGCTGACCGTGCAGGCCGGGCGGCTGGTCTGGATCTTCCTCGAGCCGCCGCCGGCGGCGGCGACGGACGCGCCCCGGCCGTCGGCGAAGCCCGTCGACTACGCCGTCTTCCAACGCTTCGACGCCTTCTTCCGCACCGGCGCCCAAGGCAGCCTCGCCGAGGCGACGGCCGCGGGGGGCAGTCAGATGCGCCTGTACGGCGTGCGCGCCGACGGCGCCGGCGGCGGATCCGCGATCATCGGCCTGGCCGACGGCCGACAGGTTTCGGTGGCGACGGGGGAAGAGGTCGAGCCGGGGCTGGTGCTGCAATCGGTCGGCCCGGATTTCGTCACCCTCGCGCGCGGGGCCTCGGTCACGCGGCTGATCTTCAGCGACACCCCGGTGGGCGCGGCCCCGCCGCCGCCGCCGCCGGCGACCCCGCAGACGGTGACGCCCGAGCCGCCGGCGCCCGCGCCGGCCGCCGCCGCCGTCGATCCGGCGCGCGTCGCCGCCCAGGCCGGTCTGCGCCCGCGCATGAAGGGCTTGCGGGTGGACGGCTTCACCGTCACCGGCGCGCTTGACGGGCCGCTGGCCTCGGCCGGGCTGAGGACCGGCGACGTGGTCGTCGCCGTCGACGGCGAGCGACTGGACAATCCCGCCCGGATCGCCGGGCTGCGCGACCGGCTGGCCGGCGCGACCAACGTCGAGCTGCGCGTCGAGCGCGGCGGCGTCGAACAGACTCTGACACTGGGAACAGGCCGCTGATGCGACTTCGCCGCACACTCTCCCGTCTCGCCCTCGCGGCCGCCCTGGCGGCGCAGGGGCCGCTGTCGGCGGCGCCGGCCATGGCCCAGTCCGGGCGGCAGACCCTGAACGTGCAGGGCGCCGACATCCGCGCCTTCATCCAGGACGTCGCGCGCTCCACCGGCCGCACCTTCATCGTCGACCCCGCCGTGACCGGGACGGTGACGGTGACGAGCGAGCGGCCGCTGGGCCGGAACGAGCTGTTCGAGGTCTTCCTCTCGACGCTGCGCGCGAACGGCCTGGTGGTCACGCCGACGCCCTCGGGCGCCTACCGCATCAGCCCGGCGGCGACGGCGGCGCAGGGACCGGCCACGGTCGGGGCCGAGCGCTTCGCCACCGAGGTGTTCCAGCTCCGGCACATCGACGCGACCTCGGCGGCCGAGACCATCCGTCCGCTGGTCGGCGCCCAGGGTCAGGTGCTGCCCAACCCCGGCGCCAACAGCGTCGTCGTGGCCGACTTCGCCGACAACCTGGCCCGCATCCGCGCCCTGATCGGCCGCATCGACGTCGACCGGGCCAGCTTCGAGGTGGTGACGCTGGAGAACTCCTCGGCGCGCGAGATCGCGGCCGTGATGCAGGCCGTGCTGGCCCCGCCAGGCGGGCAGCCGGGCCAGGGCATGGTTTCGGTGACGCCGGTCGAGAGCTCCAACTCGGTGGTGCTGCGCGGCGACCCGGCGGCGGTGGCGCGGGTGCGGCCGCTGATCGAGGATCTCGACCGCCGCGCGGAGTCCGCCGACGACGTGAAGGTGGTGTTCCTCGAGCACGCCAACGCCGAGCAGCTGCTGCCGGTGCTGCAGCAGATCGTCGGCCAGCAGCCGACCCCGGCGACCGCCAACGCCAGCCCGGCCGCCGCCGACGGCGGCGGCCGGGCTGGCGTTGGCGGTCGCCGGGGTC
>NZ_JACESB010000039.1 GCF_013912005.1 Brevundimonas sp. | reverse complement strand
GACAGGTTGTGAGACGCCCCCGCCCCCGCCCTGCTGCAGCGGCGGCGGCAATCTCAACGTCAATGTGAACGTCAACGCCAACGCCAATGCTGACGCCGGAGCCCGCGCCCGCGCCGGGATCAACGCCCGCGCCGGCGGCAGCGTGTGGGTCAGCGGCGGCGGCTCGGCCTATGTGACGGTCGATCAGCCTTACCCGACCACGATCAGCGGCCTGAACGTCGAGGGCGCGGTGCGGCAGGTCATCCGGGTGCCCTACGAGGAGCGCCGCCGCTGGGAGAAGCGCGTGGTCATCCAGGCGGTCTGCATCGACGACCGCAGCGTCCCGCACCCGGCGTCCCAGGTCCGGCCGGACCGCGAGGTCGACGGCGGTTACGAGGGCGAACTGTATCGCTGCCTGGCCGGAACCTGGCTGCAGGCCACCTGGGCCGAGTACCAGGGCGAAGTCCGGTTCGACGCCGGGGAGACCATCAGCTGCCGCAAGGGCGAAGCCCTGTGGCACGGCCGCGGCGGCAGGGTCGAATGCCGCACGCAACGGGCCGAGCGGGACTGCAACGAGCGCTCGCTGCTTCGCCGCTACGGCGCGGGGGTGAAGATCCTCACCATGGTGCGTGAGGAGATCTACACGGCCTATCGCGAGGAGATCGTCGAACAGGCCGGCGTCGCGGTGTCGGGCGCCACGATCACGCTCGACGGCGGCGTCGGCGGCCGGGTGTTCTGAACGCGGGCGAACGCGCCGTTCAGCCCATGGTCAGCGCCGGCGGCGCAAGGTGTCTTCGTCGGCTCCGGTCGACATTCCTGAGAAGCGACTGGCCCCGGCCCTGAACAGGACCGGGGCCGTTTTTCGTCCGCTATTGCGCCGGGGCCGCCTGTGAAGAGACGACCACCGCCTTCCACGCCCGGTCGGGGCGGAGGTACGCCCGCGCCATGGCCTGGATGTCGGCGGGCGTGATGGCCTCGAGGTCGGAGATGTGCGTGAGCGTCTGCTCCGCGTCCTCGGGACGGGCGGCGACGTCGGCGAGCTGGGTGAGCCAGTACTCGTTGCCGGCCTGGCTGCGGCGTAGGGATTCGATCACCGGCAGGCGGGCGCGGTTGAGCTCGTCCTCGCTGGGCGGGGCGTCGCGGAGCGAGGCGGCGATCGATTCGACCGCCGCGTAGAAGGCGTCGAGCTTGTCGGCCGCCGTCTCCGCCTGGATCGAGATCAACCCGTAGTCCTCGTAGACGTCCGAGGCGCTGGCGCGGACGCCGGGCGAATAGGCCAGCGCCTGCCGTTCGCGGATCTCCTCGAGCACCCGCAGCTTCAGCACCTCCGCGAGGATCGACGCCCGCCGGGCCTCGGTGCGGTCGCCGACGGCGTCGGTGGTCGGCCAGGCGACGTAGGCCAGCGCCTGTTCCGCCGGGCCGTTGTGCGTCAGACGCACCGGCTCCGCCGTCGGCGCGGGGAAGCGCAGTTCGGTCGCGCCGGCGGCCGGCTGCGGATCCGGTCCCCGTTCGGGCAGGGCGCCGAAGGTGGGAGCCACGGCCGCGATGGCGTCCTCGACGGTCACATCGCCGACCATGATGACGTCGATCGGTCCGCTGGCGAGACCCCGGGTGATTCCGGCGCGGAGGTCCTCGATGGTCCAGCCGGCGATCTCTTCGGCGCTGGGCAGGCTCTCGCGCTTGTCGCCGCTGGCGAGAAGGCCCGAGCCCTGGATCAGGAAGGCGCCGCCGGGGGTGGCCATCAGCTGCTCGACCTGTTGCGGGAAGACCGACTTGATCAGCTGCAGCGGCGCCGGACGCAGGCCCGGATCGGTCAGGTAGGCGGCGAGGATCTGGGTCTGCAGCGCCAGATCCTCCGGGCGGGTCGCGCCCGACAGCTGGTAGCTGTCCCCGTCGAGCGAGAAGCCGGCGGAGTAGATCCGTCCGTTCAGCACGCGGCTGAGCTCGTCGAAGGTCAGCCGGCCAAGGCCGCCCGGCGGCACGATCTGCGAGGCGAGCAACTGGGGATCGGCGCGATCGGGGCTCAGCCCGCGCTCGCCGATGCCCGTCCGGACGCTGACGAGGACCTGTTCGTCACGGAAGTCGGTCGGCTTGACGGTCAGCCGCACGCCGTTGGCGAAGGTGACCACGGTGGCGCCGAGCTCCGCGATCTCGCGCTGGTCGGTCACCTGTCCCGGCTGCCCGAAGGTCGCGTAGGGCCACTCCAGCGCGGCCTGGGCGGCCGGGGCGGCGACCGGAACCTGGCGTGAAGCCTCGAGCGCCGCCGTCACGGCGGCCTCGCCGCCCTCGATCTCGACCGGCGTGACCACCAGCGCGAGCGGACCCTCGCCCTGGAACACCGACTTCACCGCCTCGCTCACCTGGGCGGCGGTCAGTCCCTCGACGGCGGCGTTGAACAGATCGAGGTTCGTCTGCGGCGAGCTGAACACGTCCTGCTCGTTGGCCGCGTTGACCAGTTCGCTGGCCAGCTGCGGCGTCCGGCGGGTGGCCGCGCCGGCGACCGCGGTCTGCAGCGCGGCCCGCAGGTCGGTGATTTCGCGCTGCAGTTCCGCGTCGGAGACGCCGTATTCGACCAGTCGGCGCTGCTCCTGTTCGATCGCCTCAAGCGCGCGCTTCCATTCGCCGGGGGTGAACTGGGCGGTGACGGTGGCGATGTCGAGACTGTCCACCAGGCTCGATTCGCCGCCCCCGGCCGCGGAGAAGGGCGGATTGTCGGTGCGGGCGATCTCGCCGAGCCGCCGGTTCAGGACGGCGACGCCGAGGCCGCGGACCAGATCCTCCCGCCGCTCGGCCACGGTGTCGGGATCCCGTTCGGGGTTGCGGATCCAGTTCAGCGCGATCGACGACTGGACGCCGGGTTCGACGAGGATGCGCGTCTCCGGCTCGCGCGGGGCGACCGTGCCGAGATCGGGTTCGGGCCCGTCGGGCGCCCGCGGCTCCCAGCTCTCGAAGGCGTTGCGGATCTTGGTCTCCATCACGTCCACGTCGAAGTCGCCGACGGCGATGAAGGTCGCCCGGGAAGGGCGGTAGTACGCGTCATAGAACTCGACGAAGCGCTCGCGGGGAGCGGTGCGGATGATGGTCAGGTCGCCGATGGGCAGCCGTTGGGACACCCGCTGGCCCGGCGCGAGAAGGGCGAGCTGGGCCTTGATCGACCGCAGGCCCGGCGTATTGCGCAGCCGCTCCTCGCCCTCGATCACGCCGCGTTCGGCGTCCACCGCCTCGGGCGCCATCAGCGCCTCCGAAACCTGCTCGCGCATGATGTGCAGGCTGGTGTCGACGGTCTCGTCGTTCGTGCGCGGCAGCTCCAGCATGTAGACGGTCTGGTCGAAGCTGGTGAAGGCGTTGGTGTCCGCGCCGAACGCCAGGCCGAGCCTTTCGAGGATTCGCAGGAGGTCGTTCTCGGGCACGTTGGTGGTGCCGTTGAAGGCCATGTGCTCCATGAAGTGGGCGAGGCCGAGCTGGTCTTCGTTCTCCATCAGCGAGCCGGCGTCGATGCGCAGCCGGAACGAGGCCTGCCCCGGCGGCGTGGCGTTGCGCAGGATGGCGTACTGCATCCCGTTCGGGAGCACGCCGAAACGCACATTGGCGTCGGCCGGAACGTCGCTCGTCGCCTGCGCCCATGGATCGGAAGGCTGGGCCTGGGCCAGCGCCGGGCTGGCCGCGGTCAGCACGGTGAGGGAGGCGGCGGCGAGAAGCAGCAGGCGGGCGGAACGCATCAGCGGTCACTCCGGAAAACGCGCCCGGCCATCGGCGGCGCAGAACAGGGGATAGACGGACCGCCCACGCTTGTACGCCGACGCCCCGCGCAACCCTTGTGCGAGGTCCTCGCCGGCTCAAGTTACAGAAGATTAATGTGCCGGGCGCGAGACGTGGAAGGTCGCGACGTTGCCCACGGCGTTGGCTCCGGAGATGACGGCGCGATTCGACCCGGCGACGGAGACGGTCGCCCGGGCGCTGACGTCGCCCTCGTTGGTCTGGTTGTTGGCGGCCTCGAGATAGCCCTCGCAGTCGGCGCAGGCGTAGCCGGTGACGGCGTTTCCGACGGCGTCCGCGCCCACATAGACATCGTAGCCGTTGGTCCCTGCGAAGGTGGCGCTGACGTCCACTCCGCCCGAGTTGAACTGGCTGTTGTCGATCTCGACGTAGATGTCGTTGTCGCCGACCGACACCTCGTTGCCGGCGCCGCGGGCGTAGGCCTCGGCCCGTCCGTAGTCGTAGGCGGTGGTCAGCGCCGCGGCGCGCACGAACGAGGTGTTGGTCTGGTCGGTGGCCGCCACCACGGCGCCCCCCTCATTGTAGAGCACCGCCTGGTTGGCGGTCGCCCGGGCGCGACCGGCGAGATCCCAGGCGTTGCCGGCGTTGGCGCTGGCCTCCGCCTCGACGAAGGCTCCGGTCGAGGACTGCACGATCGACAGGTCCTGTCCCGAGGTCTGGACGCTGGTCGCCGAGACGGCGTTGCCGATCGACTCGGCGGTCACGGCCGCTTCCGCGGGAATGTACTGGCTCTGGATCCGGCTGAAGGAGCGCACCGTCGCGGCGTTGGCCTGGTCGACGTCGCCCTGCAGCAGCGCGCCCTCGCCGTAGAGCGCGACCGTGTTCGAGATGGCCGACGCGGCCACGTCGCCGCCGGCGTGCAGCCGGGCCGCGGAGTCGCCGACCTCGCTGATCGCGCTGACCAGCCCGCCGGCGTTGGTCTGCACGGCGTTGGCGGTCAGGTCCGCGTCATAGGCGCTGACCGCAAGGTAATTGCCGCCGGCCTGGGTGACGACGTTCACCTCGCCCCAGGTGTCGCCGCCTGCGACGACATCGGTGCGGGCGGTGGAGTCGCCGCGCATCTCCTGGTCGGACTGGACGAGAATCGCGCCGCCCTCGACCGAGCCGGAGGCCGAGGTTCCCTGGGCCGAGGTGCGGGCGGTGATCTGGTCCTGGGCGTCGACGACGTTCAGCGTCTGGTGCGAGAAGACGTCGCCCAGTTGCAGTTGCTGGTTCAGGACGACCGATTCCTGAGGCGGCGTCTGGCCCGCGGCCTCAGTAGCGGCTGCGGCGCACAGCGCCGTCGCGACGATCGTGCCAGCGAGACGGGTCCGCGCGAGTGTCGCCATTGTTCGTGTCCGTGTTGGGATAGGCCGGGTAGTAACCCCCGGTCGCGCCCACCGTGCCGCCCAGGGGATCCGGGCCGGCCGACAGGCAGATTTCGGGTCCCGGCGCCCCGTAGAGGTTGGCCATGAACTCGACGGTGGCCCGTTCGATCAGCGCCCGGACGGCCAGCTGGACGGGCTCGAGGGCGCCTTCGCCGGCGGACATGTCGAAGACGTTGCCGTTCAGGAAGTCGAACACCCCGGCCGAGATCTCCCGGCCGATGATCTGCTTCTGGTAGGAGATGACGTCGACCACCTCGAGCGTGGTGGTCTGCACAAGCCGGAGGTCTATGGCGACATTCATCACGAAGGCCTTGCCGGAGAAGGCGGTCGAGAGCGGCGTGTCCGTCTCCACCTGGCCGGCCCCGATGTCAAAGCCGCCGGACCGGATGTTGTAGTTCACCTCGGTGATGCCGCCGATGACGTAGAAGTCCGAACCGGGCACCGAACCGGCGAGGATGCGCCGGTACTGGACGTCCTCCGCCCCGCCGGGGCCTTCGTCGCCGATCAGGCGGTTGTTGGCGTAGCGCAGCTCCATCTCGGAGACCGAGGTGTCGTACCGTTCGACGATGTGGGCGCCCGACTTGGCCAGGGCGGTCATCGCCATCAGCGAGGCGCCGCCGGTGATCTGGCGGCCGCCGTCGGCCGAGACGGTGCCGGTGTAGTCGCTGATCCGGCCCACCGCGATGCGCGGGGAGGGGAGGTTATAGCGTCGGGCGTAGTCCGCCATGCAGTAGAGGGCGGCGGAGTAGGGCGTCGGGTTGGAGATCACCGGCGCATTGCCGATGGGGGCGGCGTAGGCGCCGCCGGGGCCGGCGGACGCCGAGATGCACCCGCTGAGCAGGGCGGCGACGGAGCACGCGGCGACGACCGCCCGGATGCGGTGACTGGGCCGGCTGGCGCTCATGGAAGCCTCGGGGGGGGATTTACATTGGTGCCGGCGGTGACATCGCCGTTGTTGGTCTGTCGCGAATTGACGATGACCGTGTTGTGGTCGCCCTGCACCACGACGTTCAGGCTGTTGCCGATCGCCGTCGAGCCGCCGAGGGTCGTTCCGCCCGCGCCGGCGCCGCTCCAGCTGGAGGACACGCCCCCGGACGCGCTGGAATAGGCGCTGGCGCCGGTCTGGATGATGCCGTTGACGATCAGGCGGTTGCCGTTCTGGTCGCGGGTGGAGCCGGTCTGCGGCCGGGCCGTCGTGTAGCGGGCGCCGCCGTAGCCCGACTGGTAGGCGGCCATGCCGCTCGAGCCGGCCGACTGGGCGGCGGCGGCGCCGGGGACGACGACGGCGGCGAACGCCGCGGCGGCGGTGGCCAATCTGGTGGCGGACATGTCGCCCCTCCGGCTGGTACGCGGTTACGAGCCGCTGAGGACCCTGCGTCCCAATCTGGATCATGGTTATTAAGAAGCGCTTGCCACCGCCCCGGCCGCCGGGCAGAGCGGCGGGACAACCGCGAGCGAGGCCACGGCCCTGACCGATTCCGCGCAAGACCGGATCTTCAACGCGCCCGCCGTCGCGGTGCTGGTCGCCGCCTCCATGCCTCTCCTGTTCGTGGTGCAGCAGTGGGCGGGGGAGGCGAGCTTCGCCCTGGCGTTCCAGCCCGCGACCCTCAGCACGGGCGGCTGGTGGCCAGGTCTGCTGACGTCGATGTTCCTGCACGCGAACTGGCCGCACGTGCTGATGAACGCCACCGGCGCTCTCGCCTTCGGCGCCCCGGTCGCCCGCCTGCTGCCGGGGGCGCGCGGCGCAGCGACCTACCTCGCCTTCTATATAGCGTGCGGTCTGGTCGCGGCGCTGGGCTACGGCCTTGTCCATCCGACGAGCCCCGGCCTGGTCGTCGGGGCCTCCGGCGCCGTCTTCGGTCTCATGGGGGCGGCGATCCGGCTGCTGGGGCGCCGCGACGGGCGGCTGCGCCCGCTGACCGACCGGCGGGTGGTGACGATCGCCGCCGTTCTCATGGCGGTGAATGCGGGCGCCGGACTCATCGGACTGGCGCCGGGGATGGACGGGCTGGCCATCGCCTGGGAGGCGCACGCCTTCGGCTTTGTGTTCGGCCTGCTGACGATCGGCTTCCTGGCCCGGTTCCGCCGGCGTCGGGACGCGGCGTTTGATTCGCCGCCCGATCCGGGCGATCCTTCCCTCTGAGCGGCCCGGTCCGCGGCCGCATCCGCCGGACGGAGGAAGCCGCCATGCTGGTCGCCGAGATTCTCAAGGAAAAGGGCCATGAGGTCTGGTCGGTGGCGCCGGACCTGCCGCTGACCGACGCCTGTCGCGAGCTCGAGCGCCGTCGGGTGGGGGCGGTGATCGTCTGCGAGTCGGACCGGGTCGTGGGCGTCCTGTCCGAACGGGACGTGGTGCGGGCCCTCGCCCTGGGCGGGGAGGCGGCGCTTCGCCGCCCGGTGTCCGACTATATGACCGCCGAGGTGGTCTTCGCGGCCCCGACCGAAACCGTGGGCATGTTGATGCAGCGGATGACCGAGCGCCGGATCCGGCACCTGCCGGTGCTGGCCGACGGCCGCCTTGCCGGCGTGGTCTCGATCGGCGACGTCGTGAAGCGGCAGATCGACGAGGCGACGCGGGAGGCGGAGTCGCTGCGCACCTATATAGCCGCCGGCTGAGCCCCGGCGGACCGATCCGCGTCGGACGAGCGGGAGTCGGCGAGAAAGTTCGGAAATCCGTCAGAAAGCGGTTGCGGACGAAAAGGCCGCTGCGTATATCGCCGCCTCGCTCGGAAACGGGCCGGCCGCCGGGGCCGCGGAGACGAAAGCCTCCCGATCCCGACGGAAAGAAAGAAGCGAAAGCCTCTTGATTTCCGGAAGCGAACTGGCTAGGTTCCGCGCTCCAATCGAATCGTCGGAAACGAAACAGAGGGAAGCCCCTCCGGCTTCACTCGGCGGTTTTCTGCGGTCTGGAAGGTCTCGATCTTCCCCTCCGCAGAATGGCTGAAAAGCCCGGTTGACACGGAGATCGGCCTTCCTTAGAGAGCCGCCTCCGCCGCCCTCCGGGGCGGTTCCGAACAGAGAGGTTCTTCTTCAAAAAGAACCACTTGACGCGGAAAACTGAGGCGCTAAACAGCCGCCTCCCTGGCCTCCGGGCCGGGCCTGCAGAAAAAGGTTCTTCTTCAAAAAGAACCGCTTGACGCAGGAAAATGAGGCGGTAAACACCCGCCTCCCTCGCCTCCGGGCGGGGCCGTCGAAAAGAGGTTCTTCTTCGGAATAACCGCTTGACACGGAAGACCGAGGCGACTAAATCGCCGCCTCCGCCGCAACCGGGCGCTAAACGGTGGGGCCGGTCTCCGGTTCCCGGGTCTTTGAAATCGTTGATCTGGAAAGAGAAACGCAGGCGGCGGTGTCCTGGCGATAACCCTTCGAGGTTATCTCGACACTGACATCTGCGGTCTTTTTGAAAGACACCATGAAGTCGGTCTTCGGATCGACGATCGTGGGATCTCGTCAAGAATACGTAGAACTAATGCCAGATGGCGCTTCGGCGCTGTCATGCTTAGGTCAGAAGTCAACTCAACCTGAGAGTTTGATCCTGGCTCAGAGCGAACGCTGGCGGCAGGCCTAACACATGCAAGTCGAACGAACTCTTCGGAGTTAGTGGCGGACGGGTGAGTAACACGTGGGAACGTGCCTTTAGGTTCGGAATAACTCAGGGAAACTTGTGCTAATACCGAATGTGCCCTTCGGGGGAAAGATTTATCGCCTTTAGAGCGGCCCGCGTCTGATTAGCTTGTTGGTGGGGTAATGGCCCACCAAGGCGACGATCAGTAGCTGGTCTGAGAGGATGACCAGCCACATTGGGACTGAGACACGGCCCAAACTCCTACGGGAGGCAGCAGTGGGGAATCTTGCGCAATGGGCGAAAGCCTGACGCAGCCATGCCGCGTGGATGATGAAGGTCTTAGGATTGTAAAATCCTTTCACCGGTGAAGATAATGAC
>NZ_JACESB010000038.1 GCF_013912005.1 Brevundimonas sp. | reverse complement strand
GCGGAGGCGCGTCCGGCGGATGGTGAACCGACAGTCCGAAACCGAGGCCCGCATCGCGGCCGCCATCGCCGAGGCCGAGGCCCGCACCTCGGGCGAGATCTTCTGCGTGCTCGCCGGCAGCGTCTCCTCCTACCGCGACGTCTCCCTGACCTGGGCGACCGCGGCGGCGCTGATCCTGCCCCTGCTCCTGATCCCGCTCGGCTTCCAGCCCTCCTGGGTGCCGGGTTTCAGCGAAGGCTGGGAGGCGGGTCACCTGGCGGCGCAGGACGCGACCCTCGGCCACGCCCTCGCGGCCTACGCCCTGATCCAGGCCGGCCTCTTCGCGCTGACCTTCCTGCTCGTCTCGATTCCCGCGGTCCGCCGGCGACTGACGCCGCGCCGCATCCGCACCGCCCGGGTCCGCCGGGCCGCGGTGCAGCAGTTCCTCGCCCATGGCGTCCACGTCACCGAGGCGCGGACCGGCGTCCTGCTGTTCGCCTGCCTCGCCGATCACCAGGTCGAGGTCGTCGCCGACAGCGGCATCCACGCCCGGGTCGACCAGACGGTCTGGGCCGACGCCGCCGAAGCGCTGGCGCGCGGGCTGAAGGCGGGCGACGCGGCAGCGGGCTTCGAGGCCGCGATCGGCCTTGCCGGCGCCGTACTCGCCGAGCACTTTCCGCCGGCCGGGCGGGACCGCAACGAACTGCACGACCGCCTGGTCGTTATCTGACCGCAAGCGCCGCCATTCGCGCGGCGACCACGGCCTGTCCGCCCTGCCGCCCGGAAGTTCATGCCCCGTCTGATGACCTACAACGTGCACCGATGCGAAGGCGTCGACCGTCGCATCGACGTGAGCCGCATCGCGGCGGTGATCGCCGAGCACGAGCCCGACATCGTTTGCCTGCAGGAACTCGACGTCGGCCGCGCCCGCACCGGCTACGTCGACCAGGCCTGTTCGATCGCCGAGCAGTTGTCGATGAGCTACCACTTCCACCCGGCCATGCGGGTCGAGGCGGAGCTCTACGGCGACGCTATCCTGACCCATCTGCCCGAGCGCCTGATCCGCTCCGGGCCGCTTCCGTCAGTCCGCGGCGTCCCGGGTCTGGAGCCGCGCGGCGCCCTCTGGGTGGCGATCGAGACCGGCGACGCGACCCTCAATGTGTTCAACACCCATCTAGGTCTGGTCCCGCGCGAGCAGCGGGCGCAGGCGGCGGCGCTGGTCGGGGACCAGTGGCTGGGCCATCCGGACTGCACCGGACCGACCCTGCTGACCGGCGACTTCAACGCGACGTCCCTGACCCGGCCGTACCAGACCCTCGTGCGGCGGCTGGCGGACTGCCAGCGCACCCTGGGCCTGCGGCCGTCGGTCAAGACCTTCCCGTCCAGCTTCCCGGCGATTCGCATCGATCACTGCTTCACCAGTCCCGAGGTGGTGGTGACCGCGGTGAAGGCGCCCTTCTCCCCCCTCGCCCGCATGGCCTCGGACCATCTGCCGCTGGTGGTCGACTTCGAGATCAGACCAGCGGAAGCGCGCGCGGACGCTGGGAGGGCGCGCGCCGTCGCCACGGCCTGAAGGCGTCCCGGGGCGAGGTGGGGTCGCCGATCTGGAACTCGGCGATGAACTGCTCCAGCTGCGACGGGGGCGTCGCGCCCAGCATCCGCATCCGACCGCTGTCGAACCGGTGGATGGCGTCCCCGACGGAGGCGCTCAGGGCCTCGGCGGCGGCGAAGGTCTCCGCGTCGACCCCGATCCAGTGACCGATGGTCCGGTGGCGGAAGCGGCGGATCGCCTCTCGCCCCGCCTCTCCGACGGGACGCGCCGCCACGTCGCACTCCGTGTCGAAACCGAAGGAGCGGTTGTTCAGGTTGGTCGAACCGATGCGGATGATCTCGTCGTCGTAGATCGACACCTTGGCGTGGACGATGATGCGCTGGCCGCCCGGCGTGTGGGGGGTGAAGGCGAAGAAGCGGTTGTGCACATCCGCCTGCTCCAGCCGGAACAGAACCTCCGACCGGGCCGTGTCCATGGTCATCCGGTCGAACCAGCTGGGGCTGCCGCCGGTGGTGACGAGCACGACCTCCGGCCCCTCGGGCTCGCGCAGGCGTTCGGCCAGGGCGCCGGCGATCAGCGGCGAGGTGAAGTACTGGTTCTCGAAGTAGATCAGCTTCCGGGCCCGCCGGATGGCGTCCAGATGAAGGGTCTCGTTCTCGCGCACCGCCGCCCGCTCGCGGCGCTCCGGCTCGGTCCGGGCGATCGCGACCTGCGCGCCTTCGAAATCGGGCTCCACCCCGTCCGGCCACGGATCGTGCTCGCCGGGGTCGACGACGGCGCGCTCGCCGGTGGCCCGCCGCCAGCGGTCGCGCGCAAGGTCGCCCAGCGCCCGGGCCGCGGCGCCGTCCATCACGCACATCACCTCGTGCCGCGGCGGGGCCAGCAACCCGGACGGCAGGCATCGGCGGGGATCGAAGTCCTGGTGCTCGGGCGAATCCCAGCGGTCCACGGACACGTCCCCTCCGCCGCAGAAGGCGATGCGGTCGTCGATGATCACCGCCTTCTGGTGGTGGCAGGCCCCCAGCGCCGGCGGAGGGTCCAGCCGGAACTCGACCATCCGCTTGCGGAACCAGGCGTGGGCCCGCTGCGGAAAGAAGCCCTGGGAGGCGGCGATGAGCAGCGGCGACTTCCAGATCAGCAGCCGGACGTCGAGGTCCGGCCGGGACTTCACCAGCATCCTCAGCTGGTGGCCGAACTGTTCGGAGCCATGGTCCGGGCTGTCGGGGTCGAGGCGGGTGCGGGGATCGAACTGCCAGCCCAGCAGGACGATCGAGCGCGTCGCCTTGGCGACGGCCGAGCGCAGGGCGGCGAAGTAGGCGCCGTTCTCCATCAGCACGGCGAAGCGATCGGCCGTTTCGGTCCGCCAGCAGTTGCGGCCGGGATCGAACAGGGTGTCGAGCTCGTCTTCCATCGCGCTGGCCTGCCCGATTCCCGTGACGGCGGCATGCGCGTCTTCCGGATCAGGAGACGCGCATGCCCTGTTTCCGTTCCCGGGGGCAAGAGGCGGGGCGGCGGGGGCGGTTCCGCGCGGGAGCGCATTGCCGTTTCCGGCTTTTGGGCGCATAACACCGTCTGTTGATGCACAGGGGGTCGGCGATGCAGGCGCTGATCGAATTGATCGCCGGCTTCGTCGCCCTGCTCGCCACGGCGGCGCTGTCCCAGTTCGGCCTCGACCTCACCACCCGCAACGACGCGCCGCGCGAGGTCCACCGGGTCCGCGACTGCGGCGGCGAGAAGGCCGCCACGACCATTCTGGCGGCGGATCGCCAGAACCGGCGCGAGTGCTGATCGCCGGGTCGTTCCGCGTGCGGCGGGATTCCGCCCTCGTCGTCTTTGCGCGTCGCGATTGAACCGCTAGGGTTCGAACGCCCCCGAGCGTCCGCCCTCACGGCGCGCTCCGAGACGAGATCGCCGCCAGATGAAGCCTCCCCGCCACCGGCCGCCGCTTAACCTGACCGAGCCCGGGTCCGCCCCCGACGACGGCGGTCCAGCCGGCCCCGCGTCGCCCGACCCCGCGGCCGGGGAAGCGGCGTCCGGCGACCGACCCATGTCGGAGCGTCGCCGCCGCCGGCTCGCCGAGGAGCAGCGCCGGGCGAAGGAGACGGAGGCGGAGCCGGCCGGGCGCGAACCCGCGGTCGATTTCGCGCCCCTTCCGGCCGAGAGCGCCTCCCTCGCCTCGTCGGCGCCGGCCGCCTCCGGCGAGTCGCCGCCGGTCGCGTGGAGCGCACCGGCCGCCCCCGCGCTCGCCCGTGCGCAGCCGCCCGCGCCCACCGGTCGCCAGGCCTATCTGATCGCCATCATCGCCTCTGCGCTCTGGATCGGCGGGGTCGCCGCCTGGGCCGCTTTCGAGCATGGGTCCGGGGCCGTCGACCTGGAGCCTCTCCGGATGGCCCTCTACGCCCTGATCGCCCTGGCCCCCGCGGGGCTGGCGATCATGCTGGCGCACGCGGTGCGGCAAGGGGCCGGGCTCGCGGCCGAAACCCGCCGCGCCCGCGATCTTTCGGAGGCGCTGGTCGCCCCGACCGCCCTCGCCGCCCAGCAAACCGGGCAGGTGCTCCAGAGCCTGCGTACGGACATCGACCAGGCCTCGCTCGCCGCCGAGCAGGCGCGCCGGGACATGGCCCTGCTGCGCGAGGCGCTGGCGGAAGAGACCGCCCGCCTGAACGAGGCCGCCGAGACCGCCGGCCGGACGGCGCGCCGGCTGGCCGAACAGCTGGGTCGCGAACGCGAGCAGATGCAGGGCCTCGGCGTGCAGCTGGACAACCAGGCCGCCGGCGTCATCGACGCCGTGGAGCGCCAGTCGCGCATGGTCGTCGACGCCTCCGATCTCGCCCAGACGCAGTTGCGCGAGGCCGAGGCGGCGCTCGCCGCCCGCGCCGCCGACCTCGCCGCCGCCGCCGGTGAGGCGCAGGACGCCGCCCGTCTGGCGGCGGACGACCTGGCCCGGCAGACCCTGCGGCTGGAGAACGCCGGCGCCGGCGTGGCGGAGCAGATCCAGTCGGTCGAGGAAGGGCTGGGACAGCAGCGCGCCGCCCTGGTGACCGCCGCCTACGCCCTGCGGACGGATCAGGAGGACTTCTCGGCCCAGGTGGAGAGCCAGCGCGCCCAGCTGGCGGAGCAGCTGTCGGCGGCGCGCTCGGCGGCCGGGGAGCTGAACGACACCTCGGTTCGCACCACCGAAGCCGTGCGCGACCTTGTCGAGGCGGCGGCGGACCAGTTCCGCGCCCTCGTCGACATGTCGCAGCGCGAGGCCGACGGCTTCGACGCCGCCACCAAGCTGGCGCTGGACCGCTTCGAGGCCCTGGCCGCCGAGGCCCGCGACGCCCTGATGGAGGAGACCCGACGGGCGCTGGCGGCGCTGCAGGCCACCGCGGAGGAGTCCCGCGCCGCCGCGGCGGAGGCCGCCGAGCAGGCCCAGGTGCGCGCCGACCGTCTCGGCGAGGCGCTGTTCGACGCCGCCCGCAAGGCGGACGAGGCCGCCGACGCCCGGGTGGCGAGCGCCCGACGCATCGTGCAGGAGACCGGCGGCCTGGTCGACGCCGCCGGCGAGCGGGCGCTGGAGCGTCTGGAGCTGGTGGTCGAGCGGATGGACGTCGCCCTGTCGCGCATCGACGAGAGCCTCGGCGAACTCGACGAGCGTGCGGCCCGCCTCCCGGACGAGGCCCGGGAGCGGATCGAGACGGTCCGGCGCGCGGTCGAGGAAGGCCTTTCCGCCCTGTCCGCCGCGTCGCAGAAGGCCGCGGCCGACACCGAGGCGCTGGACGCGGGGTTCCAGGAGCGGGTGCGGCGCAACTACGACATGCTGACCGAGGCGGTGCGGCTGATGGGCGTGGTCTCCGGGGACGCGCCGCCGACGCGCCGGCGGCCGGAACCGGCGAGCGAGCCGCCGCCGCCTTCCTCGCCGTCGCGCGGGGCGGAGTCGCGCGGCTTCGGCCTGCGCGGGCGGCTGAAGCTGGAGCCGGCGCCGGCGGCGCCCGCCCCGCCGCCGGCCGGCCCGATGGGCTGGAGCGACCTGATCGACGAAGGGGGCGGGGAGACGCCGCTGGACCTCGACACCCCGGTGATGCCGGACGAGGCGCGGCCGGTGGAAGACCTCGAGGTCGTGGGCGACCGGATCGTCGCCGCCATCCGGCGGATGGGGGTGGACCCGAACGCCCTGCTGCCGCGCTCGCGGGTCGAGGAGGCGGCGCGGGCGGTGGGGGCCCGCGATCCGGAGGGCGCGCGACAGATCGTCCGCAAGGTCGCGCCCGCGGCGGTGCGCAGCGTGTCGCGCCGGGTGCTGAGCGACCCGGCGCTGCGGGCGGACGCGGAGGCGTACGTCCGGGCCTTCGGCCGCGAGCTGACCGGCCTCGCCGCCGCCGGCGACACGGCGGGGGTGACCGGGCGGCTGACCAGCGACAGCGGCCGCGCCTTCATGCTGCTGGACGCGGCGATCGGCGACCTCGCCTGAGGCCGGTCGCCCGCGGCGCGTGGGGGGTTGACGGCGGCGGCCCCTCCCCCACAGGTTGGCGGCGCGTCGTCATGCAAGCGTCATACGGGTCCGGGTTATGGCAGACATTCCGCAGGCGTCTCCGGACACCCGGCCGTCGCTCCTGATCTGCGCCTGGGAGCCGGAGGAGACGGCGTGGGACCCGGTCGAGGACCTGTCCGGCGTGCCGTGGAGTCCGCCGGGGGCCCGGACCGAGCCGCTGGACGCCGACGCCCCCGAGCCCCTCGCCGAGACCCTGTCGGCCCGGCTGGCCGATCCCCGCTGCCGCGGCCTGCTGCTGGTCGGGCGGACGCGGAAGGGCGACGACTTCCGGCTGCAGCTGCGGGCCGAGAACCGCACCCTCGACGGGGTGCGGCGGCTCGACGTGGCGGGCCCGGGCGTGGTGCGGGCCACCGCGCCGGCCGCGGAGGTGGTGCGCGCCCTGCGGGAGGCGGGGCTGCCGGCCCACGCCACCTCCGAGGCCGAGGAGGACGCCGGCAGCTACCTGCTGTACCGCGTGCTGTCCGGCCTGCCGGACGGGACCGACGCCCCCGCGGTCGCCCTGCTGCGAGCGCCGGTCGACGCGCCCGACCCGGCGGTGCAGCGGGCCGTGAAAGCCGCCGCCCAGGCGGTGGCCCGGCACCTGTCGCCGCTGCCGCGGCCGCGGGCGGTCTAGGCGAGCCGGCGCCGCAGCGGGAGGGCGGCCAGCAGCCCGGCCGCCGCGAGGAGGGCCATGGCCGCGTAGCCGCCGGCGCCGAAGCGGTCGTACAGCGGGCCGGAAGCGGCCGTGGCGGCGCCGATCAGCAGGCCGGCGGACAGCACCGAGCTGAGAGTCTGGGCGGCCGTCTGGCTGTCGCGCGGCGCCAGCTGCTCGACGATCTGCACCCCGGCGAGGAAGGTGGCGGCGAAGGTCAGGGCGTGCAGGGCCTGCAGCGGCCAAAGCAGCCACAGCGGCGGGGCGAAGGCCATGGCCGTCCAGCGCAGCACGGCGGCGGCGGCGCCGACGGTCAGCAGGAGCCACGGCCCGACGCCGGCGCGCCGGCGCCACGGCTCGAACACCCACATCAGCAGGATCTCGACGAGCACGCCGAAGGCCCAGAGCCGCCCGGTGACGGCCTCGCTGAGGCCCTGGGCCTTCCACAGGATGGCGGAAAAGCCGTACTGGAAGGCGTGCGCCGCCTGGACCGCGCCGACGGCGAAGATGGCGGTCATGAAGACCGGGTCCGCGACCAGGCGGCCGAGGCCGCGGAAGCGCTCGCGCCCGCGCACCGGCGCCCCCTCCCCCACCGGCTCGGCGGGCAGCACCGCGGCGCCGAGGGCGGCGACCGCCAGGCCGGCCACGGTGACCCAGATCACCACCAGATCGGCGGGCGCGGCCACCAGCCAGCCCCCGACCCCGACGTTGGCGGCGACGAAGGCGGCCGAGCCGAATCCCCGCGGCAGGGCGAAGGTGAAGCCGTGGCGCGCCGCGAGCCGCAGGGTCAGGACGTCGCTGAGCGGGATCAGGGCCGCCGCCGCCGTCGCCCCGACGAACCAGCCGAGGCCGCAGAGCCACGGCCCCTCCGCCAGCCCGGCCATGGCGTAGCCGGCGGCCATGACCAGGCCGAGCAGGGCGATCGGCGCGCGGCGGGTGCGGAAGCCGTCGGCCCAGACGGCCAGCAGGGGTCCGGTGACGACCCGGCCCAGCATCGGCGCGGCCAGCAGCAGGCCGATCTCCGCGCCGTCCAGCCCCTTCGACCGCAGCCACAGGCCGGCGAACGGCAGGCTGACCCCGGTGGCGCCGAAGAGCAACACATACTGCAAAGCCATGCGCACGGCGGGGGACATCGGGCGCCCATAGCAGACGGGACGGATTCTGTCGGCTAGCCTCACGGGATGATCGGGAATCGCCTTCTCGCCGGAGTTGCGGCGCTCAGCGGCGCCATGGCGGTGGGGCTCGGCGCCTTCGCCGCCCACGGCGCCGGGCCGGCGGTGAAGACCCTGCTGACCACCGGCGCCCATTACCAGATCGTCCACGCCCTGCTGGCCCTGCTGTGCGCCGTGGTTGCGGCGCGGGGCCGGCTGTGGACCGCCGCCGGCTGGCTGGCCGTGGCCGGCGGCCTGGTCTTCGCCCTCGCGCTGTCGGCCATCGGCCTGCTCGGCGTCCGCGCCATGGGGGCCGTGGCCCCGGTCGGCGGCGTGCTGATGATCGCCGCCTGGATCCTTGTCGCTCTCGCCGCACTGCGGCCTTCGTCCCGTTCCGCCTGAATCGCCCGTAGAAAGACCTGAGTCCCATGGCCTTCCCCGCGCCCGAAGCCCCGCGCCGCGAGCTGTTCCCGGAGATCGAGGCGTACGCCAGCGGCTACCTGCCGCCGGACGGGGCGCACGAGGTCTGGTACGAGGAGTCCGGCAACCCGCAGGGCCTGCCGGTGGTGGTGTTGCACGGCGGTCCGGGCGGGGCGGTGAACCCCGGCATGCGGCGCTTCTTCGACCCGGCGAAATACCGCATCGTCATGTTCGACCAGCGCGGCTGCGGCAAGAGCCGGCCCTACGCCGAGCTGGAGGACAACACCACCTGGAAGCTGATCGCGGACATCGAGCGGCTGCGCGAGCGACTGAGCATCGACAGGTGGGTCGTGTTCGGCGGCAGCTGGGGTTCGACCCTGTCGCTGGCCTATGCGATCAGCCATCCGGACCGGGTCTCGGCCCTGGTGCTGCGCGGCATCTTCCTGCTGACCAAACCCGAGTTGCGCTGGTTCTACCAGGACGGGGCGTCGCACATCTTCCCCGACGCGTGGGAGCGGTTCGTCGCGCCGATCCCGGAGGATGAGCGCCACGACCTGATGGGGGCCTACTATCGCCGGCTGACCGGCGACGACCGCGCCGAGCGCGAGCGCTGCGCCGTCGCCTGGTCGAGCTGGGAGGGCGACACCGTCAGCGTCCAGGGGCCGCGGGCGCGGCCGGAGAAGTTCGCCGAGCCCGAGTTCGCCGTGGCCTTCGCCCGCATCGAGTGCTGGTACTTCGTCAACGGCGGCTTCTTCCCGGAGGAGGGCTGGCTGCTGAAGAACGTCGACCGCATCCGCCACATTCCGTGCTGGATCGCCCAGGGACGGTTCGACGTGGTGACGCCGATGACCAGCGCCTGGGCGCTGCACCGCGCCTGGCCGGAGGCGAAGCTCGACCTCGTCGGCGACGCCGGCCACGCCTCGAGCGAACCGGGCATCGTCGACAGCCTGGTGCGGGGCGCCGACTGGGCGGCGTCGCTGTAGGCGGGTCTTCACCGGCTCTCCTCTCCGGGGGACCACAGGGCGCGTCGGTTCGCCGCTTCCGGGAGGGAAGCGGTGGCGGGAAGGGTGCGGGGCGCCGGGCCTCGCCCGGTCTGTGGGATGAGTTACCG
>NZ_JACESB010000037.1 GCF_013912005.1 Brevundimonas sp. | reverse complement strand
CGCCCCCACCACGCTCTCATAGCCGAACAGCCCCTGCGCCCCGCCGGTGTGCAGGAACACCACCGTCTCGCCCTTGAATCGGCCGGCCCGCGCCAGGGCGATCAGCCCCTTCATCGCCTTGCCGGTGTAGACCGGATCCAGCAGGATGCCGTCGGTCCGCGCGGCCAGCTTCAGCGCCTCGATGACGCCCTCGTCGACCAGGCCGTAGCCCTCGCCGACATAGTCGCAATCCGCGACCACCATCTCCGCCGTCACCGCCTCGGGCCGCCCCAGCAGGGCCGCCGTCTCGCGCGCCAGCTTGAGGACGTTCTCCTCCTGCTTCGGCTTCGGCGCCCGCACGCCGATGCCCAGCACCGGAATGTCCGCCCCCATCACCGCCAGTCCGGCCACCAGGCCGGCGTGGGTGCCGGCGCTGCCCGTCGCCGTGACGATCCGGTCGACCCTCAGGTCCAGTTCGTCGGCCCCGACCACGATCTCGCGGGCGCAGTCGACATAGCCGAGCGCGCCCACCGCGTTCGAGCCGCCGCCCGGGATCACATACGGCCGCCCGCCGCGCGCCCGCACCTCGGCCGCCGTCTTCTCCAGCTCGGCGGCCATGTCCGAGCCGCCCGGCACGAAGCGGTGCCTCGCCCCCAGCAGCCGGTCCAGCAGCACATTGCCGTTGGCGACATAGTCGTGCGCCTTCGACCCGGTCCGCTCTTCCAGGATCACCTCGCAGGCCAGGCCGTGGGCCGCCGCCGCCGCCGCCGTCTGGCGCACATGGTTCGACTGCACCGCCCCCTGGGTCACCAGGGTGTCGGCCTCCTGCTCGAAGGCCTCCCCCAGCAGGAATTCCAGCTTGCGCGTCTTGTTGCCGCCGCCGGCCAGGCCGGTGCAGTCGTCGCGCTTGATCCACAGGTCGACGCCCAGTTCCTCCGAGAGCCGCGGCAGCGGCTCCAGCGGGGTCGGCAGATGGGCGAGGCGGACGCGGGGGAAGCGGGCGAGGTGCATGGCGGATCTCCGGTGAGGCGCCTCCTCTAGCCCCGATCGCCGGGCGCGCGAAGCGGGCGGGAACCCCGGCCGGAGACGGAACGGGCGAGCCACTACGCCGGGGCGCGGCTGCCCGACCAGTTCGACGGTTACGTCTGGATCGACCGGACCCGCGCCCTCACCCCGCTCGCCGCCGGCCCGCCGGACCAAGGCCGCGCGTCGGACACCTGGCCCTTCGGGCTGTGAGCCTCAGCTGCGCGCCACCGCCTGGAGCATCAGGCCCACGAGGCGGGCCCCCGAGGGCCGCACCTCGGCCATCAGCGCGTCCAGCTCCGGCGCCAGCGACGGGGTGATGCGGGCGCTGGCCATGGTCCAGTCGTTGAACAGCCGGGCCTCCACCCGCCAGCGGTCGATGATGACGATGTCCCGGTGGCGCGGGTCCTTCGCCAGCCGCCGCTGCAGCATGTCGATCTGGCCCGGGTCGCCCTCCAGCACCTGCAGGAATCGCCCGTTGTGCACCGCCAGCGCCCCGGTCAGGCCGGCGCGGGCGTTGTTGCGCCGCGACTCGCCCAGCAGCTCCGCCAGGGAGACCAGCACGTCCGTCGGTCGCGTCGCCGTGCTATGGTAGACAAGGCGGTCGATCTGGCCGGGCATCCATCCCTCCGTGGGCGAATCGCAAGCTAGCGCGCGACCGCTGCACACGCCACAGACGCCGTCGACTTCACCGACCGGCGCCCGGCCCCGCCCCCGGCCCGGAGGATGCCCGCGCGGACAGGCGAAAAAAGCGCCTTGCGGGCGCGGAACCGAACCCGGGGACCGCAGTTTATTGCCCGGACCTTGCGGCGATGCGCGCTCGACAGTGTCCTAAAGCGGCCCCGGTCTCTGCCACGCCCCCCGACGCAGACCGGGGCCGCACCTTGTCTGGAGACAGGGATGAGGGATGAGAGTCCCTCCCCGTCCCGGCCGCCCGCCCCTCTTCCCTCATCCCTCATCCCTCGCTTGCCCCTCCGCGCATGCGGCGGGATGCTGTCGCATGGCCGAATCGCCCGCCCCCTCGCCGACGCGCCTGCGCGACCGCGCCGCCACCGAGGCGGCCATCGTCGACGCCGGCGAGCGCATCCTGCTGCGCGACGGCTTTCCGGGCCTGAACGTCCAGACCCTCGCCGCCGAGGCGCGGTGCGACCGCAAACTGGTCTATCGCTATTTCGACGGGGCCGACGGCGTCGTGGTCCGGCTCGCGGCCCGGGCCGCCGCCGAGCTGGTGCGGGCGCTGGACGCCGCCCCGCCCGCCGCCGGCGACAGCCTGCGCGCCTTCGCCCGCGCCAGCCTCGCCGCCTGGCTGGCGGCGCTGAGGTCCAGTCCGCTGAGCCTGCGCCTGATGGCCTGGGCCCTCGTGGAGCGCTCGCCCCTGCTCGACCGGATCGAGGCCGAGCGCGCCGCCCTGCTGCAGGCGTGGATGCGCGAGCGCCGGCCCCGGCTGCGCGTGCCGCCCGAGGGCGATCCGGTGGCCATCAACGCCGTGCTCCTCGCCGCCGTGCAGCAACTCGCCCTCGCCGACGGGGCCGCCGTGGGCGGCCTGCCGCTCGACGACTCAGGCTGGAGCCGCGTCGCCGCCGCCCTCGACCGCCTGCTCGCCGTCTTCCCCGACTGACCGCCGCCGCGGGAGCGAAAGCGCCGCTCCAGCGTTGCCGTTGCATGATCGTCAGCCTCGCCTTCGACGCCCGGCGCGAGCGCCGCTACGCCCGCGACCTGGCCCGAGCCTTCGGCGGGGCCCTGCTGTTCAGCCTGCCGCTGCTGATGACCATGGAGATGTGGTGGTTCGGCTTCATCCTCGAGCCGTTCCGCCTCGCCGTCTTCCTGCTCGCCGCCCTGCCCCTGCTGCTCGGCCTGGCCTTCTACGCCGGCTTCAGCGCCCGGCACCGGGGCCTCGGCCACGCCCTGCTCGACACCCTCGTCGCCCTGGCGGTGGGCTTCCTCACCGCCGCCGCCGTGCTCAGCCTGTTCGGCGTGTTCCAGCCCGGCGCCCCGCCGCGCCAGCTCGTCGGCCAGCTCACCCTGCAGGCGGTGGCCGGCGCCATGGGCGCCCTGCTGGCCGGCCGGCAGCTCAGCGCCGGCGAGGACGAGGTCGGCGACGAGGCCCAGGCGACCTGGCCGGGCGAGCTGTTCCTGATGGTCGCCGGCGCCCTGTTCCTCGCCCTCAACATGGCCCCGACCGAGGAGATGATCCTGATCGCCTACCGGATGACCGCCGGCCACGTCGCCGCCCTGCTGCTGGTCTCCCTGCTGCTGATGCACGCCGTCGTCTACGGCGTCGGCTTCGCCGGGCAGGAGGAGCAGGGCCGGCCGCTGACCGCCTTCTTCCACTACACCCTGCCCGGCTACGGCCTGGTGCTGCTGACCAGCCTCTATGTGCTGTGGGTGTTCGGCCGCACCGACGGCCACGGCCTGCCCGAGACCGTCGACGCCATGGTCGTGCTCGGCTTCCCGGGCGCGCTCGGCGCCGCCGCCGCCCGGCTGCTCGTCTGATGGCGCCGCGGAAGAACAAGGCCCCCGGGCCGCCCCCGGCCCCCGCCCTGCTCGAATGGGCCGCCGGCGGGCTGGGCGGGCTGATCGTGCTGGCCGCCCTGGCGGTGATCGTGGTCGAGGCCCGGGGCCCGCGCGACCCGGCGGAGGTCTCGGCCCGGCTCGACTCCGTCCGCCCCGCCGGCGGCCGCTGGCTGGCCGAGGTCGAGGTGCGCAACAGCGGCGACGAGACCGCCGCCGCGGTCGAGGTCGAGGGCCGCCTCGGCGCGGCGACCGCCACGGCCACCCTCGACTACGTCCCCGCCCACGGCCGCGAGCGCGTCACCCTGGTGTTCGACGCCGACCCCCGCGGCCGCGCCGACATCGCCGTCGCCGGCTGGTCCGAGCCCTGATCAGCCCCGCGCCGCCGGCGGTTGAACCCGCCGTCCCTTGCGCCTAGGGTCGGCGCGTTCTCCGGGGGGCCGCGCCTGAGCGGCTGAGATTGGGGTGATCCCCTGACCCGTCGAACCTGATCCGGGTCATGCCGGCGAAGGGATGAGATCGTCGCCCTCCCCGCGCGAGCGGGGGACTGCGCGCCCGTCGCCGGCGGACCCTCTGCACGCAGAGGCCGCCATGAACGTCCACGTCACCGATCCCCACGCTGATCCGGCTCAAGCAGCGAGCGACCGCGTCGCGAGCGATAGCCGGACCGGCGATCTCGCCCTGTCCGAGGCGAAGAAGCGCGTGGAGACCGCCACCGGCGCCGTCCCCACCGGCCCGCGCCCCGGCCGGCGCAAGGTCTACCAGCCCGGCGTGCTCCACCCCGACATCCGCGTGCCCTTCGCCGAGATCGCCGTCCACCCCAGCGCCAACGAGCCGCCGGTGACCGTCTACGACCCCTCGGGCCCCTACACCGACCCCGACGCGACCATCGACATCCACAGGGGCCTGGCCGAGGTCATCGCCCCCGACTGGCGCCTCGCCCGCGGCGACATCGCCCCCGAGACCTCGCCGCGCGAGGTCAGGCCCGAGGACAACGGCCACGCCTCGGGCAAGCACCTCGCCCCCGCCTTCGACGTCAGCCGCCACCGCGTCTTCAAGGGCGTCCCCGGCCGCCCCGTCACCCAGCTGGAATACGCCCGCGCCGGCATCGTCACCCCGGAGATGGAGTTCGTCGCCATCCGCGAGAACCTGCGCCGCGAGCAGGCGCGGGATGAGGGAAGAGGGATGAGGGATGAGGGAAGAGGGATGAGCCCCGGCGGCGTCGTCACCCTCGCCGACGGCACGACGGTCCCGACCCCCTCATCCCTCATCCCTCATCCCTCATCCCCTCGCGACGGCGAATCCTTCGGCGCCGCCATCCCCGACTTCATCACCCCCGAGTTCGTCCGCGACGAGGTCGCCCGCGGCCGCGCCATCATTCCGGCCAACATCAACCACCGCGAAGTCGAGCCGATGGCCATCGGCCGCAACTTCCTGGTCAAGATCAACGCCAACATCGGCAACTCGGCCGTCCTGTCGAACGTCGCCGACGAGGTCGACAAGCTGGTCTGGGCCACCCGCTGGGGCGCCGACACGGTCATGGACCTGTCCACCGGCCGCAACATCCACAACATCCGCGACTGGATCGTGCGCAACAGCCCGGTCCCCATCGGCACCGTGCCCATCTACCAGGCGCTGGAGAAGGTCGGCGGCGTGGCCGAGGACCTGACCTGGGAGGTGTTCCGCGACACCCTGATCGAACAGGCCGAGCAGGGCGTCGACTACTTCACCATCCACGCCGGCGTGCGCCTGCCCTTCGTGCCCCTGACCGCCAGCCGCGTCACCGGCATCGTCTCCCGCGGCGGCTCGATCATGGCCAAGTGGTGCCTGGCCCACCACAAGGAGTCCTTCCTCTACGAGCGCTTCGCCGAGATCTGCGAGATCATGCGCGCCTATGACGTGTCGTTCTCGCTCGGCGACGGCCTGCGCCCCGGCTCCATCGCCGACGCCAACGACGCGGCGCAATTTGCTGAGCTACGGACTCTTGGCGAGCTGACCAAGGTCGCCTGGGACCACGGCTGCCAGGTGATGATCGAGGGCCCCGGCCACGTGCCGATGCACAAGATCAAGGCCAACATGGACGAGCAGCTGAAGCACTGCCACGAGGCGCCCTTCTACACCCTGGGGCCGCTCACCACCGACATCGCCCCCGGCTACGACCACATCACGTCAGCCATCGGCGCGGCCATGATCGGCTGGTTCGGCACCGCCATGCTCTGCTACGTCACGCCCAAGGAGCATTTGGGCCTGCCCGACCGCCAGGACGTCAAGGACGGCGTCATCACCTACAAGATCGCCGCCCACGCCGCCGACCTCGCCAAGGGCCACCCCGCCGCCCGCGCCTGGGACGACGCCCTGTCCCGCGCCCGCTTCGAGTTCCGCTGGGAGGACCAGTTCAACCTCTCGCTGGACCCCGAAACGGCCCGCGAATACCACGACGAGACCCTCCCCAAGGAAGCCCACAAGACCGCCCACTTCTGCAGCATGTGCGGCCCGAAATTCTGCTCGATGAAGATCAGCCAGGACATCCGGGAGGCCGCGCGGGGTCAGAACGATGCGGGCGCGAGCCTGGACTCAGACGAGGCGGAGGCGGGGATGCGGGAGATGAGCGAGAGGTTCCGCGCCGGGGGCGGGGTGGTGGAGGTGAAGGTGTGAGGCTTAAGAAGACGCGCCCGCCAAACATATTGGGGCGGGTTTGTCGTTCTGCACTAGTCCGAGCAGGTCTCCTCAGAACTTGCGTTAAAGGTTGAGCGTGAGTTCTCGCAAAGCGACCACTACCACCCGGTCTCGCCACTCTTTGAAGCGGTCCACCAGCTTCGGAAGGTCCTCATCGTAAAAGAACACAAATGCTTCTTCCGCAACCCGGATGAGGCTGCCACGCGATTGACCATCGTCGTCAGCGTCTTGGAACTCCAGAAATGGAGCACAGGTGAGGCTGCCGTTGAACGGTCGGCCCAACGCATGAAAAGCGAAAACAAGCTTCGCCTTTCTCTGCCAAAACATACTAAACGATACCCAGGCTCTGTATTCTTGCGTATCCGCGTAGTAACCGAAATGTTTCTTTGCGTTCTCGATTATCTGAGATCGATAGAAGAAATCATTGGAAGGATCGGACCTATGAACCAAGGCGTTTGCGGAGGGGTCTACCGCCCGCAGCGCTGCCCGAACGTCCGGGCAAATCTTCCGCAGGTATGTCTCCGTTTCGGCCTCAAGTGCGTCTGAATGCCCGAAGACGCGCTGCAATTCCTCCAGCCTGCGTGCGTGTATCTCGTCGGCCACCTTCTTGAGACCAGCCAAGACTGAATGCACATCCGCGTCCGCAGTGAGCATGTTCTCGGAAATCGCTGTAGCTCGTCGAAACTGCGCTCTTTGAAATTTCGCGATTATCGAAATTAGCGGCGACAGATCCCCAGCGTCTGCGGCCTCTAGGGCATCAATGTAGATCTTCTTCTCGTCGCGGTTGATAACCAACGGGAATAGCCCCGCTTGGATCAACACGAGTGACGCTAGGGCTCGAGCTACCCTGCCGTTTCCATCTTGGAACGGGTGTATCTGCGCGAAGCGGTGGTGCAACCACGCAGCTGACACTTCGGGGGACACACCGTCCCTCTGATGCGCATGATGCATCTCAATCAGACGGTCGATCTCAGAAGCAACTTGTTCAGGTGGGCAATAGGCGTGAAGTACGCCATCCCTAAGGGGGTAGTTTGGTTGAACCTTCCAGTCTCCTCTCAGAAGCGGGACCTCCACCTCTCGTCCCAACCCGTCCTCTGCCGTGGTCGTGTGCTGACTTCTCAGCAGCGCAGCATGGATTTCTTTGATGTAGGAAGAGGTCAGCTCTCGACGGTTAGCTACGAAGTCAAACACGCCTTCGAGCGCATCTCTCTGATCCTTAAGAAGCTGAATTACATATTCGCGGGGCTGGTTTGTCGAACCGTGCCACATGAGTTCTGCTTGGAATCCATGCTCGATGAGCGTCTGAGTGACACCACGGTCTATGTCGTAAAGTCCCTCAATGACTCCTGTCTCAATCGCCCATTCTCGGGCCAACTTGTCACTGAACTCGGAAAGCTGTTTCGAGCCCTTGAGGCGCTCACGTTGCTCCTTCCAGATCTTCTGAATGCTCTCAATTTCGGTCGCCCGGATGTCGGGCCAACCAGCCGGAAGATCCTCGATTCCGGTCTGGGGATTCCAAATATTGACAGTAGACGTCACGGTGAGCTGTGGCCTGCGCTGGCTGAGAGTCGAGCTTTGCAGATAGCGCCCTTTACGCGCTCTGGAAACAAATCCATTGGTGCAAAGCGGGACACACACCCACTTCCCGCGCTAACCTCCCCCCATGCCCACCGCCGTCCTCCTCGCCGGCCCCAACGGCGCCGGGAAGACCACCTTCATCAACCAGTTCCTGCGCGAGCGGGCGACGGCGTTCCACTTCGTCAATCCGGACGAGGTGGCGCGCGACGTGCCGCCGGGGCCGAACCGCGACCTCGTCGCCGGGCGGCGGGTGCTGGAGCGGCTGGACGAGCTGGTCGCGGACCGGGCCGACTTCGTGCTGGAGACCACCCTCGCCACCCGCTCCCACGCGGTGCGCCTCCGCGAGTGGAAGGCGGCGGGGTATCGGGTCGAGCTGGTCTATCTGCGGCTGCCCTCGGTCGAGGCGTCCATCGCCCGCGTGGCGCGACGGGTCGAGCGCGGCGGCCACGGCATCCCGGAGGCGGACCTCCGCCGACGCTTCCCGCTCAGCCTCGACTACCTGGAGACGGTCTACAAGCCGCTGGCGGACAGCTGGAAGGTCTACCTCGGTGGCGACGGCGCCCCCGAACTGCTAGATTGGGGACCGAAATGAGCCTGACCTTCGACAACGAAACCGTCCTGAAAGCCCTCCGGCGCGCCGCCGAAGTGGCCCGGCACGGCACGCGCGAGGAGCAGTCCGGCCGGTTCCTCCCGCCCCCCGGCTGGAAGGGCCATCTGGTCACCGCCGCCGACCGCGCGCCGTCGCCGAAGAAGAAGCGGGCCTGACCGTCCCGTCTCCTCCCCGTTCCGCAGGAATGGGGAGGGGGACCATCCGGAGCGGAGCGAAGGATGGGGGAGGGGTGAAGCCGCCGCGCAGATCCTTCCAGCGACCGCGCACGGCCCTTGCACCCCTCCACCGCTTCGCGGTCCCCCTCCCCATCGCTGCGCGACAGGGAGGAGACACTCACAGTTCGTCGGCCATCCCCCGCAGCGCCTCCTCGAACACCCCGGCCGGCTGCCCGCCGGAGATCAGCCACTTCCCCTCCACCACCACCGCCGGCACGCCGGTGATCCCGCGCGAGACCCACAGCGCCTCCGCCGCCCGCACCTCGGCGGCGTAGCGCCCCTCGGCCAGCACCGCCGCCGCCTCGTCGCGGTCCAGCCCCGCCGCCGCCGCCGCATCGGCCAGCACATCGGCGTCGGTCATCGTCCGGCCCTCGGTGAAATGGGCCCTGAACAGGGCCTCCTTCAGCGCCCTCTGCTCCGCCATCCCGATCGTCCCGGCCCAATGCAGCAGCCGGTGGGCGTCGAAGGTGTTCCAGATGCGGCTGTCCTCGCCCATGCGCATCCCGAACCCCGGCCACGCTTCCGCGGCCCGTTCGGCGATCATGACCCGGTTCCTCGCCGACTGCTCCGGCGTCGCCCCGTATTTGCGGCCGATGTGGTCGACGATGTTCTCGCCCTCGGGCGGCATCTGCGGGTTCAGCTCGAACGGCTGGAAGCGGATCTCCGCCGCGATCCCCTCCCCCTCCAGCCGCCCCAGCGCCTCCGTCAGCCCGCCCAGCCCGACCACGCACCAGGGGCAGACGATGTCGGAGACGAAGTCGATGTGCAGGGTCTTCATGGCGGGGCTCCGGTTCAGGCCGCCAGACATAGACCTTCCCACCCCGCCCTTCATCCCGTGACAGCCAGCCTGCCGGTCGGCCGGCGGGGGTCCTGCATGGGAAGGAAGGCCGGCCCCTGCCCCCGTCGACGACGCCCCACGACCGCTTCTGACGCATCCGCCCCCTATCCTC
>NZ_JACESB010000036.1 GCF_013912005.1 Brevundimonas sp. | reverse complement strand
TCCGGGCCGCAGGCGAGGGATGGTGGAAGGGGCGGCGCAGGCGATCGGAGGGGGCGGCCCCATGGGCCGGCGTCGCCTGACCCGCTGATGCGGGGCCGTCCTCCCCGTTCGCCTTCGCTCGAGGGGAGGTGAGCGCCGGACCCTATCGCAGCGACCCGCAGAAGCGCTGGATCCGCCGGCAGGCCTCCTCCAGCACCTCTTCCGAGGTCGCGTAGCTGACCCGGAAGTACGGCGACAGGCCGAAGGCCGAGCCCTGCACCACCGCGACGCCCTCGGCGTCGAGCAGTTCGGCGGCGAAGGCGTCGTCGCTGTCGATGACGGCGCCGCCTTCGGTCGTCTTGCCGATCAGCCCCTCGATCGAGGGATAGACGTAGAAGGCGCCCTCCGGCGTGGCGCAGCGTACCCCGGAGGCCTGGTTCAGCATCGACACCACCAGGTCGCGGCGGCGTTCGAAATGCTTCGCCCGCTCGGCGATGAAGTCCTGCGGCCCGTTCAGCGCCTCCACCGCCGCCCACTGGCTGATCGAGGAGGGATTGCTGGTCGTCTGGCCGGCCACCTTGCGCATCAGGTCGATCAGCGGCTTCGGCCCGCCCGCATAGCCGATGCGCCAGCCGGTCATCGCATAGGCCTTCGACACCCCGTTCACCGTCAGCGTCCGGTCGGCGAGGTCCGGCGCGACCTGGGCGAGGGTGGCGAAATCGAAGTCGCCGTAGATCAGGTGCTCGTACATGTCGTCGGTCAGCACCCACACCTGCGGATGCCGTCGCAGCACCGCGGCCAGCGCCTCCAGCTCCGCGCGGGTGTAGGCGGCGCCGGTGGGGTTGGACGGGCTGTTCAGGATCAGCCACTTCGTCCGCGCGGTGATCGCCGCCTCCAGGGCGGCCGGCTTCAGCTTGAACCCGTCCGCCTCATGGCCGACCACGGTGACCGGCTCGCCGCCGGCCAGCAGCACCATGTCGGGATAGCTGACCCAGTAGGGCGCCGGCACGATCACCTCGTCCCCCGGCGACAGGGTGGCGACGAAGGCGTTGTAGATCACCGTCTTGCCGCCCGGGGCGACGTGGATCTGGTCCGGCCGGTAGGTCAGGCCGTTCTCGCGCGCGAACTTGGCCGCCACCGCCGCCTTAAGCTCCGGCAGGCCGTCGACGTCGGTGTACTTGGTCTCGCCCCGACGGATGGCCGCGATGGCCGCCTCCTTGACGTTCTCGGGCGTGTCGAAGTCCGGCTCGCCGGCGCCGAGGCCGATCACGTCGCGCCCCTCGCGCTTCAGCTCCCGGGCGCGGGCGGTCACCGCCAGCGTCGCCGACGGCTTGACGCGGGCCAGGGCCGCGGACTGGAGCGGGGCGGACGGACTGGACATGGCGACTCCCGGGGCGAAGGCGGGCGATCCTTACGCAGTTGCGAAGGGGCGGGCAAATCGCGCGCGCTCTGCGGGACATCCCCCGTCGGGACATCCCCTAGTGGAAAGACCCGAATGTCGGGGCCGGCGGGCGGCGACTACACCGCCGCCATCCGACGCCGGCTGTAGGGCGTTGGCCCAGCAGGAGTACCGTCATGACCGCCCCGCTCGTCGACCTGTCCGTCCACCACCAGCCCAGGGGGCTGTCCGATCGGGTGGCCTTCGGCTTCACCAAGCTGCTGCGCTTCTGCGCCGATACCTTCTTCGCCAGGCGCTACGGCCACCGCGCCGTGGTGCTGGAGACCGTCGCGGCCGTGCCGGGCATGGTCGGAGCCACCATCAACCACCTCAGCTGCCTGCGCCGCATGTGCGACGACCGGGGGTGGATCAAGACGCTCATGGACGAGGCCGAAAACGAGCGCATGCACCTGATGACCTTCATCGAGATCTCGAAGCCGACCCTGTTCGAGCGCTTCGTCATCGTCTCGGTGCAGTGGGTCTTCTACCTGTTCTTCTTCGCCCTCTACCTGGTGCACGCGAAGACCGCCCACCGGGTCGTCGGCTACTTCGAGGAGGAGGCGGTGATCAGCTACACCCACTACCTCGCCGAGATCGACGAGGGCCGCAGCCCCAACGTGCCGGCGCCCGCGATCGCGAAGCGCTACTGGGGCCTGCCGGACGACGCCACCCTGCGCGACGTGGTGCTGGTGGTCCGCGCCGACGAGGCCCACCACCGCGACGTCAACCACGGCTACGCCAACGAGCTCGGCGGCCTGCCCGCGGCGGAGGTCGCGCCGTGCCCGCCGCACGCGGCGCTCGAGCCGACCTGGAAGCTCGCCGCCTGACGCAGGCCGGGCGGCGGCTCTGTTCCGCCGCTCCCCCGGCGGTGCTAGGCACAGGCCATGCGTCGCCTGCTCGACTTCATCCTCAACATGGAGGGCCGCCGCTGGCGCACCGCGCTGGCGGCGGTCCTGCTGCTGGGCGCGACCGTCGGCCTGCTGGTCGTCGGCAAGAGCCAGCTGGGCCTCGCCACCGAGGCGAAGCTCGAGGCCTGGCTGCAGGGTTACGCCGGCAGTCCCTGGGCCTTCGCCGCGACCGTGGTCCTGTTCGTGCTGTCGGCCTTCATCGGCGCGCCGCAGTTCATCCTCATCGCCGCCTGCGTGGTGGCCTTCGGGCCCAATCTCGGCTTCGCCTACAGCTGGGTGGCCACCGTCGTCTCCGCCGGCGTGACCTACTGGCTCGGCCGCGGCCCCACGGCGCGGCTCATCGACCGGCTGGACAGCCGCACCCTGGCCCGGCTCAAGCGCTTCGTCGGCCGCAACGCCTTCTACGCCAGCTTCATGATCCGCAACGTGCCCTCGGCGCCGTTCATCGTCGTCAACATGGCCTTCGGGGCGACGCGGGCCAACTTCTGGAGCTATCTCGCCGGCTGCGCCCTCGGGGTGCTGCCGAAGACGGCCCTGGTCGCCTTCTTCGGCGGCGCCGTCGTCTCCGCCGTGTCCGGCGACGGCGTCTGGACCTCGCTGATTCTCGCCGCGGTCGCCGTGGTCTGGCTGGGGGCCATGCTGGCGGTGCGGGAGTGGGTCAGGCGCCGGGAGCGGTCCGGCGGCGGGGCCGCGGAGGGATAGAACCGCCGTCTCCGGCGTTCCTCACGGGATCGACCCCCGGAGGAGAGTCCATGCTGAAGCTCTACTATTCCCCCGGCGCCTGCGCGATGGCTTCCCACTTCGCCCTCGAGGAGGCGCACGCCGCCTACGACCTGGTGCGGATCGACCTGTCGAAGGGCGAGCAGCGGACGCCGGAGTATCTCGCCGTCAATCCGGCCGGCGTGACGCCGGCCCTCGTCACCGACGACGGCGTCCTGACCGAGAACCTCGCCATCATGTGGTACGTGGCCGCGACCCACCCCGAGGCGGAGCTGCTCCCGCCGCCCGACGCGCTGTTCGAGCTGGCGCGGCTGCACGCCTTCAACGGCTTCCTCGGCTCGTCCCTGCACCCGGCGATCGGCAAGGTGCTGTTCGCCCGCCCGCCGCTCGAAGGGGAGGCGAGGGCGAAGGCGCTGGAGCCGGCGCTGGCGAAGTACGACATCGTCGAAGGCCGCCTGCTGAAGGGGCCCTGGGTGCTCGGCGAACGCTACACCGTCGCCGACGGCTACCTCTCCGTGTTCAGCCGGTGGCTGCGCAGCAACCACCTTCTCGACCCGGAGCGTTTTCCCAAGCTGAACGCCCACCTGACCCTGGTCCAGTCGCGGCCCTGCATCCAGAAGGCGCTGCACATGGAGGGGCTCCAGCCCGTCTGAAACCGGGGCCCCGCAAGCTTGGCTGACGGGAACGTGAACGGCCAAGCTGCCGATGATGTCGGCGCGCTTGCACAAGGACTTGTAATCGCCTCCGCACACGGGCAAACGGGCCGACGGTCGGTCAGGCGAAGACGATCAGGAGGCGGCGCGTAAGGGGATGCGCGCAGCCGGGGCCTCGCCGGGCGGATCAGGTCAGACCCACGCCCTCTCAGGCCCGAACGAACGGTATCCCAGGCCCATGTTCTCCCACGTCTTCGGCGCGATCTCGAACGACATCGCCATCGATCTCGGCACCGCCAACACCCTCATTTACATGAAGGGCAAGGGCATCGTGCTGAACGAGCCCTCGGTGGTCGCGCTGCGAAACGTCGGTGGACGGAAGATCGTCCACGCGGTGGGCATAGAGGCCAAGCAGATGCTGGGCCGCACCCCGGGCCACATGGAAGCCATCCGCCCGATGCGCGACGGGGTCATCGCCGACTTCGAGGTCGCCGAGGAGATGATCAAGCACTTCATCCGCAAGGTTCACAACCGCAAGGGCTTCGTGAACCCCAAGGTGATCGTGTGCGTGCCCTCCGGCGCCACCGCCGTCGAGCGCCGCGCCATCAACGACTCCTGCCTCAACGCCTCGGCCCGCCGTGTCGGCCTGATCGACGAGCCCATGGCCGCGGCCATCGGCGCCGGCCTGCCGATCCACGAGCCGACCGGCTCCATGGTCGTCGACATCGGCGGCGGCACCACCGAGGTGGCCGTGCTGTCCCTGTCCGGCATCGTCTATTCGCGCTCGGTCCGCGTCGGCGGCGACAAGATGGACGAGGCGATCATCTCCTACATGCGCCGCAACCATAACCTGCTGATCGGCGAGACCACCGCCGAGCGCATCAAGAAGGACATCGGCACCGCCCGCATCCCGGCCGACGGCGAAGGCCTGTCGATCGACGTCAAGGGCCGCGACCTGATGCAGGGCGTGCCCCGCGAGGTGCGCATCTCGGAGCGCCAGGCCGCCGAGGCCCTCGCCGAGCCGGTCTCGCAGATCGTCGAGGCCGTGAAGGTGGCGCTCGAGGCCACCCCGCCCGAACTCGCCGCCGACATCGCCGACAAGGGCATCATGCTGACCGGCGGCGGGGCCCTGCTGCGCGGTCTGGACGCCGAGATCCGCGACCACACCGGCCTGCCGGTCTCGGTCGCCGACGACCCGCTGTCGTGCGTCGCCATCGGCTGCGGCCGGGTGCTCGAACACCCGCGCTGGATGAAGGGCGTGCTCGACTCGGCGCTCTGACGGCGGCTTCATCAGTTCGCCTCAAATCCCTGTCATCGCAGGGGTAACGCCGGTTCCCATCTGGCCCGGTTTTTGCGATAGGCTGGGTCTGACGGCGGGGGGCGTCCCGCCGATTCCCTCTTTCCAGGAAGGCGCGCCGTGGCGTTCCGCGACGGACCGTTCGAGAATCTCAAGGTGCCGCTGGTGTGGACCGCGGCCGTGGCCGTGGTCGCCTGCGCTGTCGGCGCCGTGCTGCTCCTCGTCAGCGACCAGCGCGGAGCCGGCTCGACCTGGCAGCCCGCCCGCGCGGGCGTCGAGACCGTGGCCGGTCCTGTCGGCGGCGTGTTCGCGGCCCCGGTGCGCTGGTTCGGCCACCTCGCCGACGGCGTCGGCGGCTACTTCTTCGCCGTCTCCGAGAACCGCCGGCTGAAGCGCCAGCTGGCCGAGCTGGAGCCGTGGCGCGACCAGGCCATCGCCCTGAAGAACATCAACGCCCGCTACGAGGCCATGCTCGGCATCCGGCCCGAGCCGCCGGTGCCGATGCGCACCGCCCGGTCCGTCTCCGACTCCCGCGGCCCCTTCTCCAACGCCCGCCTGCTCGACATCGGCGCGGCGCGCGGCATCAAGATCGGCAATCCCGTCATCAACGAGCACGGCCTCGTCGGGCGCATCGTCGGGACCTCGCCGCACGTCAGCCGCATGCTGCTGCTCACCGACGTGGCCAGCCGCACGCCGGTGCTGGTCGACCGCAGCGACGCCCGCGCCATCCTGACCGGCGACGGTTCCGGCAATCCGCGGCTCGAGTTCGTCCGCGGCGCCGGCTCGGTGCAGCCCGGCGACCGCATCCTGACCTCCGGCGACGGCGGCGCCTTCCCGCGCGGCCTGCCGATCGGCGTGGCCGCCCGCGGCGTCGACGGCAGCTGGCGGGTCAAGCTGTTCAGCGACCGCGGCGCCATCGACTACGTCCGTGTCCTGTTGTTCGAGGACTTCGGCCAGCTGGTCGGGCCCGAGGCGCTGAACGCGCCGCCGCTCGCCGCCCTCGAGACCCTGCCGGAGGCCACCGCCGCCCAGGCCGCGGCCATCGACGACGCCGCCGCCCGGCGCGCCGCCGCCGCCCGGGCCGCGCTCGAGCGCGCCGCCGAGCCGGCCCCGGCGCCGGCCCCGGCCACCGCCGCCGCGCCCGCCGCGGGAGCGCCCGAATGAGACGCCCGGTCGCGGTCCGCGTCGTCGGTCCGGTCCAGTGGATCTTCATCCCGGCCCTGATCGCCGTCGCCGCCACCATCGTGCTCGCCACACCGATCGAGCTGTTCGGCCTCAGCCTGCCCGAGCCGGTCACCCCCATGGTGCTGGCCTTCGCCTGGCCGCTGATCCGGCCGTCGATCATCGCGCCCCTGGTGCTGACCGCCCTCGGCCTGTTCCTCGACGTCTTCTGGTACGGCCCCCTCGGCCTGTGGCCGCTGGCCCTGCTGGCCATCTATGCGGTGGTGCTGGGCTCGCGCAGCTTCCTGATCGGCCAGGAAACCGCCGTCCTGTTCGTCTGGTACGCCGCCGGCTGCGGCCTCGCCTTCAGCGCCGCCTGGCTGATCACCACCCTGCTGGCCGGCAATCCCCCGTCCATCCTCGCCCTGCTGGGCCAGGTCGTCCCGACCCTGCTGCTGTTCCCGTTCGCCGACCGGATGATCGAGCGCTTCGAGGACGGCGACGTGAGGTTCCGATGAGTTCGGAACCCGCCATCTTCTTCTCCGACCCGAACGAGCGGCAGGGCTCCTTCCTGCGCCGCACCTTCGTGCTGGGGGGGCTGACCGCCCTCGGCGGCCTCGCCCTGACCGGCCGGCTGGCCCAGCTGCAGGTGATCCAGGCCCAGGAGTACGCTACCCAGGCCGCCGCCAACCAGTTCAACTTCCGCCTCGTGCCGCCGCCGCGGGGCCGCATCCTCGACCGCAACGGCGTGGTCATCGCCGGCAACCGGCCCAGCTTCCGGGTGCTGGTGGTGCGCGACGAGACCCGCGATCTCGACCAGACCCTCGACCTGCTCGGGCGGCTGCTGCCCGACACCCTCGAGCGCCGCCGCTCGATCATCCGCGACGTCAACGCCGCCCCGCGCTTCTCGCCGGTCCCGGTCAAGAGCGACCTGACCTGGGAGGAGTTCGCCCGCGTCAACCTCTACGCCAACGAGCTGCCCGGCGTGATGGCCGACATGCACGAGGCGCGCTTCTACCCGTTCGGCGGCGCCTTCGCCCATGTCATCGGCTATGTCGCCAAGCCCAATGACCGCGACATCAAGGCCATCGAGGAGCGCGGCGAGAAGGTCCCGGAGATCCTCTACAACCCCGGCTTCCGCATCGGCCGCCAGGGCGTTGAAAAGGCCTTCGACTCCGACCTGCGCGGCGAGGCCGGGGGCAACCGGGTCGAGGTCGACGCCCGCGGCCGGGTGGTGGCCGAGGACGTCGGCGGCTCGCGGCCGGCGGTGCCCGGCAAGGACGTGATGCTGACCCTCGACGCCGACGTCCAGAACCGCGCGCTCGAGGTGTTCGGCGAGGAGTCGGGCGGCTGCGTGGTGATGGACGTCCGCAACGGCGACATCCTGTGCATGGTCTCGGCGCCGTCCTTCGACCCGAACCTGTTCGTCAGCGGCGTGCCCACGCGCATCTACAACGCGCTGCGCGACTACGAGCGCAAGCCGCTGCTCGACAAGGCGATCTACGGCACCTTCCCGCCGGGTTCGACCTTCAAGATGACCACCGCCCTGGCCCTGCTCGACGCCGGCATCGACCCGTCGGAGCGCGTGGTCTGCACCGGGGCGTACCGCTACGGCAGCAACACCTGGCGGTGCTGGAAGCGCGGCGGGCACGGCGCGATGGACATGCACAACGCCATCAAGAACTCGTGCGACACCTATTTCTACCACCTGTGCAACCGGGCCGGGGTGGACCGGATCGCTCGCGTCGCCGGGGAGCTCGGCTTCGGCCATGTCTACGAGATCGGCATCGCGGGCCAGTCCAAGGGCATCGTGCCGTCCACGAAGTGGAAGCGCGACTACGCGGCCTCGACCAGCTGGGACGACGATGGAACCTGGTATCCGGGCGAGACCCTCAATGTGGCGATCGGTCAGGGCCAGCTGGCCGTGAACGCGTTGCAGCTCGCCGTGATGACCTCCCGCCTGGCGAACGGGCGCAAGGCGATTCACCCGCGCCTGGTGAAGTCGGTGGGGTCGGACGAACGTCCCTCGGGCGCGGCCTTCGGCGACCTGCCGTTCTCGAAGGAGCACCTCGACATCGTGCGCGGCGGCATGGCGGCGGTGGCCAATGACGTCACCGGCACCGCCTATCGCGCCTCCCAGCTCGGCCTCGGCGACATCCAGATGGCGGGCAAGACCGGCACCGCCCAGTCCCGCGACTACAAGCCCGGCGAGTCGCGCGGCCCCCGCAACGCCCAGTGGTCGCGGCGGGACCACGCCCTGTTCGTCGCCTTCGCCCCGCACGACGCGCCGCGCTACGCCATCGCCCTGATCATCCAGCACGCCCCGGCCGGCGGCTCGGCCGACGCCGCGCCGCGGGCGCGCGAGATCATGAAGACCGTCCTCCTCAAGGACCCCGACATGCGCGCCCGCATCGAGCGCCCGCTGCCGCCGGAGCCCCAGGCGCCCGCCGGCGTCGACGAGGGGGAGGGCGGGACCGGCCCCGGGGGCGAGGTCACCGCCGTGGAGGCCGCCGCGTCGCCGCCCCCGGCGCCGGCGCCTTCGCCGCCCGCGGCGCCCGCCGGACCGCGGCCCTACCTGGCGGAGCCGCCCCGATGACCGCCTCCGCCCTGACCCGTCCGGGAGAACGCGACCGGCTGTCGACCAAGGTCGCCGAGCTGGACTGGCGCCTGATCAGCCTTCTGGCCGTGATCGCCTGCGTCGGCGCCGGCATGCTCTATTCCATCGCCGGCGGCAGCTGGACGCCGTGGGCCGCTCCGCACCTGATCCGCTTCGGCGGCCTGCTGATCGCCATGCTGGTCCTCGCCATGGTCCACCCGAAGTGGTGGTTCCGCGCCGCCTACCCGCTGTACGGCGTGCTGCTCGTGCTGGTGCTGATGATCGAGTTCACCCCGCTCGGCTATCAGCCGGCCGGCGCCGGCGCCAAGAACTGGCTGAACCTCGGCTTCACCCGCATCCAGCCGGCCGAGTTCATGAAGCTCGGCCTCGTGCTCGCCCTGGCCCGCTGGTACCACAACCACAGCGCCCAGGAGGCGCGCTGGTCGTGGAAGCTGCTGATCCCGGCCGGCATGATCGGCCTGCCGTTCCTGCTGGTGGCCAAGCAGCCGGACCTCGGCTCGGCGATGATCATCGGCCTGACCGGGGCGGCGATAATGTTCATGGCCGGTCTCAGCTGGCGGGTCATCGCCGCCGGCGCCGCCGCCGCCGTGGTCGCCATCCCGCCGTTCGTGATGTTCGGCATGCACGAGTACCAGCGCAACCGCGTGCTGACCTTCCTCGACCCCGAGGCCGACCCCTCGGGCACGGGCTACAACATCATCCAGTCCAAGATCGCCCTCGGCTCCGGCGGCTTCCTCGGCAAGGGCTATGGCCTCGGCAGCCAGAGCCAGCTGGAGTTCCTGCCGGAGCGGCATACCGACTTCATCTTCTCGACCGTGGCCGAGGAGTTCGGCTTCGTCGGCTCCTTCACCGTGCTGGCCTGCTACGTGGCCGTCATTCTGATCGCCCTGCGCATCGCCTCCCTGGCCCACAGCCACTTCGGGCGGCTCGCCGCCGCCGGCATGACCGCCTTCTTCGCCCTGTTCGTGCTGATCAACGGGGCCATGGTGATGGGCATGGCTCCGGTCGTGGGCGTGCCGATGCCGCTGCTGTCCTACGGCGGCTCCTCGATGATGACGGTGATGTTCGGCTTCGGCCTGGTGCTGTCGACGCGCGTTCACCGCTACGCCGAGCTGCCGAAGGGCCACGGCCTGTTCTGATCGGCCGCCTCGCGCGTTAGCCTCGGGCATGACCGATCCGAAGACCGATTCCGCCCTGCCGAAATTCGTCCCCGACTGGGGTGACGAGCCCTGTCCCCGGCCGCTGCTGCCGGCCGCCTCGCCCGAGCGGGCGGCCGCGCTCACCGACGGCGTGCGCATGCGCGAGAACCCCGCCGAATGGGCCTTCGTCCGCCTGTCGAAGCTGATCGAGGACTTCGAGAAGGGCCTCGACCGCGACGAGGAGATCGCCGCCCACATCGTCGGCGTCCCCGGCGACGGCACCATGCAGATCGAGGACGTGGGCTTCTGGGGGCCGGACTTCATCCTCTTCACCGGCAAGAACCCCGACGGCCGGCCGGTGCGCCTGATCCAGCACCACGCCCAGATCAACGTCCTCCTCAACGCGCGCAAGAAGCCGGAGGAGCGCGAAGCCCGCCGCATCGGCTTCCAGCTCTCCGAAATGGTCCGCAGCACCAACCCGAAGTAGCCTCGGCTCTCGGTCCTCCCCCTGCGGGGGAGGACCGAGAGCCGAGGCTACTTCGGGTTGGTGCTGCGGAC
>NZ_JACESB010000035.1 GCF_013912005.1 Brevundimonas sp. | reverse complement strand
GGAGGGGGTGCGGCGGAGGGTCAGGCGCCGTTGTGGCGGCCGAACACGCGCGTGGAGCCGTCGTCGAGGATCAGCAGGGTGCGGTAGGGCTCGCGCCCCGCGGCCTCCATGCCCGGGGAGCCGGCGGGCATGCCGGGGGCGGTGAGGGCGCGGGCGGCGGGGCGCTCGCGCAGCAGGCGCTCCACGTCGGCGGCGGGCACGTGGCCCTCGATCGCGTAGCGTCCGGCCACGGCCGTGTGGCACGACGCCAGCCGGTCCGGCACGCCGTGCCGGGCGCGGATCGGGGCGAGGTCGTCGCGCACGATCTCCTGCACCGTCCAGCCGGCGCGGCGCATGTGGGCGACCCAGCCGCCGCAGCACCCGCAGGTCGGCGTCTTGTAGACCACGAGCCGCTTCTCCGGCGCGGCGACGGCGGGCGCGGCGAGAACGGTGAGGGCGGCGCCGAGCAGGACGGCGCGGCGGGAGGCGGGCAGGGCCATGGGAACTCCGCAGGCGAACGAGGGCGGCAGCCTAGCGCATCGCGGGGACCGATGCGCCGTGCGTGCTGTCGCAGCCGTCAGTGGTAGCGGCGGCGCTGTTCGGCGGTGCGCAGGGTGGAGCGGAGGAATTCGGCCGGGGGGTCGGTCTCGGCCAGCACCTGCTCCTTGATGGCGCGCGGCTCGCCGAACAGGTGGCCCTGGCCCATGGACACGTCGAGCTCGAGGATGTCGACGATCTGGCGCTCGCTCTCGCACTTCTCGGCGATGACCTCGATGCCGTAGCGGCGGGTCAGGGCGGCGAAGTCCGCGGCCTGGATGTCGCGCAGCGACGGCAGGGCGGGGGAGGCGTCGGGGTCGAGCAACTGCTCGATCAGCAGGTCGGCGGAGATCTTCAGGAAGCGGACGTCGGAGCGCTGCAGGTCGGCGAAGTCGAGGTCGAGGGTCTGGACCTTGTCGATCGAGAAGCGGAAGCCGAGGTCGGCCAGCTTGGCCATGTTGCGGGCCTCGACCGCGCCGCGGGCGTCGAACACGGCCTGGCCCAGCTCGAAGATCAGGGCCTGGTTGAGGTCGCGGTTTTCGCTGAGGAAGTCGAGGAACTGCGGGAAGAAGGTCTCGTCGCCGAGCGAGGACAGGGCGACGTTGCAGAAGACCCCGACCTTGCGGTCCTGGCGGGCGAGGCGGCGGACGATCTGGGCGCAGCGGAACAGCAGCAGGTTGTCGATGGCCGGGACCAGGCCCTCGCCCTCGGCGATCGACAGGTATTCGGCCGGCATCATCACCCGGTCGTCGGCGGCGCGCAGGCGGGTGAAGCTCTCGTAGAAGATGGTCCGCCGCTGGGGCAGGGAGACGACGGGCTGCAGGTAGAGGTCGACGCGGTTCTCGGCGAGGGCCTCGTGGATGGTCTGCAGCAGGGCGTTGGACTGGTGCTGGTGCCGGGCCTCGAAGGGGTTGGCGGCGGCGGGGCGGGAGAGGCGCTCGTCGATCGACTCGCTCATCTGCTGGATCAGGGACTCCAGCATGCGCACCTCGCCGGAGAGCTGTTCGGTCGAGGACAGGGCGCCGGTCTCGATGGCCTGGGCCAGCTCGGTCAGGGCGCCCTGGGTGGACTCCATGGCGTCGGCGAGCAGGCGGTGGGCCTCGCGGACCTGGTCGATCTCCTTCTTCAGGGCGGCGCGCTGGCTGCGGCCGACGACCAGCACGTGGACGGCGAGGAGCAGGCCGGCGGCGGCCAGACCCGCGGCCACGCCGGCGCCCGCGCCGAGCCCGGCGCGCCAAAGGAAGGTCCCGACCGTCATGGACAGGAACAGGTAGCCGAAGAACAGAAAGCCGTTGGTGACAGCGCGCATGGGCAGGGCCGAATCCGCCTTCCCGGATGGAATCGGCCGAGTATCGGGGTATCAGGACAAATCGCCTAGCCGTTCGACGGCTTTCCCCACCACTATCGAGGTTAACGATGGAATTGTTCGACCTGACCGGCAAGGTCGCGGTGATCACGGGCTCGTCGCGGGGCATCGGCAAGGCGATCGCCGAGCGTCTGGCCGAGCACGGCGCCCGGGTGGTGATCTCGTCGCGCAAGGCGGGGCCGTGCGACGAGGTCGCCCAGGCGATCAATGCGAAGCACGGGGAGGGCCGCGCCATCGCCGTGCCGGCCAACATCGCCTCGAAGGAGGAGCTGCAGCGGCTGGTCGACGAGACCAACGCCGCCTTCGGCCGCATCGACATCCTGGTCTGCAACGCCGCGACCAATCCCTATGCCGGGCCGATGGCCGGGATCAGCGACGAGCAGTTCGGCAAGATCCTGCAGAACAACGTCGTCTCCAACCACTGGCTGATCCAGATGGTCGCGCCGCAGATGCTGGAGCGGAAGGACGGGGCGGTCATCATCGTCTCGTCGATCGGCGGCCTGCGCGGCAACGCCCTGATCGGCGCCTACAACATCTCCAAGGCGGCCGACATGCAGCTGGCGCGCAACCTCGCCGTCGAGTGGGGACCGTCGAACGTGCGGGTCAACTGCATCGCCCCCGGCCTGGTGCAGACCGACTTCGCCCGCTACCTGTGGGAGAACCCCGAACTGCTGAAGCAGGTCACCGACCCGGCCCCGCTGAAGCGGATCGGCCAGCCGGACGAGATCGCCGGGGCGGCGGTCTATCTGGCCTCGCCGGCGGCCAGCTACATGACCGGCCAGACGCTGGTGGTCGACGGCGGGATCACCATTGCCTGGTGACGGCGAGCGGCGGCCCGGCTTCGGCCGGGACCTCGCCTGGCGGGCCGAGGCGATCGCCTTCGCGGGCTTCATCGGCCTGATGCGGCTGCTCGGCGTGGAGCGGGCCTCCGCCCTCGGGGGCCGGCTGCTGCGGACCCTGGGGCCGAAGACCGGAACGCACCGGACCGTGACCCGCAACCTGCGCATCGCCTTCCCCGACATGGCGGAGCCGGCGCGCGAGGCGCTGGCGCGGGACGCCTGGGAGCAGACCGGCCGGACCTTCGCCGAGACGGCGGTGATGGACCAGCTGACGCTGGACAGCGGCCGGGTCGAGGTGGTCGGAATGGAGCGGCTGCACGCCATCCGCGACAGCGGCCGGCCGGTGGTTTTCGTGTCCGGCCACCTGGCCAATTTCGAGCTGATGGCGGCGGCGATCCTCGCGGCGGGCGTGCCGTGCCAGATCACCTACCGCGCGGCCAACAATCCGTACGTCGACGCCCAGATCCGGCGGGCCCGCGCGCGCTACGGGGTGAAGCTGTTCGCGCCCAAGGGCGGCGAGGGCGCGCGCGAGCTGCTGCAGGGGATGCAGCGGGGCGAGTCGGTGGCCCTGATGAACGACCAGAAGTTCAGCGAGGGGCCGGAGGCGGTCTTCTTCGGCCAGCCGGTGAACGCGGCGCCGGGGCCGAGCCGCCTGGCGCTGCGCCACGGCACGGTGCTGCAGCCGATGTCGGTGGTGCGGCTGCCGGGGGTGCGCTTCCGGGTGACGGCGCACGAGCCGATCGAGATTCCCCGCACGGGAGACCGCCAGGCCGACATCGCCTGGGGCGTGCAGGCGGTGACCTCCTTCGTCGAGGATCGGGTGCGCGAGCATCCGGTCGACTGGTTCTGGGTCCACAAGCGATGGCCCGACCGGGTCTATTCGGCGCTGGAATCCCGGGACTGATCGGTCGCCCGGCGGCGCGGACCGAGGTAGTCCGGCTTCTGCAGGCGACGCCGGTCGGGGCCGAAATAGTTGTCGGTGCGGACGAAGGGGCGCGGCCGGAAGATCACCGCCTGGATCCGCTCGAGGATGGCCTTGGCCGTGATCGGCTTGACCACGAACTCGGTGACGCCGGCGTCGCGCGCCTCATAGACGCGGGATTTTCCGGCGTGGCCGGTCATCATGATGATCGGCAGGTAGGGGTTGGGGCTGTCCGGGCTGTTGCGCACCAGACGGGTGAACTCGACGCCGTCCAGCGGGAACATGTTGAAGTCGACGATGGCCAGGTCGACCGGGTGGCTGTGCAGGATCTCCAGCGCCGCGCCGCCGTCGCCGGCCTCGCGCACCTCATTGACGCCGGCCGACTTCAGCACGGCGGAGGCGATCGCGCGCATGTGCTGGTTGTCGTCGACGAGGAGGACCTGGAGGGTCGAAAGGTCAGTCATGAAGCGGACAACAGCGAGCCGGGGACGCGGGGGCGGCCTCATCTAGCCCGACCGAGGCCGGGCCGCAATCGCGGTCGGGGCTTCGTGGTGAGTTCACAAACAGCGGAAGAAACTCAGGTTTTCACCATCAGGCTGGGGTCCAGGTTGCGGTCGCGCCATTTCATCCGCCAGCACAGGTGCGGTCCGGTGGCGCGCCCCGTCATGCCGACGCGTCCGACGGTCTGGCCCCGGGCCACGTCCTCTCCGGCCCGCACCTCCAGGCGCGACTGGTGCAGACAGGCGGTGACCAGGCCCTGGCCGTGGTCGATCAGCACCAGGCCGCCCTCGAAGTGCAGGTCCGGCTCGGCGAGGGTCACGCGGCCGGCGGCCGGGGCGAGGACCGGGACGCCGGCCGGCGCCGCGAGGTCGATCCCGTAATGCGGCCGCGCGGGCGTGCCGTTGAGCACGCGGCGGGCGCCCCACGGACTGGAGACGCGGAACCCCGGCGGCAGGGGCCAGTCGAAGCCGTCGCGGAAATGGTCGGCGTCGAGGCGGCTGGCGAAACCCTCGGCCTTGAGCGCGGCCTCGCGGCGGATCCGCGCCAGCAGGGCCGGATCGGTCGGCTCCACCGTGGCCGGGGGGAGGCCGTCGATCCGCATCTCGATGAACTGGCCGGGCAGGACGTCGAGGCGGCGGGCGGCGCGGCGGCCGCCGGAACGGACCTCGACCTCCACCGATCCCGGCGCGTCGCGGTCGAAGCCGATCACGAACAGGCCGCCGGCCGAGGCCGCCGTCAGCGCCTCGCCGTCGACGAAGACCAGGGCGCGGGGCCAGGTCCGGCCGATCGCCCAGCCGCCCTGGACGAAGCGGCCCTCAAGCCGGAGATCATCGGATTGCGCGCGGGCGGAGCCGGCGGCGAGGAGGGCGGAAGCGCCCGCCAGCAGGTCCCGCCGGCGCGGGGTCACGGGACCTGCGCCAGCCGCTGGAAGGCCTCGGCGGGGCCGGCGTAGGCCTCCTGCAGCCGGGCCGACCAGTAGCGCAGCACCTCCAGCGGCACCGGCTTGCCGGAGACGGCGCAGGTCACCGCGCGCCCGGGGCGGATCACGGCGAACTCGCCGTCGCCGTAGTGGAGGAGGGCGAGGTCGGAGGTCGGGTCGGACATGGGGGGAGGCTAGCGCGGCCGGCCGCCGCCCGCGGGCGCCGTCGGCGAAGACCAGCCGGACCGCCTGCCCCGCCTGCAGGCCGGCGGCGGCGGGGATCATCACGCCCTCGGCGGTCTCCACCCGGGCGAAGCCGGGCTTCGGCCGTTTCGGATCGAGGCTGGCGAGGGCGCGGGCGAGGGCGGCCAGCCGCGCGCCCTCGGCGTCGAGGCGGCGCCCGAGGGTGGGGACGAGACGGCCGGACAGGGCGTCCAGCCGCGCCGCCCGCTGGTCGAGGCGCCGGTGCAGGGGCGCCGGCGTCAGCCGGGCGGCGAGCCGCGACAGGCGGCGGTCGTGCGCCGCCACGGCGCTGTCGAGGCCCGTCGCGAGGCGCTGGCCGGCGTGGGCGAGGCGGTCGTCGGCGCGGTCGAACCGCTGGCGCAGCAGGGCGGGGCTGATGCGGCCGGCGGCGGCGAGCAGCTGGCGCTCATGGACGGCGAGGTTGCGGTGCAGGCCGGAGGCGAGCCGGCTGCCGGCGTGGTCGAGGCGCTGGGCCGGCAGGGCGAGCAGGTCCTCGGGCCGGGCCGGCAGGCCGCGGGCGGCGGCGCGAAGGCGGGTGCGTCGATCCTCCAGCAGCCGGCCGCCGGCGCGGGCGAGGCGGCGGTCCAGATCGGCGACGGCGGCGCGCAGGTCGGCCAGCACCGGGGTGACGATCTCGGCGGCGCCGGTGGGAGTGGGCGCGCGGCGGTCGGAGACGAAGTCGATCAGGGTGGTGTCGGTCTCGTGGCCCACGGCCGAGACGATCGGGATGGAGGCGGCGGCGACGGTGCGGGCCAAGCCCTCGTCGTTGAAGCACCACAGGTCCTCGACCGAGCCGCCGCCGCGGGCGACGATGACCACGTCGGGGCGGGGGATGGGCCCGTCCGGGCGCATCGCGTCGAAGCCGCGGATGGCGTTGGAGACCTGGCCGCAGGCGGCGTCGCCCTGGACCACGACCGGCCAGACGATCACCCGGCAGGGCCAGCGCTCGGCGATGCGGTGCAGGATGTCGCGGATGACCGCCCCGGTCGGGCTGGTGATCACCCCCACCACGGCGGGGAAGGCGGGGATGGGCCGCTTGCGGCCGGGCTCGAACAGGCCCTCGCCCTTCAGCTTCGCCTTCAGCCGCTCCAGCTGGGCCAGCAGGGCGCCGGCGCCGGCGGCCTCCATGCTCTCGATGACGATCTGGTAGGAGGAGCGGGCCGGGTAGGAGGTGATCTTGCCGGTGACGATGACCTCGAGCCCGGTCTCCGGCTGCACCCCGAGGCCGCGCACCGCGCCCTTCCACACCACGCCGTCGATGCAGGCCTTGTCGTCCTTGAGGGTCAGGTAGACGTGGCCGGAGGCGTGGCGGTTGACCTTGGAGATCTCGCCGCGCAGCCGGACGTGGCCGAAGCGGTCCTCCAGCGTCCGCTTGAGCGCGAAAGACAGCTCCGAGATCGACAGCGGCGGGTTGTTGTCGCGCGGCGCGGCCGCCTCGGCCGGGCCCTCGAAAACGTAGGAGTCGTCGGTCATCGGGGCAGGGTAGCGGGAAGGGCGGCGCGGGGAAACTCGGCCGCGGCCGGGGAGCACCTTGCGAGATCGGGCCGCGGCGTCCGGAACTCCCCGCCAGCGGCGCCGTTGGGGCGGGATGAGCGAGCCGCCCCGCATCGACCCGAACGACCAGAGCCCGCGGGAGCGCGGCATGCGGCGGCGCAGCGGCGAGACCGGCCTGGCGCCGTGGACGGCGGTGGTGCTGATCCTGATGCTGGCGGCGGTCGGCTATGTCGTCTGGTCGGTGGTCAGCTGAGCGCGACGCCTTGACCCGGCCGCGCGGGGCGGTCATTGCGCGCCCATGAACATCCTGCTGGTCGGATCGGGCGGGCGCGAGCACGCCCTGGCGTGGAAGATCGCCCAGTCGCCGCTGGTGAAGCGGCTGGTCATCGCCCCGGGCAACCCGGGCATGGAGAAGCTGGGCGAGCTGGTCGGGCTGAAGGTCACGGACGCCGAGGCGCTGACCGCGCTGGCGCGCGAGATCAAGGCCGACCTCGTGGTGGTGGGCCCGGAAAGCGCCCTGGAGCAGGGCCTGGCGGACCGGCTGGCGGCGGCGGGCATCCCCTGCTTCGGGCCGACGCGGAAGGCGGCCCAGCTGGAGACCTCCAAGGCCTTCTCCAAGGCCTTCATGGAGCGGCACGAGATCCCCACGGCCGGCTACGGCGTCTATGAGCGGCTGCACGAGGCGCGGCAGGCGCTGGAGGTGTTCAAGCCGCCCTATGTGATCAAGGCGGACGGCCTCGCCGCCGGCAAGGGGGTGGCGATCAGCCCCGACCGGCGCGACGCCGAGGCGGAGATCGAGCGGATGCTGGGCGGCCGCTTCGGGGCCGCCGGCGCGCGGGTGGTGATCGAGGAGTTCATGGCCGGGGAGGAGGGCTCGCTGTTCGCCCTGTGCGACGGCCAGCGGGCGGTGCTGCTGGGCGGCGCCCAGGACCACAAGCGCGCCTACGACGGCGACCTCGGCCCCAACACCGGGGGCATGGGCAGCTATTCGCCGGCGCCGGTGTTCACCCCGGAACTGGTCGAGGCGGCGGACAAGGCGATCGTCCAGCCGGTGGTGGCGGCCATGGCGCGCGAGGGCCATCCCTACCGCGGGGTGCTGTACGCCGGGCTGATGGCCACCGACGAGGGGCCGAAGGTGGTGGAGTTCAACGCCCGCTTCGGCGACCCCGAGTGCCAGGTGCTGATGATGCGGCTGGACGGGGACATCGTCCCGCTGCTGCTGGCCTGCGCGCGCGGCGACCTGAGCCGCGCGCCGGCGCCGGCGTTCAGCGCCGAGACGGTGATCTGCGTGGTCATGGCCGCCAAGGGCTATCCGGACAGCCCGCTGGAGGGCTCGATCATCCGCGGCGCCGAACAGGACTTCGGTCCGCACGTCCAGGTCTTCCACGCGGGCACGAAGCGGCGGGAGGACGGCCAGCTGGTCGCCGCCGGCGGCCGGGTGCTGAACGTCTGCGCCCGGGGGGCCGACATCGCCGAGGCGCGCGAGCGGGCCTATGCGGCGGTCAAGAAGATCGACTGGCCCGGCGGCTTCTACCGCACCGACATCGGCTGGCGGGCGCTGGAGCGGGGGTAGCGCCGGGGGTTGAGGGCCGTGGCGGCCCAACCGCGCAGGTTGAAGGCGGATGAGGCGGCGGCCGGGGTGTGTTAAAGTCGCTTCTATGAGCGATCCTGGCAACGAATTCGATGAACGGCCAGCGGCCTTCGACTTCGAGGACGAGGCAGCGGACGAAGCGGCGACGCTCCGCGGCCTCGCGGACATTGAGGCCGGCCGCGTGGTGAGCCACGAAGCGGTAATGCGCTGGGTGAAGTCCTGGTCGAGCCCCAATCCCCTGCCCCGCCCGAAGTGCGGCGAGTAGTCTGGACGGATCAGGCGCTCGCCGATCTGGAGGCGATCAGCCTTTACCTCGCCAGTTTCAGTCCAAGGGTGGCGGCTCGCTTCTTCGTTCGATTGAAGGCAGCTGGAGACAGCTTGGCGTCGTTCGCGGAGAAAGGGCGGCCGGCGATCCACGGCACGCGCGAACTGACGACGGTGAAACCCTACCTGATCCGGTACACGGTCGCCGGTGACCGGGTTTACATAGTCCGTATCCGCCACTCGGCCCGACGGCCGGCGCCCTAGGCCCAGGCGAACAGCAGGCGGCCCTCGCCCATGCGCTCGCGCAGGCGGGGGAGGTCGTGGTGGGCCACCGAGAAGCAGCCGTACGAGCGGCCCAGCTTGCCCTCGCGGGCGAGGAAGTCCGGGTCGGCGTAGTCGGCGCCGTGAATGATGATGGCCCGCTCGCGGGCCAGGTTGTTGGTGTACTCCAGCCCGTCGAGGAGGACGTTCGGCCCCTGCTGGGCGCCGTGGCTGGCGCCGGCGGTGGCGTAGGCGCCGACCGAGGACATGTGGCTGTCGGGGGTGTTCGAGAACTCGCGGGCGTAGCCGGTGTGCGACGGGTCCGAGCCGCGGCCGTGGCAGGTGCGCAGCAGGGTGATCTCGCCGCCCTCAAGGTCGACCTCGTAGAGCCGCTCGTCGCCCGAGAATTTGGTGAAGTCGACCAGGTACATCCGGTCGCGCCGGGTGATCTTGCCGGAATGGATGTCGAGCGCGGCGAGCGCCCGCTGCATCAGCTCGGGACGGATCTGGCCGCGCGGGTCGAGCGGGCGGGTCGAGTTGAGCTGGGAGGTGATGATCTCCGGCGCCCGCGGCGGAACCTGGGGCTCCACGAGGATCGGCGCGACGGCGGCCGTCTGCCGCGTGGCGGCGGAGGCGGTGGCGCACCCCGACAGGAGGGCCGCTCCGCCCAGGATGAATCCACGTCTGGCAAGCCGCATGCGACGCCCCTCGCATGTTCACTGAATACGTCAGTTTGTTTCAAAACCCGGGCCGCGGGGCAAGCAGGGCCTTGGCGGCGGGACGCCGCAGGGGCAGGGTGGAGGCTGTCTCCGGGAGGATTTCGTGAAGCCGATCACCACCGTCATCGCCGCCATCGCCGCATGTGTGGCCACCAGCGTGGCCGCCCAGGTCCCCGTTTCCAGCGGGAATTCTCCCGACGCCAGAACGACGTACGTCCAAGTGGGGCGACTTCTGGCCGATCCGGCGAGCGGTCAGGTCGCGCGCGATAAAACTCTCGTGATCCGCGGGAACCGGGTGGTCGAAATCCGCGACGGCTTCGTCGGGGACGGCGAAATCGTGGACCTGAGGGGCGCCTTCGTGCTGCCCGGCCTCATCGACAGCCACGTGCACCTGACCGGCCAGCAGAACCCGAACGCGCGGCTGGAGGAGGTGACCCAGTCCGACGCCGAGCAGGCCTTCGTCGGCGCCCGCTACGCCCGCCGGACGCTGATGGCGGGGTTCACGACGGTGGCCGACCTCGGCGCGAGCAACGAGGCGATCTTCGCCCTGCGCGACGCCATCCGGCGCGGCGACGTGCCGGGGCCGCGGGTGATCGCCTCGGGCAGCGCCGTATCGGTGCACGGCGGCCACGGCGACATCAACGGCTACCGCGAGGACGTCATGCACCTGCTGTCGTCCGAGAGCGTCTGCTCGGGGCCGGACGACTGCATGCGGGCGGTGCGCACCCAGGTGCGTTCGGGCGCCGACATCATCAAGATCACCGCCACCGGCGGGGTGCTGTCGAACACGGCGGCGGGACTGGGGCAGCAGTTCTCGGACGCCGAGCTGGCCGCCATCGTCGACGTCGCCCACCGCATGGGCCGGCAGGTGACGGCCCACGCCCACGGGGCCGACGGCATCAACAGCTTCCTGCGCGCCGGCGGCGACTCGATCGAGCACGGCACCTACCTGGACGCGGAGTCGATCCGGCTGATGCGGCGCGAGGGGGTGTATCTGGTGCCGACGCTGATGGCCGGGGACTTCGTGGCCCGCATCGCGGCGGGACCGGACAACTTCTTCACCCCCGCCCAGACGGCCAAGGCGCTGGAGGCCGGTCCGAAGATGCTGGACATGGCGCGCCGGGCGCACGAGGGCGGGGTGCGGATCGCCTTCGGCACGGACAGCGGGGTGTCGGCGCACGGCGACAACGCCGGCGAGTTCGCCCTGCTGGTGCGGGCGGGGCTGACCCCGCTGGAGGCGGTGCAGGCGGCGACGGTCAATGCGGCGGACCACCTGCGGATTTCGGACGAGGCGGGCCGGATCGCGCCGGGCATGCCGGCGGACCTGATCGCGGTCGCGGGCGACCCGCTGAGCGACGTGACGGAGCTGGAGCGGGTGCGCTTCGTGATGAAGGACGGGGTGGTGCACCGGGCGGAGTAGGGGCGAGGCCGACCCCCTCCACCAGCCTTCGGCTGGTCCCCCTCCCCCTGCGGGGGAGGAACGGAACGCGCTATTCCTCCCCCGCAGGGGGAGGGGGACCGCCGGAACGGCGGTGGAGGGGGACCGCACTCCTCAAAAGGGCGGCGAACCCCGCCTCGTCCTCGAACGTCGCCCTGACCGGCCAGCTGACGACCCGTTCGCGCCACTCCGGCGGGAGGCGGGACCAGTCCTTTTCGGTGGTGATCAGCTGCGCGCCGAACCGGTCGGCGCGGTCGGCGAGGAAGCGCAGGTCGGCCTCGCGGAAGGCGGCGTGGTCCGGGAAGGGGGCGAAGTCCTTCAGGTCGGCGCCGGCGGCCTTGAGCGAGCGCTCGACCTTCCACGGCTTGGCGATGCCGGCGAAGCCGACCAGCGGTCCGGCCGGCGGCGGGGCGGCGGGCAGCAGGCGGGCCACGAAGACCGGGAGGTCGCCGAAGACCTCGATGAGCTCGGGGTCGGCGTCGGGGGCGTCGGCCGGCAGCAGGACGACCACGGCGTCGGCGCGGGCGAGCCCCGCCTTCAGCGGCTCGCGCATGGGACCGGAGGGGAAGACCGAGCCGTCGCCGAACGGCCATTCGTCGTTGCGGGTCTCGCCGTCGACCACGACGAGGCTGAGGGTCTTTCCCAGCGCCGGGTTCTGGTGGGCGTCGTCGAGGACCAGGGCCCGGGCCCCGGCGGCGACGGCGGCGCGGGCGCCGGCGACGCGGTCGCGGGCGATCCAGGCGGGGCTGTCGAGCGCCAGCATCAGCGGCTCGTCGCCGACCTCGGCGGCGGCGTGGACGGCCGGGTCGACGCGGACCGGGCCCGGCAGCGAGCCGCCGTAGCCGCGCGACAGGGCGTGGGCCTCGACCCCGGCGGCGCGGAGGAGGCGCAGGACCTCGCGGGCGACGGGGGTCTTGCCGGAGCCGCCCACGGTGAGGTTGCCGATGGAGATCACCGGGACGCCGGGATCGACCGGCGTGGCGCGGGCGAGCCGGCGGGCGGTGGCCGCAGCCCAGAGCCAGCTGGCCGGCTTGAGCAGCATCCGCGTCACCGGCGCGTGGCGACGCTCGCGGTCGTACCACCAGCGGGGGGTGTTCAGCTTCACCGGCGGCCTCGCCGGGCGGGGGCGCCGGTGAAGCTGAACACCCCCCGCTG
>NZ_JACESB010000034.1 GCF_013912005.1 Brevundimonas sp. | reverse complement strand
CCGCCGTCAGCGTCGTCTTGCCGTGGTCCACGTGACCGATCGTGCCGATGTTGCAGTGCGGCTTCGTGCGTTCGAACTTTTCCTTGGCCATGGCCAAAACTCCTGCGGCCCGGAAAGGGGCGGTTGTCAGCGTTCAGAATCTGGAGCGGGTAGACGGGATCGAACCGACATCCTCAGCTTGGAAGGCTGCTGCACTACCATTGTGCTATACCCGCGCGGAGAATGCTCCGGATCGCTCCGTCGCACCCGGCCTCCTCGGAGGTCCGTTCCTTCCGGTCTTCGCATCGGCGTGGTGGGGGAAGCAGGACTCGAACCTGCGAAGCTTACGCAGCGGATTTACAGTCCGCCCCCTTTGCCGCTCGGGACATTCCCCCGTGCGCGATGTGAAGACCGATCCGGAACGCCCGAACGAGCCCTTGCGGTCCCGCTCGAACAAAGGCCTTCGGTCGGGGCACGCGCCGGGTTAGAGGGAGCGCCACGACCGGGAAGCCCTTGGGCCCCAAATCGGAGCGCGCCTTATAGTGTCGTCGAAAAGAGAACGCAACGACCGTCAAAGCCCGAAAAAGACGGGCTTCCGCCCCCGCCCCGACGGCCCCGGCGGCCGCGGCCGCGGCGCCGCGCCCGAACCCCGGGGGGGCGCCGATTCCCCGCCCCGCCCGCCCCGGCCGAAGGCGGACGCGGACGGCTGGCTGTGGGGGCGCCATCCGGTGCTGGCGGCGCTCGCCAATCCGGCCCGCAAGGGCATGGGCCGCCTGCTCGCCACCCCCGAGCGCGCGGCGGAGATCGAGCGCGACGGCCTCGCGCCCAACGGCCATCGGGTGGAGACGGTGGACGCGGTCGCCCTGGCCCGGATGCTGCCGGCCGGCGCCGTGCACCAGGGACTCGCCTTCAAGGTCGCCCCGCTGGAGGGCGTGGCGCTGGAGGATATCGCCGAACCCGCGGCGGGGGTCATCGTCATGCTGGACCAGCTGACCGATCCCCAGAACGTCGGGGCCATCTTCCGCTCGGCCCTGGCCTTCGGGGCGCGCGGGATCGTGGTGCAGGACCGCCACTCGCCAGCGCTGGCGGGGGCGCTGGCCAAGGCCGCCGCCGGCGCCACCGAGAGACTGCCCTGCGTGCGGGCCACCAACCTCAGCCGGGCGCTCGAGCGGCTGGCCGACCTCGGCTGGCGGGCGGTCGGTCTGGACGGATCGGCGGAACAGACCCTCGAGGCGGCGCTGGACGGCGGCCCCACGGTGCTGGTCATGGGTTCGGAGGGCGACGGCCTGCGCCGGCTGGTGGCCGAGCACTGCGACGAGCTGGCGCGCATTCCGATGCCCGGCGGCTTCGAGAGCCTCAACGTCTCCAACGCCGCGGCCATCGCCCTCTACGAGGCCGCCCGGGCCCGCGGCGGAACCTGAGGCCGTCGCGACCGCTTGCCGAACCGCCCCTTCCTCCCCTAGAGCGCGGCCATGGATTTCCTGAGCTCCCCCGAACTCGCCTCGCAGCTGGCCGCCCTCGGCCAGGTGCTGATGATCGACCTGGTGCTGGCCGGCGACAACGCCGTGGCCGTGGGTCTCGCCGCCGCCGCCCTGGCGCCCGAACAGCGCAAGAAGGCCATCCTCATCGGCCTCGCCGCCGCCGTGGTGCTGCGCATCGGCTTCGCCCTGATCACGGTCCAGCTGCTGGCCATCGTCGGCCTGCTGCTCGCCGGCGGCTTCCTGCTGCTGTGGGTGTGCTGGAAGATGTGGCGGGAGCTGCGCGAGCAGGCCACCCACGACCAGGCCGAGGCCGAGGCCGAGCTGGAGCTGGCCATGCAGATCGAGCACGGCAAGGGCCCCTCGCCCGAGGAGCTGGGCCTGAAGCGCAAGAGCTTCGGCGCCGCCCTGCTGCAGATCATGATCGCCGACGTGACCATGTCGCTCGACAACGTGCTGGCCGTGGCCGGCGCCGCCCACGAGCACCCATGGATCATGGTCTTCGGCCTGGTGCTGTCGATCGGCCTGATGGGCGTGGCGGCCACCTTCATCGCCCGCATCCTGACGAAGCACCGCTGGATCGGCTACGTCGGTCTGCTGATCGTGCTCTACGTCGCCCTGCACATGGTCTGGGACGGCGCCCGGTCGGTGATCGTGCGCACCGACAACCGCGAGGCCTTCAACGCCTCGGCCCCCGCCTTCCTCGACATCAGCGAGGAGGAGGCGGAGCATCACCTGCGCGGCACGCGCGGGCACGAGGAGAGCGCCGCCCCGGCGCACGGGGTCCCGGCGGCCGAGGCCCCGCCGCCGACGCGGACCGTCGAGGCGCCCGCAAGATGATGTGGACGAGGCCCGGAGCACGCTCCGGGCCTTCTTCATTGCAGGGCGCCGGGTTCAGCCCTCGGCGCCGCCGAAGCGCTCCGACCACTCCGCCACCCGGGCGTCCTCGATCTTGGTGAACAGCACGCCGGCGGCGGCCACCGTCCGGCCGCGCGGCAGGGCGTCCAGCAGCGCCTCGTCCGGATTCGGCCAGGACAGGTCGGTCGCCCCGACCGAGGCGGCGATCTTCTCGGCCGAGAAGGGCATGACCGGCGCGGCCAGACGGGCGAACAGGGCCACCAGATTCAGGCCGGTGCGCACCCCGACGGCGGCCCGGTCCACATCGGTCTTGAAGGCGGTCCACGGCGCCGCCTCCTGCAGGTATTCGTTGCCCGACACCCAGACCGCGCGCAGGGCCTGACAGGCCTTGCGGAACTCCATGGCCTCGAACTGCGCGGTCGCCTCGGCGATGCCGGCGCGCAGGTCGGCCTCCAGCTTCGCCTCCAGCGGACCGGGTTCGCTGCCATCCGGCACGACGCCGTCGAACTTCGACTCGGCGAACTTGACGATGCGGTTGACGAAGTTGCCGAGCACGTCGGCGAGATCCTTGTTCACCGCCCCCTGGAACTGCTCCCAGGTGAAGGCGGCGTCGGAGTGCTCCGGCCCGTAGGCGGTCAGGAACCAGCGCCAGTAGTCGGCCGGCAGCAGCTCCAGGGCCTGGTCCATGAACACGCCGCGCTTCTGGCTGGTCGAGAACTTGCCGCCGTACCAGTTCAGCCAGTTGAAGGCCTTCAGCTGGTCGACCGTCTTCCACGGCTCGCCCGAGCCGAGGATGGTGGCCGGGAAGCTGACGGTGTGGAAGGCGACATTGTCCTTGCCCATGAACTGGACGTAGCGGACGTCGTCGGCGCCCTCGTCGAGGCGCCACCAGTCGCGCCAGGTCCGGCCGGTGGCCTCGGCCCACTCCTCGGTGGCGCCGATATATTCGATCGGGGCGTCGAACCAGACGTAGAAGACCTTGCCCTCCAGCCCCGGCCGCGGGCCGCCGTCGGGGCCGACCACCGGCACGCCCCACTTCAGGTCGCGGGTGATGCCGCGGTCGATCAGCCCCTCGTCGAGGTGCTTGAGCGCGATCGACTTCGCCAGGGTCTGCCAGCCCTCGCGGCTGTCGATCCAGGCGCGGATGCGGTCGGCCAGCCGGGTCTGCAGCAGGTAGAGATGGCGGGTGTCGCGGACTTCCAGATTGCGGCTGCCGGAGACGGCCGAATAGGGATCCTTCAGATCGGTCGGGTCCAGCAGGCGGCCGCAGTTGTCGCACTGGTCGCCGCGCGCCTTCTCGTAGGCGCAGTGGGGGCAGGTCCCCTCCACGTAGCGGTCCGGCAGGAAGCGGGCGTCGTCGATCGAATAGATCATCCGGTCGACCCGTTCCTCGATCAGGCCGTTGTCCTCCAGCACCCGGGCGAAATGCTGGGTCAGCCGGTGGTTCGGGGCGTTCGAGGACCGGCCGAACCAGTCGTAGCTCAGGCCGAAGGCCTCGCCGGCCGCCTTCTGGATCTCGTGCTGCTCGTCGCAATAGGCGCGCACGTCCTGGCCGGCGGCGGCGGCGGCCAGCTCGGCCGGGGTGCCGTGCTCGTCGGTGGCGCAGATGTAGAGCACCTCGTGCCCCTGCGCCCGCTTGAAGCGCGCCCAGACGTCGGCCGGCAGCATCGAGCCCGCCAGGTTCCCCAGGTGCTTGATGCCGTTGATGTAGGGCAGCGCCGAGGTGATGAGGATGCGGGACATGGAGGCCGGGGTCAGGGACTGGGGATCAGGGACTGGTCACGGTTAGTGGCGAGTGCAGGCGGACATCGCAACCCCGGCCCCCTCTAATCCCTGATCCCCGATCCCTGATCCTGCGGCGCGAGCCGCCGCGCCACCCGCACGAACCGGCCGGTCAGCAGGGTGGCCGAGACGAGGCTGGCGACGATGACCGCCCACACCAGGCCGTTGACGCCGGCCTCGTGCGCCAGGACCCAGCCCAGCGGCATCATGATCGCCGTATAGGCGACGAAGTGCAGGATGGTCGGCCACCAGACGTCGCCGGCGGCGCGGTTGGCCGAGGCGGCGACCACCTGGATGGCGTCGGCGACGAAGAACAGGGTGGCCAGGACCAGCGCCGGCGCGACCACCGCCAGCAGGACCGGATCGCGGTTGTAGGCCGAGGCCAGCCAGGGGGCGGTCGGCCAGACGACGAAGGCGATGACCGTCGCCAGCGCCGCCACCACGGCGATCCCCACCAGCCCGGCCCGCATCACCCCGCGGCCGTCTGCGGCCCCGTAGGCCCGGCCGACCAGCACCGCCGTCGCCGCCGCCAGCCCCATCGGCACCATGAAGACGATGGCCGAGATGTTCAGCACGATGGTCCAGGCCGAGGTCTCGACCGCGCCGATGCGGCCGGCGAAGAAGGTCATGGCGCCGAAGGCGGCCACCTCGATGAAGTAGGAGCTGCCGGCGCCGTAGCCGACCTTGCGCTGCTCCCGCTCGCCGGCCGGATCGCGGCGCGGCCGGTCGAACACGCCCAGCGCCCGCGCCTCGGGCAGGCGCACGATGAACCAGACGAGGAACACCGCCAGCGACAGGCGGGCGAAGAAGGTGGCCCAGGCCGAGGCGGCGGCGCCGGACCAGCCGATGCCGAGCAGATCGGGCACCAGCAGCAGGTTCAGCGCCAGGTTGACCCCGTTGGCCACCCACATGGCCCACATGCCCGCCTTCGGCCGGTGCAGGGCCTCGAGGAAGAACTGCGCCGCCACCGAGACCAGGTAGGCGGGCATCGACAGGGCGAAGATCACCAGCGGCCGGCTGGCCCCCTCCGCCAGGCCGTCGGCGAGCCCGGCGTGGCGCAGCCCCCACGGCCCCAGCAGGATCAGGCCGACCATGGAGACGACGCCGATCTGCAGGGCGTAGACCACGCCGCGCCGGAACACCGCCCCCACCTCTTGGGTCCGCCCCTCGCCGAGCAGGCGGGCGGTCATCACCTGCACCCCCATCATCAGGCCCACGGCGGTGGTCACGAGGACGGCGGTCGGCGCCCAGGCGAGGGCGTGGAAGGCCAGTTGCTCGCCCGAGTGGTTGCCGACCACGATGGCGTCGGTCAGCCCCATGGTCATGATGCCGATGCGCGCCAGCACCACCGGCCAGGCGAGGTGCAGCAGGTCCTTCAGGGTGGTGCGGGTCGGGGCGCTGAGCGTGAACATGGGCCGGGCGACAGGCCACGGCGACGGGAGCGGGTCAACAGGCGTTGCGCTGATGGCGGCATAAGGGCCGCTTCCCCCGCCGCCGGAAGCGCCCTAAACCGGCCCCATGCCGAAGCTGACCTCCGCCATCGACACGACCAGCGCCGCCTTCCGCAAGCTGGACGCCCACAACCGCGCGCTCCGGGACGAGCTGTACGAACGGGTGGCCCGGGCGGCCCGCGGCGGCTCGGACAAGGCGCGCGAACGGCATGTGTCGCGCGGCAAGCTGCTGCCCCGCGACCGGGTCGAGCGCCTGCTGGATCCGGGCTCGCCCTTCCTCGAGGTCGGCCAGCTGGCCGCGAACGGCATGTACGGCGACGAGGCCCCCGGCGCCGGCATGATCTGCGGCGTCGGCCGGGTCTCGGGCCGCGAGGTGATGATCGTCGCCAACGATCCGACGGTGAAGGGCGGCGCCTATTTCCCGATGACGGTGAAGAAGCACCTGCGCGCCCAGGAGATCGCCGAGCAGAACAACCTGCCCTGCGTCTATCTGGTCGATTCCGGCGGGGCCAACCTGCCGCACCAGGCCGAGGTGTTCCCCGACCGCGACCATTTCGGCCGCATCTTCTTCAACCAGGCGCGGATGTCGGCGAAGGGCATCCCCCAGATCGCCTGCGTCATGGGCTCCTGCACCGCCGGCGGCGCCTATGTGCCGGCCATGTCGGACGAGACGGTCATCGTCCGCAACCAGGGCACCATCTTCCTGGCCGGCCCGCCGCTGGTGAAGGCCGCCACCGGCGAGGTCATCTCGGCCGAGGATCTGGGCGGGGCGGAGACCCACGGCCGCAAGTCGGGCGTGGTCGACTACGTCGCCGAGAACGACGAGCACGCCCTGGAGATCGTCCGCGACATCGTCGCCAGCCTGAACACGGTCAAGCGGGTCGACATGGACGTGCGCGAGCCGCGGCCGCCGGCCTTCGACGCGGACGAGCTGTACGGGATCATCCCCGACGACGTCCGCGCCCCCTACGACGTGCGCGAGGTCATCGCCCGCCTCGTCGACGGCTCCGAGTTCGACGAGTTCAAGGCCCTGTACGGCACGACCCTGGTCTGCGGCTTCGCCCGCATCTGGGGCTATCCGGTCGCCATTCTCGCCAACAACGGCGTGCTGTTCTCCGAGAGCGCGCTCAAGGGCGCCCACTTCATCGAGCTGGCCTGCAAGCGGAAGATTCCGCTGCTGTTCCTGCAGAACATATCGGGCTTCATGGTCGGCGGCCGCTACGAGGCCGAGGGCATCGCGAAGAACGGGGCCAAGCTGGTCACCGCCGTGGCGAGCGCGGAAGTGCCCAAGTTCACCGTCCTGATCGGCGGCAGCTTCGGCGCCGGCAACTACGGCATGTGCGGCCGCGCCTACTCCCCCCGCTTCCTGTTCACCTGGCCCAACAGCCGGATCAGCGTCATGGGCGGCGAACAGGCCGCCGCCGTGCTGGCCACCGTGCATCGCGACGCCGACAGCTGGACCGAGGCGGAGGCCGAGGCCTTCAAGGCGCCGGTCCGGCAGAAGTACGAGGACGAGGGCAATCCGTACTACGCCACGGCGAGGCTGTGGGACGACGGGGTGATCGATCCGGCGCAGACGCGGGACGTGCTGGGCCTGGCCATCAGCGCCTCGCTGAACGCGCCGATCCCGGAGACGACCTTCGGCGTGTTCCGGATGTAGACGTGAGGAGTGCTGGTGAGCGAGAGGTGAGCCGCTGCCGCCGGCCGCAAGTCCGCCCTGCTCACCCCTTGCTCACTGGCGCTTTTCACCCTTCCGGCGACTTCCTCAACACCTTCTCCATCGCCTTCCCCTTGCTCACCTCATCGACCAGTTTGTCGAGGTGGCGCACCTCCCGCATGAACGGGTCCTCGATCGCCTCGACGCGATGGCCGCAGATCGTCCCGGTGATCAGGAAGCGGTTCGGATTCATCGCCGGCGCTTCCACGAAAAACGCCTCGAACGTCGTCCCGTCGGCCAGCAGCCTCTCCAGCTGCGCCTGCGAATAGCCGGTCAGCCAGCGGATGACCTCGTCCACCTCCGCCCGCGTGCGGCCCTTCTTCTCCGCCTTGGCGACGTAGTGGGGATAGACGCTGGCCACGCTCGTCCGGCGGAGGCGGTCTTCTGCGCTCGTCGCCATCCGGGAAGCTCCGTATTCCGTTCCGCCTTCAGGCGTTATAGGCCTGCAGCGACAGGAGACCAGCATGGCCCAGCCCGACGAAGCCGACCGCGACGCCCTCGACATCACGCCCGCCGAGGCGGCCGAGATCAACGCCATCTCGCACCCCCTGCTGGCCGGCGCGGCCCCGGACGCGGACGACCGGCTGGTGCGCATCGACTCCACGCCGGACGGGGTGGTCTTCATCACGCTGAACCGGCCGGACAAGAAGAACGCCTTCGACGCCCCGACCATCGCGGCCCTCTACGAGGCCTTCGAGACCCTGCACGGCGCCGATCATGTGCGGGTGGTCTTCGTGCGCGGCGCAGGCGGGACCTTCTGCGCCGGCGCCGACCTGGGCTGGATGCGCGACGCCGCCGACTGGTCCGAGAGCGACAACCGCGACGACGCCATGGGCCTGGCGAAGATGCTCAAGGCCCTGCACGACGTGCCGGCCCTGACCATCGCCGTCGTCGAGGGCGCGGCCATGGGCGGCGGCGCGGGCATCGTCGCCGCCTGCGACATGGCGGTGGCCGTGAAGGGCGCGAAGTTCGCCTTCTCGGAGGTCCGCCTCGGCCTGATCCCGGCGACCATCGCCCCCTATGTCATCGAGGCGGTCGGCCCGCGCGCGGCCCGGGCGCTGTTCGCCACGGGCGAGATGTTCGACGCCGACCGGGCGCTGGAGCTGGGCCTGGTCAGCCGGGTCATCGGCTCGGCGGACGAGATCGACGGCCTCGTCGCCGACACGGCCCGCGCCATGAAGGCCTGCGCCCCCGGCGCCGTGGGGGACGCCAAGCGGCTGGTCAACGATCTCGCCGGCCGCCACATCGACCACGGCATGATGGAGGACACCGCCCGCCGCATCGCCCGGGCCCGCGTCTCCGCCGAAGGCCAGGAAGGCGTCCGCGCCTTTCTCGACAAGCGCAAGCCCGGCTGGGCGGAGTGACCGATCCTTCTCCCCTTGCGGGAGAAGGTGGCCGAGCGAAGCGAGGTCGGATGAGGGGTCGCGCGGTCGAGTGAGCCGCGCGAGCCGGGCGGAACGGACGGGTGGTGCGACCCCTCATCCGTCAGCCTTCGGCTGCCACCTTCTCCCGCAAGGGGAGAAGGGCTAGGAGGTTTCCATGTTCAAGTCCGTCCTGGTCGCCAATCGCGGCGAGATCGCCTGCCGCGTTTTCCGCACCGCCCGCCGCCTGGGCCTGCGCACCATCGCCGTCTATTCGGAAGCCGACGCCGACGCCCTGCACGTCCGCGAGGCCGACGAGGCGGTGCTGATCGGCCCCGCCCCCGCCCGGGAGTCCTACCTCGACGCCGCGAAGGTGCTGGCCGCCGCCAAGGCCACGGGCGCCGAGGCCATCCACCCCGGCTACGGCTTCCTGTCCGAGAACGCCGACTTCGCCGAGGCGGTCATGGCCGCCGGCCTGGTCTGGATCGGCCCGCCCCCCGCCGCCATCCGCGCCATGGGCCTGAAGGACGCCGCCAAATCCCTGATGATCGAGGCCGGCGTGCCTGTCACCCCCGGCTATCTCGGCGAGGACCAGTCGCCGGAACGCCTGCAGAGGGAGGCCGACGCCATCGGCTATCCGGTGCTGATCAAGGCCGTCGCCGGCGGCGGCGGCAAGGGCATGAAGAAGGTCGACCGGGCCGAGGACTTCGCCGACGGCCTCGCCTCGGCCCAGCGCGAGGGCCAGTCCTCCTTCGGCGACCCGCGCGTCCTGATCGAAAAATACATCACCCGCCCGCGCCACATCGAGGTGCAGGTGTTCGGGGACAGCCACGGCGACGTCGTCCACCTGCACGAGCGCGACTGCTCCCTGCAGCGCCGCCACCAGAAGGTGATCGAGGAGGCCCCCGCCCCCGGCATGGACGCCGCCACCCGCGCCGCCGTCACCGCCGCCGCCGTCCGCGCCGCCAAGGCGGTGAACTACGAGGGCGCCGGCACCATCGAATTCATCGCCGACGCCTCCGAGGGCCTCCGGGCCGACCGCATCTGGTTCATGGAGATGAACACCCGGCTGCAGGTCGAGCACCCGGTCACCGAGGCCATCACCGGCGTCGACCTGGTCGAATGGCAGCTGCGCGTCGCCGCCGGCGAGCCCATCCCGCTGAAACAGGCCGACATCCCGCTGAACGGCTGGGCCATGGAGGCGCGGCTGTACGCGGAGGATCCGGCCAACGGGTTTTTGCCGAGCATCGGGCGGCTGGAGCATTTCCGGCTGCCCGACGACATCCGGGTCGACACCGGCGTCGAACAGGGCGGCGAGGTCAGCCAGTTCTACGACCCGATGATCGCAAAGCTGATCGTCCACGAGGACACGCGCGAAGCGGCGGCCGAGGCCCTCGCCGACGCCTGCGCCGAAGTCGAGGTTTGGCCGGTGAGAACCAACGCCGGATTCCTCGTCCGCTGCCTGGAGCATCCGCGGTTTGTAGAGGGAGATGTGGACACGGGGTTCATCGGGGCGGAAGCCGACTCGCTGGAAACGCCCGCGCCCTCTCCGATCCTGCTCGCCGAAGCCGCCAATCACGCCTTGGATCGCGGGCCGCCTGACACGGAGGAAAGCTCGGTCTGGTCTTCGCTGGCCGGAACCCGCGGCTTCCGTCTGAACGCCAGCCCGGTCCGCACGGTTCGGCTCTGGCTCGAGGGGGGCGAGCGCGACGTCATTCCGGCTGACGGAGCGACCTACCAGCGCACTACGATCCTCCACGAGGACAGGATCGTCGGCTTCGAAAGCGGCGTCGCCCATGCGTTCCGGGACCGCGCGCCGACCTCGTCCGGCTCAGCCGCCGGCCCCGCCTCCGACGGCTCCCTGCGCGCGCCGATGCCCGGGAAGATCGTCGCCGCCCCGGCGAAACCCGGCGACACGGTCGCCAAGGGCCAGCCCGTCGTCGTGCTGGAGGCCATGAAGATGGAGCACGCCCTGGTCGCCCCGTTCGACGGGGTGGTCGAGAGCGTCGCCGCCGCCATCGGCGATCAGGTCGGCGAGGGCGCGGTGCTGGCGGTGGTGAAGCCGGCGGACTCCTAGGGCAGCCCCGCCCCGCCCAAGGGCTCGGTCTCCACCTGGCTGTCGAAGCCGGCGATCAGCGGCCGCCCCCGGGCGATGGCGTCCCGCACCGCCGGCAGCTGCAGCGAGGCGCGATGGCTGTCGGCGCTGTCCCACACCTCGGTGATCCACAGGGCGTCGGCGTCGGCCGGGTCCTTCGCCACGATGTAGCTCAGGCAGCCGGGCATGGCGCCGGTCCCCTCCAGCAGGATGGCGGCAAGCGCGTCGCGCTGGCCGGGGACGGCCTTCATCCGGCCGATCAGTCCGTACATGGGCGTGTCTCCGAAGGCGGGGGCCGCCCCGCTCGCCACGGCGAGGCCGAGGCCGGCGGCGACGATCTGGCGGCGGTCAGGGGTCATGCGCCGACCGTGCCACCGCCGGACGCAAATGTCGCCGTGACGCGGCCGGAATTCCGGTGTTAAGCCCGGGGCATGCCTCTCCACATCATCAAGCTGTGCGTCGGCGTCTCCGACGTGGAATGGCTGGAGCGCCGCGCCGCCAACGGCAAGCCGCTGGTCGTGCACACGCGCATGACGCCCAAACGCGCCGCCGAGATCGAGGACGGGGGATCGCTGTACTGGGTGATCAAGGGAACCGTGGCGTGCCGTCAGCCGGTCCTGGACATCTCCACCCTGGGCGAGGGCAAGACCAGCCGGTGCGAGATCCGGCTGGAGCCGACGGTGATCCGCACCGCCCCGCTGGCCCGCCGCCCCTTCCAGGGCTGGCGCTATTTCGAGCACCGCGACTGCCCCGCCGACCTCACCTCCGCCGGCGCCACCGACCTGCCCCCCGAGCTGGTGCGGGAGCTGCGGGAGCTGGGGGCGTGGTAGGAGACGGGGTGAGGGATGAGGGATGAGGGATTGGGGATCAGGGGTCAGACAGGTCGCGTGGACTCGCTCGTGGGTCCCCCTTTCTGGCCGCCGATCCTGATCTCCATCCCTAATCCCTAATCCCTAATCCCTCATCCCTCATCCCTCATCCCTGCCCCCCGAGCCCTCATCCCTAGCGGCTTCCAGCTGAGCCGCTAAACTCCCCCCATGCCCGCCCGCTCCGACCGCCTCGAGGACGCCCTGCTCCGCATCTTCGAGGGCCGCGAGAACACGCCCGCCAGCTGGTTCGCCCTGACCGGCGGCGAGACCCTGTTCGCCGAGGGCGACCCGGCGGACACCCTGTATCTCGTGCGCTCGGGGCGCTTGGGCGTGTTCCGCCGCGAGCGGGAGGACCGCCGGCCGGAGTTCCTCGGCGTCGTCCGGCCCGGGGAGCCTGCAGGCGAGATGGCCATGCTGGCCGGCGGCGCCCACACCGCCGACGTCGTCGCCCTGCGCGATTCGGAGATCCTCGCCCTGCCCCGCGACGCCTTCTTCGAGGCGGCCCGGACCGAGCCGGACCTGATGGTCGAGCTGTCGCGGCTGATGATCCAGCGGGCGCGCGAACGGCGCGCCGGCGGGGGCGAGCCCAGCGTGTTCGGCTTTCTTTCGGCCCGGCCGCGCCCGATCCGGGCCTTCGTCGAGCGCATCGCCGCGGCCATCACGGCCGAAGGCTTCACCTGCCAGGTCATCGACCACTCCGCCCTCTCCTCCGCCGCCGAGTGGTTCAGCCGCGTCGAGGACGCCCACGACTTCGTCCTCTACGTCGCCGAGATGGACGAGCCGGCCTGGGCCGCCCTGTGCGCGCGCCAGGTCGACCGGGTGTTCGTGGTCGGCCAGTGCCTGCTGGCCCCGCCCAACCGGCCGATGGCGCACGCCGGCGCGCCCGACGCCCGCCGGCGCACCGACCTGATCCTGCTGCGCGACGCGCGCATGGCCCGTCCGGCGAACACCGCCGTCTGGCTCGACGCCGTGGCGCCGGGCCGCTGGTTCCAGGCGGTGGAGGGCGACGCCGCCGACGCGGCGCGGATCGCCCGGGTCTGCACCGGTTCGTCGGTCGGGCTGGTGCTGTCCGGCGGCGGCGCCCGGGCCCTGTCGCACATCGGCGCCCTGCGGGCCCTGAACGAGGCCGGCGTGCCGATCGACTTCGTCGGCGGCGCCTCCATGGGGGCGATCGTCGCCGCGGGACCGGCCATGGGCTGGTCGCAGGCCGAGCTGGAGGCGCGCATCCACAAGTCGTTCGTGGAAAGCGACCCCCTCGCCGACATCACCTTCCCGATGCTGGCCATGACCCGGGCCCGCAAGGTCGACCGCCTGCTGCGCGACGCCTACGGCGAGATCGACATGGCCGACCTCGTCCGGCCGTTCTTCGCCGTCTCCACCAATCTGACCACGGGACGGATCGAGGTGCACCGCCGCGGCCTGATGCGCCGCGCCATGCGCGCCTCCATCTCCATCCCGGGCATCATGCCGCCGATCGTGGTGGACGGGCAGGTGCTGGTGGACGGGGCGGTGCTGAAGAACTTCCCCGGCGAGGTGATGCGGGAGATGAACAGCGGCCCCGTCATCGGGGTCGACATGTCCCAGGCGCGCGGGGTGGATCATGCGATGATCGAGCATCCGCCCTCGATCTGGCGGCTGATCGTCACCGGCGCCTGGCGGCGCGGTCCGCCGATCGTCTCGATCCTGATGCGCTCGGCCACCCTCGTCACCGACGCCGAGCTGGAGGCCTCCCGGGCGGTCACCGACCTGCTGGTGCAGCCGACCCCGGAAGGGGTGGACATCCGGGACTGGAAGGCCTTCGACCCGGCCGTGGCCGCGGGCTACCGCGCCATGCAGGAGGCGCTGGCCGGCCTCGACGGACCGGTCACCGACCTGCGGCGACGCCAGGCCGCCGCCGACGCCGCGCCACCAGAAACAGACGCCGGAACGGCAGCAGGGTCCGCCCGTCCGGGCGCTGCGGAAAAGCCGCCGAAAGCGCCTCGCCGAGGGCGTCGAGGAAAGCCGCCTGCAGACCGGGATCCGCCGCCAGCGCCGTAAGATACGGGCGCAGCGCCGTGCCCTTCATCCACTCCAGCACCGCCGCCTCCCCTTCGAGGGCGTGCAGGTAGGTCGTCGTCCAGACGTCGATGTCCCCGCACGAGGCGGACAGCGCATCGTAGTAGGCTTCCGGCGAAAGCAGGGGCGCGATCGGCGCGACCCCCGCCAGTCGCGTCGCCCACGGCCCGGCCGCCGCCGTGGCGCGCAGGAGGGCGTGGTGGCGGCTCTCGTGCGCGACCGGCATCTGCACGGCCAGCACTCCGCCCGGGGCCAGCGTCTCCGCCAGGCGGGGCAGGAGGTCGGCGTGGTCAGGCAGCCACTGCAGGGAGGCGTTGGCGAGGATCAGGTCGGCCGGGCGGTCCGGCGTCCAGCCGGCGATGTCGCCGCGCCGCCAGTCCACGTCGGCCGCGAGCGCGCCCGCCTGCGCCAGCATCTCCGGACTCGCGTCCAGGCCGTGCACGCGCGCCTGCGGATGACGGCGCTTCAGCAGGGCGGCGTGGTGGCCGGTCCCGCAGCCGAGATCCCAGATTTCGCGGGGCGCCAGATCGTCCGGGAGGCGCAGCAGCAGGTCGAGGGCGGCGCGGTCGCGCTCGGCCTCGAAGCGGCGATACTGGACGGGGTCCCAGGCCGGCGAGTCGCTCATGTCGACATCGTCGCCCGACGGGCGGGAATGGTACAGCCTCTCAGGATCGAACTGAGGACCTCCGGCTCCACAAACCGGCGCTCTAACCAGCTGAGCTAAGGCTGCACGTTTCCGCGCGAGCGGGGTGTCTAGCGGGGTCGCCGCGCCGGGGCAAGGGGGGATGGAAGGGAATAGGGCGTAGGGATTAGGGAATAGGGGATCGGGGATCCGGGGTTGG
>NZ_JACESB010000033.1 GCF_013912005.1 Brevundimonas sp. | reverse complement strand
GCCGGGGCGTGGTCGACGCCCCCCGCGCACGCGGCCGCCCCCGCTCCGGCCGCCAGAACGGCGGCGGCGGTCAGAAGGAGGCGGCGAAGGCGGGTCGGGATCATGGCGACTACAACGGGGGGGTCAGCGGGAGCGCCGCACCTTGGCGCGCGGCGCCGCGGAGCGAAACCCCTTCCCACGCCTTTGGCCGGCCCCGTGCAAAACCGCGCCCGCAGGGCTTGCCCCCTCCCCGCCCGTGCGGTAGAGACCCGCCCTCGCCGCTCGCGGCCGTGCGCACCCGTAGCTCAGCTGGATAGAGCACCAGACTACGAATCTGGGGGTCAGGAGTTCGAATCTCTTCGGGTGCGCCACTCTCTCTTCCTTCTTCCAGTTCGGCCCTGACTCGCGTCAGGGAGGGGAACCTGCGCCGGACCGCGACGGGCGGTGACCCTGCGGGAATCGTCGGCCAGGCGCAGGGACGTGGTCGGCGCCGGCCAGCCCGGAGCGCCTGCGATCAGACTGTGATCAGCCGCAATCGCCCTTGAGGCGGCCGGCGATTCAGGCGATTCCGGCCGCCTTCCGCGTTCTCGCCAGGCGCGCCTCCAGCCGTCCGCGGGCGGCGGCGTGGCTGGCGTCGAGCTGCGCCCGCCTGCGGGTCAGCCGCCCGATCTCGGCGTCGAGTTCGCGTCGGGCGGCGGCCTGTTCCCGCTCAAGCGCCTTCAACTCCGCCTCGAGCGCCTCGAGGCGTTTGCGCGCCGCATCGGATGATCGGCGCGGCGCGGGCCGGGACGGCGCCGGGCGCGCGGAGCGGCGACGCGGCGCCTCTCCGACATCAACCGTCAGGCCGCGTTCGATCACCTCCCCCGGGCGGGCCAGCGCCGCATCGTAGTCGGCTCCGCCGGTGATCTCGCGCGCCAGACCGCCGGCGAAGATGTCGCGCTCGATCCCCCAGGCCGCCAGAGCCCGGGGGCGCGAGGAGGCCGCCACGGTGAAGGCGTGGAAGCCGTCGGACCAGGTGAAGACCTTGAGGCGTCGAGCCATCCTCCTGCAGCGGACGCCGGCCGGCGGGGTTCCCGCGGTGGACTTCGCTGTCCGGCGGCCGCAGCCTTGGCCCATGGTCGATTCGGCGCCCGGCAGCCTGTCCTTCTACGAGTTCTTCGCGGGCGGCGGCATGGTCCGCGCCGGCCTCGGCGGCGGCTGGACCTGTCGCTTCGCCAACGACATCGACCCGGCGAAGGGCGCCGCCTATCGCGACAATTGGGGCGACGACGCCCTGCGCCTGGGCGACGTGGCGGCGCTGACGACCGCCGACCTGCCGGGGGAGCCGGACCTGATGTGGGGCTCGTTTCCCTGCCAGGACCTGTCCCTCGCCGGGGCCGGAGCCGGTCTGGCCGGGGCCCGGTCCGGAACCTTCCACGCCTTCATGACGCTGGCGGAGCGGCTCGTCTCGGAAGGTCGCGGGCCGCGCATCCTCGCTGTCGAGAACGTCTGCGGAACCCTGACCTCGCGCGGCGGAGCCGATTTCGCCCTCCTTTGCCGCGCCTGGGCGGATCTGGGCTATGTGTTCGGCCCGCTGGTCATCAACGCCGACCGGTTCCTGCCCCAGTCGCGGCCGCGGCTCTTCGTGATCGGCGTACGGGGAGATCAGCCGTACGCCCCTGCCCTGGCGTCCGCGGAGCCTCTCGAGCCCTTTCACCCTGCCGGCCTGCAGCGGGCCGTTGGACGACTGGGGCAGGACGTCGCCGACCGGCTGGTCTGGTGGCGCCTGCCGCCGCCGGCGCAGCCGCCCTGCGCGCTGACCGATCTGGTCGAGCCGGACGGACCGGGACAGGTCTGGCACGCTCCTCACCAGACGGCGCGGCTGCTGGACCTGATGTCGCCCGTGAACCGGGCCAAGGTCGAGGCGGCGGCCGCCGCCGGGGGACGGCGGGTCGGAGCCCTGTTCCGTCGCACCCGGCTCGCCCCCGACGGCGGAAAGGTCCAGCGGGCGGAGGTTCGCTTCGACCGGGCCGGCTGCCTGCGCACGCCCGGCGGGGGATCCAGCCGCCAGACGCTGCTGGTCGTCGACGGCGGCCGTCTCCGTTCGCGGCTGATGACGGCGCGCGAAACGGCGCGGCTGATGGGGCTGCCGGACAGCTATCGCCTGCCTGCGTCGTACAGCGCGGCCTGCCACCTGACCGGCGACGGGGTGGCCGTGCCGGTGGTCCGGCACCTGGCCGAGCACCTGTTCGAGCCCCTGGCGAGACGCCCGCGCGAGCTCTCGCAGGCGGCCTGACGGGACTTGCCAACAGCGCAGGTCCGCGCATCAATGCGGTTCGTGGATCTGGGGAGGCCATGATGAGGCACGCACTGGTGTGGGCGCTCACGGTCGCCGGGGTGGCGGGACCCGCGGCGGCGGAAAACTGGAACGTCTATTCCCGCAGCGCCAACAACGCCTTTATGGCCGATGTCGACAGCATCTCGGCGGTCGACGGCGTAACGGCGATCCAGGTCGCCATGATCCCCTTGCGGGGCGAGGCGGGCGACTACAGCCACTCGATCGAGTCGTACGAGTTCCAGTGCGACCGCAACCGGTGGCGGCCGGCCGGCGTGGTCGAGCACGGGCCCGACGGAGCTGAGGTCGGGCGGTACCCCGAGGAGGGCGCCGAGTGGGAGCCCGTCCGGAGCAACACCATGCCGGACTACCTGAAGCAGATCGCCTGCGACGGGCGGCGGGCGAGTCCGCCGACCTGGCCGTCGGTCAGGGCGTTCGTCGACGCGGGCCGGCCCTGACCGGCCTCAGGCGTCGACGGCGGCGTCCAGGGCGTTCTCCTGGATGAACTCGCGGCGGGGCTCGACCACGTCGCCCATCAGCTTGGCGAACAGGTCGGCGGCTTCGTCCGCGTGCTCGACCTCGACCTTGAGCAGGGTGCGCGCGTTGGCGTCGAGGGTGGTCTCCCACAGCTGCTCGGGGTTCATCTCGCCCAGACCCTTGTAGCGCTGGATGGCCACGCCCTTCTTGCCGGCGTCGAGCACGGCGTCGAGCAGGTCCAGCGGCCCGCGGATGGTGGTGGTCTTGTCCTTGCGGCGGAACACCGCCGGGGCGTCGAACAGGCCGAGGAAGGCGCTGGCGCGCTCGGCCAGCCGGCGCGCGTCGAGGGAGCGGATCAGCGGCTCCTCGAGCACGACCTTTTCGGTGACGGCGCGGCGGACCCGCTCGAAGGCCACGGCGCCCTGGGCACCCGGGCCGCCCGACCACGGGCCGTCGCCTTCCTCGGCGTACAGGTCGAAGCGGGCGGCGGCGCGCGCGGGCGCGTCCGCGTCGGCGTTCTCGTCGAACAGGCCGGCTAGGGCCGACTGCTCGATGGCGAAGGCGGGGGCCCGCTGGGACAGGCGCTCGACCCCGGCCCGGAACGCCTTGGCCTCGCGAACCAGGGCCTGCAGGTCCAGCCCCGCCCGGCGCTCGCCGTTCGGGAAGTCCAGCGTCGCGTCGGAGGAGCCTTCCTCGATCAGGTAGGCGTCCATCTCGGACTGGTCCTTGATGTAGCGCTGCTGCTTGCCCTTGGAGACCTTGTACAGCGGCGGCTGGGCGATGAAGACGTGCCCGCGCTCGATCAGCTCCGGCATCTGCCGGAAGAAGAAGGTCAGCAGCAGGGTCCGGATGTGGGCGCCGTCGACGTCGGCGTCGGCCATCAGGATGATCTTGTGGTAGCGCAGCTTGTCGATGTTGAAGTCGTCGCGGCCGATGCCGGTGCCGAGCGCCATGATGAGCGTGCCGATGGTCTCGGACGACAGCATGCGGTCGAAGCGAACCCGCTCGACGTTGAGGATCTTGCCGCGCAGCGGCAGCACAGCCTGGTTCTCGCGGTTGCGCGCCTGCTTGGCCGAGCCGCCGGCGGAGTCGCCCTCGACGATGAACAGCTCGGAGCGCGCGGGATCGCGCTCCTGGCAGTCCGCCAGCTTGCCGGGCAGGGAGCTGATCTCCATGGCGGTCTTGCGACGGGTCAGTTCGCGCGCCTTGCGCGCCGCCTCGCGGGCCGCGGCGGCCTCGACGATCTTGGCGACGATCTGCTTCGCCTCGGCCGGGTGCTCCTCGAACCAGGTCGACAGGCCTTCCGAACACAGGCTCTCGACCGCCGGCCGCACCTCCGACGAGACCAGCTTGTCCTTGGTCTGGGAGCTGAACTTCGGGTCCGGCACCTTGACCGACAGGACGCAGGTCAGCCCCTCGCGGGCGTCCTCGCCCGAGACCGAGACCTTCTCCTTGCGGGCGGCGCCGGCGGCGTCGATGTAGCTGCCCATCACCCGGGTCAGGCTGGCGCGGAAGGCCGACAGGTGGGTGCCTCCATCCCGCTGGGGGATGTTGTTGGTGAAGCACAGCATGGTCTCGTGGTAGCTGTCGTTCCACCACAGGGCGAGGTCGAGCTCGATCCCGTCCTTCCGGCCGCGGATGACGATGACGTCCTTGAGCAGCGGCTGCTTGGACTTGTCGAGGTGGCGCACGAAGGCCTCGACGCCGCCCTCGTAGTGGAGGATCTCCTCGAACGGCTCGGCCCCGCGGTGGTCGGCCAGCTTGATGACCACGCCGGAGTTGAGGAAGGCCAGCTCGCGCAGCCGGTGCTCCAGCGTCTTCAGGTCGAAATCGATGTGCGAGAAGGTGGTGACCGACGGGTAGAAGGTCACCTCGGTGCCCGTCAGCGGCTGGCCGGTGTCCTCGCGGATCGGCGCATCGCCGGTGACCCGCAGGCTCTCGACCGTGTCGCCGCGCTCGAAGCGCATCTCGTGGCGCTTGCCCTTGCGGTAGATGACCAGCTTCAGCCAGTCGGACAGGGCGTTGACCACCGAGACGCCGACGCCGTGCAGGCCGCCGGAGACCTTGTAGGAATTCTGGTCGAACTTACCCCCCGCGTGCAGCTGGGTCATGATGACCTCGGCCGCCGAGACGCCCTCGCCCTCGTGGATGTCGGTCGGGATGCCGCGGCCGTTGTCGGTGACGGTGACGGAGCCGTCCTCGTTGAGGATGACCTGGACCAGGTCGGCGTGACCGGCGAGGGCCTCGTCGATGGCGTTGTCGACCACCTCATAGACCATGTGGTGCAGGCCGGAGCCGTCGTCGGTGTCGCCGATGTACATGCCCGGGCGCTTGCGCACCGCGTCGAGGCCCTTGAGCACCTTGATCGAGTCGGCGCCGTATTCCGGCGAGGGGACAGTCTGGTCGGTCATCAAATCGGTCGGTGAGACGGCCCGCTGGGGGCCCGGAAGGGCGGTTTGGAAACCGCCTGGAGCGGACGGCGGAAAGGGCGCGAATCCGATCCGCGCCGAAGCCTGCAGGATATAGGAATTCTGACGGGAATTGCGAGGAAAAGCGGGGCTTCCGGGGGGCGCGGAACCCGCGGTCAGCCGAACCGCCCGGCCTCCACCCGCACGAACTGGGCGCGGCCCTCCAGGCCCTCGAACAGCGCCCGTTCGGTGCCGGTCAGGAAGGCCTGGAGACCCAGCGCCTCGATCTCGTCGAACAGGGCGGCGCGACGGGCGGCGTCGAGGTGGGCGGGGGCTTCGTCCAGCAGCAGGACCGGGGGGGCCGGCTGGCCGGCGAGGCGGGTCAGCTGGGCGAGGATCAGGTTCAGCACCAGGGCCTTCTGCTCGCCCGAGGAGCCCTCGGCGGCGGGACGGTTCTTCTCGCGGTGCAGGGCGGTGAGGTCGGAGCGGTGCGGGCCGAACAGGGACCGGCCGGCGGCGGCGTCCCGCGTCCGTGCGGCGCGCAGGCCCTCCCGCAGCCGCGTGGCGATGGCGACCTCGTCCGCGCCCGCGGCGGCCATCTGCTCGGCCTCGCCGGTGAGGCCGAGGTCGGCCTGCGGAAAGGGGCGGTCGCCGCGGGCGTCGATGGCCGCCTGCAGCGTCGCCAGCGCGGCGGCCCGGGCGGTCGCGGCGGCGGCGCCGGACTCGGCCAGCCGGGCCTCCAGGGCATCCAGCCACAGGGGATCCGCCTCCCGCCCCTCGGCGCCGTCGACCAGCAGGCGCAGCCGTTCCTTCAGGGCCTTCTCGTAGGCCGTGACCGCGGCGGCGTGGTCCGGGTCGGCGGCGAACACCAGACGGTCGAAGAACTTCAGCCGGGCGGCGCGGGCGTCGGAGAACAGCCGGTCCTGCTCGGGCGTGGCCCAGACCGGGCGCAGGTGGTCGAGCAGCCGGCCGGGCGGCGCGGTCTCGCCGTCGATGCGCACGATGCGGCGGGCCGCGCCGGGGGTCTGGACCCCAGTCCCGAGCCGGGTCTCGTCCTCGCCGTCGGTGAGCACGGCGGCGACGGCCCAGGCCCGGCCGGTGGTTTCGCCCGGCTCGCGTCGGCCCATCTCGGGGGCCGCGGCGCCGCGCAGGCCCTTGCCCGGGGTGAACAGGCTGAGCGCCTCCAGCACATTGGTCTTGCCCGCGCCGTTCGGGCCGTGAAGCACCACCGACGCCGCCTCGATGGACAGGGTCGCGCTCGCGTAGGAGCGGAAGTCGGTGAGGGCGAGGGAGGTGATCAAGGAGCGTGGAAAGTGATGGGTGAGTAGTGAGTAGAAGGCTGGCGCTTGTGGCGAAACGCGGTCCGCCTGCGATAGCCCCTCACTCGTCACTACTCACTAATCACTGCGCCTCACACCCGCAGCGGCATCAGCACGTACTGCACGCCCGGATCGCCCGGATCGAGGACCAGCGTCGGGCTGGCCGGGTCGGCGAACTTGAACATGGCCGTCTCGCCGGTGATCTGGCCGGCGACGTCGAGCAGGTAGCGGGCGTTGAAGCCGATCTCGAAGGGCTCGTCGGAATAACCGATCTCGACCTCCTCGACCCCCTGCCCGGCCTCCATGTTGCGCACCGTCAGGGTCACGCGGTCCAGCTCGAAGGCCAGCTTCACCGAGCGGCTCTTCTCGGCCGAGATGGTGGCGACGCGGTCGACGGCCTGGGCGAACAGGGTGTTGTCGATATCGGCCTGCTTGTCGTTCCCCTTGGGGATGACGCGCATGTAGTCGGGGAAGGCGCCGTCGATGACCTTGGAGGTCAGGCTGGCCTGGCCGAACTCGAAGCGGATCTTCTGCGGCGAGACCATGATCTCGACCGGGCCGGAGCCGTCGTCGAGCAGGCGGCGGACCTGGTCCACGGTCTTGCGCGGCACGATGACGCCGGGGCCGCCGGCGGCGCCCTCGGGCGCCGGGGTCTCGGCCAGGGCGAGGCGGTGGCCGTCGGTGGCGACGGCGCGCAGCAGCGGTATGCCGGCCTCCGCCACGGTGTGGAGGTAGAGGCCGTTCAGGTAATAGCGGGTCTCCTCGGTGGAGACGGCGAAGCGGGTCTTGTCGATCAGCCGGGCCAGGTCTTCCTTGGCCAGGGTGAAGCGCGTCCCGGAGGTGTCGGTCGACATGACCGGGAAGTCGCCGGCCGGCAGGACCGGCAGGTTGAACTTCGAGCGGCCGGCCTGGACCACGAGGCGGGGATCGTCGCCGGAGTAGCTGAGCGAGACCTCGGCCCCGTCGGGCAGCTTGCGGACGATCTCGTAGAGGGTGTGGGCCGGGGCGGTGATCTGGCCCTCGACGTTCACCTGGGCCTCGGCCTCGTCGACCATCTCCATGTCGAGGTCGGTGGCGGCGAAGCTCAGCTTGTCGCGTCCGGCGCTGAGCAGGACGTTCGACAGGATCGGGATGGTGTTGCGCCGCTCGACCACGCTCTGGACATGCCCGAGGGCCTTGAGGAGCGCGGATCGTTCGATGGTCAGCTGCATGTGGTGGTCTCGCCCCAACCTCGGAACCTTGGACGACTCAGCCGGTCGCCTCTGCACTATGGGCCAGCGACACTAGCGGATTGGCGGGGCGGGGCAAGGAAGGGACCAGGTTCCAGGTGTCAGGGGCCAGGGAGGCCGTTCGATCCAGATGTGGATAAGCCCTTCCGGTCGGGACGCCACAGGCTCCCTGGAACCTGGCCTCTACCACCTAGCCCCTGAGCTTGCGCGTCAGCGCCTCGACGTCGCGGGCGATCTGCTCGTCCTGGGCGATCAGCTCCTCGATCTTGCGCACGCCGTGCAGGACCGTGGTGTGATCGCGCCCGCCGAAGCGGCGGCCGATGTCCGGGTAGGACCGGGTGGTGTGCTGCTTGCACAGGTACATGGCGATCTGGCGCGGGCGGGCCACCGAGCGGGTGCGGCGCTCCGACAGCAGGTCGGCCTGCTTGAGGGTGAAGTGCTCGGCCACCGTCTTCTGGATCTCGTCCACGGTGATGCGGCGCTCGGGCCCGCCGCGCAGGGCCGAGCCGAGCAGGGCCTGGGTCTCGTCGAGGCCGAGGCTGGACAGGCGGGCGCCGGCGACGGCGGCGAGGGTGTTCACCGCGCCTTCCAGCTCGCGCATTGAGCCGGGGGTGCGGTCGACCAGGTGCTCCAGCACCTCGGCGCGGACCTCGCCGGAGACGACGCCGAGCCGGGCCAGCGCCTCGATCCGGTTGCGGGCCACGGCCAGCTTCAGGGCGCGATCGGCGGGCTCGACCGGGCAGGTCAGGCCGGACGCCAGATGGCTGCGCAGGCGCGGCTCGACCTCGGTCAGGGCCATCGGCGGCTTGTCGGCCGACAGCACGATCTTCTTGCCGTCCTCGATCAGGGCGGTGAGGGTCGAGAGCAGCTCCTCCTGGGTCGAGGCCTTGCCGCCGACGAACTGGACGTCGTCGATCAGCAGCATGTCGGCCGACCGCAGGGAGTCCTTGAAGGCCGCGGTCGAGCGGTCCTGCATGGCGCGCACGAAGGTCGACAGGAAGCGCTCGGCGGTCAGGTAGACGACCTTCGCGTCCGGGCGCAGGCGCTGGGCCTCCCAGGCGATGGCGTTGAGCAGGTGGGTCTTGCCGTAGCCGTAGGGGCCGCAGAAGAAGATCGGGTTGAAGTGGCCGTCGGCCCAGGCGGCGGCCTGGCGGGCGATGGCGAGGGCGAAGGCGTTGCCCTGGCCTTCCACGAAGCTGTCGAAGGTCAGGCGGTCCTGCAGGCCGGCGGCGCGCACGGCGCGGGCGCCGTCGGCGACCGGAGCGACGGTGGCCATGGGCATGGCGACGACGTTGCCGGCGGCGCGGCCGGCGGCGATCTGCGACGCCGGCGGGGTCGAGCCCATCTCCGCCCGGCAACGCACGTCGAGACGGCGGTTGAGGCCGTCGAGGCCCAGCCACAGCTCGTTCATGCGGCGCAGGGCGTTCTTGCGCACCCAGTCGCGGGCGTAGGCGGTCGGGGTCACAAGGATCAGCTGCCCGGCGTCGTCGACGCGCACGGCCGACGGCGCGATGTAGGAGCTGAACGCGCCCTCGCCGATCTCGCCGCGCAGACGCCCCGCCGCCTCGGTCCAGATGCGATCCGGATCCGTCATGCCCGCCATCCTCGCGCCCCCCATCATCGGTCAGCCACCCGCCGTTAGATCCATCACCGGACGCGCTTCAGAGACGGGCTGACTCAGGGACGACTTCTCCTGTCCGGTGCGGCGACGGCCGCCCGGGTCGGGGTCGTTCTCTCGATCAGACATCTCACGCCGACGCGAAACCAGGTCCCGCGCCGTCTTCATCCGTGTGGGGATGGAAGTGCGTCAGAGCCCCAAACTTACGCCGGGCGAGGGGAGCGTCAACGCTGATTCGCGAGTCGATTCGAAGTTAAAATTGTTGACTCCGCTAAAGGCCCCCAAGGCCTCGAAGAATCCGGATTTCGCCACCGGGGCGAGCACGAAATTCGCCTGCCGCGCTTAGCGCCAGACATGCAAACGGCGAGGGAGCCGAAGCGCCCTCGCCGTTGATATCACTACGAAATCCCATGACGGAACAGTTAAGCTCCGTCCGGCGCCCGATGGATCAGGCGGCCGACATTTTCTTCAGCTGGGCGGCGAGGCGCGAGACCTTCCGCGAGCCGGTGTTCTTGTGAACCACGCCCTTGGAGACGGCGCGCATCAGCTCGGACTGGGCCTCGACGAAAGCGGCCTTGGCGGCGCCCGCGTCGCCGCCGGCGACGGCTTCCTGGAACTTGCGCAGGAAGGTGCGGACGCGGGTGCGGCGCGCCTTGTTGACTTCGGTCCGGGCGGCGATCTTGCGGATCGCCTTCTTGGCGCCGGGGTTGTTGGCCATCGGTTAAACCTATCGAACGGAAAGCGCCGCGGAACACCTTTCCACGGCGCGAAAATCTCAGGAGGGCGGGCCTATAGCCGAAAGCCCCGGGCGGTTCAAGGCGAGTCTGGCCGCGGCTCAGCCGGAACCGGGTTCGGCCTGCTTGCGGTGCATCTCGGCCAGTGCCGACTGCGGCGTGACCGCAGCGGCGGCGGCCTGCAGCTTGTTGCCCATCCCCGCCACCACGTCGCCGTCGCCGCGTTTCAGAGCCCTGTAGCCGATCTCGGCGACCTTGGCCGGGTCCATCTTCTTGCCCTGGCCGACCATGGTGTCCTCGAGGTCGGCGCGTTCGAAGAATTCGGTGTCCGTCGGACCCGGCATCAGCACGGTGACGGTGACGCCGGAGTCCTTCAGCTCGTTGCGCAGGGCGAAGGAGAAGCTGTCGATGAAGGCCTTGGAGCCGTTGTAGGCGGCTTGGAAGCTGCCGGGCATCAGGCCCGCGATCGAGCCCGTGAACAGGATGCGGCCGCGGCCGCGCTCGCGCATCGTCCGGCCGACCTGGTGCACCAGCCGCAGCGTGCCGGTGACATTGGTGTCGATCAGGTGGACCACCTCGGCGAAATCCTGGTCGAGGAAGGCGTGGCCGAGGCCGTGGCCGGCGTTGGCGGCCAGCACGTCGACCGGGCGGTCGCCGATGCAGGCGAGCAGGGACTGCACCCCCTCTTCGGTGGCGAGGTCGGCCTGGACGGCGTCGACGCGAGCGCCGAGGCTCTCGAAGGTCTGCACGGCCTCGCCCAGGGGGGTGTCGGCGGCGACCACGAGGTCGTGGCCGTCCTCGGCCATCAGCCGGGCCAGTTCATAGCCGATGCCGGTCGAGGCGCCGGTGACCACGGCGAGCGGACGGACGCCTTCGGCGGCGGTGGCGGACAGGTCGGTCATGGGAATCTCCTTCGTTCCGACAACCGCGGGCGGCGCGCGCGGTTCCGCTGGAACGAAGGCGGCGGCCGACGGGTTGGCTGACCCGAAAGGAGCCGTCATGTCCGAACAACCCCTGTCGACCGACGCCGACGTCCGCTCACCCGCCTTCCTCGACAAGGACCGGGTGGAGGGCGATTTCGACGCGTCCAGCGTCAACGCCGTCATGATCAACCGCCCGCGCCAGGAGCTCTACGATTTCTGGCGGGATTTCCGGAACCTGCCGCTGTTCATGGAGAACGTGAAGTCGGTGGAGATGACGGACGCGGGTCGCTCGAGCTGGCTGATCGCCGGCCCCGCAGGGAGCGAGTTCGAACTGGTCAGCGAGATCACCGAGGAGCGGTCCGGCGAATACATCGCCTGGCGTTCGCTCGAGGAGAGCGACGTCGACCACGAGGGCTGGATCGAGTTCCGCGACAACCCCTTCGGGCGCGGCACCGAGGTGCGGGTGTTCATCAGCTACGACTCGCCCGCAGGCGCCCTCGGCAAGGTCGTCGCCAAGGTCATGCAGCGCGAGCCCCGCATCCAGGCCCGCCGCGAGCTGCGACGCTTCAAGCAGCTGATGGAGACCGGCGAGATCCCGACCTCGAAGGCCCCCGACGCGGCGCCCCGCGCCGACCGCCACCTCTGATCCCCTCCCCCGAAAGCGAGGCCCCCATGCGCGCCCTGACCTGGCACGGCAAACACAATGTCCAGGTGGACACCGTCCCCGATCCGCAGATCGTCAATCCGCGGGACGCCATCATCAAGATCACCGCCACCGCCATCTGCGGCTCGGACCTGCACCTTTACGACAGCATGATCCCGGGCATGTCGAACGGCGACATCCTCGGCCACGAGTTCATGGGGATCGTCGAAGAGGTCGGCCCGCGCTCGACCCTGAAGGTCGGGCAGAAGGTGGTCGTCCCGTTCGTCATCGCCTGCGGCCAGTGCTTCCACTGCGGCAAGCAGCAGTACTCGGCCTGCGACAACTCCAATCCGGCCGACAAGTCGGACGCCTCCGAGATCGCCTACGGCTATCCCATGGCCGGGCTGTACGGCTATTCGCACCTGACCGGGGGCTACGCCGGCGGCCAGGCCCAGTACGCCCGCCTGCCCTATTCGGACATGGGGCCGATCGTGGTGCCGGACGGGATCGAGGACGAGCGGGTGCTGTTCCTGTCCGACATCTTCCCGACGGGCTGGATGGCGGCGGAGAACGCCATGATCGAGCCGGGCGACACGGTGGCGGTCTGGGGCTGCGGCCCCGTCGGCCTGTTCACCATCAAGAGCGCCTTCCTGCAGGGCGCCGCCCGCGTCATCGCCATCGACCACCAGCCCCGCCGGCTGGAGCTGGCCCGGCAGAACGGCGCCGAGGTGCTGAACTACCACGAGGTGAAGGTGCGCGAGGCGCTGAAGGAGATGACCGCCGGCATCGGGCCCGACGCCTGCATCGACGCGGTCGGCATGGAGGCGCACGGCTTCTCGCCCGACAACGTCATCGACGCGGTCAAGCAGGAGACGAAGCTGGGCACCGACCGGCAGCACGTGCTCCGCGAAACCATCATGGCCTGCCGCAAGGGCGGGCGGGTGTCGGTGCCGGGCGTCTATGGCGGCATCGGCGACAAGCTGCCGATCGGGGCCTTCATGGAGAAGGGGCTGACCATCAAGACCGGCCAGACCCATGTGCAGAAATACCTGCCGCAGCTGCTGGAGATGATCCTCGAGGGCCGGATCGACACCACCGACCTGATCAGCCACGTGCTGCCGCTGGAGCGGGCTCCTGAAGGCTACAAGAACTTCCACGACAATCCGAACGAATGGACCAAGGTGGTCCTGAAACCGCACTGACCGCGCGGCCGTTGTTCCCTCAGCGAAAGGACTTCGAGATGACCGACACGCCGCAGACCGACATCAGCCAGAACGACCGCACCCCCGACCCGAACGACGCCGCCACCGGCGGTTCGGCCGGCCAGCGCCGGCCCGACCAGGGCGGCGCCCCTCCCGGCAAGGCCGAGCCGCAGCCGGCCACGGGCGGCGACGGCGCCGCCGGCGCGGGCGGTCCCGGCGGCTTCGGGACCTGAGCCGATGCGCATCTATCGCGTGACCGTGGGCGTGGAGGGCGGCGAGACGCGCGTCCTCAAGGTGCCCTCCAAGACCGACATCCAGGCCGCCGACGCCGCCACGCCGCTGATGTCGGAGGGCGAGTCGATCCTGTCGATCCACGAGACCGACGACGACTACCAGGAGGTCAGCGAGGGCGCCCGGCCGCCGGGAACCCAGACCCATCCGGACCGCGCGGTGTAGGCGCCGCCTAGCGGCCCCTGAACGCCGGCTTCCGCTTCTCGACGAAGGCGCTCATGCCTTCCTTCTGGTCCTCGAAGGCGAACAGGGAGTGGAACAGGCGGCGTTCGAACTGGACGCCCTGGGTCAGGGTCGTCTCGAGCGCCGCGTTGACCATCTCCTTGTTGGCCATGACGGCCAGCGGGCTCTGGGCGGCGATCCTCGCGGCGATGGCGCGGGCCTCGTCGAGCAGGGTCTCGTGCGGGAAGACGCGGGACACCAGGCCGGCGCGCTCGGCCTCGGCGGCGTCCATCATCCGGGCGGTCAGGACCATGTCCATGGCCTTGGACTTGCCGACCAGGCGGGTCAGCCGCTGGGAGCCGCCGATGCCGGGGGCCACGCCGAGGTTGATCTCGGGCTGGCCGAACTTCGCCTTCTCCGAGGCGACGATGAAGTCGCACAGCATGGCCAGTTCGCAGCCGCCGCCGAGGGCGAAGCCGTTGACCGCGGCGACGATCGGCTTGCGGAAGCGAACGATGCGGTCGTGGCCGAGCGAGAAGAAGTTGGCCTTGTACATGTCGGCGTAGGACTGGTCGGCCATCTCCTTGATGTCGGCGCCGGCGGCGAAAGCCTTGTCGCCCGAGCCGGTCAGGATGAGGCAGCGCACGCTGTCGTCGTGCTCGACCGCGTCGAGAAAGTCGGCGAGATCCTTGAAGAGGGCGGAGTTGAGCGCGTTCAGCGCCTCGGGCCGGTTCAGGGTGACGACCGCGTAGCCGTCGGCGTGGCGTTCGATCAGCAGGTTCGCATAGGTGTCGGCCATGGGCGGATCTCCTCGTCAGGCGGCCTGCATAGCGAGCCGGTCAGCGGGACGGAAGGCCGACCATCTCCGCCAGCCTGAGCACCGTGTTCCAGTTGCGGCCCGTGCCGACGCCGATCAGGCGCGGCTGGGCCTTCTCCGCCAGCTTCGAACGGCCGATCCCCTCGGGATGCCAGAAGAACAGGGCGCCGTCGGCCGGTTCGACACGCTCGCCGGGGCCGGCGACGGCGCGCAGGGCCTCGAGGGCGCCGGGCCGGATCCCGTCCTTCATGAGCATGACCAGCAGCTTCGAGGGCGCCGCCTTCGCCTCGTCCGGAAACGGGTTGGCGGCGATCAGGCCCGCCCACTGCTCCGGCGTACGCACGACGGCGGCGAGGGTCAGGCCGAAGCGCCTCTCCATGGCGGCCTCGACCTCCGCCTCCAGGGACCGGGGATCGCGGTCGCTGTCGACCACGAGGTTGCCGCTGGCCAGCAGGGTGCGCGGGTTCGCCAGCCCCATCTCCTCCGCCATTGCGCGCTGCTCCGCGACCGGGGCGCGGACGCCGCCGGTGTTCATGCCGCGGAAGAGGATGATGCGGTGCATGGAGGGATTGGGGATTGGGGATTCGGGATTGGGGAACAGGGCTGGGCGGCGGCCAGGCCCGCACCGAAGAGCCTTGGTGTCCGCAACCCTCCTAGTCCCTAATCCCCAATCCCTCATCCCTTCCGCTACCTCCGCTGGCAGACCGGGCACCAGAAGGTCGATCGGCCGGCCTGCACCGTGCGTTTGACCACGCCCGAACAGCCGTCGCCGGCGCAGGGCTTGCCCTCGCGGCCGTAGACGTCGAAGCGGTGCTGGAAATAGCCCTGGCCGCCCTCGGCGTTGGCGAAGTCGCGCAGGGTCGAGCCGCCGGCGGCGATGGCGTCGTTCAGCACGTTGCGGACCTCGGCGGCGAGGATCTCGAGCCGCGGCCGGGAGACCTTGCCCGCGGCCGTGAGCGGCGAGATGCGGGCGCGGAACAGGGCCTCGCAGACGTAGATGTTGCCAAGCCCCGCGACGATGCGCTGGTCCAGCAGGCTGACCTTGACGTTCTGCTTCTTGCCGCGGAACGCCTCGGCCAGATGAACGCCGGAGAAGGCGTTGCCGAGCGGCTCCGGCCCGAGGGCGGCGAACCACGGGTGGGTCTCGACGGCCCCCGTCGGGATCAGGCCCATGAAGCCGAAGCGGCGGGCGTCGGCGAAGCCCACGCGGGTCGCGCGGCCGTCGCGGACGGCGCACAGGCTGAGGTGCTCATGCTTGCCCGTGGCGGGCGCCGTCTCCTCGAACTCGCCGACCTGGTCGCCGTCCAGCGTGAAGCGCCCGGTCATGCCGAGATGGGTCACCCAAGTCTCGCCGGTCGACAGGGGCATGAGC
>NZ_JACESB010000032.1 GCF_013912005.1 Brevundimonas sp. | reverse complement strand
GAGCTGCACCCCGTCGCGCAGGATGCGGGTGTCTCCGCCGGCCTGCCCCGCTCCGGCGCTTCCGCGTCCGGGGCCGGCCATCCGGGCGGAGCCGGCGGCCAGCACGGCGGCGGCGGCGGCGGGGGCGGAGCCGGGACCTCGGCAGGCGGCGCGGGCGGCGACGGCGCGCCCGGGCTCGTCTGGCTGATCGCCGCCGGCTGACGCCCCGCCGCCGCTTGCTTCCCCAGTACCCGGAATTTCGAGATCAACGATGGCCCAAGCTCCCGAGAACGCTCCCTCCAGCCTCGCCGAAGGCCGCTGGCTGTGGCGTCGCCTCTACGTCTTCATCACCAGCGGCGGCGCCTGGCTGCTGCTGGACCGCCTGATCGCCACGGTCCCGCCGGAGGCCGCGCCGCGGCTGGCGCACGCCCTGATGGCCCTGCTGGCGCTGAACCTCATCCTCTACCTGGTGGCGCCCAGCGCCCAGCAGCTGATCGCCAGCCTGTCGCTGCTGCGTCCCGGCGCCTCGCGGGAGGACCGCTGATGGGCTTCCGGCTCTCCGAACGGTCGCTGAAGCGGCTCGCGGGCGTCCATCCCCGGCTGGTGAGCCTGGTGAAGGAAGCCGCGGCCCTGACGCCGGTCGACTTCATGGTCACCGAAGGCCTGCGGACGCCGGAGCGGCAGGCCGCGCTGGTGCGGGCGGGGGCCAGCCGGACCCGCAACTCGCGCCATCTCACCGGCCACGCCGTGGACGTGGCGGCCCTGGTCGACGGGCAGGTGCGCTGGGACTGGCCGCTGTACCCGCGCATCGCCACCGCCTTCAAGGCGGCCGCCGTGCGGCAGGGGACGCCGATCGTCTGGGGCGGCGACTGGCCGAAACTCAGGGACGGGCCCCACTTCGAACTCGACCGGAAGGCCTTTCCGTGAGCGCGCGTCAGCTGTGGCGGCTGGCGGGGCCGGCGGGGCGGATCGCGGCCCTTGTGCTGGCGCTCGGCGCGGCCCTGCTGCTGGCGCACGGCCTCGGCTTTCGCTGGGATCCGTTCGACCGCGCCGCCCGCCGCCTCGCTGCCGCCGAGGCCCGCGCGACCGCGGCGGAGTCCGATGCGGCGGCGCGGCGGCTCGAGCGCGAGGCCGCCGTGACCCAGAGCCGCCGTCTCGACATCCATCACCAACAGGCCCTCGCCCTCGAGCGTGCGACCGCACGCGCCGAGGCCGGGGCGAGGAACGCCCATGACGCCGAACACCCCCTGGATCCGGACCGGATCGGTCGTCTCTCTGATCATGATCGCCGGCTGTGCGACCTCGCCCCCGAGGTCTGCGCCGCCGCCCCGGCTGGACCTGCCGTCGGAGGCGATGAGCCCCTGCCGGCTGGACCGGCTGCCGGCCCGGCCGACGCTGGCTGATCTGGAAGCGTCCTACATGGCCCGCGGCGCGGCGCTCGTGATGTGCGACGCCGCGCGGCGGCTGGCGGTGGAGACGCTGCAGGCCGAGCGCGCGCTGCAGGACCGGTGGCGGACCGGAGGATCGCCCCGCCCGGGAAGCGGCCGCTGAATTCCACGACCGCCCGGCAGATTGTTCCCGGCGCCCGGCAGAACCTGCCGGGCGGTCGGCACTTCCTGCCGCCGTCCGGGCAGGCTTAACGAAAACTACCGCAACAAAATCAAGGCCGGGGGCACTGGCACGCCGCCGTCGGCGGATGGTTCGGTCCTTGCTGCAGGCGGAGCGAGCAAAATGCTCCCGGCAGCCAAAATGGCGTCGGACACCTTGAAAGAAGGACTACGTGCCATGGCGCTGAACAGCGTTAACACGAACGTGGGCGCGATGATCGCCCTCCAGAACCTCCAGGTCACCAACAGTGAACTGAGCACGGTTCAATCCCGCATCAACACCGGCAAGAAGGTCGCGTCCGCCAAGGACAACGGCGCCGTCTGGGCTATCGCCCAGGGGCAACGTTCCGAAATCGGCGCCCTGAACGCCGTCAAGGACAGCCTGAACCGCGGCCAGTCGGCCGTGGACGTCAGCCTGGCCGCGGGTGAAAGCGTTTCCGATCTGCTGATTCAGCTGAAGGAAAAGGCCCTGGCCGCGACCGACACGTCGCTGACCACGGCGGCGCGCGACGCCCTGAACGAAGACTTCACCTCGATCCGCGACCAGATCGCCACCGTGGTGAGCAACGCCTCGTTCAACGGCGTCAACCTGCTCGACGGTTCGGCGACGGCGGGCTTCAAGGCCCTCGCCAACATCGCGGGCTCGACCATCACGATCAACGACGAGGACATGAGCCTCTCCGGTTCGATCGTGACCCTGACGACCAGCGAGGAGATCGACACCGCCACGGCCGCCACGGCCGCCCTGGCCAAGGTCGACGCCTCGATCGCCAACGTCTCGGCTTCGCTGGCCCGCCTCGGCACCGGCTCGAAGTCGCTGGGCACCCACCTGACCTTCGTCAACAAGCTCCAGGACACCCTGGAAGCCGGCGTCGGCAACCTGGTGGACGCCGACCTGGCCAAGGAAAGCGCCCGACTGCAGGCGCTGCAGACCAAGCAACAGCTGGGTGTGCAGGCGCTGTCGATCGCCAACTCCTCGACCTCCATCCTGCTCGGACTGTTCCGCTAAGGATTTGCGGAAGGGCGGGGCGCCCGCGCCCCGCCCGACCCGTCCGGGCCCCTGACAGGGAGCCGCCGGCGAAAGCCGCCGGAAGGAGTGATGCAGAACCATGCAAAGATAGAACCCCTCGCCCTCGGAGCGATCGTACCCGCCGCCGCAGGCTCAACCGCCAGCGGCGACTTCCGTGATTCGCGCGCGCAGCAGGAGGCGGACCAGGCGTCCCGCTACCGGCTGGTGATCGAGGAAGGCCCCTCGGCCGGCTCGTTCATCTACAAGACCCTCGACCGCGTGACCGGCGAGGTCGTGAAGCAGCTGCCCCGCGAACAGGTCGTCGAGCTGATGCGGACGGCCGACTACAGCAGCGGCTCGGTCATCGACACCCGGGCCTGACGCCGGCGCCATCCCGCCGGACCCCGCGCAGGAGCGATCCGCGCGGTTAAAACGCTTGGTTAGCGCGCGTTAACCATGTGTCCACGCTTGGCCATCTAGCTTGCCCCAAACCTGAAAGGGCCGAGTCGGATGACGAACAGCGTCCACACCAATGCTTCAGCGGCGATCGCGCTGCAGAATCTCTCCAGCACGAACAGCCGACTGGCTGACGTGCAGAGCCGCATCTCGACCGGACTGAAGGTCCAGGGGGCGAAGGACAACGCCGCCATCTGGGCCATCGCCCAGCAGCAGCGGGCGGACGTCGGGGCCCTCAGCGCCGTCAAGCAGAGCCTCGACCGCGCCACCTCGATCGCCGACGTGGCCCTCGCCGCCGGCGAGTCGATCTCCGATCTCCTCAACCAGCTGAAGGAGAAGGTGGTCGCCGCCAAGGACTCTTCCCTGAAGACGCAGTCCCGGGAACTCCTCAACGCCGACTTCCAGGCCCTGCTGCGCGCCATCGCCTCGGCCGTGGACAATGCGACCTTCGACGGCGCCAACATCCTGGACGGCACGCTGACGACCGGCATCGCCTTCCTCGCCAACGCCGACGCCTCGGGGACGGTCACCCTGTCCGCCAAGGACCTGACGCTGGGCGGCGGCATCATCGATCTGACGACCGCCACCGACAGCCTGCTGACGCTGAGCGGCGCCGACCAGGCGCTCACCCGCCTCGACAACTCGATCGGCCAGCTCAACGCCGCGCTCGGCGAGCTGGGCGCCCAGGCCAAGCAGATCGAGGCCCACAACAGCTTCGTCACCAAGCTGGTGGACACGCTCGAGTCGGGGATCGGCAACCTCGTCGACGCGGATCTGGCGAAGGAAAGCGCGCGCCTTCAGGCGCTGCAGGTGCAGCAGCAGCTGGGGGCCCAGTCGCTGTCGATCGCGAACCAGGCGCCGCAGATCATCCTGTCGCTGTTCCGCGGCGGCTGACCGGCGGTTCAGCCCCGGCGCGGATGGCCGATATGGACCGGCGCGGGCCGGCGGCGCTGGGCGGCGCGGGGGCCGAATCCGTACAACGAAAGCAGGGAAGTCAGGGCGTCAAGGAAGGCGGTCACGGGCTTGTCCCTCCGCATGCGGACCGTCGTAAACTACGGCCGGCGACCATTGTTCCCCGAGTCGGCCGCGGAGTCCCGGCTCCGCTGTTAACGCCTCCTTACGGTCAAGCCGTCAGGATGGCCGGCGGGAGCGCCCTGTGATCGACAACAGCTACCTGCTCGGGCTTTTCGGAGGGACGTCGCTGTCGTCGACGACGGCGGGCGGCCTTGCGCCGACCCCGAAGAAGGCGCAGCCGACCCCGCCCTGGTCGACCTCGACCAAGCCCCCCGAGCCGAGCGCCCAGCTTCGCGCGGCCCTCGCCGGCCGGAACTTCATCGACGAGGGCGCGGCGCAGCTGGACGTGCCCGGCGCCTCCGCCGACTACCGCAAGCTGTTCGCCTTGTACCAAGGGCTGGACACGCTCAACGTCCTCGCCAACCGCGCCTCGGTGAAGGGGCTCTCCGCGCTGGAGCTGACGCAGCTGCAGCGGCGGTTCTCGGCCGGGGTCGGGGAGATCGGCGACTGGCTGAAGGCGGCGGAGTTCGACCAGGTCCGCCTGGTGCAGGGCACGTCGAGCATGACCAGCAAGACGTCCGCCGCCGTGCCGCGCGACAGCGCCCGCTCGATCACCGGGCCGGTCCATGAGGGCCCGCTCGACAGTCCGGTGGCCGCCTTCGCCGGGGACACCCGCTTCGGGATCACCATCCGGAAGCCGGTGGGAATCAGCGGATCGAGCACCCAGACCATCCAGATCGATCTCGCCGAGATGGGCGCGCAGCCGCGCACGCTCGACAACGTCGTGCGGCACATCAACGAGAAGCTGGAGGCGGCCGGCGTCCAGACGCGGTTCGGGCGCGAGCACATCAAGGCCGAGCCGAAGACGCTGCAGGTGAACGGCCGGACGGTCACCCTCCCGGCGGGCCCCGACCGCTGGGCGCTGGCGGTCCGCGGGACCTCGACCGAGACGGTGGGCTTCACGGCCGCCGAGACCTCGGACGCGGTCTATGTGGTGCAGGCCGCGGGGGCCGGCGGCCACCAGCTTCTGAAGTTCCGCAGCGACGGGGGGTCGGCCCCGGCCCCCGCGGGCGGCGGCGTGGGCGAAACCCACTGGGTCGAGGACCGGCTGTCTCAGGACAATCTTCCGGACGGCGTCGAGGCGGTGCGGGCCAGCGCCGTGGGGCCCGACGGATCCCTGTGGCTGGTGGCTGACGTCACGGCGGGGCCCGACACCCAGCCGATCAAGGGGGTCAGGGACGTCGCCCTGATGAAGTACGACAGCGCCGGCCGGCTGGTCGCCACCCGGACCCTCGGCGCGGCCTCGACCGCGAGCGGCTACGCCATCTCCGTGGGATCGGACGGACAGGTGGCCGTGGCGGGCTCGGTGACGGGCGCGCTGAACACCAGCGCCGCCGACGCCGGACGCCAGGGCGACGCCGCCGGCGTGGCGGACAGCTTCGTCTCGGTGTTCGACGCCGAGGCCCGCGAACTGTGGACCCAGCGCCGCGGCGCGCGTGCGGCGGACGAGGCGACGGCCGTCAGCTTCGGGCCGGACGGGATCGTCTACGTCGGCGGCCGCGCCCGCTCCGCCCTGCCGGGCGCCGGCGCTGTCGGCGGCTGGGACGGCTATCTCCAGGCCTTCAAGGCCGGAGAGCCCTACCCGACGGCCGGGATCGTCGCCCGCGCCACGGCGACCGAACAGTTCGGAACCGCGGCTGACGACAGCGTCGCCGCCGTCGCGGTCGACGGCTCCAATCTCTACACCGCCGGCGTCGAGGGCGGCCGCGCCGTCGTCCGACGCTTCACCCTGGATGCGGACGGCGCGCCGACCCTCGCCTCCACGCGCGATCTGGGCCCGATCAGCGGCGAGATCTCCGGACTGGCGATTTCGGACGGCCGGGTCGTGCTGACGGGGGCCAGCCGGGACTCGGGCCTGTCCGCCGGCTCGACCACGACCGCGCACTCCGGGGGCAAGGACGTCTTCGTGGCGGCCCTGTCGGCCGATCTGGCCGCCGCTCCGACGGACCGGCTGAACTGGTTCGGAGGCGCCGGGGACGACACGGCCGCCGGCGTGAAGGTCCACGACGGGAAGGTCTGGGTGACGGGGGTCTCGGACCGCAGCCAGACGGCGAAGCCCGAGGACCCCACGCAGGGCTTCCTCGCGCGCCTGGATCCGCTGACAGGCGCCGTCGAGTACCAGCGCACCTGGTCCGGAGAGGGCCAGCAGGCGCGGCCTCTCACCCTCGCCGTGGCGGCCGGCGGCGCCAGCGTGCTCGACCGGCTGGGTCTGCCGCAGGGCGAGATCGACCAGAGCGACTCGAAGCGGCTGATCGACGCCACCTCGCTCCGCGCCGGAGACCGCTTCTATGTGAGCCCGGCCGACGGCGGCCGGTCGGTGGCCGTGACCATCGAAGCCAAGGATACGCTCGCTTCGCTGGCCCGGAAGATCGAGATCGCCTCGGGCTCGAAGCTGAAGGTGACGGTGGCGTCCGAGGGCGGGACGGTGACCGGCCGGGACGGCGAGGTCACCACCACCACCGGCGGCTTCCAGCGGCTTTCGATCATGGCGCGAAGCGGCAAGGCGGGCGCGGTGATCACCGCCGGCGAGGCCGGTCGTGACGCGCTGGCGGGGCTGGGCCTGTCGCCGGGCTTCGTGGGACCGACCTCCGGGGACGGCGCGCGCAAGACCTTCGGTCTCGACCTTCCGGCGGATCTGAGCCTCGGCGACGCCGCCTCGACCAAGGCCGCCGGGGAGCGCATCCAGGCGGCCATGAAGGCGGTGCGCGACGCCTACCGTTCGCTCGCCCCCGCCTCGGCCACGCCGGCGGCGACGGGGCCGGCTCCGGCCTATCTCACGGCCCAGCTGGCCAACTACCAGGCGGCCCTGTCGCGGCTGGGCGGCTGATCGCCGATTGCCGTTGACGGCGGCGGCTCCCGCGGGGTTATTGGGCTTTCCCTTCGCGCGAGCCAGGAATGCCCCGGGACAACCGAGTTCTCATCGCCATCGGTGCAGCCGTCGCCGTCCTTGCGGCGATCGTCATCGCGCTGATCGTCTCCGGCGGCCGCGACCGCAGTTCCGAGCCGCCGCCCGCGGCGCAGGGGGGGCTGGTCGTGGACGTGGCCGAAGCGCCCGCGCTGGACGCGACCCGCGAGCTCCGCTGCTATGTCGCCGGCCAGTTCGTCGGCATGGCGACGCTGGCGGACTGCGCCCGGCGCAACGGCCTCGCGACCGACGCCCTCGACGTCGGCATCGACGAGACGGGCGCGCTTGTCGCCGCTCCTACGGCGTCGTTCGCGCCCCCGCCGGCCGAGCCTCCTGCGGAGCTCGCCGACGCCGCGCCGGCGCCCGCGCCGCTGGAGAGCACCGAGCCTGCCCGCCCCGCGCCGCAGCAGGCCGCCACCGAGCAGTGCCTGCGCTACACCGGTTCCGAATGGCGGATGCTCTCGTCCGGCACGACGCTGAACGCCTGCGTCCAGGCGCTCTATGCCGGCACCTGCGTGCGGCCGGGCGACGCCCAGTACGGGCGCTGGGGCGACACGACCCTGCGGCTGGTGCCGCGCCGGGTCGAGCAGTCGGCCGACAACAACAACTTCCGCACGTTGGCGGAGCAGGACCGCAGCTGTCAGTTCCCGGGGCTCCGTTGATGCGTCTGTCTCCCGCCCTCGCGGCTGTCGCCTGCGCCCTGGCCGCGGCCGGCTGCAGCCAGTCCACCAAGGCCCCGTTCGACCGGGGCGTCTGCTATGCGGTCGAGCCCGGCGAGGCCGGCCAGGCCCCCAGTTTCAACGTCGTCGCCGAAGATCAGCCGCAGATCGAGTTCTGCGCGGCGCGGCTGGAGGAGATGCGGCTGCGTTTCCTGCGCATGGGCGGCAGCCGTCGCGAGATCGTCGGCGCCTACCAGGGACGCTTCATCTTCATCGACAGGGCCGGCGTCTCCTTCGGTCAGACGCTGGAGGGCGCGCGGTTCATGGCGCTGGCGCGGACCGGCGACGGCCGTCTGGCCATCCCCGGCGCGATCCAGCGCGAGGTCGACGCCCAGTCGGGCGCGACGCCGGCGGGTTGAGGAACAAAGCTGGAACATTCGCCTCGGCCGGGGTAAGGTCGCGCCGCACGGCGCCGCGGCTGTGGGAAACATCCGGCGGCTGCGAAATTGTTCGGCCGGCGCGGCGCGAAGCGCGCTAGGCCAGCGGACGAGAGAAAAAGGAGCTCGAGATGGCGGGCAGCGTCAACAAGGTCATTCTGGTCGGCAACCTCGGGCGGGACCCGGAAATCCGCACCCTCAACAGCGGCGAGCGGGTCGCCAACCTGTCGCTGGCCACCTCGGAGACCTGGCGCGACAAGAGCAGCGGCGAGCGCAAGGAAAAGACCGAGTGGCACCGGGTCGTCATCTTCAACGACAACATCGTCAAGGTCTGTGAGAACTACCTGAAGAAGGGCTCGACGGTTTACGTCGAGGGCCAGCTGCAGACGCGCAAGTGGACGGACCAGCAGGGCGTGGAGAAGTACTCCACCGAGGTGGTGATCCAGAAGTTCAAGGGCGAGCTGACCATGCTGGGCGGCCGCGGCGAGGGCGGCGGCATGTCCCGCGGCGGCGGGGACGACGACTATTCGTCCGGCTTCTCCACCGGCGGCGCCAACAAGCCCTCCGGGCCGCGCGAGAGCTACGACCTGAACGACGACATCCCGTTCTGACCACGGGCCGGGCGCCATGACGCCGCGGGGGCGCGTGCTGGTGCTGGGGGCGAACGGGTTCATCGGCAGCCATGTGGCGGCCGCCCTTTCGTCCGCCGGATGGATCGTCCGCGCGGGCGCGCGGCGGCCGGACCCGGCGTCCCGGCGGGCTCCGCAGCACGAGTGGACGGCCGTCGATTTTCGAACGCTGGGCGATCCGGCGGCCTGGCGGCCGTTGCTGGAGGGCGTGGACGCGGTGGTGAACTGCGTCGGCGTCCTGCAGGACGGCGGAGGCGACGACACCCGAGCAGCGCACGTCACGGGCCCGCGGGCGCTGATCACCGCCTGTGAGGCGGCGGGCGTGAAGCGGCTGGTGCATCTCTCCGCCGTCGGGGCGGACGATGAGGCGGACACCGCCTACGCCCGCACCAAGGCTGAAACCGAAAGGATGATCCGCGCCAGCCGGCTGGACTGGACGATCCTGCGGCCTTCGCTGGTGCTCGGGCGCGGGGCCTTCGGGGGCACCGGTCTGCTCCGGGCGATGGCGGCGTTTCCGGGCGTGATTCCCGTGGTCGACGGCGGCCAGCCGGTGCGGCCGGTGCCGATGGACGATCTCACCGCAGCGGTGGGGGCGGCGCTGGAACGACCGCAGGCCGTGCGCCGGAGTTTCGACGTCTCCGGGCCGCAGTCGGTCAGCCTTGTCGATCTACTCCGCCTCTACCGCGGCTGGCTGGGTCTCCCGCCGGCGCCGGTTGCGCGCGCGCCGCGCTGGATGGTCGCTCCGGTCCTCCGCCTCGGCGACCTGCTGGCGCGCATGGGCTGGTTCTCCCCGCTGACCTCCACCTCCATGCGTCAGCTCGACCACGACGTCGCCGGCCGCGAAGACGACTGGCAGGAGGCGCTGGGCGTCCGCGCCCGGGATCCGGTCGCCGCCCTGTCGGCCGCGCCCGCCTCCGTCCAGGACGTCTGGCACGCGCGACTCTGGTTCGTGCGGCCGGCGGCCGTCACCGCGCTGGGCCTGTTCTGGCTGCTGACCGGCCTCATCACCTTCGGCCCCGGCTGGGGACGGGCGGTCGAGGTGTTGCAGGAGGGCGGCTACGGTCGCTGGGCCGGGCCCGTCGCCGGCTGGGGGGCGGCGCTCGACATCGCTCTCGGCCTCGCCCTTTTCGTCCGACCGTGGACCGGCCGCGTGGCGCTGGTGATGGTCCTGGCCACGGCCGGCTACCTCGTCGCGGCGACGCTGAGCCTGCCCCAATACTGGGCGGATCCCCTCGGCCCCTGGCTGAAGGTGATCCCCATGATGGTCCTGTGCCTGTTCGTGGCGGCGACGGATGCGCGGCGATGATCAGCCTCTACGTCCTGCTGAAGCTGGTTCATGTGCTGTCCGCGGCCGTGTTGTTCGGGACCGGGGCGGGGATCGCCTTCTTCATGGTCCGGGCCCGGTCGACGCGCGATCCGGCCGTCGCCGCAGCGGTGGGACGGATGGTGGTCCAGGCCGACTTCCTCTTCACGGCCACCGCGGTGGTGGTCCAGCCGCTCAGCGGCCTGGCCCTGATGCGCCTGCAGGGATACTCGCCGGGCGAGCCGTGGCTGCTCGCGAGCTATGGCCTGTATGTTCTGGTCGGCGCCTGCTGGCTGCCGGTGGTCTGGATCCAGCAGAGGCTTGTGCGCCTCGCCGCCGCCGCCGCGGCGGCGGGCGAGCCGCTGCCGCCGGCCTATGATCGCCTGTACCGCATCTGGTTCGCCCTTGGCTGGCCAGCCTTCGCGGGCGTGATCGGCATCTACGTTCTCATGCTGTCGCGCCCCGCCTTCTGATCCGCCACACTCTGAAATGCGAAGTGTCGCGCGGCGGTCTCGCGCCGCAGCCCGGCGCAGGCTAGGCGGTGCGGGTGAAGCCCGCCGCGCCGTCTCCCGCTCCCCTGTCTCCGGCCGAGATCGCCGCCATCGTCGCGGTCGTCGTCATCTGGGGAGTCAACAACGCCGCCGCGAAGCTGGCCACGGAAACCCTGCCGCCCCTGCTGACGGGATCGCTGCGTTTCGCCATCGCCGCCGCCTGCCTGATCCCCTTCGTGCGGCCGCCCTTCCCGAACTGGAAGAGCCTGCTTCTGATCGTGGCGGTCGGCGGGCCGCTGCACTACGGCCTGATCTATCTGGCCTTCTGGCTGGCGCACGACGTCAGCCCGGTGTCGGTCGCCGCGCAGCTGTGGGTGCCGTTCACCGCCCTTTTCGCCTTTCTCGTGCTCGGAGAGCGGCTCTCCCGCGCCGCCCTGGCCGGCATGGGCGTCGCCTTCGTCGGCGTCGCCTGGATGACGCTTGATACGCACGCGATCGCCGACTGGAAGGGCATCCTCGTCGGCATCGCGGGGGCTGCGGCCTGGGCGATGACCACCGTCATCGCCCGTCGCACCACCTCGATTCCGCCGCTCAAGATGCAGGGGCTGCTGGCGATGGTCGCGTTGCCGAGCCTGGCCCTGGCGTCGGCGGCGTTCGAGCGCGGTCAGGTGGAGGCGCTCGGCCGGGCCGACCTGCTGGTCTGGGCGAGCCTCGGCTGGGCGGGGCTGGTCTCCTCGGTGCTGGCCACCACCCTGGTGTTCTGGCTGGTGCAGCAGCGCGAGGCCGGACGGGTGACGCCCTATCTGCTGGCGACCCCGGTCGTGTCGATCCTGATCGGCTGGCTGTTCATGGGCGACGTCCTCACCTCCCAGATCATCACCGGCGCGGCCCTGACGATGGGCGGCGTGGCCATCGTCGCGCTCGCCGAACGCGGCCTGCGGGCGGGCGCCGCCAAGGCGTGAATTGAAAAGGCCCGGCCGCTGCAGCGGCCGGGCCTGTCAGGGTTCGCCCTCCGGTTCCTAGAGACCCGGAAGCTTGAAGCCGTTGTCCCGTCGCGGGGTGATCAGGATGCCGGCCTGGCCGCCGGTCAGCGCCTGGACCCGGGCGTATTCGCTGGCCGCGTCGATGGTGATCTGGCCTTCCGGCCCCTGGGTGGTCGACGCCGCCTGGGTCGAGGGCTCGTCGCGCCGCCAGAACAGGATCCGGTTGGCCCAGCCTTCCTCCTTGTGGGCGAGATCGCCGAACTCGTCGTCGATCACATAGCGGGCGAGGGGGTCGGCGCGATCGCCGCCGGCCTCGCTCACCAGCACCTGCTCCCCGGGGGACCGGGTCACGGCCTGGCGCTGGCCCAGCAGGATCTGGCGGGCCGCCGACTCCGGCGCCAGCTCCTGCGGGCGCGGCTGGCCGGGCGCGGGCGGACGCAGGCCGTACTCCGGCGGCACGGTCAGCGGCGCGGTCGAGACGGTGAGGAACTCGTCGGGAGTGACCTTGGTCAGGCCGATGCCCTGCCGGAGGCTGGAGCAGGCGCCGAGCGCGAGCGTCGAGGCGGCGATGGTCAGAACGGCGGCGGTGCGAAGGCGCATGATCGATCCCGGTGCGGCGCCTGGGGCGCGCGTAAACCCTGTAGGAAGCGGCTGATTACGACTTTTCGACGGCGACGCCAACCGCCGAGCGGGGGGCCAGGGTCAAGCCTTCCGCTGGTCCGCGGCGCGCGCGCCGCGCTCCGACAGGAAGGCGTCGAGGATCAGCAGGACGATTCCCACATTGATCGCGGCGTCGGCGACGTTGAACACCCAGGGGAAGTAGAGGCCGGAGAAGTCCAGAAAGTCGACGACATAGCCGTAGCGGATGCGGTCGATCACATTGCCGAGCGCCCCGCCCATGACCAGGCCGATGGCGGCGATCAGCAGGCGCCGGTCGGCGCGGGTCGCCCAGACCGCCAGGAAGACCGAGACGCCAAGCGAGAAGACGGTGAGCAGCCAGCGCGCCGAGCCGTCCCCGAACAGGCCGAAGCTGACCCCGAAGTTGCGCACCCAGGTCAGGCTGAACACCGGATCCCAGACCACGATCCGGCCCACCTCCGGCAGCTCCAGACCCGTGACGACCCAGGCCTTGGTCAGCTGGTCGAGCACGATGACGAGAACGGCGAAGCCGTAGGCGGCGTAGGCGATGCGGGGGATTTTCATTCGGGTCGCTGGAATGTGGCGCTTCCGGTTAGCAGGCCCGGCCCGGCGCGCGAAGGGGCAATCTCGCCGCGAGCAAACGGTTTCGGCTTGCCCCGGCGCCGTCAAGGCCCCAGGTGGAAGCCTCTGATCACCGAAGTCCTGACCCGCCCGCCAGGGAGCGCCGATGCCGCATGCCGACAGCCTGATCCTGACCCTCGTCGGAGGCTTCGTGCTGGCCTTCGTGTTCGGCATGATCGCCAACAGGCTGAAGCTCTCGCCGCTGGTCGGCTATCTGCTGGCGGGGGTGGCCGTCGGTCCGTTCACCGCAGGCTTCGTCGCGGACATGGAGCTGGCGCCGCAACTGGCCGAGATCGGCGTGATCCTGCTGATGTTCGGCGTCGGGCTCCACTTCTCTCCCGCCGACCTGATGAAGGTCCGCAAGGTCGCCCTGCCGGGCGCGCTGGTCCAGATCGCGGCGGCGACCTTCCTCGGCTGGGGGCTCGGCCGCTTCGCCCTCGGCCTGCCGGACATCGAGGCCTTCCTGCTGGGCTTCGCCCTGTCGGTCGCCTCGACCGTGGTGCTGCTGCGCGCCATCGAGGAGCGTCGGCAGCTGAAGGCCGAGGTCGGCCGGATCGCGGTCGGATGGCTGATCGTCGAGGATCTGGTCATCGTCATCGCCCTGGTGGTGATGCCCCTGCTGATCGTCGCTCCGGGCGAGACCCTGGACCCGTCGCAGCTGGCGCGGTCGATGGCGTGGACCCTGGGCAAGGTGGCCCTGTTCGTCGCGGCCATGCTGGTGATCGGACCCCGCGTCCTGCCCTGGATTCTGGTGCGCATCGCCCACACCCGCTCGCGCGAACTCTTCACCCTCGGGGTGCTGGCGATGGCGCTGGGAATCGCCTGGGTCGCCTACCGGCTGTTCCACTCGTTCGCCCTCGGCGCCTTCCTGGCGGGCCTTGTGCTGAACAGCTCGCCGCTTGGCCACAACGCCGCCGAGCGGTCGTTGCCGCTCCGCGACGCGTTCGCGGTGCTGTTCTTCGTCTCGGTCGGAATGCTGTTCGACCCGGGCATCCTGGTGCGCGAGCCGCTGGCGGTGCTCGGCCTGCTCGCCATCGTCATCGTCGGCAAGTCCGTCGCGGCGCTGGCGATCACCAGCGTGTTCCGGCTCGACCGGGCGACCAGCCTGACGGTCGCGGCCAGTCTGGCCCAGATCGGCGAGTTCAGCTTCATCCTCGCCGCCCTCTCCATGTCGCTCGGGGCGATGAGCCGGGAGACGCACGACCTGGTGCTGGCGGCGGCGCTGCTGTCGATCTCGCTCAACCCGTTCGTCTTCGCCCTCGTGGACCGGCTTGGAGCGCGGCCCGCTCCGGCCGCCGAACGGGAGCCGGAGCGGGTGACGGACCTGATCTGACCGGCGTCAGAGCACGCCGATCATCGAGGCCACCAGCGGGTGGCGGACGATGTCGCGCTCGGCGAGGCGAACCACGGCGATGTCGGGCACGGCCTCAAGCCGGGCGGCGATGTCGGCCAGCCCCGACACGCCGGGCAGCAGGTCCGACTGGTGGGGGTCGCCGGTCACCACCATGGTCGAGTGCCAGCCGAGCCGCGTCAGCAGCATCTTCAGCTGCACGTAGGTGCAGTTCTGGGCCTCGTCGACGACGATGAAGGCGTTATTCAGCGTCCGGCCGCGCATGTAGCCGATGGGGGCGATCTCGATCAGCCCTTCGGCCATCAGCGCCTTCACCCGCTTCATCGACAGGCGGTCGGACAGGGCGTCGTAGAGCGGCCGCAGATAGGGGGCCAGCTTGTCCTCCATGTCGCCCGGCAGGAAGCCGATCGATTCGCCGGCCTCGACCGCCGGCCGCGACAGGACGATCCGCCCGACCTTGCCCGCCTCCAGCGCCTCGACCGCCTTGGCCACCGCCAGATAGGTCTTCCCGGTGCCTGCCGGACCGAGCGCCATCACCAGGTTGGCGTCGTCGATCGCGGTCAGCAGTTCCGCCTGGCCGTCGGACTTCGGCTTCAGCGTCTTCAGATAGCCCTGCTCCCTCTCGTCGTTCGAGGGGTAGGGGGACCAGCCGGCGTGGGTCGGGAGACGCCGCACCTTGGCGTCCTCGATGAACTGGCGCGAATCGAGAATGCCGTGCTCACGCGACATCTCACGGGTTTGACGCTTCAGGGCCGCACGCTTGGTCATGGACGCCTCCGGGGAAGGGACATCGACGGCGCGGTCGCGCCGTCGTCAGGCAAGAAAAAAGGCGACGCCGCGGGGACGTCGCCTCGAACGAGGGGGGAGAGCAGGGCAGGGAATGCGATGCAGCCGCCCGGGTCGGTGGAAGAGCCATCCTCCAGCGGGGGAACCCGCCGAACCGAGCACGCCACGCGCGTCTCCTGGATCTGACCGGACCGGGCTTGATCCGGCTTCCGATCCGGGGCCGAAATGGGCCTCGAATCGCAAGAACACTCTGATGCTAACGTGGTTTCCAAACGCTTAAAGCGCTGAATGTGCTCAAGATAAGGTGATGTTTCTATGACGATATATGCGTTGGCGGACAAGAAACCGCAGCTTCCGCCGGACGGCGAATACTGGGTGGCGCCGAATGCTGTGGTGACAGGAGATGTGATTCTGAAGCCGGGCGCCAGCGTCTGGTTCGGCGCGGTGGTGCGCGGCGACAATGATCCGATCACCATCGGCCGCGACACCAACATCCAGGACGGCAGCGTCCTGCATTCGGACCCGGGCGAGCCGCTGACCATCGGCGACGGCGTGACCGTCGGTCATATGGTCATGCTTCACAGCTGCGAGATCGGCGACAACACCCTGATCGGCATCGGCGCGGTGGTGCTGGGCCGCGCCCGGATCGGGCGGGACTGCCTGATCGGCGCCAACACCCTGATCACCGAGGGGAAGGTGATTCCCGACGGCTCGCTGGTGATGGGGCAGCCGGGACGGGTGGTCCGGCAGCTGGAGCCGGGGCAGATCGAGGCGCTGAGGGCGTCCGCGGCCCACTACGTCCAGAACTGGAAGCGCTACGCCGGCGGGCTGACGCCGCTCTGATCGCCGCGCCTCAGGCGCTGCGACGGCTGGAGACGAGACGGAGCGGGGGCCGAATCGTCTCGCCGGCGGCGACCGAAAGGCGCGCGACGAGTCTTCGCGGCGCGGACCCGGGGAGGGCTCCAGCGCTCGCGGCGACCAGACCGAGAATCAGCACTTCGCCGGTCGTCGCCCGCAGCGGCGCCAGGCAGACCTCCGCGGCCGGCCCGCCGCCGTCCACCTGGGCCGTCACCACGAATGGCCGGACCTCCCGGACGGAGCGGGCGAGGGCGGGAAACACCAGGGCCGGCGAGGAGTCGCACCACATGTCGCCGAAGGCCCGGCCGGCCAGCGGCCGCTGACAGAGCGACTCCAGCCAGCTCCCCGCAAGCCGGAAACGGGCGTGGGGGCCGGCCTCGTCCAGAACAAAGGCGCGGTTGAGCCGCCCCCCCAGCGCCTCGGGGGCCAGAGCCGTACGCGCGGGAATGCCGCCGCGCGCCTGCGGCCGACGCGCAAGCCCGGTCCAGTGCGTGATCAGGAATTGCGTATCAGCGTGGAACATGCAGGCGGTCTCCGTACGCCTCGCCGCAAGCGGCGCGCCGCCCAAAACGCAACGGAAACGCAAGGCTTTCCAGTTCAGATGATGGCTGGAGCGACCTGCCTGTGCGGGATCGCGCGTGAATTACTTCGGGAGATCGGCCCATGGCGGTGCGGATCATGACCTGGCTGCCCGCTGCGGCAGGCTTCCTTGCTGTCTCGGCCATCGCCGATTCGGCGGCCGCCCAGTGCGGTCCGGTTTGCCCGCCCCCGCCGCCGCCGTGCTGCGAGCCGCCGCCGCTGGGAGAAGCG
>NZ_JACESB010000031.1 GCF_013912005.1 Brevundimonas sp. | reverse complement strand
CGCGATGGAAGAGAAGCTCCGCTTCGCCATCCGCGAAGGCGGCCGCACCGTCGGCGCCGGCGTGGTGTCGAAGATCATCGCCTGATCGCGATGAGCTGAAGACCCGGGGCCTGACGCCGCGAGGCGCGCCCGGACCCGAAGACAGGACGGCCCCGGAGAGCGATCTCCGGGGCCGTCTTGCTGTGGCGAAGACGTCAGGCGACGAGAAGGCGGGCGGCGGCCTCGGTCTGGGCGCAGGGGGAGGCGATGTCCCGGTCCGGGATCACGCCCGCGCCTTCGATGCGCGCGCCGGCCGGATCGCGGAAGTCGCGGATCGGCAAGGTCAACGCTCCTCCGTCGGGAAGGGCCCAGGTCATCGCGAACAGCACGGCCCCTGCGGTGCGCCGCCCGACGACCGGCGTCCGCCGGGCATGCCGCAGCGCGACTGTCAGCACTTCCGCACTGCTGGCGGTGCGCGGGCCGACCAGCAGCGCCACCGGCGACGACAAGGGCGCTCCAGCGGCGTCGCTGCGCCAGAGCTCGCTGCGGCCGCGGCGGACGAGCTGTCCGACAGGGGCGCCGGGGGGCAGCAGGCGGCTGGCCAGGCGGTGGAGCTGGCGGGCGTCGCCGCCACGATTGCCGCGGAGATCGAGGAGCGCCGGCGCGCCGTCGAGCGCCGTCAGTCGCGCGAGCAGCCAGTCGATCTGGGGCGGCGCGAAGGCGTCGAAGCGGAGCAGAACGGGGCCGCTGTCAGTCCGGCGTTCGCCGGTCGCCGGCGGCGGCGGTTGCGCCACCCAGTCGAGGGTCGCCGGACGGCCGGCCACCACGGCCTCCAGATGGTAACGCCGCACAGGGTCGCCCTGTCGCGGGCCCTGCAGGCCTTGCACGAGGATACGTCGCCCCACCAGGGCGGCGCCGGGCCCCGTCGCCTCGCATCGGGTAGGGAAGCCCTGCCAGCCTTCGCCGTCCCAGAGGATGTCGGCGCCGAGTCCCGCCACCGCCGCATCGTCGAGAAACAGAAGCCTGTCGCCGCGCCGCGGTCGCGGCAGCCTCGCCGTCCGGCCGGCGGGGAGCACGGCCGCCGCCGGCGGCCGCAGGATGACGTGAGACTGGTCAAACGGCTCGAGCAGGGGGAACAGGACGTCGAAGTAGAGCTCGACCCAGTCGCGCGCCTGCGCCGCCGCAGGCCGGCGCCGGCGTCGCACGCGGCGCCAGTCCTCGGCCGCCGGCGGGTCGAAGTGCTGCGTCCGCAGGAGGTTCCAGACGGCGTCGAACACCGCCAGTCCGTCGCGCCGGCGCGCCTCCTCCGGCCGCGGGGCGCAGCCGGTCGCAAAGGCCGAGCCGAGGCCGGCGAGAACCACCCGACGCGGCACGGGACTGCTCATGGGCGCGACGGTACGAAGGGAGGGCGGGGGCGGCAATCCCCCCGCGGCGACCGCCGGCCTAGCTGACGAAGCGCACCTCGACCCCGGGCTTCACCGCCGCCGCCAGCTGTTCGGCGTCCCAGTTGGTCAGGCGGATGCAGCCGTGCGAGGCGGTCTTGGCGATCTTCGACGGGTCGGGCGAGCCGTGGATGCCGTAGCCGTCCCGCGACAGGTCGATCCACACCGAGCCGACCGGATTGTTCGGCCCGGCCGGCACCACCACCGTCTCGGTCCCCGAGCCGTAGCTCAGCTCCTCGGGGTCGAAGGTGTAGTCGGGCTCCGGCGCCACCCCGTTGACGCGCAGGGTCCCGGACGGGGCGGGATTGCTCTCGGAGCCGATGGTGGCGGGATAGAAGGCGATCAGCCGGTCCGTGGCGTCGAAGGCGCGCAGGGACCGCTCGCCCTTGTCGACCACGATGCGCGCCACCTCCGGCAGGTCGGGGTCGCCCACGGCCGGAACCACCAGCCGCTGGCCGGCGCGGCGGAAGTCGACGTCGGGGTTCAGCGCCTGCAACAGCGCCTCGGTGATGTGGAAGCGCTCGGCGAGGCGCTCGCGCGGGCCGGTGTAGCGCACCCCCTGGCGCGCCTGCTGCGCGAGGTCGCCGGACGGCGGCGGGCTGAACGGCCCGGCGAGATCCTGTTCGGTGATCACATAGGTGGTCATGGCGGCGCGGGAGTCGGCGGCGGTGAGCCGCTGCATCAGGGCGTCGTCGATGGCGTCGCCCTCCAGCCCCTCGGCCTCGCGGAAGGCGGCCACCGCCTGGCGGGTGTTCTCCCCGCGCAGGCCGTCGATCACCCCGGGCGAGAAGCGCGAGCGGTCGAGGAGGATCTGCAGGCGCACGAGGCCGGGATCGGGGCGGGCGGCGGCGGCGGCGGCGTCGGCGCCGTCGGCCGGCGCGGAGCCCGCCCCGGACCCGCCGGCCGTCGTCTCCGGCGCCGGCATGGCCCGGTCGATCTGTTCGGCGGTGAAGACCGGCGCGGCGGCCGAAGCGGCGCGGCCGGAGGGATCGCCCGACGGTTCGCGGTCAGGGGCGCCGCAGGCGGCGAGGGCGAGGACGGCGGTCGAGGCGAGGATCAGGCGCATGGCTTTCCGGACAGTTGCGGGGGGTCCTGAAAGCCAATCCCCCGGGCCGCGCCGCGTTCCCGGCGGGCGTCAGCGCAGCGCCGCGGCCAGGCCCTCGGCGGCGGTCTCCGCCCAGCAGGCGTAGCCGGCGTCGTTGAGGTGAAGGTCGTCCGGCCCCACGCCGCCCCGCTCGAGCCCGTCCCAGCCGGCCATGGCGGCGAAGCGCCCGTGCATGGCGTAGCGCTTGCGTCCGGCCTCGAGGGTGAGCAGCCGGCTCATCTCCGCCAGCGCCGGATTGCGGCCCCGGAAGGCGGGGTTGGCGGTCGCCTCCGGCAGGCGCTGGGAATCGACCAGCAGGACGTCCACGCCCGCCGCGTCGAGGATCGCCTCGCCGCGGCGCAGGTCGGCGAAGACGTCGTCCATCGGCCGGTCGCGCAGCACGTCATTGGTGCCGATCTGCCAGATCACCAGGTCCGGCCGCACCGCCGCCGTCTCGCGCGCCAGCCGGTCGGCGGTCTCCCGCGCCGTCTCGCCGCCGATCCCCCGGTTGACGACCGTGACGTCGACTCCCGGCAGACGGCGCTCCAGCCCCGCCTCGAGCAGGGGGACGAAGGACAGCTCCCGCTGGCTGGCGCCGACGCCCTCGATCGAGGAGGAGCCCATGGCGAGGATGGTCAGCCGCCCGCCGGCCGCGGCGGCGCGACTGCGCGACAGGCCGTCGTTGGCCGCCACATGGTCGGCGGAGACCGGGCAGGCGGCCGGCGCCTGGGCGCGGGCCGCGGCGGGGAGGGCGGCGAGGGCGAGGGCGGCGGCGAGGGCGGCGATCTTCAAGGGTTGGGCTTTCCGGTGGCGGGGTCGACGGCGGTGTCGCCGGAGTTGGACGAGCCTTCGGAGCCGGCGGGCTCCTGGGCGGGGCGGGGCGGCTGGCCGTCGTGTTGCGGAGCGCGCTCCTCCTCATATTCGTTCTGGCGGCCGGGGTCACGGTTGGCGGTCATCGGAGGCTCCGTCGGGGTGGGTGTCCGGCAGCAACGCCTGCGCCGTCCCGCGGCTCCGCAGCATCCGATTCACCAATCCCCTAAACCGTACTGCAACGGCGACCGGCGCAGGATGCCGCCGGTACGACCTCGCCCCGGGAACCCATGACCGACACGCCGGACCTGGAGATCATCCGTCCCGACGCCCTGCGTCCGGAGGACCGCGACGCCTGGCAGGCGATCCGCGCCGCCGAGCCGCGACTGGACCACCCCTACCTCGACCCGCGCTTCGCCGCGGCCGCGGCCGGGGTCCCGGGGGCCGGCCTGGCGGTGTTCCGCCGCGGCGGGCGGGCCGTCGGCTTCTTTCCGTTCCAGCGCCGCGGGCGGCTGATCCAGCCGCTGGGCGCGCCGCTCAGCGACTACCACGGGGTGATCGCCGGCGCGGGCGAGGGACTGACCCCGGCGGTCGTGGCGGCGCGGCTGGGCGGGACGCTGCGGGTCGGGGGCTGGATCGTGTCGGACCTCGCCGCCGCCGGCTTCACCCCGCGCACCCGCATGGCCACCGACGTCACCGGCGGCCGCGAGGCCTTGGCCGCGCGGCTGGAGGCCCGCAGCCACCGCTTCTTCAAGAACATGCGCCGGCTGGGCCGCGGCTTCGAGCGCGACCACGGGGCCCCGGTGTTCGCCTGGGACGACCGCGATCCGGCGGTGCTGGACTGGATCGTCGCCCACAAGCGGGCCCAGTACCGCCGCACCCGCCGTCATGACGTCTTCGCCTGCGGCTGGACCGTCGACCTGCTGCGCCGGCTGCACGCCGCCCATCCGGAGGGATTCGGCCTGCGCGTGACCTCGCTGCGCAAGGCGGACGGGACCCTGGTCGCGGCCGAGGCGGCGCTGGACGACCGCCGCACCCTGCACCTGTGGTTCCCGACCTATGATCCGGCCTTCTCGCAGTACGGCCCCGGCACCCTGCTGACCCGGCGCGAGCTGGAGCAGGCGGCGGCGGAGGGCTACCGGCTCGTCGACTTCGGGGCGGGGGAGGAGGGCTACAAGTCGGCCCTCGCCGAACCGGCCGGGACGGTGTTCGAGGGCGTGGCCGACGGGCCGCGGCCGCATGCCGTCTCGGTGGCGGCCCGCGCCCTGGCGCACGGCCCCGCGCCGCTGCGACGCTTCGGCCAGAGCCTCGGCCGCCGCTTCGACATCATCAACGCCTGCGAGACCCGCGCCGCCGACTGGTGGGCCGGCGCGGCGGGGGCGGCCGCGGCCGCGGCCCGCAAGACCCTGGGAGCCGCCGCATGACCGATCGCCTGATCCCGGACCTCGACGCCGGCCAGCGCGCCGCCTTCGGGCGCACGCCGATGACCTACGCCCACCGGCTGCTGGACACGGGCCTGTTCGGGGACGAGGCGCTGGCGGCGCAGCTGGAGCGCCACCCCGCCGAGCTGTTCGACATCAACATTTTCCACTACGACGCCGACGACCAGGCCCTCCTGCAGACCGGGACCAAGGGCGACCGGCCGGGCGCGGCCCTGCTGGAGGCGGTCAAGGCCGGGCGGGTGTGGATCCAGATGCGCCGCATCCAGGATCACTGGCCCGAGCTGGGCGCGGCCATGCGCCGGGTGTTCGCGGAGCTGTCGGACCAGGTCCCCGGCTTCCGCCCGGTGCAGGTCACCGGCCAGCTGATCCTGTCGGCGCCGCAGGCCAAGGTGCCCTTCCACGCCGATCCGCCGGGCGTGACCCTGTTCCACCTGCGCGGCGAGAAGCGCATCTGGATCTATCCCGTCGACGAGGCGCACATGCCGGCCCGGTCGATGGAGAACATCGTGCTGGAGCAGCAGACCGAGGACCTGCCCTACCGTCGCGAGATGGACGCGGCGGCCGAGGTGTTCGACCTGAAGCCGGGCCTGGCCGCGGCCTGGCCGCTGCACGCGCCGCACCGCATCGAGAACCTCGGCAGCTTCAACGTCTCCCTGTCCTGCGACTACCAGACCTGGACCTCCCGCATCACCAACGGGGCGCACTATGCCAACGGGGTGCTGCGTCGCTGGGGCGCGCCGGTGCTGCCGGCGGACCGGGCGCCGATGGCGGCGCGGACGGCGCTGTGGGGCGCCTCGATGGCGCTGCGCCGCATGGGCGTGGTCAGGACCCGGCTGGAGTCCTACGAGCGCGCCTTCGAGCTGGGCGATGCGCCGCCGCCGCCGGACAAGGGGCTGATCGCGCCGCTGGCGATGCGCTAGGGCGCATTCTTACAACGGGGTCATGACCTCGATTTAAAGTGACTTGGCCCGGGCGCGGCCGCACCTTCCCGTCATCAGGACAGGGAGGCTCCGCCATGAAATCCGCCATCGTCATCCTTCCCGCCATCGCCGCCGCGGCGCTGGCCGGCCCGGCTCTCGCCAGGGAGCCGAACGTCGAGATCCGTCACGCCGTCGCCCGCGTCGCCGTCGTCGTCGAGGATCGCGCCGACGTCACTGTGGAGGTCGAGCAGGGGAGCTCCCAGCTGCCCGCCGTGCGCGTCAGCCGGGTCGGCGACGAGGTGCGCATCGACGGCGGGCTGCGTCGCCGCGGCTGGTTCGGCTCGAACAACGGAATCCGCAACTGCAGCAACGGCCCCCGCGACGCCCGGGCCGGCGAGGGGGCCTCGGCGGAAGTGCGCGGCCTCGGCCGCATCAATCTCTCCGACGCCCCGCTGATCGTGATCCGCACGCCGCGGGCGGTGGACGTCAGCGCCTCGGGCGCGGTGTTCGGTTCGGTCGGCCGGGGCGCGACCTCGGTCGATCTCGGCAATGGCGGGTGCGGCGCCTGGGACATCGCCAATGTCGACGGGCCGCTGTCGCTGAGCATCGGCGGCTCGGGCGACATGCGCGCGGGAACCTCGCGGTCGCTGGAGGTGGCGATCGGGGGCTCCGGCTCGGTCAGCGCCGGCGCCACCGGAAGCCTCGAGGTCGCTATCGGCGGCTCCGGGGATGTGACCGTCGCCCGCATCGACGGTCCGCTGGAGGTGTCGATCGGCGGCTCGGGCGACGTGCAGGTGCGCGGCGGGACCTCGCCCACGGTGGAGATCTCGATCGCCGGTTCGGGCGATGTCGACTTCAACGGGGTCGCCGGCGACGTCGACGTCTCGATCATGGGCGGCGGCGATGTGAACATCGCCCGCGCCACCGGTTCCGTCAGCCGCTCGATCGTCGGCGGCGGAGACGTCCGCATCGGCAGCTGATCCCCCTCGGCTGAAGCGGACGGAGGAGGCCCGGGAGCGTGGAACCCCCCGGGCCTTTTTCGTGCGCGCGACGCGGCGGGCAAGCAAAAGCCCCGGCGGATCGCTCCGCCGGGGCTTCTGTCGTCAGACCGTGAGGACGCTTACAGCGCGCCCAGCACGCCGGCGACGCCGGCGCCGGTCAGGTTGGCGCCGGCGCGGTCGCGGGCCTGCAGGCCGCCGCCGAACGAGTAGCGCAGACCGATGGTCCAGGTGTCGATGGTGACGTCCTCGACGTCGCCGCGGGTGTAGCCCGCCGCCACCGAGAACGGGGTGTTGGCGATCTCGTACTCGGCGCCGGCGCCGTAGGTCCACAGGTCGGCGTCGTCGCCGCCGGCGTCCAGGCTCGAGTAGCTGGCGCCGACGTTCAGGCGCAGGTTGGCCATCGGGTAGAAGGCCGCGTCGGCGCCCAGGGTCCAGGCGTCGATGTCGAGGTCGTCGACGGTGGCGTAGGCCAGCGAGCCGGTCAGGGTCGCGCCGGCGAGGTACTTCTGCGCCTCGGCGCCCACGGTCCAGGCCGTCTCGTCGCCGGCGTCGGCGGCGCCGACGAAGCCGCCGAAGCGGACGTCGGAACCGGCCATGCGGGTCAGGTGAGCCGTGCCCGACACGCCGGTGTCGTCGGCGTCGTCGCTGTGGTCGATCGAGCCGGCGAAGGTGGCGGTCCAGCCCGAGAAGGCGTCAACGGCGACGACGCCGTCGATGCCGTAGCTGTCGGTGTCGGCTTCCAGCCCGCCGAGCTCGACTTCGCTGCTGGCGTAGGAGACGCCGACCGAGCCGACCGGGCCCGACTGGGCGAGGGCGGGAGCGGCGGCGAAGGCGGCGACGGCCGCGGTGGCGAGGAAGAGAGACTTCATGTTGTTTTTTTCCGTTGCTGCAGCCGCGGGGAGTCGCGCTGCGGACCCCGGAGCTATCAGCCCGCCTCCGAGCGTCGCTATTACAAAGCTGTCACAAAACAGCGGCTTGCGACGGATGTGGCTGCCGCGCCACGCATTGTGGCGCCGAAGCGGCAGGCGGGCGGAAGCTTTGCGGCGGAGCCTCACCGGGCTGTCAGAAATCCCCCGCCTGGCCGCGCGGAGCGCGCCGCCGCGGCGGAAACGCGCCGCCCTGCTATCGCCGCTTGACGGAAGCGGAATCGACGGTCATAAGCCCCCACTCTTGTTGGACCGGCTGTGCACCTCCGGGTGCAGACGCGGTCCGCAGGAACGACCTGAGTACCTGTTCTTTGCAGCGCTTCAGGACTCCAGCGGCCTTCGCGGGCTACCGCGTGGGCCGATCGTTTTTGCGGACGTGCGTACCCTGAGGGTCGTCAGACCCGAAGGCCTCCGGTCTTTGAAATGGTTCACAGGGACGCGGTCCTCCGACCGCTTGGGAATAACAACCGATATGGATCAGAGCATCCGCATCAGGCTGAAGGCCTTCGATCACCGCGTCCTCGACTTTTCGACGCGCGAGATCGTCAACACCGCCAAGCGCACGGGCGCGACCGTTCGCGGTCCGATCCCGCTGCCCACCCTGATCGAAAAGTTCACCGTGAACCGCTCGCCGCACGTCGATAAGAAGTCGCGTGAGCAGTTTGAAATCCGCACGCACAAGCGCGTGCTCGACATCGTCGACCCCACCCCGCAGACCGTGGACGCGCTCATGAAGCTCGACCTGTCCGCCGGCGTGGACGTCGAGATCAAGATTTAATCGAGAAGGGCGGGATCCGACATGCGTACGGGCGTGATCGCCAAGAAGCTGGGCATGACCCGCGTGTTCGCCGATGACGGCGCGCACGTTCCGGTCACCGTGCTCCAGCTCGACGGCTGCCAGGTCGTCGGCCAGCGAACCCAGGAGCGGGACGGCTACGTCGCCCTGCAGCTGGGCGCGGGCATGAAGAAGGCCAAGAACACCAACAAGGCCCAGCGGGAGGCTTTCGCCAAGGCGGAAGTCGAGCCGAAGGCCTATGTGGCCGAGTTCCGCGTCGATGCGGACGGTCTCGTCGACGTGGGCGCCGAGCTGTCGGCCGACCACTTCGTCGCCGGCCAGAAGGTCGACATCCAGGGGCTGACCATCGGCAAGGGCTTCGCCGGCGGCATGAAGCGCTGGAACTTCGGCGGCCTGCGGGCGACCCACGGCGTGTCGGTCTCGCACCGCTCGCACGGTTCGACCGGCAACCGCCAGGATCCGGGCCGCACCTTCCCCGGCAAGAAGATGGCCGGCCACCTCGGCCAGGAAACCGTCACCCAGCAGAACCTGACCGTCGTCCGCGTGGACGCCGAGCGCGGCCTGATCCTGGTCAAGGGCGCTGTCCCGGGCCACGACGGCAGCTACGTCAAGGTTCGCGACGCCATCAAGAAGGCCCGCCCGGCCGACGCCCCGTTCCCGGCCGGCGTCAAGTCGAACAAGGCCGCTGCTCAACCCGCGGAGACCCCGGCTGAAGAAGCGCCGGCCGTCGAAGCGACCGAAGGCGGTGAAGCGTAATGAAACTCTCGGTCATCAAACTCGACGGCAAGGCCTCGGGCGACGTTGAACTGTCGGACGCCGTCTTCGGCATCACCGACATCCGCGGCGACCTGCTGGCCCGTTACGTCAACTGGCAGCTGGCCAAGCGCCGCGCCGGCACCCACAAGGTCCAGACCCGGAACGAGAACTCTCGCACCGGCAAGAAGATGTACAAGCAGAAGGGCACCGGCGGCGCCCGTCACGGTTCGCGCCGTGCGCCGCAGTTCGTCGGCGGCTCGCGCGCCTTCGGTCCGGTCGTCCGCTCGCACGGCTTCTCGCTGCCGAAGAAGGTCCGCGCCCTGGCCCTGAAGCACGCCCTGTCCTCCAAGGCGAAGGCCGGCGACCTGGTGGTCGTCGACACCGTCTCGGTCAAGGAGCCGAAGACCGCCGCCCTGCGCGAGCAGTTCGGCAAGCTCGGCTGGAACAAGGCCCTGATCATCGCCGGTCCGGAAGTCGACGCGAACTTCGGCCTGGCCGCGCGCAACATCCCGCACATCGACGTGCTGCCGAACGCCGGCCTGAACGTCTATGACATCCTGCGGGCCGACAAGCTGGTGCTGACCAAGGCCGCCGTCGAGGCGATCGAGGCGCGCTTCTCTGAGAAGGAGGCCGCGTAATGGCCGGCGCCCAACCCACCGCCAAGCACTACGACACCATCCTGGCTCCGGTGATCACCGAGAAGGCCACGATCCTGTCGGAACAGAACAAGGTCGTCTTCCGCGTGGCGGACGACGCCACCAAGGACGAGATCGCCGCGGCGGTCGAGGCCCTGTTCAAGGTCAACGTGCTGAAGGTCAACACCCTCGTCCAGAAGGGCAAGACCAAGCGTTTCCGCGGCATCATGGGCCGTCGGGTCGACATCAAGAAAGCGATCGTGACGCTGGCCGAAGGCCAGTCGATCGACGTCACGACGGGGCTCTGAACCGATGGCTCTGAAGACCTACAATCCGACTTCGCCGGGCCGTCGCGCCCTGGTGCTGATCGACCGTTCGGAGCTCCACAAGGGCCGTCCGGAGAAGTCGCTCGTCGAAGGCCTGACCAAGTCGGGCGGTCGCGGGCAGGGCGGTCGCGTGGCCGTCCGCTTCCGCGGCGGCGGGGCCAAGACCCTGTACCGCAAGATCGACTTCAAGCGCCGCAAGTTCGCCTCGGCGACGGTCGAGCGTCTGGAGTACGACCCGAACCGGACCGCCTTCATCGCCCTCATCACCTATGAGGACGGCGAGAAGGCCTACATCATCGCGCCGCAGCGCCTGAAGGCGGGCGACACGGTGGTGGCCGGCGAGCGCGTCGACGTGAAGCCGGGCAACGCCATGCCGCTGCGCTCGATGCCCGTGGGTACGATCATCCACAACATCGAGATGAAGCCGGGCAAGGGCGCCCAGCTGGCCCGTTCGGCCGGCGCCTACGCCCAGCTGGTCGGTCGCGACCAGGGCTACGCCCAGATCCGTCTCGGCTCGGGCGAGCTGCGCATGGTGCTGGACGGCTGCATGGCCACGGTGGGCGCGGTCTCGAACCCCGACCACATGAACCAGAACCTCGGCAAGGCGGGCCGCAAGCGTCACATGGGCTTCCGTCCGCACGTCCGCGGCGTGGCCATGAACCCGATCGACCACCCGCACGGTGGTGGTGAAGGCCGGACCTCTGGCGGTCGCACCCCGGTCACGCCGTGGGGCAAGGACACCAAGGGCACCCGCACCCGCAAGAACAAGGCTACGGACAAGTTCATCATCCGTACCCGCCACGTGAAGAAGGCTCGCTAACCGATGGCCCGCTCCTCCTGGAAAGGCCCGTTCGTCGACGGGTATCTGCTCAAGAAGGCCGACGCCGTTCAAACGTCGGGCCGCAAGGACGTGATCAAGACCTGGTCGCGCCGCTCCACCATCCTGCCGCAGTTCGTCGGTCTGACGTTCGGCGTCCACAACGGTCAGAAGCACGTGCCGGTGCTGGTCTCGGAAGAGATGGTCGGCATGAAGCTCGGCGAGTTCGCCCCGACCCGGAACTTCCCGGGCCACGCGGCGGACAAGAAGGCCAAGAGGAAGTAACCGATGGCCCAGACCAAGAACCCCCGCCGGGTCGGCCAGACCGAAGCCCGCGCCAAGCTGGTGAACGTCCGGATCAGCCCCCAGAAGCTGAACCTGGTCGCCGCCTCGATCCGCGGCCTGCCGGTGCAGAAGGCGCTCAACGAGCTGGAATTCAGCCGCAAGCGCATCGCCACCGACGTCCGCAAGGTCCTGTACTCGGCCATCTCCAACGCCGAGAACAACCACAACCTCGACATCGACAACCTGGTCGTCGCCGAGGCCTTCGTGGGCAAGAACCTGGTGATGAAGCGTTTCGCGAGCCGTGCTCGTGGCCGCTCGTCGCGCATCCTGAAACCGTTCAGCGAGATCACCATCGTGGTCCGTGAAGCCGGCGAGGCCGCCTGATGGGTCAGAAAGTCAATCCGGTCGGGCTGCGGCTCGGCGTCAACCGCACCTGGGACAGCCGCTGGTTCGCCGGCGGCGCCGACTACGCCAAGCTGCTGCACCAGGACCTGAAGCTGCGCGAGTGGCTGAAGGAGCGCCTGTCGGCCGCCGGCGTGTCGCGCATCATCATCGAGCGCCCGCACAAGAAGTGCCGCGTGACGATCTACGCCGCCCGTCCGGGCGTGGTGATCGGCAAGAAGGGCGCCGACATCGAGAAGCTGCGCAAGGACATCGCGGCCCAGACGGAAGGCGAGGTTCACCTGAACATCGTCGAGGTCCGCAAGCCCGAGACCGACGCCCAGCTGATCGCCGAGAACATCGCGCAGCAGCTCGAGCGCCGGATCGCCTTCCGTCGCGCCATGAAGCGCGCGATGCAGTCGGCCATGCGCCTCGGCGCCAAGGGCGTCCGCATCAACGTGTCGGGCCGCCTCGGCGGCGCCGAGATCGCGCGGATGGAGTGGTATCGCGAAGGCCGCGTGCCGCTGCACACCCTGCGCGCCGACATCGACTACGGCTTCTACGAAGCCAAGACGACGTACGGCATCATCGGCGTGAAGGTCTGGGTGTTCAAGGGCGAGGTCCTCGAGCACGACCCGATGGCCCAGGACAAGCGTTGGGCCCAGGAAGCCTCGGGTCCGTCGTCGAATGAAGGCCGCGAGCGCGGCGGTCCCCGCGGCGACCGCGGACCGCGTCGCGACCGGGGACGTGAGAGCTAAGTCATGCTGCAACCGAAGAAGACCAAGTACCGCAAGGCCTTCAAGGGCCGCATCCACGGTTCGGCCAAGGGCGGCTTCTCGCTGAACTTCGGCTCGTACGGGCTGAAGACGGTCGAGCCGGAGCGCATCACCGCGCGTCAGATCGAGGCGGCCCGCCGCGCGATCACCCGCCAGATGAAGCGTCAGGGCCGGGTGTGGATCCGGGTGTTCCCGGACCTGCCGGTCACCGGCAAGCCGGCGGAAGTCCGGATGGGCAAGGGTAAGGGCGCCGTGGACCACTGGGCCGCGCGCTGCCACCCGGGCCGCATCCTGTTCGAAATCGACGGCGTGCCGGACGACATCGCCCGCGAGGCGCTGCGCCTCGGCGCCGCCAAGCTGCCGGTCCGCACCAAGGTGGTCACCCGCCTCGACGCCGGCATCGCCCACACGGAGGCCGCTGCCTGATGACCAAGATCGCCGATCTCCGGTCGCAAACCGTCGACCAGCTGTCCGACGAGCTGCTGAAGCTCAAGAAGGAACAGTTCAACCTGCGCTTCCAGGCCGCCACCGGCCAGATGGAAAAGACCCACCGGGTCTCGGAAGTGCGCAAGGACATCGCCCGCATCTCCACGCTGCTGCGTGAGAAGCGGACCGTCGCTTAAGGGAACGAAGATGCCGAAGCGAATTCTCGAAGGCGTGGTCGTCTCCGACAAGGGCGACAAGACCGTTGTCGTCAAGGTCGAGCGCACCCTGCTGCACCCGGTCCTGAAAAAGACCGTCCGTCTGTCCAAGAAGTACCACGCCCACGACGAAGCCAACGCCCTCAAGGTCGGCGACCTGGCCCGCATCGTCGAGTGCGCCCCGAAGTCCAAGCTGAAGCGGTGGGAAGTCCTGCCCGCCTCGGCTTCGTAAGAAGAAGGATCGGATCCCATGATCCAGATGCAAACTAACCTGGAGGTGGCCGACAACTCGGGCGCCCGCCGGGTCATGTGCATCAAGGTGCTGGGCGGCTCCAAGCGCCGCTACGCCTCGGTGGGCGACACGATCGTCGCTTCGGTGAAGGAAGCGATTCCGCGCGGCCGCGTGAAGAAGGGCGACGTCGTGCGCGCCATCGTCGTGCGCACCGCCAAGGACATCATGCGCAAGGACGGCTCTGTCATCCGTTTCGACAAGTCGGCCGCCGTCATCGTCAACAAGCAGAACGAGCCGGTCGGCACCCGCATCTTCGGCCCGGTTCCGCGCGAGCTGCGCGCCAAGAACCACATGAAGATCATCTCGCTGGCCCCGGAGGTCCTGTAACCATGGCCGCCAAGATCAAGAAGGGCGACAACGTCGTCGTCCTGACCGGCAAGGACAAGGGCCGCACCGGCCAGGTCCTCAAGGTCCTTCCGACCGAGAACCGCGTGGTGGTGCAGGGGATCAACATGGTCCAGCGCCACACCCGCCCGACCCAGATGGACCCGCAAGGGGGCATCAAGAACAAGGAAGCGTCGCTTCACCTGTCGAACGTCGCGATCGCCGACGCCAACGGCAAGCCGACCCGCGTCGGCTTCCGCGAGGAAGACGGCAAGAAGGTCCGCTTCGCCAAGACGACGGGAGACGTCATCTGATGGCTACCGAGAAGTACACCCCGCGGCTGAAGTCCGAATACGTCTCGCGCATCCGCAAGGCGATGAAGGACAAGTTCGGCTACACCAACGAGATGCAGGTGCCCAAGCTGGACAAGATCGTCCTGAACATGGGCATCGGCGAAGCCGTGGCCGACTCCAAGAAGGCGACCGCCGCCCTCCGGGATCTGACCGCGATCGCCGGCCAGAAGGCCGTGCCGACCAAGGCCCGTAACTCCATCGCCGGCTTCAAGCTGCGCGAAGGCATGGTCATCGGCGGCAAGGTCACCCTGCGCGGCGACCAGATGTACGAGTTCCTGGACCGGTTCATCACCATCGCGCTGCCGCGGGTGAAGGACTTCCGGGGCCTGAAGGGCACCTCGTTCGACGGTCGCGGCAACTACGCCACCGGTCTGAAGGAGCACATCGTGTTCCCGGAAATCAACTACGACCAGATCGACCAGATGTGGGGCATGGACATCGTCGTCTGCACCACGGCCAAGACCGATGAGGAGGCCAAGGCCCTTCTCACCGAGTTCAAGTTCCCGTTCGTGAACTGAGCGGGAAGGGAAGAGAACAATGGCTAAGAAGTCCGCCGTGAACCGCAACGAGATGGTCAAGGCCCTCGTCGCGAAATACGCCGACAAGCGCGCCGCCCTGAAGGCGACCGCCAACGACGAGTCGCTGCCGCTGGAGGAGCGCTTCGAGGCGCGCCTGAAGCTGGCGCAGCTGCCGCGCAACTCGGCGCCGAACCGCATCCGCAACCGCTGCGAGGTGACGGGCCGTCCGCGCGCCTACTATCGCAAGCTGAAGATGAGCCGGATCGCCCTCCGTGAGCTGGGCAACCTGGGTCAGATCCCCGGCCTGACGAAGTCGAGCTGGTAAGGGGAGACAGACAGTCATGATGATCAACGATCCCCTGAGCGACATGATCGCCCGCATCAAGAACGCTGCGACCCGCAAGCGTTCGAAGGTGCTGACCCCGGCCTCGCGTCTGCGCCAGCGCGTCCTCGACGTGCTGCAGGACGAGGGCTACATCCGCGGCTACAACCTGGTGCAGAACCCGGGCGAGTTTCCGCAGTTCGAGATCGAGCTGAAGTACTTCGACGGCCAGCCGGTCATCGCCGAGATCAGCCGCGTGTCCAAGCCGGGCCGCCGCGTCTATTCGGCGATCAGCGACCTGAAGCCGGTCAAGAACGGCCTCGGCATCTCGATCCTTTCGACGTCCAAGGGCGTCATGTCCGACGCCGCGGCCCGCGAGGCCAACGTGGGCGGCGAAGTCCTCTGCAGGGTCTACTAAGATGTCCCGTATCGGCAAGAAATCCATCGCGATCCCGAAGGGCGTGACCGTCACGCTCAACGGCCAGACCGTGTCGGTGAAGGGTCCCAAGGGCGAACGCACCTGGACCGTCGCCGAGGAGATCGAGATCGCCCAGGACGGCGACGCCCTGACCCTGACCCCGCGCTCGGACACCCAGCGCGCCCGGGCCATGTGGGGCCTGTCGCGCACCCTGGTCGACAACATGATCGTCGGCGTCACCACCGGCTTCGACAAGACGCTGGAACTGGTCGGCGTCGGCTATCGTGCGGCGATGAAGGGCAACCAGCTGTCGCTGCAGCTCGGCTTCTCGCATGACGTCGACATCGAACCGCCGGCCGGCGTGACCTTCGCCGTGCCGAAGCAGACCGAGATCAAGATCTCGGGCAGCGACAAGCAGGCCGTCGGCCAGATCGCCGCCGTGATCCGCAAGCTGCGTCCGCCGGAGCCCTACAAGGGCAAGGGCGTCCGCTATGCGGGCGAGACCGTGCGCCGCAAGGAAGGCAAGAAGAAGTAAGCCATGGCCACCACTCTCAAGCAAAACGCCAAGCGTCGCGCCGAGCGCACCCGCCGCCGCCTGAAGGCCGTGGCCAACGGCCGCCTGCGCCTGTCGGTCTACCGGTCGGACAAGAACATCTCGGCCCAGATCATCGACGACGCCAAGGGCGTCACCGTCGCCTCGGCCTCGTCGCTGGAAGGCGGCAAGGGCGCCAAGGGCTCGGACGTCGCGGCGGCCACCAAGATCGGCAAGCTGATCGCGGAGCGCGCCATCGAGAAGGGCGTCAAGAACGTCGTCTTCGACCGTGGCGGCTACATCTATCACGGCCGGGTCAAGGCCCTGGCGGAGGCCGCGCGCGAAGCCGGCCTGAACTTCTAAGGGACGAGAAGCATGGCTCGTGAACCCAACCGCGGCGGCGGCGACCGCAACCGCCGCGACAACCGCAACGCTCCCGCCGCCGACGGTCCGGACTCGGACATCGTCGAGAAGCTGGTGCACATCAACCGCGTCGCCGCCACCGTGAAGGGCGGCCGCCGGTTCTCGTTCGCGGCCCTGATGGTCGTCGGCGACGGCAAGGGCCGCGTCGGCTTCGGTCACGGCAAGGCGCGCGAAGTGCCGGAAGCTATCCGCAAGGCGACCGAGGAAGCCAAGAAGACGATGATCCGCGTGCCGCTGCGCGAGAACCGCACCCTGCACCACGACGGTCAGGGCCGCTGGGGCGCCGGCAAGATCATGATGCGTGCGGCCCCTCCGGGCACGGGCGTCATCGCGGGCGGCCCGATGCGCGCGGTCCTCGAAACCCTCGGCGTCCAGGACGTCGTGGGCAAGTCGACCGGCTCGTCGAACCCCTACAACATGATCCGCGCCACCTTCGAAGCCCTGAAGGTCCAGTCCTCGCCCCGCCAGGTCGCGTCCAAGCGCGGCAAGAAGGTCGCGGATCTGATGGGTCGCCGCAACGACGGCGCCTCGGCGCCCGAAGCCATCGAGAGCTGATCATGGCCAAGAAAGAACAAGCCACCGTCACCGTCCGCCAGACGGGTTCGCCGATCCGCCGCAAGGCCGACCAGCGCGCCACCCTGGCCGGTCTCGGCCTCAACCGCGTGGGCCGCGAGTCCACGCTGGAGGACACCCCCTCGGTCCGCGGCATGATCGCCAAGGTCCGCCACATGGTGGAAGTGGTCGAGAAGTAAGCGGCGGCCGCCACGGCGGCTGCACCAGGTGAAGAGTGTCAGTGCTAGTGAGCCTTGGGGCGTGTTCCCTTGCGCTCACTAGCACTTTTCACTAGCACCCCGTCCTCAACGCCGAGTCCGGCCGCCGCCGGGCGCTAGCACCCGAAAGGATCAGGCACATGAAACTGAACGAAATCCGCGACAACGAAGGCGCCCACAAGAAGCGCATGCGCGTCGGCCGGGGCCCGGGCTCGGGCAAGGGCAAGACCTCGGGCCGCGGCGTCAAGGGCCAGAAGTCCCGCACCGGCGTCAGCCTGCTGGGCTTCGAAGGCGGCCAGATGCCGCTGTACATGCGCATGCCGAAGCGCGGCTTCAACAATCCGTCGGCCCTGAAGCTGGCCGAGGTGAACCTGTGGCGCCTGCAGGACGCCGTCGACGCCGGCAAGCTGGACGCGAAGTCGGAGATCAACGGCGAGGCCCTGGTCGCCGCCGGCGTGATCCGGCGCGTCAAGGACGGCGTGCGGGTGCTCGGCACCGGCGAGCTGAAGGCCAAGCTGAACCTGGTGGTCTGGTCGGCCTCCTCGGGCGCCGTGAAGGCGATCGAGGCCGCCGGCGGCTCGGTGACCCAGCAGCGCATCGAGGCCGAGGCCAAGGCCGCGGCCCGCGTCGAGAAGCGCAACGCCGCCAAAGGCAAGGCTCCGGCCCCCAAGGCTCCCAAGGGCGACGCCAACAAGGTGTCGGCCCGCGCCCGCCGGACCGCCGCGGCGAAATAAGCTGACGGGCGCCCTCGCCACGGGGGCGCCCTTCTCCTATCTGGACGCAGGCGGCGACTTCAGGTCCGATGCGCCGCGTTCTGATCAGTCGGGGTGACGACACATGGCTTCGGCCGCCGAACAACTCGCAGCGAACATGAACATGGGCTCGTTCGCCCGTGCGACCGAGCTGCACAAGCGTCTGCTGTTCACGATCCTGGCGCTGCTGGTCTACCGGATCGGCACCTATGTGCCGATCCCCGGCATCAACGCCGAGGCCTTCCTGCAGTTCTTCCAGAACCCGGACGGCCAGCGCGGCATCCTCGACATGTTCAACATGTTCTCGGGCGGCGCCGTCGAGCGGATGGCCGTGTTCGCGCTGAACGTGATGCCCTACATCTCGGCCTCGATCATCGTGCAGCTGCTGGGCGCGGTGTATCCGCCGTGGGAGAAGCTGAAGAAGGAAGGCGGCGAGAGCGGCCGCAAGCAGCTGAACCAGTACACCCGCTACCTGACCGTGGTGCTGGCCCTGTTCCAGTCGGGCGGCATCGCCATCGGCCTGAACGCCCAGCCGGGGCTGATCGACCAGCCGGGCCTGTTCTTCATCGTCTCGACCATCACCGTCCTGACCGGCGGCACCATGTTCCTGATGTGGCTCGGCGAGCAGGTGACGGCCCGCGGCGTCGGCAACGGCATCTCGCTGATCATCTTCGCCGGCATCGTGGCCGTGCTCCCGGGCGCCATCGCCCGCATGTTCGGCCTCGCCCAGGAAGGCCAGATCTCGGCCTTCACCCTGCTGTTCTTCGTCGCCATGGCCATCGCCGTGGTCGTCTTCATTGTCTTCATGGAGCGCGCCCAGCGCCGGCTGCTGATCCAGTATCCGAAGCGCCAGGAAGGCAACCGCATGGCCGGGGGCGAGCGCTCCTTCCTGCCGCTGAAGGTCAACACCGCCGGCGTTATCCCACCGATCTTCGCCTCGTCGCTGCTGATGCTGCCGACCACGGTGGCGCAGATGACCGCCAACGCGAACCTTCCTGACTGGATGAGCTGGCTGCCGCTGGTCACCGCCGAGATGCAGCACGGACGGCCGCTGTTCATGCTGCTGTACGGCGTGCTGATCGTCTTCTTCTGCTTCTTCTACACCTCGATCACCTTCAACCCCGAGGACACGGCCGAGAACCTGCGCAAGTACGGCGGCTTCCTGCCGGGCATCCGGCCGGGCAAGCGGACCGCGGAGTATCTCGACTACGTCCTGACCCGCCTGACGGTGATCGGCGCCGCCTACATCACCGCCGTCTGCCTGCTGCCGGAGATGATGATGGCCAACTCGGGCATGGGGCCCATGGTCATCGGCGGCACCTCGATCCTGATCGTGGTCTCGGTCACCATGGATACGGTGGCGCAGATTCAGTCCCACCTGCTGGCCCACCAGTACGAGGGGCTGATCAAGAAGGCCAAGCTGCGCGGCCGCGGCCGCGGGACCCCGGCGCCGGCGCGTCGCTGATCGATTACGCTCCGGGGAGGGCGCGATGAACCTGATCCTGTTCGGGCCCCCTGCGGCCGGCAAGGGCACCCAGGCCAAGCGGCTGGTCGAGACGCGCGGCATGGTCCAGCTGTCGACCGGCGACATGCTGCGCGCCGCCATCGCCTCGGGCTCCGAACTGGGCCTGAAGGTCAAGGATGTGCTGGCCCGCGGCGACCTGGTCACGGACGAGATCGTCATCGCCCTGATCGAGGCCCGTCTGCCGGAGGCCGAGGCCGCCGGCGGGGCCATCTTCGACGGCTTTCCGCGCACCGTGGCCCAGGCCGAGGCGCTCGACGCCATGCTGGCCCGGCGCGGCAGCCAGATCGACCGCGTCGTCCGCCTGTGCGTCGACGACGCCGCCCTGACCGAGCGGATCACCCTCCGCTTCGCCCAGCAGGGCCGCCCGGACGACAACCCCGACACCTTCCGCGACCGTCTGGCGGTCTACAACCGCAACACCGCGCCGCTGCTGCCCTACTACGAGAGACAGGGGAAGCTGGTGGAGATCGACGGCATGGGCTCGATCGACGAGGTCTCGGCCGCCCTGGACGCCGCCCTCGCCTGACCGCCTGAACGGCGGCTGAGCCTTCGCCGGCCGTCCGCGTTCATGCCGCATGTGGCATAGTCCGCGCGTGCTCGAGCCCCTGCAGACCCTGAAGCGTCCCCCGCTGCGCAAGCTGGGCGTGGCCGCGGTCATCGCCGCCGCCCATGTGGGGATCTTCCTCGTCATCGCCCGCACCCAGCCCGCCGCGCCCGCCGTCCTGCCGCCGGTGATCGAGGCGGTGCTGTTCCGGCCGCCGCCGCCCGAACCCCCGTCGCCGCCGGCGGAGCCCGCTCCGGAAGCCGGGGGCGGGGCGCCCGCCGCCGCCTCGCGCATCCATACCCCTCCGCCCCGCC
>NZ_JACESB010000030.1 GCF_013912005.1 Brevundimonas sp. | reverse complement strand
CGCGCGCACAACGGCTGCGCGGGGCGTCTGTCTCGTCGAAACGGTAATCCTCTCACAGACCGGGCGAGGCCCGGCGCCCCGCACCCTTCCCACCCTCCGGCGGATCGCCGCCGGAGGCCGCCGTCGCGTGTCCGAAGAAGGAGTCCCGCCGATGAAGAACCGTCGCCCCGCCCATTGGCGCCGTCGCGACCGTCAGCTCTGGGGCGCCCAGCGCGCCCGCCTCGCCCTCATCGCCCGCGGCGAATTGGAGCCGCTGCACGAGCGGGAGCACTACTACCTGTGGGCCCTGCGCGGGCTCGGCCGGGCCAACCCCGCCGACTTCATCCTCCCCGGCGTGCTGTGCGAGGTCGAGCGGTTCCTGCAGAAGGAGGCCGAGCTGCAAACGGCCGCGACACCGCCGCCGAACCCGGCCATCATGCCGGCCGCCGCTCCGCCACCGGAAGACCCGCCATGCCCGCCGACGCCGCCAAAGCCGCCCGCCTCGCCGTCCTGATCGACGCCGAAAACGCCTCGCCGAAGATCGCCGAGGCCCTGTTCACCGAGATCGCCACCCTCGGCGAGGCCAGCGCGCGGCGCATCTACGGCGACTTCGCCTCGGCCCAGATCCAGGGCTGGACCCGGGTGCTGGCCCGCTTCGCCATCCAGCCGCAGCAGAATTTCGCCAACACCAAGGGCAAGAACTCGGGCGACATCGCCCTCGTCATCGACGCCATGGACCTGCTGCACTCGGGCCGCTTCGACGGCTTCTGCCTGGTCTCGTCCGACGCCGACTTCACCCGGCTGGCGTCGCGCATCCGCGAGGAGGGGGTCGACGTCTACGGCTTCGGCGAGCGCAAGACGCCCGAGAGCTTCCGCCAGGCCTGCACCCGCTTCATCTACACCGAGAACCTCGCCGGCCGCGCCGCCGCGCCGGCGGACGAGGGCGAGGGCGAGGCCGGGGAGGCGGCGTCGGGCCGCGGCGGGCGCCGGGCGGCGGCCGTGGCCAGCGCCGGCGTGCGCAAGCCGGTCGAGGCGGCCCGGCTGATCGCCGCCGTCATGGCCGACATGGACGAGGACGAGGCCGGCTGGGTCCAGGCCGGCGGCCTCGCCAACCGCCTGCGCAACGCCTATCCCGACTTCGACCAGCGCACCTACGGCCACGCCAAGCTGTCCGACCTGATCCGCGCCACCGGCCGGTTCGACGTGGAGACCGGCCCCGGCGGCCAGATGCGGGTGCGCGACAAGGCCTAGGGGCGGGGGCTCAGAGCGAGATCACCGTCCGCACCGCCCGCCCCTCGGCCAGATCGTCGAAGGCCGCGTTGATCTCCTCCAGCGCCGCCGTGCCGCTGAGCAGCCGGTCCACCGGCAGCCGGCCCTCGCGGAACAGGCCGACGAAGCGCGGGATGTCCCGCGAGGGCACGCAGGTCCCGATGTACGACCCCTTCAGGGTCCGCTCCTCGGCCACCAGCGAGACGATGTTGACCGCCAGGGCGGCTTCCGGGGGCGGGAGGCCGGCGGTGACCGTGGTCCCGCCGCGCCGCGTCATCTTCCACGCCGCCTCCAGCGCCTTCGCCGAGCCGGCCATCTCCAGCACGACCTCGGCCCCGCCGCCGGTCAGCGCCCGCACCTGCTCCACCGCGTCCGGATCCGCCGCGTTCACCGTCCGCACCGGCCCCAGAGAGCGGGCCAGCGCCAGCTTGTCTTCCGACAGATCGACGGCGACCACCGGGCTCGCCCCGCTCGCCAGCGCCCCCAGCACGCTGGCCAGGCCGACCCCGCCGAGGCCGACCACCGCCACCGATTGCCCGGCCTTCACGCCGGCCGTGTTGACCACCGCCCCTACCCCGGTCAGCACCGCGCAGCCGAACAGGGCCGCGTGCTCGAACGGCAGGTCGTCCGGAACCCGCACCAGCGAGCGCCGCGACACCACCGCCCGCTCCGCGAAGGCCGAACAGCCGAGGTGGTGGTGCAGCGTCTCCCCGCCGAGGTGCAGCCGCCGTCCCCCGCCCAGCAATTCGCCCTTGCCGTTGGCCGCCGCCCCCGGCTCGCACAGGGCCGGCCGCCCGCCGGCGCAGGGGGCGCAATGGCCGCACGAGGGCATGAAGACCATCACCACCCGGTCGCCCGGCTTCAGGTCGCCGACGCCGTCGCCGACCGCCTCCACCTCGCCCGCCGCCTCGTGGCCCAGCGCCATCGGCATCGGTCGCGGCCGGTCGCCGTTGATGACGCTGAGGTCCGAATGGCACAGGCCGGCGGCGCGGATGCGCACCAGCACCTCGTCGCGCCCGGGCGGGTCCAGCGTCACCGTCTCGATCGCCAGCGGCCGGCTGGCGGCGTAGGGGCGGGCGGCGCCCATGGCGCGGAGAACGGCGGCGCGGGTCGTGATCATGCCCGGACGCTAGGCGCTTGACGCCGCGTCCGCCAAGCCCAAGGCTCGATGCAACGACAACAGGGGAGGTTGCGCGTGACCGGAACGATCGAGCGGACGAAGCGCGGCGACTACAGCCGCTTCCAGAGCATCTCCACGCGCTGGATGGACAACGACGTCTACGGCCACGTCAACAACGTGGTCTACTACTCGTGGTTCGACACGGCGGTGAACCGGCTGCTGGTGGTCAACGGCCTGCTCGACATCCACCACGGCCAGACCATCGGCCTGGTGGTCGAGACCGGCTGCCGCTACTTCGCCCCCACCGCCTTCCCCGACGAGATCGAGGCCGGCGTGCGGGTGGCGCACATCGGCACCAGCTCGGTCCGCTACGAGATCGGCCTGTTCCGCAACAAGGAGCCCGAGGCCGCCGCCGTCGGCTACTTCGTCCACGTCTACGTGGACCGCGACACCAAGCGCCCGGCGGCCATCGACGAAAAGATGCGCAGCTTCCTCGAGGGGATGCGCCCCTAGTCGTCCAGCCGGCCCATCAACGTCAGGGCGCCGACCGCGGTCAGCACGCCCAGCGCAAACGCCCCGACCACGGCGCCGGCGGCCACATAGGTCGAGACCGTCATCGGCCGCGCCTCGTACCACTCGACGATGTCGGCGTCGTGCAGGTCCTCGTCGAGGCTGCCCTCGGCCTCGTAGATGGCGTCGTCGACGGTCATGGCGCGCTCCTGTGGTCCGCTGCCGGAATGCCCACGCCCGCGCCGCGTTCCCGCACCGTGACAGCAAGCCGCCCATCGGCTAGACGGCGCGCCTCTCCTTTTCGCCAGACCCAGACATCCCTCATGGCCGGCCATTCCAAGTTCAAGAACATCATGCACCGCAAGGGCCGCGCCGACGCGGTGCGGTCCAAGCTCTTCTCCCGTCTGTCGCGCGAGATCACCGTGGCGGCCAAGTCCGGCCTGCCCGATCCGGCGATGAACCCGCGCCTGCGCCTGGCGGTGAACAACGCCAAGGCCGAGTCGATGCCCAAGGAGAACATCGAGCGCGCCATCAAGAAGGCCTCGGGCGGCGAAATCGACGCCATGGAGGAGATCCGCTACGAGGGCCGCGGCCCCGGCGGGGTGCAGTTCGTGGTCGAGGTGCTGACCGACAACCGCAACCGCGCCGCCTCCGGCGTGCGCTCGGCCTTCACCAAGTACGGCGGCGCGCTGGGCGAGACCGGCTCGGTGACCTTCATGTGGGACCGCGTCGGCCGCATCCACTATCCGGCCGAGGCGGGCTCCGAGGACGCGGTGATGGAGGCGGCGATCGAGGCCGGCGCCCAGGACGTCGAAAGCGACCTGGTCAAGCCCGACATCTACGAGGACGCGCCGGGCCACGTCATCTGGACCGCCTTCGAGGACCTGAACGAGGTGGCCGAGGCCATGTCGAAGGTGCTGGGCGACCCCAAGTCGACGGCCATCGTCTGGAAGCCGCAGTCGACCGTTCCGGTCACCGGCGACCAGGTCGCGACCCTGATGAAGCTGATGGACGCCCTGGACGCCGAGGACGACGTGCAGCAGGTCTATTCGAACGAGGAGATCTCGGACGAGGACGCGGCGAAGTACGCCGGCTGATCCCGTCCGTCGCCGCGGAACGGGGGCGGCGTCGCAACCGTTGCCGCTGCGATGGACCTGACCGCCCTGCCTGACTTCGTCCTGCCGCTCGTCGCCGCCATCATGGCGGGCGGGCTGATCGGGTTCGAACGCGAGTGGCGCGGACGGTCGGCCGGCTTCCGCACCCACATCCTCGTCTGCCTCGCCTCGGCCCTGCTGATGGAGGCGGCGGTGTCCCAGGCCGCCTGGCGCTTCGCCGTCCTGCCGGGCACGGAGATCGTCAGCGATCCGACCCGCATGGCCCACGGGGTCCTGACCGGCATCGGCTTCCTGTGCGCGGGCGTGATCTTCCGCTCCGGCTTCTCCGTCCACGGGCTGACCACAGCGGCCTCGCTGTGGATCACCGCCACCATCGGCCTCCTCTTCGGCGCCGGCCTGTTCCTGCTCGGCCTTGTCGGAGCGGCCCTGACCCTCGCCGTCCTCGCCGGCCTCCGCCTGCTCACCGCCCACCTGCCGCAGAGCCTGGTGGTCGACGCCGAGGTGGTCTGGCGCCGGGAGGCGAGCGCGGCCGAGGACCGCGTCGAGGCCGCCCTCGCCGGGGTCGACCGCCGCGGCCGCGCCGACCGTTTCGAACTGGTCGAGGGCGGCGAGGCCGTGCGCCGCAGCTTTCGCCTGAAGGTCGACAGCGAGCCCGCCCTCCGGGCGCTGGCCGCGCGGCTGCGCAGCATCGACGGCGTCACCGGCTACCGCCTGGATCCGCGCGATGACTGAGCGCGACCATCCGCCTCCGCCCGTCTCGCCGCCGGCGCCTTGATCCCGGCCCGCGCGATCGCATCTTCACAACCGGACTTCAGCAGAACAGGGACTGCCGCCATGAAAGGCTTCATCGCCGACATCGAGACGCTCACCGTCGAGAACACCGACTTCCGACGGGTGCTCTACACCGGCAAATTCCTCCAGCTGGTGCTGATGACCCTCAAGCCGGGCGAGGAGATCGGCTCCGAGGTCCACGAGGACCACGACCAGTTCTTCCGCATCGAAAGCGGCTCGGGCGCGGTGGAGATCGACGGCGTCCGCACCCCGGTCAAGGACGACGACGCCGTCATCGTCCCCGCCGGCGCCCGCCACAATGTGATCAACACCGGCGACGAGCCGCTGATGCTCTACACCCTGTACGGCCCGCCCGATCACCGCGAAGGCGTGGTGCACCGGACCAAGGCCGAGGCCGACGCCTCGGAAGAGCATTTCGACGGAACCACCACCGAGTAGGTCGCCCGCGGCGCGCCGGTCATTGTCCGTTAGCCATCTATCGGGCATGAACGGAACGGATGGCGAACGAAACGACTCGAATCCTCGGTCTCGACCCCGGCCTGCGGCGCACCGGCTGGGGCGTGCTGGCGGCCGAGGGTTCGCGCCTGCGCTGGATCGCCCACGGCGTCGTCGCCCCGCCGGAGAAGGCCCCGTTCAGCCAGCGGCTGCTGTTCCTGCTCGAGGCGGTGGCGGAGGTCTGCGCCGCCCACGCCTGCGACGAGGCGGCGATCGAGGAGGTCTTCGTCAACATGAACCCGGCCTCGACCCTCAAGCTGGGGCACGCCCGGGCCGCGGTCATGCTGGCCCCGGCCCGCTGCGGCCTGACGGTCGCCGAGTACGCCCCCAACCTGATCAAGAAGGCGGTGGTCGGCGGCGGCCACGCCGACAAGACCCAGATCGCCTTCATGGTGAAGCGCCTGCTGCCGGCGGCCGGGGACGTCACGGCTGACGCCGCCGACGCCCTGGCCGTGGCCATCACCCACGCCCAGCTGCGCCGGCGCGCCCTGCTCGCGGGGGCCGCATGATCGGCCGGCTGAGAGGGCTGCTGGCCGAGGTCGAGCCGGACCACTGCCTGGTGGACTGCGCCGGCGTCGGCTACGTCGTCGCCTGCGGGGCGCGCACCCTTGGCCGGCTGCCGGCCCCGGGCGACGAGGCCACCCTGTTCATCGAGAGCACCTGGAGCGCCGAGAGCGGACCGCGCCTCTACGGCTTCCTGTCCCGCGACGAGCGCCGCGCCTTCACCACCCTGCTGACCATCCAGGGCGTCGGCCCCAAGGCGGCGCTGTCGGTGCTCGACGTGCTGCCGCCGGGCGAGCTGGCCGCCGCCGTGGCCCGCGAGGACAAGGCCGCCGTGGCCCGCGCCAACGGCGTCGGCCCCAAGCTGGCCCTGCGCATCGTCACCGAACTGAAGGGCAAGCCGCTGGGCGAGCCGTCCTTCACGCCCTCGGCCCCCGGCGTGCACGTCGAGCCGGCCGCGCCGGTCCCCAGCCTCACCGGCGAGGCGGTCTCGGCCCTGCTCGGCCTCGGCGTCGCCGAGGTCAACGCCCGCCGCGCCGTCGACCAGGCCCTGATCCGCCTCGGCGACGACGCCGACCTCTCCGCCGTGATCCGGGCCGCCCTGCAGGAGCTGGGTCGGTGAGGGGGTGGCGAGTGAAGAGTGAGCGACGGGGTGAGCAAAGGCGTGAGCCGCTCCTCCCGGGGCGGGGCGCTGACCGGCTCACCTCTTGCTCACCAGCACTTTTCACCCTTGAGGCGGCCTCCCGACGCAGGAACGGCCGATGACCGACGACCGCATCATCTCCGCCGAGCCGGCCCCCGGCGAGGCCTACGACCGCGCCCTGCGGCCGCAGACCCTGTCCGAGTTCGTCGGCCAGGAGCAGGCCCGCGGCAACCTCAAGGTCTTCATCGACGCCGCCCGCGCCCGGTCCGAGGCGCTGGACCACGTCCTGCTGTTCGGCCCGCCGGGCCTCGGCAAGACCACCCTGGCCCAGATCGTCTCCCGCGAGCTCGGCGTCGGCTTCCGCGCCACCTCCGGCCCGATCCTCGCCAAGGCCGGCGACCTCGCCGCCATCCTGACCAACCTCGAGCCGCGCGACGTCCTGTTCATCGACGAGATCCACCGGCTGAACCCGCAGGTGGAGGAGATCCTCTATCCGGCCATGGAGGATCACGTCCTCGACCTGATCATCGGCGAGGGCCCCTCGGCCCGCTCGGTGCGAATCGACCTGGCGCCCTTCACCCTCGTCGGCGCCACCACCCGCGCCGGCCTGCTGGCCACGCCCCTGCGCGACCGTTTCGGCATTCCGCTGCGGCTGGAGTTCTACACGCCCGAGGAGCTGACCCGGGTGGTCATGGGCGCGGCCCGCAAGATGGGCGCGCCGATCACCGAGGAAGGGGCGCTGGAGATCGCCGCCCGCGCCCGCGGCACCCCGCGCGTGGCCGGCCGCCTGCTGCGCCGGGTGCGCGACTTCGCCGACGCCGAGGGGGCCGCCTCCATCGACAGGCTCGCCGCCGCCCGCGCCCTCAGCCGACTGGAGGTGGACGAGGCCGGGCTGGACAGCCTCGACCGCCGCTTCCTGCGCGCCCTGATCGAGAACTACGGCGGCGGCCCGGTCGGCATGGACACCCTCGCCGCCGCCATCGCCGAGGCGCGCGACGCGGTCGAGGACGTCATCGAGCCCTTCCTGCTGCAGCAGGGCTTCATCCAGCGCACCCCGCGCGGCCGCATGGCCTGCGCCCGGGCGTACAGCCACCTCGGACTGACCGAGCCGCCGCGCGCGCCGCAGGCGGGGGACCTGTTCGCGGGGAAGTAGGCTTCACCCGCGTCCCGAAGCCCGGCATGTTCGGCCCGTGACCCGCCGCCTCTCCACCGATCGCCTGATCCTCGTCCTCGGCTTCGCCGTGCTGGCGCTGGGCGCCCTGATCCTGTGGCTGGTCAGCCGCAACGCCTTCGCCCCGTCCGACCCCACGCCCGAGCAGCGCGCCGCCGCCCAGGTGCGCGACATCCTCGGTCCGGACGCCCGCGTGCGCTACACCGAGGCTGGCCGCCGCCTGGCCGTCTGCGGCTATGTCGAGCATGAGGGCCGCACCGTCGCCTTCATCTCCCGGCCGAACCGGCTGATGCTGTCGACCGACCCGTTGCGCAGCGAATACGAACAGATGCAGGCCGACTTCTGCCCCGGCTTCCTCACCCGCCCGTCGGGGAGCGCCCGTCCATGACCGACCGTCCCACCGCCGGCCGCTTCGAGGGCCGCGAGCACCGTCTGCCAGTCCGCGTCTACTACGAGGACACCGACTTCACCGGCCTCGTCTACCACGCCAATTACGTCCGCTACCTTGAGCGCGGCCGCTCCGACGCCCTGCGCCTGATGGGGGTCGGGCACGCCGAGCTGCTGGACGGCGACCAGCCCATGGCCTTCGTCGTCTCGAAGCTGGAGCTGCGCTATCTGAAGCCGGCCCGCATCGACGACGAGCTGGTGGTCCGCACCCGCTACCGCGCGGTGAAGGGGCCGCGCCTGCTCATCGACCAGGAGGTGGTGCGCGGCGACGACGTGCTGTGCCGGGCCGAGGTCGAGGCCGTCTGCATCCACCTGGACGGCCGCCCGCGACGTCCCACGGCCCTGCTCGTGGAGCGCGTGCGGCCGTGGCTGACGGGCGAGGACTGAGCCGTTCGCCCACCCTGTCACGTGCAGACAGTCGACCGCCCCGTCGCCGCCCGCTAGAGCACGCCGGAACCGCCACATATCCGCCACCTCCGTCCGCTGCACAGGGCGGGCAAGTCGGAAGGACGCCGAATGACCGAAGCCTCGATTCTCAACCCCGTGACCCTGTTCATGGAGGCGGACATCGTCGTGAAGGCGGTGATGGTCGGGCTGGCCGTCGCCTCGCTGTGGTCGTGGGCCGTGATCATCGACAAGGCGGTGCGCTTCGCCGCCCTCAACCGCACCGCCGCCGCCTTCGAGGACGAGGTCGGCTCCGGCCGTCCGCTGGAGGAGATCGCCCAGCGCGCCGGACCGAATCCGCCCCATCCGCTGCCGCGCATGCTGGTCATCGCCCTGTCGGACTGGCGCGAGGCGCGCACCCGCGGCCCGCTGACGGAAGGGCAGGGCGCCATGCTGATGGCCCGGATCGACCGGGCGCTGGACAGCCTGATCGCCCGCGAAGGCCAGCGCATCGAGAACGGCCTGGGCGTGCTGTCGGTGGTCGCCACCTCCTCGCCCTTCATCGGCCTGTTCGGGACCGTCTGGGGGATCATGAACGCCTTCGGCCGCATCGCCGAGGCGGGGAACACCAACCTGACCACCGTGGCCCCGGCCATCGCCGAGGCCCTGTTCGCCACCGCCATCGGCCTCGCCGCCGCCATTCCGGCCTACATCGCCTACAACAAGTTCTCGATCGACGCGGGCAAGTTCACCGGCCGGCTGGAGAGCTTCGCCGACGACCTGCAGGCCGCCGTCGCCCGTCGCCTGGGCTCCGCCCCGGCCGACGCCCGTCGGGAGGTCTGAGCCATGGCCCTCGGAGGCGCCGCCGGCGGCGGCGGACATGTGCGCGGCCGACGCCGGGCCCGGCGGCGTCCGCTCAGCGAGATCAACGTCACCCCGCTGGTCGACGTCATGCTGGTGCTGCTGATCATCTTCATGATCTCGGCCCCCCTGCTGACCACCGGGGTGGAGGTCGAGCTGCCGAAGACCGAGGCCAGCGCGGTGGACACCGACAGCGAGCCGGTCACCGTCTCGATCGACCGCAACGGGGCCATCTTCGTCGGCGAGGGCGAGGTCGAGTGGGAGCAGCTGCTGATCCGCGTCGCCCAGGAAGGCGGCGAGGGCGCCCGCGAGCGGCCGGTCTTCATCCGGGCCGACGGTCGCGCCCCCTACCAGGCCGTGGCCCGCGTGATGGCGCGCCTGTCCGGCGGCGGCTTCAGCAAGCTGAACCTGATCACCGACACCTCCGGATCGACGGCGGAGGGCTGATCGCTTGGACCGCCCCGGCGCCGCCCTTGTCGGATCCCTTCTCGTCCACGGCCTGATCGTGGGCGCGCTGGCGGTCGGCGTGCTGTTCCGGCCTGAACGCCAGCCGCTGGACGTGACCTCGGCCGTGCCGGTCTCCATCGTCTCGGACACCATGGTCATCGAGGCGGCGGCGGCGGACAATCCGTCCGAGGAGCTGGTCACCGAGGATGCGGCCACGGCCCCGGTCGAGGCGCCGCCGGAGCCGACGCCGCCCGAGCCCACGCCGCCGCCGCCGACCCCGCGGCCGACCCCGACCCCGCGGCCCACGCCGCGTCCGGAACCGACGCCGCCGCGCCGGCCGGCCCCGACTCCCGAGAAGGCGCGTCCCCGGCCGACGCCGCCTCAGCCCCGTCCCACGCCGCCGCGTCCGCAGCCCAACCCGCCGCGCGAACAGGGCCTCGATCTCGACGCCCTCGCCGGTCCGCCGCGGCCCTCGACCCGACCCGGCCAGCGGCCCGCCACCGGCCAGCAGGGTCGGGGCTCCGCCCCGCAGGCGGTCGGCCGCGCCTCGCTGCAGGCGCTGGCGGCGCAGGTGACGCCGCACTGGACCGTCAACTGCGACCTGCCCGGGGCCGACCAGCTGACCATCGGCGTCCGGGTCACCCTCGACGAAAGCGGCCGCATCGTCGGCTCGCCCCGGCTGACCCAGAGCCGCAGCGATCCGGCCTGGCGGGCCGCTTCGGACGGCGTCCTGCGCGCCATCCGCGCCGCCGCCCCGTTCGACATGCCCTCGGGATATGAGCAGCAGGAAATCCCGTTCTCCTTCCGCACCGCCACCATGTGCGGCGGCGGCTGACGAAATCCGACGGAGCCCGCCCGGAGCCTGAAAGTCGCCGCATTCGCGCCCAAGCTGGCGTCTGCGACGGGGGCGGGCCACAGTGGCCTGACACCGATCTGGAGGTACTCGATGCGTCTGACCCTTCTTCTGGCCTCGGCCGCCGCGCTCGCGCTCGCCGGTCCGTCGGCGGTCGCCGCCCAGGAGCCGCAGCCGCAGCAGGAAGAGGTCGTGGTCGACCAGGGCGTGCTGCGTCCCCTGCCCATCGCCGTGGTCAACTTCACTGGCCAGAACGGGGCCGAGCTGTCGGGCGTGATCCGTGACGACCTGCGCCGCTCCGGCTACTTCGAGCCGCTGGACCCGGGCAGCTTCGTCGAGACCGGCCTGACCCTGGCCAACGCCCCCAACTTCCCGCAGTGGACCTCGATCGGCGCCCAGGCGGTCCTCTACGGCGCCGTCACCCCCCGCGCCGACAACCGCAACGACTACGGCTTCCGCCTCTACGACCCCTACCGCCAGTGCCAGCTGGTCTCGTGGCAGTTCACCGCCACCGCCGAGCAGTGGCGCCGCATCGGCCACAAGATCGCCGACCTCGTCTACCAGCGCATGACCGGGGAGACCGGCTTCTTCGACAGCCGCGTCGTCTTCGTCTCGGAAAGCGGCACCCAGCTGAACCGCCTGTCGCGCCTCGCGATCTCCGACCAGGACGGCTACAACCCCGTCTATCTCACCCAGGGCGACGAGATCATCATGTCGCCCCGCTTCTCGATGAGCGACCCCAACGAGATCACCTATGTGGCGCTGGGGCGGGACTACAGCCGCATCTACCTGTTCAACCTGTCGACCGGACGGCGCGAGAGCCTCGGCGAGTTCGACGGCCAGGTGCTGGCCCCGCGCTTCTCCAACGATGGGTCCAGGCTCGCCTTCTCGATCATCCGAGGCGGCAACACCGACATCTACGTGATGGACCTCGCCAGCCGGCAGCTGCGCCGCCTGACCTCGGACCCGGGCATCGACACCTCGCCCTCCTTCAGCCCCGACGGCTCGCAGATCGTCTTCACCTCGGACCGTTCGGGCACGGCGCGCCTCTACACCATGCGCGCCGACGGCTCCGGCCAGCGTCCGATCAGCCGCGGCGGCGGCGTCTACACCGCCCCCGCCTGGAGCCCGCGCGGCGACCTGATCGCCTTCACCAAACAGTCCGGCGGCCGCTTCTCGACCGGCGTGATGCGCCCCGACGGCTCGGGCGAGCGCATCCTGTCGTCCAGCTACTTCGAGGAAGGCCCCTCCTGGGCCCCCAACGGCCGCTACATCATGTTCGCGCGCCAGGCGCCGGGCGGCGAGACCCGTCTGTGGACCGTCGACCTGTCCGGCCGGGTGGTCAGCCAGGCCGGCTACCCCGGGCGCGGCTCCGACCCGGCGTGGTCGCCGCTGCTCGACGAACAGCCCGCCCGAATGGCCGCCACCGGCCCCGACGCATGTCCGGCCTGACCCGGGGGCGGAGCCTCCGCCCTCAAACCTGCGTTATCGCGACTGGCGAACCCGCTGGCGTGACAGTACCGAACCTTTACAGCCAGGCTGAGGGGCCAATGGCCCCGGCCCCCAGGAGTTGACCCCATGATGAAGCCCTCGACCCTCGTCCGACTTCTCGCCGTCGGCGCCGCCGCGACGGCCTTCGCCGCCTGCACCCCGCGGCCCGCCGCCGACTCCGCCGCCGGCGGCGAGCTTCCGCCGTCGAACAACAATCCCCAGTACCCCGGCGCCGGCGCCGGCAATGTGGACGGCGGCGCCCTGGGCGCGGCCGCGCCGGGCTCCGAGCAGGACTTCGTCGTCAACGTCGGCGACCGGGTCTACTTCGACCTCGACAGCTACCAGATCCGCCCGGAGGCCTATCCGCGCCTCGACGCCCAGGTGGCCTGGCTGCAGCGCTATCCGAACGTGACCGTCCGCATCGAGGGCAACGCCGACGAACGCGGCACCCGCGAGTACAACCTCGCCCTCGGCGCGCGCCGCGCCGAATCGGTCCGCACCTACCTCGTCGAGCGCGGCGTCAACGCCGCCCGCATCGACACCATCAGCTACGGCAAGGAACGGCCGATCGCCGCCGGCTCCAACGAGGAGGCCTGGGCCCGCAACCGCAACGCCCACACCGCCATCGTCTCCGGCGCCGTGCGCTGATCGCCCGACCCGGCGAACCTGAAAGGCGTACGCCCCGCGCGGACGCCTTTTTCGTTTCCGGCGCGGGCGGCGCTGGCTAGAAGGGCGAGGGAAAGGGGGCTTTCGCATGAGCATGGAGGACGCCGGCGCCGCGGTCAGCGCGGGGCTTGTCGCCGCGACCCTCGAGCGGCCGTCGGGAAGCGCCGGCGAGCATCAGGGAACCTGCTCCGACTGCGGCGCCCACGCCCCGGGGAAGTTCTGCGCCGAGTGCGGCCAGCCGACCCATGTCCACCGCACCCTGCTGCACCTCGGCGAGGAGCTGCTGCACGGGGTCATGCATTTCGACGCCCGCATCTGGCGCACCCTGCCGCTGCTGGCGCTCAACCCCGGCCGCCTGACCCGCGAATGGGTGCAGGGGGCCCGCACCCGCTACGTCTCGCCGCTGGCGCTGTTCCTGTTCACGATCTTCGTCACCTTCTTCATCCTCAGCTTCGTGCGCATGCCCGAACCGGTGATGAGCCTCGCCGGCCGGCAGGCCGCCGCCGAGGTCGCCCTGGACGAGGCCGCCGCCGAGGCCGAGCAGGCCCGCCAGCGGGTGGTCGCGCTCGAAAGCGAGGCGACGCCCGAACCGGGCGCGCTGGCCGAGGCGCGCGCCGCCCTGCAGGAGGCCGCCGCCGAGCGCGACGAACGGGTCGCCGACCTCGAACGGCTGACCGCCGCGGCGGGCCCCGACCAGCGCGGCGACGGCCTGGCTCCGGGCAGCTGGCAGGCGGGGCTCAAGGACTGGGCGGCGGGCATCTACCAGTCGGAAAACGCCGGCCCCACGGCGAAGAAGATGGCCAGGAAGCTCCAGAACCCGGACCTCGCCGTCTACAAGCTGCAGCAGACGCTCTACAAATTCGCCTTCCTTCTGGTGCCGCTGTCGATCCCCTTCATGGCGGTCCTGTTCCTGCACCACCGCCGGGTCAGCCTGTACGACCACGGCGTCTTCGTCCTCTACTCGCTGACCTTCATGGCCCTGCTGGGCCTGGTCGTCTCAGGCCTGCTGATGATCAACGGCTGGCTGGGCGGGCTGGCCTGGATGGCGTCCTGCTTCCTCGTTCCGGCCCACATCTTCGCCCAGCTGAAGGGCGCCTATTCGCTCTCCTGGTTCTCCGCCCTGTGGCGGTTCGTCTTCCTCGTCCTGTTCTGCAACATCGTCCTCGGCCTGTTCCTGTGGGCCGTGATCTGGCTCGGCCTGGGCGTCTGACGCCTTGCGACGGCCGCAAATCGGTGGGACCACAACACCCATGCTGAAGCTCCCTTCCACCTTCCGCTCGCGCAAGATGACGGCCGCCGCCCTGGGCGTGCTGCTGGTCGGCGGGGGCACGGTCGTCGTCGCCCAGACCGCCCCGATGGAGCCGATCCAGTGGGACCGTCGCCGGCTCGAGCAGCTGGACCGCAACGTCCGCCGCCTCGAGCGCGCCGTGACCCAGCGCAACGCCGCCGGCCAGCCGGTGCTGGTCGAGCCGGATCCCGAGGTCGTCGCCCTGCAGGGCCGGGTCGGGATCATGGACCGCCGGCTCGAGGACCTCGAAAACACCGTCCGCCGGGTCAACGCCGACCTCGAGCGGCTGACCTTCGCCCTCGACGAGGCCACGCGCGACAACGCCGCCCTCGGGACCCGGCTGCGCGACGCCGAGGGCCGGGTGCGGGCGCTGGAGGCCGCCGCCGAGCGCGAGGCCGAGCTCAACTCGCCCATCCCCACCACCTCGCCCACCGGCGACCCGGCCCGCGACCTCGCCGCCGCCGTGCGTCTCGCCGCTGCAGACCCGGCCCGCGGCGACCGCGCCCTGCAGACGGTCATCGCCGCCTGGCCCGACACGCCGCAGGCGCGCGAGGCGCACAGCCGCCTCGGCGATCTCCGCGTCTCGGCCGGCGACCACGCCGGCGCCGTCTCGGCCTACGCCTCGGCCCTGCAGGGCTGGCCGACGACCCCCTGGGCCGCCGCCACGACGCTGGAGCTGGCCGCGGCCCTCCACGAGACCGACCGCAAGACCCAGGCCTGCGGCGCCCTGACCGAGTTCGCCAACCGCTACGCCGAAGGCGCGAGCGCGGCCCTCCGGACCCGCGCCGAGGGCCTGCGCACGCGGTTCGAGTGCCCGGCGGCGCGCCCGCGGAGAGCCGGCTGACCGACTCCGCCCCGGACTGGCGGGCCGCGGCCGGAGCCGTCCTCGACGCCCGGCTGGAGCCCCGGGTCGACCGTCCGGTCGTCCTCGGCCTGTCCGGGGGCGGCGATTCCATGGCCCTGCTGCGCCTCGCCGCCGACTGGGCCCGCCGCCGCGACCGGCCCCTGCTGGCCCTGACCGTCGACCATGGCCTGCACCCCGACAGCGCGCGCTGGACCGCCTTCGCGGGCGAGGCCGCGCGCGCCGCCGGGGCCGATTGGCGGCCGCTGCGCTGGACCGGTCCCCGGCCGGCGGCCGGCCTGCCCGCCGCCGCCCGCGCCGCCCGGCACCGTCTGCTCGCCGACGCCGCCCGGGCCGCCGGGGGCCGGGTGATCCTGCTCGCCCACACCGCCGACGACGTTCGCGAGGGCGAGGCCATGCGCGACGCGGGCTCGACCCTCGGCCGCCTGCGCGAGTGGGCCCCGTCGCCGGTCTGGCCCGAGGGCCGCGGCCTGATGCTGCTGCGGCCGCTGCTCGCCGTCGGCCGCGGGGCGCTGCGCGCCTGGCTGGAGGCGGCGGGGATCGGCTGGCTCGAGGACCCGGCCAACGCCGACCTGCGCTTCGCCCGCGCCCGCGCCCGCCGCGCCCTCTCGGTCGCGCCGGACCGGGCGCCGACTCCCGCCGCGCCCGGCCCGACGCACGGCGTCCGGGCGGTGGGCGACGATCTCGTCCGGCTGGATCGCGACGCCTCCGCCCGGGCCCTCGCCGCCGCCCTCGTCTGCGCCGGCGGCGGCGAGCGTCCGCCCCGCGCCGACCGTCTCGCCGCCCTGCAGGCGCGACTGCGGGCCGGGGAGGATTTCGCCGCCGTCCTCGCCGGCGCCCGGCTGGAGGCGGCGGGCGACGGCGTCCTCGTCGGCCGCGAGCCCGGCGAGCTGCGCCGCCGCGCCGCCGCGCCGACGCCCCTTCCGCCGGGCCGGCCGACGGTCTGGGACGGCCGCTGGCTGCTCACCGCGGCGGAGCCCGGCTGGTCGGCCGTCCCCGCGGCGGGCCTCAGGGCGCGGCTGTCGCCCGCCGACCGCGCCGCCCTGCAGGCGCTCCCCGCCGGCTTCCGCGGGGCCCGCCCTGTGCTGATCCGGAACGATCCGCCTGCGGCGGTTCTTGCAGGGGAGGGGGCGAAGGCGCAGGCCCTGGTCGCAGAGCGGCTGGCGCGGGCGCTGGACCGAATGACGCACGAAGGCGATCGGGACGCGGTCTTTCATGGCGCGCCGCCCCGGAAGCACCTATTTTCGGGCGCTGACATCATGAACGAGGGGCCGTTTCCGCGCCCCGAGGACCCGAGACGAGAATGAACCTGCGTAACATGGCCATCCTCGGCGCCATCCTCCTGGGCGCCATGGCGGTCTACGTCGCCGTCGCCCGCGGCGGCGGCCCCGTGGTCGCGCCGGGCGACAAGGCCGCGGCCGAGCGTCCCCAGCGCATGAACTACTCCCAACTCATCGCCGCCCGCGACGCCGGGACCATCGAGGCGATCGAGGTGCGCAACCAGAACATCACCGGCCAGCTCGAGAACGGCTCCCGCTTCACGGCCATCACCCAGATGCCGAACAGCGAGCTGATCGAGTCGATCCGCGCCTCGGGCGCCACCGTCGAGGTCGCCGACACCACCCAGCGCTGGTGGGTCGGGGCCCTGATCACCCTGCTGCCCTTCATCCTGATCATCGGCCTGTGGATCCTGATCATGCGCCAGATGCAGGGCGGGGCTCGCGGGGCCATGGGCTTCGGCAAGTCCAAGGCCAAGCTGCTGACCGAGCACAAGGGCCGCAAGACCTTCGACGACGTCGCCGGCGTCGACGAGGCCAAGGAGGAGCTGCAGGAGGTCGTCGACTTCCTCAAGGATCCGGCCAAGTTCCAGCGCCTCGGCGGCAAAATCCCCAAGGGCGCCCTGCTGGTCGGCCCTCCCGGCACCGGCAAGACCCTGCTGGCCCGCGCCGTGGCCGGCGAGGCCGGCGTGCCCTTCTTCTCGATCTCCGGCTCGGACTTCGTCGAGATGTTCGTCGGCGTCGGCGCCAGCCGCGTCCGCGACATGTTCGAACAGGCCAAGAAGAACGCCCCCTGCATCATCTTCATCGACGAGATCGACGCCGTCGGCCGTCACCGCGGCGCCGGCCTCGGCGGCGGCAATGACGAGCGCGAGCAGACCCTCAACCAGCTGCTGGTCGAGATGGACGGCTTCGAGTCCAACGAGGGCATCATCCTGATCGCCGCCACCAACCGGCCCGACGTGCTGGATCCGGCCCTGCTGCGTCCGGGCCGCTTCGACCGTCAGGTGGTGGTGCCCAATCCGGACGTCTCGGGCCGCGAGAAGATTCTCCGCGTCCACATGAAGGACGTGCCCCTGGCCGCCGACGTCAACGTCAAGACCATCGCCCGCGGCACCCCGGGCTTCTCCGGCGCCGACCTCGCCAACCTCGTCAACGAGGCGGCCCTGATGGCGGCCCGCAAGGACCGTCGCATGGTCACCCACCGCGACTTCGAGGACGCCAAGGACAAGGTCATGATGGGCGCCGAGCGCAAGTCGATGGCCATGAACGAGGAGGAGAAGCGCCTCACCGCCTATCACGAGGCCGGCCACGCCATCGTCGCCATGAACGTCAAGATGGCCGACCCGGTGCACAAGGCCACCATCGTCCCGCGCGGCCGGGCGCTGGGCATGGTCATGCAGCTGCCGGAAGGCGACCGCTACTCGATGAAGTACCAGCAGATGGTCGACCGCATCGCCATCATGGCCGGCGGCCGCGTGGCCGAGGAGCTGATCTTCGGCAAGGAGAACATCACCTCCGGCGCCAGCTCCGACATCGAGCAGGCCACCAAGCTGGCCCGCGCCATGGTCACCCGCTGGGGCTTCTCCGAGAAGCTCGGCACCGTCGCCTATGGCGAGAACCAGGAAGAGGTCTTCCTCGGCCACTCGGTCGCGCGCAGCCAGAACGTCTCCGAGGAGACCGCCCGGATCATCGACGAGGAGGTCAAGCGCATCGTCACCTCCGGCTGGAACGAGGCCCGGCGCATCCTCACCGAAAAGGCCGAGGACCACGAGAAGCTGTCCCAGGCCCTGCTCGAGTACGAGACCCTGTCGGGCGAGGAGATCAAGGACCTGCTGGAGAAGGGCGTCGCCCCGAACCGCGACGAGAACAACTTCCCCAACGCCGGCCCCTCCGTCTCCGTGCCCATCACCCCGGTCTCCGACGGCACGACCGTGGAACAGCCGACCGTCCACTGACCCGGCCGCCGGCCGCGCCCCCTCCACCATCCTCCGCTGCGCTGCGGATGGTCCCCCTCCCCCTGCGGGGGAGGAATGGAAGTCGCCACTGCAGTTCCTCCCCCGCAGGGGGAGGGGGACCATCCGCAGCGCAGCGGAGGATGGTGGAGGGGGTGAACACCGGCCCGTGCTCAGGCGAGACCCCGAACCTCTGCGATGAAGCGCTCGAAACTCATCAAGCGGGGCCGGACGGCCTCCGGATACTTGCTCATGAGCGTCGACGGAACGACCAGCCGGAGACCCGCCGCCTCCATCTCGGCGAACTGGTTGTGAGACACGCCTTCCTGCAGGGTCAGGAGGTGTTTGGTCGGCAGCCGGTCCGCCTCGTTCAGGACCTGCCGCCAGCGGTCGCGCGCCGTCGTCTTGGCGGCCAGCATGCGCAGCCGGGCGACCGGCCATGCGGGGTCACGATAGGCGGCTGCGGAGGGGAACAGGAAGTCGGGCTTCTTCTCCCCCTCGGAACGCGCGCCGTGATCGAAGTCCCGCCCCTCGACCAGGCCTTCTTCCAGGAGAATCTCCCTGGCGTGCAACTCCAGGGACCTCCCTGATCTCGACTTCCGCCTCTGGAGGATAGTCTGGGCGAGGGTGAGGAAATCGTCGATCGACCTGAAGCCCTCGGCGATTCTGGGCTCTTCCCTCGCTCGCTCCACCGACTGGAACAACTCGAACTCGCAACGTCGTCGCCGAAGAAGGCGGTCATCGGGGCTTTCCCTCCGGAGCGGTCTGAGTTCGACCGTCTTGTGCACGATCTCCGCGGCCTTCGGGAAATCCGCCAGCCAGGCTGCAGGCAGTTCCTCCCGCGAGAGCGCACAGCTGAATGGCGGCGTATCAGGAGAAAAGAGACCTGACGCCGTCCCCGGACGCCAGACCACTGACTTCCCCGGATCTACGGGGCCGACGAGATCTTCGAAGACCTCGTCCTCGTACCCTTGGCATACCCAGACGTGCAGGGAGGGGGCCCCGTCTCGCGCGCCGCATTCCTCGAACACGAACGCCGCAAGCGCGCCGGTGCTGTCCGGATCAAGGAGGGCCGACGCTCCGCCTCCCCAGCCGGTAATGCGGGTCTCGTCTCGCGTGCCCCCGCGGAGCCGATTGTTGTACCAGATTGCGGTGACTTCCCGAGCTTCTGGATGGGAGTCCACCCAAACCCGAATCCTTGAACGTGGATTTGGCGCCCCGCGCTCATGCAGCCCCGGCACGACGTCGAAGAGCAACTCTTTCGGAAAGTAGGGCCCGGCCTGGTGAGCACCGTTCGCCAATGTGTCGTTCGCGGAGAGCCTCTTCAGGTACCAAGTGTTTCCCGGCCGGGCGAACTCGGCGATCCAGTCAGGAAGGCTGGTGACGGGCATATTCAGCTTTCGATCGCGAGTGTTCGAAGATCAGATCTGATCCAAAGCTCAAGCTCCCCGGAAACCTCGTCAAGCGGTCGACGCTCTCGCCCCTTGAGCGCGCACTCCCAAACCACCGCCACCCGCCAACCGGCTTCCGCCAGCGCCCTCTCCGCCGCCGCGTCCACAGTGCGGTTGCGCTCGATCTTGGCCCGCCAGAATTCCGGGCGGGTGCCGGGCCACTTGAACAGGTGACAGTCGTGGCCGTGCCAGAAGCAGCCATGGACGAAGATCACCGCGCGATGCTTCGGCAGGCAGATGTCCGGCTTGCCGGGCAGGTCGCAGTGCAGGCGATAGCGGAAGCCGCGGGCGTGGAGCGCCTTGCGGATCAGCAGTTCCGGTTTCGTGTTCTTGCCCCGGATGCCGGACATCATCCGGCTGCGCGTCGCCGGGTCGACGACGTCAGCCAACCGCCGCCTTCGGCCGTTTTCCGAGAGCGGCGAGGAGGTGCGGCTTCATGTGTTCGGCGACGGCTTTCACGGCCGGCACCACAACAGAATTTCCGAACTGGCGATAGGCCTGGGTGTCGGACACCGGGATGATGAAGTCGGCTCCGCGCGGAGAATCGAAGCCCATCAGGCGGGCGCATTCCCGAGGCGTCAGACGGCGGGGGTTCTTGCCGTCCTCCTGCTTCACGAGGATTTCGGAGCCGTCCTTGAAGTAGCGGGCGGACAGGGTGCGCGCCACGTCGTCAGGACCGACCAAACCGAAGCCGAAGCCGTTGCCGGCGGCCTGGTGCTTCTCCTTGTACCGCTGGAGATAGTCCCAGAGGTGGTCGGTCAGGGTGTACTTGTCGGCGACCCGACCGGAGTTGCCGACGGTGAAGCGCTGGTCCGGAATTTCGCTCTCGTCGCCTTCACGGTGCAGGATTTCGCCGAGCCTGGGCGCGGCGTCCGGAAGCTTCAGGTCAGAGAACCGGAAGCCCTGGTCCTCGCGGAAGCCGACGATGAAGATCCGCTCCCGATGCTGGGGCGTCCAGTGGCGGCCGTCGATAATGCGGAAGTCGATGGTGTAGCCCAGTTCCCGGGTGAGCACGTCCTTGATGGTCTGGAAGGTCCGGCCCTTGTCGTGGCCGACGAGGTTGCGGACATTCTCCAGCAGGAAGGCCGCCGGGCGGTGGTGGGCGATGATGCGCGCCACGTCGAAGAACAGGGTGCCTTGGGTCGCGTCGGCGAAACCGTGGGCGCGGCCCAAGGCGTTCTTCTTGGAGACACCGGCGATGGAGAATGGCTGACAGGGGAAGCCGGCGAGCAGGACGTCGTGCGCCGGGATGTCGGCGGCGTCGACCTGGCGGATGTCGCCGTTGATCTCGTGGTCATCGTCCGGGAAGTTCGCCCGGTAGGTCTTCTGGCTGTACTTGTCCCACTCGGACGTGAAGACGCAGCGGCCGCCGATGAACTCGAAGCCCAGGCGCAGTCCGCCGATGCCCGCGAACAGGTCGATGAAGGTGAAATCAGCGGGCGGCTGATCCTTGCCGCCCCGCACCAGGGTAAGCGCCGGCTGCACGGCGGGCGCCGGCCCCGGGATCAGGCCGCGCTCCACCGCCATGTCGGCCATGGCCTGGCCGGCCTGTTTCACCATAAGGGCATACTCCGACACGGTGATTCCGCGGCTCCGAGCGTGGCAGACTGGGGAGATTCTGCCAGGAGAACAAGGCGCGAACAACGCGCTTCCTACCGGCAGTAGGCCGCCCTCTCCCGCTTCAACCCGGCCGATCTGAGGCGCCTAGCCCCTACCTCACCTTCACCCCGACCCCGTCGTCGCCGCCGGGCGGGCTCACCGCGACCTCGAAGGCCTCGCCGGCGAACTGCAGGCCGCGGATGGCGCGGTGGACGAGGGCGACGACCTCGTCGGCGGGGCGGTCGGTGCGGACGTCGAGGCGCCAGCCGGTCTGCGGGGTTCCGGTCCAGCGGGCGCGGGACAGCCAGGCGACGGCGTCCCCGACCCCGGCGAGGCCGTCCTGGATGCGGCCGATCAGGTTGTGCGGACGCTCGGCCTCGGCGACGTCGGAGAGCTCGACCGGGCCGGCGGGGGCGGGCGACCAGGTCTCGTCGGCGGGAAGGTGGCCGAGCAGGGCCTCGATCTGGTCGGGGTTGAGCAGCAGGCCCTTGCCGCCGTCCGGGTTGAGCAGGATCACCGCCTTGCGCAGGACCTGCAGCAGGTTGCGGCCCTTCATGGCGAGGATGCGGGCCTCGGGGCCGAACATGGCGGTGGCGCGGCGCGGGTCGGTGAACAGGGTGACGGTGTCGCGGCCGTCGTTGAGGGTGACGCCGCGCAGGATCAGCTGCTCGCCGGCGCGCAGCACCTTGGGCCCGTCGTCGCCCGGCGTGGAGCCGGGGCCGCCGCCGTCGGGCACGGCGTAGAGGTCGGCCTCGAGCATCAGCCGCTCGAACACGCCCATCTTCGTGTGATCGGCCAGCCCCTCGTACAGCGCCAGCTCCAGCGGGTTCATCGGATTGTCGGTGAAGCGCAGCGGTTCGGGGGCGGCGGCGGGGGCGTCGGTCATGGCGGGCTCGCGAAAAACGGTCCGACACAGGAGCGGAGCGGGGGCGCGGCGTCAACGGCGCGGGCGCTCTACAGTATTTCCGCGACAAGCGTGACAGCAAATCGCAAGCGGTACTGTCGGAACAGGGAGGAGGGCGAGCTGTTGACCCGGCGCATGCGCGGTTTGCGCATCTTCAACTCAGCCGCCGAGGACAACAACGATGTATTACACCGATAAACTTCTTCAATACCCGGTGCGGGTCGAGCGGCCGGACCCGGTGTTCGCGCGGGCGCTGCAGCAGGCGATCGGCGGGGTCGAGGGGGAGATCCGGGTGTGCCTGCAGTACTTCTTCCAGGCGTGGGGCAATCGCGGGCCGAGCAAGTACCGCGACCTGCTGCTGAACACGGCGACCGAGGAGATCGCCCACATCGAGATGCTGGCCACGGCGGTGGCGCTGAACCTCGAGGGGGCGCCGCTGTCGATCCAGGAGGACATCTCGAACGACACGGCCGGGGGCTCGGTGCTGAACGGCATGGACATGCGCCATGTGCTGTCGGCCGGGCTGGCGGCCCTGCCGAGCGACGCCAACGGGGTGCCGTTCGACTGCAGCCACGTCTACGCCTCGGGCAATACGGCGGCGGACATGATGGCCAATGTGACGGCGGAGGCGACCGGGCGGGCGCTGGCGGCGCGGCTGTACAACATGACCGGCGACCCGGGCATGAAGGACATGCTGTCCTACCTGATCGCGCGCGACACCTATCACCAGCAGCAGTTCCTGGCGGTGATCGAGGAGATGGGCGGGATGGCGGCCAACCTGCCGATCCCGGACAGCACGCCGGAGGACCACCAGAACAGCGAGTTCGCCTATGTGCAGCTGGGCTTCAACCGGGACGGCTCGCCGCCGCCGCAGGGGCGCTGGTCCGAGGGGCCGTCGCTGGACGGCAAGGCCGAGTTCAGCGCGCGGCCGATGGAGCCGCTGGGCCAGGAGCCGAAGCTGGCCCCGCCGCGGCCGGACGCCGGGGCGCAGCGGGCGCAGATGTCGGAGGGGATGACCGAGCCCGGCATGCTGAAGCCGCGCGAGCCCGCCCCGGGCGGGCACGGGCTGATGGGCAAGGTGAAGGACGTCCTGTCCTGACGCGGCGGCCGAGGTCGGGGGCGGCGGATCGCCGCCCCCGCGCCCGTCGGCTCAGCTCAGGACGATGATCGACACGCGCCGGTTCTGGGCGCGGCCCTCCGGGGTGTCGTTCGAGGCCACCGGGGCGGTCTCGCCGTAGGAGATGGTGGCCATGCGGTTGAGGGCGACGCCCTGGCGGCTGAGCGCGCGGCGCACCGCCTCGGCCCGGGCCTCGCCCAGCTCCTCGTTGTAGGCCTCGTCGCCGGCGGCGTCGGTGTGGCCCTGAATCTCGAGGTAGACGTTGCGGTTCTCGGCGCGCAGGCGCTGGGCCAGCTCGGCGAGGCGCTGCTCGGCCTCGGGGGACAGGGCGTGGCGGTCGGTGGGGAATTTCACCGAGTCGTCGGACAGCACCATCTCGTAGAGGAATTTGCCCTCGGCCAGCTTGTGGGCGGCGTTGGCGCGTTCGAGGGCCTGGCCGGCGAGGCCTTCCACGCCGGTGACGCGGGTGTCGACGACGGCGACCTGGTCGCGCACGAAGCGGTGGCTGGCGCAGCCGCTGGCGACGACGCCGACGGCGAGCAGGGCGCCGAGGGCGGCGGCGGTGGACAGTCTGGTTCTGGTCAAGGAAGTCTTCTCCGTCTTCGGGACGCCACTCCCGGATATCCCCGAGCCCTCAGTCAGCTTTGCCGAAACGGCGAAGTCATGACGCGGTTGCATCCGGAATTCGTCAGCCTGGCCGTAGCAGAGGCGGAACGCTGATCTGCGGCGGGGTCGGTCCGGGGCGCCACGATGCTGACGCGAGGCGCGGCTCAACATGGGAGCCATGGAGTTCGACCGGGACAGGGCGGCAAACCCCGGCCGCGGGCGGGGCCGCCGGCGCGGCCTGGCGGCGGCGGCGCTGAGCGTGGGCGCCCACCTCGCCCTGCTGCCGGCGCTGGTGGCGGCGACGCACGAGGCGGCGCCCCCCGCGCCGGCAGCAGGGCGAGGTGGGCGCC
>NZ_JACESB010000003.1 GCF_013912005.1 Brevundimonas sp. | reverse complement strand
CTTCCCGCCCGCCGTTCCGCCGCCGCGACCGGTGGAGCCGGGGCTGTACCTGGTGGCCACGCCCATCGGGAACCTGCGCGACATCACCCTGCGCGCCCTCGACGTGCTGACCGCCGCCGACCTGGTGCTGGCCGAGGACACCCGGGTCACGGCGAAGCTGCTCTCCGCCTACGGACTGAAGGCGAAGCTGGAGCGTTGCGACGACCACGCCGCCGCCCGCGCCGCCGAGCTGGCCGTCGAGCGCCTGAAGGACGGGGCGGTGGTCGCCCTCGTCTCGGACGCCGGCACGCCGATGGTCTCCGATCCCGGCTTCGTGGTCGCCCGCGCCGCCATCGCCGGGGGCCTGCCCGTCCACCCGATCCCCGGCCCCTCCAGCCTGCTGGCGGCCCTGTGCATCGCCGGCCTGCCGGCCGACCGGGTGCTGTTCGCCGGCTTCCTGCCGCCGAAGTCCGGCGCCCGGCGCACGGCTCTGGAAGAGCTCCGGCCCGGCCGCCAGACGCTGGTCTTCTTCGAGAGCGGCCCGCGGCTGGCCGACAGCCTCGCCGACATGGCCGCGGTGCTGGGCCCGCGCCCGGCCGCCGTCGCCCGCGAGCTGACCAAGCTCTACGAGGAGTGCGTGCGGGGCAGCCTGCCGGAGCTCGCCGCCGACCCGCGCTGCCAGTCGCCCAAGGGCGAGATCGTGATCGTCGTCGGCCCGGGCGAGGCGGAGATCGCCTCCGCGGCCGACGCCGACGCCGCCCTCGCCGAGGCTCTCACCCGCCTGCCGCCGGGCGAGGCCGCGGCCGAGGTCTCGAAGGCGCTCGACCTGCCCCGCAAGCCGCTGTACCGGCGCGCGCTGGAGCTGCAGGGCCGGTGAGCGCCGCCCGGCCCGCGCCGCGCCTCCGGCCGGCCCCGGTCGCCCGCGTCCGCCGGCCGTGGCGCGTGGCCCTGGGGGCCCTGTCGCACCGGCTGGGCCACCGTTCGGAATGGGCGGCGGCCGTCTTCCTGATGCTCCGCGGCTACCAGATCCTCGGCTTCCGCCTGAAGACACGCGCCGGCGAGATCGACATCCTCGCCCGCCGCGGCCGCGTGCTGGCGGTGGTCGAGGTCAAGCGCCGGCCCACGCCGGAGCAGGCCCTGACCGCGCTGAAGCCGGCCCAGTACGAACGGCTCCTCGCCGCGGGCCGGGCGATGTTGCGCCAAAGACCCGGTCTCGCGGGGCACACGCTCAGAATCGATATTGTGGCGCTGGCTCCGCGGCGCTTTCCGCGCCATCGTCGCGGGGTGACAGGCGGGACCAGCCATGACGCGCGATGAGGCCGAGGGCGTGCTGACGGAGGCGGGACAGGCGCAGAACGACGCCTTTCCGCTGCTTGAGGCGGCCATCGCCTGCGCCATTCACGACTACCCTTTCCGCGACCCCGACCCGGTCCGCGTGCTGGCCCGCGCCGGCGGCGACCGGCTTGCGGAGCGCATCGGCCGCGAAAGCCCGGATGAGGCGCTGGCCGAAACCATGGCGGCCGACCTCCGCCTGAACGGCGACCTGATCACCTACGACCATCCGGCCAACACCGACGTCATCGACGTCGCCGAGCGGCGGCGCGGCCTGTCCGCGGCCCTCGCCGTCTTCTACCTCGACGCCGCCCGGCGGGCGGGGGTGAAGGCGCAGGGCGTGGACTTCCCGGGCCACTTCCTGCTGCGGGTCGAGACGCCGGAAGGGCCGGTGGCGCTGGACCCGTTCAGCCAGGGCCGCGTGGTGCTGCCGTCGGAACTGACCCGCCGCGCCCTGCGCGCGGGGCTGACGCCCCACGTCGCCGACCGGCTCGACGTGCTGATGGCCCCCGTCACCGACCGTCAGGCGCTGATCCGCCTGCAGAACGTCCTGTTCACCCGCGCCCTGCGCGCCGGCGACTTCGAGGGCGCCGAGCGGTCCGCCCTGCGCCGGGCCCTGCTGGATCCGGAGGATCACCGGCCGTGGCTCGACGTCGCCTCGGCGCGCGAGAAGCAGGGGGCGCTCGCCGGCGCGCTGGAGGCCCTGTCGCGGGCCCGCACCCTCGACGATCCGGCGGACGTCCAGCGCCGGCTGTCGATGGACCGGGTCCGGCTGCAGCTGAACTGACCTTGCGCGCCCCCGCCGCGGCGCCCATTAGCCAGAGCTCCACAAGCGCAGGACCGCCGATGCTCAGAGTCGCCATCCAGATGGACCCGATCGAAGGGGTGGACATCGAGTCGGACACCACCTGGCTGCAGGCGATGGAGGCCCAGAACCGCGGCTATCCGTTGTGGGTCTACGACTTCCGCACCCTGGCGCTGGAGGACGGCCGGCTGTTCTGCCGCGCCCGCCCGGTGACCCTGCGCCAGCAGCGGGGCGATCATGTCGTCTTCGGCGACTGGGAGAAGCTGGATCTGGGTTCGGACGTCGACGTGATCCTGATGCGTCAGGATCCGCCGTTCGACATGGCCTACGTCACCGCCACCTACCTGCTGGAGACGGTGCACCCGCACACCCTGGTGGTGAACGATCCGGCCGAGGTTCGTTCGGCGCCGGAGAAGCTGCTCGCCACCCGCTTCCCCGGGCTGCAGCCCCCGACCCTGATCAGCGCCGACCCCGTCGCCCTCGACGACTTTCACGTGCGCCACGGCGACGTGGTGCTGAAGCCCCTGCACGGGGCGGCCGGCTCGGGCGTGGTGCGGCTGAAGGCGGAGGACCCCAACCTCGGCGCCCTGATCGAGATCCACGCCGCCGCCAGCCGCGATCCGCTGGTGATCCAGAAGTTCGTGCCGGCGGTGTCCAAGGGCGACAAGCGCATCATCCTGATCGACGGGGAGCCGGTCGGCGCCATCAACCGCATCCCGGCCGCGGGGGCGGTGCGCTCCAACCTGCGCGTCGGCGGCGTGGCCGCCCCGGTCGAGCTGACCGACCGCGACCGCGAGATCTGCGCCGCCATCGGGCCGACGCTGAAGGACCGCGGCCTGATCTTCGTCGGCATCGACGTCATCGGCGACTTCCTGACCGAGATCAACGTCACCTCGCCCACCGGGGCGCAGCAGCTGAAGCGCTTCACCGGCGTCGACGCCGCGGCGCTGATGTGGGACGTGATCGAGCGCAGGCGCGCCGCGTAACGGCGGTCTTGCCACCGCCTCGGGTTCGTGTTTTGTTCCCTTCCGGATGACGGGAGGGAGCCATGCACGCCAGCGTGGTGACGGTCGCGTTCGAGGGCGTCGACGCCCGGCGGGTGGACGTGCAGGTCCAGCAGCTGTCGGCAGACCAGCCGTCCTTCACCATCGTCGGCCTCGCCGACAAGGCGGTGGCCGAGAGCCGCGAACGGGTGCGCGGCGCCTTCGCCGGCATCGGGCTGGCGCTCCCCTCGAAGCGGATCATCGCCAACCTCGCGCCGGCGGACCTGCCCAAGGAGGGCAGCCACTTCGACCTGCCGATCGCCCTCGCCCTGCTGGCGTCGATGGGCGTGATCCCGCCGGACGCGCTGGCGGGCTGGGCCGCGGTGGGGGAGCTGGGGCTGGACGGACAGATCGCCCCCGTCGGCGGGACCCTGCCCGCGGCCGTGGCGGCCGACGCCATGGGGCTGGGCCTGATCTGCCCGGAGGCGAACGGCCCGGAGGCCGCCTGGGCCGGCGAGGCCCCGGTGCTGGCCCCGCGCTCGCTGATCGGCCTGGTCAACCACTTCAAGGGAACCACGGTGCTGCGCCGCCCCGAGCCGGGGGCGCTCCGCTCGGGCGAGCGGGTCCCCGATCTGCGCGAGGTCAAGGGGCAGGAGAGCGCCAAGCGGGCGCTGGAGATCGCCGCCGCCGGGGGCCACAACCTGTTGTTCATCGGCCCGCCCGGTTCCGGCAAGTCGATGATGGCGGCGCGTCTGCCGGGCCTGCTGCCGCCGCTGACCTCGAAGGAGCTGCTCGAGACCTCGATGGTCTGGTCGGTGGCGGGGCTGATCGAGCGCGGGGCCCTGACCCGCGACCGGCCGTTCCGCGCGCCGCATCACTCCGCCTCCATGGCCGCCCTGACCGGCGGCGGTCTGCGCGCCCGGCCGGGCGAGGCCTCGCTGGCGCACAACGGCGTGCTGTTCCTCGACGAACTGCCCGAGTACAGCGCCCAGGCCCTGGACTCCCTGCGCCAGCCGCTGGAGACCGGCGAGATCGTCGTCGCCCGGGCCAACGCCCATGTGCGCTACCCGGCCCGCTTCCAGCTGGTGGCGGCGATGAACCCCTGCCGCTGCGGCGTCGGCGGGCCCGGCAAGGGCGCCTGCGGCAAGGCCCCGCGCTGCCAGCGCGACTACCGCAACCGCATCTCCGGTCCGATGTTCGACCGCATCGACCTGACGGTCGAGACGCCGCCCGTCACCGCCTCCGACATGGCCCTGCCGGCGCCGGCGGAGGGCACGGCCGAGGCGGCGGCCCGGGTGGCGACGGCCCGGGCCCTGCAGGCGGAGCGGCTGCGGTCGGCGGGGTTGGACCCCGAGGCGGGCTGGGACCAGACCGTCAACGCCCGCGTCTCCGGCGAGGCGCTGGAGCGCTTCGCCACGCCCGACGAGCCGGGCCGCGCCCTGCTGATGCGGGCGGGTGAGGCCGGCGGCCTGACCGCCCGCGGCTGGACGCGGACGCTGCGGCTGGCGCGCACCATCGCCGACCTCGACGGTTCCGACGGGGTGCTGCGCCGCCACGTCGCCGAGGCCCTGATCTACCGCCCGCCGCTCGCGGCGGAGGCGGGTCGCGCTGCGGCTACGACGCCCGCGCCGGCCTGGTGAACCGCCCCCGCCGCCCCCGTCTGGCGACCGCGACCGCGACTGCGCGGTGCGATCGACCTTTGCTTAACCCGCCGGGTTGAAGCGGTCTTAACCCGTCCGGCGCAAGCTGCCCTCTCCACGGGAGGCGACATGGCGCGACGCAGAAGCGGAAGTCCCGACATCAAAGGCGGCGAGCCGGCCTCGCCCGAGCAGCAGTTCCTGCGCCTGATGAGCCACGAGATGCGCACGCCGCTCAACGGCGTGATCGGCATGCTCGGCCTGTTGCAGCGAACCCGCCTCGACGGGGCCCAGCGGGCCTATCTCGACAGCGCCCGCACCTCGGCCGAGCACCTGCTGGGCCTGGTCAACGACCTGCTGGACTACGCCCGCCTCGAGGCCGGCAAGCTGGAGTTCGACGCGGCGCCGGTCGATCTGGAGGAGCTGGTCCGCGGCGTGGCCGAGCTGCTCAGCCCGCGCGCCGACGACAAGGGTCTGGAGATCGCCTGGTCCGTCGCCGCCGACGCGCCCGACGTGCTGGCCGACGAGGGCCGCCTGCGCCAGGTGCTGTTCAACCTCGCCGGCAATGCGGTGAAGTTCACGGAGTCCGGCGGTGTCCGCATCTCGGTCGAGCGCTGCGGCGGCTCGCGCAAGGCGCCGAAGCTGGCCTTCATCGTCGACGACACCGGGCCCGGCGTCCCCGCCGAGGCTCGCGAGCGCATCTTCGAGGAGTTCGGCCACGTCGACGCCTCCGACGCCGGCCGCTTCGGCGGCGCCGGCCTCGGGCTGGCGGTGGTGCGTCGCCTCGCCGAGGCCATGGGCGGGGCGGTCCGCGTCGCCGACCGCCCGGGGGGCGGCGGGGCCCGCTTCCGCTTCGAGGCGGTCTTCGAGCCCGCGCCGGGGGAGTCCCGCGGCCAGCCGCTGACCGGCCAGACCGTCGCCGTCATCAGCCCCGACCCCTTCGTCCGCGCCGCCGCCGCGGCCCAGATCGAGGCGTCCGGCGGCGCCGTCGCCGAGGTCGCGCCGGTGGTCCTCGTCGATCATGCGGCCCGGGCCGCCGGAGAGGGGCTGGCGCGCCGCCCGGCCGCCGGCCGCGCCATCGTCCTGCTCAAGCCTTCGGAACGCGACCTGATCGCCCGCTACCGGTCGGCGGGCTTCCATGGCTATCTGATCAAGCCGCTGCGCCGGGCCTCCGTGGCCGAACGGGTGCTGGCCGCCGTCGGGGCCGGGTCGCACCGGCCGGGTCCGCCGCCGCCCCCGCCGCCGGACGACGACCGCGTGCTCTCCGGCCGCTTCTCCGGCACCCGGGTGCTGCTGGTCGAGGACAATCCGGTCGGCGCCCTGCTGGCCTCCACCCTGCTCAAGCGCGAGGGGTGCGCGGTCGAGACCGCGGCCAGCGGCCACGAGGCCCTCGATGCGATGAAGCGCGCCCGCTACGACCTGGTGTTCATGGACATGCGCATGCCCGGCATGGACGGTCCGACCGCCGCCCGCCAGCTGCGCGCCCGCGGCGACCGCACGCCCATCGTGGCGCTGACGGCCAACGCCTTCGCCGAGGACCGCAAGGCCTGCCTCGAGGCGGGCATGGACGACCACCTCGTCAAGCCGCTGGACCTCGCCGCCCTGCGCGCCGCCCTGACCCGCTGGACGAACCGGGAAGTCCGCGCCAAGGTCGCCGCCGGATAGCGGGGCGCAGGGGGCGTCGCCGCCAGGGAACGCCAGATGACTGACAGCAGCGCCGCGAAGCCCGCGAGCCGCCTCGGGGGCTTGGCCGCCTACTTCGAGCGCACCAGCCTGGTCATGCTGCTGCTCGGCTTCGCCGCCGGCCTGCCCAACCTTCTCGTCTACGACACCCTTTCGGCCTGGCTGCGGGACGATGGCGTTTCGCTCGAGCTGATCGGCTTCTTCGCCCTGGCGACGCTGACCTATGCGCTCAAGTTCGTCTGGGCGCCGCTGCTCGACCGCACCGACATCCCCGGACTCACCCGCCTGCTCGGACACCGGCGGTCGTGGATGCTGGCGACCCAGGCGGTGATCATTCTCGGGCTGTGGTTGATCTCCGGTTCCGACCCGCAGTCGAACCTCGGCCTGATCGCGCTTTTTGCGGTCCTGGTCGGCTTCTTCGGGGCGACGCAGGACATCGCGATCGACGCCTGGCGCATCGAGGCCGTCGATGACAGCCGGCAAGGGGTGATGGCTGCGGCCTACCAGCTTGGCTACCGCGTTGCGGTCATCGTGGCGGGCGCCGTCCCGCTCATCCTCGCACAGCTGTTCAACTGGAACCTCTCCTACGCGGTGATGGCCGCCCTGATGGGGATCGGCGTGCTTGGCGTGCTGCTGGCCCCGCGGGAGAAGGCGCACGTCATCCGGGCGATCCCCGTCGGACACCTCCCGTCGCGGCCGATGGCCGAGAAGATCGAGTGGGTGATCCGGGTCCTGCTGATCTTCATCGCCGCGCTCGTCATCGGCACCGGGCTCACGGACAAGGCGGATGCGCTTGTCTGGGCTCTCGGACCATTCCTTGGCGGCGGCGCCGAGGCCGCCCTCGTCGCGGGGCTCGAGCAGGGCGATGCGGCGGGCGTCCTCGTCCAGTTCGCCTATGTGATCGGCGGGTTTGCGCTGCTGACCGCGGCCTGCTGGCCCTTGCCGGGACTGGCGACGCGGCCGGGAGCCTACCTCGCCGGATCCTTCGGCGAGCCGCTGATGGACTTCTTCAACCGCTTCGGACGTCTCGCCGGGCCGATCCTCGCCCTGATCTGCCTCTACCGGCTGGCGGACTTCGTCCTCAACATCATGAACCCGTTCTACATCGACCTCGGCTTCAGCCTGATCGAGATCGCCGAGGTGCGGAAGGTGTTCGGGGTCGTGGCCCTTTCCGCAGGGGTCATCGTCGGCGGCTGGTCGGTGGCGAAGCTGGGGCTGATCCGGACGATGGTGATCGGCGCCTTCATGAGCCCGGTCTCCAACTTCGTCTTCGCCTGGCTGGCCACCCAGGGCCACGACCTGACCGCCCTCTTCATCTCCATCGGCATCGACAACGTCGCCACCGGCTACGCGGGCACCGCCCTCATCGCCTACATGTCGAGCCTCACCTCGATCGGCTTCACCGCGACCCAGTACGCGCTGTTCAGTTCGCTCTACGCCCTGCCCGGCAAGATCATCGCCAGTCAGTCGGGCAAGATCGTCGAGGCCTCGGCGCGATGGGCGGACGCCGGCGGGCTGCCGGCCGTCCTGAAGGGCCTGTTCACCCGCCTTCCGGAAGGGTCGCTGGTCGAGGGCGCCGCCAAGAGCGGGGTGTCCGTCGCCGGGCTGGGCGCCGGCTACGTCACCTTCTTCCTCTACTCGACGCTGATCGGGGTCTTTGCGATCGTTCTCGCCTTCTATGTGGCGCGGCGGCAGCCGGCGGTGATGGCGGCGCAGAAGGCGCGCGACGCGGCCGCCAGCGGCGCGCCGTCCGCCTGAGCCGGACTCACTCCTCGCCGGCCGCCGCGCCCTCCTCGTAGGCGGCGAAGGTCGCGGCGGTGAGGATCTCGCTGACCGAGGCGCCGAGCGAGACGATCTGCACCGACTTCTCCAGCCCGACCAGCAGCGGTCCGATCACGGTGGCCCCGCCCAGGGCCTGGACCAGACGCGTCGAGATGGCGGCCGAGTGGATGGCCGGCATGACCAGCACATTGGCGTGGCCGGTCAGGCGCATGAACGGATAGGCCGTCCGGGCGTCGGGATCGAGCGCCAGCTCCGGCGGCATCTCGCCCTCGTACTCGAAGTCGACCCCGCGCTGGTCCAGCAGCCGGATCGCCTCGCGCACCTTCTCGGCCCGGTCGCCCGGCGGGTTGCCGAAGGTCGAGTAGCTGAGGAAGGCGACGCGCGGGGTCTTGCCCAGCTTGCGCACCGTCTCGGCCGCCTGCACGGCGATCTCGGCCAGTTCGGCGGCGTTCGGCAGCTCGTGGATCGAGGTGTCGGCGACGAACAGGGTGCGGCCCTTGGCCAGCAGCACCGACAGGCCGATCATCCGCTCCTTCACGTCCAGCACCCGCCGCACCTCGCGCAGGGCCATGTTGAAGTTGCGGGTCACGCCGGTGACCATGCAGTCGGCCTCGCCGCGGGCGCACAGGGTGGCCGCGAAGTAGTTGCGGTCCTGGTTGATCATCCGCTGCACGTCCCGGCGCAGGTATCCACGCCGCTGCAGCCGCTCGTAGAGCCAGTCCGTGTATTCGACGTTGCGCTCCGACAGCCGGGCGTTGGCGATCTCGATGCCGAGGTCGTCGAAGTTCAGCCCCGCCTCGGCGGCGTTCTGGCGGATCAGCTCCTCGCGGCCGACGAGGATCGGCGTGCCCAGCTCGGCCTGCTTGAAGGCCCAGGCGGCGCGGATCACCGAGGTCTCCTCGCCCTCGGCGAAGACGACGCGCTTGTTCGGCGCCGCGCGCACGGCCGCCGAGATGTTCTGCATCAGGGCGGCGGAGGGATCGAGCCGGCGGCGCAGCGAGGCGCGGTAGGCGTCCATGTCCTCGATTGGCCGGCGCGCCACCCCCGAATCCATCGCCGCCTTCGCCACGAACGGCGGGATGTACCAGATCAGCCGCGGATCGAAGGGCGTGGGGATGATGTAGTCGGCCCCGAACTTCAGCTTGCGGCCGCGGTAGGCGGCGGCGACCTCGTCCGGCACGTCCTCGCGGGCGAGGGCGGCCAGGGCCTGGGCGCAGGCGACCTTCATCTCGTGGTTGACCTGCCGGGCGCGCACGTCCAGCGCGCCCCGGAACAGGTAGGGGAAGGCCAGCACGTTGTTGACCTGGTTCGGGTAGTCCGAGCGGCCGGTGGCGATGATGGCGTCCGAGCGCACCGACAGCACGTCCTCCGGGGTGATCTCCGGATCGGGGTTGGCCATGGCGAAGATGATCGGCCGGGGGGCCATGGAGGCGACCATCTCCTTGGTGATCGCGCCCTTGGCCGACAGGCCGATGACCACGTCGGCGCCGACCATGGCCTCGGCCAGGGTGCGGTGCGGCGTGTCGGTGGCGTGGGCGGCCTTCCACTGGTCGATGTTCGGACGGCCGCGGTAGACGACCCCGTCCCGGTCGACGATGACCGTGTTCTCGTGCCGCACGCCGGCCGCCTTCATCAGGCCGATCGACGACAGGCCCGCGGCGCCGGCGCCGGTCAGCACGACCTTGACGTCCTCCAGCCGCTTGCCGGCGATATGGCAGGCGTTGATCAGGCCCGCGGTCGAGATGATCGCCGTGCCGTGCTGGTCGTCGTGGAAGACCGGGATGTCCAGCAGGTCCTGGAGCTGGCTCTCGATCTCGAAGCATTCGGGGGACTTGATGTCCTCCAGGTTGATGCCGCCCCAGGTGTCGCCGATGTTCTTGACCACGGTGACGAATTCGTCGGGATCGGTGGTCTTCACCTCGACATCGAAGCTGTCCACGTCGGCGAAGCGCTTGAACAGCACCGACTTGCCTTCCATCACCGGCTTGGAGGCCATGTGGCCGAGATTGCCGAGGCCGAGGATGGCGGTGCCGTTCGAGATGACGGCGACCATATTGCCCTTGGAGGTGTAGTCGTACGCCTTGTCGGCGTCGCCGGCGATGGCCAGCACCGGCACCGCCACGCCCGGCGAATAGGCCAGCGACAGGTCGCGCTGGGTGGCCATCGGCTTGGTGGGCGCCATCGAGATCTTCCCGGGCGTCGGCGCGCGGTGGAAGTCGAGCGCGTCCTCGTCGGAGAAGGTCTGTTTGTCGGTGATGTCAGGCATGGGCGTTTCCGGAGTTCGTCCCGTTCCTAGTGCCCGGCGGGAGAGGCGACAACCGGCCAGCGGCTGACACCCGGGAACAAATGCGGCACAAGGCCGGGATGCCCGCCGACTCGACCCTGCTTGCGCCGTCCTCCGCCCTCGACGCGGCCCGCGCCACGCTGGAGCGGATCTGGGGCCACCCCGACTTCCGCGGCCGCCAGGCGGAGGTGGTCGCCGAGGTGCTGGCCGGCCGCGACGTGCTGGCGGTCCTGCCCACCGGCGGCGGCAAGTCCGTCTGCTACCAGCTGCCGGCGATCCTCCGGCCCGGCCTCGGGCTGGTGATCTCGCCGCTGATCGCCCTGATGACCGACCAGGTGGAGGCGCTGAAGCAGCAGGGCGTGCGGGCGGCGCGGCTCGACTCCGGCGTCTCGCTCGACGACCGCTCGGCCATCTGGCGGGCGGCGCGGGCCGGTGAACTGGACCTGCTCTACGTCTCGCCCGAGGGGCTGGCGGGCGGCGCCATGCTGGAGCGGCTGGCGGAGCTGCCGCTCAGCCTGATCGCCATCGACGAGGCCCACTGCGTCAGCCAGTGGGGCCACGACTTCCGTCCCGACTATCGCACCCTCGGCCGCCTCGCCGAGGTCTTTCCCGGCGTGCCGCGCATCGCCGTCACCGCCACCGCCGACGCGCGGACGCGCGAGGACATCCTGCGCTCGCTGCGGCTGGAGGGCGCGCGGGTCGTGGTCGACAGCTTCGCCCGGCCCAATCTCCAGCTTTCGGCTATCCGCAAGGAAAGCGGCTCCCGCGCGAAGACGGACGCCGCAGTCATCGCCCTGGTCCGCGAGCGGCGCGGCAAGTCGGGGGTGGTCTACTGCGGCAGTCGCGACGGCTGCGAGCGGGTGGCGCAGGCGCTGCAGGAGGCGGGGACCAACGCCATCGCCTACCACGCGGGCATGGACGCCCGGGAGCGCGACCGGCGGCTGGAGCGGTTCCTGGCCGAGGACGGCGCGGTGATGGTGGCGACCATCGCCTTCGGCATGGGGGTGGACAAGGCCGACGTCCGCTTCGTGATCCACGCCGACCCGCCCGGCTCGCTCGAGGCCTACTGGCAGGAGATCGGCCGCGCCGGCCGAGACGGCGAGCCGGCGGAGGGCCTCACCCTCTACGGTCCCTCCGACATCGCCTGGACCCTGCGGCGGCTCGACGGCCGCCCCACGGCCGAGGAGGTCAAGGCGGTGCAGGTGCGCAAGGCGCGCCAGCTGTTCGCCATGCTGGACGGCGCCGTCTGCCGGCCGCAGGCGGTGCGCCGCTACTTCGGCGAGGCGGAGGCGCAGCCGTGCGGCGTCTGCGACATCTGCCTCGACCCCCCGGCCATGTTCGACGCCACCGTGCAGGCCCAGAAGGCGCTGGCGGCGGTGCAGCGGCTGGGCGAACGCTTCGGCCGCGGCCGGGTGGTCGATCACCTCCTCGGCCGGACCCGGGAGGTCCAGCCGTGGGAGACGGCCCTGTCCACCTGGGGGATCGGCGTCGACACGCCGCTGCAGACCTGGCGGGACGTGCTCGACCACCTGATGTTCGAGGGGCTGCTGGTCGAGGATCCGAACGAGGGCAAGCCGCTGGTCAGGCTCGGGGACCCGGCCGCGGTCCGGGCGGTGTACCGCGGCGAGCGCGCCGTCGAGGTCCGGCTGACCCCGGCGCGGGGGGCGGCGCCGCGGCAGCGGACGGGGCGCAACGCGGCGCTGGAGGCCATGGACGCCGACGTGCGGGCCCGCTTCGAGGTGCTCCGCGCGTGGCGGCGCGACCGGGCCGCCGAACAGCGGGTGCCGCCCTATGTGATCTTCCAGGATCGCACCCTGCTGGAGATCGCCGTGGCCGAGCCGGCGACGCTCGACGCCCTGGGGCACGTCCCCGGCGTCGGCCAGACGAAGCTGGAGCGCTACGGCAAGGCGGTGCTCGCCGCCCTGTCCGCGGCCGCCTAGCCCCAGGGGCCGCGCGGGCCGCCGGCGTTCGGGACCGAGGTGCTCGCGGCGACGGCGGCAGACCGGGGCGCCGCCGGGCGCGACGCCGGCCGGCCCGCGCCGGTCGCCAGTTCGGCCAGCGCCCGCACCCGGTTGGCGGTGTTCGGGTGGGTCGAGAACAGGTTGTCGGCCCCGCGCCCCGACAGGGGGTTGATGATGAACAGCTGGCCGGAGGCCGGATTGCGCTCGGCCACCGGATTGTGGATCCGCTTCGCATAGGCCTCGATCTTCTGCAGGGCGGCGGCCAGCGCCTGTGGGTCGCCGGCGATGCCCGCCCCCACGCGATCGGCCTCGTATTCGCGGGCGCGGCTGATGGCCATCTGCACCAGCCCGGCCGCCATCGGCGCGAGGATCATCAGCGCCAGCGTTCCGATCAGGCCCCCCGGCCGCTCGCGGTCGTCCCCGCCGCCGAAGAACAGGGCGAAGTTGGCGAGGGCGGCGATGGCGCCCGCGATCGTCGCCGTCACCGTCATGGTCAGGGTGTCGCGGTTCTTCACGTGCGCCAGCTCGTGCGCCATCACGCCCCGGATCTCCTCCCGCGTCAGCATGTCGAGGAGGCCGGTGGTGGCGCAGACGGCGGCGTTCTCCGGGTTGCGGCCGGTGGCGAAGGCGTTCGGCTGGTCGTTGGGGATGATGGCGATCTTCGGCCGCGGCAGGCCGGCGTCGCGGGCCATCTGCAGGACGTCGGCGACGTAGGTGCGCACCACCGCGTTCGGATGGGTCTCGTCCACCAGCTGGGCGCGGTACATGCGCAGCACGATCTTGTCCGCGTTCCAGTAGCTGAACAGGTTCATGCCGCCGGCGAGCAGCAGGGCGACCAGCATCCCGGGCACGCGGCCGATCATGTAGCCGACGCCCATGAACAGGGCGGTCATGACGGCGAGCAGGGCGAAGGTCTTCAGGTGATTCATCGTCGCGCGGAGTCGGGGCTGGCGCCGGGCTGGCGGAGAACCATTTTGTGGATCAGAACCTTCCGGCTCAAGGCGAGGACCCTGTGACCCATCATCCCACCTCGAACGACGCGCCGGCCGCGACCCTCAACGCCGACGTGCCGCACGCGACGCCGGAACGGCCGCTCTCCGACGCCGCGCGACGGGCCCTGCTGGAGGCGGCGGAACGGCGCGAGGCGGCCCGCCAGACGCCGCTGGCCGTGGAGCACGGCGGTCCGCGGGGACCCGAGCCCACCCGCTACGGCGACTGGGAGAAGAAGGGCCTCGCCGTCGACTTCTGAGCGAACGAAGGCGGCCGAACAGCGTTAACCGTCTCCACCCGGAGATCGCCGATGCTTCGTCCCCTCGTCCTGATCGCCGGCGCGACGATCTGCCTCGCGCCGCATGCCGCCCGCGCCCAGGCCTACGCGCCATCGTGGGGCCAGCCAGCGTATCTCGACTCCCGGGGCCAGCCGGTCGGCGGCGCCCCGCTGTCGGAGGTCGAGGTCCGCGCCTACGCAGGGACCGGCCGGTGGGCTGACGGCCGCCGCGAGCGCCCGCGCGTCTACGTGCCCGCCCCCGCGCCGGGCTACGGAGAGGGGCGTCGCCGCCTGCGCGACCACGACGGTCCCTGGCGCGCGCGAGGCGACGCCGCCGGGCGCAGCCGCGGACAGGGGTACCGGGACGAGTGGGGCTACAATCACGACCGGTCCGACGGCGTCCGCCGGGGCTGGCGGGTTCGCCGGCCGGCGCCGCGCCACGACTGCGGGTGCGGCGACGTCTACCTGTACGACCGCTGACCGGTCGGCCGTCCCGGCCTCAGCGCGGCCGTCCGACTCCGGCGATCTCCCCGACGATGGCCGAAGCCGCGCGCAGGGGATCGTCGGCGGCGACCACCGGCCGGGCGACCACCAGATGGCTGGCGCCGGCGCGCAGCGCCTCCGCGGGCGTGGCGACCCGCTGCTGGTCGCCCCGCTCGGCTCCGGCCGGCCGCACGCCCGGGGTGACGACCAGGAACTCCGGACGGCCCGCGGCGTCCGCCAGCGCCCGCACCGCGGCGGCCTCCAGCGGGCTGGAGACGACGCCGTCGACGCCGCAATCCAGCGCCTGCCGCACCCGCCGCTCCACCAGGGCCGCGGCGCCGGCGCCGTAGCCGATCTCGGCGAGATCCGCGTCGGACAGGCTGGTCAGCACCGTCACGGCCAGCAGCTTCGTACCGGAACCCGCCGCGTCCCGTCCCCGGACCGCCCCGCGCATCACCTGCGGCTCCGCGTGCACGGTCAGCAGATCGCAGCCGCCTTCGGCGACGGCGCGCGCGGCGCCTTCCACCTGGGCGCCGATGTCGTGCAGTTTCCAGTCCTGGAAGACGCTCTTGCCGCGGCCGCGCAGTTCGTGGGCGAAGGCCACGCCGCCGGGGCGGGCGAGGAGGGTCAGGCCGATCTTGTAGGCCGAGACCGTCGCCCCGAGGCGGTCGACCATGGCCCGGGCCGCGTCCAAGGACGACAGATCGAGGCCGACGATCAGGCGCGGGTCGGTGGGCGCGGGCGTCATCGTCGGTCTCCGTTCGCCTTGGGGGTGGACGCGCGGGCGCGCCTCGGCCCTTATGGGCGCAGCTGAATTGGGGGCGGGGTCAGGACATGGACGCGGTCGATCTGGGGGTCAACCTGTTCGTGGCCCTGTTCGCCCTGCTGGATCCGATCGGCAACCTGCCGATCTTCGCCGCCGCCACGGCCGGCGCGACCCTGCGCCAGCGCGTGTCGGTGTCGGGCCTGATCTGCCTGTTCGCCGTCGTCTTCCTCGGCTTCTTCTTCTTCACCGGCCTCGGCCTGCTGCAGTTCTTCGGCATCTCGCTGGCCGCCTTCCGCATCGCGGGCGGCATCCTGCTGCTGTTCCTCGGCCTCGACATGGCGCGCGAGGACTTCCTGAAGATGTTCGCCGACGCCGACGCCGTGACCGACGCCGGCGACGTGCGGGGCTACGCCAAGCGCCGCTTCCAGCGCCTCATCGTGCCCTTCGCCATCCCCCTGATGATCGGCCCCGGCGCCATTTCGGCGGTGATCATCCAGGCCGGGGAGGCGGAGCGGATCGGGCCGGCGGCGACGCTCGCCTCCCTCGCGGCCATCTCCGCGGCGGGGCTGGTGTCCTTCGTCTGCTTCTCGCTGACCGGGCCGATCAGCCGGGTGCTGGGCGACGTCGGCATGGCCATCGTGGTGCGGGTGCTCGGCTTGATCCTCTGCGCCCTCGCCATCCAGTTCATCCTCGCCGGTCTGGCGGAGGCCATTCCGGGCATGTTCAGCTCGATCGCCACCACGCCCTATCCCAGCGGCGGTCACTGAGGCGGAGCGGGGAGGGGGACATGGGCGCCACCGGGATCTCGGGACCGGCCGACGTCCAGCGACAGGACGCCTTCGTCGACGCCGCCTTCGCCTTCGCCGTATCCCTGCTGATCATCGCCGGCGCCGAGCCGCTGCGCTCCTACCAGGATCTGCAGACGGCCCTCGCCCGGATCCCGGCCTTCGCCGCCAGCTTCGCCCTCGTCGCCCTGTTCTGGATCGCGCACCGGAGCTGGTCGCGACTGGGGGCCCGGCGGGACGGCTGGAGCACCTTCCTCAGCCTGGCCATCGTCTTCGCCGTGCTGGTCTTCGTCTTCCCGCTGCGGCTGCTCACCGAGTCGGCCACCCACTTCCTCTCGGGCGGACGGCTGCCCGGCGGCGGGCTGATGAGCGCCCTCGCCGACCTGCGCGGAGCCTACGTCACCTATGGCGCGGCCTTCGGCGCGCTCGCGGCCCTGTACGTGCTGCTGTTCGCCCACGCCGCCCGGTCGCTGGCCGTCGGGTCGGACGTGCGGCGGCAGGCGGTCTCCTGGGCGGGGAACTGGGCCCTGGCCCTGGCCGCGGCCGCGGTCTCCTGCGGTCTGGCCCTGTCGCCGGCGTTGCGGGCCGCGCCCTGGGCGCCGGGCGTGGCCTACAACCTCATCCCCCTCGGCATCGCCCTGCTGGCGTGGAAGGCCCGTGGCCCGGTGTCCGGCGCTACGGCGCGGCCGAAGCGAGGGCGGCGCGGATCTCGCGCCAGTCGACGAACTTGAAGTTCTGGGTGCCGCGGTCGTTGACGTCGTCCTGCACCACCACCAGCCCCTCGGGGAAGGCGTCGCCCACCGGCCCGCCGAGCGCGTCCAGTCCGTCGGTGCCCGTCACCCCGTCGACGGCGCCGTCAGCGACGACGAAGCGTCCGACGAAGGCCGGCGCGGCGCCGTCCAGCCGCCACACGGCGAAGGTCGAGTCGCCCTGGCTGGAGGCGATCAGGTAGCGGGCGGCGCCGTCCTCGAGGATCGTCAGCCCCTCGACGTCGGCGACCAGCACGCCCGGCGCCACGCCCTGCAGCAGGGTCCGGGCGGCGCCCGACGCCGGATCGAGGCCGTAGCGCCAGATGCCCACCCCCTCCTCGGCGACGTACAGGGCGTCCGACTGCGGATCGGCGGCGCAGCCTTCCGAGATCGAGCCGACCTCGGCCCGCCGGACTTCCCGCGCGACCGGCTCCCCGCCGGCGCCCGCGCCGAGCAGGAACTGGCGCAGCTCGCCTTCGTGACCCAGCAGGATGGCGTGAACCTCGGCGCCGCGCCGGGTCATGCAGAAGCCGTAGGGCTCGACGACGTCGGTCGGGATGTGGCCCCACACCTGCACCTGGGCCCCCGCCCCGGCGGCCGGATCGAAGCGGTACAGGGCGATCCCGGCCTTTCCGACCGTGCGGTCGCTGGCGCCGAGCACGACCTGCGGACGCCCCTGGATCGCCAGGCCGTCCACCAGATCGACGTTGTTCAGCCGCCCCTCCGGCAGGAACTGCAGGATCGCGCCGTCGAGGCCGTAGATGTACAGGCCCGCCTTCTTGTCGGTGCCGGCGACGAAGCCGCGGATCGCATGATCGCCGAACCGCACCGGCGTCGCCGAGGCCCAGATCGCCGGATCGTCGGCGGCGTCCTCGCCGGTGGTGCCCACCGAGGGGGTCTCGAGCGCAGCCGGGGCCGGCGCGCCGACGCCCTGACGTTCCCCGTCCAGGGCGGCGCAGCCGGCGAGAACGGCCGCGACGGCGGCGACGATCAGATGGCGGACGGTCATGGCGGCTCCTTCCGTGGTGGGCCGGTCCGGCTTGGCCATGGGCCGGATGGCGGGTCAATGCCGGAACGGTGACGCTTGCGCGTCATGCCGATGACAAGCCGTCCGGACAGAGAACAACGGTCGCAGAGTCGTCGAGAAACCGCAAAGCCGGCTTCGCCGAACCGTCGCGGAGGCGTCGCCGGTACGGCCTAGCTCGATGTTCCGAACCGGCGGCCGGGGGGCCGGCCGGACCATCGGGATGCACCACATGAAAGTCGCTCTTCTCCTCGGGGCCGCCCTGGCGCCCCTCGCCCTCGCCGGCGCGGTCCAGGCCCAGGAACAGGACGCCCGCTCCGCCGAGCCCGTCCGCATCGAGGACGTGGTGGTCACCGGGGACATCGTCTTCCGCAATCGCACCGCCGAAGCGAACCCGATCCTCTCGTACGACCTCGAATACTTCCAGCGCTTCGAGCCGGTGTCAGTGGGCGAAATGCTGAAGCGCGTGCCCGGCGTGACCTTCACCTCGGACGTGCTGGAGTTCGACGGCGTGTCGATGCGCGGCCTGCCGCCGGGGTACACCAACATCCTGATCAACGGCCGTCGCGCGCCGGGCGGCGAGGACGACGGCGCCTTCTTCGTCGACCGCATCCCGGCCGAGCTGGTCGAGCGCATCGAGATCATCCGCAGCCCGCGCGCCGACCAGCCGTCGGACGGCGTGGCCGGCGCGATCAACGTGGTGCTCAAGGAAGGGGCGCAGCTGGAAGGCGGCGTGGTCCGCGGCGGCGTGCTCGTCAACGAGGACGGCGAGATGCGCGGCGCCGGCTCGGTCGCCTGGGCGGGCGGGACCGACAACACCTCGCTCTGGGTGGCGCTCAACTACCAGGGTCGCCGGAATCCGAAGGAGAAGCGGTCCGAGCGCTATGACGACGATCCGGCGAACGGCGGCGCGCTCGACAACATCGAGCTGCAGGACGACACGCGCGACGGCGAGGACCTGTCGGCCAACGCCGAGTTCACCGTTCGCTTCGACAACGGCCGGCTGCGCTTCAACGGCCTCGCGGTCGACACCGACCGCGACGAGGACGAGACCTCGCTGACCTACGTCGATAACGGCTCCGGCGTGTTCGACGAGCTGGACGAGACCGAGGTGCAGGCCGAGCGGATCAGCCAGCAGACCTACGCCCTCGGCATGGACGGCGAGTTCGACGTCGGACCGGGCGAGCTCGACTTCAAGGCTGGCTGGTCCGGCTTCCGGGAAGACAGCAGCAGCCGCACCGACGTGGCCGATCCCGGCGACCCGCTGGAGCTGGATGAATACGTCGAGCTGGACATCACCGACGATGAATACGAGTTCGGCGCGGCCTACACCCTGGGCGAGGGCGCCTTCCGGCTGAAGTTCGGCGCCGACTACCTGATCAAGGAGCGGGACGCGGCCGAGGTCGAGTTCGACATCTCGGGCGGCATGGTCGACGATCCGGATCCGGAGCCGGGCGCCATCTACAGCATCGAGGAGACCCGGCTGGAGCCGTTCGTGCGCGGGACCTTCGAGCTGAGCCCCGCCCTCACCCTCGACGTCGGCCTGCGCTACGAGTCGATGGACCGGGAGGTGACCAGCGATCTCGGGACGGTCGAGTCCGACGCGAGCGAGCTCTTCCCGTCGGCGCACCTGACCTGGTCGCCCACCAGCCGCGACCAGTTCCGCGCCTCCTGGGCGCGGACCCAGCGCCGGCCGGACTACAGCTTCCTGGCGCCCTATCTCGCCGACGAAGAGCCGGGCGACGAGGACGCCCTGCAGGGCAACCCGCTGCTCGAAAGCGAGTTCGCCAACGGCTTCGACCTCGGCTACGAGCACCGGATCGGCCGGCGCGGCGTCGTCGGCGTGAACCTGTTCTACCGCGAGATCGAGAACCTGATCGAGCTGGTCGACACGGGCCGGGAGGTCAACGAGGACGGGGATCCGCCGGCCGCCGGCGACGACGTCTACAACCTGTTCGAGCCGCGCAACATCGGCGACGGCACGACCTGGGGCGTCGAGGTCGACTTCTCGGCCCCGCTGGACTTCGTCGGCCTGCCGGAGACCGGGGTGTTCTTCAACTACACCTGGCTGGAGAGCGAGGTGGTCGACCCCTGGACCGGCGTCGAGCGTCAGTTCCGCAACCAGCCGTCGAACGTCTACAACCTCGGCTTCATCCAGAACCTCCCGTCGTGGGGCGCCAGCTTCGGCGCCAGCCTCTATGGCCGCGACGAGGGCTATGAGTCGGGTCTCGATGAGCTGGTCGAGGTCGAGTACGACCAGGACCTCGAGGCGTTCGTGGAGAAGCGCTTCGGCGACCGCATCGTGGTCCGCCTCTCCGCCATCAACCTGCTCGACAAGGAAAAGCGGGAGACGTTCTGGAAGTACGACGGCGACTCCGTCGAGGAGATCCTCGACAACCGCGCGAACGGGGACCTGGACGAGTTCGAGCTGGAGAGCGAGCGCTCGGGCGTGCTGTACCAGCTGACGGTCCGCGCCACGTTCTGATCCCGCACAGGTCCGGCCGGAAGGTTTCCGGCTGGACCGCCCGGGAAACCGCGGCTAGGTCGCCTTGGGGGCGAATGCGGGCTGTTCCGGTTCGCCCCTTGCAAGGTGTCTCCCGGACCGGCGCAGCGGCGCCAGAACGGGACAGTCAGGGCGTATGTTTCTCGAGGGCCAGATCAACTGGGTGTGGGTTCTGGGCGGGCTGGCCGCGGCCGGCTGGCTGCTGGGGTTTGTCGCGCTCTGGTTCGCCTGGACCAACCGGTCGCGTCACGTCGACGCCTCGGGCCAGCTCGACCTGGTGCAGAGGGTCGCCGAGGAATCGCAGAAGCGCCTGTTCGAGACCCTCAACGCCATCCCCGTCGCCCTCGTCGAGACCGACAAACAGGGGAAGTTCGTCTTCGCCAACCGTGCGGCGCACCAGCTGCTGGGGCGGCGCGACGCGGAGCTGATCGGGCTGCGTTTTCACTCGGCGACCTGGGGCATCACCTTCCCCGACGGGCGGCCGGTGCCGCCGGATCTGCTTCCCAGCGCCCGGGCCCTGCGCGGGCAGACGGTGAAGAGCTTCCAGCACCTGATCGCCAACCCGGCCAGCCGCCGCAAGATGCTGGTCTCGGTCACGGCGATGCCGATCGAGAACGAATGGGGCGAGATCACCGGCTCGACCGCGGCCATCGTCGAGACCGAGGGCCTGACCACCCCCGAGCCGCAGCCCGTCCCGTCGCAGACGACCGACGACGTCACCCGGCGGGTCTTCGACGCCGCGTCCAGCGCCCTGGTGGTCGTCTCCGCCGACGGAGCCGTGCGCGAGATCAACAACACCGCCCGCGCCCTTCTCGGACGGGAGCCGGCGGGCGGCGACTTCGCCGATCTGTTCCTCGCCGAGGACGAACGCGCCGAGGGCCGGCGCATCCTGCGTGGCGCGATCGACGTCCCGCCCGGAGAGGCGGAGCCGATCGTGTCCCGCCGCCAGGCGGACGGGGCCGTCCGCTGGTCGATCCTGCCGCTGCCGGACGCGGACGGACAGGTCGACGCCCTGCTGCTCGCCGGCGAGCGAGCGGAGGAGACGGCGGCTGCGGCGCCCGCCGGCGATGAGGCCGGGGTTCCGCCCGCCCCCGCGACGGACGAGGCCCTGCGGCTGCAGGCCGAGCTCGATGAGGCCCGGCGGATTGCGGAAGCGGCCGGCGCCGAGGCCGCTGAGGCCCGCGCCCGGGCTCAAGCCGCGCTCGACGAGGCCCGAAAGGCGCAGGAGGCCGCACAGGCGGAGCTGCAGGGCGGACGCCGGATGGAGAGCGTCGGCCGGCTGACCGGAGGGCTGGCGCACGATTTCAACGCCCTGCTCGGCGTCATGACGGGAGCCTTGGACATGATGCTGCGGCAGGCGGACGACCCCGGCCGCGTGCGTCGCCTCGGGGAGGCGGCGCTGGCCGCCGGCCGCCGCGGCGAGGCGCTCACCCGCCGCCTGACCGCCTTCGCCCAGGGCGACGACGAGCCGGTCCTGCCCCTTCTCGACGCCGGCCTCCTGCTGCGCGGTCTCGAAACCCGCCTGCGCGCCATGGTCGGCCCCGGCGTGGACCTGATGGTCGAGGCCCCGGCGCAGCCGGCGATGGCCCGGATCGACCCGGTGGCCTTCGAGGGGGCCGTGCAGGCCCTGACCCGGAACGCCGTCGAGGCCGTCGGCGGCCAGGGTTCGGTCGCGGTGCGACTGGAGCGGCAGCTCGAGGGCGGGCTGCGGCTCAGCGTGCGCGACACGGGCCCCGGCATGGACCGGGAGCTGGCCGCCCGCGCCGTCGAGCCCTTCTTCACGACCCGCGAGGGCGCGGCGGGGCTGGGCCTGTCCCAGGCCTACGCCTTCGCCCGCCAGTCGGGCGGCGTGCTGTCGATCGAGAGCCAGCCGGGTTCCGGCGCCGAGGTGTCGATCACCCTTCCGGACGCCGCCTGATCCTGCCTATCGCCGTTCGCCGTCGGCCGGTGTAGGCTGGTTAACGGAGAGGGAGTGCGGGTCATGAAAGTGCTGAGACTCATCGTGGCGGCGGCGGTGCTGGGCTATGCGGCCTGGCTGGCGTGGCCCTGGCTGGCCCCGCTGCTGGGGTCCGCGGCCCCGGAGGCGCCGATGGCCATGCGGAGCGCCGCCGAGGCGGGGGCGCCGCTGTTCGGCCTCGTGCCGGCCTGGGCGGTCCTGGCCGCCGCCATCCTCCTCTATGTGGTGGCGGCGCTGATGCTGGGCTCCGGCAATTCGCGGGCGGCGGTGGCCTATTTCCTCGGTTTCATCGCCGACGCGATCCTTCGCCTGGCCATGGACGGACGGCTGCCGGGCGCGGGGGCGCCCGCTGCGGAGGCCTCGGGCGCGGCCCTCCGCGGCCCGCCGGCGGGTCTGCCGGTCGATCCGCTGTGGCTGGCGCTGGGCGCGCTGCTGCTGCTCGGCGTTCTGGTGGTCGTCGCCGGCCGCCGCATCCGCCGCAAGCGCCTGCCAGGGCAGTTCGCCTACTGAGACGTCTGCGCGCGGGCGGTTGACCGGCGCGGCGGGGTCGCTAGGTTCCGGCCGCCTCCCCGCCCCAGCAGCCCAGAGACCCCCATGGCCGAAGCCGCAAACTACGACGTCGTCATCATCGGGGGCGGACCGGGCGGCTACAACGCCGCCATCCGCGCGGGCCAGCTGGGCCTGAAGGTCGCCTGCGTCGAGATGCGCGACACGCTCGGCGGCACCTGCCTGAACGTGGGCTGCATGCCCTCCAAGGCCCTGCTGCACGCCTCGGAGCTGTTCGAGGCGGCGACGAAGGAATTCCCGAAACTGGGCATCGAGGTCGGGGCGCCGAAGCTCAACCTCGACCAGATGATGGGCCAGAAGGCCGAGAGCGTCTCGGCCCTGACCAAGGGCATCGAATTCCTGTTCAAGAAGAACAAGGTCGAGTGGATCAGGGGCCGGGGACGGATCACCGGCCCGGGGGCGGTCGAGGTGACGGCGGCGGACGGAACCGTCACGACCCTGTCGGCGAAGAACATCCTGATCGCCACCGGTTCCGAGCCGACCCCGCTGCCGGGAGTCGCCTTCGAGGACGGCAAGGTGGTCGACTCCACCGGCGCCCTGTCGCTGGCGGCCGTGCCGAAGAAGCTGATCGTGGTCGGCGCCGGCATCATCGGTCTGGAGCTCGGCTCGGTGTGGCGCCGCCTCGGCGCGGAGGTGACCGTGGTCGAATACCTCGACCGCATCACCCCCGGCATGGACCTCGATGTCGCCAGGGCCTTTCAGCGCTCGCTGACCAAGCAGGGCATGAGCTTCCGGCTGGGCATGAAGGTCACCGGCGGGAAGACCGGCAAGGACGGCGTCGAGCTGACCGTCGAACCGGCCGCCGGCGGCGCGGCGGAGACCCTGAAGGGGGACGTGGTGCTGGTGGCCATCGGCCGCCGTCCCTACACCGAGGGGCTGGGCCTCGAGACGGTCGGGATCGAGCCCGACAAGCGCGGCTTCATCGCCAACGACCACTTCCGCACCAACGCCGGCGGCGTCTGGGTGATCGGCGACGTGACCCACGGGCCGATGCTGGCCCACAAGGCCGAGGAGGACGGCGTCGCGGCGATCGAGCTGATCGCGGGCAAGCCCGGCCACGTCGACTACGACCTGGTGCCGAGCGTCGTCTACACCGCTCCCGAGGTGGCCTGGGTCGGCAAGACCGAGGAGCAGCTGAAGGAGGCCGGCGTCGCCTACAAGGCCGGCAAATTCCCCTTCACCGCCAACAGCCGCGCGAAGATCAATCACGAGACCGACGGCTTCGTGAAGGTGCTGGCCGACGCCGCCACCGACCGCATCCTCGGGGTGCACATCTTCGGCCCGCAGGCCGGCGAGATGATCGGCGAGGCCTGCGTCGCCATGGCCTTCGGCGGGGCGTCGGAGGACATCGCCCGCATCTGCCACCCGCACCCGACCCGTTCCGAGGCCGTCCGCCAGGCGGCCATGGGCGTCGAGGGCTGGACCATGCAGGCCTGAGCCGGCTCAGCCGCGCAGCGTATCCTCGACCGATCGGGTCGTCTGCCGCCGCAGGCCGCGGAAGGTCACCGACCCGGCGTCGAAATCCATGGCGACATGGCGGAACCGGCCCAGCAGGTCGGCCCCGATAAGCAGGGCCGGCCGGTCGTCCAGCTCCAGCGTGCCGAAGCAATGCAGGTCGGCGAAGAGCAGCGGCGTCGGCCCGAGCCGGTTCGCGCCCAGACGGAGGTCGGACACCCGGGCCAGATCCGCTGACAGGCTCTGGCCGGTCACGCCGTAGAGCGGCACCCGCTGCGCCAGCCGTCCGAACTCGCTGCGGCGGGCGGCGACCGCCCGCTGAAGCCGCCCGTTGCCGATCGAATACTGGGCCCCGCTGTCGATGAAGGCCGCCGTCGGCACCCCCTCCACCGCCACCTGGGTCAGGATGAGCTGTCCGAACCGGCCGCGGACGGTGCGCACGCCGGCGCGGGGGAGGCGGGTGCCCGTCGTCATGTCCGCGCCGCCCATCAGGATGCGGACGCCGGGGATGCTCAGGCTGGCCGAGCGCCGGCTGACGTCGAAGCTCAGGCGGAAGCGGCCCAGCACGTCCAGCCCCAGCAGGCCGTCCGCGCCCAGATTGTCCGCCGGCAGCACCGGACAGACCAGATCGTGGAAGTTGAGGCCGCTGAGCTGGAGGCGATGGACGGCGACGCTGTCGGTGCGTGTCGCCGTGGTGATGCCGTGGACCAGCACCGGCGCCCGTTGCGGCAGGGCCAGCTCGGCCGCGACCGCATCGGAAACCGCCGTCGCCGCGGCGCCGGTGTCGATGACGAAGGTGAACGGTCCGCGCCCGTTCACGGTCACCGCCGCGCCGACCCGCGTGAACAGGTTGGCGAGCAGCTGCACCGGCTGCGCCGCGTCGGGCGCCGGCGGCGGCTCCTGGGCCCGGACCGGCGACCGGGACAGGGCGAGACCGGCCGCCCCCGCGCCCAGACCCGCCAGCATCCAGCGCCGATCCGGTCCCCTCATCCCTCTCTCCGCCGCGGCCCCCCGCCGCACGAACCCGCACTGTAGGCGCAGAGGGAGAGAACTGGCCAGTGCGCCGGATCAGGCGCGGGGGTGGGCGGCGGCGTAGGCGTCGAGCAGCCGGGCGGCGTCGACGGCGGTGTACTTCTGGGTGGTCGACAGGCTGGCGTGGCCTAGCAGCTGCTGGATCGATCGCAGGTCGGCGCCGGCCCCCAGCAGATGGGTGGCGAAGCTGTGGCGCAGGGCGTGCGGCGTCGCGCTGGCGGGCAGGCCCAGCCGGCCGCGCAGCCGCTGCATGGCGGCCTGCACCTGCCGCGGACCGAGCGGGCCGCCGCGCCGCGCCCGGAACAGCGCGTCGTCCGGAGCCAGCGGCCAGGGCTGCAGGGCGAGGTAGGCGTCGACCGCCTCGCGCACCGCGGGCAGCACCGGAGCCAGCCGGATCTTGCCGCCCTTGCCGAGGATGCGCAGGGCCTCGGACAGGGGCGCGTCCCGGCGGGTCAGGGCCAGGGCTTCGGAGATGCGCAGGCCGCAGCCGTAGAGCAGGGTCAGGACGGCCCGGTCGCGGGCGGCCTCCCAGGGCTCCACGTCCGGATCGGCCTGCGTCTCCTGCAGCAGGCCGCGGGCCTGATCCTCGCTCACCGGCCGCGGCAGGGTCGGCTTGATCCGCGGGCCGCGGACGAGCGCCAGCTGCGGCGCGGGCGTGGCCAGGCGGCGGTCGAGGAAGGCGTGAAAGGTGCGGATCGCCGCCAGGGTCTGGCCGATCGAGCGGGCGGCGAGGGGGCGGTCGCCGCCGCGCCGGGCGGCGAGGTGGGCGCGCACCTCGGCCGCCGTGACCGAGCCCAGGTCCGCGAGACGCAGGGCCTCGCCCCGGTGCTGCGCCAGGAAGGCCAGGTACAGCCGCCCGATGTGGCCGTAGGCCTCGAGGGTGCGCGGCGACAGCCGACGCTCGTGGGCGAGGTGCTCCAGCCAGGCGGCGAGCGCCTGCTCCGCGCTCAGCTGAGGATCGGCCATCGTTCGGCCGTCCGTTCGACGACCCGGGCGATGAAGGCGACGAGTTCGCAGCCCATGTTCGGCGTGAAGCCGTCCGGCTCGGACGAGCCGAAGGCGCAAAGACCCGCCCGCGCCGCCGTTCCGGAACCCGGGAAGTGCGGCGTCATCCGGATCAGGGCCACCGAGCGGACCTCGTCGGCGGCGGCCCCGAACAGGTTCAGCCCGTCGAAGTGCGGGCCCAGCCAGGCGAGGCCGTGCTCCCCGAGCAGGGCGTCGACCCGTCCGGCCTCGAGCGTCTTCCAGCCGAACGGCGCGCCGCCCGGCTTCTCCAGGGCCACCGCCGCGCCGGCGAGGCCGAAGCGGCCCTGGACCGCGGCGTCGAGCCGCCGGGCCAGGTCGGACAGGTTGCGCGCCTCCATCAGGTCGAGGGCGGCGACGTGGGTCTGGGTCTGGGCGGCGAAATTGGCGCGGGCGATCGCCTCGATGCGCTTGCGGGCGTCCGCCTCCCGCTCCGCGGCCGCCTCGAGACGGGTCAGGGCGGCGCGGCCGAAGTCGACCACGTTGCGGCCGTGCGGCTTCAGGCCGATCTCCTCGAGCAGGGAGCGGTCGTCGAGCAGGGTCTGCGGATTGGCCTGCAGCCAGGCCCGGATCTCCGGCCAGTGCGGCTCGGTCGGGGCGTCGGCGGAGAGGTCAGGCGATGCGCTCACGAAGACCTCTCCCCGAGGCGACTCTTACAGGATGGACTGGCCGGTCTTGCCCCAGTCGGCTAGGAAGGCATCAAGCCCCTTGTCGGTTAACGGGTGCTTGACCAGGGCCTTGAAAACGTCGGCCGGCAGGGTGGCGGCGTCGGCGCCGGCGAGGGCCGCCGCCGAGACGTGCGAGGGGTTGCGCAGGGAGGCGGCCAGCACCTCGGTCTCGAAACCGTGGATGTCGTACAGGGTGCGGATCTCCTCCAGCAGGGCCACGCCGTCGGCGCCGTGGTCCTCCAGCCGCCCCACGAAGGGCGAGATGAAGGTGGCGCCGGCCTTGGCGGCCAGCAGGGCCTGGGCGGCGGAGAAGCACAGGGTGACGTTGGTCTTCACGCCGCGCTCGGCGAAGGCGCGGGTGGCGCGCAGGCCGTCCCAGGTCAGCGGCAGCTTGACCACCACGTTCGGGGCGATGGCGGCGAGCTTCTCGCCTTCGCGGACCATGGTCTCGAAGTCGGTCGCCACCGCCTCGGCGGAGATCGGCCCCTCGACGAGGGCGCAAATCTCGGCGATGACCTCGGCGATGTTCCGGCCCGACTTGGCGATCAGCGACGGATTGGTGGTGACGCCGTCCACCATTCCGGTGGGGACCATGTCCTTGATGACGGCGACGTCGGCGGTGTCGAGGAAGAGTTTCATGCGCGGGCTTCTAGCCCTTCGGAGCCGCCGGTGAAAGTCGCCTCCGTCCTGATTCCCCTGCCGGTGCCCGAGGCCTTCGACTACGAGGTCCCGGAGGGGCTGGAGGTCGCGCGCGGCGACCAGGTCTCCGTCCCGCTGGGACCGAGGCTGGTGCGGGGCGTGGTGGCGGAGGCGCGCGAGACGACCGGCTCGAACCGGCGGCTGAAGGCCGTGGCCGGGCGCCTCGACGAGCCGGCCCTGCCGGAGCGGACGGTGGACTTCGTCGAATGGGCGGCCCGCTGGACCCTCAGCGCGCCGGGCGAGATGGCGGCGGCGGCGCTGAAGGGGCTCCGCGCCCCCCGGCCCCGCCCGGAGCGGCGGGTGCGGCGGGTCGGTCAGCGGCTGCCGGCCCGGCCGACCGCGGCCCGCACGGGCGTGCTGGAGGCCCTCGGGGCGCGGGCGATGCCCGCCGCCGACCTCGCCCGTCTCGCCGGCGTCTCTCCCGGCGTGATCAAGGGCCTTGTGGACGAGGGCGTGCTGGAGGTGGTCGAGATCGCGGCGACGGCCGCCTTCGATCGTCCGGACCCGGAGCATGCCCCCGCGGCGCTCAATCCCGACCAGGCTGTGGCCGCCCGGGCCCTCGCGGAGGCCGCAAGCGACGGCCGTTTCGCCCCCTTCCTGCTCGACGGCGTCACCGGCTCGGGCAAGACCGAAGCCTATCTGGAGGCGGCGGCGCAGGCCCTGAGGGCGGATCCCGGGGCGCAGATCCTGATCCTGTTGCCCGAGATCGCCCTGACCCAGGCGGTGATCGAGCGCATCGCCGCCCGCTTCGGCGCGGCCCCGGCCGAGTGGCACTCCGGGGTCGCGCCGCCGCGCCGTCGGCAGGTGTGGGAGGCGGTGCGGGCCGGGCGATGCAGCATCGTGGTCGGGGCCCGCTCGGCCCTGTTCCTGCCGTTTGTCCGTCTACGGATGATCGTGGTGGACGAAGAGCACGACGGCTCGTTCAAGCAGGAGGAGGGGCTGGTCTACCATGGCCGCGACCTGGCCGTGGCCCGGGCCCGGATCGAGGCGGCGACCGTGGTCCTGGCCTCGGCCACGCCGTCGCTGGAGACGCTGTGGAACGCCCGCCACGGCCGCTACGGCTGGCTCAAGCTGGGCGCCCGCCACGGGGCGGCGGTGCTCCCCGAGATCCGTCTGGTCGACCTGCGGGAATGCCCGCCCGATCCGCAGACCTGGCTGTCGCAGCCGCTGCGCGAGGCGATCGGCGAAACCCTGCTGAAAGGCGAGCAGAGCCTGCTGTTCCTCAACCGGCGCGGCTACGCGCCGGTGGTGCTGTGCCGCGCCTGCGGCCACCGGCTGACGGCGCCGGACACCGACAGCTGGCTGGTCGAGCATCGCTACACCGGCCGGCTGGTGTGCCACCTGACCGGCTTCTCCATGCCGCGGCCGAAGCTGTGTCCCGCCTGCGGCGCGGAGGAGTCGCTGGTGTCGGTGGGCCCCGGCGTCGAGCGGGTCGAGGAGGAGGTGCGCCAGCTGTTCCCCGAGGCGCGCACGGCGGTGTTCAGCTCCGACACCGTCCCCGACGGCCGCGCCGCCCGCGAGCTGATCCGCCGCATGGCCGAGGGCGAGATCGACATCCTCGTCGCCACCCAGGCGGCGGCCAAGGGCCACAACTTCCCGCGCCTGACGCTGGTCGGCGTGGTCGACGCCGACCTCGGCCTCAGGGGCGGCGACCTGCGGGCGGCCGAGCGCACCTTCCAGCTGCTCACCCAGGCGACCGGCCGGGCCGGCCGGGCCGAGCGGCCGGGCCGCGCCCTGCTGCAGACCTGGACCCCGGAGCACCCGGTGCTACAGGCGCTGGCGGCCGGCGACCGCGACGCCTTCGTCGAGGCCGAGATGGCCGAGCGCGAGGCGGCGTCGCTGCCGCCGCACGGCCGTCTGGCGGCGCTGATCCTGTCCGGGGAGAACCCGCAGGCGGTGGAGAAGGCGGCGCGCGACCTGGCCGAAGCCATCCCCAACGCCGACCGGCTGGAGGTCTACGGCCCGGCCGATGCGCCGCTCGCGCTGGTGCGGGGACGCCGCCGCAAGCGGCTGCTGGTGCGGGCCGACCGGGACGTCGACCTGCAGGCCTTCCTGCGCACCTGGCTGGGACGGGTGAAGATCCCGGCCTCGGTGCGGCTGAACGTGGACGTGGACCCCTACAGCTTCCTGTGAGCCCGGCGCGCGGCGTCAGGCGGCGTCGTCGACCTTGCCGGCGGCGGCCTGCTTCTCCTTGAAGGCGCGCATGCCGGCGGCGATCAGCTCGGCGGCCTCGCCGGCGTCGCCCCAGCCCTTGACCGTGACCGACTTGCCCTTCTCCAGGTCCTTGTAGCGGGTGAAGAAGTGCTCGATCTGCTCGACCAGGATGGCCGGGAGCTGCCGGTAGCTGGCGATGTCGGTGTAGTACGGGTTCAGCTTGTCGACCGGCACCGCCAGGATCTTCTCGTCCCCGCCCGCCTCGTCGACCATCTTGAGAACGCCGATCGGCCGCGAGCGGATGATGCAGCCCGGCACCACCGGGGTCGGGTTCAGCACGATCACGTCGCAGGGATCGCCGTCGTCGGACAGGGTGTGCGGCACGAAGCCGTAGTTGCCCGGATAGTACATGGCGGTGTGCAGGAAACGGTCGACGAACAGGGCGCCCGAGGCCTTGTCCATCTCGTACTTCACCGGCAGGCCGCCCTGCGGAATCTCGATGACCACATTGACGTCCCAGGGAGGGTTGGGACCGACGGGAACGGCGTCGAGGTTCATGACGGGCTCGTCTGTGTGCAGCTGCGAACGGGGAGGCGGGCGTGATAGGCGCGGCGGGCGGCGGACGCAAGGCGCGGCCGTGAGGGAAAGCGGCTTGAGCGGCCGGCGGTTGCGCGTCAGCATCGGCCGGCCGCCTCCGGAGCCCCGATGACCGCCCTCGACTACGCCGCCCTCGCCCTGTTCCTGGTGTGCTGGCTCGGCTACGGCCCGCTGCTGAAGCTGCTGGCCCACCGCACCGGCACCCTCAACGACGACATGATGGTGGTGCGCCGGGCGTGGATGAGCGCCATGGTGCGCCGCGAGGTGCGCATCGTCGACAGCCAGCTGATGGGCCACACCATCAATTCGGCCGGCTTCTTCGCCTCGACCAACCTGCTGCTGATCGCCGCGGTGGCGGGTATCCTGTTCGGCGGCGAGCAGGCGCTTCGCGGGGTGGCCGAAGTCGGCGCCGGGGATGTGCCGCGGCGGCTGCTGGAGGCCAAGCTGGCCCTGGTGCTGGTGTGCCTCGCCCGCGGTCTGCTCGACTTCATCTGGGCGATCCGGCAGCTGAACTACGCCCTGGCCGTGATCGGGGCGACGCCGGAGTCGGACTCCGCCGCGGGGGCGCAGGGTCTGGGCGAAGCCGCCGCCGCCCTGCTCAACCCGGCCCTCAGCGCCTTCAGCCAAGGGGTGCGCGGCTACTATTTCGCCCTCGCGGCGGCGGCCTGGCTGTTCGGCTCCGCCTGGCTGGCGGCGGCGGTGGCGGCCGCCTTCTGCCTGCTGGTCTGGCGTCAGGCCGCCTCGCCCGCGGCCCGCGCCATCCGCGCGGCGCGGCGCCTGCTGGAGCCCTGACCACGGCCGACCGTGAAGCCTGTTCGCATGCGCCGTGAAAAGCGGGTCAGATTTTCCGCTGTAAGCGTTTACTTGGCGAGCATACGGCCGAAGCGTGCCGTTACATCGTGTGAACGCGGGTGCGAAATGCCGACTTGACGATTTGTGCGCTGCACACTAGCTTTCCTGACGACGCCGCGAGGCGTCATGCCCTTCCTGGGCGTTTCCTCCCTAAAGACTTCAAGGCCGCGCCCCCGGGCGCGGCTTTTTTTCCGTCCCGTCGCCCGCGTCCAGCAGGCCGGCGATGACCCGCGCCACGCCGCGGGCGGCGCGCTCCCAGCCGGGGCCGGGGCGGCCGGCCGCCTCGTCCCAGTAGAGGGCGCGGTTGAGCTCGATCTGGATGGCGTGGAAGCCCTCGGCCGGCCGGCCCCACAGCTGGGTGCTCCAGCCGCCGGCGTAGGGCCGGTTCAAGGCCACCCGCCAGCCGAGAGCCTCGAAGGCCCGGCGCAGCCGCCGCGTCAGGGCGGCGTCGCAGGCGGCGCCGTGGCGGTCGCCGAGGACCACGTCCGGGCCGCGCACCCCCGGGGAGCCGGTGGCCCGGGCCGGCATCGAGTGCCAGTCGACCAGCACCGCCTCGCCCTGCCGCGCGTGCGCCGCCGCCATCTCCGCCGCCAGGGCGGCGTGGTAGGGGGCGTGGACCCGGGCCAGCCGGGCGTCGGCCTCGGCCAGCGACAGCTGGCGCGCGTACAGGGGGCGGCCGTCGCCGGTGAGGCGCGGGATCACCCCGTAGCCCGCCGCCGCGCGCGGCGAGGCCGGGCCGGGCGCGTCGGCGACAAGGACCGGATCGAGGTCGTCGGGCGCGCGGTTGAGGTCGACATAGGCGCGACTCCACTGGCCGAGCACCAGCACCGCGCCCGCCGCCGCCCCGGGGGCGATCAGCCGGTCCACCCGGGCGTCGCCGGCGCTGTGCAGGCTGGCGGCCGCCAGGGCCGGGTCGGGCGCGAAGTCGTCCGGCAGGAACAGGCCCGAGTGGGGCGAGGCGAAGACGAAGCGGCCGGGGGCCGGCGGGCGGACCACCGCCACCGGGGGCGGGGCGTCCCCGTCTCCCCTCCTGTGTTCGCCCCCTGCGCCGGACATGGCTCCCGCATACCCTGTTTCGCCGCCCGATCCACAGGCGCGCGCGCGGCCGTTCGCCGGAGCGGTGTTTTTCATGGCGGGTTTACCGGTCGGCGCGTAGCGTTCCGGTTTGACGACCCCGGGGCGGACGAACACACGAATGGCGCGCATCCTTCTGGCCGAAGACGACACCTCGCTTCGCGGCTTCCTGACCCGCGCGCTCGAGCGGGCCGGCCACTCGGTGGTCGACTGCGAGAACGGGGACGACGCCATCGACGCCCTCGACCAGGGACCGTGGGACCTGCTGCTGACCGACATCGTCATGCCCGGGGCCGACGGCATCGAGGTCGCCCGCGTCGCCGCGGCGCGCCAGCCGGGCATCCGCATCATGTTCATCACCGGCTTCGCCGCCGTCGCCCTGTCGGCGGCCCAGGCCAGCCCCCAGGCCAAGGTGCTGTCCAAGCCGGTGCACCTGCGCGACCTCGTCGGCGAGGTCGAACGGATGGTCGCGGCCTGAGGTCCTAGCCGCCGCCGCGGCGGCGTTGCGGATCGGTCGTTTGGCTCTTGCGGCGCCCGGCGCGGCCGGGTTATAGACCGCGCCTTCCCGCCCCCGGGACCTCCGAGGGCCGTCACGGCGGACGCGTAGCTCAGCGGGAGAGCACTACGTTGACATCGTAGGGGTCACAGGTTCAATCCCTGTCGCGTCCACCATTCTTTTCCATCAGTTAGCCAGTCTGCAGCCCCTCTCCACGTGGGCCTGCCGATGAGTGGTCATCAATGCTGAATCTGCCCGATGGGGACGATTCCCGGCGTGGAGGTTGTCCGTCCGCTCAGCGCCTCATGGCGCCTGCGCCGGCGACCAGGTGATCTTGCCGAGCGGTTGTTGTTGTCACCCGCATGCACCCCTCCCGCCGGGGTCTGGGCGATGGCCGCCGAGGGCGCCCGTCGTGTCAGATCGGAGGCGGCCTGACCGCTTTTCGCCCGGGAGTTCCGGCGAGGATCCAGGCGGCGGCGATCGCAGCGATCGCAGGCGCGATCATGAATGTGGCGAGGGCGTTCAGGACCTCGGGAGTCCCCCGCGCGTCCGGGGCGTAGCCTGCGACCGACAGGCCGAGAGCCATCAGCGCCGACCCTGCCCCTGATGCGATCTGCATGGCCATTATCACCAGGCCAAAGATCGCCCCGCCGTTCGCGCCGGGAACGCCCGGTCCCACGTCGGCGGCCTCGGAGGTCAAGGTCCAGATCAGGGTGAACACCCCGCCGGCCCCCACTCCGTAGAGACCGACCGCGACGAGGAACAGATATGAGGGCAGGACGAGGCCTGCGACGAGGGGCAGTGCGCAGACCCCCGCCACGCCGTGGGCCGTCGCCAACGCGAACCGGACGCCGGAGCCCCGCGACAGCCTGATCCAGAGGGGCATGCCGGAGACCTGGCCTATGGCGAGCGCCATTATGGCTCCCCCGGCGAGAGTGGCGTCGCCGTAAACCTGATCGGCGAGGTAGAGAGCCGCTTTCGCCACAAGCGCGGTCAGGCCGTTGCCGAGGCATGCCAGCATCAGGACTGTCCGGACCCGCGCCCGGCCGAGCACCGAGGCGAGGTGAACAAGGGGCGCCCTCGCACCGACGGCCGGCTGGCGCGGCCCCGCCCGATCGAACGGCGAGGCGGCCCAGGCGGACAGCATGAGCAGGGCCGTCGTGGCGGCGGCCGTCGCCGCCGCCCACAGGGCGAGAGCGTCGCGGGCTCGCGCCGCAGGCTCAATGGCGAGGATCACGGGCAAGGTGAAGCCCAGCAGGAAGGTCGCTGCGGCGCTGAAGACAAAGCGGGCCCCGGCGAGCAGCGACCGATCATGGGCCGTCCGGGCGATACGGGCGATCAGGGCGTTGTGGGGCACGTCGACAAGGCTGTAGGCCGTTCTCAGGCCCAGCAAGGCTACGGCGGCCGGCGCAGCGCCGCCGAGACCGAGGGAGGGGCTGGCGAAAAGGGCCGCGAAGCTCAGACCAAGCAGCGGGGCCGACCTCCAGACGAAGGGGGCGAATCGCCCGGTCCGGTCGGCGAGATCGCCGACGAAGGGATCCAGCAGCGCATCCCAGACAAGGGTCGCAAGGATGATGAGGCCCGCCGCCGCCGCCGGAATGCCCATCAGGTCCGTAAAGGTGAACAGCAACGCCAGTTCGGTGGCGTTCCAGATCAGGCTCTTGGCGAAATTCCCGGAGGCGTAGCCAACGCCGCGCAGCAGGGAGAGGCGAGGCGGATCCGGGCGCATCGTCATTCGATCTCCTCCGCCAGGGAACGCGGCGGCCGTCTCCACTCGCCGGCGCCTCCGACCGTTGCGCGAACGACGGGTTGCCCTTATGTCGGTCTATAAATTCTCTTCATGATAATAATGTTTCGGAGGGACCGCCGATGGCTTGCGCAGGGCGACGGACGCGTATGGCAGGAATCCTCCTGGCGGTCGCCTGCGCCGGCGGGGCCGCGGCCCATGCCGGGGACCCGGTCCGGCTTCACGAGATCCAGCTCATCGGAACCCACAACTCGTACCACGTCGCGCCCGATCAGGCCGTGTTCGAGAGGATGCGGGAGACCGGCTACGCCGAAAGCGCCGAATGGCCGGCGGAGCGCCTCGCGCCGGCGCTCGCCTTCACCCATGCGCCGATCCCGGAGCAGCTCTCCCGCGGCGTCCGCGTCCTCGAGCTGGACGTTCATGACGACCCCGACGGCGGACGGTTCTCCAGCCCGGGCTTTCTGAAGGCGCTGCCGCCGGAGGTCCTGGCGTCGCTGCCTCCGGTCGATCCGGAACGGGAGCTAGACCGCCCCGGATTCAAGGTCTTCCATGCGGCGGACACGGACGTCCGGAGCACCTGCCTTCGGTTCGCACGGTGCCTGGAAGAGATCAGGGCGTGGTCAGACGCCCATCCCGGCCACATCCCGATCATCGTTCAGATCGAGACCAAGGCGGGGCGGAAGCCGCCCCTGGCCGATGCGTATGAACCCGCAGAGGCGTCGGCGTTCGACGACGCCTCATGGACCCGTCTTCATGACGAGATCCTGGCGGTCTTTCCGAGGGAGAGGCTGTTCCTGCCGGCCGAGTTGCAGGGCGCGTTCGTCTCGGTCAACGCAGCCGTACGGCGGGAAGGCTGGCCGCCCGTCGCGGAACTGCGTGGACGTGTGATCTTCATGCTGCTGGACGATCCGGAGCCCCAGGCGGCGTATGCGAGATTCACGTCCGGCGCGGTCGAGCCGATCCTGTTCCGGTCGATAAGCGCTGATGATCCGGGAACCGGCTGGCTGATCCGCCCCCAGCCCGACGGATCAGGATTCCGCCCCCTGCTGGCGGCAGGGTTTCTGGTCTACACGCGGGCCGACGCCAACTCGGTCGAGCCCCGGCTTGGCGACCGTTCACGGGCGAGCCTCGCGATGGACAGCGGGGCCCAGCTGATCTCCACCGACTATCCATGGCCTGCGCCCGGCGCGGAATCCTATGAAGTGTCTTTCCGCGGCGGGTTCGTGCGCTGCAATCCCGTGACGCGCCCGAAGGGCTGTGCGGCTAGCCCGGGATGAGAAGCCGCTCGTAGAGCGGGGCCGCGGCCGCCCCGACGACGCCTGCGGTAGGTCCGAGCGATGAGGCGAACACCCTGGGCCGCGGCAACAGGGCGCCCTCATTGCAGAAGGAGGCGTCGTCGACCCTCGCAACGACCTCCTGCAGCAGGTGACGCGGGAGGCGGCCCCCGATGACGATCGCGTCCGGATCGATGATCCGGGCCGTGACCCACAGCCCCTGGCGCAACTGCTGGGCGGCGCGGACGATCCACGCCCTGAGCGGGGGGCAGTCCTGCGGATGCAGATCCTCGAGATCGGCGAAGTCGGACGCCGGCACGCCCTGGGCGCTGAGCGTCGCGAAGAGGTCCTGCCCCGAGGGGCGCGGTCGATCGTTCGGGAACTGCACGCCGATCATCCCGGCGTTGCCGTTGGATCCGCGGTACAGAAGTCCGTTCAGCACCAGTCCGCCGCCGATCCCGTGTCCGATATGGCAGAAGAAGTAGCTTGAGAGCGTCTGCCCGATTCCCACGAGGCGCTCTCCGAGAGCCGCGCAGGCGGCGTCGTTCTCGACAACGATCGGGAACGGGCAGACCGCCTGAAGCTCCGCCGACAGGTCCTGCCCGCGGAAACCCGGAAACCACTCATGGGCGTTGATCTGGCGGCGGTCGGTTATGAAGTCGCCGGGCAGGGCCACGCCGACGCCGAGCATTCTGTCGCGCGGAGCGACGCCGCGAGCCAGCGCGGCCTCGATTACATCGACGGCGGCCCGCGCCACTTCGCCGGGCGAGTCGGCGTCACAGGGTCGGGTCTCGTAGGCGAGAAGTCGGCCTGACAGGTCGATCAGTCCGACCTGCACCTGCCGGTTGGTGAAGTACAGCCCGGCCGAAAAGGCGGCGTCGGCGCGCACGGTGAGCGGGCGGGTGGGCTGACCCCTCGCCCCGGTGCGCTGAACGCCCTCCTCGAGGAGCCCGTGTTCCGACAGCTCCCTCGTGATCCGCGTCACCGACATGGTCGACAGGTCGGCGAGCGGACCGATGCCGATCCTCGCGATCGGGCCGTGGCGCCAGATGACGTCGAGCACCTTCCGTTCGCTCGGGCTCAAGGGGGCAAGGCTGGCCTTCATGCCCGCCTTCTAGGGCAGGATCCGTCACAGGTCGAGATCGATCCCGGCTCTTTAAATAGCGTCACGTTATTAAAATGTCATCCTGCTTCGCTAGAGCGCAGCGGGCAGAGGGGGGCGCGGGGCTCCCCCGGCGACCTGGGGGATTTGGGCATGTCGAAATCTGGCGATCACGGTTTGAGGACGCTCTTGTGCGCGTCCGGCCTCGCAACGGTCTGGCTGGCCGCACCGGCGGCTTTCGCGCAAGCGCCGTCGCGGCCAGACCCGGATCCGGTGACAACGGTGGAGGAGATCATCGTGACGGGGCGGCGGAGCGTGGCCCCCTCGCTTTCGACCTTGCGGCGGACCGAGCAGGGCGCGGCCGACAGTCTGACGATGCAGCAGATCGAGAACCTGCCGGACGTCAGCCTGGCCCAGACCCTGGACCGCATCGTGGGGGTCAGCTCGGACCGCGGCTTCGGCACCTCCGAAGGGCGGACGGTGACCGTGCGGGGCTTCGACGCGCGCTACAACTCGATGACCGTCGACGGAACGCCCGTCTGGAACTCGAGCCGCAACAACCGCGGCACGCAGCTCGACGTCTTTCCGTCGTCCGTCGTGGCGCAGGTGGACGTCTTCAAGACCGTCGGCGCCGGGCTCGACGCCAACTCCATCGGCGGCCACATCGCCATGCGGACGCTGCGGGCCTTTGATGGCGGAGCCCAGCCCTATTTCCGGGCCCGCACGCTGTACGGCGTCTACGACCAGAGCGGGGAGCCCGGAGACGGCCGTCCCTCCTACCGGGCCGAGGCGGGAGGCAAGTTCACCTTCGGGCCCGGAAACAACTTCGGGGTCGTCCTGGGCGCCGACTACCAGCAGCACGAATTCTTCGACGAGGCCAACGAGGTCACCGCCTACACGGTCGTCAACGGACTCGACGTCCTGAACGGGAGCGGATTCCGCGGAGTCTTCCAGCGCGAGACCTCGACCGCCTCCGTCTACGGGAAGGTGGAGGCCCGCGCGACTGACCAGCTCTACGCCTTCGCCTCCCTGAGCTATTTCGACGACAGTCGCAGTGAAGTCTGGAACCGCGGGGGCGTCTTTTCGGCCGCCAACCGGGTCACGGGCGCGACGCAAGGCGCCGGAGCCTTCACCGGCGCGACCGCCGAGCAGTACTTCGAGACCTACGAGCTCGACCGCAAGACCACTCAACTGGTGGGCGGTCTGGACTATCGTCTGGGCGACCGGAGCGCGCTCAGCGTGCGCACCTCATTCCTGACCTATGATCATGACGAGGCCCTGTTTCGCTCGGAACGGTTCCAGCTCGGCAGCCTCGCGGGGTCCTATGTCATCGGGGAAACCCGTCCGGAGATCGCCCTGAACGCGGACCCGCGGATCGCGACCCCGGCCAGCTGGGTGCATCGCACCCGTCGCAACGCCTTCGATCTTCTCATTCCGCACGAGGACGAGGTCTTCCACCTCCAGGGCGACTACCGCTTCAACAGCCATGCCGAGAGCCGCGGCCTCGGCTTCGAGGGCGGGCTCTACGTCCGGCGGCTGGACCGGACCCATGATCGAACGACCGACAACTGGCAGCTCAGCGCGGGCACGGTCTACACGCTGGCGACGGCGGCGCTTCCGGGGCAGACGATCGATGGCGTCTCACCCACCTACATCGACCCGGTCGCCTATCGCGACTTCATCGAGACGGCGGGCGTCTACAGTCGCACGACCGACGACACCTCGGACTACACGCTCGTCGAGGATGTGGCCGCCCTGCACGCAACGGCCATCTACGACCTCGGCGCCCTGCGCGTGCTCGGCGGTTTCCGGGTCGAGCGCACCCGGTTCGACAATACGACGGCCAGCACCCAGTCCGGAACCCTCCAGCCGGATCGTCGCGAAGTGGAGTACACCAACTGGCTGCCCAACCTGCAGGCGACCTACGACCTCAGCCCTGACCTTCGTCTTCGCGCGTCCGCCACGCGCACGCTGGCCCGTCCGGATTTCTCGGACTTCGCGTTCGGTCAGACGGTCACCTTCGACGGCAACGGCTATCCCGTGATCGCCGGCGCCAATCCGCGCCTGGACCCCCGGCTGGCCGACAACCTGGACCTCAGCCTCGACTGGTTCCTCGAAGGCGGCTTCCTCTCGATCGGGATCTTCCACAAGGATCTCGAGAACGAGACCTTCCGCGAGCGTCGCGAGACGCGGGACGGGTCGGGCGTCGTCGTGCGGACCGAAACCATCCCGCTCAACACCGGCAGCGCCAGGGTGACAGGTCTCGAACTGAGCGTGGTCAAGGACCGGATGGACTTCCTCCCCGCGCCCTTCAACGGGCTTGGCTTCTCCGGGAACTACACCTGGCTGGACGGGGAATGGGACGTCGTCTTCACGGACGGATCCACCCGCACGGTCGGCGGTCTTCGGAACCAGCCCGAGTGGCTGGCCAACCTGAACCTCAGCTACAGCATCGGCCGGTTCGACGCCCAGCTCGCCTATCGGCTGCGCGGCCGCACCTTCACCGGGACCTTCGGGACCACGGCGGCCGACGACCAGTGGATCGCGGACTACGATCGTCTGGATCTGAGCGTCAACTGGCGGCTGACGGACTCGCTCAAGCTCACCGGGCAGATCCGGAACATCAACGACGCGTTCTGGATCGAGCAGTCCGGCGTCGACGGCGACTCGCTGAGAGCAGCCTACAACCCGGGCCGCACGGTCTGGTTCGGCATCTCCTACAAGCCCCGTTTCCACTGACGCGGGACGACGGCAGACGGTGCGGCGTCCGTGGGGCGTCGCACCGTTCATGTCGCAATCCGCCGACGGGCCGACGCGGACGAAAGTGGCGTCAGGCGCCGGGTGGTCGGGAATGGTCGTGCTCTGTCTCCACCTGTAGGCCGAAACCATGGGTCACAGGCGAGTCAGCAGCAGCCGTCGGGGAGGATCCACAGCGGGTTCCATGGCGCCGCCGGACGCCGTGGCCGGGCGACAGCCGGAGGGGCCGGGGTCGTTCCCGCGCGTGGACGCCGCCGTCGATCGCCGCCCTGGCGCGCTGTACGGCGCGTGGTCAGGCGTCGTGGGGACCGGCGGTCGGGCGGCGGTGCGGGAACTCGAACCGGTCGCCGCTGGACAGCACGTGGGTGCGCACATCGAAGATCGACAGGGCGCGGTCGGCGCGGGCCTCGGCGATGTTCGAATGCGTCGCGCCTTCGCCGTCGACGACGTAGACCGCCCCTGACCCCAGCACCCGGCCCTCGTCGCCCTCGACCAGCAGGGCGGTGTCCTCGTCGACGCCGACGCCCAGCAGGCGCGGGTTGTGGGCCACGGCGCCGAGGAGGCGGCCGTAGCGGCCGCGCTCGGCGAAATGCTGGTCGATGATGACGTGGCGCATCAGGCCGAGGCCGGGCGCCATGTGCAGCTCGCCGATGCGGTAGGACTCGGCGCTCGGCCCCTTGACCAGCATGGTCTCGCTCATCACCGAGGCGCCGGCGGAGGTGCCGGCGATGACGCCGCCGGCGGCGTGCATCGCCTTGATCCGCCGCTCGATCGGCGTGTCGCCGATCTGGCTGGAGATGCGCAGCTGGTCCCCGCCGGTGAAGAAGACGCCGGCCGCGCCGTCCAGCTTCGACAGGGCCTGTTCCGCCGCGCTGTCCGAGCGCTCGTTGACGTAGAGCTCGACGAGGTCGGTGACGCCGAGGCCGGCGAAGGCCTTCTGGTAGGCCTCGAAATAGCCGTCCGGCTCATGCGAGGCGACGGTGGCGATCACCAGCCGGCCGCCGTCGAGCCGGCGGGCGAGGGCGTCGAGGATGACCTTGTCGCCCGCCTTGTCCTCGTGGCCGCCGATGATCAGCAGCGGTCCCTTGCGATCAGCCATGCGGCGGCTCCAGCACGATGTGGCCGGCGTCCGGGCCGGCGCCGGGACGCGACGGGCGGAAGTCCTGGATGATCTTCCAGACCGCCTCCACCCGGGTCGGGGTGAGGATCACGAGATCGTCGGGTTCGGCCAGGCGGAGGCAGAGCTCGGCCGCCTCCGACTCCTCGTGCACCTCGTGGATGCGGGCGGGGTCGCAGCCGGCGGCCAGGGCCCCCTCGCGCATCAGGCGCATCACCTCGCCCCTGCCCCGGCCGCGGTTGTCCGGCGACTCGCGGAAGACGAGGAGATCGAAATGCTCGGCGCCGATCTCCCCCATCTGCCGGATGTCGGCCTCGCGCCGGTCGCCCGGCGTGCTGATCATGCAGATGCTGCGATGGCCGGCGGGGCGGAGGGCGGAGACGACGCGGCCGAGGGCGCGCAGCGCCTCCGGATTGTGGGCGTAGTCGAGGATGACGCGGAAGCCGTGGTCCTCGTGGACGTTCATGCGGCCGGGGTTCTGCTCGAAGGTGGAGCGGAAGCTCGCCAGCGCCTCGCCGATGGCGGCGGGCGGGACCCCGGCGCCCCAGGCCATGGCGGCGGCGGCGAGGGCGTTCTGGACGTTGAACAGGACATGGCCGCCGAGGGTCGCCGGGATGCCGGCGGCCCGGCACACAAGCGTGCGCGCGCCCCGGTCGTGCAGCACGATCTCGTCGGTGGCCGGGTCGTGCAGGATGGCTGCGCCGCCGTCGGCGACGTGCTTGAGCACGAAACCGGGCGTCTGGTCGCCGCCGCGCAGGGAGAACCAGCAGACCCGGCCGCCGGTGTGGCGGGCCATGCGGATGGTCAGCGGGTCGTCGGCGTTCAGCACGCTGACGCCGCGGCGCGAGACGCTCTCGACCACCACCGACTTGACCGAGGCGAGGTCCTCCAGGGTGTCGATCCCCTTCATGCCGAGATGGTCGGGCTGGACATTCAGCACGGCGCCCACGTCGCACCGGTCGAAGGCCAGCCCCTCGCGGAGGATGCCGCCGCGGGCGCACTCCAGCACCGCCACCTCCACCGTGGGATCCCGCAGCACCATGCGGGCGCTTTTCGGCCCGCTGGAGTCGGCGGCGAGCACCTGTTCGCCGCCGACGTAGACGCCGCTGGTGTTGGTGAGGCCGACGACCTTGCCCTGGGCGCGGAAGATGTGCGCGACCATCCGGCCGACCGTGGACTTGCCGTTGGTCCCGGTGACGGCCAGCAGGGGGATGCGGGCCGGCGCGCCGCGCGGGAACAGGGAGGCGATGATCGGCTGGGCGACGTCGCGGGCCTGGCCCTCCGAGGGGGCGAGGTGCATGCGCAGGCCGGGCGCCGCGTTGACCTCGACCACGCCGCCGCCGGTCTCCCGGAAGGAGCGGGTGATGTCGGGGGCCAGCAGGTCGACCCCGGCCACGTCGAGGCCGATGGCCAGCGCCGCCCGCCGGGCGATCGAGGCGTTGTCCGGATGGATTTCGGCGGTGCGGTCCACGGCGGTGCCGCCGGCCGAGAGGTTGGCGGCGGTGCGCAGCAGCACCTCCCGGCCGGGCGCGGGGACGGAGTCCGCGGCGAGATCCTGCCGGGCCAGCACCTCAAGGGCGGCGGCGTCGAGGCGGATGCGGGTCAGCACGGCCTCATGTCCCGATCCGCGGCGGGGGTCGGCGTTCACCTGCTCGACCAGTTCGGCCACAGTGTGGACGCCGTCGCCGACGACCAGCGGCGGCCGGCGCTCGGCCACGGCGACGACCTGTCCGTCCACGACGAGGATGCGGTGATCGCGGCCGGGAAGCTGCTCCTCGACGATGACCCGGCGGCTGTGACGGATCGCCTCCACGAACGCCCCGCGCAGCTCGTCTTCGGTGCGCAGGCCGGTGGTGACGCCGCGCCCGTGATTGCCGTCCAGGGGCTTCACCACCAGCGGCGCGCGCAGGCGGGCGGCGGCGGCGACGAGTTCCTCCGCATCGCGCACCACAGCGCCGCGGGCCACGGGAACGCCGATCCGGTCCAGCAGCGCCTTGGCCTCGGCCTTGTCGCCCGCCGATTCGGCCGCCACCAGGCCGGTGCGGTCGGTCACGCTGGCGCGCAGCCGGCGCTGGTTCGCGCCCCAGCCGAGCTGCAGCAGGCTCTGGCCGTTGAGGCGTTCGACCGGGATGCCGCGCCGCCGCGCCGCGTCGACGAGCGCCTGGGTGCTGGGACCGAAGGCGGTCTTCCGGAGGGCGGCCGCGACGGCGGCCACGGCCGACGCGGGCTGTCCGTCGAACCCGCCGGGGCGGGGCGCGAGACGGTCCAGCCCCTCGGTCGCGCGGAGCTCCGCGGGCAACAGGTCCAGCACGAGCTCGATGGCGAGCCGGCCGGCGAGCAGGCCGGCGTCCTCGTCCTCGTAGGCGTACATGACGTTGTAGATGCCGGGCCGGCCGCGCACCGAGCGCGTCTTGCCGCGGGTGGCGCGCGCGCCGGCGGCGCTCTGCAGCTCCAGCGCGACATGCTCGATGACATGCCCCGGCCAGGTGCCCTCGTTCAGGCGGCGAACGAAGCCGCCCGGCGCGCCGTAGCAGCAGCCGTGCCGCGCCAGTCCCGGCAGGCGGGCCAGCAGGGCCTCGACGAAGCCGGGCATCCGGTCCGTCGGCCACTGTTCCAGCTCGCCCAGATCCAGCTGCACGCGGATCATGGGTCGCGCGCTGTAGAGATGCGGGCCGCGGTAGACGGCGCGCTCGAGCACCCGCAGCGGGCGCTGTCCCCCGATGATCCAGGTCATGCGGTGAGCGCCTCGCGTTGCGCCAGCACGCCGAGCGACATGGCGCGGGCGAGGAAGGCGGCCGCCTCGGCCCGGGTGCGGGCGAGGCCCTGGGTGAGGACTGTCTGGGTGTCGCGATCCACCGCCATCCAGCGCCACTGATCGCCCTCGGGGCGGAGGGTCCAGCTGTAGCCTGAGCCGTTCATTTCAGGTCTCCGTTAAGTCCCGAAAATGCGCGGGATTTCAGGCGGTTCCTGTGTAGGAAAAGCGACAGAGCGAAAGGCCGCCGGGGGCGGAACCGGACGGGCTGCGAAGCGTATTGCGGTCCCAACCCGACGGGAGCCATCGCCATGAGTCCGGCCGACAATCTCACCCTGCTCCGCCCGGAAGCCGCCGACCCGGCGGGCTTCCACCAGCGCCTGACGCGCTGGAACAGCCGGCGCCTGCGTCCGGGCACGCCGACGGAGGACTGGATCGCCCACGCCCGCGAGGACGCCGAGATGGTGCTGGTCGAAGGCGCCTTCATCGAGCGGATGCGCAAGGCGGCCGAACCCTGGCTGGCGGACCTGCCGACGGATCCGGCCGACTTCGTCCGGTGGTTCGAGGCGCTGCAGGGGCAGGGCCCGGGCGAGAACGACCCGCTGTTCCCGTGGCTGGCAGAAGAGGCCGACCTCGAGCAGATGCGCTGGTTCCTGCTCCAGGAGGTGGCGGGCGAGGCCGGCTTCGACGATCTCGTCGCGATGGCCCAGGTGCGCATGCCGGACCGGCCGAAGATGGAGCTGGCCCGCAACTACTGGGACGAGATGGGCCGCGGCAACCAGGCCGGCATGCACGGGCCGATGCTGCAGAAGCTGGCCGACCATCTCGACCTGCACCCGACCATCGAGGAGACGGTGTGGCCGTCGCTGGCGCTGGGCAATGTGCTGGTCGCCTTCTCGATGAACCGGCGCTACGCCTTCCACGCCCTGGGCGCCCTGGGCGTGGTGGAGCTGACCGCGCCGTGGCGGGCCGCGCACGTCGCCGCCGGGCTGAAGCGCCTGAACGTCGGGCCGGAGCGGAAGTACTACGCCCTGCATGCCACGCTGGACGTGGAGCATTCCAGGGCCTGGAACGCCGAGGTGCTCGTGCCGCTGGCGGAGACGCGGCCGGACGTCATCCGCAGCCTCGCCGAGGGCGCTGTGATGCGGCTGATGGCCGGCGCGGCCTGTTTCGAGGCCTATCGCGAGCGCCTCTGGGGACCGCAAGCCGAACTGAGGACCGCTTGACGGCCGAGCCGCTGGAGCAGGCCCCGGCCGCGCTCCGGACCGTGGAGGCGGCGCAGGTCGAGCTGCTCGATCGCCTCTCGGCGGCCGGTTACGACTTCGTCCAGCCGACGCCCTCCACCCACGCCCGCGTCGCGGGACGGCGCGAGCGGGCGCGACCCGGTTCGCTGCGCGACGTGTTCGGCTGGTCGCTGCCGTTCGCCCCGGGCGAGCTGCCGCCGGCGCTGTTCGACGCCCTGCTCGCGGCCCGGGCGGTCGAGCCGGCGGGGGACGATCTGCTCAGGTCGAGCCTGCGGGTCAGTTCGATCGAGGACCGGCTCCACCTCCACTCGGCGCCCGGCGCCGGTCGAGACGCGGTCTTTCTGGGTCCGGACTCCTACCGCTTCGTCCGCTTCCTGCGGCAGGAGCTGGACCGGCGGCCGGCCTTCACCCGCGCCGTCGACATCGGCGTCGGCGCGGGGGCCGGGGCGCTGACGCTGGCGGCGCGCAACCCGCTGGCCGAGGTGATCGGGACCGACGTGAACCGCGGGGCGCTCCGGCTGTTCGCCGCCAACGCCCGCCACGCCGCCCTGCCGGTCTGTCCGGTCGAGGGGCCGGGTCTGAAGGGGACGGCCGGCCGGTTCGACCTGATCGTGGCCAATCCGCCCTACATCGCCGGCGAGGGCGGCCGGGTCTACCGGGACGGCGGCGTGCGCGGCATCGAGCTGGGCCTGCGCTGGATGGAGGAGTCCGTCGACCGGCTCGCACCCGGAGGCCGTGTGATCCTGTACACCGGCAGCCCGATCCGCGACGGGGCCGATCCGGTGCGGGCGGCCCTGCTCGACCTCGCCGCGGCGCGGGGGCTGGACCTGGCTTGGGAGGAGATCGATCCGGACGTGTTCGGCGGAACCCTGGCGCGGCCCGCCTACCGCGACGTCGAGCGGATCGCCGCGGTGGGGGCGGTGCTGACCGCCCCCTAGCCCAGCGGCTTCTGGTAGATGTCGGCGGGACGGCCGCGCTCGCCCAGAATGCGCGCGATGTCCTCCAGCACCGCCTCACTGTCGCGATCGCGCGCCTCCGCTATCACCTCGCGAATGCGGCGCAGCTGGACGTCGCAGCGGTCCTCGCCGCCGCCGCGGGTTTCGCGGAACACCTGATCTGTCATGCCCATGAGCGGTCTCCTTTCCGGAAGAACCTTGACCGTCGCAGGAGGTTCCGGAGGGATTCGATCGCCCGGGGGATCGGCGGACGGCGCCGCGCGGGCGGAGCAGGGGCTCTGGACCCCGCCGCCGGGAGGAGGCAAGGGAGCAGCCATGTCGCAGACCTTTCCGACCCCGACGCCCGCTGAGTGGCGCGCGCTCGCCGAGACGGCGCTGAAGGACCGGCCGCTCGAAAGCCTCGTCCATCTCGACGCCGACGGCCTTGCGGTGCGGCCGCTCTACGCCGCCGCCACTGCGGTCGAGCCGCTGTTCGCGCCGCGCGCCGCGGACGCCGACGGCCGGGCCTGGGACCTCCGGGTCCTGGTCGAGGCGGACGACGCCGGCGAGGCGAACGCGCAGGCGCTGGCGGCGCTCGAGGGCGGGGCGGCCTCGATCCTGCTGGCGGGGGCGGTGGTGCGGGACGCCGACGCCCTGGTCCGGGCGCTGGACGGGGTCGCGCTGGAGCTGGCCCCGGTCGCCCTGGACGCCGGCTTCGCGGGACCAGCGGCGACGGACGCGCTGGCGGCCGCGGCCCGCGCCGCGCCGCGGGCGAGGCTGCTGTTCCACATGGACCCGGTCTCGGCCTTCGCCGGGACCGGCGCCTCGCCGGAGAGGATGGAGGATCATCTGGCCGCGGCGGGACAGGCGGCGGCGCGCCACGCCGGGACCTATCCGGACGCCCGCTTCTTCCTCGCCTCCGGCCGGGTGGCGCACGAGGCCGGAGGCTCGATCGGCCAGGAGCTGGGCTTTGCGGCGGCCAGCGCCGTGGCCCTGGTGAAGGCGGCGGTGGAGGCCGGCCTCCCCGTCGAGCGCGCCCTGCAGGGCCTGGTCCTCGGCGTGGCCGTGGACCAGGCGTATTTCGACAGCCTCGCCAAGGTCCGCGCGCTGCGGCTGATGTGGCGCTCGATCAGCCGGGCGTTCGGGACGGAAACCCCGGCGACGGTCGAGGCGCGCTCCTCGCGGCGCATGCTGGCGGCGCGCGACCCGTGGCCGAACCTGTTGCGGCTGACCGCGGCCGGGTTCGCCGGCGCCGTCGGCGGGGCCGAGGCGGTGGTGCTGGACGGCTTCACCCGCGCGCAGGGCCTGCCCGACGCCTTCGCCCGGCGGCAGGCGCGCAACACCCAGCTGGTGCTGATGGAGGAGGCGAACCTCGGGCGGGTCGACGACCCGGCGTCCGGGTCGTGGTTCCTGGATCACCGGACGCGCGAACTGGCCGAGGCGGGCTGGGAGGCCTTCCGCGCCATCGAAGCCGAGGGCGGAATCGTCGAGGCCCTGCGCGGCGACCTGATCCAGCCGCAGGTGGCGCGCGCCCGGCACGCGCTGGAGCACGCCCTGGGCGCGGGGAACGAGCACCTGGTGGGGGTGACGAAGTTCGTCGATGCGGAGCCCCGCCCCGCCCCCGCCGGCGCGGCGCGCCCGGCTCCGGCGGCGGGCGGCGGCGACGTGTGCGCCCCGCTGGCGCCGATCCGCCTCGCCGCCCCGTTCGAAGCCGAAGGAGCGGCCCGATGAGTTTTCCCGACTTCGCGAAGCTCCCGCTCGACCTCGCCTCGACCGGCGCCGGTCCGGCGCGCGAGCCTTGGCTGACGCCGGAGGGGCTGACGGTCGCGCCGGCCTATGCGCCGGAGGCCGTCGAGGGACTGGACTTCGTCCATGGCCTGCCGGGGATCGCGCCCTATGTGCGCGGGCCCTATCCCACCATGTACGCCTCCAATCCGTGGACCATCCGGCAGTACGCCGGCTTCTCGACGGCGGAGGAGTCGAACGCCTTCTACCGGCGCAACCTCGCCGCCGGTCAGAAGGGGCTGTCGATCGCCTTCGACCTGGCGACCCACCGGGGCTACGACTCCGACCACCCGCGGGTGAAGGGCGACGTCGGCATGGCCGGGGTGGCCATCGATTCCATCTACGACATGCGCACCCTGTTCGACGGCATCCCGCTCGACAAGATGAGCGTGTCGATGACCATGAACGGCGCCGTCCTGCCGGTGCTGGCGCTCTACGTCGTGGCGGCGGAAGAGCAGGGCGTGCCCCACGCGGCCCTGACCGGGACCATCCAGAACGACATCCTCAAGGAGTTCATGGTCCGCAACACCTACATCTATCCGCCCGCGCCCAGCATGCGGATCGTGTCGGACATCTTCGCCTGGACCGCGCAGGAAACGCCGCGCTTCAACTCCATCTCGATCAGCGGCTACCACATGCAGGAGGCCGGGGCCTCGGCCGATCTGGAGCTCGCCTACACCCTCGCCGACGGGGTCGAATATCTGAAGGCGGGCGTGGCGGCGGGGATGGACGTCGACCGCTTCGCGCCGCGGCTCAGCTTCTTCTGGGCCATCGGCATGAACTATTTCATGGAGGTGGCCAAGCTGCGCGCCGGCCGCCTGCTGTGGGCCGAGGCGGTGTCGAAGTTCGGCGCCAAGGACCCGCGCTCCCTGTCCCTGCGGGCCCACTGCCAGACCTCCGGCTGGTCGCTGGCGGCCCAGGACGTGTTCAACAACGTCAGCCGCACCATGGTCGAGGCCATGGCCGCAGCCGGCGGTCAGACCCAGAGCCTGCACACCAACAGCCTGGACGAGGCCCTGGCCCTGCCGACCGACTTCTCGGCCCGCATCGCCCGCAACACCCAGCTGCTGCTGCAGATGGAGACCGGCCTGACCCGGGTCATCGACCCGTGGGGCGGCAGCTTCTACGTCGAGCGCCTGACCTATGAACTGGCCGAAAAGGCCCGCGCCCACATGGCCGAGGTCGAGGCCCTGGGCGGCATGGCGAAGGCCATCGAGGCCGGCGTGCCCAAGCTGCGCATCGAGGAGTCGGCGGCCAGGACCCAGGCCCGGATCGACACCGGTCAGCAGACGGTGGTGGGCGTGAACAAATACCTCGCCGACCATGTCGACGACATTCCGGTGCTCAAGGTGGACAACGCCGCCGTGCTGGCCGCCCAGATCGACAAGCTGAAGCGGCTGCGCGCCGAGCGGGACGAGGCGGCGACGCAGGCCGCGCTGGAGGCGCTGACCAACGGGGCGCGCGGCAACGCCAACCTGATGGAGCTGTCGGTGCAGGCGGCCCGGGCCAAGGCGACGGTCGGGGAGATCTCGGACGCGCTGGAGGCGGCGTTCGGCCGGCACGTGGCCACGGTCAGCACGGTGTCCGGCGTCTACGCCCGCGAGGCCGGGGCCGACCCGAAGGTCAGCCGCGCGCGCGACATGGTCGCGGCCTTCGTCGACAACGACGGCGGACCGCCGCGCATCCTGATCGCCAAGCTCGGCCAGGACGGACACGACCGCGGCCAGAAGGTGGTGGCGACCGCCTATGGCGATCTCGGCTTCGAGGTCACCGCCGGCTCGCTGTTCCAGACCCCGGCCGAGGCGGCGCGCGAGGCGGTGGAGAAGAACGTCCACGCCGTCGGCGCCTCGTCGCTGGCGGCCGGCCACCTGACGCTCGCGCCGGAGCTGATCGCCGAGCTGAAGAAGCTGGGGCGGGAGGACATCACCGTGGTCGTGGGCGGGGTGATCCCGCCCGCCGACGTGCAGCCGCTGCTGGACGCCGGCGTGGCGGCCGTCTACCCGCCCGGCTCGGTGATCGCCGACACGGCCATCGACCTGCTGGAGCGGCTCAACCGGCGCCTGGGCTACGCGCAGAAGGGCTGAGCCGGCGCCGACGGGGGCCGATCGCCTACGGGCGGTGGGCCGCCGGCAGGGCGGCGATCTCCTCGGGCGTCAGCTTGCGCGCGATCCGGACGCGACAGGTGCTCCGGGCGGACGTGGCTCCGGGCACGACGGCTCTGGCCCAGTCGCCGGTGCACAGGCGGGTGCCGGTCGCGCCTGCGCCCTCGGGAACGAGGGAGAGCTGGATGGCCGCATCCAGATCGAAGCAGCCCGCGCCGTTCAGCTCATAGACGTCATCGCGGGCGACGCGGATGAACACCTGGTCCGACCGGCCCTGGCGGAAGTTCTCCACCTGCTGGATGCTGAAGCACTGGCGCGGCGCGCCCGCCATCTGTGTTCCGGCGGGGGGCGTGGTCGGCGCGCAGGCGCCGAGGGCCGCGGACAGCCCGAGTCCGACGAGAAGGGAAACGCGCATGAGTTCAACTCCCGGTGTTTCGACCGGGGCAGCCTGTTCCTTTCTCACGGGCCGCGCAAGGGCCATTGAAGCGCGCCGGGTCGACGCGCCATGCAAGGTTAGCGGGTAAGGGCGAGGATTCGTTGACGGCGCGGGCGGCGACGTGTTCGGCCAGCAGGGGGGCGGCGCAGAGGCCGCGGGAACCGAGGCCGCCGAGAACGAACAGTCCCTCGTCCAGGGCGCCGGCGACCGGCAGCCGGTCCGGCGTCGTCGCCCGCACCGCCGTTCGCGCCCGCGACGGGCCGGCGGCTGCGACGCGGGCGGCCAGCCGTGGAAGGCGCGCGGCGAGCGTCGCCAGATTCGCCGCGCTGGCCTCCTCGCTGACGCGGGGGGCCGTCTCGCCGCGGACATGCGTCGCCCCGAACAGGAGGCCGGGCCCGGCGGGCGCCGCGTAGCCTCCCCAGGCGACTGCGGCGGCCAGGGTCGGGTCCTGCTCGATCCAGTCCGCCTGCCCGGCGACCGGCGCCAGCGACAGACCGGGCGCCAGGGCGGCGGCGCCCCAGCCGGCCGCCAGCACCACGACGTCCGCCTCCGCAAGGGTGTCGCCCGCGGCGTCCTGCAGCCGCCAGCCGGTCGGCGTCCGCACCGCCCCCGCCACCGTGCTCCTGAGCAGGCGGACGTCCGCGAGCCAGGCGTCGAGAATCCGACGCGGCCGAACCGCGAGGGCGTCGCGCATCCACAGTCCGCCGGCGTCCACGGCCTCGCCCAGCCGATCCCGGCACGCCGGGGCGTCGAGCGGGCTCATCGCCTCCGGCGTCCAGATGTCCTGGGCCGCGATCGCGGCGTGGCGGCGGGCGTCCCGGGGCGCCTGCTCGAGCTGCAGCACGCCCCGGCTCGCGATCGCGTCCGGCGTGCGGGCGTAAAGGTCGCCGGCCCGCTCCAGCGCCTGCGCATAAAGGGCGGCGATGTCCCGGTCGCCGGCGTCGAGCCTTGGCGTGACGAGGCCGACGGGGAACCCGCTGCCGCCCGCCCCGGGCGCATCGGCCTCGATGACCAGCGGCTCAAGGCCGAGGTGACGGAAGGCCCGCGTCAGGGCGGCGCCTGCGATGCCGGCGCCGACGATGGCCACCGATGGGCGGCGGGCGCCGGAGGGAGGTCCCCCACGCCGCGCCTCCAGCCGCTCGCGCTTGCGGCCGTGGCCGGGGCGCTTCTCCACGACGAAGCCCCGGTCCGCCAGCCCGCGGCGGACCGCTCCCGCGACAGTGAAGGTCGCGAGGCGCGCGCCCGGCGCGGAGCGGGCGGCGACGCCGTCCAGCACCGCATCGGACCACATGCCCGGATTGGTCGAGGGCGCGAAGCCGTCCAGGAACCAGGCGTCGGCCTTTCCCGACCACTGCGCCAGCATCTCCGCGGCGTCGCCGATTCCCAGATCGATCGTGCAGTCGAACGCCGGCAGATCCAGTCGATGGAAGCCGGGCGTGGGCGCCGGCCAGACCGAGGTCAGGGCCGTGGCAACCTCCGCCAGCTCCGGCCAGGCCGAGAGCGCCCGAACGGCTTCCTCGCGATCGATCGGGAAACCCTCGACCGAAAACACCTGCAGCCGGCCGCCGGCCGGACGCGTGCGGCGCCAGAGGTCGAGCAGGGCGGCGATGTTGAGGCCGGTCCCGAAGCCGAGCTCGCCCACCGTGAAGCGGGGTCGGCCGGCCCAGGCTTCGGGAAGACCGCACCCGGCGAGGAAGACGGCGCGGCTCTCGGCCAGACCGTCTTCCCGCGAAAAGTAGACGTCGCCGAAGCGGGCGGAGCGCGGCGTTCCGTCTTCGGCCCATTCCAGCCGGGGCGAGCGATCCTCGGTCATCGCCTCCCCCTAGCGCGCCGGTCGCTGTGCGCAACCGGAAAGGCGGGCCGGAGGCGTCAGCCCGCCGGCGGGTTCTGCGGCGGGTCGAGCCGGCGCTCGGTGTCGGTCTGGTTGGCGGGGTCGATCCCGGGGTCGGCGGCGCTTCCGCTGCGGACCGTCGGCGCCATGGCGCCGTCATTCAGGCCGCGCCCGGTCGGGCTGTCCATCGACTCGGCCCCGGCCGACCCGCTGCGCCCGCCCGCCGCTCGCCCGGCGCCTGCGGATCCGGCTTCGCCGGCCGCCTCGGCGGCCATGGTTCCGTTCGCAGAGGCGGCGGCGGCGTCCATTCCGGCGTCGGCGGCCGCCGGGCTCTCGTCGCCGGTCGCGGCGGCCGTGTCGTCAGCGTTGTTCTGGCAGGCGGCGACGGCCAGGGCGGCGGTCGACGCGGCGATGAGGGGGATCAGGCGCATGGGGTGTCCTCTGCAGAGCTTTGGTCCGGCCAGAGGAATACCCGCGGTCGATCGACGTTCCCTTCGAACGTCCTCCGGCGAGGGCGCATAGAAAAAGGGCCGCCCCGGAGGACGGCCCTTCGTCTTTTTGCCGACCGGCGGAAAGCCGGTCAGGAAGTCGCTCTTAGTGAGCGGCCTTCTCTTCGGTCGCGGCCGGAGCGGCAGCGGCGTCGGCGGCCGGAGCCATCGAAGCGTCGGCGGCCGGAGCAGCGGCGTCGCCAGCGGCGGCGGCGGCGTCAGCGGCGGCGGCGTCGGCGGTCGCGGCGGCGTCGGTCGCGGTTTCGGCGGCGGCGTCAGCAGCGGCGGCGTCGGCGGCCGGAGCTTCTTCGGTGGCCGGCTGGCAGGCGGCCAGGGCCAGAGCGGCGGCCGAGGCGGCGATCAGAGCGGTGATGCGCATTGGGTTGTCCTTCAGAAGGGTGATGCGGGGTCATGAATCCCCGCAGCCCGGTGATAACGGGAACGTGACCGGACGCGCAAGCGATTTCTCACGGCTTCGTGAACACGATGCCGATGCACGAAAAAAGGGGCCGCCGGCGGCGACCCCTCTTCTTGCCGTAACGGCCGGATTACTGCGCCGGCGGGGTCGTTCCCGTAGCGCCGTCCTCGGGCAGGGTCGGCGGCGTGGAGCCGGTGGTTCCGGTCGTGCCGTCGGGGTTCGTCATCGTGCCGTCCTGGGTGGTCGTGCCCATGGTCCCGTCGGTCGGGGCCATGGCGCCGTCGGCCGGGGCCATCGAGCCGTCGGCGGGAGCCATGGCTCCGGTGTCGGCGCCGGTGGCCGCCGCGTCGGTCGCGGCGGTGTCTTCCCCGCCGCCCGAGCAGGCGGCCAGGGCCAGGGCGCCGGCGGCGGCCACGGTCAGTGAAATGAGTCGCATCTGGATTCCTCCGACGATCATGCGGACGAACCCCTCCGCCCGCTTCTTCGATCTGTCCGGGAGCTAACCGGCGAAACGCACGGGTGTTCCCGGCCGCGTGATCACGTTTGAGGACGCGTGAGGGAACCGTGAGATCAGGCGTCGGCCGGCGCGGCGGAAAGGGCTTCCTCCAGCTCGGAGAACGAGGGCTGGGCCGTCGACGGAACGTCGCCGCGGCCGATCTCGACCGAAATCTGCGCCGCGTTGCCGTGCAGGTGGGCGACCAGGACAGACTGGATGATCTTGTAGAAGGCGCCGTCTCCCTCGACGATTTCCTTCAGGCGGTTGGCCATCGGTCCGACGAGGCCGTAGGCGAGGAACACGCCGAGGAAGGTGCCGACGAGGGCGCCGCCGATCATGCCGCCGAGGATTTCCGGCGGCTCGGTGATCGAGCCCATCGTCTTGATCACCCCCAGCACGGCCGCGACGATGCCGAGCGCCGGCAGGCCGTCGGCCATCGTCTGCAGGGCGTGGGCGCCGGCGAGACCCTCGTGGTGGTGCTTCTCCAGCTGCTTGTCCATGGCGTCCTCGATCTGGTGCGGATCCTCGAGGTTCATGGTCATCATGCGCAGGGTGTCGCAGATGAAGTCGGTGGCGAAGTGGTCCTTCAGGATTCGCGGATATTTCTGGAAGATCGAGGACTCGGCCGGCTTCTCGATGTGGCTCTCAAGGGCGATGACGCCCTTGGACTTCATCGTCTTGGTCAGCTGGAAGAGCAGCGACAGCAGATCCTTGTAGTCGCCCTTCTTCCACTTGTTGCCGGCGAACACCTTGCCGAAGCCGCCCAGGGTGGCCTTGATGGTGGTGACGCTGTTGCCGATCAGGAAGGCCGCGACGCCCGCGCCCAGGATGGCCATCAGTTCGTAGGGCAGCGAGTGGAGGATGACCTCCATCTTGCCGCCGGCGAGGATGTAGCTGCCGAACACCATCGCGAACAGCAACACGATGCCGATGATCTGGAACATGGAAGGCGATGGTCCTGCTTGCGCGAGAGGCGCCGACCATCGCTGTTAATGATTAAGGGGCGGTTGCGAACGCCGCCCTACAGCCGCGTCTCGCCACTGAGGATGGCCGCGTGGGCCGTCTCCGTGAGTCGGGTGTATCCGCTCTTGCCGCCGCGAACGTACAGCTGCCCGTCGACCTTGGCCGGATCGAAGCCGTCGGCGACCAGGTCCACCTTGCGATACTTGAAGGTGCCGGTGGTCTCCGCGGCCTTGAGCAGGCGGACGAACACCGGGCGGGCGAAGAAGGGCAACTCCTCGTCGACCCATTCGGCGAAGGCCCGGGCCGAGAATCGTCCCTCGACGACGAGGGCGACCATGCCGGCCTTGCCGTCCTGCCCGGGCACCGGCACGCCGTAGGCGACCACCTCCCGTACGGCCGGCGCGCCGATCAGCCGCTGCTCGACCTCGGCGGTCGAGACGTTTTCGCCCTTCCAGCGGTAGGTGTCGCCGATCCGGTCGACGAAATAGACGTAGCCTTCGGAGTCCTGCCGCATCAGGTCGCCGGTGCGGAACCAGCGATCCCCCCGCACGAAGACGTCGCGCAGCACCTTCTTCTCGGACTCGGCGCGGTCGGCGTAGCCGGAGAAGGCGTGGCGGGTGTCGTCGGCGATCTGGCCGATGGCTTCCCCGACCTCGCCGGCGCGAGCCAGCTGGCACAGGCCGTCGGCCCCCCGCGCGGGCAGCTCGGACTCCATGTCGAAGCGGACCAGGCGGAAATTGATCTGCTTGCGCAGGAAGCCCGGGACCCGGCCGATGGCGCCCGGCTTGCCGTCGAAGTTGAACAGCGAGACGTTCCCCTCGGTCGAGCCGTAGAACTCGAGGATGTCGGGAACGGCGAAGCGCTTCTGGAACGCGCTCCAGACGTCGGGACGCAGGCCGTTGCCGAAAGCCAGCCGCAGCCGGTGGGCGCGCTCGTCCGGATGCTCGGGACAGTTGACCAGATAGCGGCACAGCTCGCCGATGTAGACGAACAGCGTGGCCCCGTTGGCCTTGAGGTCGGGCCAGAAGCCGGACGCCGAGAACCGCTTGCGCAGGATCAGCCGCCCGCCGTTGAGCAGGGCGGGCCCGATCCCGACCAGACCGCCCGTCGAATGATAGAGCGGCAGGACGTTGAAGGTGGCGTCCTTCGGCGTGGCCCCGGTGGCCCCGGCGAAGGCGCGCATGTAGGTGCGGGCGCGGGCGTGCGTGACCTTGGCCGCCTTCGGCAGGCCGGTCGTGCCCGAGGTGTAGATGTAGAGGGCGGTGTCGCGGTTGGTCAGCCCGGCCCGGGCCGACCGGGCGGGACGCACGGAGGAGCCGCTGCGCATCGGCTTGTCGAGCCCGCGGCGCTCGTCCGCCTCATCGGCGTCCGACAGCCCCAGCACCCACAGCATCAGATTGCGGCCGACCAGCGGGCGGGCCTCCTCGATCTGCCGCCAGCAGTCCTCGTCGGTGACGACCTGGGAGGCGTTCGAGATCGCCAGGCAGTGGGCGAGGGCGTGGCCGGACAGGTTGGTGTTGATCAGCGCCGTCGCCACGCCGACCTTGGCGAAGCCCATCCAGGCCGCGATGTACTCGGCCCGGTTCAGCATCATCAGGGCGACCGTGTCGCCGCGCTTCAGCCGCCGGCCCTGGGCCCAGTGGCCGAAGCGGTTGGCCATGGCGTCGAACTCGCGGTAGGTCAGCCGGCGCCGGTCGTCCTCCACGGCGACATTGTCGGGGAAGCGGTCCACCGCCTCCTCCCAGTCGTCGCAGACCAGGTCCACGCTATCGAGCTCGATCGGCTTGATGCGGTTGAGAAGGCGGCGCAGTCCCTTCACGAAGCGCAGGTCGCGCCGGATGTTCGCCACCAGACCCATGTCCACGTCACTCCGTGTCTGAACGCCGCCGTCCCCGGTGATGAACAAGCGGGCCCCCGGGGTCAACCGGCGCGGGAACGGCCGGCGCATCCGGGCGCGCTTTCCCCCGGTCCGTGGCGCCGAAGCGGCGGTGACGCAAGGTCAAGTCCCGGCAGGATGGAAGAGCTGCAAGAACAAGATCCGGCCCAAACCAATGGGAATCCCGCCACACCTGTGGCCGCAACAGTGTTTCTTCAGGGCTTTCCGCCGGGTGAAGGAACGGCGATCTGCCGCCGAGGTTCTTCTCACAACAACTGTGGAGAAGATCTATGTCCGTCACCTATCCTGAAGACCGGAGCCCTCTTTATTCCGCGCTGGAGAGCGGTGAAGCCGGGGACGCCTTCGTGCCCGTCTACGCCCGGACCCGGACCCGCAAGAAGCGGAGCGGCGTGCGCAGCTGGATGATCCTCGCGCCCGTGGGGGTCCTGGTGCTGGGCGGGGTGACGGCCATGATGCTGACTGACGACCGCGACGCGACCCCGACCGCCCTCGCCGAGCCGGCGGCGACGGCCCCGGTCCTGCCGGCCGCCCCGGCCGCCCTTCCGGCGCCGGACGCGACGGCCCTCGCGGCGGCCGAGCCGGTCGAGGCGGCGCCGGTCGCCCGGGATCCGGCTCCGGCCGCCCGGTCCGCGCCGGCGCGTCGCAGCGCCCCGGCCGGCCGGCGGGCTGCAGCGGCCGGGCCCGCCCCGGCGGCGGCTCCCGCGCCCGCCGCACCGGCGGCGACGCCGACCGTGACGCTCAACACCGCGGCGCCGGAACCGGCCGCCCCGACGGCCGCGCCTCCGCCGCAGATCGTGGTCGCGCCGCTGGACTGATCCCGTCCCCCGCACAGCCCCGGCTCCCCGAGCCGGGGCTTTCCGCGCGCGCCCTTCAGCCCGGGAGCACCTCCGCCGGCGCGCGAATGCGCCGGAACCGGGCCTCCACGAAGGAGAAGGCGCCGAAGGCCATGAAGCCGAGGGCGGCGGGAATCAGGAAGCCGGCGCCGCCGGGCTGGCGTTCAACCACGTCCAGGGCGGCGCCGAAGCTGGTGACATCCGCGGCGCGGGAGTTCAGCCCGGCCGCCACGACCAGGGCGGCGAGCGGCAACCAGGCCAGGCCGCGGGCGACGTAGCCGGCGCGGGCCAGCAGCGACACCCGTCGGCACAGCGCCTCCGAACAGGCGAGGTACTCCGAGAAATCCCCGCGCCACGCCCTGACCACATTGGCGACCCCGACGCCGGCGATGCTCAGGCCGACGCCGACGAGAAGCCAGTTCCCCAGCGGCAGGGACAGCAGGCGTTCCGCCCCGTCCCGGCCGGCGGCCAGTCCCGCCCCGTCGCCGGAGGGGGGACGGACCAGCATGTGAAAGGCGCTCGCGGCGAGCAGGGCGTAGCCGAGGCCGCTGAAGCCCTGACTCATGCGGGTGCTCAACCCCCGCCAGCTGCGGCCCTCATGGTCGGCGTCGAACACCGCCTGCAGCGCGCGCCAGATCACGAAGGCGAGAAGTCCGCCGCCGGCCAGCAGCAGCCAGGCCCGTCCGAACGGCTGCTGCGCCAGCCAGACGAGAGCCTCGCGCGCGCCTGCGGCGCCGTCCGTCCGGTCCAGGGTGGCGAGCAGCGTCAGCGCCCCCGCCGACAGGTAGACGAAGCCGCGCGCGCCGTAGCCGACGCGAGCGATCGCCTCCAGCGCCTCGCGGGTGAAGCGCCGTCGCGCGCTTCCGCCCAGGCGGCGCAGGCGGGACGACAGGGACAGGGAAGCGGACAGGGGGGCGGACACGGCGGTTCAAACACCCCGCCGCGAATATGGCTCCGCTCGCGCGCCGCCGCCCTTGAGGTGCGGCGGGACGACGCATATCTGGCGTGGACCTCGGGAGGGCGCGGATGCAGCCGGTGATCGCCATCGAAGGTCTGACCAAGACCTACAAGTCGGGCCTCCAGGCCCTCAAGCCGGTCGACCTGACCATCCGCAAGGGCGAGATCTTCGCCCTGCTCGGGCCGAACGGGGCCGGCAAGACCACCCTGATCTCCATCGTCTGCGGCATCGTCACGCCGACCACGGGAACCGTCGTCGCGGACGGCCACGACATCCAGCGCGACTACCGCCGGGCGCGGATGAAGATCGGTCTGGTGCCGCAGGAGCTGACCACCGACGCCTTCGAAACCGTCTGGGCGACCGTCACCTTCAGCCGCGGCCTGTTCGGCCGCGCCCCGAACCCCGCCTATGTCGAGCAGGTGCTGCGCGACCTCAGCCTGTGGGACAAGAAGGACGCGAAGATCATGACCCTGTCCGGGGGCATGAAGCGGCGGGTGATGATCGCCAAGGCGCTGAGCCACGAGCCGGACATCCTGTTCCTCGACGAGCCGACCGCCGGGGTCGACGTGGAGCTGCGCAAGGACATGTGGGCGATGGTCCGGCGGCTGCGCGAGCGCGGCGTGACCATCATCCTGACCACCCACTACATCGAGGAGGCCGAGGAGATGGCCGACCGGGTGGGGGTGATCCTCAGGGGCGAGCTGATCCTCGTCGAGGACAAGGCCGAGCTGATGAAGAAGCTGGGCCGCAAGACCCTGACCCTGCAGCTGCAGGAGCCGCTGGCCGGCCTGCCGCCCGGACTCGACGAGTGGGCGCTGGAGCTGAAGGCCGACGGTCACGAGCTGGAGTACGTCTTCGATTCCAACGCCGAGCGGACCGGGGTCCCCTCCCTGATGCGCCGGCTCAGCGATCTGGGCGTCGGCTTCAAGGATCTGAGCACCCGCCAGAGCTCGCTGGAGGACATCTTCGTGGGCCTGGTCCAGCAGTCGAAGACGGAGACGGCGCAATGACGTTCAACGGCCACGGCGTCTGGGCCATCTACCGCTTCGAAATGGCGCGGGCGCTGCGCACCCTGTGGCAGTCCGTGGTCACGCCGGTGATCACCACGGCGCTCTACTTCGTGGTGTTCGGCTCGGCCATCGGCAGCCGCATGACGGAGATCGACGGGGTCGCCTACGGCGCCTTCATCGTGCCCGGCCTGATCATGCTCAGCCTGTTCACCCAGTCGATCTTCAACGCCAGCTTCGGCATCTACTTCCCGAAGTTCACCGGCACCATCTACGAGCTGCTCTCGGCGCCGGTGTCGCCGCTGGAGATCGTCATCGCCTATGTCGGCGCGGCGGCGACGAAGTCGGCGGCGCTCGGCCTGATCATCCTGGCCACCGCCTCCTTCTTCGTGCCGCTGCAGATCCTGCACCCGTTCTGGATGCTGGCCTTCCTGATCCTGATCTCGACCACCTTCAGCCTGTTCGGCTTCATCATCGGCGTCTGGGCGCAGAATTTCGAACAGCTGCAGTTCATCCCGATGCTGATCGTGACGCCGCTGACCTTCCTGGGCGGCGCCTTCTACTCGATCGACATGCTGCCCGAGCCGTGGCGGACCGTGACCCTGTTCAACCCGGTGGTCTATCTGATCTCCGGCTTCCGCTGGGCCTTCTACGAAAGCTCCGACGTCAGCCTGGCCGTCAGCGCCGCGGCGACGCTGGGCTTCTTCGTCGCCTGCCTCGCCGTGGTCGGCTGGATCTTCCGCACCGGCTACCGGCTGAAGAACTGAGGCGTCACGAAACCGGCCAGATCGGTCGCCACCTTCGGCGGCCCCGGGCGTTCGAGTGCGCGCCAGCCGCGGCGCGGGAGAGATGATGGCCGACAGCAACGAGACCCGCGTGAACGGAACGCCGCAGCCCTTCCGCCGTCCGGTGGAGTGGGGCCGGCCGCCCGCGACGGTGTTCCGCGCGGGCCCGCTGCCGCGCGGTGCCGCCAGTCCGCCGCCCGCCGCGCCGCCGAAGCCGGCGCCCGGCCCCGCCCGGCCGGCGAGCCCGTCGGCATCGGGAATCTTCAGCGGCTCCATGATCCCGCGCGCCGCTCCGGCGCCGCGGCCGGAGCCGCTCGCAGAGGCGAATCCCGCCGGCCCGGCGGCCCTCGCGGACGTCGCCCCGGCGGCGGCGCCATCGGACCTCGAGGTGCGGCCTCTGCCGGCGGCCGACCCGGTCCCGGCGGCGGAGCTCCCGGCGCCACCGGCGGAGCCGACGCCTGCCCCCGCGCGCCGCGCCTCACGGCCGAACCGGGCCCCGCTCTACGCCGGCGCGGCCGCCGCCGTGCTCGCGGCGGCGCTCGGGGGCTGGTGGCTGATCGGGCGTTCCGACGAGGCGCCGCCCTCGGCCGCCGATGCTCCCGTCCCGGCGGCGACCGTCGCCCCGGCCGAACCCCTTGCGCCGGAACCCGCCGCGGCCGCGCCCGTCGAGCCGGCCCCGACCCCGACCCCGGCGCCGATGCCGGCGACGTCCGCCTCGCCCGGTGCGGCGGACCCGGCGCCCGCCCGGCCCGCTGCGGAGCCGCGAACCGCCGCCGCCGCCCCGCCCTCAAGACCCGCCGCGCCGCCGCGCGGGACCGAAACGGACCGGCCGGCGACCGTGGTCGTGGCGCCCCCTCCGTCGGTCGAGGCGCCCGAACCGGTGGTCGTGGTTCCTCCGGCGACGCCGGCCGGGCCTCCGCCGACGGCCGCCGAGCGCCCGCCGGTCGATCCCGACGCGCCGATCGCCACGCGGCCGCAGCCGCTCGGCGAGACCTGATCAGCGCAGGTTGAGGTAGCCGCGCTCGACCATGCGCCGCAGACCTTCGTAGGCCTCCGCCAGCTCCTCGTAGGCGGTGCGGGCGGCGGTCAGGCGGGCGATCTGGTCGACGGTCGAGGGCGCGCCGGACTCCGACTGGCGCAGCCCCTCCGCAACCCACTTGCCGCGTGCGGTGGCGGTCATCACCGCCAGGCGCTGGAAGGCCGCGGCGTCCACCTTCGGCAGCATCTGGCCGATGACCTCGCGGTTGGCGACGAAGGCGGCGTAGTCGATTTGCTCGAGCAGGCCGCGGAGCCGCCGCTGCTCCTGCGGATCCGCGTCCTGGGGCTCGAAATGGTCCCGCTGGCGGCGATAGGCGCCGGTCTGGATGGTCGACATCGCGCGTCCCTCCGAACACGAGTCCGCCGAGGGTGCGCCGCGTCGATTAACGGGGCGTTGCGGTCGCGGCCGATCGCCGCGCGGCCTTGGCCCGCGGTCCGCCCGGCCCTAGCCTTCCGCGAACACCCGAGGAGACGACGATGCCGCTTCTGATGTGCCCGAACGACAACGCCGCCATGCAGACGCTGGAGCGGGGCGGGGTGCAATTCGACATGTGCCCGAGCTGCCGCGGCGTCTGGCTCGACCGCGGCGAACTGGAGAAGCTGATGGAGGCGGCGACCGCCGAGGGCCGCGCCAGCGCGCCGCCGGCGCAGGCGTCGCAGCCCCATCCGCCGCAGGCTTCGCAGCCGTATCCGCCGCAGCAGCCGGCGCCGCAGCCCTGGGGCGGGCAGGGCTATCGCGACGACCGCTACCGCGACGACCGTCGTCGCGACGACGACTACCGCTACAAGAAGAAGAAGCGGATGGACATCTTCGACATCTTCGACTGAGCCGGGATCAGGCGGCGAGTCCGGCCGCCTGCATCAGGCTGCGCAGCGGGCCGAGGCTCTCCGGCGCGGCCGACAGGGCCGCGCGGGACTCCGGCGCGCGGAACAGCTTGACGGCCTCGGCCTTGGCGCGATCGGCCGCCGGGCCCAGCGGGGCGGTCTCGCCCGCGGCCAGCCGCAACAGGACGGCCAGCTTCTGCGGCGCGGGCGCGGGGGACCGCGCCAGCATGGCCACGATGCGGGCGTCCGCCTCGACCGCCCCGCCGACGGTTCCGATGGCCGCGGCGATCTCGGTTTCGTCGCGTTCGGCCAGGCTGCAGCTCCGGACGGCCCTCTGCAGCGACGCCAGCACGCCCAGCTTCTGGGCCGGGGTCTGGGTCGCGCTCTGGCCGCGCATCTCGGTCTCGAACCGGAGGGAGCCGACGCAGGCCGACAGCCAGCGCGCCGCCGACCGCTTGTTGGCGGTCCCGGTGACGTTCTCGCACAGCCGGGTCAGGGATTCCGCCTCGCACAGCACGGTGCTGCAGGACTTCACATAGGCGGCGACGAAGTCGGCCGTGACCAGCGACTTGGAGCGCTCGTTGAAGGCCGACTGCACCTCCTCGAGCGTCAGCAGCCGTCCGGCCGTGGCCGTCAGGGTCATGGCCAGGGTGCGCAGGATGTCGATCTCCCCGGCGGCGTCGTTGGGCCGCAGCCGGCGCGGGCTCATCAGTTCGCGCAGAACCATGCGGGCGAGCGCCGCGGACAGGAGGGGGAACTCCCCGGCCTGGATACGCTCGCCGAGGCGGGCGGCGGGGCCGTCCACCGCGGGCACCTGCAGCGCCATCTTCGGGTCCTGCCGCACGAGGGCCTCGACCTCGCGGGGCGCGACCATGCGCACCACGGCCGCCAGGGACGCGCCCTGGTCCAGCGACGGGCCGAGCACCTCCGCCAGGCTGGTGCGGGCGGCGAGCATCTCGCACAGCAGCTGCTCGATGGCGACGAGGACGAGGGCGCGGGGCTGGCCGTCCATCGGCGCCCGGTCGGCGAGATCCATCAGCCGGTCGAGCCGCGCGCGACCGCCGCGGACGCCCTTCAGCGCCCCGGCGATGATGCCGCCCATGATGAAGGCGCGTTCCGGCTGGCCGTCGAGACGGTGGGCGAGGTCGGCGAGCGAATGGTGGGCGAGATCGGGGAAGCGGTTCCGCCGGCCGGCCGAGACGAGCCGCTCGACCGCCGCGTCGGCGAGGCGCTGGTAATGGCGGACGAGCTCGTGAACGGGCTGGCCGACGGCCTGGCTCTCCGGCACCGCCACCTTCTGCACGGCGTGCTGCAGCTCCACGCCCGACGCGTCGAGCTTTTCGGCGAGGTCCGGCCGGTGCAGGAGTTCGAAGGCGGTGACGCCCTGCCGCTGCAGCCAGTCCTCCAGCACCCGGCTCACCGTCTCGCGGGCCGCGGCGACATACAGGTCCTGGGGCGTGTTGCAGCGCGGGCCGGCCTGGTCGTCGGCGACCGCCCGCTTGCGCGGCGCCTCGGGCGCGCCGCGGGTCAGCACCGTCAGGCTGTTGAACTCCATCGTGTCCGGGTCGAGCGTCTCCTTGGTGACCCGGACGGCGACCGCGCGTTTGTCGGCGAGCATCTCCTCGGCGCTCTGGATCGCGTGCGCGCGATCCTCCGTCGCCATCTGGAGCGCCCAGGGGGCCGGAGCCGTCTTGCGGATGTAGACTTCGTAGTGGACGGGGCCGGCCATGGAACGCTCGCACTGATTGAGCGCCCATCATGCCCCGGAGACCTTTAAGGTCGGGTTTCGTTGCCAATCCGGGCCCGGCGGCCCATGTTTCCCGCCGTAATTGCACCGCGATCGCATAGAACGGTTACGCTTGCCGCGCGTTGCTGTCGTGGACGACGAGCCCTGCAAGGAGACGCCCTTGGCCAACATCACCCTGGTCGACGACGACGAGAACATCGTCGCCTCCGTGTCGCTGGCGCTGGAGAGCCATGGCCACAAGATCACCGCCTATCACGACGGCGCCTCGGGCCTGGAGGCGCTCGAGACCTCGCCCCCCGACCTCGCCATTCTCGACGTGAAGATGCCGCGCATGGACGGCATGGAGGTGCTGCGCCGGCTGCGCCAGACCTCCACCCTGCCGGTGATCATGCTGACCTCCAAGGACGAGGAGATCGACGAGATCCTCGGCTTCAACCTCGGCGCCGACGACTACATCCACAAGCCGTTCAGCCAGCGCCTGCTGATCGAGCGGGTGAAGGCGCTGCTGCGCCGCACCGGCGCCGACGGCGGCGACGCCGAGGCCGCCGCGGCCGACGGCTCGAACAAGGCGATCAAGCGCGGCAAGCTGACGATGGATCCGGCCCGGCACGAGTGCACCTGGGACGGCCGCCCGGTGAAGTTGACCGTCACCGAATTCCTGCTGTTGCAGGCGCTGGCCCAGCGTCCCGGCTTCGTGAAGAGCCGCGACAACCTGATGGACGCCGCCTACGACGACCAGGTCTATGTCGACGACCGCACCATCGACAGCCACGTCAAGCGGATGCGCAAGAAGTTCCGGGTCGTCGATCCCGAGTTCGACGCCATCGAGACCCTGTATGGCGTCGGCTACCGCTACCGCGAGAGCTGAGCCGTCCGGTCCGGGCGGAGACGAAAGCCCCCGCCGGCCGCGACGGTTCGGCGGGTCGCGGCTCGGCGGCCTGATCCTCGCCCTCAACCTGCTCAGCCTGCTGATCCTGTTCGTCGGCGCCCTGGCGCTGAACGAGTGGACCCGCGGCCTGATCGAGGCGCGGCAGGAGACGCTGAAGGCCGAGGGCGAAATCCTCGCCCAGGTGCTGGCCGAGCGCGGCGTGACCCAGGGCGAGCCCCAGCCCTCGTTCGACGAGATCGCCGCCAGCAAGCTGTTCGTCGACGTGATCATTCCGGAAGGGCAGCGGGCGCGCCTGTTCGGCATCGACGGCACGGTGGTCGCCGACAGCTACCGGGTCACCGAGGCCATTCCCGGCGGGCCTCTGCCGCCGGCGCGGCCGGCCGGGTCGTCGGCCCCGGAGCGGGACGTGGAAGCCGACACGATCGCGCTGCAGCGGGCCGAGGCGGCGCTGTCGGAGGAGATCCGGGGCGCCCTGGATGGCGAGCCGCAGGCGACCGTACGCACCTCCGAGACCGGCGACCGGGTGGTGTCGGTCTCCCTGCCAGTCCGCCACGTCCGCCAGGTGCTGGGCGTGCTGACGCTGGAGGCCGGGGACGTTGACGAGACCCTCGCCGCCCAGCGCCGGGCCCTGATGCCCTTCGCCCTCGTCGCCCTGGCGGTGAACCTGCTCGGCTCGCTGCTGATGCACCTGTTCGTGGCCCGGCCGGTCATGCGCCTGTCGGCGGCGGCCGACGAGGTGCGCCTGCAGCGGGCGCGCGCCATCTCCCTGCCCGACCTCGAGAGCCGCAAGGACGAGATCGGCGACCTCGCCCGCTCGCTCGAGACCATGACCGCGGCCCTGTCGGACCGGATGGACGCCATCGAGGCCTTCGCCGCCGACGTCTCGCACGAGATCAAGAACCCCCTGACCTCGATCCGCTCGGCGCTCGAGACCCTGCCGCTGGTCAAGACCGAGGCGCAGCGGGAGAAGCTGACCGCCCTTCTGCAGCAGGACGTGCGCCGGCTGGATCGCCTCATCACCGACATCTCGAACGCCTCGCGTCTCGACGCCGAACTGAACCGCGACCGGCCCCGCCCCATCGACCTCGGCGTGCTGCTGGGCGAGATCGTCGGCGTCTACGAGGCCGGGGCCAAGCCGGGCGAGGCGCGGGTGGTGTTCCAGCCCGCCGGCGGCCCGGCGCTGGTCAACGGCCGCGACGGCCCGCTCGGCCAGGTGTTCCGCAACCTGATCGACAACGCCCGTTCCTTCAGCCCGCCCGACGGGACGGTCCGGGTCAGCCTGTTCCGCGAGGAGCAAGACGGTACCGCCCGCGTCCATGTGCGGGTCGAGGACGACGGACCGGGCGTCCCGCCCGACAACCTCGAGACCATCTTCGAGCGTTTCTACACCTCGCGCCCGCGCGGCGCGGCCTTCGGGACCAACTCGGGCCTCGGCCTGTCGATCGTCCGTCAGATCGTCGAGGCGCACGGCGGCCGGGTCTGGGCGGAGAACCGGACCGGTCCGGACGGCGGCGTCGCCGGGGCGCGGCTTGAGGTGGCCCTGCCCGCCGCGACCGCCCGGCGTCCGTGAGCGCGCCCGTCCACGCCACCGCCGTTGCGGCGCCGGGCGCCGGCGGCCTCTGGCGGGCGGTGCTGATCACCGGCCGGCCCGGCGCGGGCAAGAGCGATCTGGCGCTGCGGCTGCTCGGCCGCGGCTGGCGGCTGGTCGGCGACGACTATGTGCACCTGTTCGGTTCCGGCGGCCGCCTCTGGGCCGCTCCGCCGGAGACCATCGCCGGGCGGATGGAGGTGCGCGGCCTCGGCATCGTCCCGGCCGCCGGCCTGCGCGTCGCCCGCGTCGTCCTGGGGGTCGAGCTGACGACAGGGGAGGTCGAGCGCCTGCCGGAGGCGGCGTTCCGGGAATTCGCCGGGGTGTCCACGCCGTGGCTGCGGCTCGACCCGCGCGAGGCCTCGGCGGTCGAAAAGGTCGCGACGGCCGTGGGGCGGCTTTAACCCGGCGCGGCTTTGGGCTATTCCGCGCGGCTTGCGGCGCGCCTGCGGGCGGCCGGACGCGGGGGCGCGAGTCTTGGTGAAGCCTTCATGATCGGGCTGGTGATCGTCACCCACGGGGGACTGGCCTCGGAATTCCTCTCGGCCATGGAGCACGTGGTGGGCCCGCAGCGCGGGGTCGCCGCCATCTGCATCGGGCCCGAGGACGACATGGAGCGCCGGCGGCGCGACATCGTCGACGCGGCCCGCGCCGTCGACGACGGCGACGGGGTGATCCTGCTCACCGACATGTTCGGGGGCACGCCCTCCAATCTCGCCATCTCGGTGATGGAGGAGACCCGCGCCGAGGTCATCGCCGGGCTGAACCTGCCGATGCTGATCAAGCTGGCCAGCGTGCGCACGCGCGAGCCGCTGGACGTCTGCGTGGCCCACGCCCAGGACGCCGGCCGCAAGTACATCTCGGTCGCCAGCTGGGTGTTGCAGGGCGAGAAATGAGCGCTTCCGCCTCCGCCGTCGTCGGCATCTGCAACCAGCGCGGCCTGCACGCCCGCGCCTCGGCCAAGTTCGTCAAGCTGGCCTCCACCTTCGAGAGCGAGATCCGCGTCACCCGCGACGGGGTCACGGTGAACGCCCTGTCGATCATGGGCCTGCTCATGCTCGGGGCCGGCAACGGCTGCGACGTGCGCATCGAGGCCGAAGGCCCGGACGCCCCGGCCGCGGTCGAGGCGCTGGCCGATCTGGTCAACCGGCGGTTCGACGAAGATCAGTAGAAATACCGCCTGTCCTTCATCCTGCGAAGCGCGTCCGCGCGGAGCAGGATGGTGGAGCCGAGGGGAGTCGAACCCCTGACCTCGTCATTGCGAACGACGCGCTCTACCAACTGAGCTACGGCCCCCCAAAGTCCGACGGAACGTCGGGTTCAGGCGAGGGCGCGACATAGGGGCGGGGCGTCGGTCCTGTCAACGGGCTTGCCGCGGAATCCGGCGTGGCCGGCGCGAATCCTTGGAGAGCGGAGCCGTCCGCGCTAGAAGCGGCCAAACCTCGGAGTTCCTTGCATGGGTTACGCCCTCGTCTGGCTGGTCGACGCCATTCTCAGCCTCATGGTGTGGCTGATCATCGCCTCGGCCATCCTCAGCTGGCTGTTCGCCTTCGACGTGGTCAACCATCGCAACCGGTTCGTCAGCCAGCTGGCGATGTTCCTCGATGCGGTGACGGGGCCGATCCTGGCGCCCTTCCGGCGGGTGATCCCCACCCTCGGCGGCATCGACATCAGCCCGATCGTGGCCATCCTGGTGATCCAGTTCCTCAACATCCTGTTCATGCGCACCAGCGCCCCCTTCCTGATCTCGGTGCTGGGCTGATCCGAGGCGGCGGCGCCACGGCGGGGCGGTTCGCGCCGGCGTGCGACGTTCGCGGCTTGGCGCCCCGGCGGCCGGCGGCCTAAGGTGCCGGCGACGGGGCCCGCGGGCCCGGCAGACATCCGGACTTCATGACCACCATCCACACAGTCGCCATTGTCGGCGCGGGCCAGATGGGCGCGGGGATCGCCCAGACCGTGGCGACCGGCGGCTACGACGTGCTCCTCTACGACTCCGCCGCCGACCGGCCCCAGCAGGCGCTGGGGGCGATCGCCGCCAGCCTCGCCCGACAGGCGGGGCGCGAGCTGATGCCGCAGGCGGCGGCCGACGCCGCGCTGGGACGCATCCGGGCGGTCCCGACCCTGGCCGAGGCGGCGCGGGCCGACCTGATCATCGAGGCCGCGGTCGAGGACGAGGCGGTCAAGAAGTCGATCCTCGCCGAGCTGACGCCGCTGCTCGGTCCCGACACCCTGCTGGCCTCGAACACCTCCTCGATCTCCATCACCCGGCTGGCCTCGGCCACCGACCGGCCGGACCGCTTCATCGGCCTGCACTTCATGAAGCCGGCGCCGGTGATGAAGCTGGTCGAGATCGTGCGCGGCATCGCCACCTCGGCGGCCACCTATGAGGCGGCCGTCGCCTTCGCCGAGTCGCTGGGCAAGACCACCACCAACGCCGAGGATTTCCCGGCCTTCATCGTCAACCGCATCCTCGTGCCGATGATCAACGAGGCGATCTACACCCTCTACGAGGGGGTCGGGAACGTCGCCTCGATCGACAAGGCGCTGAAGCTGGGCGCCAACCACCCGATGGGGCCGCTGGAGCTGGCCGACTTCATGGGCCTGGACGTGGTGCTGGCGATCATGAACGTGCTGTACGACGGCCTGGCGGATTCCAAGTACCGGCCCTGCCCGCTGCTGGTGAAGTACGTCGAGGCGGGCTGGCTGGGACGCAAGTCCGGCCGCGGCTTCTACGACTATTCCGGCGATACGCCGGCGCCGACGCGATGATCCGGCGCCTGGACAGGCCGGAGAACTTCCCCGGGCAGCAGCGGGTCGTCTGGCGCGGCGAGCCGCAGCGCGTGTTCCTCGCCGTCCTCGCCGGCGCCCTGTGGCCGCCCATGGTGCTGACGCTGCTGATCTGGCCGCCGCAGAACTGGATGCCGGGTCCCGAGATGGACTGGCGGCTGACGGTGCTCGTCGCCGGCGCCGCAGCGGTTCCGGTCGGGCTGTGGCTGCTGGTGCGCGAGCGCCGCCGTCACGGCCGCCCGTCCACCCGGCTGGGCGTGGTCTGGCGCTTCATGTTCTACGGCGGCCTGCTGGCGGCGGCCCTGGGCGCCGTGCTCGCCCTGATCCAGGCGGTGATGCAGTGGTTCAGCGCCGCCAGCCTCGGCGAGGGCATCGGCGGCAGCGAGACCTCCCTGCTGATCTACGGGGTCGGGGGGCTGCCGTTCGCGGTGCTCATCGGCGTCGCCTACGCCCTCTGGGCCGGCCTGTGCGCCGCCTTCATCGCCTTTACGCCGCAGCCCGAGGTGCGCGACCGGCTGGGCCTGATGCGGAACGAACCCGCCGGGGAGTGAGCCCGCCTGACGGCGAATTCACTTGGGTCAGGCGCCGCCCGGCGCCAGGCTGGGACGGGCTGCAAGGGGGGGACCATGGCCGCTGTCGACATCGCTTCCGCACGACCGGCCGACGCCGCGCTCGGGCCGGTGAGGCCGAAGGACCGGATCCACAACCTGGACATGCTGCGCGGCTGGGCGATCCTCGGGATCCTCGCCGTCAATGCGGTGTCGTTCGGGTGGCCGGCCGAGGTCACCATGTCGGGGAACCCGCCGCCCGCGGCGCTGTCGCCGGGCGATCTGATCGGGGTCTGGGTCACCGACGTCTTCTTCTCCGACAAGTTCCGCACCCTGTTCACCATGCTGTTCGGGGTCTCCATCTTCCTCGTCGGCGGAGAGAAGCACGACGCGGCCCGCGGCCCGGTGCTGACGCGACGGCTGCTGTGGCTGGGCCTGTTCGGCCTGCTGCACGGGACGTTGCTCTGGTACGGCGACATCCTGCTGCACTACGCCTACTGCGGCCTGATCATGATGATGTTCCGCTCGTGGACGGCGCGGCGACTGTTGTGGATCGGCGGCGGACTGACCCTGCTGTGGGGCGTGATCGCCACCCTCGGCTACTGGGGCATGGCCAACCTGCCGCCGGAGTTCGCGGCCAAGATGGCTTCCGGACAGCCGGCCTCGGATCCGGCCGCCATCGCCGCCGCGATCGATCTGTACCGGGCGGGATGGCCCTCCGGCCTGGTCGAGAACCTCAAGCACTGGGCTCTCCTCCAGCTGCTGGCCAGCCCCTTCCTGATCCCGGTCAGCGTGCCGCTGATGATGGTGGGGCTGGGGCTGTTCAAGTCGGGCTATCTGTCGGGCCGCGCCCCTCTCTGGAGCTACGCCTTGGTGCTCCTGATCGGCGGCGCCAATCTCGCGGCGCTGGCCGTCTGGGGCTGGCAGGACATCATGGCCGGACCCGATGCCGATCCGACCCGCGGCCTCGCCGCCGCCGCCGGCGGCATGGCCCCGCTGATCACCCTGTTCTACGTCAGCGTGCTGGTGCTGCTGGTCCGCTTCGGGCTGAAGGCGCTGACGGTCTGGCTGGTCCCGGTCGGCCGGATGGCCTTCACCAACTACCTGACCCAGACCCTGATCATGGCGACCCTCTACTACGCCCCCTGGGGGCCGATGTGGTTCGGCGCGCACGGTCCGGCCGAGATGTGGGCGGTGGTCGGGGCCGTCTGGGTCGCGCAACTGGTCTGGTCGCCCCTGTGGCTGTCGGTCTTCCAGATGGGGCCGCTGGAGTGGCTGTGGCGTTGCCTGACCTACGGGCGGATGGTGCCGCTCCGGAAGCCTGCGGCGGCCTGATCGTTGCCCGGCGGCGGGGGATGGCTTAAGCGCGCGGCATGACCGACGCCGCCGCCGCCCGCCCCGAAGCCCGCAATCCGCGGGGGTTCGCCGACCGCCGCGGCCGCGACCTCGTCGCCGAGCGCCGCCTCGTGCAGCGGGTCTCGGCCGTCTACGAACGCTGGGGCTTCGAGCCGCTGGAGACGGGGGCGTTCGAGTACGCCGACGCCCTCGGCAAGTTCCTGCCCGACGCCGACCGGCCGAACGAGGGCGTCTTCGCCCTGCAGGACGATGACGACCAGTGGATGGCGCTGCGGTACGACCTGACCGCGCCGCTGGCCCGGTTTGCGGCGCAGAACTGGGAGACCCTGCCCAAGCCGTTCCGCCGCTACGCCTTCGGGCCGGTGTGGCGCAACGAGAAGCCGGGTCCCGGCCGCTTCCGCGAGTTCGTCCAGTGCGACGCCGACACCGTGGGGTCGGACCGCCCCGAGGCCGACGCCGAAATCATCGCCATGGCCTGCGAGGGCCTGCAGGCCGCCGGCCTGGCGGCCGGACAGGCCGTCATCCGCGTCTCGAACCGCAAGCTGTTCGACGGCCTGTTCGAGGCCGGCGGGGTGACCGACCCGGCGCAGAAGCTGACCGCGCTGCGGGCCATCGACAAGTTCGACCGGCTGGGCTGGGAGGGCGTCGCCGCCCTGCTGGGCGAGGGACGGCTGGACGAGTCCGGCGACTATACGAAGGGGGCCAATCTGCCGCTGGGCGTCGCCGCCACCATCGAGGCCTTCCTGGCCTCGGCCGGGGACGCCGACCTGTCGCGGGCGGCCACGCTCGAGGCGGTGGCGCGGGCGGGCGGCCTGGGCGCCGCCGGCGAGGCGGCGCTGGAGGAGCTGGCGGCCATCGACCGGGCGCTGTCCGCCATGCGGGTGGAGGAGGCGGCGGTGCGCTTCGATCCGACCATCGTGCGCGGGCTGGAGTACTATACGGGCGCCGTGTTCGAGGCCGAGCTGCTGCTGGAGACCACCGACGACCGGGGCCGGAACGTGCGCTTCGGCTCGATCGGCGGGGGCGGGCGCTACGACGACCTGGTGGCGCGGTTCACCGGCGAGCGGCTTCCGGCGACGGGCTTCTCGTTCGGCGTCTCGCGCCTCGCCTCCGCCCTGCGGGCCGCCGGCCGCGGCGACGCGGACGCCGTCCGCGGGCCGGTGGTGGTGATCGTCTTCTCGGAGGCCGACATGCAGCACTATCTCGACGCCGTGTCGGAGCTCCGCAACGCCGGCGTTCCGGCCGAGCTCTACCTCGGGCGGGCCGGGATGAAGGCGCAGATGAAGTACGCCGACCGGCGGGGCGCGCCGGCGGCCGTCATCCTCGGCGGCGACGAGATCGCGGCCGGGCAGGTGACGATCAAGGATCTCGACGCGGGGCGGGCCCTGGCGGCCGGGGTCGTCGACAACGAGGCGTGGAAGGCGGAGCGGCCGGGGCAGCGGATCGTCCCCCGCGGCGAGCTCGTGGCGACGGTGCGCGGCATCGTCGAGGCGGCGCGCACAGCTTCGTGAGTTATCGCTGATAACAAAGGAAAATCCGGAGCCGCCGAGCGCCAGTCGATTGACTTGAGCCGAAATTTGTCGTCTTTCTGTCGTCACTCGGGAAGCGCGGCGTGAAGACGCCGCAGCCGCCCGGAGGCGTTTCGGGGAGGAAACGTCCGCTCCTCAGAGAGCGAAAAGAAAGCCCGCCGCGACGTATCCCCCGCGGCGGGCTTTTTTGCGTCTGCGGCCTCAGGGAAGAAGGGCCGGAGCGTCGCCGCTCCGGCCTTTGTATCCATGCAGGCGCGCGCCTACCAGATGCGCACCCGCTCTTCCGGCGGCAGGTAGTATTTGGCGCCCGGCTGGACGTCGAACGCCTCGTACCAGGCGTCGATGTTGCGCAGCGGCCCGATCACCCGGAATTCGGCCGGGCTGTGCGGATCGGTGGCGATCTGCTGGCGCAGGGCGTCGTCGCGGTACTTGGACTGCCACACCTGGGCCCAGCCGTAGAAGAAGCGCTGGTCGCCGGTCAGGCCGTCGATCACCGGCGCCGGCTGGCCGTTGAGCGACAGGTGGTAGGCCTCGAGGCCCACCGCCGTGCCGGCGGCGTCGCCGATGTTTTCGCCCATGGTCAGGCCGCCCTGGACGTGGAAGCCGGGGATCGGCTCGAACTGGTCGTACTGGGCGCCGAGGCGGGTGGTGAGCGCCTCGAAGCGGGCCTTGTCCTCGGGCGTCCACCAGTTGCGCAGCACGCCGTCGCCGTCGGACTTGGAGCCCTGGTCGTCGAAGCCGTGACCGATCTCGTGACCGATGACGCCGCCGATGCCGCCATAGTTGACCGCCGGGTCCGCGTCCGGATCGAAGAAGGGCGGCTGCAGGATTGCGGCCGGGAAGACGATCTCGTTGTTGGCCGAGTTGTAGTAGGCGTTGACCGTCTGCGGGAACATGCCCCACTCATCCTTGTCGACCGGGTCGTTCAGACGGTTGAGCTGGTAGTTCCACTGGAAGAGCCCGGCCCGTTCGGCGTTGCCGAACAGGTCATCCGGGCGGATCTCCAGGCCGGAGTAGTCGCGCCACTTGTTCGGGTAGCCGATCTTGACCGTGAACTTGGCCAGCTTGTCCTGGGCGGCGGCCTTGGTCTCGTCGCTCATCCAGTCATAGGTGTTGATGCGGTTGCCCAGCGCGGTGCGCAGGTTGGCGACCAGCTCCTCCATCTTGGCCTTGGATTCGGCGGGGAAGTACTCGGCCACGTACTGGCGGCCGATGGCCTCGCCCATCATGCCCTCGGCGAAGCTGATGGCCCGCTTGTCGCGGCTGCGCTGGGCCGGCTGTCCCTGCAGATCGCGCGAGCGGAACTCCCACTGGGCGTCGGAGAAGCGGCGCGACAGGCGGCCGGCGGCGTCGTCGGTGGTGTGGAAGGCCTGCCAGGCCTGGATCACCTCGACCGGGGTCTCGGCGTAGATGGCCGCGATCTTCGGCATGGCGGTGTCCTGCCGGACGATCAGCCGCGGCACGTCGCCCACGCCGACTGCGTCGTAGTAGGCCTGCCACGGGAAGCCCGGCGCCTCGGCCGCCAGCCGGGCGATGGTGTACTCGTTGTAGGTCTCGTCGCGGTTGCGGTTCTGCACCGGCGTCCAGTGCGCCTCGGCGATCCGGGTCTCGAAGGCCAGGATGGCGTCGGCCGCGGCGGCGGGATTCTCCCAGCCGATCATGCCCAGCATGCGCTCGATATAGGCGCGGTACAGGGCCTTCTTCTCGGCCCACCGCTCTTCGAGATAGTAGTCGCGGTTGGGCAGCCCCAGACCCGACTGGCCGGTCGACACGACGTAGCGGGTCGGCGCCTTCTGGTCGATGGTGATGCCCGTGCCGAAGATCGATCCGCCGACGCGGCCCTGGGTCTCGCCCATGTAGACCGCCAGCTTGTCGTGCGTATCGGCCGCGCGGATGGCGGCGAGGTAGGGCTGCAGCGGCTGCGCGTCGAGCGCCTCGATGCGCGCCTCGTCCATGTAGGAGCGATAGGCGTCGGCGATCTTCTGCTCGTCCGAGCCGGGGGCGAGGTCGGTGCGGGCCACGAGCGCCTCGATCATCGCCTTCAGGCGGTTGTCGGACAGCTCGCGCAGCAGGGCGAAGGAGCCGTAGGAGGTGCGGTCCGACGGAATCTCCAGCCGGTCCAGGGCGGCGCCGTTGGCGTGGCGGAAGAAGCTGTCGCCCGGCGCGACCGACATGTCGCGCCCGGCGAGGTCGAAGCCCCAGGTTCCGTAGCGGGGAGCCTCGACGCCCTGCCAGCCGGTGACGGCGGCGCCCGGTTCGCTGCTCTGGAAGAGCTCGAAGACGGTGCAGGCCTCGTCGATGCAGGCGTGGTCGTGATCCTGGGCCAGGGCGCCCGAGGCGGGCAGCAGGAGCGCGCCGACCGCGGCGCCGATGAGCAATTTCTTCATGGGGTTCCTCGACTTCGCGCCCCTCTCGGGAGAGCTTCGGCCCGGACCCTACGCCCGGGCCGTCCCCTGTCGTCTGAATTTTTTGTCATGAACCGGAGAAGTCCGCCTCCGACCCGGATCAGGCCTTGGCGCGGCGGCCGGCGGACGGGATAGTGGCCGCGAAGCAGGGGAACGCATGAACGGGCACGGCGGCGGCGACTACAGCGATCTGGTGGTCTTCCTGGCCGCGGCCGGGGTCATGGTGCCGTTGTTCAGCCGCTTCCGCATCAGCCCGGTGCTCGGCTTCCTCGCGGCTGGCGTCCTGCTGGGGCCGGACGGTCTGGCGCGCTTCTCGGACGTGGTCCCGTGGCTCGCGTGGATCACCATTTCGGACGCCGCACAGCTGCGGGCGCTGTCCGAGCTCGGCGTCGCCTTTCTGCTGTTCATGATCGGGCTGGAGCTCTCCTGGGAGCGCCTCAAGGCCATGCGCCGGCTGGTCTTCGGCCTCGGCGTCACCCAGGTGGCGGTGTGCGCCGGCGGACTGGCCGCCGTGTTCATGCTGATGGGGCAGCCGCTGGTGTCCGCCGCGGTGCTGGGCATGGGGCTGGCGTTGTCGTCGACGGCGGTGGTCATGCCGGTCATGGCCGAGCGCGGCCGGCTCACGGCTCCCGCCGGCCGCACGACCTTCGCCGTGCTGCTCGCCCAGGACCTGGCGGTGGCGCCGATCCTCATCACCGTGACGGTCCTCGCCGCCCTGGCGCGGGCCATGGCCGGCGGGGGCGACTTCGACCCGTCGGTGCTTCGCCCGGCCCTTCTGACCCTGATCCCGGCCGCGGTGGGGCTGGCGCTGCTGGTGGTGCTCGGCCGGCTCGTGCTCCGACCGATGTTCCGCTCGGTCGCCCGCTCCCGGAGCCGGGGCCAGGGCGCCGAGCTGTTCGTGGCCGCCAGCCTGCTGGTGGTGGTCGGGGCCGGCGTCGCGGCCCAGGCCGCCGGTCTGTCGATGGGGCTGGGCGCGCTGGTCGCCGGCCTGCTGCTGGCCGAGACCGAGTTCCGCCGCGAGGTCGAGCTGGCCATCGACCCGTTCAAGGGCCTCCTGCTCGGCGTCTTCTTCGTCGGCGTCGGCCTGGGCCTCGACCTGGATGCGGTCGCCGCGGATCCGGCGGCGGTGTTCGGTCTGGCGGCCCTGCTGACCCTGCTCAAGGCGGTGCTGATCTTCGGGGCGGCGCGACTGTGGGGCCTGAAGAACCGGACCGCGCTCGAGACGGCCCTGATGCTGGGACCGGCGGGGGAGTTCGCCTTCGTCATCCTGGGGGCCGGTCTGGTCGAGGGCATCGCCTCGCCCGCCTTCACCCGCACGGTCATGCTCGCCGCGACGATCAGCATCTTCACTATCCCGCTCATGGCGGTCATCGCGCGGCGTCTGGTGCAGGAGCCGGCGGCGGCGCCCGACCTGCCGGCCGAAGCCCTGAGCCCGACCGCGGCCCCGGGACAGGTCCTCATCGTCGGATTCGGGCGCGTCGGCCGTCTCGTGGGGGAGATGCTGGCGGAGCACGGCCAGGCCTTCACGGCCGTCGATTCCAACGCCGCCACCGTGGCCAAGGGTCGCCGGGAGGGCGCCAACGTATTCTACGGAGACGCGGGGCGACCCGAGTTTCTCGCCCTGTGCGGGATCGACGCCGCGCGGGTGCTGGTGGTCACCATGGATGCGCCGGCCAAGGTGGACGAGGTGGTCGCGACGGCGCGCTCGCTGAGGCCGGACCTCATCATCATCGCCCGGGCCCGCGACTCCCGCCACGCCCAGCGACTGTACCAGCTGGGCGTCACCGACGCGGTTCCCGAGACCACCGAGGCCAGCCTTCAGCTGGCGGAGAACACCCTCGTCGATCTCGGCGTGCCGATGGGACTGGTCCTGGCGTCGATCCACGAACGCCGCGACCGGTTCCGCAAGATGTTCCAGGACGCGATGCCCAAGAGCGACGCGCCGCGCGCGCCGCGAGCGCTTCGCGCCACCCTGCGACGCTGAGCCGCGCCGGCGTCCTTCAGGCCTCGGGCCGTTAACCCCGGAAGGTCGGGAGGCGTTAACCCGGGGACCCCATTTTGGTCATCGTTGCGTGATGAGTGCCGGGCTTCGCCGGGCCGTCGGCGCCGTCTGACGGCGCTTCCCGGAAACATCCAGCCCCTTATCAGTTCTTCCGGCGTTTCCTCCCTGCCGGCGGCGCCGGCCGCCTAGTCGAGTACCCTTTTCATGCGAGACATCGCCCAAAGCTCCCCCCCAGAGTTGTCCGACGCCGAGGTGGAAGCGCCGCGGCTGAACCGCCGCCAGGCCGCCAAGGTCCGCACCCGCCAGAAGGTGCTGGACGCCGCCCGCGCCCTGTTCGCGGAGCGTGGCTACGAGCCCGCCACCATCCGCGACATCGCCCGGGGCGCCGGCATGTCGACGGGCGCCGTGTTCGCCAACTTCCAGGACAAGGCCGAGCTGTTCGAGGCGGTCCTGACCGAGGATCTGGCCAGGCTCGCCGAGTCGCTGCGCTCGGCTTCCGCGGCCGAGACGACCGCTCGCGGCCGGGTCGTGGCCGCCCTGACCGCCGCCTACCACGGCTCGCTCGACCAGCTGCCGCTGGTGCAGGCGGTGGTCGCCCGCTCGTGGTTCCAGCCGGTGGCCGCCGAGATGCGCACCCGGGAGGCCGTCAAGCCGGTGGTCTCGGTCGTCACCGACGCGCTGCAGGGGGGCGTCCGCGGGGGCGAACTGCGCCAGGACGCCGACGTGCACCTGCTGTCGGAGCTGATCTACGGGGCCTTCCTGTCGAACTACCGCCGCGCCGCCTATGACGGCTGGAGCATGGAGCAGATGGTCGAGCAGCTCGGCCGACAGGTCGATGTGATCCTCGCCGGAGCCCTCGCCCGCCAGTAGGCGCGACGCCTTCAGGAACCTGCGAGGGCCGCGGCGATGCCGCGGCCCTCAGCTTTTCCAGCGCAGCACCGCCGGCTGCACCGGGTTGGCGAAGGGACGCCCCTCGCCGCGGCTTCGCTCCCATTCGCGCTTGAGCTGCTGGTACCACTTGGCCTGCCGGTCGGCGTCGTCGATCCAGATCAGCGCCGGATCGTAACGCAGCCCTTCGTTCTGCAGGTTCACCATGCCGCCGTCCTGCTTCAGGAAGGCGACCACGCCCAGCCGCAGGAAGGGCCTGGCCAGGGCGAACACCCAGTGATCGGACCAGAAGATCTGGGTGATGCGGGTCTTCGTTTCGGTGATCGGCGTGAGGCAGGTCAGGGCCAGCACCTGCCGTTCCCCGACCTGGATGTGCTCCCAGCGATAGCCGGGCAGGCGGAAGGTGATTTCCGTCGCCGGCGCCCCGCCGAGAATCCGGTACAGCCGGCTGTTGGACGAGGGGGCGTGGCGGACCATGGCGAAGCCGTGCTCGCGCGGCTCGAAGGCCTTGGCCTTCTCGTGCATCGAATGCTCCGAGCGCCACCACCACTGTTGATGCACGAACGGACCGTGGGCCGGATCCATCAGACCGATCACGGCGTGATCGATATGGCTGTCGAACTCCATCCACTCGACCAGCTTCGCGCCCCCGCCGACCACGCCGGGAAACTGCGGCGGCTCGTGGTCGGGCTCGCCGTCTCCGCGAGGGTCCGAGCCCATCCAGACGAAGACCAGTCCCTGGCTCTCCTGAACCGGATAGCGGCGGACGCGGATCCGGTCTGTCTCGAAGGCCTGGGACTCGACGAGCGACGGGATGGCGGCGCAGCCGCCGTCGGTGCGGAAGCGCCAGCCGTGATAGGGGCACTCGACCGTTTCGCCCTCGCCCTTGTCCACGATGCGTCCGGCGGACAGGGGGGCCGCCCGGTGCGGACAGATGTCGCGCAGGGCGAAGACCTCGCCGGCCCGGGTGCGGCCGAGCAGCACCGGTTCGCCCAGCAGCTCCTGACGCCGCAGGGAACCGGGCGCGACGTCGCGCGCCAGGGCGACGAAGTACCAGGCGTCGCGGAGGAAGCCCTTGCCGAAGGCGGCGGGCGGGGTGCGCGGCTCGCGGGGGGTGGCTACGGAGGCTGTGGCTGGCGGCGTCATGACTGCTATTCTACGCTCGCTCTCCGCGCCGCGACCAGCCGCCGGCTACGCTTGCGCGGAAAGAACTTTGTGATACAAAGTGCAGATCGCGCCGGCGACCGGCGCTCTACGGAGACCGTCCCGATGAACCTCCCCCTGCCGGCCGTTCTCGCCGCCGCCGTCCTCGCCGTCGCCGCGCCCGCGGCCGCCCAGGACCATGGCGCGCACGGCTCCGCCGCGACGCCCGCGGATCACGGCCACGCCCACGCCGCTTTCCGGTCCGGCCGCTTCCACGTCCGCGTCGACGGGCCGGAGCACCCGGTCGGCGACGTCATCCTGGTGCCCGGACTGACCTCCTCGCCGGAGATCTGGCAGGCCCTGACCGACACGCTGAAGGACCGGTACCGGGTCCACCGGGTGCATGTGCAGGGCTTCGCCGGCGCGCCGGCCATGGACAACGCCAGCGGCCCGGTCTCCGCGCCCGTCGCCGAGGACCTCGCCCGCTACATCGCCGAACAGGGACTGGAGAAGCCGGCCGTGATCGGCCACTCGATGGGCGGCACCATCGCCATGATGCTGGCGGCGCGCCACCCCGACAGCGTCGGCAAGCTGATGGTCGTCGACATGGTCCCCTTCATGGGCGCGATGTTCGGCGCGCCGGGCGCGACGGCGGAGAGCGTCACCCCGGTGGCGGACCAGATCTACGCCGGCATGTCGGGCGGCTCGCGCGAGGCCTACAACGCCCAGGCGACCGCCTCGATCAACAGCATGATCAACACCGAGAGCCTGCGGGCCGGGCCGATCCGCGACATGGAGGCCAGCGACCAGCAGGTGGCGGCCTCGGCCTTCCGCGAGCTGATCGTCACCGACCTCCGTCCGGAGCTGGCGCGCATCACCGCCCCGACCACCGTGCTGTACGTGAAGTTCAACGACCCCCGGATGACGCCGGAGATCACCGACGGCGTCTACCGCGCCTCCTTCGCGACCCTCCCGGGCGCCGAACTGAAGCGCATCGACGACAGCGCCCACTTCATCATGCTGGACCAGCCGGCCGTCTTCGCCGCCGAGGTGAACGCGTTTTTAGAATAGCGCCGCTTCGGGCCATCGTTTCGGCGGAAACGTCGCTCACGCTCCCGTGAGAGACGCGGGGGCGTTTCCGTCCGCAGCTTGACCGGCTAAGACCGCCGGACGGCTTGAAGAGGTTTCGATGGCGGGTTCCGGCTTCAACTTCGGTCGCGGCGCGGGCGGCGACGGGAAGGCGGCGCGCACGCCGCTCCAGCGCGTGCTCTACTGGGGCGCCGTGCTGGCGGTGTGGGGCCTGATCTTCCTCGTCGTCTTCTTTGCGGTGTTCGCGCGCGACCTGCCCGACACCTCGACCCTCTACAACGTCGACCGACAGCCCTCGATCACCTACCTGGACCGCAACGGGGCCCTGATCGCCGTGCGCGGCTCGCAGCAGGCCCCGCCGGCGGATCTCGAGGCGCTGCCCGACTATGTGCCGGCGGCCTTCATCGCCATCGAGGACCGGCGCTTCTACTACCATCCGGGCTTCGATCCGATCGGGATGAGCCGGGCCATCGCCGCCAACATGCGGGCGGGGCGGGTGGTGCAGGGCGGCTCGACCCTGACCCAGCAGCTGGCCAAGAACCTGTTCCTCAGCCCGGACCAGAACCTGAAGCGCAAGGTCCAGGAGCTGATGCTGGCCGTGTGGCTGGAGATGAAATTCTCCAAGGAGGAGATCCTCGCCCTCTATCTGAACCGGGTCTATTTCGGCGCCGGCGCCTACGGCATCGAGGCGGCGTCGCAGCGCTATTTCGACAAGGGCGCCAAGGACCTGACGGTGGGGGAGGCGGCCCTGCTGGCCGGCCTGCTCAAGGCGCCGTCCCGCTATTCCCCGGTGTCGGAGAGCGAGCGGGCCGCGGCCCGCGCCACCGTGGTGCTGGACGAAATGGTCGAGGCCGGGGTCATCACCCCGGAGCAGCGCGCCGAGGCGGTGACCGCGCCCGTGCGCGTCTCCCGCACCCTCGCCACCCAGCACGCCCAGTACTTCGTCGACTGGCTGGACAAGCAGATCCGCGAACTGGTCGGCGAGCCGACCGAGGACATGATCGTCGAGACGACGCTGGACCTCACCCTGCAGACCCAGGCCGAGCGGGCGGTGCGCCGCATCCTCGATCGCGACGAGTCGCGCGGGGTGCAGCAGGCGGCGCTGGTGGCGCTGGACGGCGAGGGCCGGGTGCGGGCGATGATCGGCGGCGCCTCCTATGCGGACAGCCAGTTCAACCGGGCGGTCGACGCCCGCCGGCAGGCCGGCTCGGCGTTCAAGCCGTTCGTCTACCTGACCGCCCTGGAGAGCGGCTACACGCCCGAGACGCGGGTCAACGACGCCCCGATCCGGATCGGCAACTGGTCGCCGCGCAACTACACCAACGACTTCCGCGGCGAGATGCCCCTGTCCCAGGCGGTGGCGCAGTCGATCAACACCGTCGCCGCCGGGCTGGCGGACCAGGTGGGACGCGACAACGTCGCCCGCACCGCGCGGCGGCTGGGCGTCACCAGTCGCATCGGCCTCGAGCCGGCCATGGCGCTGGGGGCGGTGGAGGTCTCTCCGCTGGAGATGGCGCAGGCCTATGACGCCTTCGCCAACGGCGGGAAGCGGGTGCAGGCGCACGGCATCACCCGCATCCGCACGCCCCAGGGGCGGGTGATCTACCAGCGCTCCAGCCGCGCCGGCTCCCCCGTGCAGGCGATCACCAACCCCTTCCTGTACTACCAGAACCAGATGCTGCGCGGCGTGATGACCTCGGGCACCGGCCGGTCTGCGGCCATCGCCGGGCGCGATCTCGCGGGCAAGACCGGCACCACCTCCGACTACAAGGACGCCTGGTTCGTCGGCTACACGGGCGGCTTCGTGACGGCGGTCTGGGTCGGCAAGGACGACAATACGCCGATGCGGGGCGTCACCGGCGGCTCGTCGCCGGCGGCGATCTGGAAGGCCTTCATGCAGGCCGCCCTGCCTCGCCTCGACGCGCCCGACATCCCGGCCGGCCCGCCGATGCCCGAGGGCTGGCGGCCGCCCGACCCGGTCGAGAACCTGCTCGGCCAGATCGGCGACCTGTTCGGCGACAGCCCGCCGGCCGAAGACGACTTCCCGCCGGCTGCGGGCGAGGCCCCCGATCGCGAGCCGGCGCCGCGGCGCGACGACACGCCGGTCGTGCGCCCCACCCAGCCGCAGCCGGAACAGCCGCGGCGCGACGAGCCCGGGCCTCGGCCGGAGCCGGCGCCGCCGGAAAGGAAGCCGGAGCCGCTGTTCTTCTAGCGGCCGACGGCGTGCAGGGCCGCGCCGTGCTCGCGCAGCCACTTCCGGAACGGCCGGTGGTCGCCGACGAGACCCTGCACCACCGACCAGTAGGCGGGGCTGTGGTCGGCATGGACGAGATGGGCGACCTCGTGCGCGGCCAGGTAGTCGGCCACCGCGGGCGGGGCCATGATCACCCGCCAGCTGTAGCGGATGGTGCGGTTGTGCGGGCTGCACGAGCCCCAGCGCGACCGGGCGTCGGTGATCGAGACCCGCACCGGCCGCTGGCCGAGGGCGCGCAGGTGGTGCTCCGTCCGCTCGACCAGCACCTGCCGCGCCAGCCGCTTCAGCAGGTTCTCGACACGCCGGGCGAAGGCCTCGCCCTCGCCGCCGGACAGGATCGCCGGTCCGTCCGCCGCCTCGACCAGCCGCGCCGCCCCCGCGCCGCCGGTGGCTTCAAGGCGTGTGCGGCGCCCGAACAGCAGCAGTTCGCCGCCGGGGGCGAGCGGGGTCCCGTCGGGCCGCGCCGCGAGCCGGTCGCGCATCCAGCCGGTCTTGCCGCGGGCGAAGGCCACGACCTCGCCCAGCTTGCGTTCGCTGGGGGCCACCAGCACGGCTTCTCCCGCCCGGCCGTCGATGCGGATCGACAGCCGCCGGGCGCGGGGATTGACCGACAGCCGGGCCGGGACGCCCAGCGTCTCAGGCGGCAGCCGCTGGCCGTTCCGGTACACTGAGCGCCTCGTTGCGGGCGATGAAGTCGCGGGTCCGCGGATAGATCTCGTCCCGGAAGCGGCGGCCGTTGAACACCCCGTAGTGGCCGACGTCGGGCTGGACCCAGAGGACCCGGCGATCGTCGGGGATGTTCGGGCACAGGGCGTGCGCCGCCTGGGTCTGGCCGACGCCGGAGATGTCGTCCTTCTCGCCCTCGACCGTCATCAGCCCGATGTCGGTGACCTTCGTCAGGTCCACCCTGCGGCCGCGGTGCTCCAGCAGGCCGCGCGGCAGCAGGTGCTGCTGGAACACGATGTCGATGGTCTGGAGGTAGAATTCCTCGGTCAGGTCCAGCACCGAAAGGTACTCGTTGTAGAAGGCCTCGTGCTTCTCGACCCCGTCGCCGTCGCCGTTGACGAGGTGCTGGAAGTACTCGCGGTGCGCGTCGACGTGGCGCTCCTCGTTCATCGACATGAAGCTGTAGAGCTGCACGAAGCCCGGGTAGACCCGCCGGCCGAAGCCCGGATAGGGCCAGGGCACGGTGTGGATCATGTTCGACCGGAACCAGGTGAACGGCTTCTCCTCGGCCAGGCCGTTGATCTCCGTCGGCGACAGGCAGGCGTCGATCGGCGAGCCCATGAAGGTCATCGAGGCGGGGCGGTTCGGGTCGCCGTCCTCGGCCATCAGGGCGCAGGCGGCCAGCACCGGCGGCCCCGGCTGGCAGACCCCGACGACGTGGGCGCGCGGCCCGATCTGGGCCAGCATCGTGCGCACGTGGTCGATGTAGTCGAAGAAGTCGAAGCGGCCCTCCAGCATGGGCACCTGCCGGGCGTTGGCCCAGTCGGTGACGTACACGTCGTGGTCCTGCAGGAAGGTCTCGACCGTGCCGCGCAGCAGGGTGGCGTAGTGGCCCGACAGCGGCGCGACGATCAGCACCGCCGGGGCCACGGTCGGCTTGCCCGCCCGCTTCAGGTCGCCGAGGTGGCGGGCGAAACGCACCAGACGGCACCAGGGCGAGGACCAGATGACCTGTTCGCTGGTGCGCACCTTGCGGCCGTCGATCTCCACCGTCTCAAGCCCCCACGCCGGCTTGCCGTAGCGGCGGGTGACGCTCTCGAACAGCTCGGCCGAGGCGAAGGCGGTGCGGCCCAGCGCGGTCTCGGCGGCCGGATTGAACGGATGGGTCCAGAAGTCGCGGGCCCACTGGGCCCCGATCCGGAAGGGAGCCGCCGAGGCGTAGGCGAGCTCGTGAAGGGTATAAAGCATGCGTGTCCTGGAACGGCCCCCGCCGTATGCGGCAGGGCAGCATACAACGCGCCGCGCTGCAAAAAGATTATCAGCGCGGGCGGACCGCGGCGGGTCAGCCGCGCGCCATCACCCGCTCGATCACCTGCGCCGCCCGCTCAGGCCCGAGATCATGGGCCAGCGGCGTCCGGAACTCGCCGTCGGGCCCCATCAGGTAGATCGTCAGCCCGTGGTTCATCGTATAGTTCTCGCCCTCGCCGACCTTGCGGTAGGGCGCCTTGTAGCGGCGGGCGACGTCGGCGATCTGCTGCGGCGTGCCGGTCAGGCCGATCACGCCCTCCGGAAAGCCCTCCGAGGACAGGTAGTCCTTCAGCGCCTGCGGCGAGTCCCGCTCCGGATCCACGGTGATGAAGACGATCTGCACGTCGTCGGCGCGGTCGCCCAGCCGCTGCAGGGTGGCGTCGAGCATGGTCAGGGTGGTGGGGCAGTAGTCCGGGCAGTAGGTGAAGCCGAAGAAGACCAGCGACCACCGGCCCTCGAGCAGGGACTGGTCGACGGTCCGGCCGTCCTGGTCGACGAGCCGGAACGGCCCGCCGACCTGCGGTTGGCCCGTAGCCGCGACGTCGCGGCTGGCGCCCAGGGGGTCGGGGGCGGGCCCGGCGCGCTGAACGACCACGATGGTGACGATGGCCAGCGCCGCCGCGATGGCGATGCAGGCGCCGGCGAACAGCAGGATGGAGCGACGCGGCATCATGAACCTCTGGCAGGAGTCCCCCGGCGGACGAAGCCGTCTATAGAAGAGCCGTGAACCCTGCTGAAGATCATCCGTCGCCGCAGGCCGCAGGCGCCTCCGAAGCCGGGCGTTTCGCCGGTTGGCGGAATCTGCCGCGCCGCAGCCGCGGCCTCTCTCTGCGGACCCTGGTCATCCTGCGCTGGATGGCGATCGTCGGGCAGAGCGCCACCGTTCTGGTCGCCACGGCCTTGTTCCACTTCGACCTGCCGCTGTGGGGCTGCCTCGCCGTCATCGCCGCCAGCGTGGCGATGAACCTGAACGCCACCGCGCGGCTGCGGCGCACGGAGGGGGCCAACGCCGACGGCACGCTCACCGCCGCCCACCTCGGCTTTGACATCCTGCAGCTGTCGATGCTGCTGGCCCTCACGGGCGGTCTGCAGAACCCGTTCTGCCTGCTGCTCGTGGCGCCCGTCACCGTGGCGGCGGCCTCGCTGCCGGCCCGGCAGGCGGTGCTGATGGGGCTGATGGTCCTGGCGGCCACCGTGTGCCTGTTCTTCTTCGCCCTGCCCCTGCCCTGGCAGGCGGGCACCGAGATCGACCTGCCGCCGCTGTACCGGTTCGGCGTCGGACTGGCGCTGACCACCGGGGTGGTCTTCACCGCCGCCTACGCCTGGCGGGTCGCCGCCGACGCCGAAAAGCTGGAGCTGGCGCTCGCCACGACCCAGGACGTGCTGCAGCGCGAGCAGAGGATGGCGGCGCTGGGCGGCCTCGCGGCGGCGGCGGCGCACGAACTGGGCACGCCCCTGGCCACGATCCAGGTGGTGGCCCGCGAACTGCTGCGCGAGTCCGCCGGCAACGCGGCGGCGGCCGAGGACGCCGGCCTGATCCTGCAGCAGGCCGAACGCTGCCGCGACATCCTCAAGCGGCTGTCGCAGCGGCCGGATGAAGGCGGGATCGCCTTCGCCGAGGTGGGACTGAAGGCCCTGCTGGAGGAGGTCGTCGAGCCGCATCGCGGCTTCGACCTGTCATTCGAGGTGTCGGTCCGCACCGCCTCCGGCGAGCCGGAGCCGCGCGTGCGCCGCCTGCCCGAGGTGATCCACGGCCTCTCCACCCTGGTGGAGAACGCCGCCGACTTCGCCACCAGCCGGGTGCGCGTGCGCGGGCTGGTCGACGCCGGCTTCATCGACGTGGAGGTGGTCGACGACGGGCCGGGGTTCCCCGCCGACATCCTGCCGCGGCTGGGCGAGCCCTATGTGACCAGCCGGCCGCAGGGGAAGGCGCGACGGGCGCTGGCGGCCCAGATCGCCGCCTCCGTCGCCGCGGCGGCTCCGGGGCGCAAGGGCCGCAAGCCGCCGGCCCCCGAGCCCGAGGCGATCGCCCCCAGCCAGGGCGGCATGGGGCTCGGCTTCTTCATCGCCCGCACGCTTCTGGAGCGGACCGGCGGCCGCGTCAGCGTCGGGTCCGGCGAGGGCCGGCGCGGCCAGCCGAAGGGCGCGAAGGTCTCGGTGCGGTGGGCCCGGCCGGCGCTGGAGGCCCCGGCCGCGACGCCGGACCGCACGGCCGAGGCTTGACGCCGGCGGGCGGGACCCCGACTTGAGCGAACGGAGGAACGTGATGACCGATACCGAAGCCCAGATCGCCGCGCTCGAGGACAGGTCCCTGTTGTTGCTCGACGACGACAACGCCCTGCGCACCCGCATGGGACGCGCGCTGGAGAGTCGCGGGTTCCAGGTCACCACCGCCGCCTCTGTGGCGGAGGCGAACGAGGCCCTCAGGACCTCGGCCCCCGCCTTCGCCGTTCTGGACATGCGTCTGGAGGACGGCAACGGCCTCAAGGTCGTCGAGGCGATCCGCGACCGCCGCGAGGACGCCCGCATCGTCATGCTCACCGGCTACGGCGCCATCGCCACGGCGGTGGCCGCGGTGAAGGCCGGGGCCGTGGACTACCTGCAGAAGCCGGCCGACGCCGACGACGTGGTCAAGGCCCTGCTGGCCACGGGCGAGGCCCCCGAGCCGCCCGCCAATCCGATGAGCGCCGACCGGGTGCGCTGGGAGCACATCCAGCGGGTCTACGAGCTGTGCGACCACAACGTCTCCGAGACGGCGCGCCGCCTGGGCATGCACCGCCGGACCCTGCAGCGCATCCTCGCCAAGCGCGCGCCGCGCTGACGCTCGCGCTCGTTCGCGAAGCGCGAACGGACAGGGCGCTCCGTTCGCGCACGCGGCGCGTCGGTTCCTGAAAGCCGGGTGGCGGCGCCGCGCCGGGCTCGCCAGCGTCCGGTCGTCGGAGGCCCGCGGTCGGGCCTCGCCGGAGGAACCGAGATGATCCGCATCGTCTGCGCCGCCGCGGCGGCCCTGACCCTTTTCGCCCCGCCCGCCGTCGCCCGGAACGGCGGACATGCCGCCACCCTGACCTTCGAGACCGGCGCTTCGAGCGGGCGGGTGCTGGTCGCCCTTTACGACTCCGAGGCGGCCTGGCGGGCCGGGCGGCCGGTCGCCCGCGCGGCGCTCGACGCCACCGCGCCGGTCGTGGCCGTGTTTCGCGATCTGCCGGCCGGCGACTATGCGGTGAAGGCCTTCCACGACATCGACGGCGACGGGGAGATGGACGTCAACCCGTTCGGCATGCCGGTCGAGCCGTACGCCTTCTCCAACAATGCGGTGGGGAATATGGGCCCCGCGGGCTGGGACCAGGCCCGCTTCGCCGTCTCGGGCGACGTCGCCCAGACCATCCGCATCCGCTGAGGGAGGGGACGATGCAGGCCTCCCGCCGCGCCTTCCTGACCGGCGCCGCCGCCCTCTCGGCCGCGGTGCTGACTCCCGAGACCGTCCGGGCCATGGCCGCCATGCAGGCCGCTGCCGACTGGTCGCTCGCCACCGCCGACCTCGAGGCCGACGCGCCGCGGCGGGCGATGCGCCTCGTCCACGGCCGGGCGCCGGTCGGGTTCGAGGGGACGCTGTTCCGCAACGGGCCGGGCAAGTTCCGGCGTCCGGGCGGAAGCGCCACCCACTGGTTCGATGGCGACGGACTGATGCGCGCCTTCCGCGTCCGCGACGGCGCCGCGACCCTTGAGGCCCGGTTCGCCGACACGCCGAAGCGTCGTCTCGAGACAGAGCTCGACGCGGTGGTCACGCCCGGCTTCGGCACGCCGGGCGACCCCCGCGCCCGGATCGGTTCGAACGACGACGCCAGTTCGGCCAACACCGCCGTGATGGTCGCCGGCGACGCGGTCTGGGCGCTGTGGGAGGGCGGGTCGCCGCTCGCCATGGACGCCGCCGACCTGTCGACCCGCGGCTTCGTCGCCCTGCGCGCCGACCTGAAGGGCATGCCGTTCCAGGCCCACCCCCGCTTCGATCCGGACGGCGCGATCTGGAACATCGGCCTGTGGGGAGACCGGATGGTCGTCTGGCGGCTGAACCCGGATCGCAGCCTGCACACGGCGGAGGTCGTCGGGCTGCCGCGGGCCAGCTACATGCACGACTTCACCGCCACCGCGCGCCATCTGGTGATCGTGCTGCAGCCGTGGGTGTTCGAGCGCCGCACCCTGCCGTTCGCGGCGCAGTTCGGGTGGAAACCCGAGCTGGGCACGCAGGTGCTGGTTCTCGACAAGACGGACCTGTCGCGGACCCGCCTCTTCGAGCTGCCGGCGTTCAGCTACTTCCACCTCGGCGACGCCTGGGAGGAGGCGGACGGGACGATCCGCTTCGACGTGGCGGCCGGTCGGGACGTCGCCTTCGCAGTCGAGGGGGCCAGGGTGCTGGTGGAGGGCCGCGGCAGCGTGCCGGGCGAGCCGCAGCAGCTGAGTCTCGTCACCCTGCACGCCGACGGCCGCGCCGACATGATCTCGTCCGGGGTCACGGGAGAATTCCCGAAGAGCGATCCGCGTCGGGCGGGCGTGCGGCGCCGCTACACCTCCCATGTCGCGGGCGAAACGGGCGGGCGCCCCCTGCCCTCCGGACTGGCCGTGCACGACTGGGAGACGGGACGGTCGAGCGGCTTCGACTTCGGCGAGGCCATGATCGTCGAGGAGCCGGTGTGGGTTCCCCGGCCCGGCCGCAGCGGCGAGGCGGAGGCCTGGCTGGTGGCGCCTTCGATCAACCTCGCGCGCGGGGTGACCGAGCTGCACGTCTTCGATGTCGGCGACGTCGCGAGCGGGCCGCTGTGCAGCTGGCGGGCGGACTTCGCCCTTCCGGCGGGATTCCACGGAGCCTGGGCCGGCTAGTACCAGCCGGCCGCGCGGAGGGCGCGGGCGTAGCGGCGGCTGACCGGCGCTTCCAGCCCGCCCTCAAGCGTGAGGGTCGCCCGGCCTTCGCGCCGGCGCACGTCGCGAACGGCGTCACGGGCGACCCACCAGCTGCGGTGGGTCTGCGCCCCTTCCAGACCTTCGAGCTCGGCCAGGGCGTCGGACAGCCGCATCAGGATCAGGTCCGAGCCGCGATCCGTGTGGATGCGCAGGTAGTGGTCCTCCGACTGGACGGCGCGGATCGCGGCGCCGCGCAGACGCGGGGGCAGGCGGTCGGGGAACCGCGACGGAGCGGCTCCCGCCGGGGCGGCGTGGGTCTGCACGGGCGCCCGACCCAGGAAGATGTTGAGGGTGGAGAGCACCCCTGTGACCAGCGTCACCGGCCCCAGGAAGTCCGGCAGGCGCGACCAGTCGAGCGCACGATCATCGTCGAAGAAGCGGCCGGTCGCCGCCCAGACCATGACCGACAGCGGACCGGAGATGACCGCCGTCAGCGCCAGGGCCGACAGCCACGGTCGCCGGTCGAAGTCCACGAAGCGTTCCACCAGGCGGGAGCAGGCGTGCCCCCAGAGGGCGCCGATCGCCATCATCGAGGCCCAGTAGGTCAGGCGGACGCCGAGCGGGACCTCGTCCATGCCGAAGGCGCCCGTCAGCGCCAGCACCGCCCCTCCCGCCAGCGAGATCATCAGACCGCGGGCATGGGCGCGGTCCACGGTCAGCCGGATGGGCTCTGCCCGGGTCGCCGCCTCGCTCATCCGGCCGCCGGCTCCGTCGCGCCGCCGCATACGGCGCGGAAGCCCGCCGAGGCGAACCGCACCATGTAGTCGCAGGCGCTTTCGAGATCGCCCGAGCGGCACAGGCCGCCGGAGAGGCGGTCCAGCCGTCCGGTCTCGCCCAGCGTCAGGGTGAGCGCGCCTGAAAGATTGTGCCAGGCCCAGTAGAGGTCGACCTCCCGCGCCTCCGGCAGGATCTGCCGGATCAGCTCGATCAGCCTCCGGATCGCCGGGTCGAAATACCGGGCCATGGTTTCGCCGCCGAACGCCGGGTTGGCGTTGGTCTGGGCGACCAGGGCGGCGTAGTGCTTCCAGCCCGGCCCGCCCTTCAGCGACCATTGGAACGGCGGCCGCAGGAAGGCCTCCAGCAGCCCCTCCAGGGTCATGCCGCCCGGGCCCGCCTCGCGGGCGTAGCGGTTGATGGCCTCCACCCGTTCGTTGTTCCAGACCTCCGCCCGCCGCAGGAAGACGGCGTCGAACAGGTCGCGCTTGGCCCCGAAGTAGTAGTGCACCAGGGCCGTATCGACGCCGGCCTCCCGGGCGACCTCGCGGATCGTCACGCCGTAGAAGCCGTGCTTGGAGAACAGGTCCTCGGCGGCGTCGAGGATCGACTCGCGGGTGTCCGAGGCCCCCGCCGCGGCGGCCTTCGGCGGTCGGCCGCGGCGGGCGGACCGCGGGGCGAGGGGGGAAGGCGGCGCGTCCAGTCGGGTCATGGGCGAACGCTAGGCCGGTCCGCCCCGCCTGTGCAACGGCGCCACAGATCGCCGCTCGACGTGAAGCCCGCAAGCGCGGCCGTTTGACAGCCGCCCGAAAACGATTACCGTCGGCGAAAATCATTGAACGCTGAATAAAAGCGTCTCACGGAAACATCAGGATTGGGGCTGCAATGAACCGTATCGTGAAATCCGCCTTGCTCGCCGGCGCCGCCTGGGGCGCGCTGTCCAGCTACGCCGTCGCGCAGGACGCCGGGGCCTCGCCGGGCCAGACGGACCCGCAGGCCAGCCAGCTGGGCGAGATCGTCGTCACCGCCCGCCGCCGCGAGGAAGCGCTGCAGGACGTGCCGATCGCCGTGACCGCCGTCTCGGGCGAAGCCCTCGAGAGCCGGGGCGCGGTGGACATCACCGAGCTGGCGCGCTCCACCCCCAGCCTGACGCTGAACTCGGCGCGGGGGTCCAACTCCACCCTGATCTCGTTCATCCGCGGCGTCGGTCAGCAGGATCCGCTCTGGGGCTTCGACCCGGGCGTGGGCCTCTATATCGACGACGTCTACGTCGCCCGTCCGCAGGCGGCTGTGCTGGACATCTTCGACGTCGAGCGGATCGAGGTGCTGCGCGGGCCGCAGGGCACCCTGTACGGCCGCAACACCATCGGCGGGGCGATCAAGTACGTCACGCGCCGGATCGGGGACGAGCCGGAGCTGGAGCTGCGTTCGGCCTACGGCAGCTACAACCAGTTCGACGCCATGGCCAGCCTCTCGGTGCCGGTCAACGACCGTTTCGGGGTCTCCGCCGCCGCGGCGCGCTATCTGCGCGACGGCTTCGGCGAGAACCTCAACACCGGCACCCAGCACTACAACAAGGACGTTTCCGCCGCTCGCCTGAGCGCCGAATGGACGCCGACCGACAGCCTCTTCTTCCGCCTCGCCGGGGACTGGGTGCAGGACAATTCGAACGCCCGCCACGGCCACCGCGAGGCGGCGCCGGTGCTCGAGGACGAGTACGACACCCGCGCCGGGGCGGGCGACCGCAACCGGGTGGAGACGCGCGGTCTGTCGCTGACCGGCGAATGGACGGTCAACGACTGGCTCACCCTGAAGTCGATCACCGCCTATCGTGACGGCTCGACGCGCGGCAACATCGACTTCGACAACCTCCCGGGGCCGATCCTCGACATCCCGGCGCAGTACGACGACGACCAGTTCAGTCAGGAGTTCCAGGCGCTGTTCGAGGGCGACCGCTGGTCGGGCGTCGCCGGGCTGTTCTATCTCGACGCCACGGCCTCGGGCGCGTTCGACACGGTCGTGGGCAACTTCAACCTGACCACCCTGACCTCGGGCAGCGTCGACACCAAGAGCTGGTCGGCGTTCGCGGACGTCACCTACGACCTCACCGACGCCCTGTCCGTGTCGGCCGGCGGCCGCTTCACGCACGACGAGAAGACCGGCACGGTGTTCCGCCAGCAGTACCTCGGCATCCGCAGCCCGCTCTTCGGCAACCCTTCGGCCGTTCCCCTCGGCGCGCCGCGGACCAACTACACCGACACCCGTGAGTTCGAGGAATTCACGCCCCGCGTCAGCGTCTCCTACGAGCTGAGCCCCGACTTCACGACCTATGCTTCGTGGAGCCGCGGCTTCAAGTCGGGCGGCTTCGACATGCGCGGCGATGCGGTGCTCTATCCCGACACCGTGCTGGGCTACGATCCGGAGACGGTCGAGACGATCGAGATCGGGCTGAAGGGAACGGTGTTCGACCGCCTGAACTTCGCCACGGCGATCTTCGACTCCTCCTATGAGGACCAGCAGATCACCACCCAGTACCCCGCCGGCGCGACGGTGGCCTCGGTGGTCGACAACGTCGGCTCCTCGTCGATCCGCGGCTGGGAGTTCGAGGGTTCGCTGCGGGTCAGCGACAATCTCGTGATCAACGGGATGCTGAGCTACATCGACGCCCAGTTCGACGAATTCCTCGCCTACATCCCGACCGGGCCGCTGAACACGACCTGCCCGACCCTGCCGGGCTGCTTCGTCGACGTGTCCGACCAGCGCGACTTCCAGAACACGCCGGAGTGGACGGGCGCGATCAGCGCCACCTGGACCCACTGGTTCGCCAACGGCTCCCAGATCGCCTTCACCCCGTCGGCCGCCTACCGCGGCGACTACCAGCAGTTCGAAACGCCGGCGCCGCTGCTCGACCAGGAGGCCTACTGGCTCTACGACGCGAGCCTGGTCTGGACCTCGGCCAACGATCGCTGGACCCTCGGCCTGCACGGCAAGAACCTGTCGGACGAGCGCTACAAGACCGGCGGCTACAACTTCCCGGGCGCGGCGACCGGCGACTCCGTGTCGGCGTTCTACGGCGCTCCCCGGACCCTGACGGCCCGCGTCGGCCTCAAGTTCTGATCTCCTGAAGCCTGATCGCTTCTGATCCGGGCGGCGGTTCTGACGAGCCGCCGCCCATTTTTTCTTCTGGCGCGCCGGTGCGGCGCCGCTAGGGTTCGAACCTTGTCGGAGGGAAAGCCATGACCACGGACGCCGTCGCCCCGGCCCGCCCGGGATACCGCTTCTACGTGCTGGCGGTGCTGATCCTCGTCTACATGCTGAACTTCCTGGACCGGCAGATCATCGGCATCCTCGCGGCGCCGCTGAAGGCCGAGTTCGGGCTCTCCGACAGCCAGTTCGGCCTGCTGGGCGGCATCGCCTTCGCCTCGGTCTATTCGACGCTGGCCATTCCCCTGGCCTGGCTGGCGGACCGGTTCAGCCGGGTGTGGATCATGACCGGCGCGCTGGCGGTGTGGTCCGGCTTCACCGCCCTGTGCGGGGTGGCCGGGTCCTTCGGGCAGCTGTTCCTGTTCCGGATGGGCGTCGGCGTCGGCGAAGCCGGCGGCGTGGCTCCGGCCTACTCCCTGATCTCGGACTATTTCCCGCCGCACCAGCGCGCGCGGGCGCTGGCGGGCTTCGCCTTCGGCATTCCGCTGGGGACGGCGGCCGGCACCCTCGTCGGCGGCCTGCTCGCCGCCGAGTACGGGTGGCGCACCGCGTTCATCGTCGTCGGCCTGATCGGCCTGGTGCTCGCGCCGCTGCTGCGCCTGACGGTGCGCGATCCGCAGCGGGGCGGGACGGACGCCGCCCGCACGGAGGCGCAGATCGCCGCCGCCGCGGCCCCGCCGGTCGCCGGCGCAGACCGGATCGGCCGCACGGCCGCCCTCGTCATGCTGGGGCTGGGCGCCGGCGCCCTCGCGCTCGCCGCCCTGGGGCGGTTCGCCGGTCTCGAGCTGGGCAACCCGCTGGTCTGGGCCTTCGGCGGCCTGCTCGCGGGCGTGATCGGGGTCTCGCTGATGATCGCCCGCCGCACCGCCTCGGCGGTGATCCCCAAGCCGAGCTTCTGGCTGCTGGCGCTCGGGGCGGCCTCCTCCTCGGTCTGCGGCTATGGCGTCGCCGGCTGGCTGCCGCTGTTCTTCATGCGCAGCTTCGACCTGACCCTGAAGCAGGTCAGCTGGTACTACGCCGGCATCGCCCTGATCGGCGGCCTGCTCGGCATCTGGCTGGGCGGCGCGATCGCCGACCGGCTGTCCCGCCGGGGGAAGGGCGCCTATCCGCTGACCCCGGCGATCGCCTTCCTGATCTCGGCGCCCCTGTTCATCGCGGCGATGAACGCGCCCTGGATCATCGGACTGGTGCTGCCGGGCGGCGGCACCAACGCGCAGCAGCTGATCCTCGCCTTCCTGATCTTCCTGATCCCGACCGGGCTGAATCTGGCCTGGCTGGGACCGGTGACCGCGGCGGTCCAGCACCTCGTGCCGGCGCCGATGCGCTCCACCGCCTCGGCCCTGTTCCTGCTGATCAACAACCTGCTCGGCATCGCGGTCGGCTTCTACTACTTCGGCTGGATGAGCGACCTGCTGGCCCCGCGCTTCGGCGACGAGAGCCTGCGCTGGGCCATCTACACGGGCATGGGCTTCTATGTGCTGGCCTCCGTCCTGCTGATCGGCGCCTCGCGCACCCTGAAGCGGGACTGGGTCGACTGAGGGGGCGGTTGCGCCTGCGAAGCCGCACCCCCTATAAGGCCGCCCAACTCCTCCCAGCGTTCGGCGGCTTTCCATGAACATCCACGAGTACCAGGCCAAGCAGGTCCTGAAGGGCTTCGGCGCTCCGGTCGCGGCCGGCGTCGCCATCACCTCGGCGGACGAGGCCGAGGCCGCGGCGAAGTCGCTGCCCGGCCCGCTCTATGTGGTGAAGTCGCAGATCCACGCCGGCGGCCGCGGCAAGGGCAAGTTCAAGGAGCTCGGCCCCGACGCCAAGGGCGGCGTGCGCCTGGCGAAGTCGGTCGAGGAGGCCGTCGCCCACGCCCGCGAGATGCTGGGCAACACCCTGGTGACCGCCCAGACCGGCCCGGCCGGCAAGCAGGTCAACCGGCTGTACATCGAGGACGGCGCCGACATCGCCCGCGAGCTGTACTGCTCGCTGCTGGTCGACCGCGCCACCGGCCGCGTCTCCTTCTTGGTCTCGACCGAGGGCGGCATGGATATCGAGGCGGTCGCCCACGACACGCCCGAGAAGATCGTCACCGTGGCCATCGACCCGGAGGCCGGCGTCACCGCCGCCGACGTGGCGAAGATCAACGCGGCGCTGAAGCTGGACGGTCCGGCCGCCCAGGACGGCGAGACCCTGTTCCCGACGCTGTACCGGGCCTTCGTCGAGAAGGACATGAGCCTGCTCGAGGTCAATCCGCTGATCGTCATGGAGAACGGCCGTCTGCGCGTGCTGGACGCCAAGGTCAGCTTCGACGGCAACGCCCTGTTCCGCCACCCGGACATGCTGGCGCTGCGGGACGAGACCGAGGAGGATCCGAAGGAGATCGAGGCCTCGAAGTGGGACCTCGCCTACGTCGCCCTGGACGGCAACATCGGCTGCATGGTCAACGGCGCCGGCCTGGCCATGGCGACGATGGACATCATCAAGCTGTACGGCAAGGAGCCGGCCAACTTCTGCGACGTCGGCGGCGGCGCCTCCAAGGAGAAGGTGGCGGCGGCCTTCAAGATCATCACCGCCGACCCGGCCGTGCAGGGCATCCTGGTCAACATCTTCGGCGGCATCATGCGCTGCGACGTCATCGCCGAGGGCGTGGTCGCCGCGGTGAAGGAAGTCGGTCTGAAGGTGCCGCTGGTGGTCCGCCTCGAAGGCACCAACGTCGACGAGGGCAAGCGCATCCTCAATGAGTCGGGCCTGGCCATCACCGCCGCGGACGACCTCGACGACGCCGCCCAGAAGATCGTCGCGGCGGTCGGCTGAGCCTGCGGGCCCGCCACCGACCGTCCCGCTGACCGAATAATCAGAGCAGATCCATGTCCATCCTCGTCGACAAGAACACCAAGGTCATCGTCCAGGGCCTGACCGGCAAGACCGGGACCTTCCACACCGAACAGGCGCTTCGCTACTACGGGACGAAGATGGTCGGCGGCGTGCACCCGAAGAAGGGCGGCGAGCTGTGGCACGGGTCGGAGGGCGAGACCCTGCCGATCTTCGCCAGCGTGGCGGAAGCGAAGGAAGCGACCGGCGCCGACGCCTCGGTCATCTATGTGCCGCCGGCGGGCGCCGCGGACGCCATCATCGAGGCCATCGACGCCGAGATCCCCTTCATCACCTGCATCACCGAGGGCATTCCGGTGCTGGACATGGTGCGGGTCAAGGCGCGGCTGGAGAAGTCGAAGTCGCGGCTGCTGGGCCCGAACTGCCCGGGCATCCTGACCCCGGAAGAGTGCAAGATCGGCATCATGCCGGGCTCGATCTTCAAGAAGGGCTCGGTCGGCGTGGTGTCGCGCTCGGGCACCCTGACCTATGAGGCGGTGTTCCAGACCACCAACGAGGGGCTCGGCCAGACCACCGCGGTCGGCATCGGCGGCGACCCGGTCAAGGGCACCGAGTTCATCGACGTGCTGGAGCTGTTCCTCGCCGACCCGGCCACCGAGTCGATCATCATGATCGGCGAGATCGGCGGCGCGGCCGAGGAGGAGGCCGCCCAGTTCCTGATCGACGAGGCGAAGAAGGGCCGCAGCAAGCCGATGGCCGGCTTCATCGCCGGCCGGACCGCGCCGAAGGGGCGGACCATGGGTCACGCCGGGGCCGTGGTCTCGGGCGGCAAGGGCGACGCGGAGTCCAAGATCGCCGCCATGGAGGCCGCCGGCATCCGCGTCTCGCCGTCGCCGGCCCGGCTGGGGGCGACACTGGTGGAAGTGCTGAAGGGCTGATCGACCGCCGCCCGACGCCGCGAAGCCCCCGGACCGCCGGGGGCTTTGTCGTTTCCGGAGGTCGCCGTATGTCCCGCTTGTGGGGCAAAATCGTGCGAATTTCGCCGGGAATCGGCGTTTTCGCCGCTATTCGGTCATGACCGGTAAGGAAACAGCGCCTATATGAGCCGTCGCCTCCGCGCGGACGTGCGCGCGCGACTCCAGGGACGTGACGAGAACCATGGCGGACGATGCCGGTCGGCTGAACCAGGTCTTTGCCGAGACCAGCTTCCTGTACGGGTCGAACGCCGCCTTCATTGAGGACCTTCACGAGAAGTGGGCCAACGATCCCGCTTCCGTCTCCGCCGAGTGGCGCGCCTTCTTCGACCAGCTGCGCGACAACGTCGAGCAGGTGAAGGCGTCGGCCGCGGCCGGCTCCTGGGGTCGTCCGGTCGTCACCGAGCCGAGCGAGGCCACCGGCGTGTTCGACGGTCGCTGGCCGGCGCCGAAGCCCGATCCGAAGAAGGCGGCAGCGGCCAAGCCCGCCGCGGCGGCCGCCTCGGCGGACGACATCCGCGCCGCCGCCCACGACTCGATCCGCGCCCTGATGCTGATCCGCAGCTACCGGGTGCGCGGTCATCTGCAGGCCACGCTGGACCCGCTGGGGATCGAGCAGCCGACCGAGAATCCGGAGCTGACGCCGGCCTTCTACGGCTTCTCCGAGGCGGACCTCGACCGCCCCATCTTCCTCGACGGCGTGCTGGGTCTGGAGACCGGCACCATCCGCGAGGTGCTGGCGATCCTGAAGCGCACCTACTGCGGCCACATCGGCATCCAGTTCATGCACATCGCCGAGCCGGAGGAGAAATCCTGGCTGCAGGCGCGGTTCGAGGGCGCCGACAAGTTCGAGCAGAACGCCTTCACCAAGGAGGGCAAGCTCGCCATCCTCAACAAGCTGATCGAGGCCGAGGGTTTCGAGCGCTTCCTGCACAAGCGCTTCCCGGGCACCAAGCGCTTCGGCCTCGACGGCGGCGAGGCGATGGTTCCGGCCCTCGAGCAGGTGATCAAGCGCGGCGGCGCTCTGGGCGTCGACGAGATCGTGCTGGGCATGGCCCACCGCGGCCGTCTGAACGTGCTGGCGGCGGTGATGGGCAAGCCCTACCGCGCCATCTTCCACGAGTTCCAGGGCGGGTCGACCGTGCCGTCGGACATCGAGGGTTCGGGCGACGTCAAATACCACATGGGCGCCAGCTCGGACCGGGAGTTCGACGGCAACCGGGTCCACCTGTCGCTGACCGCCAACCCGTCCCACCTCGAGATCGTCAATCCGGTGGTGCTGGGCAAGGCGCGCGCGAAGCAGGCCTTCGACATCCGCGAGGCCAACGCCGGCCAGCCGGAGGAGCAGTGGGCGCTCGACCGGTCCAAGGTCGTGCCGCTGCTGATCCACGGCGACGCCGCCTTCGCCGGCCAGGGCGTGGTGGCCGAGTGCTTCGCCCTGATGGGCCTGAAGGGCTACCGCACCGGCGGCACCCTGCACTTCGTCGTCAACAACCAGATCGGCTTCACCACCAGCCCGCGGAACAGCCGCTCGTCGCCGTATCCGTCGGACGTGGCCCTGATGGTCCAGGCCCCGATCTTCCACGTGAACGGGGACGATCCCGAGGCCGTGGTCTTCGCCGCCAAGGTGGCCACCGAGTTCCGCCAGAAGTTCCACAAGGACGTGGTGGTGGACATGTTCTGCTACCGCCGCTTCGGCCACAACGAGGGCGACGACCCGACCTTCACCCAGCCGCTGATGTATTCGAAGATCCGCGCCCAGCCGTCGACGCGCGAGATCTACACGGAGCGCCTGATCCGCGAGGGCGTCATCACCCAGGCCGAGGTCGACGCCGAGATCGCCCGCTTCGAGGCCTTCCTCGACGCCGAGTTCGAGGCCGGCAAGACGTTCGAGGCGAAGAAGGCCGACTGGCTGGACGGCCAGTGGACCGGCATCGGCCTGCCGGAGGGCGAGGACCGCCGCGGCGAGACGGCCGTGCCGGCCGCCACCCTGGCCGATCTGGGGCATCGCCTGACCACCATCCCGAACGCGGTCGATGTCCACAAGACGCTGAAGCGGGTCATCGACGGCCGTCGCGAGATGATCACGACTGGCCAGAACATCGACTGGGCGACCGCCGAGAGCCTGGCCTTCGCCAGCCTGCTCGAGGAGGGCTTCCCCGTTCGCCTGTCGGGCCAGGACTCGGTGCGCGGCACCTTCAGCCAGCGCCACTCGGGCGTGGTCGACCAGACCACCGAGCGCCGCTACGTGCCGCTCAACAACCTGTCGGAACGGCAGGCGCAGTTCGAGGTCATCGACTCCGCCCTGTCGGAAGAGGCGGTGCTGGGCTTCGAGTACGGCTACGCGCTCAGCGACCCCAACACCCTGGTGATGTGGGAGGCCCAGTTCGGCGACTTCGTGAACGGCGCCCAGGTGGTCATCGACCAGTTCATCTCCTCGGGCGAGCGCAAGTGGCTGCGCATGTGCGGCCTCGTGATGCTGCTGCCGCACGGCTACGAGGGGCAGGGACCGGAGCACTCCTCGGCCCGCCTCGAGCGCTTCCTGCAGCTCTGCGCCGAGGACAACATGCAGGTGGCCAACTGCACCACCCCGGCCAACTACTTCCACATCCTGCGTCGCCAGATGCACCGGCCGTTCCGCAAGCCGCTGATCATCATGACGCCCAAGTCGCTGCTGCGGCACAAGAAGGCGGTCTCGACCCTGGCCGACATGGCCGAGGGCAGCTCGTTCCACCGCGTCCTGCACGACGACGCCCAGACCCGGCCCGAGGTCGCCGGGGGGTCGATCAAGGCGGACAAGGACATCCGCCGCGTCGTGCTGTGCTCGGGCAAGGTCTACTATGACCTGCTGGAGCGGCGGGAGCGGGACGGCGTCGACGACGTTTACCTGCTGCGCCTCGAGCAGTTCTATCCGTGGCCGATGAAGTCGCTGATGACCGAGCTGGCCCGCTTCCCGGACGCCGAGCTGGTCTGGTGCCAGGAGGAGCCCAAGAACATGGGCGGCTGGACTTTCGTCGACCCGTGGCTGGAGCTGACGCTGGAGAAGCTGGACGTGAAGGCGAAGCGCGCCCGCTACGTCGGCCGCCCGGCCTCGGCCTCGACCGCCGCCGGCCTGATGAGCCGCCACCTGAAGGAACTGGACGCCTTCCTGACCGAAGCCTTCGCCCGCTAACCCGCTGACACCGACCTGAACGAGACCTGGACCGCACCATGGCCGACATCCTGACCCCCGCCCTCGGCGAATCCGTCACCGAGGCCACCATCGGCAAGTGGACGAAGAAGGCCGGCGATCCGGTGAAGAAGGACGAGGTCCTGGTCGAGCTGGAGACCGACAAGGTGTCGCTCGAGGTCGTCGCCCCGGCCGACGGCGTGCTGTCCGAAATCCGCGCCGCCGACGGCGAGACCGTGACTCCGGGCGCCGTGCTCGGCGTGGTCAGCGAGGGCGCCACGGCCGCGGCCGCTCCCAAGGCGGAGGCGCCGAAGGCCGAAGCCGCCGCGCCGGCGGCCGCGCCGTCGGGCGAAGCCGTGGCGATCAGCGTCCCGACCATGGGCGAGAGCGTCGCCGAAGGGACCATGGGGGCCTGGCTGAAGGCGTCCGGCGACACCGTGGCCAAGGACGAGCTGCTGGTCGAGATCGAGACCGACAAGGTCGCCGTCGAGGTGTCGGCCCCCGCCGCCGGCGTGCTGACCATCTCGGCCGACGCCGGCGCCACCGTGACCCCGGGCCAGCAGATCGGCTCGATCGCCGCCTCTGGCGCCGCCGCGCCGGCCGCCGCGCCGTCCGCCGCCGCTCCGGCCGCGGCCCCGGCGAAGTCCGACGCCCCGCACCTCTCCCCGGCGGTGCAGCGGGTGGTGGCCGAGAACAACCTCGACCCGAAGGCCATTCCGGCCACCGGCCCGAAGGGCAACATCACCAAGGCCGACGCCCTGGCCGCCATCGGCTCGGCTGCGCCGAAGGCCGCTCCGGCCCCCGCGGCCGCCCCGGCCGCGCCGCGCGCCGACCAGCCGCGCGAGGAGCGGGTGAAGATGACGCGCCTGCGTCAGACCATCGCCCGCCGCCTGAAGGAATCCCAGAACACCGCCGCCCAGCTGACCACCTTCAACGAGGTGGACATGACCGAGGTCATGGCCCTGCGCAGCCAGTACAAGGAGGTGTTCGAGAAGCGCCACGGGGTGAAGCTGGGCTTCATGAGCTTCTTCACCCGGGCCGTGGTGCAGGCCCTGCACGAGATTCCGGCGGTCAACGCCGAGATCGACGGCACAGACATCATCTACAAGAACCACTACGACATCGGCATCGCCGTCGGCACCGAGAAGGGTCTGGTCGTGCCGGTGCTGCGCGACGCCGACCAGCTGACCCTGGCGGGCATCGAGAAGGGCATCGCCGCGCTTGGCAAGGCGGCCCGCGACGGCGAGCTGACCCTCGACCAGCTGCAGGGCGGCACCTTCACCATCACCAACGGCGGCACCTACGGCTCGCTGATGTCGACGCCGATCCTCAACTCGCCGCAGTCGGGCATCCTCGGCATGCACAACATCGTGCAGCGCCCGATGGCGGTGAACGGCGAGGTGAAGATCCGCCCGATGATGTACCTGGCCCTGAGCTACGATCACCGCATCGTCGACGGCAAGGAGGCGGTGACTTTCCTCGTCCGCGTCAAGGAACTGCTGGAAGATCCGGCCCGGGCGCTGCTGGACCTGTAGGGCGAACGGGCGATGATCGAGATCGCCCGCTTCGATGACGTCTACGAGGCCGAACTGGCGGTGGCCTTCCTCGCCGCACACGGCGTCGCGGCGCAGGTGGCGGATCGCGGTCTCGCCACCATCGATCCGCTGCTGCAGAGGGCGGTCGGTGGACTGCGGGTCATGGCCGAGGCCCGCGACGGACCGCGGGCGCGCGATCTGCTGGCGCGGGCGCGGGCCGGGGAGTTCATCGAGGCGGACGCCGACGGCATTCCGGAACAGGAATCGGCAGGCAGCACCGGCGTGGCCGTGCTCAGCGCGCTCGCCGGCGGTTTCTCTGGGACGCGCCGCCTGCGCCGGCTGCGGCCGGTGCACTGGATCGGGCTGGGACTGGTGATCGTGCTGTTCGTCCTGCCCGGGCTCCTGCACTGGAGCGCCCGGCTGGGCCTCACTCCCGCCGGCTGAGCTCTCCCAGCACCGCCTCCGTGTCCGCCCCCAGCGAGGGCGGCGGCCGGTCGTAGGCGACCGGCGTCCGCGACATGCGGATGGGGGAGGCGACCGTGCGAACCGGCGCCGCCAGATCGGCCCGGGCCTGCTCCACTTCCAGCCCGCGATGCCGGGCCTGGGGCTCGGCGAACACCTGGTCGATCGTGTTGACCGGTCCGCACGGCACCCCGGCCGCCTCGAGCAGGGTCATCAGGCCATGCATCGTCCGACCCGCCGTCAGCGCCGACAGCTCGGCCGTCAGCACGGCGCGGTGCTCGATGCGCAGGGCGTTGGTCAGGAAACGGGGATCGGCGCCCAGCCCCGGCGCGCCCAGCGCCTGCGCCAGGGCGCGGAACTGGCCGTCGTTGCCGACGGCGATGACGACCATGCCGTCCGTGCACGGAAAGGGCTGATAGGGGGCCAGGTTGGGGTGGGCGTTGCCCATGCGGGTCGGCGCCCGGCCGGAGACGAAGAAGTTGGTCGCCTGGTTGGCCAGCATGGCCGCCTGGACGTCGAACAGGGCGATGTCGATGTGCTGGCCCTCGCCGGTCGCCCGAGCGTGCAGCAGTGCGGCGAGGATGGCGTTGGAGGCGTAGAGGCCGGTGAACAGGTCGACCACGGCGACCCCGACCTTCATCGGCTCGGCCCCCGGCGCGCCGTCCGGCTGGCCGGTAATCGACATCAGCCCGCCCATGGCCTGGATCATGTAGTCGTAGCCGGCCCGGTGCGCGTCCGGCCCGTCCTGGCCGAAACCGGTGATCGAGCAACAGACCAGGCGCGGATTGATCGCCAGAAGCGAGTCGTGGTCCAGGCCGTACTTCCGCAGGCCGGCGGTCTTGAAGTTCTCCACCACCACGTCGCAGGTCTTCGCCAGCTCGCGCACGGCGGCGGCGCCCTCGGGCGAGGCGATGTCCAGCTCGACGGACTTCTTGCCCCGGTTGGCGCACAGGAAGTAGGCGGCGTCGCCCCTTGAGCCGTCGGCCCGCGTGGTGAAGGGCGGCCCCCAGTGACGGGTGTCGTCGCCCGCCCCGGGCCGCTCGATCTTGATCACCTCGGCGCCCAGGTCGGCGAGCGTCTGGGTGGCCCAGGGGCCGGCCAGGACGCGGCTGAGGTCGAGGACGCGCACGCCGGAGAGGGGGCCTTGGGTCATTCCGCGTGCTTAGCCCCTGTGGCCGGGCGGGTGAAGCTTACAGCCCCACGTCCCACACGCCCGCATCGCGCATCCGGCATTCGCGGGCCTCGCGCGCCCGCCCGCCCAGCTCGTCGGCCATGCAGCAGATCGAGCTCGACACCGTCGCCTTGTGCAGCCCGGGCACCACGGCATGGACGAAGGCGCAGCCGGCCAGCTTCAACAGCCGCACGCCGAACCGCGACGAGGCGGCCATGTGCTCGAAATAGCTCTCCTCGACTTCCCGGGGGTGGTCGACGAACAGGCGGTTGAAGGTCTGGATCATGATGGCGGTCCGGCGTGTCGCGGGCGCTCCCTCTACCCGCGGCGGCCATTCTGGCCTAAACCGCGCCGCAGAACAGGGGGCGTCCGTCACCGTAACGTGACGAGGGCGTAGGCGCCCCGGAAATCGCTCAGGAAGACAATCCGATGGCCGACGGCTCCGCTTCTCCCGCCAAGACCTTCCGCTGGGACGACCCGCTGGACCTCGATGGCCGGCTGACCGACGACGAGCGGATGATTCGCGACGCCGCCCGGTCGTACGCGCGCGAACAGCTGCTGCCGCGGGTCGTCGCCGCCTTCCGCGACGAGACCTTCGACCGGTCGATCATGACCGAGATGGGCGAGATGGGCTTCCTCGGCGCCATGCTGCCGGAACAGTACGGCGGCTCGTCAGCGTCACACGTGGCCTACGGCCTGATCGCCCGCGAGATCGAGGCGGTCGACAGCGGCTACCGCTCGGCCATGTCGGTGCAGTCGTCGCTGGCCATGTACCCGATCTACGCCTTCGGCTCGGAGGAGCAGAAGATGCGCTTCCTGCCGAAGATGGCCGCCGGCGAGCTGATCGGCTGCTTCGGTCTGACCGAGGCCGACGGCGGTTCGGACCCGGCGTCGATGAAGACGAAGGCGGAGAAGGTCGAGGGCGGCTACCGCCTGAACGGCGCCAAATACTGGATCACCAATTCGCCGATCAGCGACCTGGCGGTGGTCTGGGCCAAGCTGGACGACGTGATCCGCGGCTTCATCGTCGAGCGCGGCATGGACGGCTTCACCACCGACAAGATCGGCGACAAGCTCAGCCTTCGCGCCTCGATCACCGGCGACATCGGCCTCAACGACGTCTTCGTGCCGGAAGAAAACCTGCTGCCCGGCGTGAAGGGCCTGCGCGGGCCGTTCTCCTGCCTCAACAAGGCGCGCTACGGCATCGCCTGGGGCGCCATGGGCGCCGCCGAGTTCTGCTTCCACGCCACCCGCGACTACGTCGCCGAACGCATGCTGTTCGGCCGGCCGCTGTCGTCGCGCCAGCTGGTCCAGAAGAAGCTGGCCGACATGCAGACCGAGATCTTCCTCGGCCTCGAGGGCGCGCTGGCGCTGGGCCGGCTGCTCGACCAGGGGGCCTGGGTCCCGGAGGCCATCTCGATGATGAAGCGGAACAACTGCGGCAAGGCCCTGGCCATCGCCCGCGAGGCCCGCGACATGCACGGCGGCGCCGGCATCACCGGCGAGATGCACGTCATGCGCCACGCCATGAACCTCGAGACGGTCAACACCTACGAGGGCGCCCACGACGTCCACGCCCTGATCCTCGGCCGGGCGATCACCGGCGAGAGCGCCTTCTGATCTACTCCGCCGGAGCCTCGGCCTCCCGCGCGCCGGTGTTGACCTCGGGGACGTAGAGGCCGGTGACCAGCCGTGTCACGAAGCCGGCCGGCTGGGTCCGCGGGCCGAAGCGGGCGCAGGGGTCCGGGTCCGGGATCGGCCGCACCGCCCGGTCGGGCGGGGCGAAGGCGTCGCCCACTGCATCGCCGAACGGCTCGGCCAGCTGCAGGGCGTCGCCGACCCGCGACAGCGACGGCGTATCGGTTCCCACGACCGTGGCGTTCCGCGCCCAGGCGAGGGCGGCGATCTGCCGCCCGCCGGCGAGCAGCTCCGCCTCGGCGGCGAGACCTCCGGTCGTCCCCGGCACGCGCAGCGTCCCGGGCCCCGGGATAAGGGCGTTGGCCACCGCCGCCACGCCCGAGCCGGCCGCGCCGGTGGGACGGATGTCGATCACGCCGGTGCGGACCCGCGCCACGCCCTCCGGCGTCGGGGACAGGGTGAACCGCTCGCTCATCTCGTAGCAGACCTGCCGGTCCACCTCGCGCAGCACCATCCGGCCCTCCGCCTCGGTCAGCCCCGCGGCGGCGTCGCCGATCAGCACCGCGGGCTCCAGCCAGACCCGGTCGATCGCCGCGGCCGTCGGCTCGTCCCGGTGTTCCCGGATGGATGCGCGGACAGTGTCGCTGCGCGTCTGCAGGCGGCTGTAGTCGCTCAGGAAGCCGCCATTCGCCGCCGGAGCGGTCTGGCAGGCGGCGAGGCCGGCGGCGGCGGCCATGGCGGCCGCGGGCGAAAGTCGTCTGATCATGGGGCGCTCCTCGCGACCACTACGCGCGAGGGGGCCATCCGGATGCGATCAGGAAGCGTCAGGCGCCAGGCGTTGCCATTCGCCGGGGCGGCCCTATCGTGGCGGGGCGGGAGGAGGACCCTGTGAGCATCGCCATCCCCAGCGACCCGGCCGAGGCCGATCCCTTCGCCCAGCTGCGCGAGGCCTTCGCCGGTCGGACCGCCTTGCTGCTGGAGGACGACCCGGCGCTGGCGGATCATGTGGCCGGGCGGCTGGTCGCCGCCGGCTTCGCCGGGGTCGACCGTTTCGACGCCGGGGAGGGGGCGATCGAGGCCGCCGGCGCGCGCGCCTACGACGTGCTGATCCTCGACCGGCTGACGCGGGGACTGGACGGGCTGGAGACGCTGCGGCGGCTGCGGGCGGGCGGCGGCCCCTCGGCCGAGGCGCCGGCGCTGATGCTGACCGCCCTGGGCGCCGAACGGCAGAAGGTCGAGGGCCTGCTGGGCGGGGCGGACGACTACCTCGCCAAGCCGGTGGGCGACGAGGAGCTGCTGGCGCGGATCGCCGCCCAGCTGCGCCGGTCGCCCCGCACCCGCGCCGCCGGCGGCGACATCGTCAACGGGCCGTTCCGGCTGTCGTCGGGGGCGCGCACCCTCAGGTTCGAGAGCGGGGGCGCGGCGCGGGTCATCGACCTGTCGCCCCTCGAATTCGCCATCGTCTGCGAGCTGATGAGCGCCCGCGGCCAGCCGGTGACCAAGGCCATGCTCTGGGACCGCTGCTGGGTGGAATGGCGGTTCCTCCCGGACAACTACGTCAACATCATTGACGCGCGGATCAGCGCCCTCCGCCGCCGGCTGAAGGAGCAGACCCCGGAGCTGGGCGAGGCGCTGCACCCGCTGATCGTCTCGGCCCGCAGCCAGAGCCTGGTGTTCCGCGACCTGTCGCACGCGCAGGCCTGAATCATGGCGTCGCCGGCCCCGAGCGGCGGACGCGGCTGGCTGGGCCGCCTGACGACCACCCAGCTGGCCGCCGGCATCGCCGTCCTGTCGGCCGCGGCCCTGACCGCATCCCTGCTGGTGACCGGAGCCGCGGTTCGCCACGAGCAGCGCCAGACCGCGGCGCTGGCGGCGCTCGACGACTACAGCGCCATGGTCGCCAAGCTGAACCTCGATTCCGGCATGACCCGCGAGTCGATCACCCCCGCGGACGCCATCTACCTGTCCAACTGGCTCGCCGCCTTCCAGGACGGGCCGGCCCGGCAGGGCGAGGCGCAGTCGCTGGAGGAGGCCTGCCGCACCGGCCGCGGCGGCGCCGGCGTGCGCTTCATCCGTCCGCCGGTCGGCGAGCCCGCCGGCCTGGCGGTGCTCGGCGGCGAGATGGGCGAGCGCGCGCCGCGGCTGGGAGCGGACGTCTGGGTGGTGCGCCTCAAGGCGGGCCAGCTGTGCCGCGCGCGGCCGGTGGAGGTGGTGGTGGTCCGCCGGGCGGTCGGCGCCCTCGACATCGCCGTGGGACGGGTGGTGGACCGCTCCGGCGCCGCCTGGGCGCGCGCCGTCGCCATTGTCCTGGGGCTCGGCGTCCTGCTGCTCGTGCTGGGTCTGGCGGTCGCCGCCTTCGCCCGCCGCCGGTTCACCAGCGCGGTGCGCGAGGTCAGCCGGGCCCTCGACCGCGCGGCCGTCGGCGACTTCTCGCTGCGGGCGCCGGCGACCGGCGTGGCGCCGGAGCTGACCGAGCTGTCCGGGCACGTCAACCGCACCCTCGACCGGCTGGAGGAGCTGCTCGCCTGGCTGAGGGATTCCGCGGACCAGCTGGCGCACGACTTCCGCACGCCGCTGGCGCGCGCCTCCGCCCGGCTGGACCAGCTCGCGGCGGCGGCGTCCGACCCCGCGACCCGCCGCCTCGCCGCCGAGGCGCGCGCCGACCTCGACGCCCTGATCCGCGCCATGAACGAGGCGATGGCGCTGCGCGACGGAGAGGCCTGGCGATTCGAGACGGTGCGCCTCGACCGGCTCGCCGCCCAGGCGGCCGAGCTGTACCAGCCGCTGGCCGAGGAGCGCGGCGTCTCGATCCGGCTCGCGATCGGGCCGACCGAGGTGCTGGGGGTGGCGTCGCTGCTGCAGCGGGCCGTGGCCAACCTCGTCGACAACGCCGTCAAGTTCTCGCCGGAGGGCGGCGAGGTCGTCCTCGCGGCGGGCCGGGACGACGCGGGCCCGTGGCTGTCGGTGGCGGACGAGGGACCCGGCTTCGCCGCCGAGGGCCCCGCGCCGCCGACGGATCCGGAGCGCGAAAGCCACGGCATGGGGCTGGCCTTCGTCCGCGCCATCCTGCGCCGCCACGGCGCCGCCATGACGATTGATGACGGCCGTCCGGGGGCTGTCGTCACGATGCGTTTCTCGCGCTAGGCTGACGGTGATGACAGGGGGCTCCAGCATGCGGCGCAACTTCTTCCGGACCGGCGGGGCCTCCCTCCTTGCCCTGACCGCGGCGGCGCCCCTGCTGCTGGCCGGTCCTGCGCTGGCCCAGGCCGGACCGGCGTCGCCCATCCCCTATGATGCGCAGCGCGGCGTCTTCACCTTCGCCAGCGGCCTGGAGCGCGCCCTTCCGGCGGTGGTGCAGGTGACCACCCTGGCGCAGTCCGCGGGCCCCAGCTCCGGCGACAACGAGCCCCGGCCGATCTCCGCCGGCTCCGGCGCCATCATCGACGCGCGGGAGGGCATCCTCGTCACCAACAACCACGTGGTCGAGGGCGGGCGGAAGTTCACCGTCGACCTGACCGACGGCCGCATCTTCGACGCGGTGCTGGTGGGGGCCGACAAGGCCACCGACCTGGCGGTGCTGCGCATCGAGAGCGGCGGCGAGAACCTCGGCCTGTCCCAGATCGAGGTGGCGAATTCCGACGCCCTGCGCACCGGCGACCTGTCGTTCGCGGTCGGCTACCCGCTGGGCCTCGACCAGACCCTGACCATGGGCGTGATCTCGGGGCTCGGCCGCTCGGGCATGGGCGACCGGATCGAGGACTACATCCAGACCGACGCGGCGGTGAACTCGGGCAACTCCGGCGGGCCGCTGCTGGACAGCCGGGGCCGGCTGATCGGCGTCAACACCTCGATCCTCTCCGGGGGCGGGGGCGGCAACGACGGCATCGCCTTCGCCGTGCCCAGCCGCATCATGATGTTCGTGGTGCAGCAGCTGCGCACGACCGGCGAGGTCCGCCGCGGCCAGACCGGGGCCATCCTCGGATCGCTCAATCCCGAGCGCGCCCGCGATCTCGAGCTCGGCATCGTGCGCGGGGCGGTGGTCGAGGACGTGGCGCCCGGATCGTCCGCCGAGGCGGCCGGGCTGCGCCGCGGCGACATCATCACCCGCATCCAGAACCGGCCGGTGTCGAACGCCGGCACCGTGGCGGCGACGATCGGCATCGCCGAGCCGGGCTCGACCGTGCCCGTGGTCTATCTGCGGGACGGGCGCGAGGGGCGGACGACCCTCGGCGTCGAGGCGTCCGCGGCGGACGGGCTGAGGATCGGGGCGGAGGCGGCGATGGCGCGGGGCGCCACTGTCCGCACCGCGGCCGAGGGGCTGCAGGTGGCGGCGGTGGAGGGCGGCTCCGCCGCGGCGCAGGCCGGGCTGCAGGCCGGGGATCTGCTGGTGAGCATCGACGGGGCGGCCGTGGCTGCGCCGGGGGACATCCGGGCTCTGGCGGGCGAGGGCGGCCATCGCCTGTCGGTGCGCCGCAACGGCGAGACGGTCGAACTCGACCTGCCCTGACTCCGGACAGCAAAACGCCCGCCGGGCCGGAGGGGGGGAGGAAGGCCTGGCGGGCGTCTCGCTTGGAGGAAGCGTCGACCCGCCGAAGCCCTTGATGGAACGATCCAGGGGGGCTGGGGGGGCTGTTCAGGATCCGGAACCGCTCCGAACTCCAGCGAGCCGACAGAACCCGTGTCGCCCCCCAAGGGGGCGGGCGATGGACCGAACGGAGGCGTTTTCGTGTTCGGAGCGATTTCTTCGCATTGCGGCGTTCGCGACACGGCCGCCGAACGGCACTGGCGCCGGCCGTTCCGTCCCCTAGATTGAACAGATGAGCGACGCCGCCGACGCCCAGCCCCAGGCCGGCCCGGTCTTCTTCGACCGGCGCGAGCTGGACCAGATCCTTCGCGTCTACGGCCGGATGGTCGCCTCGGGGGAATGGCGCGACTACGGCGTCGCCAGCCATCGCGAGCTCGCCGAGTTCGCCGTCTACCGCCGCTCCGGCGACGCGCCCGCCTACCGCATCGAGAAGCGACCCGCCCTGCGCCTGAAGCAGGGCCAGTGGGCGGTGATCGGCGAGGGCGGCGTGGTGCTGCGCCGGGGACGGGACCTGGCCCAGGTGCTGCGCGTCTTCGACAGCCGGCGCTTCTCCGTCGTCGAATAGAAAAAGGGCCCGGATCGCTCCGGGCCCCGCGGGTCGTGTCTCGACCGATCCTAGTTCCGGTTGCCGCCGAAGATGCGCAGCAGGAACAGGAACAGGTTGATGAAGTCGATGAACAGGCTCAGCGCGCCGTAGCTGGTGGCCACGCCGAGCGCGTTCCGGTCGCCGCCGATGGCGTAGTAGGTCATCTTCAGGCGCTGGGTGTCGTAGGCGATCAGGCCCGAGAAGATCAGCACGCCGGCGAAGGTGGTGATCCAGTACAGGGTGCTGGACGCCATGAACATGTTGACGATCGAGGCGATGATCAGGCCGATCACGCCCATGATCAGGAAGGTGCCGATCGGCCCCAGGTCGCGCTTGGTGGTGTAGCCGTACAGGCTCAGCCCGCCGAACGCCGCCGCGGTGATCAGGAAGGTCGAGACGACGCTGCCCTGGGTGTAGAGCAGGAAGATCCAGCCCAGCGAGGCGCCCATCGAGGCGACCACCGCCCAGTACAGCAGGCTCGTGCCGGCCGCGGTCGGGTTCTTCATGAAGAACATGGAGCCGAAGATCAGCACCAGCGGCAGGAACTGCACCACCATCCCGAGGATGGTCATGCTGATGCCGTCCGCGGTCTGGACGTACAGCAGTTGCTGCACCGCCGGCACGTTGCCGACGATCCAGGCCAGGGCGGCGGCGACCACCAGGCCGATGGCCAGCTTGTTGTAGACGCCGAGCATGAAGCTCCGCAGACCCGCGTCGACCGCCATGTCGGCGGTCTGCGGGATGGAATAGCCGTTTCTGAAATCGCTCATCGCGGTTTCGATTCCTCCGTTCGGCCGGGGCATCCCGGCCTTTGGACGCAAATATTGGTCGCGGGCGCGACCTCTGCAAGGAAAACCGGACTTGGGTCGGGACGTTGCGCCCGCTACCAAGGGTCGCATGATCCGGCTGTTCACCGCCCTGTCGATCCCCGAGGACGTGGCCGGGACTCTGGCGCGCCGCCAGAGCGGCCTCCCGGGGGCGCAATGGCGCACGGCGGAGCAGCTGCACGTCACCCTCGCCTTCTACGGGGAGGTGGACGAACGCCGCGCCGAGGACCTGGCGGCCGAGCTCAGCCGCGCGGCGGCGGGCGGGCCTTTCGAGATCGTGCTGTCCGGCGTCGGCGCCTTCGGCGACGGCCACCGCACCCACGCCATCTGGGCCGGTCTCGAGGCCAATGAACGTCTGTCGGTTCTCGCCGGCCGCTGCCGTTCCGCCGGCGAACGCGCGGGCGTGGTCATGGAGCGGCGCGACTACCGCCCGCACGTCACCCTCGCCTATCTCAAGCCGCAGACCAATCCGGACCGGGTGGGCGCCTGGATCACGGGCCACAACCTGCTTCGATCGCCGCCGATCCGCATCGACCGCTTCGGCCTGTTCTCCAGCGAACTGACCCCGGGCGGCAGCCACTATCAGCTTGAAAGGGAGTATCTGCTGTGACCGGACCTGTGCTCCAGACCGAACGCCTGATCCTGCGCCCGATCGCGCTGGAGGACTTCCCGCGCTGGGCGGAGATGATGGCCGATCCCGAGGCGGCGCGCTTCCTCGGCGGCGCGCAGCCGGCGGCGACGGCCTGGCGCGGATTCATGACCATGGCCGGAGCCTGGAGCCTGACCGGCGTCTCGATGTTCTCGGTGATCGAGCGCGACAGCGGCCTCTGGCTGGGCCGGATCGGGCCGTGGCGGCCGCATGACTGGCCCGGGACGGAAGTCGGCTGGGGCCTGCACCCCGAGGCGCAGGGCAAGGGCTACGGCGTCGAGGCGGCCACCGCGGCGATCGACTACGCCTTCGACGTGCTGGGCTGGACCGAGGTCATCCACTGCATCGACCCGGACAACCGGCCCTCCATCCGCCTGGCCGAGCGGGTCGGCTCGCGCAACCAGGGCCCGACCCGGCTGCCGCCGCCGTTCGAACAGCTGCCCATCGATCGCTGGGGCCAGACGCGGGAGGAGTGGCGCGCCCGCCGTGCGGCGGGCCGCCCTTAAGGCGACGCTTTGACCGGCCCCCCCGATCCGCTAGGCAGGACGGGAGGAAACAAAGAGGACGGACATGCGCGTACTGGTTCTGGGCGGCGACGGATTCTGCGGCTGGCCCACGGCGTTGCACCTGTCCGCGCGCGGCTGGGATGTGCTGGTCGTCGACAACCTCAGCCGCCGCAACATCGACAACGAACTCGAGGTCCAGTCGCTGACCCCGATCCGCACCATGGGCGAGCGCCTCGCCGCCTGGCGCGAGATCTCGGGCCGGACCATCGAATTCGTCAACATGACCGTCGGCAAGGAGTTCGACCGGCTGGTCGCCCTGATCCGCGACTGGAAGCCGGACAGCGTGGTGCACTTCGCCGAACAGCGCGCCGCGCCCTATTCGATGAAGTCCGCGCGGCACAAGCTGTACACGGTCGACAACAACCTCAACGCCACCAACCACCTGCTGGCCGCGATCGTCGAGAGCGGGCGCGACGTGCACCTCGCCCACCTCGGCACCATGGGCGTCTACGGCTACACCACCGCCGGACTGCGGATTCCGGAAGGCTATCTGAAGGTCACCGTCGACACGGACCACGGCCCGACCGAGCAGGAGATCCTGTTCCCGCCGAACCCGGGCTCGATCTACCACATGACCAAGACCCAGGACGCCCTGCTGTTCCAGTTCTACGCCCGGAACGACGGCCTCCGGATCACCGACCTGCACCAGGGCATCGTCTGGGGGACCCAGACGGAGGAGACCCGCCAGGACGAGCGGCTGATCAACCGCTTCGACTACGACGGCGACTACGGCACGGTGCTGAACCGGTTCCTGATGCAGGCGGCGGTCGGCTATCCGCTGACGGTCCACGGCACCGGCGGCCAGACCCGCGCCTTCATCCACATCCAGGACACGGTGCGCTGCGTCGAGCTGGCGCTGAAGAACCCGCCGAAGTCCGGCGAGCGGGTCAAGATTCTCAACCAGATGACCGAGAGCCGCCGCGTCCGCGATCTCGCCGGCCTGATCTCGGAGATGACCGGGGTCGAGGTGCACAATGTGCCGAACCCGCGCCAGGAAGCCGACGAGAACGAGCTGGTGGTGGCCAACGACCAGTTCCGCGACCTCGGGCTGAAGCCGATCACCCTGCAGCAGGGCCTGCTGGACGAGGTCACCGAGATCGCCCGCCGCTATGCGGATCGCGCCGACCTGTCCAAGGTGCCGTGCGTCTCCAGCTGGAACAGCAAGCGCGCCGAGGCCCTGAAGACCGAGCCGGCGGCGATCGCATCGGTGACCGCGGCGGCCCATGTGCGCTCGGCCTGAGGCGCGATGACCGGATCCTCCGCGACTGTGTCCCTGCTGGTCTTCGGCGGCGGCTGGCTGGGCCGCGCCGCCGCCCGCGAGGCGATCCGGCGCGGCGGGCGGGCGACGCTGACCAGCCGCGACCCCCTCCGGCGCGAGGCGCTGACGGCCGAGGGGCTTGCGGCCGTCGACCCCGACGACGAGGGGGCGCTGGACCGGGCCGTCGCGGACGCCGCGGCCATCCTCGTCACGGCGCCTCCGGGGCCGGCGGGCTGTCCGGGGCTCCAGCGTCTGGCTCCCGCGATCACCCGGACCGGGGCCTGGACGGACTGGATCGGCTATGTCTCCTCGACCGCCGTCTACGGCGACCGCGCCGGCGGCTGGGCCTTCGAGGACGATCCGCTGAACGCCGCCTCCCTGGAGGGCGCCCGCCGCGTGCGGGCCGAGCGGGACTGGCTCGACGCCGGCCGGGGCATGGGCCTGACGGTGCAGATCTTCCGCCTGCCGGCCCTGTACGGCCCCGGCCGTTCGCCGCTCGACCGGCTGCGCGACGGCACGGCGCGGATCGTGCGCAAGCCCGGCCAGGTCTTCAACCGCATCCACGCCGAGGACGCGGTCGCCGGCTTCTTCGCCTCCATGGCCCGGCCACATCCGGGCCGCGCCTACACCCTGTGCGACGACGAGCCGGCCCCGGCCGATGTGGTCATCGAGGGCGCCGCCCGGCGGCTGGGCCTGCCGAATCCGCCGGAGGTCTCGCTGGACGACCCCTCGGTCAGCGACGCCATGCGCCGCTTCTACCGCGACTCCAAGCGCCTCTCGAACGCCCGGGCCAAGGCCGAACTGGGCTGGCGACCGCGCTATCCGAGCTGGCGCGAGGGGCTGGAGGCGATGCTGGCTGGTGAGCGGGAGTTAGTGAATAGTGAGTAGTGAATAGTGAATAGTGAATAGTGAATAGTGAATAGTGAATAGTGAGTAGAAGGGGGTGGGAAGTTTCAATCCCAAGCGGCCGACAACATGGTCGGCGCCTTTCGGAACCAACTGCTACTCACTACTCACTATTCACTACTCACTATTCACTACTCACCATTCACTACCCGCCACCCCGCCCGCCAGCTCAGAACGGCAGGATGTTCCGCTGGCGGCTGTAGGCCATGGTGCCGACGTTGGCGCCGAGGCGCAGGCCCACGCCGGTGCGGATCGGGGCCAGGACGATGCCGTCGGCGCGCTGGTAGTTCACGCCGAGGCCGCCGACCAGATAGGCCGAGCCCTCCACGCCGGGGTAGCGGCGATAGATCATGTCGGGGTGGTAGAGGCCGTAGACCAGGGTGAAGACCCGGCTGCCGTTGCCGCCGACGTCCCAGCCGATGGAGATGCCCTGCCAGAACACCTCCTGCGAGGCGGACAGGTCCTTCATGTGCAGGGCCCCGCGGCCGTAGCGCAGGCCGACGCCGACCGCGCCTGCGGCCTCCTCGCCGGCGATGTAGGCGGTCGGCCGGTCGCCCTGGTCGGCGAAGATGCGTTCGATGGCCCCGCCGATGGCCTCGGCGGCGATGCCCAGCTCGCGCGAGCCGGCGGCGATCAGTTCGTCTGCGGTGTAGGCCGGGGCGGTCTGGTCGGAGCGGATCGGATAGTTGGGATCGGCCGGTCCGTTCGAGGCGCAGGCGGACAGGCCCGACACGCCGGCGCTGGCGGCGAGGCCCGAAAGGATCATCTGGCGGCGGTGCATGCTCTGGCTCCGAAGGCGGCGCGGCCGACTCGCGCGGCCGCTGCCGTCAGACTCGCGGTTCTTTGAGTCAGCCTTGCGGCGGCAAGGTTAACCCGATCTTACCGGCGGCAAGCCCGCCGGTCCTAACGCCGAAGGCTTGCGCCGAGCTTGCCGGCGGCCGCGACGATGCGCCCGGACAGCGCCTCGATCTCGGCCTCGGTCAGGGTGGCCTCGCGCGGCTGCACGACCACCTCCAGCGCCACCGACTTCCTGCCTTCGGGCACCCCGGCGCCGCGGTAGACGTCGAACACCCGGACCTCGGCGATCAGGGCCTTGTCGGCTCCGGCCACGGCGCGGACGAGGTCGCCCGCCGGCTTGCCGTCCTCGATCACGAAGGCGAAGTCGCGGGTCAGCGGCATCAGCGTCGGCAGCTGGGCCGCGCCGCGCGTCTTGCCCGCCTTGCCGCGGGGCTCCGGCACGGCGTCGAGCACGATCTCGAAAGCCAGCATCGGGCCGTCGGCGTCCAGCGCCTTCAGCGCCCGCGGGTGCAGGGCGCCGAACTCGGCCATCACGTTCTTCGGCCCCAGCTGCAGCCGGGCGGAGCGGCCCGGGTGCCACCAGTCGCGGTTCTGGCCCTGGACCAGCTGCAGCGAGGCGACGGGCGCGCCCAGCTCCTCCAGCAGCGCCATCAGGTCGCCCTTCAGCGCGAACAGGGCGTCCTCCGCGGACCCGCCCCAGTGCCGGGGTCCCCGCGGGGCGACGAGGGCGGAGATCGTCGTCCGTTGGCCGGCGGGGCTGTCGTCGAGATAGATCGGGCCGATCTCGAACAGGGCCACGTCGGGATGGCCGCGAGCGGCGTTGCGCGCCGCCGCCTCGATGAGGTTGGGCAGGGCCGAGGGCCGCATGCAGTCGAGGTCGGCGGCGATCGGGTTCTCGAGCGCCAGGCGCTCGCTTCCGCCGCCGAACAGCGCCGCCGTCGACCGTTTCGTGAACGACCAGGTCACCGCCTCCGCATAGCCCAGCGCGGCCAGGGCGCGGCGGGCGGTCCGCACCCGCGCCTGCCGCGGATTGAGCACGCCCTTCGCCGGGGCGCCGAGGTCGGGCAGGGGCGTCGACGGCAGTTCGCCGTAGCCCTCGATGCGGGCGATCTCCTCGACGAGATCGGCCGGGCCCTCCACGTCGCGCCGCCACGAGGGCGGGGTCACCGTCCACGGGGTTCCCCGCACGACCTCGAAGCCGAGCCGGGCGAGGATCCCGGCGACGCGGTCGTCACTCAGCGACAGGCCGGTCAGGGCGCCGACGCGGCCCGGGTCGAAGGCGACGGCGGCCGGGTCGGCGGGCGCCTCGCCCGCCACCACGATCTCCGACGGCTCGCCGCCGCACAGGTCGAGGATCAGCCGGGTGGCCAGCTCGAGCCCCGGAACGACCGAGGCGGGATCGACTCCCCGCGCGAAACGGTACTGGGCGTCGGAATTGATCGTCAGGACCCGCCCGGTCTGGGCGGTGACCAGCGGGTCGAACCAGGCGCTCTCGATGAAGACGTCGACGGTCTCGTCCGAGCAGCCGGTGGACTCGCCGCCCATCACGCCGCCCAGCCCGATCGGCCGTTCGCCGCCCGCATCGGCGATGACGCACATCGAGGGGTCGAGGGCGTAGGTCCTGCCGTCGAGCGCGATCAGGTTCTCGGGCGTGCCGGCCGCGATGTGCTCGGCGCCCTCCGACACCTGACCGCCGCGGACGACGATTTCGGATCCGACCAGCTTCGCCATGTCGTAGACGTGGAGCGGGCGCGCCCGGTCCCAGGAGATCAGGTTGGTCACGTCGACCAGGCGGTTGATCGGCCTGAGGCCGATCGCCGTCAGCCGGTGCTGCAGCCAGGCCGGGGAGGGGCCGTTCCGGACGCCGCGGATCAGCCGGCCGGCGAACACCGGGCACATTTCCGGCGCCTCGAGGCGCACCGAAACCGGGCAGGGGAAGGTTCCGGCCACCGGCTCGATGGCCGGCGTCTTCAGCGTTCCCACGCCCGCCGCCGCGAGGTCCCGCGCGATGCCGGCGACGCCCAGCCAGTCGGCCCGGTTGGGGGTGACCTCGAAGTCGATGACCGGCTCGGCCCCGAACACGCCCGCCGCCGGCTGGCCGACCTGCAGGTCGTCAGACAGTTCGAGGATGCCGTCGCTCTCCGCGGACAGCTGCAGCTCGGCGGCCGAGCAGAGCATGCCGTGCGAGACGACCCCGCGCACCGGCTTTTCGACCAGGGTGACGCCGAGCCCCGGCACGAAGGCGCCGATGGGCGCATAGATCGTCGTCAGGCCCGCGCGCGCGTTCGGCGCGCCGCAGACGATTTCCTTCAGGCCGTCCACCGTTTCGACCTGGCAGACCTGCAGCCGGTCGGCGTTTGGATGGCGCGCGGCCGAGACGATCCTCGCCACCGTGAACGGCGCCAGCGCCGCCACCGGGTCGTGGACCTCCTCGACCTCGAGCCCGGCCATGGTCATGGCGTCGGCCACGGCGGCGGCTTCCGCCGTCGTGTCGAGATGTTCCTTCAGCCAGGAGAGGGTGAACTTCACGCGCGCGGCTCCCCGACCACCTGGTGGAACTGCTTGAGAAAGGCCTCGGCCCCCGTGAAGCCCACCATGTAGAAGGCGCAGTTCCGGAACACGCAGTTCTCCACCGGGATCGCGCCCACCACCTTGCGGGGGCCGACCGGGGCGAGCAGCAGGTTGCGCACGTCTCCGCCGGCCTCTCCCATGTTGCAGGCCGAGAAGGTGTTGCCGTTGAGGGCGAGCAGCACCGCCGGGCCCTCGAACCGGCACCCTTCGAACGTCTTGCCGACGATCTTCGGCGCCCCCCGCCGCATGTGTTCGGCGAACAACTGGGGCAGCCAGATGTGGCGGTCGGCGTACACGGGGCCGTCGCCCAGCGGCTCGAGCGGAGGGAGGGGAGAAAGCTCGGTCATGATCAGCTCAGGCCGCTGGCGGAGTTGGGAGCGGCGAAGGCGGAGAAGCCGTAGTGGGCCAGCCACCGGGTGTCGGCCTCGAACATCGGGCGCAGGTCGGGGATGCCGTACTTCAGCATGGCCAGGCGATCCACGCCCATGCCGAAGGCGAAGCCCTGGTACTCGTCCGGATCGAGGCCGCAGTTGCGGAGCACTTTCGGATGCACCATCCCGCAGCCGAGGATCTCCATCCAGCTGTCGCCCTGGTTCAGCTTCAGCTCGCCGCCGGAGCGGTCGCAGCGGATGTCCATCTCGGCCGACGGCTCGGTGAACGGGAAGTGGTGCGGCCGGAAGCGGGCGTCGACGTCGTCGACCTCGAAGAAGCGGGCGACGAAGGTCTCCAGCGTCCACTTCAGGTGGCCCATGTGGACGCCCCGGTCGATCACCAGCCCCTCGACCTGGTGGAACATCGGGGTGTGGGTGGCGTCGGAGTCCTTCCGGAAGGTCCGGCCCGGCGCGATGATCCGGATCGGCGGCGTCTGCGACATCATGGTGCGCACCTGCACCGGGCTGGTGTGGGTGCGCAGCACCTTGCGCTCGCCGGTCTCCGGATCGGGCCGCAGGAAGAAGGTGTCGTGCATCTCCCGCGCCGGGTGCTTGGGCGGGAAGTTCAGGGCGGTGAAGTTGTGGAAGTCGTCCTCGATGTCCGGGCCTTCCGCCACCGCGAAGCCCATGTCGGCGAAGATGGCGATCATCTCGTCCATCACCTGCATGGTCGGGTGCACGCCGCCCTTGCGGCGCGGCCGCGCCGGCAGGCTCAGGTCGACGTGTTCGGCCTTCAGCCGCGCGTCCAGCTCGGCGGCCTCCAGCTCGGCCTTTCTCGCCGCCAGCGCCGCCGAGACCCGGTCGCGCAGGCCGTTGATCATCGGGCCCCGCTCGCGCCGCTCCTCGGGGCTCATCGCGCCCATGCCCTTGAGCAGGCCGGAGATCGAGCCCTGCTTGCCGAGCGCCGCGACGCGCAGTTCCTCGACGGCGGCGGCGGTCTCCGCCGCCCCTATGGCGTTGATCAGGTCGAGTTCGAGCTGGGCGAGGTCGGTCATGTCGGCTGTCGTCTAGCGGCTGCGGCGGAAAGCAAAAAGCCCCCCGGCGCGCGCCGGGGGGCTTTTGCGTCTTCCGTCGCCGGAAAAGCTTACGCCAGGGCGGCGCGGACCTTGTCGGCGACCGCCTTGAAGGCGGCCTCGTCGGCGGCCATGGCGGCGAGCACCTTGCGGTCCAGCTCGATGCCGGCCTTGCCCAGGCCGTGGATGAACTGGCTGTAGGTGAAGCCTTCCAGGCGGGCGGCGGCGTTGATGCGCTGGATCCACAGGGCGCGGAAGTTGCGCTTCTTGGTGCGGCGGTCGCGGTAGGCGTATTGCCCGGCGCGGTCCACCGCGGCCTTGGCGGCGCGGATGGTGTTCTTGCGACGGCCGTAGAAGCCCTTCGCCTGCTTCAGGACCTTCTTGTGCTTGGCGTGGGAGGTCACGCCGCGGGTCACACGAGCCATATCTCTATTCCTTCAAACTGGATGATCTGTCCGGAGCGCGCGCCGATCAGGCGTACGGCATGTAGGACTTGATCTTCTTGGCGTCGGCGTCCGACATCACCGCGGTGCCGCGGTTCTGGCGGATGTACTTCGAGTTGTGGCTGATCAGCCGGTGGCGCTTGCCCGCCACGCCGGCCTTGACCTTGCCGCTCGCCGTCAGTTTGAAGCGCTTCTTGGCGCCCGACTTCGTCTTCAGTTTCGGCATTTCATCTCCTTTGCCGGGTGCTGGACCCGGAGTTCAAAGACCGCCCAGGCATGCCTGTTCGCCCGGCGGTCCGGTACGCGAAGGCGCGGCTTCTAGTCGAAGCGGGGCGCAAAGGCAAGCCGGATCAGGCCGGAGAGGCCTCGGCCGCCTCGTCGGCCTGGCGCTTGCGGAAGGCCCGGCCCGCGTTGATCGCCAGCACCGCCGCCGGCACGGTCAGGGCGGCCCCGACCAGGAAGGGCCAGTCGTGGCCGAGGACGGAATACAGGGTTCCCGCCGCGATCGGGCCGAAGATGCGGGCGATCGACCCTGAGGCCATGTTGAGCCCCAGCATCGCCCCCTGCCGGTCGGCCGGCGTCGAGCGGCTGATCAGGGCCGAAACATTGGGCATGGCCAGCGACATGCCGGCCGCGCCCACGGCCATGACGATCGGGACGATCCAGCCCTGCACCACCGGCACGGTCCAGAGGCCGACATCCAGCGACGCGGCCGGAAACCACGCCACCGGCGCCAGCACCTGGGCCACGAGCGAACTCCCGAACAGCAGCATGCCGAAGGCCAGCACCGGCGCCTCGCCGAAGCGTCGCGCCAGCCGGCCGGCGAAGAAGCCCTGGTTCAGCGTCGAGACGATGCCGACGATCATGAAGGCCAGCCCCACCTCCCGGGCGTCCCAGCCGTAACGGTCGCCGGCCCAGAGGCCGAACACGCTCTCCATGGCCGAGAAGCCGGCCATGTAGACGAGGGTGACCAGCAGCACCCGCGACACCACCGGGTTGGCGCGGGCGTCGTGCAGACCCGCGAGGAAGCGCGTGCGCGGGGCGGCCGGGTCGGCCTTCGCCCGGCTCTCGCGCAGGAAGATGATCACCCCGACCGCGGCCAGCGCGGCCAGGCCCGCCGCGGTGAAGATGGGCAGCTGATAGCCCAGCCGGCCCAGCTGGGGCTGGGTCAGCAGTCCTCCGAGCCCGGGACCGACGATGAAACCGAGGCCGAAGGCGGCGCCGATCAGCCCCATCCGGCCGGCCCGCTTCTCGGGCGGGGTCACGTCGGCGACATAGCCCTGCACCGTCGAGATGTTTCCGGCGCCCAGGCCGGTGAACAGCCGCACGGCGATGGCCAGCCAGATGTTCGGCGCGAAGGCCAGGGCCAGATAGCCGACCGCGTTGGCGGCCAGGGTGATGAGCAGCACCGGCTTCCGGCCGACGCGGTCCGAGAGGCGGCCCCAGAAGGGCTCGGCGAAGAACTGGCCCAACGAATAGGCCGAGAACATCAGGGTGATCTGCCAGGCCGCCGCGTCGAGGCTCCGGGCGAAGAAGGGCAGCAGCGGCACCACGAGGCCGAAGCCCACCAGATTGATGAACACCACCGAGAACAGCACGGCCAGCGCCGGCGCCTGGGGCTTGGACGGGGACGGCGCGGCGGGGGGGAGCATGAGGCCAGCTTAGCCGCGAACGACGACGCCGGAAACGAAAACGCCCCGGTCGTGTCCGACCGGGGCGTTGTCTTCACGGGATCGATCCGCCGCCTACCTGGGCGCCAGGATCATGATCATCTGCCGGCCTTCCATGCGCGGCGCGTACTCGACCTTGGCCACTTCGTCGAAGTCGGCCTGGACCTTGTTGAGCAGCTTCATGCCCAGTTCGGGGTGGGCCATCTCGCGGCCGCGGAAGCGCAGGGTGACCTTGACCTTGTCGCCTTCCTCGAAGAAGCGCGTCATCGCCCGGGCCTTCACGTCGTAGTCGTGCTGGTCGATGTTCGGCCGGAGCTTGATCTCCTTCAGTTCGACGACCTTCTGCCGCTTGCGGGCCTCGGCCTTCTTTTTCTGCTCCTGGAAACGGAACTTGCCGTAGTCGAGGATCTTGGCCACCGGCGGATCGGCCGTGGCCACGATCTCCACCAGGTCCAGCCCGGCCTCCTCGGCGGCCTCGAGGGCGGCGGAGGTGGGCATGACCCCCTGCTTCTCGCCGTGCTGGTCGATGAGCAGCACGCGGGGGGCGCGGATTTCCTGGTTCATACGCGGCCCGTCCTTCACGGGCGGCGCTTGCATGGGACGGCGAATGGGCGTCGTTTCCTTATGTGGTCGGGACTGGCGTGTTCTGACGAGGCGAAGCGCGCGACGGATCGCGGCGTTCCCCTCGGCCGCTATATGACCGCGAAAGGCCCGTTCTTCAAGGCTGCGCGGGGTCGCGGGCCCCGATGAAGCCGTCGTGGAGGTCGATGACGGCGGAAAAGACACGCTCGACGGTGAGGTCCTCGATGGGGGCGAACTGGCCGCGCGTTCCGTTCGAGGCGACCGTGCGGGTCCGCGGGCCCCAGGGACCGTACAGCCACCACTCCGTCGGCCCGAACAGGCCGAGCGTCGGCCGTCCCAGCGCCGCGGCGACGTGCATCAGTCCGGAATCGTTGCCGACGAACAGCGCCGCCCGGTCGATCGCGGCGGCCGAGGCGAGGATGTCGCCCTTGCCGACGAAGTCGATGGCCCGGGGGCCGGCGGTTTCCAGCGCCGGGGTCGCCGGCGGGCGGTCGCCCGGTCCGCCGACCGGCATGAAGCGCCAGCCGGCGAAACGCGGCTCGGCCATCAGCCGTTCGACCAGTTCGCCCCAGCGGTCAGCCGGCCAGCTCTTGCCCGGCTGGTGCGCGATGGGCGCGAGGGCGAGAATCGGACCCGGACCTGCGCCCTCGCCCAGTTGCGGGTCGATCACCGCCGCCGCCTCGGCCCGGGCGCGGTCGTCGAGGAAAATCTCCGGCTCCAGCGGGGTTTCCGACCCCATCAGGCGCGAGACCATCTCCACCTTGCGCAGGCCGGTCTCCCACGAGCGATTGTAGACGACCCGTCGACGGGCCGGGACGAGATAGCTGAGCGCCGAGCCGCGGATGTCGACGACCATCTCCCAGCGGGTTCCGACCGCCTGCTTCCACAGGTCGAGCCAGTGTCCGGCCAGCTTCTTCTTGTCGAGGATGATGACCCGCTCCACGCCCGGCGCCGAGCGGAAGAAGGGCGCCGGCGGCCGTCCGCAGGCGACCGTGATCCGCGCGCCCGGAACCTGCCGTGAAATCTCGCGGATCACTCCCGAGGAGATCACGCAGTCGCCGATGCGGTTGGAGGTGACGAACAGGACCTTCTTGTCGGACACGCGGATCGGCCTTCGCTTCCCAGGAGCGGGTTGGCTATCAGTCCCGGAGCGATTTCGCGAGAGGAACGGCATGGAAGAGATCGAACGCCTGACCCGGCCTGACGGCGAAACCCTGGCCTTGAGGCGGGTCCAGGGAGGCGGTCCCACGGTGCTCTGGATCGGCGGCTTTCGCTCGGACATGGAAGGAACCAAGGCGCTGGCGCTGGACGCGGCGGCCCGCGAACGGGGCTGGAGTTATGTCCGCTACGACCATTTCGCCCACGGCGCGTCCTCGGGCGAATGGCGGCGGGCGACCATCGGGCGCTGGCGCGAGGACGCGATCGCCCTCGTCGACAGTCTTGAGGGGCCCGTCGTTCCCGTCGGCTCCTCGATGGGCGGCTGGATCGCCCTGCTGCTCGCCCTCGCGCGACCGCAGAGGATCGCCGGGCTGGTGCTGGTCAACCCGGCCCCGGACTTCACGGAGCGGCTGATGTGGCCGGGCCTGCCCGACCATCAGCGACAGGCCATCCTCCGCGACGGCGAGGCGCTGATGCACGAGGAGGGGCTCGGCGAATACGTGTTGACCCGGCGGATGTTCGAGGAGGCCCGGGACTGGCTGGTGCTCGACGCCCCCGTTACGCTCGGCGCGCCGACCCACATCCTGCAGGGACGGGCGGACGCGGTCGTGCCCTGGCGCCACGCCGCCCTGCTGGCGGAGCGGCTGACGGGGGGAGATGTGCGGCTGGACCTGATCGAGGGCGGCGATCATCGTCTGTCCGCCCCCGCCCAGTTGGCCCGCCTCGTCGCGGCGGTTGAAAGCGTCCGCCGTTGGGCGTCTACTGGCGCGGGGGGAGCAGAAGGAGATTTCGATGCGTAGTCTTGTCCTGTGCGCCCCGGTCGCCCTGGCGCTCGCCGTTTCGGCGTGCGCCACCGCCCCCGGAACCTCGCCGACCTACGGCGAGCGTCTGCAGGCCCTCGCCGATTCCTGCCGCGAGCGGGGCGGCATTCTCGTGAGCCGGCCCGACGGGCGGATGACGGGGCAGCCCGAGACCGACCACGTCTGCAACATCAGCGGCGGCGGCACACGCATCCCGCGCGACTGATATTCAGGGTTGCATGTCGGACGCCGTTGAGCCCATGCTCCTTCAGGAGGAGCCCAGCCATGCGCGTCACTGTCTTCACTGTCGCCGTCCTGTGCCTTTGTCTCACCGCCTGCGCCACCGCCGTCCCCACGGCGGGGACGTCTGATCGGTTCGAAGCCGAGGCGAGAGACTGCAGCCGACGAGGCGGCGCCATGGTGCCCGTGTTCGAGGGCTATGGGGCCAGGCAAGGCTATATCTGCAACGGCGCGGGGGGCCTGGGCTACCCGTCGCTTCCGCTCAGAGAAGCGCGCTGATCGCAGCCCGCGCCGCCTCGCCGAGGTCCGGTCGCTTGAGCGCCAGCGCCACGTTGGCGCGAAGCAGGCCGATCTTGTCGCCGCAGTCGTGGGTCACGCCCTCGTACTCGACGGCGGTGAACATCTGATCCTGCATCAGCCGCGCCATCCCGTCGGTCAGCTGGATCTCGCCGCCGGCGCCGCGCTCGGTCTTCTCGAGGATGCCGAAGATCTCCGGCTGCAGGATGTAGCGGCCCGAGATTGACAGGTTGGACGGCGCCTCGCCGCGCGGCGGCTTCTCGACCATGCCCTTCATCCGGATACGGTTTCCGTCCCGGGCTTCCGGATCGACGATGCCGTACTTGTGGGTCAGGTCGTGCGGCACCTGCTCCACGCCGATGACGTTGCCGCCCACCTCGGCGTAGACGTCCGCCAGCTGCTTCAGCGCGCCCGGCTGGGCGTCGACGATGACGTCCGGCAGGATCACGGCGAACGGCTCGTCGCCGATGATGTCGCGGGCGCACCAGACGGCGTGACCCAGCCCCTTGGGCTGCATCTGGCGGGTGAAGCTCATCTCGCCGGCCTGGGCCAGCTCGCCGTTCATCATCTCGAGGATGTCGGTCTTGCCCTTGGCCTCCAGCTGGGCCTCCAGCTCGACCTGGTGGTCGAAATAGTCCTCGATGGCCTGCTTGGCCCGGCCGGTGACGAAGACGATGTGCTCGATGCCCGCCTCCCGGGCCTCCTCGACGATGTAGCTGAGGATCGGCCGGTCGACGACGTTGAGCAGCTCCTTGGGCGTGGTCTTGGTGCCGGGCAGCACCCGGGTGCCGAGGCCGGCGACGGGCAACACGGCCTTGCGGAGGCGACGGTTGAAAGCGGTCATGCAGGTTCCTGGACGGCGAAGCTCGGCGACCCTAACGCATCCCGGACCGGAAGCGATCACTCCACCGTGACGGATTTCGCCAGATTCCGCGGCTGGTCCACGTCGGTGCCCTTCTCGACCGCAGTGTAGTAGGCCAGCAGCTGCACCGGAATGGCGTAGACCAGCGGCGCGATCAGCGGGTGGCAGTCCGGCGCGTCGACCCGCCGAATCCCGGCGCCGTGCGGATCGGGCGCATCCTTCGGGGCGATCATGATCACCGGACCGCCGCGGGCGGCGACCTCCTGGAGGTTGGACGCGGTCTTTTCGTAGACCTCGTCCAGGGGCGCCAGGGCGATGATCGGCGTCAGCTCGTCGACGAGGGCGATGGGGCCGTGCTTGAGCTCGCCCGCGGCGTAGCCCTCGGCGTGGATGTAGCTGATCTCCTTCAGCTTCAGCGCCCCCTCCATGGCCAGGGGGAACATCGCCCCGCGACCCAGGAAGAGCACGTCCCGGGCCTTGGAGAGGTCGTGCGCGATCTGCCGGATGGCTCCGTCCATCTGCACGGCCTCGGCGATCAGGCGCGGAGCCTCGAACAGGGCCTTGACCAGTTCGCCCTCGGTCACCGGGTCGATGCGGCCCCGCTGCACGCCGGCGGCGACCGCCAGGGCGAGCAGGGCGGCGACCTGGGCCGTGAAGGCCTTGGTCGAGGCTACCCCGATCTCGGGGCCGGCGTGCGTCGGCCAGACCACCGAGGCTTCCCGCGCCATCGAGGACGAGTGCACGTTGACCAGGGCGGCGGTCTTCAGCCCGCGCGCCTTGCACCAGCTCAGGCTGGCGAGGGTGTCGGCGGTCTCGCCCGACTGGCTGACGGCGACGGCCAGGGCGCCGGGGACGACGGCCGGGTTGCGGTAGCGGAACTCCGAGGCGATCTCGACGTCGCACGGCAGACCGGCCAGCCGCTCGAAGGCGTAGCGCCCGATCTGGCCGGCATAGAAGGCGGTGCCGCATGCCACGATCTGCAGCCGCTCGACCTCCGCGAAATCGATCTCACCGGGCTTCACCCGGCCGTTCACGAAGTCGAGGTAGTGGGACAGGGTGTGCTGGACGCTGTCCGGCTGCTCGTGGATCTCCTTCTCCATGAAGTGCCGGTACTCGCCCTTCTCGACGAGGGCCGACGAGGCCGAGACCTGCACGATCGGGCGCTCCACGGCCGCGCCGTCGGCGTCGAACATGCGGGCGCCCGCGCGATCGACGGCGACGAAATCGCCTTCCTCGAGGTAGCTGATCTTCTGGGTGAACGGCCCGACCGCCAGGGCGTCGGAGCCGAGATACATTTCGCCATCGCCCCAGCCGACCACCAGGGGGCTGCCGCGCCGCGCGCCCATGATCAACCCGTCCTCGCCCTCGATCAGCACGGCCAGCGCATAGGCGCCGGTCAGCCGGTCGAGCACGGTCTTGAAGGCCGCGACGGGATCGTTGCCGCCGTCCAGCGCCCGGTCGAGCAGGTGGGCGACCACCTCGGTGTCGGTCTGGCTCTCGAAAACCCGCCCCTCGACGGCCAGTTCGGCCTTCAGCTCGGCGAAGTTCTCGATGATGCCGTTGTGCACCAGCGTCACGCGGCCCGCCCGGTGCGGGTGGGCGTTCTCGGTGGTCGGCGCGCCATGGGTGGCCCAGCGGGTGTGGCCGATGCCGATCGTCGACTCCAGCGGGTCGGCCGCCAGCACCGCTTCCAGTTCGCGGATCTTGCCCTTGGCGCGGCGGCGCTCGGTGCGCCCGTTGACCAGCGCGGCGACGCCGGCGGAGTCATAGCCCCGATACTCGAGCCGTTTCAGGCTGTCGATCAGCCGGGGAACCGCAGGGCCGGTCCCGGTGACGCCGATGATGCCGCACATGTGTTCTTCCTCAGTCCGGACGGACTGGCGCCGGGCGCCCGCTCCCGCGAGTGTTCCGGCGCCGCGTCCCCTCCCGCGGGGTTTAGGTGATTGACGCGCGGATTGGCATCTGAAAAGCCGTTTCGCAAGGTTACGCTTGCAGCGACAGGGACTTACAACGTGGGCGAGAGACGTTATTTCGGCACCGACGGCATCCGCGGGCGGGCCAACGCCCACCCGATGACGGCCGAGGTCGCCCTGCGCGTGGGCCTGGCCGCCGGCCGGATGTTCATGTCCTCGGACGACCGCCGCCACCTCGTGGTGATCGGCAAGGACACCCGCCTGTCCGGCTATATGATCGAGCCCGCCCTGGTCGCCGGCTTCTCCGCCGCCGGCATGGACGTGCGCACCTTCGGGCCGCTTCCGACCCCGGGGGTGGCGATGATGACGCGGTCCATGCGCGCCGACATCGGGGTGATGATCTCGGCCTCGCACAACTCCTACCTCGACAACGGCATCAAGCTGTTCGGGCCGGACGGCTACAAGCTCTCGGACGCGGTCGAACTGAAGATCGAGTCGATGATGGACCAGGCGCTCGACGCGGACCTGGCGCCGCCGGACGCGCTGGGCCGGGTCAAGCGCATCGACGACGCCCAGGCGCGGTATGTGGAGATCGCCAAGGCCAGCTTCCCCAAGGGGCTCAGCCTGCAGGGCCTGCGGATCGCCGTCGATTGCGCCAATGGCGCCGGCTACAAGGTCGCCCCGACCACCCTCTACGAACTGGGCGCCGAGGTGTGCGCCGTCGGCGTCGACCCCAATGGCCTGAACATCAACGCGGAGTGCGGCTCCACCCATCCGGACGCCCTGGCCGAGGCCGTCCGCATGTACCGGGCGGACATCGGCATCGCGCTGGACGGGGACGCTGACCGGGTGATCATCTGCGACGAGAAGGGCCAGATCGTCGACGGCGACCAGATCATGGCCATGGTCGCGCTCGACTGGGCCCGGCGCGGAATGCTCAAGGGCGGCGGCCTCGTCGCGACGGTGATGTCCAACCTCGGGCTGGAGCGCCGGCTGCAGGCCGAGGGCCTGACGCTGGAGCGGACGAAGGTCGGCGACCGCTACGTCATGGAGCGCATGCGCGAGAAGGGCTTCAACCTCGGCGGCGAACAGTCGGGCCACATCATCCTGCACGACTACGCCACCACCGGAGACGGGCTGATGTCGGCCCTGCAGGTGCTGGCGGTTCTGGTCGAGAGCGGCCGCCCGATGAGCGAGCTGGCCAGACAGTTCGACAAGGTGCCGCAGCGGCTGGAGAACGTCCGCTACAGCGCCGGCAAGCCGCTGGAGAACGAGGCGGTGAAGGCCGCCATCGCCGAGGCCGAGGCCCGCCTCGCCGGCGTCGGCCGCCTGCTGGTCCGCCCCTCCGGCACCGAGCGGCTGATCCGCGTCATGGCCGAGGGCGACGACGAGGCGCTGGTGAAGGCGGTGGTGGACGACGTCGCGGCGGCGGTGAAGGCGGCGGGGTAGGGCGGCTCGACCCGGCCGCCGTCGGGGCGCAGGCTGTGCGGATGATTCCCGCTCCCGCTCCGGCCGACCGGCGGTCCCGCGCGGCCTCCGCCCGGGCCCTGCTGCCGGGACTGCTGCTGTGCGCGGCGGTCACCGGCGCCGCGCTGGCCGTCGAGGCCCTGGAGCTGCGGTGGCTCGGCCGCGGGTGGCTCGACGCCGTGGTGCTGGCCATCGTCATCGGCGCGGTGATCCGCAGCCTCTGGACCCCGCCTGCCGCGCTCCGTCCCGGCATCGCCTTCAGCGCCCGCACCCTGCTGGAGATCGCCGTCGTCCTGCTCGGCGCCTCGATCAGCGCCGCGACCATCCTCGCCATCGGCCCGGGGCTGCTCCTCGGGACGATCGCCGTCGTCGCCGTCGCCATTATGGCGTCGTACGGCCTCGGACGGCTGCTGCGCCTGCCGCGCCGGATGGCGATGCTGGTGGCCTGCGGCAACGGAATCTGCGGCAACTCGGCCATCGTCGCCGTCGCGCCCGTGATCGACGCCGAACCCGAGGAGGTGACCGCCGCTATCGCCTTCACCGCGGTCCTCGGCGTCGCGGTGGTGCTGCTGCTGCCGCTGCTGGCGGTCGCGCTGGAGATGTCGGAGCTGCCCTACGGCGTCGTCGCCGGCCTGACCGTCTACGCCGTCCCCCAGGTGCTGGCCGCGACGATGCCGATCGGAACGCTGGCCACCCAGACCGGAACCCTGATCAAGCTCGTGCGCGTGCTGATGCTGGGGCCGGTGGTGCTGGCGCTGTCCCTGGCCGTCGCGGCGCGGGCGGGGCAGGGCGGCCCGGGCGGCGCCCTCCGGCGTCTGCGCGCCGTGCCCCTCGGCCGCCTTGTCCCGTGGTTCATCATCGGCTTCCTGCTGATGATGGCGGCCCGCTCGTTCGGTCTGATCCCCGCCGCCGCCCTGCCGCCGATGGGGCAGGCCGCCACCGCCCTGACGGTGGTTTCCATGGCCGCCCTCGGGCTGAGCACCGACGCCCGCGCGGTGGCGCGATCCGGCCCGCGCATCGCCGTGGCGGTCACCCTGTCGCTGCTCGTCCTGCTGGGCCTGGCGCTCGGCCTGGTCTCGCTGCTCGGCGTCGGCTGACGCGCCTCAGATCTCCTGGTTGTAGGCGCCGATCTCGGGATAGTTCGCCAGCCGGGGCTTCACCTCGTCGCGGAAAAGGGCGCGCATGTCGTCTTCCGACCGCATGCTCTCCACGACGACCACCAGCTCCGGCTTGTTGGACGAGGCGCGCACCAGCACCCACGAGCCGTCCTCGAGATGCACCCGCACCCCGTTCACGGTGATCGCCTCGACGATCTTCCGGCCGAGGATCTCGCCGCCCGAGGCCGCGAGGTCCTCGTACTCCTTCACGATCCGCTCCAGCACCTCGTACTTGAGCTCGTCGTCGCAGTGCGGGCTCATGGTCAGGCTGGTCCAGGCGTCCGGCAGGGCCGCCTTCAGCTCGCTCAGCTTCTTGCCCGGGTTGCGGTCCAGCATGGCCAGCACCGCGCCGGCGGCGACGATGCCGTCGTCGTAGCCATGGCCCAGCGGCCCGGCCATGAAGAAGTGCCCCGACTTCTCGAACCCGGCCAGGGCTCCGACCTCGGCGGTCTTGCGCTTGATGTACGAGTGCCCGGTCTTCCAGTAGACCGTCTCGGCCCCGTTCGCCTTCAGCACCTCGTCCGTCTTGTAGAGCCCGGTCGACTTCACATCGACGACAAAGGTCGAGTTCGGGTGCAGCTTCGACAGGTCGCGGGCCAGCATCAGGCCGATCTTGTCGGCGAAGATCTCCTCGCCGGTGTCGTCGACCACGCCGCAGCGGTCGCCGTCGCCGTCGAAGCCCAGCGCCAGGTCGGCGCCGGTCTCGCGCACCTTCGCCGCCATCTGGACCAGCATGGCGTGGTCCTCGGGGTTCGGGTTGTACTTCGGGAAGGTGTAGTCGAGCTCGGCGTCCATCTCGATCACCTCGGCGCCCATCCGGCGCAGGGCCTCGGGCGCGAAGGCTCCGGCCGTGCCGTTGCCGCAGGCGGCCACCACCCGGATCGGCCGGCCCAGCTTCACCCCCTTGCTGACCTCCTCGAGGTAGCGTTCCCGGAAGTCCTCGACCCGGGTCAGGGTCCCGCCGCCGCGGGCCACGCCCTCGCCGCCCAGCACGATGTCCTTCAGCCGGCCGATCTCGTCGGGGCCGAAGGTCAGCGGCGGGTTGGCCCCCATCTTGACGCCGGTCCAGCCGTTCTCGTTGTGGCTGGCGGTGACCATGGCCACGCAGGGCGCCTCGAGGGCGAACTGGGCGAAGTAGGCCATCGGCGACAGGGCCAGCCCGACGTCCAGCACCTCCATGCCGCCTTCGAGCAGGCCGAGCGTCAGCGCCTGCTTCACCGACAGGGAATAGGAGCGGAAGTCGTGGCCCACCACGATGCGCGGCGTCTGGCCGATCTCGTGGATGTAGGTCGCCAGCCCCAGCCCCAGCGCCTGGACGCCGAGGAGGTTGATCTCCTTCTCGAGGATCCACCGCGCGTCGTACTCCCGGAAGCCCGTGGCCTTGACCAGCGGCGTGGTCTCGTAGGCGGCGGTGTTCGGGCGAAGGTCGGCGCGGGGCTTCTGCATGGGAGGTCCTGGTTTGCCGGGGCGTTACGGCCAAGCTGGTCGCGCTTCTTGCCCCCTCTGGTTCCGAGCCGCAACAACGCACGGGCTGCGGCGAAGCTCCCGGGAACCCGCGGCCCCGCCGAAGCTTGACCCTTCCGGACCCCCGGCCTACCCCGTCGCGGGTCGCTCACGGAGACCCGCATGCCCCGACTGATCCTGCTGCGCCACGGCCAGAGCCAGTGGAACCTGGAGAACCGCTTCACCGGCTGGGTCGACGTCGACCTGACCGCCGAGGGCGAGGCCCAGGCGCGGCGCGGCGGCGAGCTGATCGCGGAGGCGGGCTTCCGGCCGGACGTGATGTTCACCTCGGTGCTGACCCGGGCGAAGCGCACCGGGGCGCTGGCGCTGGACTCCGCCGGGCTGAAGGACGTGCCGGTGGTCGAGGACTGGCGTCTGAACGAGCGCCACTACGGCGGCCTCACCGGGCTGAACAAGGCCGAGACCGCCGAGAAGCACGGGGCGGACCAGGTGAAGATCTGGCGGCGCAGCTACGACGTGCCGCCGCCGCCGCTGGCCGCCGGGGGCGAGTACGATTTCGCCGCCGATCCGCGCTACGCCGGCCAGGCCATCCCGGACACCGAGAGCCTGAAGACCACCCTCGACCGGGTGCAGCCCTACTGGGACAGCGATATCGCGCCGCGGCTGAAGGCCGGCGAGAACGTGCTGATCGCCGCCCACGGCAACTCGTTGCGCGCCATCGTCAAGCTGCTGTTCCGGGTGCCCGACGACGCCATCGTCGGCGTCGAGATCCCGACCGGCAATCCGCTGGAGATCGATCTCGACAGCGAGCTGCGGCCGACCGCCGCCCGCTATCTCGACGCGGACCGGGCCCAGCCCCTGCCGCCGCCGCCGGAGGGCTGAGATGGCCTCGCCGAAGCAGGAATCCGACGACATCCGCTTCATGGGCCGGGCCATCGCCCTGGCCCGCGGCCGCATGGGCCAGACTTGGCCCAACCCGGCCGTCGGCTGCGTGCTGGTCCGCGACGGGGCCATCGTCGCCGAGGCGGCCACGGCGCCGGGCGGCCGTCCGCACGCCGAGGAGCAGGCGGTCCCCGCCGCCGGCGAGCAGGCCCGGGGCGCCACCGCCTACGTCACCATGGAGCCGTGCGGCGCCCGCTCCTCCGGCCGCACCTCCTGCTCGCACTTCCTGATCGAGGCCGGGGTCGCCCGCGTGGTGGTGGCCGCCGTCGACCCGTCGCCCTTCGCCTCGGGTCGCGGGGTGGAGCGGCTGCGGAAGGCGGGGCTTGAGGTCGAGACGGGCCTGCTCGCCCAGGAAGCCGCGGTCCTGTACGAGGGCTACCTCCACCGCGTGGAGACGGGCCGCCCGATGGTCCGGATCAGCGACGACGGCGACGGTTTCGACGCCCGCTTCGCGGCCTCGCCGAAGGCGGATCTGGCCACCGAGCTGAAGCGTCTGGGCGAGGCCGGCTATACCCGGGTCTGGGTAGGCCCCGGGGAGCTGGCGGACACGCTGCGCGAACAGGGTCTGCTGACGCTCTGAGAACGCTTCCTTAAGCGCCAGTGTGCCATTCCGGGCCAATGTCGGGAACCGCTGGGCAGGCCGTCGCCAGAAGGCGCATCGAGCAACAGGAACTGGACGCGATCTGCGCGCGGCACGACCGCCTGTGGCAGGCGCGGCCGGGCGGCGCGCGCGCCGTCTTCGCCTGGATGGACCTGTCCGGGCTGTCGCTGGCCGGCCGCAACCTCGCCGACGCGGATTTCGCGGCCGCCTCCCTGATCGGCTGCGACCTGACCGGGGCCAAGCTCGACAACGCCACCTTCTTCGGCGCCGACATGCAGGACGCCGTGCTGGTCGAGGCCAGCCTGCGGCGGGCCGATCTGCGCGGCGCCTGCCTGCGCGGGGCCGACCTGACCGGCGCCGACCTGTTCGAGGCCGACCTGCGCGAGGGCACCATCGCGGCCGCCGACGCCCGGCTGGGATTCCGGGTCATCGAGGCCCGCAGCCAGCGCGACACCGAGGCCCAGGGCGCCTGTCTCGCGGGGGCGAACCTGGCCCGCTCCAAGCTGACCGGCGTCGTCGCCGTCGCGGCCGATTTCTCGGACGCGGTGATGAAGGACTGCAAGCTGGTCCGGGCCAATCTCAAGCAGGCCAGCTTCCGCGGCGCCGACCTGGCCGGGGCCGACCTCTCGGGCGCGGACCTGTCCGGCGCGGACCTGCGCGACGCGGTGCTCGTCGGGGTGAAGTCCACCCTGTGGCGCACAGACGGGGCCGACCTGTCCGGGGCCCTGACCGACACGCACTCGGCCGGCGCGCCGGTCGGCAAGATGCCGGCGGCGGAGATGCTCGCCGACCACGCCCAGTGGTGCGAGACCGGCGGGGCCGCCGGTTCGCCCTCCGTGTTCGACGGGGTCGACCTGCGCGCGCTGAAGTCGATCCGCGGCTACAATCTCACCGCCCTCTCGGCCAAGGGCGCGGTCTTCTACGGCCTCGACATGGAGGGGGTGCAGCTGCAGGGCGCCCACCTCGAGGAGGCCGACCTGCGCTCGGCGAACCTGCGAAGCGCCGACCTGCGCGGGGCGCGACTGGCCCGCTCCCGCCTCAATGGCGCGGATCTGCGCGAGGCGCAGCTCGGTCCGTTGCTGATCGCCGCAGACCGGGTGCTGCCCGCCGACCTGACCGGGGCCTGCCTGAAGGGCGCCGATCTGTCGGGCGCCGATCTCAATCGCGCCAACCTGACCGGAGCCGACCTCAGCCGCACCACCCTCCGCGGGGCGTGCCTGCGGCAGGCGGTGATGACCGGGGCCGTCACCCACGGCGCGCGCGGACTGGAGCCGGCGGTTCCGGCGCTGGAGGCGGCCGGCTGAGCCGTCGCGGGCTGCGCTGCACCGGACGCGAAAAAAAGGGGACGACGCGGGCGCCGTCCCCTCGATGCGATCAGGCTGTGAAGCCCGTCAGGCCGCCTTCGCCTTCTTGCCCTCGATCAGCGGCTTCGAGGCGCCCGTGCCGATCTCGATGCGGCGCGGCTTCAGCGCCTCCGGCAGTTCGCGGGCCAGGTCGATCGACAGCAGCCCGTTCACCAGATCGGCGCCCTTGACCACAACGTAGTCGGCCAGCTGGAAGCGACGCTCGAAGTCGCGCTCCGCCAGCCCCCGGTGCAGGAAGGTGCGCCCGCCCGAGGCGTCGTCATTGGCCGTCTTGCGGCCGGTGACGGTGAGCAGGTTTTCCTTGACCTCGATGTTCAGCTCGTCGGGCGCGAAGCCGGCGACGGCGATCTCGATCCGGTAGGCGTTCTCGCCTGTGGTTTCGATGTTGTAGGGCGGCCAGCCGCTTTCCTGGCTGGTGCGCGCGGCGCTTTCCAGAAGCGAGGCCAGACGGTCGAAGCCGACGGCCGAGCGGTAGAGCGGCGAGAAATCATAGGTACGCATGTCATCCTCCTGAGGATCAGCAAGGTTGAGCCGGCCCTGCGGTTTGGGCCCGGACCGGCGGTGGGGGTTCGGATCGCCCGGCCCGTGATCGGCGCCGGTCTCTCCGGAGGACCCGTGACGGCGTCCTCGCACAGGGATTTGGGATGCGCTTTCGCCGCGTCAAGAGCGCGCGACCGCGCCGCCGGGGCGGAAGCCGCTTGTCCGTCCGGCGAGGCGCGTTAGGGTTGCCCGCCCCTTCCCCGGAGACCGCCATGCGCCTGTCCGCTTTCGCCGCCGTCGCGGCGCTCGCCCTGCCGACCCTCGCAGCGGCCCAGACCCTGCCGGCCATGCCCTCGCTCGACGAGACGCCGGCCCAGCGCGCCGAACGCCGCGCCGCCATGCTCCCGCCCGAGCACCACGAGGACGCCGCCCTGCAGGCGGCGGTCGCCTCGGAAACGCGCCCCGCCGCCGACCGGGCGCGGGACGCCTGGCGGCATCCGTTCGAAACCCTGACCTTCTGGGGCCTGCGTCCGGGCCTGACCGTGGTCGAGATCGAACCCGGCCGGGCCGGCTGGTGGCGCAATATCCTCGAGCCGTACGCCGCCGCCACCGGCGGGCGATACGTGGCCGTGAACCGGCCGCTGGAGGGGATGGGCGTGGAGGACGGGACGGCGGACCTGATCGTCGTCGCCCGGGCGCTGCACAACTGGCATCGCAGCGACCGCACGGCGCCCTACATGGCCGCCTTCTTCAAGGCGCTGAAGCCCGGCGGGGTGCTGGCCGTCGAGCAACACCGCGGCCCGGAGGGGCTGAACCCCGACGACACCGCCCCGACCGGATACGTGTCCGAGAGCTACGTCATCCACGCCGCCCGGGCCGCCGGCTTCGTCCTCGACGCGCGCAGCGAGATCAACGCCAATCCGCGCGACGACCATGACCATCCCTACGGCGTCTGGACCCTGCCGCCGACCCGCGTCAGCGCCCCCCGCGCCAACGTCGCCACGGACCGCCCCACGCCGCTCACCGACGCCGAGCGGGCGGCGTTCGACGCCATCGGCGAGAGCGACCGGATGACCCTGCGATTCCGCAAGCCGGACTGAGGCGCGGCGTTTTGACCGGACAGGGGAACAGGGTTAAGCCCGGACCGGCGAGGCCGCCGTCGATCCGCCTCGCGGGGGTATTGCATGGGTGAGAAGAACCAGGACCGGCGTTTCTCGCCGTCGCGCCGGGGCGTTCTGGCCGGTTCGGCCGCCGCCGCCGCCGTCCTGACCCTCTCCGCCTGCGGCCGTCGCGAGAAGACGGCCGAACCGCCGCCCGCGCCCGAGGGGCCGCCCAAGGGGTCGCTGGAGTGGGCGGTGCAGGGGCCGTGGCGCGCGCAGGACCGGGATCGCGACCAGTGGCGGCATCCGATGGAGACGCTGCGCTTCTTCGGCCTCCAGCCGCGGATGACCGTCGTCGACTTCTGGCCGGGCAGCGGCTGGTACACCGAGATTCTCGCCCCCTATCTGGCCGAGGGGGGCGGCAAGTACATCGCCGCAGGATTCCAGACGGGCCCCGGCGCCGATCCGGCCCAGGTCGCCCTGATGGCCGCCTTCCAGGAGCGGTTCACCAACGACCGGGCGCTCTACGGCGAGATCGAGCTCAGCGCCTTCGGGCCCACCTCCGGGCCGGTTGCGGCGCCCGGAACCGCGGACCTCGTCCTGTTCATGCGCAACATTCACGCCTGGATGGCCGCCGGCATCGCCGAGAAGGCCTTCGCCGACGCCTGGGCGGCCTTGCGCCCCGGCGGCGTGCTCGGCGTGGAACAGCATCGCCTCGGCCCCGAGGAGGATCAGGACCCTGCGGCGGCGAACGGTTATGTCCAGGAGGCCTTCGTCCGGCAGCTGGCGGCCGAGGCGGGCTTCGCCTTCGTCGCGTCGTCCGAGATCAATGCGAACGAGAGGGACACCAAGGACCACCCGTTCGGGGTCGACACCCTGCCGCCGATGCGGCTGACCGCGCCCCGGGGCGCGGCGCCCGACCCGACCTTCGACCGCGCGAAGTATGACGAGATCGGCGAGAGCGATCGCATGACCTTGAGATTCAGGAAGCCCGAGTGAACCGAGCCGTCGCCTATGCCGCCAACGCGCCCCTGATGGGGGTGCCGGGCGCGTCCGCGCCGCCCGGAGGATCGGGCGAGTGGTTCCGCGGCGCGGGCGGGCTGCGCCTGCGCGCCGCCTTCTGGACGCCGTCGACCCTTGTCGCCGCGAAGCCGCGCGGGACGGTCGTGGTCAGCCCCGGCCGCACCGAGCCGATCGAGAAATACTTCGAGCTGATCGGCAATCTGCTCGCCCGCGGCTGGTGCGTGCTGGCCCATGACTGGCGGGGGCAGGGCCTGTCCGCGCGGCTGCTGCCCGACCGGCTTAAGGGACACGCCCGCGCCGTGGAGGAGTTCCTCGACGACTACGCGCGTCTGCTGGACGCCTTCGAGACGCGTGCGCCGCGGCCCTGGGTGATGATCGGCCATTCGATGGGCGCGGCCCTCAACCTGCTGACCCTCGAGTCCGGCGAGGCGCGGTTCTCGGGGGCCCTGCTGGTCAGTCCGATGCTGCGCATCCGCACCGGCAAGCGGTCGATGTGGTCGGTGAAGCTGGCGGTGCGCTGGAACCTGCGCCACGGCAAGGCCGGCGACTACGTTCTCGACGATCCGGACGACCCCTTCGACCACACCTTCGAGAAGGACGCCCTGACCTCGGACGAGACCCGCTACGAGCAATGGCGGCAGCAGCTCTACGCCTGCCCGCACCTGGCGGTGGGCGGTCCGACCTGGGGCTGGCTCGCCTTCGCCCTCGACGCCGGCGAGCGGGCCCTCAAGCCCAAGGCGCTGAAGTCGGTGAAGATCCCCGTCGCGGTGGTGCAGGCGGGCGAGGACGACCGGGTGTGGAAGCAGACCAGCAAATGGGCGGCGCGCCGGCTGGGCCGGGGTCGCTACGTCGAGGTGCCGGGGTCGAAGCACGAGGTGATCATGGAGACGGACGACCGCCGGGCCGTGCTCCTCGAGGAGTTCGACGCCATGGCCGCCTATGTGGCGCCGGTCGAGGATCTGTCGCCGGTCGCCTCCGCCGACGCGACGACCGCCGGAACCGCCGCCTGACCGCCGCCGGGCCTAGCGGCCCGCCCGGCGCAGGGAGACGAGCGCCTGCTCGCGGATGCGGGCATCGCCGACGGCGAGGATGCGACCGTCGTCGCGCGGGGCCTCGCCGGTCCAGCCGGTGACTTCCCCGCCCGCCGCCTCGATCACGGGGACCAGGGCCGACCAGTCCCAGACCTTCAGACCCGTCTCCGCCACCAGGTCGATCCGGCCCGCCGCCAGCATGGCGTAGGCGTAGGCGTCGCAGCCCAGCCGCGCCAGCCGCGCCGCCGCCCGCACCTGGGTCCAGGCCCCCAGTTCGGGCCCGGTGAACAGGTCGGGATCGGTGGTGGCGATGACGGCGTCGGTCAGGCGTTCGCAGGGGCGGGTCCGCAGCGGCGTCTCGTCGCCGTTCCGGAGCAGCCGCGCCCCGGAGGGACCGCCGAGGAAGATCTCGTCGAGGTAGGGCTGGCCGATCACCCCGACGGCGGGCCGACCTTCCCGCCGCAGGGCGATCAGGTTGGTCCACAACGGGAGCCCGGCGATGAAGGCGCGGGTGCCGTCGATGGGGTCGAGGACCCAGACATGCGCCGCATCCGGCCGGTCCTCGCCGTACTCCTCGCCGATCACCCCGTGGTCGGGGTAGCGGGCCTCGATCAGCCGGCGCATGGCCGCCTCCGCCTCGCGGTCGGCGTGGGTGACCGGGTCGAAGACCCCCGGTCCGCCCTTGTCGAAGGCCTCGCACTCGCCCCGGAACCACGGCGCCGATACGCGGGCGGCCTCGCGGGCCAGTTCAACGGCGAAAAGCTCGTACTCGGTCATGGGAGTGGCGAGTGGCGAGCCCCGGGCCGCGAGTCAATGCGCCGCGTGTCCGAAGCGGCGGGCGGTCGGCAAGAGCCGCGACATCCGCCGCTCCCGATCCGCCGCCCGGCCTCAGGCGCCGCCGCCGTCCGTGTGCAGCGACTTGGCCAGGTCCAGCAGGCGGCGACGGGGCTTTTCGTCGAGCTGGTAGTAGGCCTGGATCAGGTCGAGCGTTTCTTTGCGGGAAAACATCTCCCCGCCCTGGCTGGCGGCCTCCCGGCGCTCGATGGCCTCCTCGAGACCGTCATAGAAATAGCTCACCGGCGACTCCAGCGCCTCGGCCAGCTGCCACAGGCGGGCCGCCGAGATGCGGTTGGCGCCGCATTCGTACTTCTGGATCTGCTGGAAGCGGATTCCCACCTGGGCGGCCAGCTGCTGCTGGGTCAGGCCGAGCAGGCGGCGGCGGCGGCGCAGGCGGCGGCCGAGGTGAAGGTCGATGTCGGAAGCCATGATCCCGTTTTCCCCTTTGCTCCCCGTCCCGAAGCGGGACGGTTCCCCCTCCGGGCGGCAAGCGGCGTGCCGGGCTCCCCTCCTGCGTGAGAACCCCCGAACCGGGTTCGTCCAGTCGCGGCAACCGTTACGCTGGCGGCGCATTTAGGCCGCATCGATCATCGCCTTGGAAGGAGCGAAGTATGAGCGGATTTGGCATCATCGCCTGGATCATCATCGGCATTGTCGCCGGCTGGCTGGCCGAGCAGATCATGGGACGGAACCATGGGCTGCTGACCAACCTCATCGTCGGCGTGGTCGGCGCCCTGATCGGCGGGTTTCTCTACAACACCCTGCTGGGCGGCGACGCCGGAGGGAACTGGATCATCGGCGTCATCGTGGCCACCATCGGCGCCGTGATCCTGCTGTTCCTGCTGGGACTCGTGAAGCGACGCGCCTGACGCCTCCGTCGGACGAAAAGAAGGGCGGCTCCCGACGGAGCCGCCCTTTTTCATGCGCGGGGCGCCGGATCAGGCGCCCGGTTCGTCGTCGGCCGGCTCGTCGTCGTCAGTCGGCTGGTCATCGTCCATTGCGCCGGCCGGGTCCTGGCCCTGGGAGGCGGGAGCCGGGGCTGCGCCTTCACCCGGAGCCGGCGGCTGGCTGGCCGAGGGAGCGGCGGCCGGCTCGGCGGGCTGGGCCGGCTGCGCGGGCTGGCCCGGCTGCATCGGATCTGCCGGCGTCGCAGGCGTCGCGGGCGTCGCAGGGGCGGCCGGCGCGGGCGGCGTGGTCCCGGTCTGGCCGGGGGCTCCGTCAGTGATCGCCGGGGCGCTCATGAACTCGCCGCTGCTGAAGTCGACCACGATGGCGTCGCCGTCCTGGCGAATGCCGCCGATCGGCACGCCGCGCAGCTGGCCGTCGGAGCCGCGGACGGTCAGTTCCTGGCCGGAGGGGCCGTTGCGGACGCCTTCGAGGCGACCCAGCTCGGCGCCGGCGGAGTCGCGCACGACGGAGCCGGGCTGCAGGGTGAGTTGCTCGGGCTGGGCGGCCGGCTGCTGTTCGGCGGCCTGGCCGGCGGGCGGGGTCTGCGGGGCCGTGCTGTCCTGGGCGAACGCCGGAGCGGTCATGAGGAACAGGCCGGCGACCCCGGTGAGAAGCGCGGTCTTGCGCATGGTGTCAGCCTCTGATCTGGCGCGGGCCGGATCGCCCGCCCCGAACCAACACCGGCTGTTTCGGTTTGTTTCGGCGGCCCCGAAATGACCTTGGCTGCGCCGGAATTGGCCGGTTCCGGCGCCGGATCGGCCGCAGAGCCGCCCCGCCGCCGCCCCGATCTGCGGCCTAGTCCTCGCGGACGCGCTTCTTGCGGAAGCTCGGGTTCAGCACCGCCTTGCGCAGCCGGATCGACTTCGGCGTCACCTCGACCAGTTCGTCGCTCTCGATGTAGGCGATCGCCTGCTCCAGCGACGGTCGGCGCGGCGGGGTCAGGCGCACGGCCTCGTCCTTGCCGGCGGCGCGGACGTTGGTCAGCTGCTTGCCCTTGATCGGATTGACGTCGAGGTCGTCCGAGCGGCTGTTCTCGCCGATGATCATGCCCTGGTAGGTCTTCTCGCCGGCGCCGACGAACATCACGCCGCGCTCCTCGAGGTTCCACAGGGCGTAGGCCGCGGTCTCGCCGTCGGAGTTGGACACCAGCACGCCCTTCAGGCGGCCCTCGATCGCGCCCTTGTGCGGCTCGTAGTGGCTGAACACGCGGTTCAGCACGCCCGAGCCGCGGGTGTCGGTGAGGAACTCGCCCTGGTAGCCGATCAGCGACCGCGACGGACAGGCCAGCTGGATGCGGGTCTTGCCGGCGCCCGACGGGCCCATGTCCTTGAGCTCGGCCTTGCGCGCCGACAGCTTCTCGATGACCACCCCGGTGAACTCGTCGTCCACGTCGATGACCACGTCCTCGATCGGCTCCAGCCGTTCGCCGTTCTCGCCGGTCTGGTAGACCACGCGCGGACGGCTGATCGACAGTTCGAAGCCCTCGCGGCGCATGTTCTCGATCAGCACGCCCAGCTGCAGTTCGCCGCGCCCGGCCACGTCGTAGGCGTCGGCGCCCGGCGTCTCGGTGACGCGGATGGCGACGTTGGCCTCGGCCTCCTTGAGCAGGCGGTCGCGGATCACGCGCGACTGGACCTTGTCGCCTTCGCGCCCGGCCAAGGGGCTGTCGTTGACGCCCACGGTCATGGAGATGGTCGGCGGGTCGATCGGCTGGGCGTCCAGCGCCTCGGTCACTTCGAGGGCGCACAGGGTGTCGGCCACGGTGGCCTTGGACATGCCGGCGATGGCGACGATGTCGCCGGCCTCGGCGCCCTCGTCGACCGGCTGGCGCTTCAGGCCGCGGAAGGCCAGCACCTTGGTGATGCGGCCCTGCTCGATCTGCTTGCCGGTGCGGTCCAGCGCCTTGATCGGCATGCCGGGCACGGCCTTTCCGCTCTCGATGCGGCCGGTCAGCAGGCGGCCCAGGAAGGGATCGCTTTCGATCAGCACGTTCAGCATCCGGAACGGCTGGTCGAGGTTCTCGGCCACCGGCGGCGGCGGCACGTGGTCGACGATCAGGTCGAACAGCGGCGCCAGGGTCTCGGACGGCTGGTTCAGGTCCAGCGTCGCCCAGCCGTTGCGGCCCGAGGCGTAGATGTGCGGGAAGTCCAGCTGCTCGGGCGAGGCGCCGATGGCCTCGAACAGCTCGATGGTCTCCAGGTGCACCCGGTCCGGGTCGGCGTGGGTGCGGTCGACCTTGTTGATGCACAGGATCGGCTTCAGGCCCATCTTCAGGGCCTTGGTCAGCACGAACTTGGTCTGCGGCATGACGCCTTCCTCGGCGTCGACCAGCAGCACGCAGCCGTCGACCATGCCGAGGATCCGCTCGACCTCGCCGCCGAAGTCGGCGTGGCCGGGGGTGTCGATGATGTTGATCCGGGTCTCGCCCGCCTTGCCGTTCCACAGCACCGAGGTGGCCTTGGCGAGGATGGTGATGCCGCGCTCGCGCTCCTGGTCGTTGGAGTCCATGGCGCGCTCGGTGGTCGCCTCATTGGCGCGGAACACGCCGGACTGGGCCAGCAGCTGGTCCACCAGGGTGGTCTTGCCGTGGTCGACGTGGGCGATGATGGCGACGTTGCGCAGGTTCATTTTTCGATATCAGACGTGCAGGGCGGCCGGCGTGGCGGGCCGCTGGGAATGGCGACGGTGCGGGGAGCGCGCGCCTCTTACAGGGGCGAACGGCGAAACGCCAGTGCGCGGCGAGCACGCCTGGCGGAAGGACGGCACTGTCGCGCGAAAAAGGGGCGGCCCGAAGGCGGTGCGGATCCGCCGCCCGCCCCGCCCATCCATCCCGATCCGGACGGACCGTCGCAGAGGCGGGGAAAAACCGACACCCGGCGGCAGCAAAACCGCCGACGAGGTGATGCAAGACTCGGGCATTCCGGCTGCGGGACGGCGGCGGGGGCGTCATGACCGGGATCAAGCCAGACGGGTGGTCGGCCGCTGTGGCTCCGACCCGCGGACGAGGCGGATTGCGGCGGCGGGCGGCGCGGGCCGCGACCCGGCTGCGCCTGTTGGCCTCCACCCTGCCTCGCCTCCATGACCCGATCAGCCTGTGCCTGGCCGCGGTCGTGGGCTTCAGCCTCGTCTTTCTGGCCTTTCCCGGCCTCGATCTGGCCGCGAGCGAGCTGTTCTACCGGCCCGGAGCGGGCTTCGTCCTGAGCCAGGACCCCCTGCTGCGGGCTTTCCGCAAGAGCGCCGACCTCAGCCTGGCGATCCTGCTGACGGGACTGACGGGTCGCCTGGCCTGGCTGGTCGCCCGCCATGGAGCCGACGCCCTCGCCCGCGCCCGGCGCACGGTCTTCCTGCTCGCGGCCCTCGTGGTCGGGCCCGGCCTGGTGGTCAACGGCCTGCTGAAGTCGTGGTGGGGGCGGCCGCGGCCGGTGATGGTGGACCTGTTCGGCGGCGAGGCCCCGTACCAGCCCGTCTGGCGCATCAGCGACTGGTGCCAGTCGAACTGTTCCTTCGTCAGCGGCGAGGCCTCGTCCGCGACCTGGCTGGTCGCCGCCCTGGTTCTGGTTCCGCCGCCCCTGCGCCCGGTCCTGGCGCCGCCGGTGATCGGCTACGCCGTCCTGCTCTCCGTCAACCGCCTCGCCTTTGGCGGCCATTTCCTCTCCGATGTCATACTGTCATGGACGATCAGCGGATTGATCTTCGCGATTCTGTTCCGGGCCATGGTCAGCGCCCCGGGCCTCGCCCGCCGGGCGCGGGTCCGGGCCTGGAAGGGCGGGGCCCCGGTCACGGCCTGACGGCGCGGCTGACCGACGGACCCGAGCGCCGCCCCTGGCTGACGCTCGCCCTCGCCATCCTCGGGATCACCGTCCTGCGCCTCGCCGCCTCGGCCGTCTCGGCGGCCGAGCTCTCGGTCGACGAGGCCCAGTACTGGAGCTGGGCCCAGCATCCGGCCTGGGGCTATTTCTCCAAGCCGCCGATGATCGCCTGGCTGATCGGCCTGTCGCAGGCGGTCTGCGGCGCCGGCGAGGCCTGCGTCCGGGCGCCGTCGGCCCTGGCCTGGGCGGTCACGGCGGCCGCGACGGCCGCCGTCGCGGGGACGCTCTACGGGCGCAGGGCGGCGGTCTGGGCGGGTCTGGCGGCCCTGCTGGCCCCGGGGGCGGTCTATTCGGCCCGGATCATCTCGACCGACGCCCCGCTGCTGGCCTTCTGGGCCCTGGCCCTGCTGGCCTGGGTCCGGCTCAGGGCGGGGGGGCATCCGGCCTGGGGCGGGCTGCTGGCCCTGGCCTTCGGCGCGGGGCTGCTGTCCAAATACGCCATGCTGTATTTCGTCGGCGGCCTGCTGGTCGCCGCCTGGGCCGATCCGGCCTCCCGCGCGGCCCTGCGCCGCCCGCCGGTCTGGATCGGCCTGATCGTCGGGGCCCTGTGCCTCGCGCCGAACCTGGCCTGGCAGGCCGGCCACGGTCTCGCCACCCTGCGGCACACCGCGGACAATGTCGGCGGCGGCGGGGCGACGCCCGGCCTCGCGGACGGGCTGGCCTTCCTCGCCGCCCAGGCCGTGCTCGCCGGCCCGGTCGTCTTCGCCGCCGCCTGCGCCGTTCTGTGGAGGGCCGCGCGCGGGAGCCGCATCGACGGGAACGACCGCATGCTGCTGGCCTTTTCGGCGCCGATCATCCTGCTGGTGACCGGCGTGGCCTTCATCACCCGCGCCCACGCCAACTGGGCCGCCACGGCCCTGGTCGCCGTCTTCGTGCTGGGCGCCGCCGTCCTGGCGCGGCGCGGCGCGCGCGGCTGGATGGCGGGCGGACTCGCCTTCGGCCTGCTGCTGCAGATCGCCCTGCCGCTCGCCGACGCCAACGCCGACCGGCTGTCGGTCGGCGGGCGGGCCGTCTTCGAGCCGGTCCTCGGCTGGCGCGCCTTCGCCGAAACGGCCGGCCGTCAGGCGGAGCGGGCGGGGGCCGCCGTCATCGTGGCCGAAAGCCGCCGCGACGCCGCCGCCCTGCTCTACTACGGGCGGGACCGGAAGACCGGGGTCGCGGTCTGGCCCTCCCCGGGCGCGCGGCCGGAAGACCATTTCCAGATGGAGCGTCCCCTGACCACGGCGGCGGCCCGGCGCGGCCCCGTGCTGGCCGTGTCCGGCTGCCCCGGCCGCGACCGCTTCGCCGACTGGGAGCGGGTCGATGATCTGGGCGAACTGACGGCCGCCAGCGGGCCTGGTCGGAGCCGGCGCTGGCGGCTGTATCGCCTCGAGGGCCCGCCGGCGGCGATCTCCAGACCGCCGCCGTGCGATCCGCGGCGCTGATCAGACCTTCGCTGACCGCCCGCGCACCCAGGCGTAGAGACCGAAGGCGAGCGCCGCGAAGGCCGCGATCCCCGCGGCCATCGCCGGCCAGGTCGAACCCTCGGGCAGCATGGCGAAGGGCGCCTCGTTGTCGGTCGCCACGATGACGCCGGCGGTCATGACCAGGAACAGGCTTTCCCCGACGATCAGGCCCGAGGCCAGCAGCACCCCCATGCGACGGCCGACGTCGGCGAACCGCGTGCCCTTGATCGCCTTCTCGTAGAGCCAGCCGCACACCGCCCCGACGACCAGCATGGTCGTCACCGCGGCGGGCAGGTAGAAGCCGATGCCTACCGCCAAGGGCGGCAGCTTCATCCTGCCCTTGGTCGCGCCGTGCAGCGCGGCGTCGAGGACGATGATCACGACGCCGATCGCCGCGCCGAGGCCGATCAGGTCCCAGCGCAGGTCGCCGCCGATGACGCCGCGCGCCAGGGCCGAGATCAGCGTCGCCTGGGGCGCCGCCAGGGGCTCGTCGGCGATGCCCGCCGGTCCGCCGGCGAAGCCGAAGGCCTGGTTCAACAGGTTGAGGATCAGCGGGATGACCACCGCCCCCGCGCCGACGCCGACGATCAGGGCCGTCTGCTGCCGCCACGGCGTGGCCGCCACCAGCTGACCCGTCTTCAGGTCCTGAAGGTTGTCGTTGGCGATGACCGCCACGGCGAAGACGACCGCGGTCACCAGCAGGGCGAAGGCGATCACCGAGGGATCGGCGGGCAGGCCGGCCAGGGCCAGCACGCCCAGCATCAGCGCCGAGGCGATGACGATGGCGAGGATGCCCACCCCTGACACCGGGCTGTTCGAGGAGCCGATCAGGCCCGCCATATAGCCGCAGATGGCGGCGACGGCGAAGCCGATGAGAACGACATAGATCAGGCCGCCGCCGACCAGCAGGGCGGTGGACCCCGCCAGGGTCGGATTGCCCTGGGCGAACCAGGCGAGCAGTCCGCCGATGCCGAGCAGGCAGGCGACCGACAGGCCGGCGACGATGTTGATCGGAATGTCCTGTTCGGTCCGGTCCAGCACCTCGCCGCCCTGGCGGCGGCGGTTGGCGGCGAGGGCCGAGGTCAGGCCGGTGACCAGCGGTCCGGCCAGCTTGATCAGGGTCCAGATGGCGGCCACGCCGATCACGCCCGCGCCCATGAAGCGGACTTCCTGGCCCCAGACGGTTCCGGCCAGCTCCTCGGCCGGCGCCCCGGCCGGAAGCCCGGCCGCGACCGACGGAACGCCGTTGGCGGTCAGCCAGGCGACGGTGTCGGGCGAGGTGAGGATCGGCACGGCGATGCCCCAGGCGAGGATCAGGCCGAACAGCTGCGCCAGCCCGACTGCCAGGCCGATCAGATGGCCGGCCCCCAACAGGGCGAACTGCATGCCGAAGCCGAGCCCGGTCGCCCCGCCGCCCAGCGCCGCCGGCAATTTGATGAACCGCGCCGCCTCTCCGGCGAACACCCGCCCCGCCACCAGCAGGGCGTAGGCCGCGGAGACGATCGCGCCGGTGACCACGACCCACAGGCCCGCCGCGTTCTCGCGCACGGCGCTCTCGGTCTGCTCGGCCCCGCGCGACCCGACCGCAAGGACCTCGGCCGCCGCCCGGCCCTCGGGATAGGGCAGGTCGCTGTTGACCACCAGGGCCCGGCGCAGGGGGATGGAGAAGGTGACGCCCAGCACGCCGCCGAAGCCGCAGATCAGCACCGACTCCCAGAACGGGAACTCCAGCCACCAGCCGACCATGACCAGTCCGGGCAGGACGAAGATGATCGCGCTCATGGCCCCGCCGACCGAGGCGACCGTCTGCACGGTCATGTTCTCCCAGATCGTGGAGTCCCTGAACAATCGAAGGACCGCCATGGAGATGACCGCCGCCGGAATGGCCGAGGCGAAGGTCAGTCCGACCTTGAGGCCGAGGTAGGTGTTGGCGGCGGTGAAGATCACCGCCAGCAGGCAGCCCAGGGCCAGGGCGCGCAGGGTCAGCTCGATGCGCTTGCCGCCGGCGGCCGCCGCGGTTGTTTCGGTCATGGATCCCTCTCCCGGTGTCAGCGGGGAGGAAAGCGCGAAACGGCGAAGCCGCCAAGCAGGTTCCGGGTTTCAGGCGCCAGGTTCTGGAGTAGGAGGTCCCAGGGCCCGCTCGTGCCGGCCGGGCCCAATCCCTGGAACCCGGACCCTGGAGCCTGGCCCCTTCCATGCCTGAACTGCCCGAAGTCGAAACCGTCCGCCGCGGCCTGGAGCCGGTGCTGGCGGGCGCGCGCCTGACGCGGGTGCGGCAGAACCGGCCGGACCTGCGCTTTCCCTTTCCCGATCGCTTCCCGGAGCGGCTCGAGGGGGCGACCGTCGAGCGGCTGGAGCGACGGGCCAAATACCTGCTGTTCCCCCTGTCGACCGGCGAGACCTGGGTGACCCACCTCGGAATGACCGGGCGGTTCACGCTGGACGGCGACCAGATCGGCGAGTTCGAGGAGGCGGCGCCCGCCACGGGCAAGCATGAGCACCTCAGCCTGTGTGCCGTCCGCGACGGCCGCGCGACGCGCGTGGGCTTCGCCGACGCCCGCCGCTTCGGCTTCATGGGCCTGATCCCGACCGGGGCCGTCGAGGCCCACCCGTGGTTCGCCGGCCTCGGGCCCGAGCCGCTTGGCAACGCCTTCTCCGGGGCTCATCTGGCCGAGGCGTTCCGCGGCAAGAAGCAGAACGTCAAGGTCAGCCTGCTGGACCAGCGCATCGTCGCGGGCCTGGGCAACATCTACGTCTGCGAGGCCCTGTTCCGCGCCCGCATCTCGCCGCTCACGGCCGCGGGCAAGGTCTCCCGGCCGCGGCTCGAGACCCTCGCCGCCGAGGTCCGCAACGTGCTGAACGACGCCATCGCCGCCGGCGGCTCCACCCTGCGCGACTTCGCCAACGCCGAGGGCGGCCAAGGCTATTTCCAGCACCGCTTCGACGTCTACGGCCGCGAGGGCAAGCCCTGCGCCGGCGAGGGCTGCGGAGGCGTCGTCAAACGGGTCGTCCAGGGCGGCCGCTCGACCTTCTGGTGTCCGGCCTGCCAGCGGCGGTAGCGGAAGGGATGAGGGATGAGGGATGAGGGATGAGGGATGAGGGATTGGGGATTGGGGATTGGGGATTGGGGGCCAGGGATGACAAATCCGTAACCTCTCCGCCGCCCGCCTTGCCGCCGGGGGGGCGGCCGGTAAGGTGCCGCCCGACCAATCGTCGGGGACCTGCCGCATGAACCGCACCGCCGCCGCGCTCGCCGCGCTTCTCGCTTCCACCTGTCTGTCGAGCGCCGCCATGGCCCAGTCGTCCCCCGCCGCCTCCGCCGCCCCGGGGGGCTTCGCCACCTCGGACGCGACCGACCCCTGGCTGTGGCTGGAGGAGATCGAGGGCGAGCGGGCGATGGCCTGGGTGGAGGCCCACAACGCGCAGTCGCTGGGCGTGCTGCGCGGCGATCCGCGGTTCGAGACCCTGCACGCCCAGGCGCTGGAGATCGTCGAGTCGCGCGACCGCATCCCCTTCCCGGGCTTCAACCACGACGGCACGATCGACAACTTCTGGCAGGACGCGAATCACGTGCGCGGGGTGTGGCGCACCACGACCCTGGACAGCTACCGCTCGGCCGAGCCGCAGTGGGAGACCATCCTCGACGTCGACGCCCTGGCCGCGGCCGAGGGCAAGAACTGGGTCTACAAGGGCGCGACCTGCCTGCCGCCGGAGGAGACCCGCTGCCTCGTCTCCCTGTCCGACGGCGGCAAGGACGCGGTGACCATCCGCGAGTTCGACCGGACGACGAAGACCTTCGTCGAAGGCGGCTTCGTGCTGCCGGAGTCGAAGGGCGGCGCCTCGTGGGTCGACGCCGACACCCTGCTGGTGTCGCGCGACTTCGGTCCGGGCTCGATGACGACCTCGGGCTATCCGATGATCGTCAAGGTGCTGCGCCGCGGCCAGACGCTGGACCAGGCGCAGACGGTGTTCACCGGCCAGCCGACCGACGTCTCGGTCTCGGGCTACAGCCTGCGGGACGCCGACGGAAACATCCGCGCCACCCTGATCAACCGCGGCGTCAACTTCTACGAGGGCGAGACGCACCGGCTGAACGCCGACGGCACGACCACGAAGCTGGAGCTGCCGGCCAAGTCGAGCATCAACGCCCTGGTGCAGGGCCAGCTGGTGGTGACCACCGACCAGGACTGGACCGCGCCCTCGGGCCAGGAATTCCGCACCGGCGACGTCATCGCCTGGGACCTCGACCGTTGGCTGGCCGATCCGGCGACGCCGGCGCAGCTGGTCATCCGGCCGGGCGAGCGCGAGGCGGTGGAGGGGATCTCCAACACCCGCAACCGGCTGGTCGTGGCCATGACCGAGAACGTGCGCGGCGCGGTCTACGTCTACGAGCCCGCCGCCTCCGGGCCGTGGTCGCGGACCCGGCTGGACCTGCCGGAGAACGTCACCGTCGGGGTCGGCTCGGCCAGCGAGCGCGACGACCGGGTGTTCGTCAGCGTGGCCGGCTACCTGACCCCGTCCAGCCTCTACCTGGCCGACGCCGCCGCCGGCGAGGCCGGGGTGGTCAAGTCGCTGCCGGCCAAGTTCGACGCCGAAGGCCTGACGGTCGAGCAGTTCGAGGCCCGGTCGGCGGACGGGACGATGATCCCCTACTTCGTGGTGCACCGCGAGGCGATGCCGCTGGACGGCTCCAACCCGACCCTGCTGTACGGCTACGGCGGCTACCAGGTGTCGCTGCTGCCCGGCTACTCGGCCACGGTGGGCAAGCTGTGGCTGGAGCGCGGCGGGGTCTATGTGGTGGCCAATACCCGCGGCGGCGGCGAGTTCGGGCCGCGCTGGCACCAGGCGGCGCTGCAGCAGAACCGGCAGCGGGCGCACGAGGACTTCCAGGCCGTGGCCGAGGACCTGATCCGGCGCGGGATCACCTCGCAGCCGCGCCTCGGGATCATGGGCGGCTCCCAGGGCGGGCTGTTCATGGGGGCGATGCTGACCCAGCGGCCGGACCTGATCAACGCGGCGGTGATCCAGGTGCCCCTGTTCGACATGCTGCGCTTCCACAAGCTGCTGGCCGGGGCGAGCTGGATCGCCGAGTACGGCGACCCCGACATCCCCGAGCAGCGGGCGTGGATCGAGCAGTATTCGCCCTACCAGCGGCTGGCGGCCGGCCAGCCCTATCCGGAGGTGTTCATCCACACCTCGACCAAGGACGACCGGGTCCATCCGGGCCACGCCCGCAAGGCGGCGGCGCGGCTGGAGGAGCTGGGCTATCCGGTGCTGTTCTACGAGAACACCGACGGCGGCCACGCGGCCGGCGCCAACCTGCGCGAGACCGCCCGGCGGCTGGCGCTGGAGTACACCTATCTGACCCGGCGGCTGATGGATCAGCCGGCGGCAGGGGCTGCGGAGTAAAGAGCATGCGTCACCTGATCCTCTCCGCCGCCCTGCCGGCCCTGCTGCTCGCCGCCTGCGCCGGCGGGCCCATGGGGCCGCGCGCCGACGACGGGGAGGTCATCGTCTCGACGAACGACAGCCCGCCGCCGCACTTCCCGACCGACCTGACCCCGGCCGGCGTGCGGGCCGCGGACGACCATCTGGCGCTGGAAGAGGTGGACGGGGCCGAGGCCATGGCCTTCGTGCGCGCCTCGAACGAACGCGCGCTGGCCGCCCTGACCGGCGACCCGCGCTACGAGACCTTCCGGCGCCAGGCCGAGGCGATCCTGACGGCCACCGACCGCATCCCGGCGCCGTCCTTCCTCGGCGACGGCATCGGCAACTTCTGGCAGGACGCGGCCAATCCCAAGGGGGTGTGGCGGCGCACGACGCTGGACTCCTACCGCTCGGGCGAGACCCGGTGGGAGACGCTGATCGACGTCGACGCCCTCGCCCGCACCGAGGGCAAGGACTGGGTGTGGAAGGGCGCCGACTGCCTCGCGCCGGACGAGACGCGCTGCCTGGTCAACCTGTCGGACGGCGGCAAGGACGCGGTGGTGGTGCGGGAGTTCGACACCGCCTCGAAGCGCTTCGTCGACGGCGGTTTCGTCCTGCCCGAGGGCAAGCACCGCATCGAGTGGCTGGACCGCGACACCCTGCTGGTGGCGACGGACTTCGGCGAGGGGACGCTGACCGAGAGCGGCTATCCCTTCATCGTCAAGGCGCTGAAGCGCGGCCAGACGCTGGACCAGGCGACCGAGGTGTTCCGCGGCGCGCAGGGGGATGGCGGCTACGGCGTCAGCCCGGCGGTCTTCCGCGACAGGGACGGGGCCGTGCAGGCGGTGATCATCAGCCGGCCGCTGGACACCTTCCGCAGCGAGACGTGGGAGCTGGTCGACGGCGCGCCCGTGCGGCTGGACGTGCCGCAGCGGCTGAGCCTCTACGGCGTGGTCCACGGCTCGCTGATCCTGTCGAACGACGAGCCGTGGACGCACCTGGGCCAGACCTATGAGGCGGGCTCCCTGCTGTCGCCCTGCCTGATCTGCCTGCGCCGGCCGCTGCCGGAGGGCGAGACGGCGGTGTCGAACCGCGCGGTGCGCATCTTCACGCCGGGCGAACGGCAGGCGGTGTCCGACGTGCGGGTGCTGCACGACCGGGTGCTGGTCGGCTACGCCGACAATGTCGTCGGCAAGCTGGCGGTGTTCGGGGACCGGGGCGAGCGCGGCTGGGTCCGCACCGACATCGCCACCCCCGACAATCTCGCGGTCAGTCTCGGCGACAGCTCGAAGTCGCGCGGCCAGGTGTTCGTCTCGGCCCAGGGCTTCCTGACGCCGCCGACGCTCAGCCTCGCCGACGCGGGGGCGGGCTCGCTCGAGACGCTGCGCCAGGCCCCGGCGAAGTTCGACGCCTCCACCCACGTGGTCGAGCAGTTCGAGGCCACGTCCTCCGACGGGACGAAGATCCCCTACTTCGTCACCCGCCCCCGCGACCTCCCCATGGACGGGACCGCGCCGACCATCCTGTTCGGCTACGGCGGCTTCCAGGTCAGCTTCCCGCCCGCCTACAAGCCGGAGATGGGTAAGCTGTGGCTGGAGAACGGCGGGGTCTTCGTCCAGGCCAACATCCGCGGCGGCGGCGAGTTCGGACCGGAATGGCACCAGTCGGTGCTGAAGGAAAACCGCCAGCTGGCCTTTGACGACTTCGCGGCGGTGGCGCGCGACCTGCACGCGCGGGGCGTCACCTCGCCCGAGCACACGGGCATCTACGGCCGCTCGAACGGGGGCGTGCTGACCTCGGTGTCCATCACCCAGCACCCGGAGCTGTTCAATGCGGCGGTGATCGAGAGCCCGCTGATCGACATGCTGCGCTACCACGAGCTGCCCGCGGGGGCGTCGTGGATCGGCGAGTACGGGGACCCGCGCATCCCCGGGGAGGCGGAGTTCATCGCCCGCTATTCGGCCTACCAGCACCTTCGTCCGGACGCGGAATACCCGCGCGTCTACATCACCACCAACACCCGCGACGACCGGGTGCACCCCGGTCACGCCCGCAAGTTCGCGGCGCGGCTGGGGGAGATGGGCCACGACCACCTTTACTATGAGGAGACGGCCGGCGGGCACTCGAACGACGCCGACCCGATCGCCAACGCCCGCCGCTGGGCCCGCCACTACGTCTATCTGGCGCAGCAGCTGATGGACTGAGGTCGCCCATTCCTCCCCCACCGGGGGAGGACTGACAGTCAGGCCGCGGCCAGCACCTTGGCCTTCTTCGGCTTGTCCGCCTTGTCGGCCTTGTCGGCCTTGTCGGCCTTGTCCGCCTTGGCCGCCTTCTTTTCCGCCTTGGCGGCCTTCTTGGCCTCGCGCTCGGCCTTCTTGGCGGCCTTGGCCTCGGCCTTCGCCTTGAGCGGGGCGGCGTCGGCCTCGCCGGCGAGGGCGGCGAGGAGTTCGAGGAAGGCGCCGCGCTTGCCCTTGGGCAGCAGGGCCATGATTCGCTTGTCGGCCGCCTCGACCTTCGGCCGGGCCGCCTCGAGGGCCGCCTCGCCCGCCGCCGACAGGCGCACCGCCTTGGCGCGGGCGTCCAGGGTCGAGCGCTCGCGGTCGAGCAGGCCCTTCGCCGTCATGCGCGCCACGAGATCGGCGAGGGTGGAGCGGTCGATGCCGGTGGCGCGGACGAGATCCGTCTGCGTCAGGCCGGCCTTGCGGCTGGCGGCCTCGAGGACCGCGAACTGGCGCTGGGTGAGGCCGTCCGGCCCCGACTCCTCGGCGTAGATGTCGAGCGCCAGCTGCAGCGCGCGATGCATCAGATGGCTGGGCGAGCCGTCGAGACCCTGCGGCCGTTTCGTCTTGTCGCCGGACTTGACCATGGAACCGTATCCCCTCGGTTGCGCGGCAGAGGTAGCAGGCCCGCTTTACGGTTTGACGACGGACGATCCCGTCGCCTCAGAGTCCGGTGTCCGGAGACACCGGTTCGGCCGGCTCCTCCTCCCGGATCAGGTGCTTCATGATGAAGAACACCTGCCAGATCCCGAAGGCCGCCGACGCCAGCCACAGGCCGCCGCGGAAGGCCACCCAGGTGTCGTCCGGCTGGGTCCGCCAGACGATCTCGTTCACCACCGCCACCGCCGCGAAATAGACGCCGTAGCGCAGGGTCAGGCCGCGCCAGCCGGCGTCGGTGATGCGGATCGCCTCGCCGAGCAGGTATTTGAACGGGTAGCGGCGCAGCGGCAGGGAGCCGAGCAGGACGACGGCCAGCAGGCCGTTCTGGATGGTCAGCTTGATCTTGAGCAGGGTCGGGTCGTGAAAGACCAGGGTCAGGGCGCCGAAGATCAGGGCGAAGCCGCCCGTCAGCAGCGGCAGCGGGGCCAGCCGCCGCTCGACGATCCAGCCGACGAGCAGGGCGATGGCCGAGGCGCCGACCAGCACCCAGGTGGCCTGGACCAGCGCCTCCTGGCCGTCGAGGCCGCGGACGAAGCGGTTGACCGCATAGGCGGCCATGAAGGCCACCAGGGCGCCGAAGTCGACGGCCTGGCGGATGTGGGCGCCCCTGCGGGCGGCGGAGCCGTTCGGCGCGTCTGTCATCGGGAATCCTCGAGCCCGACCAGCGAGCGGGAAAAGGCGCGGGCGTCGAACGGCTGCAGGTCGTCGATCCCCTCGCCGACGCCGATCAGCTTGATCGGGGCGTCCGAGGCCTGGGCGACCGGGACCAGCACCCCACCGCGGGCGGTGCCGTCCAGCTTGGTCATGACGATGCCGGAGACGTAGGCGGTGCGGCCGAAGATCTTCTCCTGCTCGAGGGCGTTGCGGCCGACGGTGGCGTCCAGCACCAGCAGGGTCTCGTGCGGGGCGTCCGGATCGATCTTCTTCAGCACGCGCACGATCTTGAGCAGCTCGTCCATCAGCTGCGACTTGTTCTGCAGCCGTCCGGCGGTGTCGATGAGCACGACGTCGAAGCCTTCGGCCTTCGCCCGGGTGTAGGCGTCGAAGGCCAGGCCGGCGGGGTCGGCCCCGTCGCGGCGGCTCTCGAAGGCGGCGCCGGCGCGCTCGGCCCAGACCTTGAGCTGTTCCCGGGCGGCGGCGCGGAAGGTGTCGCAGGCGACGATCATCACCTTCGCCCCCTGGCCGGTCAGGTCGGCGGCGATCTTGCCGAGCGTCGTGGTCTTGCCCGAGCCGTTGACGCCGACGAACAGGGTGACGAAGGGCTTCGGCCCGGCCAGCGGTTCGTAGCGCGCCTCGTGTCCGATCAGTTCGGCGGTCACCGCCTCGGCCAGCGCCTCCTTGACCTCGCGCTCGTCGGCCCCGGCGGCGAAGCGAAGCTCGCGGAACCGGCCGACGATGCGGTCGGCGGCCGCCGGGCCCAGGTCGCTCTCCAGCAGGTGCTCCTCGAGCTGTTCGAGGGCGCGTTCGCTGAGCGGCTCCTTGACGAAGGCGGCGACGACCTGGTCGGTCATCTGCTTCGAGGAGCGGCTGAGGCCCTCGGTCAGGCGCGAGAACCAGCCCTTTTTCCCGGTGTCGGTCATGAACCCGCTTTAGCGGCCAAGGGTTTGCAGGTCACGGCCAATCGTGGCGAGCCCGCCGCTTTGGCCCTATACGAGCTTGACCGCAGGAAGGACCGCGCCTTGGCCGACGCCCACCCGTTCCATTCCCCCACCACCCACGGCTTCGTGCGGGTGGCCGCCGCCACGCCGGTGGTCCACACCGCCGACCCTGTGGCCAACGCCGACGAACACGCCGCCCTCATCCGGCGTGCGGCCGCCGAGGGCGTGGAGCTGGTGGTGTTCCCGGAGCTGAGCCTGAGCGCCTACGCCATCGACGACCTGGTCATGCAGGGGGCGCTGCTGGACGAGGTGGAGCGGCAGATCGCGCGTCTGGCGCCGCTGACGGCGGAGACCGGGCTGGCGGCGGTGGTCGGCGCCCCCCTGCGCCGCGACGACCGGCTCTACAACTGCGCCGTCGTGATGGGGAACGGGCGGGTGCTGGGCGTGGTCCCCAAGACCTATCTGCCCAACTACCGGGAATACTATGAAAAGCGCTGGTTCTCGGCCGGCGGGGACGTCTCCAGCCACGACGGGGCGCTGGCCCTGGGCGGCGACGAGGTTCCGTTCGGCACGGACCTGCTGTTCGAGGCGGCGGACCGGCCCGGCTTCGTCTTCGGGGTGGAGATCTGCGAGGATTACTGGGCCCCGCTGCCGCCCTCGACGCGGATGGCGCTGTCGGGCGCCCGCATCCTGCTGAATCTGTCGGCCTCCAACATCGTCATCGGCAAGGCCGACGAACGGGCCCTGCTGTGCGCCAGCCAGTCGGCGCGGGCCATGGCCGCCTATGTCTTCGCCGCCTCGGGCTGGGGCGAGTCGACCACCGACCTCGCCTGGGACGGACAGGCGACGATCCACGAGCTGGGCGCCTGCCTCGCCAGCGGCGAGCGGTTCGCGCTGGAGAGCCACCTGACCATCGCCGACGTGGACATCGAGCGCATCGGGCTGGACCGGCTGCGCAACGGCACCTTCGCCGACTGCGCCCGCGACGAGCTGGACGGCTATGTCTTCGAGCGAGTGCTGTTCGAGGCCGGCGCGGCGCGCACGGAGGGGCCGCTGCGCCGTCCGCTGGACCGCTTCCCCTTCGTGCCGGACGATCCGGCGCGGCTGGACCAGGACTGCTACGAGGCCTTCAACATCCAGGTGCAGGGGCTGATGCGCCGGATGAAGGCGACCAATGGCGAGCGGATCGTCATCGGCGTCTCCGGCGGACTGGACTCGACCCAGGCCCTGCTGGTCGCCTGCCGCGCCTTCGACCGGCTGGGCCTGCCGCGGACCGGCATCCTCGGCTACACCATGCCCGGCTTCGCCACCTCGGAGGGGACGAAGTCGAACGCCTGGGCGCTGATGAAGGCCCTGGGGGTCACGGGCGAGGAGATCGACATCCGCCCGACCGCGCTGACCATGCTGGAGGGCATCGGCCATCCGTTCGCCAGCGGCGAGCCGGTGCACGACATCACCTTCGAGAACGTCCAGGCGGGGCTGCGCACCGACTACCTGTTCCGGCTGGCCAACCACCACGGCGCCTTCGTGCTCGGCACGGGCGACCTGTCGGAGCTGGCGCTGGGCTGGGCCACCTATGGCGTCGGCGACCACATGAGCCACTACAACGTCAACGGCGGGGTGGCGAAGACGCTGATCCGCCACCTGATCCGCTGGGTGGCCGACCGCGAGGTGGTGGGGGCCGAGGCCGTGCCGGTGCTGCGCGGCATCCTCGACACCGAGATTTCGCCGGAGCTGGTGCCGGCGACGGACGGCAAGATCCAGTCGACCGAGGGGACCGTGGGTCCCTATCCGCTGAACGACTTCTTCCTGTTCTACATCACCCGCTACGGACTGAAGCCGTCGAAGGCGGCGTACCTGTGCCACGAGGCGTGGAATGACGCCTCGCGCGGCCACTGGCCGGCCGGCGCGCCGGACGACGAGAAGGTCGAGTACGACCTGGCGACCATCAAGTCGTGGCTGCGCAAATTCCTCGTGCGCTTCTTCCAGACCGCCCAGTTCAAGCGCTCGGCCCTGCCGAACGGGCCCAAGGTGGTCACCGGCGGTTCGCTGAGCCCGCGCGGCGACTGGCGGGCGCCGTCGGACGCCACGGCGCGGGTGTGGCTGGACGAGCTGGAAGCGAACGTCCCGGACTGAGGGGTCAGGCGGCAGGTGCTAGGTGCTAGGTGCTAGGTGCTAGGCGCCAGGTGCTAGGCGCCAGGGAGGTTAGCCGGGACTTCGCGGCCCTAGAACCTAGAACCTAGAACCTAGAACCTGGAACCTGGCGCCTGGAACCTCAGTCCACTTCGCCGAGGAACGGAAAGATCGCCGCCTTGGCCTCGGGCTCGTCCAGCATGGGGGCGTGGCCGACGCCGGGGACCTCGACATAGTCCATCTTCGGGGCGCGCTTGCGCATCTTGGCGGCGATGGCCTCGCTGAGCAGGTCGGAGGTCTCGCCGCGCACCAGCAGCACCGGGCGGCCGCGCGCCAGCCGGCCGAACATGGGCCACAGGCTGGGGACGAGCGCCTTCGTCCCCCCCGCCCGGATCGGGACCATGATGTCCGGGTCGTAGTTGAGGATCGGCGCCCCGTCCGGGCCCTCGGTGAACACCCGCCGGGCGAAGGCGGCCCAGTCGGCGTCGTTGTAGTGCGGGAAGGCGACCTCGTTGGTGCGCCGGGCGTAGGCCGCAGCCTCCTTCCAGGTCGGCGTCTCGACCGGCTGGCCGGTGTAGGCGGCGATGCGGGCGAGGCCCTCCTTCGCCACCTCGGGCCCGACATCGTTGATGATCGCCGCGGCGATGACCTTCGAGCGCAGGGCGGCGAGCGCCATGGTGATCAGTCCGCCCATGGAGGTGCCGAGGAAGACGGCGCGCTCGATTCCGGCCTGGCGCAGGAGCTCCAGCACGTCCTTCGCATAGGTGGCCGGCTGGTAGGTCATCGGGTCGGGAGCGCGGTCGGAGCGGCCGCGGCCGCGCACGTCCACCGCCAGCACGCGGCGGCCGGACTGGGCGATCAGCGGGGCGATGGCCTCGAAGTCGGCCGAGTTGCGGGTCAGGCCGTGGATCGCGATCACCGGCAGCTTCGCCGGCCCGGCGGCGGCGGCGTAGTCGCGGGCGTAGAGATGCAGGCCGTCGGCGCTGGTCCAGTGGCGGTCGACGAAGGCGGTCATGCGGGGCTCCGGGTCATCGGCGCAGGGTATTTCATCGGTCGGGGAAATCCACCCGGCGCGGCTCAGTGTCCCAGCAGTTCGCGGACGAAGACGTCGAGGTCGCCGCCCTCGAAGCGGAAGCCGGGCACCCCGGCGCGGCGGGCCGCCTCGAGGTCGCTCTCCTGGTCGCCGATCAGGAAGCTGCGCGCCGGGTCGATGTGGTGGTCGGCGATGGCGCGGAGGATCATGCCCGGGTTGGGCTTGCGGTCCGGGTGGTCCGGATGGCGCCAGCGCTCCTCGCGCGCCTCGGCATGGTACGGACAGGCGTAGACCGCGCCCAGCCGGGCCCCGCCGGCGGCGAAGCGCCGGACCAGCAGGGCGTTGAACGCCTTCATCTGCTGCTCGGTGAACAGGCCGCGCGCGACGCCGGACTGGTTGGTCACGACCACACACAGATAGCCGAGCCGGTTGAGCCGGCCGACCGCGGCGATCGCCCCGGACGTGATGCGCAGGTGCTCTTCGAGGTGGGGATAGCCCGTGTCCTCGATCAACACGCCGTCGCGGTCGAGGAACACGGCGGGAACGCCGTTCGTCATGGGCCGGGCTTAGGGCGCCGGCCGGGTCCGTTGCAATCCCTCACCGGAAGTGAGGCGGCGCGGTTTGGCGCGGGGGCGGACGATTTGCTAGGGAGCGGCCGACCCCGCCGGCGCGTTCTCCCTGCGCCGCCCGCGCCCGCGCGACCGGAGACCCGTCATGACCCTGCCCTTCATCGACCTTCAGGCCCAGCGCCTGCGCCTCGCCGGCAAGATCGAGGCCGCCGTCCAGGAGGCCGTCGTCGGCGGCGCCTGGGTGATGGGGCCGCAGGTGCGCCAGTTCGAGCAGGACCTCGCCGCCTTCGGCCGCGCGAAGCACGCCCTCGGCTGCGCCAACGGCACCGACGCCCTGGCCCTGCCGCTGATGGCCTGGGGGATCGGCCGCGGCGACGCGGTGTTCACGCCGTCGTTCACCTTCGCCGCCACGGCGGAGGTCGTGCCGTGGTTCGACGCCGAGCCGGTGTTCGTCGACGTCGACGCGAAGACCTACAACATGGACCCCGGCCATCTGGAGGCGGCCATCGAGGCGACCCTCAAGGAGGGCCGGCTCAAGCCGCGGGTGGTCATCGCCGTCGACCTGTTCGGCCAGCCCGCCGACTATCCGGCCATTCGGGCGATCTGCGACAGATACGGCCTGAAGCTGATCGCCGATTCGGCCCAGGGCTTCGGCTGCACGCTCGACGGCGAACATCCGCTGAAATGGGCCGACATCACCACCACCAGCTTCTTCCCGGCCAAGCCGCTGGGCTGCTACGGCGACGGCGGGGCGGTGCTGACCAATGACGACGACCTCGCCCAGCTGATCGATTCGATCCGGGTGCACGGCAAGGCGGTGGAGATGGACCTCCGTGACCGGACGTTCGAGCACGAGACCAAATACCTGAACATGCGCATCGGGCTGAACAGCCGGCTCGACACCATCCAGGCGGCGGTGCTGATCGAGAAGCTGAAGGTCTTCCCGCAGGAGATCGAGTGGCGCAACCGGATCGCCGCCCGCTACAACGAGGGCCTGCGCCCGCACGTGGCCGCCGTGCCGGACGTGCCGGCCGGGAATGTCTCCAACTGGGCCCAGTACACCATCGAGCACGAGGACCGGGACGGTCTGGCGGCGCATCTGAAGGAACAGGGCGTGCCGACGGCGGTCTACTATCCGATCCCGCTGCACCTGCAGCCGGCCTACGACATGTATCCGCGCGGGCCGCAGGGCCTGCCGGTCACCGAGCGGCTCAAGGACCGGGTGATCAGCCTGCCGATGCACGCCGACCTCGACGCGGCGACCCAGGACCGCATCATCGCCGCCGTCGCCTCCTTCAAGGGCTGAACCGCATGACCCAGCACCAGCAGGTTCTCAGATTCGGCGTGGCCGGCGCCGGCGTCATGGGGCGCAACCACGCCCGCGTCCTCTGCGACATCCGCGACGTGGAGCTGACCCACGTGTTCGATCCCGACGGGGTGACGGCCGAGGGCGTGGCGGCGGCCTATGGCGCGGCGGCGGTGACGACGGCGGACGATTTCGTCGCCGCCGGTCTGGACGCCGCCGTGGTGGCCACGCCCAACCGCACCCACGCCGACCTCGCCGTCGCCCTGTTGGACAGGGGCGTCCACGTGCTCGTCGAGAAGCCGATCGCCGCCACCGTCGAGGACGCCCGCCGCATCATCGACGCCGCCCGGGCCAACGACCGGGTGCTGATGGTCGGCCAGGTGGAGCGCTTCAATCCGGCCGTCGAAGCGGTCAAGCGGGCCATCGACGGCGACGACATCATCTCGATCCAGATCACCCGCGTCGGCCCCTTCCCGCCGCGCATGGGCGAGGTCGGGGTGGTGATCGACCTGGCGGTGCACGACATCGACATCATCCGCCACCTGACCGACAGCGAGATCGCCGAGGTCCAGCCGCAGCTGGCCCGCACCCGCGCCGAGCGCGAGGACACCGCCCTGCTGCAGTTCCGGCTGGAGAACGGGGTCATCGCCCACATCACCACCAACTGGGTCACGCCGTACAAGGTCCGCACCCTGCAGGTCGCCACGCGCAACAAGTTCGTGGTCGCCGACCTGATCACCCGCCAGGTCACCGAATACTTCGGCCAGCAGCCCGACGGCAGCTACCAGACCCGCGCGGTCAACAGCTGGCCGGCCGAGCCGCTGAAGAAGGAGCTGGAGGAATTCGCCCGCGCCATCCGCACCGGCGAGCCGCCGGCGGTGACGGGGGAGGACGGGTTGCGAAACCTGGAAGTGGCGCTGAGGTGCCTGGGCGAGGGCTAGCCGCAGATGACGCAAGCTTAACTTCGCGCGCCGGTGCGTCCCGACTAGCGTCAGCTCATGCATCGGCTCCTGATCCTCTTGTCCGCCCTGTTCCTCTGCGCCGCCGACCGGCCCGCGTCTCCCGGTCCCGCCGCGACCGGGACCGTGGCCGCGCGGGCAGGCCTGCGGGTGCTGACCCATCCGACGCTCGGCGAGATATGGCTGGTCCATCCGGTCGTCCGGGGCGCCGTCGCCCGGCCGGGGCCCGGTCCGTCCGGGGCGGCTACGGCGGCGATCGCCCGGCGCTTCGGCGACGAGCTCGCCGGCAGATTCGCCGCGCTGCCCTATGCCCTCGCCGAGGACGCGGCCTTCGGCGGACCTCCCGCGCCGCTGGTGATCCTGACCCCGGGCGCCAACATGGGCGGCTCCGCCTACCGGCGCCTGGCGGAGGACCTCGCGGCCCACGGCTATGTCGTCGCCCTGCTGCATCCCCAGGGGAGTCCCGGTCCGTCAGACGGGCGCTATGGCGAGGCGGCGTCCGAGATCGCGACCGCGCTCGGGTTCCTTACGGCGCCGGACGCCGGGTGGTCGGACTGGATCCGGCCGGGTCCGGTCGGCCTTGTCGGCCATTCGCTGGGCGGCGCGGCCTCGGTCCTGGCGCTGGCCTCCGCGCCCGGGGGATCGGCGGCGGTCAATCTGGACGGGGATTTCGCCGGCGCGGCGGCGCGGCCTGCGGCCGGGCCGGTGCTTTATCTCATCGGGATGACCGACGGCGAAACAGACCGGAGCCGCGAGCGGCGGCGCGGCGTGTGGGCCACGGTGTCGGCAGGGTCCCGCGAGGCGGTCGCCCTGCAGTTGGCCGAGATGCGCCATTTCGACGCCACCGACCTGAGCCTGCTCTCCGACGCCGCACCGCCGGAGCGCCGCCACAACCGTTTTGGTCCCGCGGAGCCCGGTCTGACCCTGCTCCGCCTCAACGCCCTGACCGTGGCCTGGCTGGATCGGTGGCTGAAAGGCGATGAAGCGGCATGGGCCCGCGCACGCGCGAACGATCCGCAGTTCGCAGAGGCGCAAACGTTCTGAACGGCGCCCCTTCAGCCCACCACCTGCATCCCCAGCCACTCCGCCACCAGCGCCGGCTTGTCGGCGCCCTCGATCTCCACCGTCAGCTCGTGCTTGAGCAGCCAGCGGCCGCCGCCCTTGTCGTCCGCGGAGAGCAGGCGGAAACGGCCGCGCACCTTCGAGCCGGCGGGCACGGGGGCGAGGAAGCGGAGCTTGTCGAAGCCGTAGTTCAGGCCCATGGCCACGCCTTGCAGCGGCGGCACGCAGTCGTAGGACATGGCCGAGGCGAGGCTGAGGGTCAGGAAGCCGTGGGCGATGGTCCCGCCGAGCGGGGTCTGCTTCGCCCGCTCCGGATCCACATGGATGAACTGGCGATCCTCGGTGATGCCGGCGAAGGCGTCGATGCGGGCCTGGTCGATCTCGAACCAGCGGCTGACGCCGATCTCCCGGCCGATCAGGCCGGGCAGGTCGGCGACGGGGATGGGCGTTGCAGTGCGGCTCATGCGGCCTTTCTCCAGTCGGCGGGGTCGAAGCGGTCCTCGATGATGGCCGAAAACAGGGCCGGGTCCACATTGCCGCCGGACAGGACGAGGGCGGTGGTCCGGTCCCTCGCCTCGACCTTGCCGGCCAGCAGGGCGGCCAGGGAGACGGCGCCGCCGGGCTCGACCACCAGCTTCAGGGCGCGGAAGGCGAAGCGCACCGCCTCGGCCACCTCGGCGTCGGAGACCGTGACCACCGACCGGAGGCGGCGGTTGATCGGGAAGGTCAGCTCGCCCGGCCGGTCGGTCATCAGGGCGTCGCAGATGGTGCCGGGCGCCGGGGCGTGGGTCCGGCGCTCGCCGGCCGCGAGGGAGAGGGCGGTGTCGTTGTAGGCCTCGGGCTCGACCCCGATCACCGGCGTGTCGGGCGACAGGGCGGCCATCGACAGGTTGATGCCGGCGATCAACCCCCCGCCCGAGGTTCCGCACAACAGTTGATCGATCCGGGCGCCGACGGCTTCCGCCTGTTCCAGCATCTCGAGCCCGGTCGTGCCCTGGCCCTCGATGACGAACGGATCGTCGAACGGGCGGACCAGCACCGAGCCGCGGGTGGCGGCGATCTCCTCGCCGATCGCCTCGCGGCTTTCGCGGTAGCGGTCGTACATGCGCACCTCGCCGCCAAAGGCGATCACCCCCTCGACCTTCACCTTCGGGCTGTCGGCGGGCATGACGATGATCGCCGGAGTCCCCATCATCCGGGCCGCGCAGGCCACGGCCTGGGCGTGGTTGCCGGAGGAGTAGGCGACCACCCCGCGGGCCAGCTCGTCCGGGGTCAGCCGGCTGATGCGGTTCCAGGCCCCGCGGAACTTGAAGGCGCCGGCGCGCTGCAGGGTCTCGGCCTTGAGCAGCACGCGGCCGTCGAGGCGCTCGTTGAGGGCGGGGCTTTCGATCAGCGGGGTGCGGACGGCGTGGCCGAGCAGCTGGCGGGCGGCGTCCCGGACGCCTTCGAAGGAAGCGGTGTGCATGGCGCAGGCATAGCTCATTCCTCCCCAGCCGGGGAGTAATGGTCTAGCGTCGGCGCATGAGCCAGCTGATCCTCGCCATCGACCAGGGCACCACCTCGACGCGGGCGGTCGCCTTCGAATGCACGCCGGAAGGGGCGCTGCGGCCGGTCGCCGTCAGCCAGATCGAGCTGGCGCAGCACTTTCCCCGGCCCGGCCAGGTCGAGCACGACGCGGGCGAGATCTGGAACGCGACCCTGCAGACCTGCCGGGAGGTGGTCCGCAAGGCCGGCGGCGTCGGCCGCTTCGCCGCCGTGGGCATCACCAACCAGCGGGAGACGGCCGTGCTGTGGGACGCCGCGACCGGCGAGCCGCTGCACCGGGCGATCGTCTGGCAGGACCGGCGCACCGCGGAGGCGACGTCGCGTCTGGCGGCCGCCGGCCACGAGCCGACGGTGCAGGCGGCGACGGGACTGATCCTCGACCCCTACTTCTCCGCCTCGAAGTTCGCCTGGTTGCTGGACGCGGTTCCGGGGGCGCGGGCGCGGGCGGCGCGCGGCGAGGTGAAGCTGGGCACCGTCGACAGCTGGCTGATCTGGAAGCTGACCGGCGGTCGCAGCCATGTGACAGACGCCACCAACGCCAGCCGCACCTCGCTGATGGACCTGGCCGCGCGCCGCTGGCGCGACGACCTGTGCCGGCTGTTCGATGTCCCGCCCGAGGGACTGCCGGAGATCCGGGACTGCGCCGACCGGTTCGGCACGTGCGACGCGGCCCTCTTCGGCGCGCCCCTGCCGATCCACGGCTGCGCCGGCGACCAGCAGGCCGCGCTGGTGGGACACGGCGCCCTGAAGGCCGGCGACGCCAAGATCACCTACGGCACGGGCGCCTTCCTCGTCGCCAACGTCGGCCCGGCCCCGGTCGCCTCGACCAGCCGGCTGCTGGGCACCCTGGGCTACGCCGCCGGCGGGGCCACGGCCTGGGCGCTGGAGGGCTCGATCTTCTCGGCGGGGTCGGCGATCCAGTGGCTGCGCGACGGCCTGGGCGCGCTGCGCGAGTCCCGCCAGTCGGAGGCCATGGCGGCGGGGCTGAAGGACAACGGCGGCGTCTACCTGGTTCCCGGCTTCACCGGCCTCGGGGCGCCGTGGTGGGAGCCGGAGGCGCGCGGGACGATCACCGGCCTGACCCGGGACAGCGGCCCGGCCCATCTGGTGCGGGCGGCGCTGGAGAGCCTCGCCTACCAGACGCGCGACCTGCTCGACGCCCTGGCGAAGGACGGCGCCCCGCCCCTGTCGGTGCTGAAGGTCGACGGCGGGGTGACGGCCAACGCCTTCGCCATGCAGTTCGTGGCCGACGTCTGCGAGGTGACGGTCGAGCGGCCGGCCTTCCAGGAGATGACGGCGCTGGGCGCGGCTAGGCTGGCGGCGCTCGGCGTGGGACTGATCGACGATCTGGAGGACCGCCCGGTCGAGGCCCCGGCCCGCTGGGAGCCGCGGATGGGCGCCGATGCGCGGGAAGCGCTGCTGCAGGGCTGGCGGCGCGCGGTGAAGGCCGCCATCATCGCCGCACGATGAGCCAGACCGACCTCGCCGATCCGCAAGCGACCTTCTCCGGCACCCGGGAGGTCGATCCACGCCACGCCCTGAACGAAGCCCGGCTGGCCGAATGGATGTCCGCCCACGTCATGGGCTTCACCGGCCCGCTGGCGATCCGCCAGTTCCGGGGCGGCCAGTCGAACCCGACCTATGAGCTGACCACGCCCGCCCGCACCTATGTGCTGCGCCGCAAGCCGCCGGGGACGCTGCTGGCCTCGGCCCATGCGGTGGACCGGGAGTTCCGCGTCATCTCGGCCCTGCACGCCCAGGGCTATCCGGTGGCGCGGCCCTGGGCCCTGTGCGAGGACGAGAGCGTCATCGGCTCGATGTTCTACGTGATGGACAAGGTCGACGGCCGCATCCTGTGGGACCTGAAGCTGCCGGGCATGGAGCCGGCGGAGCGGCGGGCCATCTACGAGGCGCAGGTGGACGCCCTGGCGGCCCTGCACCGCTTCGATCCGGAGGCGATCGGCCTCGCGGACTACGGCCGCCCGGGCAACTATTTCGAGCGCCAGGTGGGCCGCTGGACCAAGCAATACCGCGCCTCCGAGACGACGCCGATCCCGGCCATGGACCGGCTGATCGAATTCCTGCCGGCCACCCTGCCGGCGCAGGGGCCGACGCGGATCGTCCACGGCGACTTCCGGCTCGACAACCTGATCCTCGCCCCCGAGGCGCCGGAGGTGCGGGCGGTGCTGGACTGGGAGCTGTCGACCCTCGGCGATCCGATGGCGGACTTCTCCTACCTGCTGATCGCCTGGGTCATTCCGGCGACGGAACGCAACGGCCTGGCCGGGGCGGACATCGCCGCCCTCGGCATTCCCACGGTGGAGGAGACGGTGGCGCGCTATGCGGCGCAGACCGGAACCGCCGCGCCGGAGAACCTGGACTGGCTGTTCGCCTACAACCTGTTCCGGCTGGCGGCCATCTGCCAGGGCATCGCGGGGCGGGTGCGCGACGGCACCGCCGCCTCGGCCCAGGCGCGGGCCATGGGGGCGCAGGCGCCGGTGCTGGCGGAGGCGGCGCTGTCGTTCGCCCGCCGGGCGGGGGCCTGAGGCCTCAGTTCGTGATCACCTGCACCCGGGTCCACAGGCCGCCCCGGTTGATCACCCCGATGCGCAGCCGCGCCGGCGCATGGGGGGCCAGGGTGCAGACCGGGAAGTGATCCCCCGGCCCCTGGGCGCACAGGGTCTTGCCGCCGGCGTCGCGGACCACGAGGTCGACCGGGGCGTCGCCGTCGCCGACCACCGCCACCCGCAGGATCTCGGCCCCCCGGGCGTCGACGTCGAAGCTCCAGCTCTCGCGCGAGGCCAACCGCTTGACCGTCGACACCGGGCCGGCGCCGAACGGTGAGGCGCGCACGCCGTAGGGCGGCGCCGCGGCGACCGGCGGCGGCGGCGGAGGCGGCGGCGGAGGCGGAGGCGGTGGCGGAGGCGGCGGCGGAGGCGGCGGGACGGTCGGGGCCTGGCCGGCCGGCGGCCGGACGCGCGAGCCGCTGGCCTGGATCTCGTCCCGGGCCGCCTGCAGCACGGCCGCCTCGCGGCGCAGACCGGCGGCGGACAGGACGGGCTCGGCCGCCGGGTCGCCCGCGGGGCCGGCGCGCAACGGCACCTCGTCCAGCATCGTCGCCGCCAGCCGCAGCGCCTCCGGACTGGCCCGCTCGCGCCCCCAGGCCGCGAGCTCCGCCGCCATCAGCACCTGGTCGACGCCCCGCGCCTCCGGCGTCCAGTCGGCCACCGGCACGTCCTGACGCGCCGCCGCCGGCGCGCCGCCCCAGGCCGCGGCGACGGCGGCGGCGAGAACGACAAGAAGACGGCGGGCCGGGCGCATCCAGTCACCTGCTGGTTCGGGAAACGGCGAGGCTTGCACTGTCGCGGGCCGGCATCAAGCCGCCACTGACGGAAGCTGACGGCGCCTCAGCCGCGGGGGCGGACGGCGCCGTTGAGGATGCGGCGGTCGGCCCGGGCCTGGACGAGCACGGCCACCGCCTCGTCCTCGGCCACGTCGCCCGGCAGGGGGTAGAGGGCGGGGCGGCCGCTCCAGTCGCCGAGCACCTTAAGCGCGCGCACCACGTTGACGTGGCGCACCGAGCGGCCGCGGTTGTCGCCGGCCCCGATGGCGACGGTCTGGGGACCCGGCCGGTAGATCACCGCCACCACCTGGGCGCCGCCGGCGGGAACCCGGCCGGAGCCGACGCCGACGCTGTCGCCGGTCTCGCGGAATTCGATCTCGGGCGGGAAGACGCGGCGGGCCGCCTCCTCGGCGACCACCGCCTGCAGGTCCTCGACCGCGGTGGCGGGAGCCGTGCGCCGCCCGTCGATCACCACCTGGGGCGTGGACACCGCGCGCAGGCGCAGCGGCCGGCGGTAGGCCCGCTGGCGTTCCGAGAACTCCGGCCGGGCGAAGGTGTCGGGCCAGCCGAGGTAGTCCCAGTAGTCGACGGCGTAGGTGAGGGCGATGACCCCCGGCTCCGCCGCCACCGACTCGAAACGGGCGTTGGCCTCGGGACAGCCGGCGCAGCCCTGGGCGGTGAACAGCTCGACCACCACCGGCTCCGCCGGCGCCGCGTGGCGCACGGCGCGGCCGCCGGCCGGCTGGGCCGAGGAGGCCGCCGCGACGAGGGCGGCCGCGCCGGCCGCCGCAGGGATGATCCAGCCCCGGGTGCGCATGGGCGGCACCTTAATCACGGGCGACCCGCCCGTGCCCCTCATATTCGCGTGAGGGGCTCAGACGCGGATGTCGAGCAGGCTGCCCGGGCGGGCGGGCCGGTCCGCGGCGGCGGCCGCGGCCGCCGGGGCGGAGACGGCGGTCGGCGCGGGCGGAGCCGCCGCCTCGTCCGGGACCGGCGCGAGGCGCTCCAGCGCCGCCTGGAAGAAGGAGGCGCGGTCGGCGCGGGCGGGCGCGGGCGCCGGCGCCGGCTGCGTCGGGAACAGGGGCGAGGTCAGGGGCGGCCGAATCGCGCTCATGGCCGCAGGGTTAATGAAGCTGGTCTACAGAAGGTTAACGGCGCGTCGCGGTCGGCAGGGGCCGGGCCGGGGCCTGGAGGGCGGCGACGAGCCGCTCCACCTCGGCGTCCTCGACCAGCGGTCCGGAGAATTTGGCCACCACATTGCCCATGGCGTCGACGGCGAAGGTCTCGGGCGCGCCGGTGATGCCCAGATCCAGCCCGGCCCGGCCGTCGCGGTCGACCAGCACCATCGAATAGGGATCGCCGAGCTCGTCCAGGAAGGCGCGGGTGTCGGCGGGATCGTCCTTCCAGGCGACGCCGACCACGGCCACGCCCTGCGCCTTCAGCGCCATCAGCTTCGGGTGCTCGACCCGGCACGGGGCGCACCAGCTGGCGAAGACGTTGATCAGCATCGGCTTGCCGACCCCGGCGGTCTTCAGGTCGACGTGGCCGGGGCCCGCCTCCGACCCGGTCAGCATCGGCAGCACCGTCTCCGGGACCGGCTGGCCGACGAGGGCGTCGGGCTTGACCGAGGGATCGCGCTTCAGGGACCAGCCGATGAACAGGGCGGCGAGGGCGACGAGGACGACGAGCGGGACGACGGCCAGCCAGCGGCTCACGGGCGGTCCTCCGCGGCGGCCTCGAGGCGCTTCAGCTCGGCCGACCACTTGCGGGCGGCCAGCAGGGCCCGCGCCGCGAGGGCCGCGAGCGTCAGGGCGGCGATGCCCCAGGCGGGCCAGACGAAGGCGGCGTACTTGCCCATGTCGAGGTCAGGCATCGGGTCAGGCCTCCAGCGCCCGGCGCGCGCGAATGGCCAGCACGCGGCGGCGCACGATCTCGGTGCGGATGGCGGTCAGCCACAGGGCCAGGAACAGCGCCGCCCAGGCCGCCATCATGGTCAGCAGGGGGGTCAGGAACTCGCCGGTCAGGGACGGGCCGCCGGCGCGCAGCAGGGAGGCCGGCTGGTGCAGGGTGTTCCACCAGTCGACCGAGAATTTGACGATCGGCAGATTGACCAGGCCGACGAGGCCCAGCACCGCGGCGGCGCGGGCCGCCTTCTGCTCGTCGTCGATCGAGGCGCGCAGGGCCATGTAGCCGAGGTAGAACAGGAACAGGATCAGCACCGACATCAGCCGGGCGTCGCCCCAGGCCCACCAGGCCCCCCACATGGGCTTGCCCCACAGGCTGCCGGTGACCAGGGCGAGGAAGGTGAAGGCGGCGCCGGGCAGGGCCGCGGCGCGGGCGGCGGCGTCGGCGAGGGCGTGGCGGAACACCAGGGCGAAGAAGCTGGAGACGCCCAGGGCGCCATAGGCCATCAGCCCCAGCGAGGCCGCCGGCACGTGCACGAACATGATCCGCACCGTGTCGCCCTGCTGGTAGTCCTCGGGGGCGGTGAAGGCGAGCCAGGTCGCCGCCGCCAGCAGCACGACCGCAAGGGCCCACAGCGCCGGGGTGAGCGGGCGGGTGAAGCGCAGGAAGCGGTCGGGGTTGGCGAGGCCGAACATCGGCCTGCGATTACGCGCCGGCGCGGGCGCGGGCAAGCGTGCGGCGCGTCGCATTACCAAGGCTTAAGTGGCGTCGCGGAACGCCGCTCCGTACAGGAGGCTGACGCCAACCTGGGCCGTACCGCAATGAAGACCCTGTCGCCCGCCGTTTCCGCGGCCATCCTCCTCCTCGCCGCCCCGGCGGCCGCAGCCCGGGAGCCGGAGACCGCCGCGCCCGCCGACTGGGGCGTCGCCCTGGCCGAGGACGCGCGCGCCTTTCATGACGCGATCGCCGACAGCCACCCCGGCCCGGTGGACGTCGAGAACCCCGGCTTCACCGCCCATCTGGAGGCCGGCCTGGCCCTGGCGCTGGAGCGCGCCCGGACCGCAGACAGTTACGAACACTGGTATTTCGCCCTGCAGGAATACGCCGCCTCGTTCGACGACGGCCACCTGGGACTCGCGGACTGGGCCGGGATGGGCCACCGCTGGACCGCCGACTGGCCGGGCTTCCTGACCGGAATCCGCACCCGCCCGGAGGGCGAGCGGCACGAGGTGGTGTTCCGCCGCGACGAGGCGGCCCCGCCGCTCGGCGCGGTGCTGATCGGCTGCGACGGCCGCGACGCCGGGGCGCTGGCGGCCGAGGTGATCGGCCGGGGCGCCGGACGCTGGAGCATGGCCTCGCGGCGCGCCGCCTTCGCCGGGACGCTGTTCGTGGACCAGCACAACCCCTGGGTCCGCCGGCCGGAGCAGTGCGAGTTCCGGGTGGAGGGCGAGCCCCGGTCGTACCGGCTGACGTGGCGCGACCTGCCCGACCCGGTGCGCGACGAGGGTTTCGCGGCCGCGCGCAGCCCCCGCTTCACCACCGCGATCGAGCTGCGCCCCTGGGCCGGCGGCCAGTGGATCGGGCTCGGCGGCTTCAACGGCGACCCGGAAAGCGAGGACGGCGTGCGCCTCACCGCCCTGCAGGAGGCTGTCGCCGCCCGGGCGGGGGAGATCCGCACCGCGCCGGCGGTGGTGTTCGACCTCCGCGGCAACAACGGCGGCTCGTCGGCCTGGATCTACGCCCTCGCCCGCACCCTGTGGGGGCAGGATCACGTCGAATATCGCCAGCCGCGGTCGACGGCCGTGGACTGGCGGGCCTCGGCCGCCAACCTGGCGACGATCGAGAGCTACAAGACCCTGCTCGGCCCCGATCCGGAGGTGCAGGCCTGGCTCGACCGGATCGCGAGCGGCCTGACCGAGGCCCGCGCCGCCGGTCAGCCGCTGTGGCGGCAGGCCGACGAGGACGAGGCGGCGCCCGTCCCGCCCGCCGACCCGTCGCCGATGCGGGCGCGGACCTGGGTCCTGACCGATTCCGGCTGCGCCTCGGCCTGCCTCGACGCCGTCGACCTGCTGAAGGCCCTCGGCGCCGTCCACCTCGGTCTCGAGACCTCCGGCGACACGGTCTACATGGAGGTCCGCGAGGAGGTCCTGCCGGGCGGCCGGGTCACCGCCCGCGTGCCCATGAAGGTCTACCGCGGCCGGGCCCGCGGCAACAACGAGACCTGGGTTCCCGGGCACGTCTGGCCGGGCGCCCTGTCCGACACCGCCGGGATCGAGGCCTGGATCGCGGAGCTCGACGCCGCCGCGGCGGCAGGCTAGGGGCGTTTCATGAGCGAAGACATCGTCAAGGACGCCAACGGCAACCGTCTGTCGGACGGCGACAGCGTGACCCTGGTCAAGGACCTCAAGGTCAAGGGCTCGGGCGGGGTGACCCTGAAGCGCGGCACGCTGGTGAAGAACATCCGCCTGACCGACGACCCCGACGAGATCGAGGCCAATGTCGAGAAGGTCCGGGGTCTCGTGCTGAGGACCGAGTTCGTCCGCAAGGCCTGAGTCGTGCTGGCGCGCTGCCTGAGCGCGACCCTCAGCCCTGGGCGTTGCGGATGGCGGCGGCCGCGGCGAAGGGGGTGACGGCGGCGGCGAACAGCACATAGGCGGCGAGCAGGGCCAGCGCCGGCGTCGGCGACAGGCCGTTGACGGCGCGCTCGAGGGCCCCGGCGCCGAACACCACCGGCGGGATGAACAGCGGCAGGACCACGACCGCGATCAGCAGGCCGCCGCGCTTCGATCCGAGCGCCAGCGCCGCGCCCAGCGCCCCGGTGAAGGCGAAGCCGAGCCCCCCGATCAGGGCCGACAGGGCGACCAGCGGCGCCTGCGCCGGCGGCAGGCCGAGGGTGATCGCGGCCAGCGGCGCGGTCACCGCCAGCGGCCCCCCGACCGCCAGCCACTGGGCCTTGGCCTTGGCGACCACCGCCAGTTCCAGCGGGACCGGGCCGAGGGCCAGCAGGTCCAGCGCCCCGTCCTCGAAGTCGCGCTCGAACAGGCGCTCCAGCGACAGGATCGACGACAGGGCCAGCGCCAGCCAGGCGATTCCGCCGGCCACCGGCCGCAGCCCGGCCGGGTCGCCGCCCGCCGCCAGCGGCACCAGCGCCGTCAGGCAGAGGAAGAAGCCGCAGGCCAGCAGCGGCCCGCCGCCGCCGCCCCAGGCCAGCGCCAGCTCGCGCCGCCACAGGATCAGCAGCGCCCTCACCGGCCGATCTCCACCGTCCGCGCGGGCACCGGCAGCGGATCGTGCACCGCCGCGAGGATCGCGCCGCCCTTGTCGAGGTGGGCCTGCATGATCACCCCCAAGGCGCCGCGCCAGCGGGCGTCCAGCGGCGCGAACGGCTCGTCGAGCAGCCAGACCGGGCGGGGCGCGGCGACCAGGCGGGCGAAGGCGAGCCGCCGGCGCTGGCCCGCCGACAGCTTGCGCACCTCCAGATCGAGCAGCGGCTGCAGCGCCAGCACGTCGACCGCGGCCGCGACGCCCGCCGGGTCGGCCCCCAGCCAGCCCGCCTGGAAGGCCAGCTCCTCGCGCGCCCGGCGCGCCCCCTTCAGCCCGTCGAGGTGGCCCAGCCAGTGCAGCGCCCGCGCCCGCGCCTCGGCCGGATCGGCCTCGGCGAAGGCGATCTCGCCCGCATCGGGGCGCAGGAAGCCGGCGATGGCGCGCAGCAGGCTGGTCTTGCCGGCCCCGTTGGCGCCGGTCAGGGCCACGGCCTCGCCGGCGGCGAGCGCCAGGTCGAGGCCGGTGAACAGGACCCGCTCACCGCGGGACAGGCTGAGGCCGCGGACGTTGATCATCGCCGCCGCCAGTTGAGAGCCGGTCGCAATACCCATGACGCCGTCGTGGATACATGGACGGGGCCCGACGCCGTCGCTATATCCCGGCTCGCCGCAGCAGGCGTTCGCCGCGCGCGTCGGGGACCTGTGCGCCCCGTCGACGATCGCGCGAACGTGCAACCGGATTGTCGGGCGGCTTTGACCAGAGGGACCCTCTCCATGCCGTCCAACGACAGCTTCAAGACCCGCCAGGACCTTTCCGTCGGGCGCAAGAAATACGCCTATTACAGCCTTCCCGCCGCCGAGGAAGCCGGTCTGGCCGGGATTTCGCGCCTGCCGCGGTCGATGAAGGTGCTGCTGGAGAACCTGCTGCGCCACGAGGACGGGGTCTCGGTCACCGAGGCCGACCTGCGCGCCGTCGCCGCCTGGGTCGAGAACAAGGGCTCGGTCGAGCACGAGATCGCCTTCCGTCCCGCCCGCGTGCTGATGCAGGACTTCACCGGCGTGCCGGCGGTGGTCGACCTGGCCGCCATGCGCGACGCCATGAGCGCCCTCGGCGCCGATCCGACCAAGATCAACCCGCTGAACCCGGTGGACCTGGTCATCGACCACTCGGTCATGGTCGACCACTTCGGCGACCCCTCGGCCTTCGAGCGCAACGTCGAGCGCGAGTACGAGCGCAACATCGAGCGCTACAACTTCCTGCGCTGGGGCTCGTCGGCCTTCAACAACTTCCGCGTCGTGCCCCCGGGCACCGGCATCTGCCACCAGGTCAACCTCGAGCACCTCGCCCAGACCGTCTGGACGCTGGAGGAAGGCAAGAAGACCGTCGCCTATCCGGACACCGTGGTCGGAACCGATTCGCACACCACCATGGTCAACGGCCTGTCGGTGCTGGGCTGGGGCGTGGGCGGCATCGAGGCCGAGGCGGCCATGCTGGGCCAGCCGATCCCGATGCTGATCCCCGAGGTCATCGGCTTCCGCCTGACCGGCCGCCTGCCGGAGGGCGCCACCGCCACCGACCTGGTGCTGACCGTCACCCAGATGCTGCGCAAGAAGGGCGTGGTCGGCAAGTTCGTCGAATTCTTCGGCGACGCCCTGACGACCATGACCATCGAGGACCAGGCGACCATCGCCAACATGGCCCCCGAGTACGGCGCCACCTGCGGCTTCTTCCCGGTCAGCCGCGCCACCATCGACTATCTGACCGCCACCGGCCGCGACAAGTCGCGCGTGGCCCTGGTCGAGGCCTACGCCAAGGCCCAGGGCCTGTGGGTCGACGAGACCTCGGAAGACCCGGTGTTCACCGACACCCTCGAGCTGGACCTCTCCACCGTGGTGCCGTCGCTGGCCGGACCGAAGCGGCCGCAGGACCGGGTCGAGCTGACCGCCGCCGCGGCCTCGTTCGAGACCGCCCTGGCCGAGACCTTCAACCGCCCGCTGGACGCGCCGCGCGCCGCCGTGGAGAACGAGTCGTTCGACCTCGGCGACGGCGACGTGGTCATCGCCGCCATCACCTCCTGCACCAACACCTCCAACCCGTCGGTGCTGATCGCCGCCGGCCTGGTGGCGCGCAAGGCCAACGCCCTGGGCCTGAAGCCCAAGCCCTGGGTCAAGACCTCGCTGGCGCCGGGCTCCCAGGTGGTGACCGACTATCTGACCGACGCCGGCCTGCAGAAGGATCTCGACGCCCTCGGCTTCAACCTCGTCGGCTACGGCTGCACCACCTGCATCGGCAACTCGGGCCCGCTGGACGCCGGCATCTCGAAGACCATCAACGACAACGGCCTGGTCGCCACCAGCGTGCTGTCGGGCAACCGCAACTTCGAGGGCCGGGTGAACCCCGACGTGCAGGCCAACTACCTGGCCTCGCCGCCGCTGGTCGTCGCCTACGCCCTCGCCGGCTCGATGCGCATCGACATCACCACCCAGCCCCTCGGCCAGGACAAGAAGGGCAAGGACGTCTTCCTGAAGGACATCTGGCCGACCGCGGCCGAGATCGCGGCCATCCAGAAGAAGTCGGTGACCTCGAAGATGTTCGCCCGGCGCTACGCCGACGTGTTCAAGGGCGACCGCCACTGGCAGGCCATCCAGGTGACCGGCGGCCAGACCTACGCCTGGGACGACAGCTCCACCTACGTCCAGAACCCGCCCTACTTCGACGGCCTGACCATGGAGCCGGCGCCGGTGAAGGACATCGTCGAGGCCCGCGTGCTGGCCATCTTCGGCGACTCGATCACCACCGACCACATCTCCCCGGCCGGTTCGATCAAGAAGACCTCGCCGGCCGGCGCCTATCTGACGGAGCACGGCGTCGACGCCCTGGACTTCAACAGCTACGGCGCGCGCCGCGGCAACCATGAAGTCATGATGCGCGGCACCTTCGCCAACATCCGCATCCGCAACCGGATCACCCCGGAGATCGAGGGCGGGGTGACGAAGCACTTCCCGTCGGGCGAGGTGATGCCGATCTACGACGCGGCCATGCGCTACCAGTCGGAAGGCCGGCCGCTGGTCGTCTTCGCCGGCAAGGAATACGGCACCGGCTCGTCGCGCGACTGGGCGGCCAAGGGCACCCGCCTGCTGGGCGTCCGCGCCGTCATCGCCGAGAGCTACGAGCGCATCCACCGCTCGAACCTGGTCGGCATGGGCGTGGTCCCGCTGCAGTTCAAGCAGGAGGGCTGGCAGAAGCTGAACCTGACCGGCGAGGAGATCGTCACCATCCGCGGCCTGTCCGACGTCAACATCGGCAAGCTGCGCCCGCGGCAGGACCTGTGGGTCGAGCTGTTCCGCCCGTCGGACGGCAAGATGGCCCGCTTCCCGGTCCGCTGCCGCATCGATAACCAGACCGAGCTGGACTACTTCAAGGCCGGCGGCGTCATGCCCTATGTGCTGCGCAATCTGGCGCGCGGCGACGGCGCGCCGGCGGAGCCGGTCACCGGCGGCGTCGCCGGCTGACGGCGGCGGCGCAACGATGCGAAGGGCCGGCGGAGCGATCCGCCGGCCCTTTTCGTCGGGGACGCCCGTTGCGACGACGGACGGTTCGGGAGGCCGCAGTGGGCGACTAGCGGACTTCGCTCGCAGCAGTCGCTTGAGTGGCCATCAGCACAAGCGGCGCGTGATGGTGACCGGTGTGAGCTCCGAAGGCTTCGCCCCGGACGGTGACGGTGCTTCCCACGGCGGCTCTCAGAACGCCGAGGACCGCTTCGTCGGACGCGCTGACCTGGACCCGGTCAAAGGACGTCGTCGGAGAGATGAACTCGCCATCGGTCGCGCACAGCCGCCTCGGGAGTTCAAGAATGAACGCCCGCTCCTCGGCATCGCCTCCCGCGATGCTCTCGTAGTTCGGTGGACCGGCGAACAGCTGAACGGTGAGGACGCCCGACAGCGTCGCCTGGCCGCCCGCCTTCCTGAGGTCGAGGCATGTCTTCGGCTCTGCTTCAGCCGCGGACGCCGCAGGCGGCTGGGTGGCAAGCAGGGCCATGGAAACGAGAAGAACCGTGAGCTGCATCCAACAAGCTTGGCAGCGGCGTCGACCGTCTGCAACGGGTCGGAAGCGGCGCCTGCCCGCCGCCGGCCTCGCTCCCGGGCAGGCCGGCTCGCGACGCGCGCGCTTACGGCTCCGCCTCGATTCGCTCGCACAGCCCTTCCCCGAACGCCTGCGCCGCCGCCGTGCGGCGGCTGGTCAGGTCGTTCCCGGTCGCGGGCAGGTCGGCGCGGACCGGGTAGCGGGCGATGACCCGGCCGCGGGCGTCGTGCAGGTCGACGGAGCCGGGCAGGCGCACGCGGCCGTCGTCGGCGAGCAGACTCCCCTGCCGGTCGAGCTCGTGGATGAAGACGATCGCCTTCACCGGACGCCGGCCGTGGAAGCAGGCCGCCGCGCCCCTGCGGAAGGCGGGGATGAAGGCGGCGGAGAAGGCGTCCGGCGGGTTGTAGAAGGCGCTGCGCACCTCCACCGCCTCGATGAACAGGTCCCCGGCCAGGGCCCGGTCGAGGGCGATCTCCGTCGGCGGGTCCATGTCCCAGAAGTCGGCGGCGCAGGCGGTCAGCCCGCTCCCGGAGAGGACGGCTGCGAGGGCGAACAGGCGCGCGGTCATCGTCACCCGCGGGTGGCGTTGTGCGGGCCGCGGTCGCGGGGGTTGCGGCCGAAGGCCTGCTCGCACAGGGAGCGGCCGAACTCCTCCGAGGCCATCATCTGGCGGTCGCCGACGAGGCCGGCGAGGCGGCCGCCGGCGGTGGTCGCGACCGAGATAGGGAAGCGGCCGACCACCACGCCGCGCCGCGGGTCGACGAACTCGGCCGTGCCTTCCAGCACATGCATGCCGCGCCCGGTGGCCAGCGTCTCGAGACGGCCGGCGCGCTCCAGCCGGTCGACGTGGATGCGCACGTCGATCGGGGCCGTGCCCCACATGCAGCGCGACAGCTCCTCGTGCACCTCCTCCGAGAAGGTGTCGCTGAAGTCCTCCCCGGCGTTCAGCCAGCCGGTGGAGACGAAGATCGTCCCGACCTGCGCCGTCTCCTGCAGCCCCGGCGGCAGATCCATGGGCGGCCCGCCCTGGACGACGGGAGCACAGGCGGCCGTGGCGAGCAGGGCGGCGACGGCGACGGCAGACGATTTCATGGAGGCCCTCCGGTTCCTGCGACGCTTAGGCGCCCGGCGCGGTGAACCGCGAATGAACGCCGTTCGCCTGCAGATTAAATCTCCGCAATGCGCCGGGTCGGACGACCGAATCCGGCGCGCGGCTCCGTCACTGTGCGATCGGCCCGGGACAGGGCCGGCCGCCCCGGGGGAGAGGAAGGCATGGCCATTCGGGACTCCCGGGACTCGGGACACCCCTCGCAGAGTCCCGAACCGGGCCCGCCTCAGCGGCCGAACACCTCCACGCCGATCTCGCCGGCGGGGGTCAGCCAGGCCCGCTTCATGCCCTCGCTGTTGTAGGGCTGGGCGAGATTGCCGTCGCGGTCGAGGGCGATCAGGCCCCCGTCGCCGCCCAGCGAGCCGACGTCGTCGATGGTCGCCCGGGCGGCCTCGGCCAGCGACTGCCCGGCGGCGACGCGCCAGGCCGTCTGCACGCAGGCGGCGGCGCGGATGAAGTACTCGCCGACGCCGGTGGCCGAGACGGCGACGCGCGCGTCGGCCCAGGAGCCGGCCCCGGGGATCGGCGTGTCGCCGACCCGCCCGGGCGCCTTGCCGAACACCCCGGCGGTGGAGGTCGCCGCCGCCAGCCGGCCGTCGCGGTCCAGCACGCAGCAGCCGACGGTCCCGTGGCTGAGGCCCTTCGGCGGATGGTTGTCGTCGCCCTGGCCGGCGTGGGTGAACCAGGCCGGCTCGTCGCCGATCGGCTCCAGCCCCTGCTCGGCCGCGAACAGGGCCGCGCCCTCGCCGGCCAGCAGCACGTGCGGGGTGCGGTCCATCACCGCCCGCGCCGCCCGGATCGGGTTGCGGAAGCCCTGCAGCGCCGCCACCGCGCCGGCCCGCCGGGTCGGGCCGTCCATCAGGCTGGCGTCCAGCTCGTAGGCGCCGGCCAGGTTCGGCGAGGCGCCGCGCCCGGCGACATACAGGCCGGAGTCCTCGAGCCGGACCACCGCCTCGACCGCCACGTCGAGGGCCGGGGCGCCGGCGTCCAGCCGCGCCTTCATCGCCTCCACCACCTCGCGCATGTGCACGACCTCGCGGTCGTAGTTGACGCCGCGCCGGGCGCCGGCGCCGCCGTGGAGGATGAGAGCGGTCATGCGGCGGGATCTCCTCAAGCCCTTGCAAAGGCCGGGGCGCTGCTTAGCGTTCCGGCGCGAAGGGCGCCACGGGGCGTCGCCGGAGATTTTTTCATGCGCGCCATCCTGTCCACCGCCCCCGGCGGTCCCGAGACCCTGACGCTGGAGACGGTCGCCGATCCGGCGCCCGGCCGCGGCGAGGCGCTGGTGGCGGTGAAGGCGGTGGGGGTGAACTTCCCCGACACCCTGATCATCGAGGACCGCTACCAGTTCCGGCCGCCGCGGCCCTTCTCGCCGGGCGGCGAGCTGGCGGGCGTGGTCGAGGCGCTGGGCGAGGACGCCCGGGGCGTCGCCGTCGGCGACCGGGTCATCGCCGTCCCCGGCTGGGGCGGCATGGTCGAGAAGCTGGCGATCGACGCCGGCCGGCTGATGAAAATTCCGGACGGGATGGACTTCCCGACCGCCGCGGCCCTGACCATGACCTACGGCACCAGCTACTACGCCCTGAAGGACCGGGCGCGGCTCAAGGCCGGCGAGACCCTGCTGGTGCTGGGCGCCGCCGGCGGCGTCGGCATCGCCGCCGTGGAGCTGGGCAAGGCCATGGGCGCCCGGGTCGTGGCCGGGGTGTCGAGCGAGACGAAGGCCGCCTTCGCCCGCGAGGCCGGGGCCGACGACTGCGTGATCTATCCGCGCGGGCCGCTGGACCGGGACCAGCAGAAGGCGCTGTCGGCCGACCTGAAGCGGGTGCTGGGCGGCGAGGGCGCGGACGTGGTCTACGACGCCGTCGGCGGCGACTACTGCGAGCCGGCGCTGCGGGCCATGAACTGGGACGGGCGCTACCTGGTGGTCGGCTTCCCGGCCGGCATTCCGGCGCCGCCGCTGAACCTGACCCTGCTGAAGTCGACGTCGATCGTCGGCGTCTTCTGGGGCGCGGCGGTGATGCGCGACCCCGCCGGCCACGCCGCCAACATGGCCGACCTGTTCCGCCTGTGGGGCGAGGGCCGGATCCGGCCGCGCATCAGCGCGACCTGGCCGCTGGCGCAGGCGGGGGAGGCGATCCGGGCGCTGGGCGAGCGCAACGCCCTCGGCAAGGTCGTGGTCACCGTTGACTGACGGGCCCGTCGCCGTCGCCCTTCAGCCGCTCCAGCGCCGCCTCGGCCTGGTCGCGATGGCGGCGCTTCACATGGGCGCCGAGGGTCGCCAGCAGGGCGGCGATCACCGCCGCGTCGTCGGTGAAGCCGATGCCGGCGAAGACGTCCGGAATGGCGTCGGTGGGCAGGACGAAATAGGCCAGGGCCCCGAGCATGATCCCCTTGGCCGTCGTCGGCGTCTGCGGATCACGGGCGGCGAACCACACCGACAGCAGCTGGTCGGCGAAGGGGAGGCGTGCGGCGGTGCGCCGCACCTTGGGCCAGAAGCCGCGGTTGACCCGCATCTCGTTGACCTTCTGCACCGACGGCACGAGGGCGCGCGACGGGTCCAGCGCGTCCTGCGGCGAGGCGGGTTTGGATTTGGCGGTCATGGCGGCTAAACCCCGCGGCACTCTCAAGGTTCTGACAACATAGGGGCTGAGGCCATGAAACTCGACGGGTCGATCGCGGCGGTGGTGACGGGCGGGGCCTCGGGCCTCGGCGAGGGCACGGCCCGGGCGCTGGCGGCGCAGGGGGTGAAGGTCGCCCTGTTCGACCTCAACGAGGAGGCCGGCGAGCGCATCGCCGCCGAGATCGGCGGGGTGTTCTGCAAGGTCGACGTCACCGACGACGCCTCGGTCGCCGCCGGCTTCGAAAAGGCCCGCGCCGCCCACGGCCAGGAGCGGCTGACCGTCAACTGCGCCGGCATCGCCACCGGCATGAAGACCGTCTCGCGGAAGAAGGACACCGGCGAGATCAAGGCCCACGACATGGCCCAGTTCGAGCGCACGGTGCGGGTCAACCTGTTCGGCACCTTCCGCGTGCTGTCGCAGTCCGCCGCCGGCATGGTGACGCTGGACCGGATGGAGGACGGCGAGCGCGGCCTGATCGTCAACACCGCCTCGGTGGCGGCCCAGGACGGCCAGATCGGCCAGGCCGCCTATTCGGCCTCCAAGGGCGGCGTCTACGCCATGACCCTGCCCGTCGCCCGCGACCTCGCCCAGGAGGGGGTGCGCTGCAACACCATCCTGCCGGGCATCATGTGGACGCCGATGATGGCCGGCATGGACCAGAAGATCCAGGACGCCCTGGCGGCGATGATCCCCTTCCCCAGCCGGCTGGGCACGCCCGCCGACTACGCCTCGCTGGTGCTGGAGCTGGCCCGCAACGTCTACATCAACGGCGAATGCATCCGGCTCGACGGGGCCATCCGCCTCGCGCCGCGCTAAATTCTCCGAAGGGGGCTTGCGGGGGCCTTGGCGGGTCCGCTATACGCCCGCCCTCGACTGAAGCGCGGGCGTAGCTCAGGGGTAGAGCATCACCTTGCCAAGGTGAGGGTCGGGCGTTCGAATCGCCTCGCCCGCTCCAGTCGGAAACACGAAGAAGGCCCGGTTCGCGCCGGGCCTTTCTTGTTTTCAGATCCGCTTCAGCCGTCGCGCGTGGCCGCCGACCATGCGCAGGGCCAGCGCGTCGGGCAGGTGCTTGCCAAGGCCGGCCAGCACATTGTTCATCAGCCCGGGCGTGACCTTCGGCCGGTTCGCCTCGCAGGCGCGGTAGCCGACCTCCGCCACATGCGCCGCGGTCTGCCACATCCAGCGCGGATAGGCCGACGAGACCTCCTCCCGCGTGCCGTTGACGTCGTGGAACTCGGTCAGGGTGTAGCCGGGGCAGAGGGCGGTGACGTGCACGCCGGTCCCGGCCAGCTCGAGGTGCAGTCCCTGGGAGGCCTTGATCAGGAAGCTCTTGATCGGCCCGTACAGGGTGTCCCCGCCGGTGGCCGGCATCTGGCCGGCGAGCGAGGCGACGTTGAGGATGCGGCCGAAGCCCCGCTCCGCCATCCCGGGCGCGAACCGGCGCGACAGCTCGACCGGGGCGGACAGCATGACCCGGATCATGGCGGCGTGTTCGGCCGGATCGGTGCGCAGGAAGCCGGCGGTGCGGCTGAAGCCGGCGTTGTTGACCAAGCCGTCGACGCCCAGGCCGAGGGCCTCGATCCGCGCCGCCAGCCGCAGCGGCGCGTCCGGCCCGGCGAGGTCCTCCGGCAGAACGCTGGCGGTCGCGCCGAGGCCGGCCAGCTCCGCCGCCAGGGCGCGCAGGGGCGGCGCGCGACGCGCGGTCAGGATCAGGTCCCAGCCGTGGGCGGCGTAGACCCGCGCCAGGGCCGCGCCGATGCCGGCGGAGGCGCCGGTGACGAGGGCGACAGGGCGGGCGCCGGCCCTCAAGCCTCCGCCCTCAGGCCGCGACCGGACAGGCGGCGTGCGGCGCGAAGGCGGCCAGCGACGGCGGGTTCTCGGCCAGCAGGTCGGCGATGGTGATCTTCGCGAGGGCGGCCGAGGCGGCCTGGTCGGCGGCGGTGAGGGCCTTGGCCACCTGGCGCGGAATGTGCTCGCTGACCGGACAGCCCTTGGCCCCCGCCGGGGGGGAGCCGAGGTGGGCGCAGCCGTTGACGGCCTTGAGCACCTCGTCCAGCCCGATCTCCTCGGGCCGCCGCAGCAGCCAGGCGCCGCCGGCGGCGCCGGGGCGGGTGGCGATCAGGCCCGCGCGGGCCAGCATGGCGGTGACCCGGCGCACGACCACGGGGTTCGTCGGCACCGAGGCGGCCAGCACCGCGCTCGCCGCGGCCTCGGCCGGCGAATAGGCGCCCTTGTGGGCCAGATAGGCCAGGGCGTGGGCGGCGACGGGAAATCTCTGGCTGTCTGACATGGCGGGTTCCAGATCCAAGATAAGCACGCGCCGCGGGTTTCTCAAACCACGGCGGCCTTCGCAGGTGCAGCGCGATTGAACCGGCCGATGAAAGGGCCTAAAGGCTCGCCGCTCGTTTGGTGGGGACCGCGGGTGCGGACGCCCCGGAGGAAGTTCATGGCCGGGGTTTCTCCCCAGGACGCGGACGCCACGTCCGCCCTCGCCGGCAGCAGCACCGCAACCTCCGACCCGAAGGCCGCTTCCGGCGCGTCGCACGGCGGCGGCCACGGTCCGGGCGCGGGCAAGGTCGGTCTGATCGTCGGCGCCATCGGCGTCGTGTTCGGCGACATCGGCACCAGCCCGTTCTACGCCATGCGCGAAGCGCTGGCGCACAGCCGCTCGGGCGGCCAGGCGGAGCTGGCGGTGCTCGGCGTCGTCTCGCTGATGTTCTGGGCGCTGATCCTCGTGGTCACCCTCAAGTACGTCGTCTTCCTGATGCGGGCGGACAACAAGGGCGAGGGCGGCACCCTGTCGCTGATGGCCCTGGCGCAGCACGCGGTCGGCCGGCGCAGCGGGCTGATCTTCCTGCTCGGCGTCTGCGGCGCGGCCCTGTTCTACGGCGACGGCATCATCACCCCGGCGGTGTCGGTGCTGGGGGCCGTCGAGGGGCTGAAGGACGCGCCGGGCATGGCCGGGCGGGTCGACGGCTTCGTCCTGCCGCTCGCGGTCGGCATCCTCGTCTTCCTGTTCATGATCCAGTCGCGCGGCACGGCCAGCGTCGCCAAGTGGTTCGGACCCCTGACCACCATCTGGTTCCTGGTGCTGGGGGCGCTGGGCCTGATCCACATCTTCGACGACGTGTCGATCCTGCGCGCCCTGTCGCCGCACTACGGGGTGCTGTTCCTGGTCGACAACGGCTTCCTCGGCTTCATCATTCTCGGCAGCGTCTTCCTCGCCGTCACCGGGGCCGAGGCCCTGTATGCGGACATGGGGCACTTCGGAAAGGCGCCGATCCGGCAGGGCTGGCTGTACTTCGTCCTGCCGTGCCTGACGCTGAACTACCTCGGCCAGGGGGCCCTGGTGCTGTCCGACCGAACCGCGGCCGAGAACCCGTTCTGGATGATGGTGCCGGAGATGGCCTACTGGCCGGTGTTCATCATCGCCACCATCGCCGCCATCATCGCCAGCCAGGCGGTGATCACCGGCGCCTTCTCGGTGACGCAGCAGGCGGTGCAGCTGGGGCTGCTGCCGCGGATCAGCATCCTCAACACCTCCGAGACCGTGGCCGGGCAGATCTTCGTGCCCGCGGTCAACATGATGCTGATGGTCGGGGTGATCTTCGTGCTGGTGCTGTTCCAGACCTCCTCCAACCTCGCCGCGGCCTACGGCATCGCGGTGACCGGCTCGATGTTCGTCGACAGCCTGCTGGCCTGGTTCGTGGTGCGGAAGCTGTGGAAGTGGTCGGCGGCGCTGTCGCTGGCGGTCATCGCGCCGCTGGTGGCGCTGGACCTGGTGTTCCTGACCTCGAACCTGCTCAAGATCCCGCAGGGGGCGTGGTTCCCGCTGGTGCTGGGCGTGTCCCTGCTGCTGCTGATGTGGACCTGGGTGCGCGGCACCCAGATCCTGACCGACAAGACCCGCAAGGACAGCCTGCCGCTGACCGACCTGATCGAGATGCTGCGGGCGCGGCCGCCGCACCGGGCCCCCGGCACGGCCATCTTCCTGACCTCGGACCCCGACGTCGCGCCGGTCGCCCTGATGCACAATCTCAAGCACAACAAGGTGCTGCACGAGAAGAACGTAATCCTGACGGTGCGCACGACGGACCGGCCGCGGGTGCCCGAGAGCGAACGCATCGCCATCGAGCCGATCTCCGAGGACTTCAAGAAGCTGACCCTGTCCTACGGCTTCATGGAGCAGCCGAACGTGCCGAAGGCCCTGGGCCTGTGCCGCAAGCAGGGGCTGAAGTTCGACATCATGTCGACCAGCTTCTTCCTCGGGCGGCGGTCGGTGGTGGCCTCGGCGGCGGCGGGCATGCCCCTGTGGCAGGACCGCATCTTCATCTTCCTGATGCGCAACGCCGCCAATCCGACGGACTTCTTCCGCATCCCGCCCGGACGCGTGGTCGAGCTCGGCACGCAGGTCTCGGTCTGATGGCCGGGAACAGGGGTCGAGGGCCGGCGACCGAGGGACGCAATTCCGCCGCCCGCGGCCGCCGCGTCGCCGAGCAGGCGCGCGGCCCCCGCCCGTCCGCCCCGGACGCGCCGCGCGACGAGGCGGCCGACATCGGCGTCGAGGCACGGCTCGCCGCCGGCGTGCTGCTCGAGGCGGCGCTGGACGGCCGCGGCGGGCTCGACGCCGCCCTGTCCTTCCGCGAGGTGGCCGGCCTGCCAGCGCCCGACCGCGCCTTCGCCCGGGCGGTGGCCATGGCCGCGCTGCGGCGGCTCGGCGAGATCGACCAGATCCTCGACCGCCGCCTGCAGAAGGCGCCGCCCGCCGCCGTGCGCACCATCCTGCGCGTGGCCCTGGCCCAGACCCTGGTGCTGGAGACTCCGGCCTTCGCCGCCGTGTCGACCGCGGTCAAACTGGCCGAACGGGACCCGAAGACCCGGCCCTACAAGAACCTCGTCAACGCCGTGCTGCGTGGCGTCGGCCGCGACGGGCCGGGGCTGACCACGGCGGAATCGAACCTGCCCGACTGGATCGCCGCCCGTTGGCGCGCGACCTGGGGCGAGGCGGCGCTGGCCGGCCTCGCGCTGGCCGCCCGCGAGGAGCCGCCGACCGACCTGAGCCTCAAGCCGGGGGTCGACCCGGCGGCCGTGGCGGACGCCGTCGACGGCGAGGTGCTGCCCGGAGGGACGGTGCGCACCGGCCGGCGCGGCGACATCGCCGGCTGGCCGGGCTTCGCGGAGGGCGGCTGGTGGGTCCAGGACGCCGCCGCGGCGGTTCCGGTGCGCCTGCTGGACCCGCAGCCGGGCGAGACCGTGGCCGACCTGTGCGCCGCCCCCGGCGGCAAGACCCTGCAGCTGGCCGCCGCCGGCGCGTCGGTCGTCGCCCTGGACCGTTCCGACAAGCGCCTCAACCGCCTGCGCCAGAACCTCGAACGCACCGGTCTGGCGGCGGAGATCGTGGTTTCCCCGGCCGAAGAATGGGACGACCCGCGCGTCTTCGACGCCGTCCTGCTCGACGCGCCGTGCACCGCCACCGGCACCTTCCGGCGCAACCCCGAGGTGCTGCGCGCCACCCGCCCCGCCGACGTGGCCAAGCTGGCCGACGTGCAGCACCGGCTGCTCGACGCCGCGGCTGAACGGGTGAAGCCGGGCGGCCGGCTGGTCTACTGCGTCTGTTCGCTGGAGCGCGAGGAGGGCGAGACCCAGATCATCGCCTTCCTGCGCCGCAATCCCGCCTTCCGCACCGCCCCGGCCGATCCGGCCGCGCTCGGCGCCCCGGCGGAATCGCGCACGCCCGAGGGCTGGCTGCGCATCCTGCCCTCGATGTGGGCGGAGAAGGGCGGGCTGGACGGCTTCTTCGTCGCCCGCCTCGACCGGATCGCCTAGGCGGCGGCCAGCACGCGGTAGTCGATCCGCGCCCGCGGCCGGAAGCCCAGGGTTTCGTAGAAGGCGATGGTTTCGGCGTGGGCGGCGCGGGCGTGGAGGAAGGCGATGTCGCCGCGCCCGAGGATCCGGGCCGTCACGATCCGCATCAGCGCCCCGGCCAGGCCCTGGCCGCGGAAGTCCGGGTGGGTGCAGACGCCGCTGACCTCGGTGTGGCCGGGAAGGCTGAGCCGCTCCCCCGCCATGGCCACCAGCCGGCCCTCGCGCCGCACGCCCACGAAGGCGCCGAGCCGATGCGTCTTCTCCAGGAAGGGGCCGGGGCGGGTCAGGGTGGCCAGCGCCAGCATCTCGGCCCCGTCGGCGTCGGTCAGGTCCTCGAACGCGACCTCGCATCCGCCCGCGGCGAGGCCATCGCAGACCATCTGCAGGCAGGGGATGTGGTCGACCGGCGCCAGTCCGGGCGGCTCCGGCGCGGCCGCCTCGAACAGGGCGACCGGCCCGGTGGCCCGCGCCAGCCGCCGGAGCGCGCCCCAGTCGGGGGTCTCGCCCTGCACGGCTGCGAACAGGGCATACGCCGGGTCGAAACGGACGGCCGGGCCGTCCGCGAGGGCGAGACGGGCCTGCCGCGTCGTCAGGGCGCTGAGGGCCGGACGGTCGAGGGGGTGGGTCGCGTGCATGGCTTCGCTCTAGCGCCTGGCGCCGGCGACGCCACCCCTCCGTCGACGCAGGGTCCGGAAGTCGCGATCAGGCGCGCCAGAAGCCGACGATCTTCTTCACCTCGTCGACCACCGGGTCGGCGATGGCGGCGGCGCGTTCGGCCCCGTCCTTCAGCACCCGGTCGACCTCGGCCGGCTCGGCCATCAGCCGGCGCATCTCGGCCGAGACCGGGGCCAGGGCCGACACCGCCAGCTCCGCCAGCGCCGGCTTGAACTGGCCGAAGCCCTGGCCGGCGAACTGCGCCAGCACCTGCTCGCGGCTGATGTCGGCGAGGGCGGCGTAGATGGTCACCAGGTTCTTCGCCTCGGCGCGGGTCTCCAGCCCCTCGAGCGTCTCGGGCAGGACCTCCGGGTCGGTGCGGGCCTTGCGGATCTTGGCGACGATGGCGTCGGCGTCGTCGGTCAGGTTGATGCGCGACTGGTCCGAGGGGTCGGACTTGGACATCTTGGCCGCGCCGTCGCGCAGGCTCATCACCCGCGGGGCCGGCCCCTGGGTGAGGGGCTCGGGCAGGGGGAAGAAGCCGGGGACGCCGAAGTCGTTGTTGAACTTGGCGGCGATGTCGCGGGTCAGCTCGAGGTGCTGCTTCTGGTCCTCGCCGGTCGGCACCTCGGTGGCCTTGTAGAGCAGGATGTCCGCCGCCTGCAGCACCGGATAGGTGTAGAGGCCGACCGAGGAGCGCTCCTTGTGCTTGCCGGACTTCTCCTTGAACTGGGTCATCCGGTCCAGCCAGCCGAGGCGGGCGACGCAGTTGAAGATCCACGCCAGCTCCGAATGGGCCCGCACGGCCGACTGCGGGAAGATCACCGACTTCGCCGGGTCGAGGCCGGAGGCCAGATAGGCGGCGGCGATCTCGCGCGTCTGGGCGGTCAGCAGGGCCGGGTCCTGCCACACGGTGATGGCGTGCAGGTCGGCGACGAAGAGGAAGCAGGGCGCGCCCTGGTCCTGCAGCTGGGTGAAGCGCTTCAGGGCGCCGAGATAGTTGCCCAGGTGCAGGGCGCCGGAGGCCTGGATGCCGGACAGGATGCGGCGGGGGCCCCCATAGGCCGGAACGGAGGGGGCCGGGGTCTGGTCGGTCATGGGTCGTGAACTCGGGAGGAGGGCAGGGTCAGGCGCGCGCGGGCGCGCCAGGGGGGTTGCAGCGGATCAGCCGCGCCATCGCCGACCGGCGGGCATCTGTCCCGAAAGCGTCATGGCGCCCGCTTATCGCGGCCCCGGCCGTCAGTCCAGACCGGAGGGCGGGGCTCCCCCCGGCTCGCGCCGGAGGACCCCCTTCAGCTCGCGGATCGACACGGCGCGGAACAGGAGCAGGGCCGCGCCATAGACGGCGCCGCCGACGGCGCAGACCGCCAGCACGGCGACCTCCTTGGCCAGCAGCAGCCGGCTGAGGGTCTCGTAGCCCACCCCGGCGGCGATCAGGACCACCGCCATGGCGGCGCTGGCCGCCAGCACCCGCGCCATTCGCCCCAGGAAGGCCGGCGAGGGGGCCCAGACGTGCTCGCGCACGAGGGTGCCGCCGAGCAGGGCCACGTTCAGCCAGGCCGACAGGCTGGTGGCGATCGCGAGGCCGATCACCCCGTCGCCGCCGCTGCGCGAAATCCAGAAGAACAGGCCCGTGCCGACGATGACGGTGAAGATCACCGCCGTCACCGCATAGACCATCGGCCGCCGGGTGTCCTCGCGGGCGAAGAAGGGCGGGGTGAGCACCTTGGCCAGCACGAAGGCGGGCACGCCCCAGGCGAACTGGCGCAGCACGTCGGCGGTGCGGGCCGCATCGGCCGAGGTGAAGGCGCCGCGCGTCACCGTCGCGTCGATCAGGAAGAAGGGGATGGCGAACAGGGCCACGGCGGCCGGCAGGGTGAAGACCATGGCGAGGGAGACGCCGTCGTCGAGGGTGCGGCGGCCGCCGTCGTGGTCGCCGGCGACGAAGGCCCGCGTCAGCCGCGGCACCAGCGCCAGCCCGATGGCGACGCCGATCAGGCCGAGCGGCAGCTGGTACAGGCGGTCGGCGTTGTAGAGCACCGAGCGCGCGCCCTCGTCCGAGCCGGCCAGCACCTGGCTCACCACCGAGTTGATCTGCATGGCGCCGCCCGCCAGCGCCCCGGGGACGGCGAGGGCCAGGGTGCGGCGCACGCTGGGCGTCAGCCGGGGCCAGGACAGGTTCAGCCGCACGCCCAGCCGGCGCACCCCGCGCCACAGCAGGCCCGCCTGGATGACGCCTGACGCCGTCACCGCCGCGGTCACCCACAGCAGCACCGTCGGCTGGCTGGCGGGGATGACCCAGGAGGCCAGCAGCGGCGCGAGGGTGCACAGGTTCAGGAAGATCGGCACCGCCGCCGACAGGGCGAAGCGGCCGGCGGTGTTCAGCACCCCTGACAGCAGGGAGGCGATGGTCATGCAGGCGAGGTAGGGCATGGCCAGCTGGGTGGCCGTCACCGCCACCCGCAGCACCGCCGGGTCGTCGCGGTAGGTCGACAGCAGCCACGGCATGATCCACGGCATCAGCACCTGCAGCAGGATGGTGAAGCCGGCCACCACCGCGAGCATGAAGGACAGGGCCTCCGAGGCGGTGACCGCCGCCGCCGGCTCGCCGTCCCGCGCCCGAACGCCGCCGTAGACCGGCACGAAGGCCTGGGCGAAAGCGCCCTCGGCGAACAGCCGGCGGAACATGTTGGGCAGCATCAACGCCGTGGTGAAGGCGTCCATCATCGGCCCCTGGCCGAAGCGCGCCGCCAGCGCCATGTCGCGGGCGAAGCCGAGCAGGCGGCTGCCGAGCGTCAGCGACGACTGCACCAGGGTGTTGCGGGCCAGGCTCATCCGGAACTCGAAAGGCGGGGAGGACGGACGAGGCTTAGCCTGCTTCCGCCGTCGGCGATACGGGCCGGGCCGGGCGGCGGCGGGCGAATTCGGTGACGTCCCGCTGGCTGGCGCGAACCGGGGCGGAGACCGGCGCCACCGGCGGCTCGGGGCGGTCCAGCACCCGCTCCAGATCCGCCCGCAGCCGCTCCAGCGCCGGCCCCGGCCGCGGCTTCCGACCGCCGGCGTCGGTGACGTAGAAGCTGTCCACGGCCCGCTCGCCAAAGCCCGCGATGTGCGCCGACCGGATCGACAGCCCGTGCCGCGCCAGCACCCGGGCCACGTCGGCCAGCAGGCCGGGGCGGTCGGCCCCGGAGGCCTCGATGACGGCCGCGTCGGGGGACTCGTCGAGATCGACCAGGGCGACCGGCCGGACGTCGAACGTGGCGCGCCGGACGCTGGGCCGGTCGGCCGGGGGCTGCGGCGCGATCTCGCCGCGGGCGGCCGCCTCCAGCCGGGCGATCAGCCGGGACAGCCGGCGCGGCTCGGCCCGGCCGTAGGGGGCGCCGGCGCCGTCCTGCAGCTCGAAGACGTCCAGCGCCGTCCCGTCGGCCGCCGTCGCCACCCGGGCCCCCACGACGTCCGCGCCCGCCGCGGCGATGGCGGCGGCGAGGTCGGCGAACAGGCCCGGCCGGTCGCGGGCGGCGACCGCCACCCGGGCGGCCGGATGCGCCTCCGGCCCCTCCTCCGGATCGCGCGCCTCCACGAGTTCGGCGGCGGCGCCGGCGGCGCGGGCCCGCTCGACGAGGGCCGGGTATTCGGCCAGCGGATCGTCGCGGCGCACGGCCTCGCCGCGGAACACGGCCTCGGTGGCCAGGTAGAGGTCGCGCATCAGCCGCCCCTTCCAGCCGTTCCACACCCCCGGCCCGACGGCGCGGATGTCGGCGACGGTCAGGATCAGCAGGGTGCGCAGGCGCTCCCGGTCGCCGACGAGGGCGGCGAAGGCGCGGATGGTGGCCGGGTCGGACACGTCGCGCTTCTGGGCGTAGTCGGAGAGGGCGAGGTGATGCCGCACCAGCCAGACCACGAACTCCGTCCGCCGCGGATCCAGCCCCAGCCGGTCGCAGGCCCGGCGGGCGGCGATGGCCCCGTCCTCCAGCTGGCCGCGGTCGCCGCCCTTGCCGACGTCGTGCAGCAGCATGGCCAGCATCAGGGCCTCGAAGTCGTCGATGCGGTGGACGATCTCCGATGCGGTCGGGTGCTCGGCCGTCAGCTTGCCGCGCTGGATGTCGTTGATGATGCCGATGGCCTGCAGGGTGTGCTCGTCCACCGTGTAGGCGTGGTACATGTTGAACTGGGTCTGGCCGACGATCCGCCCCCACTCGGGCAAAAAGCGGCCGAGGAGACCCGTCTCGTTCATCAGCGTCAGGGTGCGGTAGGGGCGCTGGCCGTGGGCGAGGATGTCGAGGAAGGTGCGCGCCGCCTCCGGGTCGCGGCGCAGGGACGGCGTCACCAGCGACAGCGACCGGGTCACCGCCGAAAAGGCGTCCGGGTGCAGGTCGAGGTCGTGTTCGTCGGCGCTGCGGAACAGGGCGAGGAGCTTGACCGGGTCCTCCGTGAACACCTGCGGCCCGGTCACCGACAGCCGCCCGGCGACGCGGACGAAGCCCTCGACTCCCAGCTTGCGGCGGCGCCCCCGGATCAGCCGCGACAGGCTGAGCGCCTTCTTCTGCTCCCGGGCCTCCAGCTTGGCCGACATGGCCCGGGTCAGGGCGCCGACGTCCCGCGCGACGATGAAATAGCGGCGCATGAAGCGCTCCACCGCCGGCTCGTCGCCGCGCCCGCGCCAGCCCATGCGCCGCGCCACCTCGGGCTGCAGGTCGAAGGTCAGCTTCTCCTCGGCGCGGCCGGCGACGAGATGCAGGTGGGCGCGGGTGCGCCACAGGAAGTCGAACGACTCCTCGAAGGTGCGGCGTTCGCGGGCGGTCAGGAGGTCGTCCATCACCCGCGCGCCGAGCGGGCTGTCGGGCGCCAGCGAGCGGGCGATCCAGAACAGGGTGTTGAGGTCGCGCAGGCCGCCCTTGCCGTCCTTGACGTTGGGCTCCACCCGGTAGCGCACCGCGCCGGCCTTCCGGTGCCGCACGTCGCGCTCCTCGAGCTTGGCCGCGATGAACGGCCGCGGGTCCGCCTTCCGCACCAGGGCCCGGAACCGGTCGATGAAGGCCTCGGCGAGGGCGAGGTCCCCGGCGAGGGGACGGGCCTCCAGCAGGGCGGTCCGGACGGTCATGTCCCGCTTCGCCAGGGCGAGGCTCTCCTCCACCGAGCGCGAGGCGGCGCCGACCTTCACGCCCAGGTCCCACAGGACGTAGAGCATGAATTCAGTGACCTGCTCGCTGCGCGGCGTCGGCTTCCAAGGGCGCAGGAACAGCAGGTCGAGGTCCGAGAAGGGCGCCAGCACCGCGCGGCCGTAGCCGCCGACGGCGAGCAGGCACAGGTGCTCGGCCTCGGTCGGGTTGGGGGCGGGGTAGAGGGTCTCGGCGGCGAGCCGCCACAGCGCCTGCAGCGTCTCGTCCGCGGCGGCGGCGTACAGGCGCGCCACCGTCACCCCGTCGGCGCCCGCCTCCAGCCGGCGGGCGGCCCGGGCCCGCGCCGCGTCCCAGCTCTCGCGCAGGATTTCCGCCGTCGCCCGGCGCACGTCCGCGGCCGAGGCCGCCGCCGCCAGCCGGGCGTCGAGGTCGTCGCTCACCGCCCCGCCAGTCCCTTGAGCCGGTAAAGCGCCTCGAGCGCCTCGCGCGGGGTGAGGTCGTCGGGGTCGATGCCGGACAGGGCCTCCTCCACCGCGGAGGCGCGCGGCGGCGGGGGCGGGGGCGGGGGCTCGGCCACGGCGAACAGCGGTAGGTCGTCGAGGCTTGAGGCCGCGGCCTTCTCGCCTTCCAGCCGGTCCAGCACCTCGCGGGCGCGGGCCACCACCGCCGGCGGCACCCCGGCGAGCTTCGCCACCTGCACCCCGTAGGAGCGGTCCGCCGCCCCCGGCGCCGCCTCGTGCAGGAACACCAGTTCGCCGTTCCACTCCTTCGCCCGCATCGACAGGTTGCAGACGTGCGCCAGCCGCGTCTCCAGCCCCGCCAGCTCATGGTAGTGGGTGGCGAACAGGGTGCGGGCCCGGTTGCGGTCGTGCAGGGCCTCCGCCGTGGCCCAGGCGATGGCCAGCCCGTCGTACGTGGCCGTGCCCCGGCCGATCTCGTCCAGCACCACGAAGCTGCGCTCCGTGGCCTGGGTCAGGATGGCGGCGGTCTCGACCATCTCCATCATGAAGGTCGAGCGGCCCCGCGCCAGGTCGTCGCCCGCCCCGACCCGGCTGAACAGCCGGTCGACCACGCCCAGCCGCATCGCCTTCGCCGGCACGAAGGCGCCGGCCTGGGCCAGCACCACCAGCAGGGCGTTCTGGCGCAGGAAGGTGGACTTGCCGGCCATGTTCGGGCCGGTGACGATCGACAGGCGGGCGCAGGCGGCGCCGGAGCCGTCCAGGCGGCAGTTGTTCGGCGTGTAGGGATCGCCCTGCGCCTTCACCGCCGCCTCGACCACGGGATGACGGCCCGCCGTCACCTCGAAGCACAGCCCGTCGTCGACGTCGGGCCGCACCGCGCCGACCTCCTCGGCCCACTCCGCCAGCGCGGCGTGGGCGTCCAGTTCGGCCAGCGCCTCGGCCACCGCCTGCAGCGGCCGGGCCAGCGCCTGCACCGTGCGCCGCCACGACTCGAAGGTCTCGCCCTCGATGGCCAGGGTGCGCTGCCCGGCCTGGCTGATCTTCGCGTCCAGCTCCGACAGCTCCACCGTGGTGAAGCGCACCTGGTTGGCCAGGGTCTGGCGATGGATGAAGGGGCTCTCGGCGGCCGGCCGCAGCAGCGGCTCGGCGGCCTTGGCCGAGGCCTCGAGGAAATAGCCGAGCACGGCGTTGTGGCGCACCTTGAACGGGACGCCGGACTGCTGGACCGCCCGCGCCTCCAGCTCGGCCACCACCCGGCGGCTGTCGTCGCGCAGGGCCCGGGCCTCGTCCAGCTCCGGCCGGAACCCGGCCTCCACGAAGCCGCCGTCGCGGGCGAGGTGCGGGGGCTCGGCGACGAGGCCCGCGGCGAGGTCGGCCAGCAGACGGCCCACGTCGGGCGCCAGCGCCAGCCGGTCGAGGCAGTCGGCGATGCGCGCCGGCGGCCCGGTCAGCGGATCGCGGGCCGGCGGGAACAGCCCGGCCACCCCCTCGGCGATGGACAGGCCGGTGCGGATGGCGGCCAGGTCGCGCGGCCCGCCGCGGCCCAGCGCCAGCCGGGACACGGCGCGGGCGACGTCCGCGGAGGCCTTCAGCCCGTCGCGCAGGTCGCGGCGCAGGTCGCGGCGCTCCAGCAGCCATTCGACGGCGTCGAGCTGGTGGTTGATGGCCGTCGGGTCGCGCAGCGGCCGGGCGATGCGCTCGGCCAGGGTGCGCGCGCCGCCGGAGGTGACCGTGCGGTCGATGCAGGCCAGCAGGCTGCCCTCGCGCTCGCCCCTCTGGGTGCGGTCGATCTCGAGGCTCAACCGGGTGGCCGGGTCGATGGCGAGGAAGCCGCTGTCGCCCGAGCGGCGCGGCGGCCGGAGCGCCGGAACCTTCCCCGCCTGGGTGGTCTCCAGATAGCTGGCGGCCAGGCCGAGGGCCGCCACCTCGCAGTCCTCGAAGGCGCCGAAACCGTCGAGCGAGGCGACGCCGTACAGCCGCTCGACCCGCGCCCGCGCCCCCACCGGCTCCGCCAGCGCCTGCGGCAGGGCCTGGACCACGCCGCCGGAGCCGTCCAGCGCCGCCTTCGCCGCCTCATCGGAGAACAGGCGATCGGGGACCAGCACCTCGGACGGGCGGAACGAGGCCAGGGTCGCGCCCAGATCCTCCAGCCCGCAGGCGACGACGTCCACCTCGCCGGCCGACAGTTCGACCACGGCCACGGCCGCCCGCCCGCGGCGCACCGCCACCGCCGCCAGCCGGTTGGCCCCGCGCGCGTCCAGCAGGGAGTCCTCGGTCAGGGTGCCGGGCGTCACCACCCGCACGATGTCGCGCTTCACCACCGCCTTGGAGCCGCGCTTCCTCGCCTCGGCCGGATCCTCCAGCTGCTCGCAGATGGCCGCCTTGAAACCCTGCCGGATCAGTCGCGCGAGATAGCCCTCGAGGGCGTGCACCGGCACCCCCGCCATGGGGATGTCCTCGCCCTGGTGCTTGCCCCGCTTCGTCAGGGTGATGCCGAGGGCCGCGGCGGCGATCTCGGCGTCCCGGAAGAACAGCTCGTAGAAGTCGCCCATGCGGAAGAACAGGATGGCGTCCGGCTGGCTGGCCTTGGCCGCCAGGAACTGCGCCATGACCGGCGTCACGCCCTCGGCGGACGGCAGGTCGGCGGCTTTCGGCGGAGGGACGAGCGGGGCGTTCATGGAGCGCCGCAGGGTGAAGGATTGCGCCGGTCGGCTCAAGCGGCGGCGCGGCGTCTTGCACAGGCTTCGGGGCCCTGCGACAAGCGCGGCAGGCGGTTAAGGGAACGCGGTCGAACACCGCGGCTGTGCCCGCAACTGTAGGCGGCGAGGGCGTCGTTCGATCCGGAGCTTGCTCCGGCGCCACTGGGCAACCGGGAAGGCGTGAACGGCGGCTGTCGACCCGCAAGCCAGGAGACCTGGCCGCCGACGTCGTCCGTCGCTGTCCGGGACCAGACAGGGGCGCGGTGATCCGTCGAGGCGACCCGACCCCTGCGCCGTTCCTTCCGAACGGGTCGGTCGCCCCATATCCTCTCCGCCGCGCAGGCGGGGAGCGACGGAGCCTTCGCCATGTCGCGAACCCTTCTCCTGACCACGGCCGCGGCCGTGCTTCTGCCCCTGCCCGCTCTCGCCCGCACGCCGGACGAGCCCGCCGATCCGCTGCCGGAGGTGGTGGTCACCGCCACCCGGCTGCCGACCATCGTCCAGGACACGCCCGGCGCCCGGGTGATCGACCGGGAGGCGATCGACCGCCGCGGCGCCGTGTTCGCCGCCGACATCCTCGCCGATGTGCCCGGCCTGTCGGTGGTGCGCTCGGGCGCCTTCGGCGGCGTGGCCCAGGTGCGCATGCGCGGCGCCGGACCCGGCAAGACCCTGGTGCTGGTCGACGGGGCGCCGGTCAACGATCCGGCCGAGGTCAACGGCGCCTTCGACTTCGGCGGCTTCGATCTCGCCGACGTCGAGCGCATCGAGGTGCTGTCGGGGCCGCAGTCGTCGCTGTGGGGTTCGGACGCCATCGGCGGGGTGATCGCCTTCACGACGCGCGAGACCGACGGCGTGGCGCTGGATCTCGAGGCCGGCGCCTTCGACAGCCGCCGGGGCCGGCTGGCGGTCGGGACCGTGACGGCGGACCGCGCCCTCGGCGCCTGGGTGTCGCACCTCGCCTCCGACGGCGTCTCCGCCGCCGACGCCCGCGACGGGGCGCGCGAGCGCGACGGCCTCGCCTCCACCACCGTCGGGGCGAAAGGCCGCTACGCCTTTCCGGCCGGAGTCGTGGTCGACGGCTCGCTGCGCTGGACCGACGCCGAGGTCGATCTCGACGGCTACCCCGCCCCCGCCTTCGTGCTGGCCGACACGCCCGACACCCAGTCGAGCGAGCAGTGGTCGGGCTTCGGGCGGCTGCGCCTGTCGGCCTTCGGCCTCGACCACCAGTTCAGCCTGTCCGCCCACGACCTCAGCCGCGAGACCGTCTCCGACTTCCCCTCGCTGTTCGACGGGTCGCGGCAGACCTGGCGCTGGCAGGCGGCGGGGGCGGCGCGCGGCGTCGACTTCGTCGTCGGCGCCGAGCGCGAGGACACGGAGGGGCGGCTCTCCACCGGCCTGACCGGCGAGCTGGGGACCACCTCGGCCCTCGCCACCGCCCGGGTCCGGCCGGTCGACCGTCTCAGCCTCACCGGGGCGGTGCGCCACGACGCCACCGACGACTTCGGGTCAAAGACCACCGGCCGGCTGTCCGCGGCCTTCGACGCGGGGGCCGGCGCCACCCTGTCGGCCGCCTGGGGCACGGGCTTCAAGGCGCCCTCGATCAGCCAGGCGGTGTGCGACTTCTGCTATTCGACCCGGCCCTTCCCGGCCCTGCGGCCGGAAACGGCGGAGGGGCTCGAGGCGGCGCTCGGCTGGCGCTCCGGCGACGGCCGGCTGGAGGGTCGCGCCACCGTCTACCGGCTGAAGGTCGAGGACCAGATCACCTACGTCTTCGACCCGGCCAGCTTCGAGAGCGTCTATGTCAACGTCGCCCGGACGGCGACCGACGGCGTGGAGCTGGAGGGCCGGGCGGCGCTCGGCGGCGGCTTCGACCTGACGGCCGCCTGGGCGTGGACCGACGCCCGGGACGAGACCACCGGCGCCCGTCTCTTGCGCGTCCCGGACCAGGCCGGCTCGGCGACCCTCGCCTGGACCGGTCGGCGCCTGTCGGCGGCCCTGACGGTGCGGGCCGAGAGCGACCAGGACGACGCCGGCGGGGTGCGCGAAGGCTTCGTCGTCGCCCACCTCGCCGGCTCCTGGGCCCTGAACGAGGCGGTGACGCTGACGGGCCGGGTCGAGAACCTGACGGACGAGGCCTACCAGCAGGTGTTCGGCTACGGCGAGCCGGGCCGCTCGGGCTACCTCGGCCTCAGGCTGCGCTACTGAGCCGGCGCACGGTGGCGAGGACGGGGGCCGGCTGCTCGAGCTGCAGCTGGCCCCAGTCCAGATCCGGCGCGGGGGCGTGGGCGGCGGCCAGCATGGCCCGCAGCTCCGCCGCCGAGGCGGCCGAGGCCACCACCGCCGAGGCCTGGGGCAGGCCGAGGGTGTAGGCGAGCACCGCCTGCATCGGATCGACCCGCGCCTCGGCGAGACGCCGGCGAATGCGCGACAGCTGCGGCGCGTAGCGGTTCATCTCGGGCGGCAGGGCGTCGCCGCTCATGAACAGCAGGCCGCCGGCGAACACCGAGGACAGGTGGATATCCACGCCGAGAGAGGCCAGTTCGTCGAGCACGCCGGTCCGGTGGGCGCGCTGGTCCAGCAGGCTGCAAGGCAGCTGCACCAGATCGGGCTGGAAGCGCCGGGCCAGCAGCACCGGACCGTCCTCCATGGACGCGCAGAAGCCGATTCGACGGAACAGGCCCCGGTCCTTGAGGGCCTGCATCCGGGCCCACAGGTCGCGGCCCTCGGCCCCGGCGAGGTCGGCGGCGCTGGCGGCCAGCAGGGCGTCGCCGCGGGGCAGGCCGAGCCGCTCGAGCGAGCGGCGGGCCCGCGCCTCGACGCGATCGACCCCTTCGGCCAGCGGCACGGTGCGCACCGTCACCTGGAACGGCGAGGGGAAGGGCCAGGCCTGGCCGAGCAGGCGCTCGCCGTCGCCCTCGGGCCGGGTGGCGACCACCGTGACCCCCGCATCGGCGGCGGTCTGGAGCAGGAAACGGAGCGATTCCTCGCGGGCGCCGACCGGCGCCGGCATGGCGCGTTCGGGCGCGTGCACGACGGCGAGCGCGAGCTTGTCGACCGGAGACGGGGCGCGGTTCGGGATCACCGGCGGAGTCTGACGGGCAAAGCTTAAGGCGCCCCTTCCAACTCCTTGCCCGAACCTTACCCGCTGAACGACGATCTTCGTCGCAATCGCGCCCTTGCATCCCCGGGCGTCAGGTCCTTTAAGCCCCCCGAACGCCAGCGCCTCCCCGTGCACGCCGAAGGACTCCGCCGATGCCGTCTACCGCCCCCGCCCCGAAGAAGGTGGTGCTCGCCTATTCCGGCGGCCTGGACACCTCGATCATCCTGAAGTGGCTGCAGACCGAGTACGGGGCGGAGGTGATCACCTTCACCGCCGACCTCGGCCAGGGCGAGGAGCTGGCGCCGGCCCGGGAGAAGGCGCTGAAGCTGGGCATCAAGCCGGAGAACATCTTCATCGACGACCTGCGCGAGGAGTTCGTGCGGGACTACGTCTTCCCGATGTTCCGGGCCAACACCGTCTATGAGGGCCAGTACCTGCTGGGCACCTCGATCGCCCGGCCGCTGATCGCCAAACGACAGATCGAGATCGCCCGCAGGGTCGGCGCCGACGCCGTCTGTCACGGGGCCACCGGCAAGGGCAACGACCAGGTCCGCTTCGAGCTCGGCTACTATGCGCTCGAGCCGGACATCCGGGTCATCGCGCCCTGGCGGGAGTGGGAGTTCCGCTCGCGGGAGGCCCTGCTGGACTTCGCCGAGAAGCACCAGATCCCGATCTCCAAGGACAAGCGCGGCGAGGCGCCGTTCAGCGTCGACGCCAACCTGCTGCATAGCTCGTCCGAGGGGAAGGTGCTGGAGGATCCCGCCGTCGAGGCGCCGGAGTTCGTGCACCAGCGCACCATCTCCCCCGAGGACGCCCCCGACTCGCCGACCATCGTCACCATCGGCTTCGAGAAGGGCGACGCCGTCTCCATCGACGGCGAGGCCCTGTCGCCCGCCGACCTGCTGACCCGCCTCAACCAGCTCGGCCACGACAACGGCATCGGCCGGCTGGACCTGGTCGAGAACCGCTTCGTCGGCATGAAGTCGCGCGGCGTCTACGAGACGCCGGGCGGGACCATCCTGCTGGCGGCGCACCGCGGCATCGAGTCGATCACCCTCGACCGAGGGGCCATGCACCTGAAGGACGAGCTGGCGGTGAAGTACGCCCAGCTGATCTACAACGGCTTCTGGTTCTCGCCCGAGCGGGAGATGCTGCAGGCGGCGATCGACCACAGCCAGCAGCGGGTGAACGGGACCGTGCGGCTCAAGCTGTACAAGGGCAATGCGACGGTGATCGGCCGCGAGAGCCCCGACAGCCTGTACGACCAGGAGCTGGTGACCTTCGAGGAGGGCGCCGTGGCCTACGACCACCGCGACGCCGAGGGCTTCATCAAGCTGAACGCCCTGCGCCTGCGCGTGCTCGGCAAGCGGGACGCCCGCGGGCGCGACTGACGACGGATTCCGCTCGCCCCGGAGGCCGCCCGGCGCCATGCTCCGGCGCGCGCCGCCGGCGCGGCTCCCTCTTCAGGAAATCCCGATGTCCCTTCGCCTCGTCCTCGCCGCCTCGGCCGCCCTCGCCCTCGCCTCCCCGGCTCTCGCCCAGGAAGCGCCGGCCGCCGATCCCGCCGCCGTCCAGGCCCCGACCACCGAAGCCGAGCTGGAGGCGCGCGCCGAGGTCTTCCAGGGCCGGATGGAGCAGATGAAGTCGGAGATGCAGGCCGCGGCGACCGCCGCCGGCGCCGACCGCGACCGGCTGTCGGCCGACCTCGACGCTGTCGCCGCCCGCTACCAGCCCGAGGTCGACGCCTTCGCCGAGGAGCTGAAGGCCTTCATCGCGTCGCAGATGGCCAGCATGCCGCCGGAAGCCCAGAGCCAGGCGGCCGCGGCCGGTCCGGTCATCGACGCCCAGATCCGCGCCATTCCGGTCCAGATCAAGGGGGAGGTCATGGGCGCCCAAGCCGGAGCCGCCGCCGGCGCGACCGCGGGCGAGTAACCGCCCTCGCCCCCGGGCGGCGGAGCCCCGCTCCGCCGCCTTACCGCGATTTCACTTGAGGTCGGACGGCGTCGGGCGGACCTTGCGGGCCTCGCCAAGGAGCCCCGCCATGATCAAGGCCCTGTCCCTCGCCGCCGCCCTCGCCGTCCTGCCGCTCTCGGCCGCCGCCGCCCAGGAACCGGACGCCGCCGCCGGGGCCGCCCCGGCCGAGGCGGCCATCGAAGCCGCCGCCAGCCGCTTCGAGGCCCGGATGGAGGAGTTCGGCGAGCGCGCCGAAGCCCTCGGCGCCGACACGTCCCTCACCGAAGAGCAGCGCGAGACCCGCATCGCCGCCCTGTGGGGCGAGTATGCCCCGGACGTGCAGGCCTTCACCGCGGTCGTGACGGAGCACGCCGCCGCCATCGCCGGACAGGCCCTGGCCGAGATCGACGTCGAGGCGATCGTCGCCGAGGCGATGTCCGAGGTCGACCTCTCCGGGGCCATGGCCGCCGGCGCCGGCATCGCGCAGAACGGCGCCTGGGCCTCCAATGACCCGGAGCACATGGCCACCTACGGCCTCGTGGCCGAATACGCCCTCGGCGGCGCCCTCGACGAGGTCGACGCCGCCATGACCGAGGCGAACGCGGAGATCGCCGCCGCCGCCGCGCCGGCCGCGCCCGCGCAACCGGCTCCGCCCGCCGACTGATCCGGCTTGACGGCGCCGGCGGCCGGCCCGAGAGGACCGGCCCATGCCCGCCCTGCCCGTCGACCCGCATCTCTACGCCACCTTCCTCGGCGTCATGGCCGTGATGGCGATCACGCCCGGGCCGGCCAACGTCTTTTCCGTGGCGAACGGGGTGCAGCGCGGCCGCGCCGGCGCCCTGGCCGGGGTGGCGGGAATGAACAGCGCCACCCTCGTCTGGTTCGCCGCCGCCGCCCTCGGCCTCGGCGCCCTGGTCGTCGCCTTTCCCGAGGCCTTCCGCCTCGTCTCGATCGCCGGCGCCCTGTATGTGGCCTGGCTGGGGCTGAAGGCCCTGCGGAGCGCCTTCGGGGAGGCGCCGGAGACGGCGCATGCGTCGATCCGCCTCGGCCGCAGCGCCTTCGTCGACGGCTTCATGGTGCAGATCGCCAACCCCAAGATCGTGCTGTTCTTTTCGGCCGTCCTGCCGCCGTTTCTCGATATGAACCGCCCGGCGGCGCCGCAGCTGGCCCTGTTCGCCCTGGCCACCATCGGCATGGACGTGCTCAGCATGTCCGCCTACGGCCTGGGCGGCGCGGCCCTCGCCCGCCGGATGACCGAGCCCCGGTTCCGGCGGGGTTTCGCGGTCCTGACGGGCCTCCTTCTGCTCGCCGCCGCCGCGCTTATAGTTTCACGTTTCTAAGGGGTTGCGACAACGGAACCCGCGCCGTTCATGGCGGGTTCATGCAGGATGGCGCCATATGACGCGACAAGGAGCCCGTCCATGAAACCTCGCTTCATCAAGTCCGCGGCCGTGCTGGTCTCGGCGGCGCTGGCGCTGTCCGCCTGCGCGACGGCCACGCCCTACGGGCCCGCCGGCGGCGGCAGCCGCTACGGCTATTCGGAACAGCGCATCGACGCCGACCGCTACCGCATCAGCTTCGCCGGTAATTCGGTGACCACCCGCGAACAGGTCGAGATGGGCCTGCTGCTGCGCGCCGCCGAACTCACCGTGCAGAGCGGCGCCGACTGGTTCGCCACCGTGAACCGCGCCACCGACCGCGACGTGCGCTACCAGGCCACGCCGGACCCGTTCTACTACGACCGGTACAGCCCGTTCTGGGGTCCTCGCTGGCGCTACTACCGCCGCGGCTACTGGAGCCCGTGGTATGACCCGTTCGGTCCGGACTTCGACGTGCGCGAGATCGATCGCTACGAGGCCACGGCCGAGATCGTCATGGGCCGCGGCCCCAAGCCGGCCGGCGACCCCAACGCCTTCGACGCCCGTGAGGTGATCAACAACCTCGGGCCGCGCGTGCCGCGGGCGATGTGAGCAGGTGCTGGGGGCTAGGTTCCAGGGGCTAGGGATCTGAGAATCCGGCGCTCCCTAGAACCTAATCCCTGGAACCTGGTCCCTTCCCTAGCCGATCCTCGGCGCGTTGAGCCGCCGTTTGTTGACGTGAGTCTCGGGGGCCTTGCCGAGGTCCTCGGGCACCTCGCCCTTGAAGTAGTAGCGCTGCCACGCCTCCTTGGCCGCCTCCGGATCGCCGGCGGCGAGGCGCTGGTTGAAGTCCGTCCGCGCGCGGTTCCACGCCTCGAACTGGCCGTGCATGTTGGGATTGGACTCCAGGGAGCGGATGACCGGCTGGAACGCCTCCACCTTGCGGTGCTCGATCAGCGTGATGAAGCAGAACGGCTCCCCGCGCTCGAACTTCACCCGCCCGGGCCGGGTGAAGATCCAGTTCATGGTGAAGGGGAAGGGCAGCCAGTCGGTCTCGATGAGCCCGGTCAGCGGCTGGATGCCGTCCTTGACGTGATTGGGCGAGCCGCCGGCCAGCAGGCCCCAGCCCGGCGGCGTCCGGAACAGGTACTGCGGATGCAGGGTCAGCACCCCGCGCGAGAAGTGCGAGGTGACGATGTGCTTGAGGTTCGGCGTCGGCCGCTCGGGCGTGATGACGATGTCGTCCTGACTCGGCCCGCCGTTCCATTCGGCCGTGAAGGTGATCGGGCACAGGATCTCCCAGCCCGTGGTGTTGGCCATGGTCAGCGGCAGGCAGCGGTAGGGGTGCCGGCTGGCGAAGGCGTCCATCCAGTTGCGCGACTGCCGCCCCGGCACGAGGTCCGGCGGCTGCGGCGTCATCGGATAGCATTCAAGCTCCACGGGCGATCTCCGGCAGGCTGGTCGCGACAGGTCTTCACCCCTAGCTTCGCCCGATGACCGAACACAAGCCGACGGCCGCTGCGGCCGTTCTCCCCGCGCCCGCATATGACCGCGACCGCCTGCTCGCCTGGATGGCGGAGAAGGACCTCCCGCACGTCACCCACGAGCACCCGGCCGTGTTCCGCGTCGAGGAGGGGCTGGAGCTCAAGGCCGCCATGCCCGGCGCCCACACGAAGAACCTGTTCCTCAAGGACAAGAAGGGGAAGCTCTGGCTGATCTCGGCCCGTCAGGACACGGCGATCGACCTGAAGCGGGCTGACAAATGGATCGGCTCCGCCCGCCTGAGCTTCGGCAACGAGACCCTGCTGTACGAGACCCTCGGCGTCCGCCCCGGCTCGGTCACCGCGCTGGGCCTCATCAACGACCCGGACCACCGGGTGACCTTCATCCTCGACAAGGCCCTGTGGGACGCGGAGATCGTCAACTTCCACCCGCTGACCAATACGGCGACGACGGCGCTGAGGCAGGCGGAGTTCCGGCGCTTCCTGCAGCTGCTGCGGCGGGAACCGGTGGTGGTGGACTTCGAAGGGCTCGCAGTGACCGGCGGAGGGGCCTGATCCTTCGGCGCGGCCGGTTCTATCCCGGCGCGGACAATGCTAGAGCCCGCCGCAACCCTCCCCGCCCCTGACATACGGACGCCGCCATGCCCGCCGCTCCCGACTTTCCTCCCGCGCCCGACCGCGTGGCGCCGAAGCGCGCGCTGATCTCGCTGTCGGACAAGACCGGTCTGGAGGAGGTCGCCCGCACCCTGCATGGGCTGGGCGTCGAGCTGGTCTCGACCGGCGGCACCCGCGCCGCCATCGCCGGCTTCGGCCTGCCGGTGAAGGACGTCGCCGACCTGACCGGCTTCCCCGAGATGATGGACGGCCGGGTCAAGACCCTGCACCCGGTGGTGCACGGCGGCCTGCTGGGCGTGCGCGACGCCCCGGCCCACGCCGAGGCCATGGCGGCGCACGGCATCGGCGGCGTCGATATCCTCTGGATCGACCTCTATCCGTTCGAGCAGACGGTGGCGTCCGGCGGCGGCTTCGAGGCGGCGATCGAGAACATCGACATCGGCGGCCCGGCCATGATCCGCTCGGGGTCCAAGAACCACGGCTACGTCGCCGTCGCCGTCGACGGCGAGTCCATCGGCCTGATCGTCGAGGCGCTGAAGGCCGACGGGGCCACGACCCTGGCGCTGCGCAAGCGGCTGGCCGCCCGCGCCTTCGCCCGCACCGCCGCCTATGACGCGGCCGTCTCCGGCTGGTTCGCCGGCCAGCTGGGCGACGCCGCCCCGGCCCGCAAGTCGATCAGCGGTTCGCTGGCCCAGACCCTGCGCTACGGCGAGAACCCGCACCAGACCGGCGCCTTCTACCGCACCGGCGAGTCCCGCCCCGGCGTCGCCAACGCCCGCCAGCTGCAGGGCAAGGAGCTGGGCTACAACAACATCGCCGACGCCGACGCGGCCTATGAGCTGGTCGCCGAGTTCGAGGCTCCGGCCTGCGTCATCGTCAAGCACGCCAACCCCTGCGGCGTGGCGGTCGGGAACGACCTCGAGGAGGCCTACGCCCGCGCCCTCGAATGCGACGCCGTCTCGGCCTTCGGCGGGGTGGTGGCGGTCAACCGCCCGCTGACCGGCGCCGACGCCCGCGCCATCACCGGCATCTTCACGGAGGTGGTGATCGCCCCCGGCGCCGACGCGGAGGCCCAGGCCGTCTTCGCGGCCAAGAAGAACCTGCGCCTGCTGCTTACCGACGGACTTCCCGACCCGCTGGCCGAGGGCGAGGTGTTCCGCTCGGTGGCCGGCGGCTTCCTCGTGCAGGGCCGCGACCGCTCGCGGATCACCGCGGCCGACCTGAAGATCGTCACCCGCCGCCAGCCGACCCCGACCGAAATCCAGGACATGCTATTCGCCTTCACCGTGGCCAAGCACGTCAAGTCCAACGCCATCGTCTATGCGAAGGACGGCCAGACCGCCGGCATCGGCGCCGGCCAGATGAACCGCCGCGACTCGGCCCGCATCGCCGCCATCCGCGCCCGCGAGGCCGGCGAGGCCAAGGGTCTGGCCCATTCGCTGGCCCAGGGCTCCGCCTGCGCGTCCGAGGCCTTCTTTCCCTTCGCCGACGGCCTGCTGGAAGCGGTCGCCGCCGGGGCCACGGCGGTGATCCAGCCCGGCGGCTCGATCCGCGACGACGAGGTCATCGCCGCCGCCGACGAACAGGGCGTCGCCATGGCCTTCACCGGCGTGCGGGTGTTCCGGCACTGAGGCGACGGGGTGAAGAGTGCTAGTGAGCCAGCAGCGAGGCCCTGCAAGGCCGCCTGAACCACCCTGCTCCCCCCTTCGCCCGCCAGCCCCTTTCACCCGATCCGGACGCGCCGATGGACACCCTCTCCCAGCGCTGGGCCCGCCTCGAGCCGCACACCACAGTGGTCGGCCCCGACGACGACCGGCCGCGCCCGGCGGTGATCCTGTTTCACGGCTGCGGCGGCCTGCGCGATCACCTGCCCCGGTATGCGGCGGCGGCGAAGGCGATCGGCTGGCGCGCCTTCATCGTGGACTCCTACGGCCCGCGCGGCTGGAGCCGGAGTTTCGCCATAGCCACGGTCTGCACCGGTCTGCTGCTGCGCGGCCACGAACGCGCGGGCGACGTGCTGGCGGCGCTGGACAGCGTGTCCCGGCGCCGGGACGTGGATTCCTCGAAGATCGCCCTGGCCGGCTGGAGCCACGGCGGCTGGGGCATCATGGAGGCGATGAGCTCCGAACGCCGGCCGGGCATGCTCGGCCTCGCCAACCCCGGAGACATCGCCCTCGACGGCGTGCTGGCGACCTACCTCGCCTACCCCTACGTCGGCGTCGCGGCGCTGAACCGCATGCGGCCGTGGCGGCACTGCCCGCGCACCCTGGCGGTGATCGCCCGCACCGACCACCTGACCACGGTGCGCAACGCCGAGCGGGTGTACGAGATGGTGCGCAACTGCGGCGCCGAGGTGGAGACCTGGATCGCCGACGGCACCCACAGCTTCGACGAGCCGATGACCGCCCCGCCGATGCGCTACCACCCGGAACTGGCCGGGGAGGCGGTGCGACGCTTCGCCGCCCTGCTGGAGGACGTCGCCGTCGCGCCTCAGGCCGCGACCGGCTCCACCGCCACCGGGGCCCGGATCGAGTTGGCGACGTAGCAGGCCTCGTGCGCCCGGTGGTGCAGGTCTTCCAGCGCCGCGGCGTCGGGCCGCGTCTCGCCCGAGAAGGCGACCGCCGGCCGCAGGGTCACCGCCGTGATCGACACCTTGCCGCGCTCGTCCTTGCCCAGCACCCCCACCGCCTCGTCGCGATAGCTGTCGACGACGAAGCCCGCCCGCGCCGCATAGGCGAGGAAAAACAGCATGTGGCAGCTCGAGACCGCCGCCACCAGCGCCTCCTCCGGGTCGACCGCGGCCGGGTCGGACAGCGGCGCCGGAACGCTGGACGGGGCGGACGAGCCGCGCACCACCGCCCCGCCGTCGAAGCGCCACTCGTGGGCGCGGTCGTAGCGGTTGTCGAGGAAGGGCTGGTCGCCGCGACGCCATTCGACGGTGGCGAGGTGTTCGCTCATGAGGATCTCCCTGACAGCGCCTCCACTGTTAAGCTCCGGGCCGGGGTCTGACCAGACCGCCCGGCTTGCCCCTGCGGCCGCGCCGCCGTATCCGGGAGCCATGGCCGCCCCCCTGATCTGCCCGTCCATCCTCGCCAGCGACTTCGCCCGCCTCGGCGAGGAGGTCCGCGCCCTGGAAACCGCCGGCGCCGACTGGATCCACGTCGACGTCATGGACGGCCACTTCGTGCCCAACCTGACCATGGGGCCGGACATCGTGAAGGCGATCCGGCCGCATTCGTCCCTGCCCTTCGACGTCCATCTGATGGTGGCGCCCGTCGATCCGTGGCTGGAGGCCTACCGTGACGCCGGCGCCGACATCCTCACCGTCCACCCCGAGAGCGGTCCGCACCTGCACCGCACCCTCGGCCGCATCCGCCAGCTCGGCGCGAAGGCCGGCGTGGTGCTGAACCCCGGCACGCCGCTGAACGTGCTCGAGGAGGTCGTCGACCTCGTCGACCTGGTCCTGCTGATGTCGGTCAACCCTGGCTTCGGCGGCCAGTCCTTCATCCCCTCCTCCCTGCGCAAGATCGAGCGCGCGCGCGCCCTGCTCGACGCCGCCGGGTCGAAGGCGCGCCTGCAGGTCGACGGCGGGGTGACCTCGGCCAACGCCGCCGCCTGCGTCGCCGCCGGGGCGGACGCCCTCGTCGCCGGCTCCTTCGTATTCAAGGGCGGCCCCGAGGCCTACGCCGCCAACATCCGGGCGCTGAAGGCGGCGTGAGCCCGCTCGGCCCCTTCGCCCGCACCGAAGGTTCGGCCCCGCCGCCGGGCGAGATCCCGGGCCTGCGCGGCGCGCCGATGCGGACGCCGGTGCGGTCGGCCGGCGCGGCCGCCGGGCCGTCCCTGTGGCCCGCCATCGCCGGCCGGCTGCTGACGCGCCAGCTGTGGATCGAGCTCTACGGCCTGCCGGGCTACGCCCAGACGCTGAGGAGCCGCCCGGCGCAGGGCTTCGCCTCCACCCCCCGCGACTTCCGCCCGGTCGACCCGGCCGCGGGCAAGGGCGTGCTGTCGGGCCGCTTCAGCCTCGCCGGCGCCGGCCTGGACGCGCCCGCGCCGGAGGATCCGTTCAACCGGCCCAGCCCGACCCGCGCCTTCGCCGTCGAGCTGCACGCCTTCAACTGGCTGCCCTCGCTGATGCAGCAGGGCGAGCGCGGCGCGCGCGAGGCGGTGCGGCTGACCCTGGCCTGGGCGCAGATCTTCACCCGCTGGTCGCCGTTCGCCTGGGATCCGGACATTCTCGCGCGCCGCGCCTTCAACCTGGCCTGCGCCGCCCGCCGCATGGGGCAGGTGGCCAGCGAGGCCGAACGGGTGCGGCTGGCCGACGTGGTGGGACGCCAGGGCCGGCAGCTGCTGAGGCCGCCCGGCGGGGTCGCCACGCTCGCCGAGCGGCTGACGGCCGCCGCCGTGGCCGGGTGCGCGGTCGCCGGATCGCCCGGCGCCGGCCTGCGACGCGCCGCCCTGCGCCGCCTGCCGCGGGCGCTGGAGCGCGCCGTCCTTGCGGACGGGAGCCACGCCAGCCGCAGCCCCGAGGCCGGACTGGAACTGCTCCTCGACCTGCTGACGCTGGAGGACGCGCTCGGCCAGGTGTCGGAGCCGGCGCCGGACGCGCTGCGCGCCGCGATCGGCCGCCTGCACCAGGTCCTGCGCCGGAACACCTTGCCGGACGGGCGGCTGGCGACCTTCCAGGGCGGCAGCCCCTCGACCGCGGCGCGCGTCGCCGCGGCCCTCGGCGACGCGGCCGAGGCGCCCGAGCCCGGCGGCTCCGGCGCCGTCGGCGGCCTCGTCCGCCTGCGCACGCCCCTCCTGACGGTGATCGCTGATGCGGCCCCGCCGGCGCGGGGGCCGTGGTCGCCCGCCGCCTGCGCCCAGCCGCTGGCGCTGGAGGTGCTGTGCGGCCGCGACCGGCTGATCACCGGCTGCGGCTGGACGCCGCGCGCCGCGGATCGGCAGGGCCTGCGTCTGCCGCCCGGTCACTCCACCCTGACCCTCGGCGAGGCGTCGACCGCGGAGCCGCTGGGCGGCTGGCGAGCCGGCCTGCTGGGGCCGCGCCTCGTGGGGCGGCCGCTCCACGTGGACGTCCAGCAGCGCGACGGCGAGGGCGCCGTCTGGCTGGAGATCGAGCACGACGGCTGGGTCCACGACTTCGGACTGCTGCACCAGCGCCGGCTGTACCTCGACCAGCGGCTGGACGAGTTGCGGGCGGAGGAGCGGCTGCACCCGGCGCCGGGGCAGAAGGACGTCGTGCGCCAGATCGCCGCGCCCTACGCCGTCCGCTTCCAGCTGGAGCCGGGCGTGCAGGCGTCGCTGGCGCGGGATCGCCGCTCCATCCTGCTGCGCGGCCACTCCGGCCGGGGCTGGTGGTTCCGGACCGACGGGCCGGACGTGGCCATCGAGCCGTCGGTGCACATCGACGACGGACTGACCCGCCGCTCGCTGCAGATCGTGGTGCGCGGCTCGGCCCGCACCGACGCCGAGACGCGGATCCGCTGGAAGCTGAGCCCCGCCGGCGCCGCCGGGGAACCGACCTGACCTTGAGCCGGCGCGTTCCCGGGACCATCTGAGCCGCTGCCGCGTTACGACTGACCGATGCAAGGACCGCCATGAGCTTCGCCGACCCGACCGCCCTGCCCGACGACCTGATCAAGGACGGCTCCGACGCCGGCTTCATGAAGGACGTCGTCGAGGCCTCGCGAACGCAGCCGGTGCTGGTCGACTTCTGGGCCGCCTGGTGCGGTCCGTGCCGCCAGCTGACCCCGGCCCTCGAGAAGGCGGTCCGCGCCGCCAGGGGGGCTGTGAAGCTGGTCAAGATCGACGTCGACAAGAACCCCGCCTACGCCGGCCAGCTGCGGGTGCAGTCGATCCCCACCGTCTACGCCTTCGTCAACGGCCAGCCGGTGGACGGCTTCCAAGGGGCGCTGCCGGAGAGCCAGCTCCAGGCCTTCATCGACAAGCTGACCGGCGGCGCGTCCGGGAACTCCGACGTCGAGCAGCTGCTCTCGCTGGGCGAGGAGTCGCTGTCGCTCAATGATCTCGGCGGCGCCGCCCAGGCCTTCGCCCAGGTGCTGACCCTCGAGCCCGGCAACGAAAAGGCCATCGCCGGCATGGCCCGCGTGTATCTCGCCGACGGCGACGCCGACCAGGCGCGGCAGACCATCGCCATGGCCCCCGCGGACTCGAAGGAGCCGGGGGTGCAGTCGGTGCGGGCCCAGCTGGCCCTCGCCTCGGCCGCGCCCGCCGGCGCGGACGCCGAGCTCGAGGCCCGGCTGGCGGCCGACCCGAACGACCATCAGGCGCGGTTCGACCTCGCCCAGGCCCGGGCCGCGGCCGGAGACCTGTCCGGGGCGGTGGACCAGCTGCTGAAGATCGTCGCCGCCGATCGCGAGTGGAACGAGCAGGCGGCGCGGAAGCAGCTGCTGACCATCTTCGAGGCGGCCGGACCCTCGTCCGAAGTGGCGCGCGACGGCCGTCGCCGCCTCTCCTCCCTGCTGTTCGCCTGAGGTGGCGCCGGTGGCTCAGGGATACGTCAGGGCCGCCGACCTGCCCCAGGTCATTCCGGTGTTTCCGCTGGCCGGCGTGCTGCTGCTGCCGCGCGGCCAGCTGCCGCTGAACATCTTCGAGCCGCGCTATCTCAACATGGTCGACGACGCCATGGCCGGCGAGCGCATCATCGGCATGATCCAGCCGACGGGCGGGCCGCGGCGGCTGCCGGCCCTGTCGCCGGTCGGCTGCGCCGGCCGCATCACCAGCTTCGCCGAGACCTCGGACGGCCGCTACCTGATCACCCTGACCGGCTGTTCCCGCTTCCGGGTGCAGGCCGAGCTGCCGGTGCAGACGCCCTACCGGCAGGTGCGGGCCCAGTTCGCTCCGTTCGAGGCGGACCTGACCGCGCCCGCGGCCGGCGAGGGCGGGCTGGAGCGCGAGTCCCTGCTCGACGCCCTGCGCGCCTTTCTCGAGAGCCGCGGACTGGACATCGACTGGGAGACGGCGGAGACGGCGCCGCCCGAGGCGCTGGTCAACAGCCTGGCCATGGCCCTGCCGTTCGACCCGCCGGAGAAGCAGGCCCTGCTGGAGGCGGTCGACCTCGACGCCCGCGCCTCGGTGCTCACCGCCCTGATGCGCATCGGCGCGGCGAGCGACGGCGAGGGCGAAACCGGCTCGATCCAGTAGACCGCCGGGGCGACCGCCGACGCGAAATCCGGCTATAATGCCGCCGCCGGCCCCTGCGGCCGGCCGCCTCCCGCGTATTTCCTGCCCCCTGGGTCCGATGTCCGACGCCTTCAACACCCCCGCCGCCGTCGATCCGCGCCTGCTCGAGGTGCTGGTCTGCCCGGTCACCCGCGGCCGGCTCAGCTACGACCGCGAACGCCAGGAGCTGGTGTCGGAGGGCGCGAAGCTGGCCTATCCGATCCGCGAGGGGGTGCCGATCATGCTGCCGGAAGAGGCCCGCAGGCTGGACTGAGGCTACAGGGCCTCGCCCCGCAGCAGCCGCGGCAGGTCGCCGGTCGCGCCGCCGGCCTCGTGCATGAAGGCGCGGCGCAGCGGGGCGATCCGGTTGACCGCCGCCATGCCGAGGTCCCGGGCCAGCCGCACCGGCGGCAGGTCGTTCGAGAACAGGCGCACGAAGCCGTCGAAGCCGGCCGCCAGGGTGGCGTTGTCGAAGCGGCGCCAGCGGGCGTAGCGCTCCAGCACCGTCTCCGCCCCGATGTCCTCGCCCAGCCGGACGGCCTCGACCAGCACCTCGGCGAGGGCGGCGGCGTCCTTGAGGCCGAGGTTGAGGCCCTGCCCCGCCACCGGGTGCACCCCGTGGGCCGCGTCGCCGACGAGGGCGATGCGCGGCGCGGTCAGCTTCTCCGCCAGCAGCAGCGACAGCGGATAGACGAAGCGCGGCCCCACCACCGTGACATCGTCCAGGAAGTCGCCGAAACGGCGCATCAGGTGGGCGTGGAAGGCGGCGTCGGAAGCCGCCTTCAGGGCCTCGGCCCGGCGGGTGGTCTCGGTCCACACCAGGCTGGCGCGGCGGTCCGTCAGCGGCAGGATGGCGAAGGGCCCGGCGGGGAGGAAGTATTCGTGGGCCACATTGCCGTGGTCCCGACCGAGGGACACGGTGGCGACGACGCCGCTCTGGCCGTAACCCCAGCCGAAGGTGTCGATGCCCGCGGCCTTGCGCACGGCCGAGCCGCGCCCCTCGGCCCCGACCACCAGCGGCGCCTCGAGCGCAGTCCCGTCCGAGAGCGTCACTCGCGCCCGGCCCGGCCCGGTCTCGACCCCCGTCACCGAGACCGGCGCGCGGACCTCGATCCCCGCCGCCTCCACCGCTTCCGCGAGGGCGAAGCGGATGCGGCGGTTCTCGACCATGTAGCCGAGCGGCTCGCCCGCGGTGCGGTCGGCGATCTCGTCGGCGTCGAACCGCAGGAAGGCGGCGGAGGCCGGCCGCGAGGCGGCGCCCGGCCGCCGGCCGTCGGTCACCAGGATGTGGTCCATCCGGCAGGCGTGGGGCCGCAGCCCCGCCCCGGCGCCCACCGCGTCGAGCAGCCGGAAGGTCGAGAAGGCGATGGCCGTGGAGCGGCCGTCGAAGGCGGGGGCCAGCTGGGCCTCGAACGGCTGCGGATCGACCATCACCACCCGCAGTCCGCCCTGGGCCGCCGCGAGGGCGAAGGTCGCGCCGACCAGTCCGGCCCCCGCGATGATGACGTCGTACGGTTCGCTGCTCATGCCGCGGTTGTCGCGCCGGCGGGCGGCGGCGTCCAGTGCGGCGCAAGCGCAGGGGGTGGGGTGTGAGGTCGCGGGCGCGTGGCGGCCCCGGGGGCTCCACGCGCGCCGCACCCCTCGGGGTAAATGCCCCCTTAACCCTGACGGGGCGACAACGGCGGCCGAGTCCCGCCCGCCCGGAGTCGCCGCCCGCCATGTCCGCCGCCCTCGTCCTCGGCCAGCGCGCCTGGCACGGCGCCCGCATCCTGTGGGACGCGCCCTTCGTGGTGCGCTTCCGCGGCGTGCTGCAGGCCCTGCTGGCGGCCCTGCTGCTGGTGGCCCTGCTGTCGTGGAACCCGGCCGACCCGAGCCTGAACGCCGCCTCGGCGGCCGCGCCGACCAACTGGCTGGGGGCCAATGGCGCGCTGTTCGCGGACCTGTTCATGCAGTCCCTCGGCCTCGCCGCCTGGCCGGCCGCCCTGCTGCTGGGGGCCTTCGGCCTGGCGCGGGCCGTCGGCGACGCCCTGCAGCAGCGCCTGAAGCCGACGCCGGTGAAGGCGCTCGCCGCCACCGGGGGCGTGCTCGCCCTCTCGACCGCCCTGTCGGCGCTGGCCCCGCCAGCCGCCTGGCCGCTGGCCGCCGGCCTCGGGGGCCTGTGGGGCGACGCCATCGTCGCCCTCGTCCGCATGGCCTGCGACGCCCTGCGCCTGGGCGGCGCGGCGATCATCGCCGGCGCGCTGTTCCTGCCGCTGGCCCTGTGGGGGCTCGGCTATGCGGTCGGCCTGCGCGCCAGCGACCTGTCGGACACCCTGGCGTGGAGCCGCAGCCGTCGACGGGCGCCGGCCCCGCCGCCCGCCGCCGCCCCGCCGCGTCGCCGGCGCCCGGCGCCCGAGCCGGAGCCGGTCGCCGACTATGCGCCGGTCAGCCTCGCGCCGGACGACGAACCCGCTCCGCCGTGGGACGATCCCACGCCGGCTCCCGCCCCGCGCCCGGCCCGCGCCGCGCCCGAGCCCAAGGTGGCCGCGGCCCGTCCGGCCAAGGCCTCGCGCCGCGAAGTGGACGACGCCCAGGCCGCCTTCGACTTCGCCCGCCCCGAAGGCGACTTCGACCTGCCGCCGCTGGGCATGCTGTCCAAGCCGGGCAAGCGGGTCGCCGCCGTCGACGAGGAGGCGCTGAAGCAGAACGCCAAGATGCTGGAGGGCGTGCTGCAGGAGTTCGGCGTGCGCGGGGTGATCGACCAGATCCGCCCGGGCCCCGTGGTCACCCTGTACGAGCTGGTGCCGGCGCCGGGGGTCAAGCACGGCCGGGTCGTGGCCCTGTCGGACGACATCGCCCGCTCGATGTCGGCGCGCGCCTGCCGCATCAGCGTCGTCCAGGGCCGCAACGCCATCGGCATCGAACTGCCCAACGCCAAGCGCGAGACGGTCTACCTGCGCGACCTGCTGGCCTCGACCGAGTACGACAAGCCCTCGCACCTGCTGCCGCTGGCGCTGGGCGAGACCATCGGCGGCGAGCCCTACGTCGCCGACCTGGCGCGCATGCCCCACCTGCTGATCGCCGGCACCACCGGCTCGGGCAAGTCGGTGGGGGTCAACGCCATGATCCTGTCGATCCTGTACAAGCTGACGCCTGAGCAGTGCCGCTTCATCATGATCGACCCCAAGATGCTGGAGCTGTCGGTCTATGACGGCATCCCGCACCTGCTGGCGCCGGTGGTCACCGACCCCAAGAAGGCGGTCGTCGCCCTGAAGTGGACCGTGCGCGAGATGGAGGACCGCTACCGGCGGATGTCCAAGCTCGGCGTGCGCAACATCGCCAGCTACAACGACCGGGCCCGCGAGGCCCAGGCCAAGGGCGAGCACTTCGAGCGCACGGTGCAGACCGGCTTCGACGAGCAGGGCCGGCCGGTCTACGAGAGCGAGAAGATCCGCCCCGAGCCCATGCCCTACCTGGTCGTGGTCATGGACGAGATGGCCGACCTGATGCTGGTCGCCGGCAAGGACGTGGAGGGCGCGGTGCAGCGCCTCGCCCAGATGGCGCGCGCCGCCGGCATCCACCTGATCATGGCCACCCAGCGCCCCTCGGTGGACGTCATCACCGGCACCATCAAGGCCAACTTCCCAACCCGGATCAGCTTCCAGGTCACCTCCAAGATCGACAGCCGCACCATCCTCGGCGAGCAGGGCGGCGAGCAGCTGCTGGGCCAGGGCGACATGCTCTACATGGCCGGCGGCGGGCGGATCACCCGCCTGCACGGGCCGTTCGTCGACGACAAGGAGGTCGAGGCCGTCTGCAACCACCTGAAGGCCCAGGCCGAGCCCGACTACCTCGACCTGATCACCGACGACCCCGACGGCGACGGCGACAACGCCTTCGGCGACGACGAGGGCGGCGGTTCGGGCGACGACCTCTACGACCGGGCGGTGGCCGTGGTCACCCGCGACCGCAAGGCCTCGACCAGCTACATCCAGCGCCGGCTGCAGATCGGCTACAACCGCGCCGCCTCGCTGATCGAGCGGATGGAGCAGGAGGGCGTGGTCAGTCCCGCCAACCACGCCGGCAAGCGCGACATCCTCGCCGGCCCGCCGCCGATGGTCTGAGGCGCGAGGCAACGGAGCGGCCCCGGCCGCGTTCGTTCAGGCCGCCGGCCGCGGAGCCCGATGAACAGGGCTTCATCGCGGCGCCGGAATATGGTCAGGCTCGGGTCATCGCCCTGCCCGACCGCTCCGGCAAGACGGCCTGATCGACAACCATCCCGAACGGGAGAGAAGCCATGACCGTCTCGCGCCGCGCCTTCGCCCTCGGCTCCGCCGCCCTCGCCGCGGTGGCCGCCCTGCCGGCCTCGGCCCAGTCGAACCTGTCCGCCGAGGATCGCGCCGTCCTCCAGCGCGCCCAGACCTATCTGCAGAACCTGACCTCGGCCGAGGGGACGTTCGTCGAAACCTCGGGTCCGCAGCGCCGCGAGGGCCGCTTCTGGCTGCAGCGCCCGGGCAAGATGCGCTTCGAGTACACCAGTCCGGCGGGCCTGCTGGTGGTGTCGGACGGCTCCAACGTGAAGCGCTACGACCCCCGCCTCGAGGTCTTCCGCCAGGTGCCGCTCAGCCAGACGCCGCTGTCGACCTTCCTCGCCCGCAACGTGCGCCTGGACCAGGGGGTGCGCATCGACCGCATCACCCGCATGCAGTCCGGCGCCTTCGCCATCGTGGCCCGGGACTCGCGGCGGCCCGACGACGGCCAGGTGATCCTGTCCTTCGCCGGCGACCCGATGCGGCTGCACGAATGGACCATCGTCGACGCCCAGGGCGGCCGCACCCGCACCCAGCTGACCTCGCTCCGCCCGGCCTCCGGCCTGTCGGCCAGCCTGTTCCAGCTGCGCGACCCGACCCGCCGGCCCCGCCGCAACTAGGCCCCCGGCCGACGTTTGACTTTTTTTCAGATGAGTGGCACTTTCGCCACAGATCGGCGGGAGCCGGTCTGACCCGCTTCGGAGATCATCCCCTTCCGGTGGCGAGAGAGACGAACCTTCAGCGCCCGGTCCCCCGACCGGGCGCTTTTTTGCGCCGGCGGCCCCCCGCCTGCTAGAGGCCGCCCATGCTTCGCATCGCCACCTGGAACATCAATTCGGTCCGCCTGCGCGTCGACCAGGTCGCCCGCTTCGTGGCCGAGGCCGCGCCGGACGTGCTGTGCCTGCAGGAGATCAAGTGCACGGCCGACCAGTTTCCCCGGGCCGAGTTCGAGGCGATGGGCCTGCCCCACCTGCGCGTCGGCGGGCAGAAGGGCTGGCACGGCGTGGCCATCGCCAGCCGGCGGCCGCTTGCGGACGGGCCCGCCCTGGACGTCTGCCGCGAGGGACACGCCCGCTGCGTCTCGGCCGTGGTCGAGGGCGTCGAGATCCAGAATTTCTACATCCCGGCCGGGGGAGACACCCCGGACCGGACGCTGAACCCGAAGTTCGACCACAAGCTCGACTTCTACGAACGGCTGACCGCCGAGATGGCGACCCGTGACCGCCAGCGGCCGCTGGTGCTGGCCGGCGACTTCAACATCGCGCCGGGCGAGAACGACGTCTGGAACCACCGCTACATGTCGAAGATCGTCAGCCACACGCCGGTGGAGGTGGAGACCCTGCGCCGGCTGCAGGCCGCCGGCGGCTTCGCCGACGTGGTGCGCGCGCAGATCCCGGAGCCGGCCAAGCTGGCCAGCTGGTGGAGCTACCGCGCCGCCGACTTCCGCAAGTCGAACCGCGGCCTGCGCCTCGACCACCTGTGGACCTCGCCCGGCCTGACGCCGGCGGTGCTCGCCGGCACGGCCCGCATCCACGACGACGTCCGGGCGTGGGAGCGGCCCAGCGACCACGCGCCCGTGACCATGGATCTGGACGTCTAGAACGGGAAGAAGATCGGGATGGCCACCATGGCCGCCGCCCAGGTGACGAGATTCAGCGGCACGCCGACGCGGACGAAGTCCAGGTAGCTGTAGCCGGCCATGTTGTAGACGAGGACGTTGGTCTGGTAGCCGAACGGCGTCGCGAAGGCCGCCGAGGCGGCCATCATAACCCCGACCAGGAAAGGCCGCGGATCGACGCCGAAGCTCTCGGCCAGGGCGACGGCGATCGGGGTGATCAGCACCGCCACCGTGGCGTTGGACAGCAGTTCGGTGGCGAACAGGGTCACGCCGTACAGGATGATCAGCGCGGTGAGCGGGCCGAGCGGCCGGATCACCTCGATCAGGGCGTCGGCGCCGATCTGGGCCAGGCCGGTGACCTCGATGGCGATGCCGATCACCACCATGCCGGCGATGAGCAGCAGGATGTCGGGCCGCAGGCCGGCGTAGGCCTGGTCCGCGGTGAGGATGCGCAGCAGGATCAGGGCCACCGCCCCGGCGAAGGCCGAGGCCGCGATCGGCGCGAGGCCGAGGCCCGCGGCGGCGACCACGGCCACGAAGATTCCCAGGGCCGCCAGCGCCGGCTTCAGCTGGAAGGGCCGGTCGGCGGCGCCGAACAGCTTGACGTCGCCGAGGTGGGCGTCGCCCGAGCCGTCCTCGTTCGAGCGGGCCTCGCCGAGCCGCGGCAGCCGGAAGGGCAGGATCTGGCGGCGGGCCTCGCGCGCCGCCTTGGCCTCCGCCTCCGCCTTCAGCCGGCGCGCCTCGGCCTCATCCGCCGCGACGCTGCGTCCCAGCTGACGGGCGCCGACCACGTACAGCCACAGGGCCCCCGCCGCGGCGATCACGAGGCCGACGGGGGTGATCTCGAAGATGCCGAAGACCGGCTGGCCGGCGTTGCGGGCCATGTCGTTGACCAGCAGGTTGGTCGAGGTGCCGATCAGGGTCAGGAGACCGCCGAGCACGGAGATATGGCTGAGCGGCATCAGGAAGCGCTTGGGCGACAGGTCCAGCGACTTGGCCACGTCCCGCACCACCGGGGCGGCCAGCACCACCACCGGCGTATTGTTGAGGAAGCCGCCCAGCAGGCCGCACATGCCGATCACCAGCCACAGCCCCCGCGCGCCGAGCCGGCCGCACAGCCGGGTGGCCTGGCGGATCATCAGGCCGAGGAGGCCGGTGAGCTCGATGGCGTAGGCGATCACGAACAGGCCGGCCAGCGCGATGATGGCCGGGCTGGCGAACGCCGCCTGCACCTCGACCGGACGCACCACGCCCATCAGCAGCAGGGCCGCTGCGCCGCACAGGGCGGTGACGTCGGCGCGGGCCCGCCCGTGGATCAGCACGCCGACCACGGCGACGAGCACGACCAGCGCGGCGATCTGATCGAAAGTCATCAACGGTGCAGACCCTCCCCCGCCGCTCCGGTCAACCCATTTCAGTCGCCGACGCATCCGCCGGCGTCGCCTCCAGCGGATCGCGTGCTAGGGTGGTTCCCATGTTGAAGCCGGTCTCCCTGCCTCGCCGGCCGCTCGCCGCCCTTGCGGCGTCCGGTCTGATCCTCGCCGCCTGCGATCGCGAGGCCCCGCCGCCGCCCGACGGCGACCCGCCTGCCGAGCCCGCTCCCGCGGCCGCGCCGCCGCCGGTGCTGACCCCGACGATGGACCGGGCGGCGCTGCTCGAGGCCCTTGAGGCCGCCGCCGGGGCCTACGCCGCCGGCCGGCCCGTCGAAGGCTCCGACCCGCTGGTCGGCCGTCAGTTCTCGATCCGCCTCGCCTTCGGCTGCACCGCCCCGGACCCGCGCCCGGCCGACGCCGCCGGCGACGGGCTGGCCCGCTGGTCGTGGGGCGAGGGCCGCGAGACGATCCAGCTTTCCCTGACGCCCGGCGACTGGTCGGAGTCGGCCCTCATCGCCGGGGCGGTGGACGGCGAATGGGAGGCGGTCGAGGGCTTCTGGATTCCGCGGCCGTGGATGACGGCCGACGGCTGCCCGCAGGTGAAGCCGGATCCGCTGGCCGGGCCGACCGCGGCCTCGCCGCAGACCGCCGGCCTCGCGGCCGTGTTCGAGACCGGCGGCTCCCGGCTGGGCCGCCGCAACGGCCGCGCCTACAGCTTCACCGTCCGCGGCGACGGCGATGCGCCGCTGGTCCGGCCGGTCGAAGGCTGGCGGGTGGTGCTCGAGGGCCGCTTCGCCGCCTTCCCGGGCGGGCGCGCCATCCGCTGCCGCGCCGCCGGCCCGGACCAGCGACCGGTCTGCGTCGCCGCGGTGCAGATGGACCGGGTGGCCTTCCAGGACGCCGGGGGCGCGGTGCTCGGCGAGTGGCGCACCGGCTGAGCCGCCCGGCTCAGGGCTGCAGGCGATAGCCGCCGGCGTCGGTGAGCAGCAGCCGCGCCTGCCCCGGCTCCGGCTCGATCTTCTGGCGCAGCCGGTAGATGTGGGTCTCCAGCGTGTGCGTGGTGACCCCGGCGTTGTAGCCCCACACCTCGGTGAGCAGCTCCTCGCGCGACACCGCCTTGGCCCCGGCGCGATAGAGATACTTGAGGATGTTGGTTTCCTTCTCGGTCAGCCGGACCTTGCGCCCCTTGTCGTCGACCAGGACCTTGGCGGCCGGCCGGAACTCGTAGGGCCCGATGCGGAAGACCGCGTCCTCGGACTGCTCGTGGCTGCGCAGATGGGCGCGGATGCGGGCCAGCAGCACGGCGAAGCGGAAGGGCTTGGTGACGTAGTCGTTGGCCCCCGACTCCAGTCCCAGCACCGTGTCGGCGTCGGACGACTGGCCGGTCAGCATGATGATCGGCGTCGACACCCCGTCCTTGCGCAGCAGCCGGCAGGCCTCGCGGCCGTCCATGTCGGGCAGGTCGACGTCCAGCAGGATCAGATCGGCGCGGGTCTCGCGCCCCAGCCTCACCCCCTCGGCGGCGGTCGCGGCCTGCACCGGGCGGAAGGCCTCGTGCAGCGCCAGCTGCTCGGCGAGGGCCTCGCGCAGGTCGTCGTCGTCGTCGATGATCAGGATGGTCTTGGGCGTGGGCATGTCTGCAAGAATGGCGAGGCTTGGGCGCTTCGCCAAGGGCGCAGCCCTGCGGCGAAGGTTTTCAGGGGCTAGAGGGCGCGGGGAGCGGGTTTCGTTCCCCGAACAGGGCCGATCCCACCCGCACATGGGTGGCGCCGAAGCGGATCGCCGTCTCGTAGTCCGCGCTCATCCCCATCGACAGGCCTTCCAGCCCCTCCCGCCGCGCCAGCTTGCGCAGCAGGGCGAAGTGCGGCCCGGCGGCCTCCCCGGCGGGCGGGATGCACATCAGGCCCTCGACGCGCAGTCCCAGCGCCCGGGCCCGCGCCACGAGCGCCGGGACGTCGGCGGGCGCGGCGCCCGCCTTCTGCGGCTCGGCCCCGGTGTTGACCTGGATGAGGACCCGGGGACTCCGGCCGATCCTGGCCACGGCGGCGGCCAGGGCCTCGGCCAGCCGCGGCCGGTCGAGGGTCTCGATCACGTCGAACAGGGCGACGGCGTCGACCGCCTTGTTCGTCTGCAACGGCCCGATCAGCCGCAATTCGAGGCCGGAGATCGCATCCCGGCGTTCGCGCCACCGCCCCTGGGCCTCCTGCACCCGGTTTTCGCCGAACACCCGCTGCCCGGCGGCGAGCGCGGCCTCGACGGCCGCGTCCGGCTGGGTCTTGCTCACCGCCGTCAGGGTCACGGCGGACGGGTCGCGCCCGGCCGCGCGACAGGCGCGGGCGATGCGGCGCCGCACGGCCTCGAGATTGCCGGCGACGGCGCTGGACGCCGGGGGAAGATCGGGAGATGGGGTCGTCATGGATGCATCCGACGCCGAGATCCTGTGGCAGGCGGCCTGCGGTCTAGCCCGGACGGCGGAGTCTGTCAGCCGCGGCGGACGACGGCGTGCGGACGCCCCGCCGCCGCTGCTGTTCTTCACCGACCCCCTGCGCACGCCCCGCCCGTGGGAGACGGCGGCCCGCCTGCCGGCCGGGGCGGCGGTGGTCTACCGCCACTTCGGCGCGGCGGATGCGGGGGATGCGGCGCGGCGCCTGCGCGAGGCCACGGGCCGCGCCGGCGTCCGCCTGCTGGTCGGCCTCGACGCGCCCCTGGCCGCGCAGGTGGGGGCGGACGGCGTGCACCTGCCGGAACGGGCGCTGGACGAGGCGGCGGCGCTGGCCGCGGCGCACCCGGACTGGTGGATCACCGGCGCCGCCCACGGGGCCGGGGGCCTGGCGCGCGCGGGGGCGCTGGACGCGGTGGTGCTGTCGCCGGTGTTTCCGGCCGGGGGCGCGTCCGGGGACCGGCCCGCCCTGGGACTTGAACGGTTCAGGACCCTGGTCGCGGGGGCCCCGGCGCCGGCCTACGCCCTCGGCGGGATCGATGCGACGAACGCGCACGAACTCGCCGGCAGCGGCGCCTACGGCCTGGCGGGCGTGGGCGCGATCCGGGCGGCCTTCGGCCCGGACTGAGGCTCAGAAGCGGAAGATGGACTCGAGCCGGAAGCGCGGCGCGGCGCGGCGATCGGTCTGGGGGCCGCGGCCCGGGTCGCGGTCGGGCTCGGCCAGGCCGGCGGCGGCGCCGACGCGCAGCCGCGGATTGACCCGGTAGTAGGCGCCCGCCTCGACGTCGCCGAGATTGCTCTCGCGGCTGACCGGCTGGCTGAGGTTCAGGTCAAGGCCCCAGCGGCCCCGCTCGGTGAAGCGCAGGCGGCTTTCGCCGGCCGGCGTGCTGCGCACGGACTGGGCCTCGGAGAGAGAGACGGCGGGCGCCTGGCTGCGCGACGGGCTCTGGGCTGCGGCCGCGCCCGCCGTGGCGGCGAGCGCCGCTCCGGCGATGATCCCGGCGATGCGTGCGCCTGTGCGCATGTCCTGCCCTTCGAATGGGACGGCGTTGACCGTGCGTCCTTGACTGCAAGTAGGCGCCGCCTGTCAGCCCGGTCAACCGAACGGCGGCCGGAAGCTCCGGTTCCGTGCGAGTCCCGGGACTCCTGTGGCGCGAGCGTCACGACTCTTCCCGCGCGATCGACCCGCCGCGATGCGGCCCTCGCGGGAGCCGCGCCTTGTCATCGCCCCTTTTCCGCGTGTTATAGAGCCTCGCTTCGGCTTCAACCCGGTTCGGGGGGCCGACGCCTGCGCCGGAGGGTCCGGCGCCGGTCACGGTGCATGGAGATGCTTCGATGGTGCTGGTACGCGGCGCGACGGTCGCCCTGATCGCCTCCGGTCTGATGCTCGGCGGTTGCGGCGGCCTGCCGGGCATGGGCGGCGGCTCCCGGACGGAGCCGGCGGCCCAGACGGGTATCGGCGTCAACGCCTTCCTGTGGCGCGCCACCCTCGACACCCTGAGCTTCATGCCGCTGGCCAGCGCCGATCCGTGGGGTGGCGTGGTGAATTATGACTGGTACACCGATCCCCGCACCCCGAACGAGCGCTTCAAGGCGACGGTGTTCATCCTCGACACCCGCCTGCGGGCCGACGCGCTGAACGTGACGGTGACCAAGGAAGTGCGCGACGAGGCCGGACAGTGGGTCGGCGCGGCGGTCTCGGCCCAGACCGAGACCGACCTCGAGAACGCCATTCTCACCAAGGCGCGTCAGCTCAACCTGTCGACGACCCGCTAACTCCCGTTTTTCGATCTCCGCCTCCTTAAGGCCGCGCCCTTCAGGAGCAGCCTCAAGGACTCCCGTGGCCCGTTACGAGCCCAAGACCGCCGAACCCCGCCAGCAGGCCCGCTGGGCGGCCGCCGACGCCTTCCGCACGCCGACCGGAGGCACGGGCCGGCCGAAGTACTATGTGCTCGAGATGTTCCCCTACCCGTCCGGGAACATCCACATGGGCCACGCCCGGAACTACGTCATGGGCGACGTCGTGGCCCGGTCCAAGCGCGCCCAGGGCTATGACGTTCTGCACCCCATGGGCTGGGACGCCTTCGGCCTGCCGGCCGAGAACGCCGCCATCGAGCGGGGCATCCATCCCGGCGACTGGACCTGGTCGAACATCGCCGCGATGCGCGACCAGCTGAAGCTGCTGGGGCTGTCGCTGGACTGGAGCCGCGAGTTCGCGACCTGCGACCCGGCCTACTACGGCAAGCAGCAGGCGTGGTTCCTTGAGCTGTTCCGGCGCGGCCTCGTCTACCGCAAGGACTCGGTGGTCAACTGGGACCCGGTCGACAACACCGTGCTCGCCAATGAGCAGGTGGTCGACGGGCGCGGCTGGCGGTCGGGCGCGATCGTCGAGAAGCGCAAGCTGAACCAGTGGTTCCTGCGCATCACCGCCTACGCCGACGAGCTGATCGAGGGGCTGAAGACGCTGGATCGCTGGCCCGAGAAGGTCCGGCTGATGCAGGAGAACTGGATCGGCCGCTCGAAGGGGCTGCAGATGACCTGGGCCTGGGCCGGCGAAGCGCCGGCCGCCGCCCCGGACGGGCTGGAGATCTACACCACCCGCCCCGACACCCTGTTCGGGGCCAGCTTCATGGGCCTGGCGCCTGACCATCCGGTTGCGCGCGAGCTGGCGGCGGCGCGGCCGGACGTGGCCGCCTTCGTCGCCGAGTGCCGCAAGGGCGGGGCCAGCCAGGCCGACATCGAGCAGGCGGAGAAGGTCGGCCTCGACACCGGCCTGCGCGTCCGCCACCCCTTCACCGGCGCCGAGGTTCCGGTGTGGATCGCCAATTTCATCCTGTCCGAGTACGGCACGGGGGCGATCTTCGGCTGCCCGGCCCACGACCAGCGCGACTTCGAGTTCGCCCGCAAGTACGGCCTCCCCGTCCTGCCCGTCGTCCGGCCCGAGGGCGCCGGCGAGGACTTCGCCGTCGAGGACGAGGCCTACACCGGTCCCGGCGTGCTGTTCCGGTCCGACTTCCTTGACGGGATGGAGATCGAGACGGCGAAGGCCGAGGCGATCCGGCGCATCGAGGCCGCCGGCCAGGGCCAGGGCGCGACCATCTATCGCCTGCGCGACTGGGGCGTGAGCCGCCAGCGCTACTGGGGCTGCCCGATCCCCATCATCCATTGTCCCGCCTGCGGGCCGGTCGCGGCGGACCAGCTCCCCGTGGAACTGCCGAAGGACGTGACCTTCGACACGCCCGGCAATCCGCTCGATCGCCATCCCACGTGGAAGCACGTGAAGTGCCCGTCCTGTCACGGCGATGCGACACGCGAGACCGACACCCTCGACACCTTCGTCGACTCCAGCTGGTACTTCGCCCGCTTCACCGATCCGATCGCGTCCGAGCCGATCGCCCGGGCCGCCGCCGACCACTGGCTGCCGGTCGACCAGTACATCGGCGGCGTCGAGCATGCGGTGCTGCACCTGCTCTACGCCCGCTTCATCAGCCGCGCCCTCTCCGACGCCGGGCTGATGGACGTGCGCGAGCCGTTCGCCGGCCTGTTCACCCAGGGCATGGTGGTGCACGAGACCTACCGCCGCGCCGACGGCCTGTGGGTCGAGCCGACCGACGTCGAGCTGACCAACGACGGGGGCCGCCGGGCGGCGCGCCAGCTCTCGACCGGCGAGACCCTGGTCATCGGCGACATCGAGAAGATGTCCAAGTCGAAGAAGAACGTGGTCGCCCCCCAGGAGATCGTCGACACCTACGGCGTCGACGCGGGCCGGCTGTTCGTCCTCTCCGACAGCCCGCCCGAGCGGGACGTGCAGTGGACCACCGGGGGCGTCGAGGGCGCGGCCCGCTTCGTCCAGCGGGTCTGGGCCGAGGTGGACGGCTTCGATCCGGCCAATCCGGGCGACGAGGCCGCCAACGCCTCCCTGGTCCGCGAGACCCACAAGGCGATCAAGGCGGTGTCGGAGGGCATCGACGGCTTCCGCTTCAACTCGGCCATCGCCAAGCTCTACGCCTTCCTCGCCACCATCCGCGAGCACGGCGCCGCCGGCGGGACGGCGAAGCGGGAGGCCCTTTCGGCCCTGCTGCGCCTGGTCGCCCCCTTCACCCCGCACGTGGCGGAAGAAGGCTGGACGCGCCTCGGCGAGACGGGGATGATCCTCGACGCGCCCTGGCCGGTGTATGATCCGGCCCTGGCGGCGGACGACGAGGTGGTGCTGCCGATCCAGATCAACGGCAAGCGCCGCGGCGAGATCCGCGTCGCGCGCGGGCTGGAGCCGGCCGACGTCGAGGCCATCGTGCTGGCCGACGCCGAGGTGCGGAGCCGCCTGGAGGGGCTGACGGTGAGGAAGGTCGTGGTGGTCAAGGATCGCATCGTCAACCTGGTGGCCAACTGATGCGCCGCCTCGCCCTCGCCGCTGTCGCGCTGATGGGACTGGCCGGCTGCGGCTTCACCCCGCTTTACGGCGACGCCGGCGCGGGCTCGGCCCTGTCGCGCATCGCGGTGACGACCCAGGACGACCGCCTCGGCTACCGCGTCCGGGAGCAGCTCGAGGACGCCCTCGGCCGCGACGGCGGCCAGACCCCGCTGTGGCGGCTGGAGACCACCATCGACCAGTCGCGGCGGCCGCTGGGCCGGCGCATCGACGACACCGCCGCCCGCTACGAGCTGACGGTGCGCGGCGCCTGGACCCTGACCCCACTCAACGGCGGGGAGGCGATCGCCGGGGTCGAGACGGTGACCACCACCTACGCCGCCGCCGACCAGCCCTACGCCGCCATCGCCGCCCAGCAGGACGGCGAGGAACGCGCCGCCGCCGAGCTGGCGCGGCTGATCCGGCTCGACCTGCTCCGGGCCCTGTCACGCCCGTGATCCTGTCGAAGCGGCCCGAGGTCGAACGCTTCCTCAGGTCGCCGGACCCGGGGGTCCGGGCCGCGGTGATCCACGGCAAGGACCGGTCCGGCGTGGCCGAGCGCGCCGAGGCGCTGTGCCGGGCGATCACGCCCGACCTCAACGACCCGTTCAACGTCACGGTCCTCACCGACAGCGACCTCGACGGCGACGAACGCCGGCTGGACGAGGCCCTGACCGCCCTGTCGATGATCGGCGGGCGCCGACTGGTGCGGGTTCGCCTGTCGGCCGAGAAGGCCTCGATCGACAAGTCGCTGGCGGCGGCCCTCAAGGCCCACGCCGCCGGGTCCTACAATCCCGACGCCATGCTGGTGATCGAGGCCGGCGCCCTGGGCCGCGACTCGGCCCTGCGCAAGGCCGCCGAGGCGGACAAGGCGGCGGTCGGCATCGCCTGCTACGAGGACGAGGTCGGCGACGTCGCCCGCATGACCCGGGAGGCGCTCGCCGCCGACAAGGTGGGGCTGACCCAGGACGCGCTGGACCGCTTCGTGGCCCGCCTGCCCCGCGAACGCGGGCTGATGCGGCAGGAGATCGAACGGCTCGCGCTCTACATCGGCCCTGGCAGCGGCCGCACCCTCGACGTCGAGGACCTGGAGCGACACCTCGGCGTGGAGCCCGACGCCTCGCTGCAGGACGCCGCCCTGCAGGCCTTCGGCGGCCGCGCCACGCCGGCCCAGGCGGGGCTCCGCCGGGCCCTGGCCGAGGGCGAGAGTCCGGTGATGGCGGTGCGCCAGGCCTCGATCCATCTCGGCAAGCTGCGCCGGATCAACGTGCTGCAGGCCAGCGGGGCCAATGCGCGGGAGGCCGCCAAGGCGGCGGGTGTGTTCTGGAAGCAGGAGGCCGAGATGCTGCGGCAGGCGCGCAGCTGGCGGCTGACGGACCTCGACGCCGTGCTGGACAGCGTCAATGCGGCGGACGTGGCCACGAAGACGACGGGCTCGCCCGACCAGCTGATCGCGGAACGCCTGTTGCTGGAGATCGCCGCGCGGGCGCGGCGACTCGGCCTTTAGCCGCGCTTCGAGGCGCGACGGAAGGCGGGCTTGTTCAACGCCGTGTTCCGCTGCGACACCGATTGCTCCGGATGGCGGCCCGGGCGGACGTCGGAGGCGCGCGCCGCAGCGGCCTGGTCCCGTCTGGCGGCCAGCGCCTTCTTCAGGGATTCGGCGGTGGGGTTCACGGGCTTTTCGGTCATGCCGCCTCTATAGCACGCCGCCCCGGCTAACCGCGCATCAAACGGCGGCAGAGGTCGTCGAGCTGCTCCAGCGAGCCGTAGCGGATGGTCAGTTCGCCGCGCCCGCCCCGGTCGGCCAGCTGCACCTTCAGGCCCAGGGCGTCGGCGAGATCCTGCTCGAGGGCCGCGACGTCCGCGGAGCCCTCCCCGCGCGCGGCGGCGCCGGCGGCCTTGCGCTGCGGTCTCGGCCCCTCGGCGGCGCGCCGGGCCAGGGCCTCCGTCTGGCGGACGTTCAGCCCCTCCTCGACGATCTGCTTCGCCAGCGCCGGCGCCCCGGGGACGTTGACGAGGGCGCGGGCGTGCCCGGCGCTGAGCTGGCCCGCGCGCACATATTCCAGCACCTCTTCCGGCAGCTGCAGCAGGCGCAGGGTGTTCGCGACATGGCTCCGGCTCTTGCCGACCACCCCGGCGACGGCGTCCTGGGTGCGGCCGAAGCGCTCCATCAGCATCCGGTAGGCGTCGGCCTCCTCCAGCGGCGTCAGGTCGGCGCGCTGGACGTTCTCGATGATCGCCACCTCGAACACCTCGACGTCGTCCATCTCGCGGACGACGATCGGCACCTCGGTGAGCCGGGCCTGCTGGGCCGCGCGCCAGCGACGTTCGCCGGCGATGATCTGCCAGACGCCGTCCTGGCCCGGCTGCGGCCGCACGAGGATCGGCTGCAGCACCCCCTTGTCGCGGATGGAGGCGGCCAGTTCGTCGAGGTCCGCCGGCTCGAAGCGCTTGCGCGGCTGGTCCGGGTTGGGCTTGAGGGTCTCGATCGGCGCGATGCGCACGCCGGTCGGCGCCGGCGACCCGTCGACGGCGACGCCCTCCGCCGCCTGCTCGCCCAGAAGGGCCGAAAGGCCCCGGCCCAATCCGCGCTGTCGTTCGCTCAAGATACTGATTCCGTTCTTCTATTCGTTTCAGGCGGCGATCTGTTCGCGGCGCTTGCGCTCGCGCGCCACCACCTCGCGCGCCAGCCGCAGGTAGGCCTGGCTGCCGGCGCATTTCAGGTCGTAGATCAGGGCGGGCTTGCCGAAGGACGGCGCCTCCGACACCCGAACGTTGCGCGGGATGACGCTGTCGTAGACCTTGTCCCCGAAGTGGGCCCGCACGTCGTTGGCGACCTGGCCGGACAGCGCGTTGCGCCGGTCGTACATGGTCAGGACGAGCCCCTGGATCTCCAGCGCCGGGTTCAGGCTCTGGCGCACCATCTCGACGGTCTTCATCAGCTGCGTCAGGCCCTCGAGCGCGAAGAATTCGCACTGCAGCGGCACCAGCACCGCGTCGGCGGCGGCCATGGCGTTGAGGGTCAGCAGGTTCAGGGACGGCGGGCAGTCGATCAGCACATAGTCATACCGGGTCTGACCCTTGCCCCCCTGGGCGGCGAGGGCGTCGCGGAGGCGGAACGAGCGGCGATCGGCCTGGCTGAGCTCGATCTCGACCCCGGACATGTCCGCGTCGGCGGGGATGATCCAGAGGCCCGGCACCGCCGTCTGCACCGCCGCGTCGTCCACGGACCGGCCGTCGACCACCACGTCGTAGATGGTCACCCGGCGTGTTTCACGTGGAACACCCAGTCCCGTGGAGGCATTGCCCTGCGGGTCCATGTCGACGATCAGCACCTTCTCGCCGATCGCCGCCAGGGCGGTGCCGAGGTTGATCGCCGTGGTGGTCTTGCCCACCCCGCCCTTCTGGTTGGAGACGGCGAGGACGCGGGTCTTACCGGCTTTTGACACGGCGAAGGCTCCGGACGGATACGATGCGGCCGCGCGGATCGCTGCGCGAGACGGAGAGGTCGGACTCAAATTGCCAGAGGCGACGGGCCTCCGCCACCTCAAGCTCCGCCTTTTCCCCCTTCAGGAACAGGCCCCGCGCGCCCCGTTGTAGATAAGGCTGTGCATAGGCGAGGAGCTTGTCCATCGCCGCCACGGCGCGGGCGGTGACGACGTCGACGGCGAGGGTCTGGGCCTCGGCGCGGCCGTTGATCACCGTCGCCGGCAGGTCGAGCTCCTCCACCACCTGCTGCAGGAAGCGGCAGCGCTTGCCGAGCGAATCGATCAGCCAGACATGGGCGCCGGGCGTGTCCTTCAGCAGGATCGCCAGAACCACGCCGGGGAACCCCGCCCCGGCCCCGAGGTCGGCCCAGGTCCTGGCCTCGGGCGCGAGGGCGAGCAGCTGGGCGGAGTCCCAGAAGTGCCGGTTCCAGATGTCCGGCAGGGTGTCGGGGCCGACGAGGTTCATCACCGCATTGGCCTCGGCGAGGCGGACGGCGAAGGTCTCCAGATCGGCGAGCCGCGCGTCGGAGGCCCCGGTGAGGGTCTGGAACCCGGACGGAGTCATCGGGGCGTCTCCTCCCCATCGAGGATGGGGAGGGCGACCGCCCGCAGGGTGGTGCAGGAGTCAGCGAGAGGCCCGGCCCGGCGCCCCTCCACCGTTACGCGATCCCCCTCCCCGCCTTGCGGGGAGGAGAGAGATTGGAGACTCCTCACGCGGCGACCTTCGCCTTCCGGACGTGCGACAGCAGCGCCGTCAGCGCCCCCGGCGTCATGCCCTCGATGCGGCCTGCCTGGCCGAGCGTGCGGGGCTGCACGAGGGCCAGCTTCTCGCGCACCTCGTGGGACAGGCCGCCGATCGCCGCATAGTCGAGGTCGACCGGCAGGGCCAGGGCCTCCTCGCGGCGCAGGGCCTCGGCGTCCGCCGCCTGGCGGTCGAGGTAGCCGGCGTAGGCGGCGTCGATCTCGATCTGCTCCCGCACCTGGCGCGACCAGCCGGCGATCTCCGGGCGCACCGACCGGAAGGTGTCGAGCGTCACCCCGGGGAAGGACAGGAGATCGCGGATCGAGCGGCGCTGACCGTCGGCGTTGACCTTCACGCCCAGCTGCCCCGCCTCCTTGGGCGTGAAGAGGGTTTCACGTGAAACGGCCTGGGCCGCCGCGAGCTCGGCCGCCTTCGCCGCCCAGGCGGCGGCGCGGGCGGACCCGACCGCCCCGGCCGCGAGGCCGAGGGGGGTCAGGCGCTGGTCGGCGTTGTCGGCGCGCAGGCTGAGCCGGTACTCCGCCCGGCTGGTGAACATACGGTAGGGCTCGGTCACGCCGCGTGTGACCAGATCGTCGATCATCACGCCGATGTAGGCCTGATCCCGGCCGAGGACGAGCGGGTCCGATCCGGCCGCGGCCCGGGCGGCGTTGAGTCCGGCGATCAGGCCTTGGGCGCCCGCCTCCTCATAGCCGGTGGTGCCGTTGATCTGGCCGGCGAGGTACAGGCCCGGCCGCCGCTTGACCTCCAGCGCCGGCGTCAGCTCGCGCGGGTCGACGTAGTCGTACTCGATCGCATAGCCGAAGCGGAACACCTCCACCGCCTCCAGCCCCGGGATGGTGCGGAGGAAGGCGAGCTGGGTGGCGTCGGAGACCGAGGTCGAGATACCGTTCGGATAGACGGTGGGATCGTCGAGACCCTCGGGTTCGAGGAAGATCTGGTGCGAGGTCTTGTCGGCAAAGCGAACCACCTTGTCCTCGATGGACGGGCAGTAGCGCGGGCCCCGTCCCGACAGATGCCCGCCGTAGACCGCGCTTTCGCCGAGGTTGGCGGCGATGATGCGGTGCGTCTCCTCCGTGGTGTGGGTGACGCCGCAGGCGATCTGGGGGACGGCGATGCGGTCGGTGAGGAAGCTGAACGGAACCGGGTCGGCGTCCGCCTCCTGCCGGTCGAGGCGATCCCAGGCGATGGTCCGACCGTCGAGCCGCGCCGGCGTTCCGGTCTTCAGCCGGCCCATCCGGAGACCGGCGCCGTAGAGGTCGGCGGCGAGGCCGGTGGACGGCGCCTCGCCGTGACGACCGGCGGGGATGCGCTGGTCGCCCTTGTGGATCACGCCGTTGAGGAAGGTGCCCGTGGTCAGGACGACCGCGGCCGCGCGCAGCTCAAGGCCGTCGCCGGTGACCACGCCGGCGACCTTTTGTCCCTCGAGGCGGAGGCTTTCCGCCGTGCCCGCCATCAGCGTCAGGTTCGGGGTGGCCGCCATTTCGGCCTGCATGGCCTCACGATAGAGGCGCCGGTCGATCTGGCTGCGAGGGCCCTGCACCGCCGCCCCCTTGGAGCGGTTCAGCAGGCGGAACTGGATGCCGGAGACGTCCGCCAGCCGGCCCATGACGCCGTCGAGGGCGTCGATCTCGCGCACCAGATGCCCCTTGCCGAGGCCGCCGATGGCCGGGTTGCACGACATCTCGCCGATGGTCTCGAGCTTCTGGGTCAGCAGCAGGGTCCGCGCGCCGGCGCGCGCGGAGGCGGCCGCGGCCTCGCAGCCGGCGTGCCCGCCGCCGATGACGATGACGTCGAAGGTATGCATGGGCGGGGACATAGTCGATTTCCCTCTCGCCCGCCACCGGAGCCGCAGCGTTTCACGTGAAACGCCGGGGCCCTACTTGCCGATGCAGAAGCTGGCGAAGACCTCGCCGAGGATGTCCTCGACGCCGATCGCCCCGGTGACCCGCGCGAGCGCATCCGCGGCCCGACGCAGATCGTCGCCGGCCATCTCGGGCGCGAGGTCGAGGGCGCGGCGGCCCGCCTCGACCGCCGCCAGCGCCTCCTCCAGCCGCCGCCGGTGCCGCTCGCGGGTCACGGCCGGGAAGTCGGCGCCGGACAGATCCCGCGCCAGCCGGGCGGCGATCCAGTCGTGCAGGGCGGGGAGCCCCTCCCCGGTCGCCGTGCTGACCACGATCGCAGGCCGGTCCGGCGGCGGCGCGGCGCGGTCGAGGTCGGCCTTGGTGAGCACCAGCAGGTCGTCCGGCCGGACGAAGTCCGCCGCCGCGCCGTCCGGGTCGCCCGGCCCGCGCACCCACAGGCGCAGGTCGGCTTCGGCGGCGCGGGCGCGGGCGCGGCGGACTCCCTCGGCCTCGACCGGATCCTCGGAGTCGCGGAGGCCGGCGGTGTCGGACAGGGTCACCGCATAGCCGCCGATCACCAGGTCGGCGTCCAGCACGTCGCGGGTCGTGCCGGCGATCGGGGTGACGATGGCCGCCTCGCGCGCCACGAGGGCGTTGAACAGGGAAGACTTGCCGGCGTTGGTCTCGCCGATCAGAACGATCCGGTAGCCTGCCCGCACCCGCTCGCCGCGGCGCGCGTCGGCGAGGGCCGCCTTCAGATCCGCGATCAGCCCGTCCAGCACCGGTCCGGCGGTGCGCGCCAGATTGTCCGGCACCTCCTCGTCGGGGAAGTCGATCTCGGCCTCCACCAGCGCCAGGGCGCGGAGCAGGTCGCGGCGGAAGCCGGCGTAGGTCTGGCTGAGGCGGCCGTCCAGCTGGCCCAAGGCCTGGGCTGCCTGGGCCGCGGTCTCGGCGTCGACCAGATCGGCCACCGCCTCCGCCTGGGCCAGGTCCATCCGGCCGTTCTCGAAGGCGCGGCGGGTGAACTCGCCGGGCTCCGCCGGGCGCAGGCCGAGGGCGATCAGCGCCTCGCCGGCAGCCTCGACCACCGCCCGCCCGCCGTGGAGGTGGAGCTCGGCGCTGTCCTCGCCGGTGTAGGAGTTCGGCGCGGGGAAGCGGAGGACGAGGGCTTCGTCGATGCGGCGGCCGTCGTGGGACAGGCGACGCAGGCTGGCGTGGCGGGGCCTGAGGTCCGGCGCGCCGAGGGCGGCGAGGGCCGCATCCGTTCCCGGACCGCTGAGGCGGAGGATGGCGACGGCGCCGCGCCCGGGGGGCGTGGCGAGGGCGAAGATGGTGTCGGTCATGCCGCGTCCCGTCCCCGCCACGCCGTCACTTGACCGCCGCCTCCATCAGCTTGCGGAACTGCTCCTGGGCCTGGAGGCCGAAGCTGGTCCAGGTCTTCATCAGCTCCTCCGGCTGCATGGCGGCGACATTGTCGGCCATGCGCTTCTGCATCTCGGCGACCATGGCCTCGTTCAGCGGCGCCACGTCGGGCAGGCCGAGGAAGGCCCGCGCCTCCGCCGGGGTGCAGTCGATCTCGACGTTGACCTTCATTCGCCGTTCTCCGTTTCACGTGAAACAGCGGCCCTGCCGCCGTCAGGTGTTCATCGACTGGAAGAAGTCCGCGTTGTTCTTCGACTGGCGGAGCTTGTCGAGCAGGAACTCGATAGCGTCCTGCGGCCCCATCGGGTTGAGGATTCGGCGCAGGACGTAGGTCTTGGCCAGCTGGTCCTTCGGGGTGATGAGGTCTTCCTTGCGGGTGCCGGACTTGAGCACGTCGATGGCCGGGAAGATGCGCTTGTCGGCCACCTTGCGGTCCAGAACGATTTCGCTGTTCCCGGTGCCCTTGAACTCCTCGAAGATCACCTCGTCCATGCGGCTGCCGGTGTCGATCAGGGCCGTGGCGATGATGGTCAGCGAGCCGCCCTGCTCCACATTCCGCGCGGCGCCGAAGAAGCGCTTCGGCCGCTGCAGGGCGTTGGCGTCCACGCCGCCGGTCAGCACCTTGCCCGAGGACGGCACGGTCGCGTTGTAGGCGCGGCCGAGGCGGGTGATGGAGTCGAGCAGGATCACCACGTCCTTCTTGTGCTCGACCAGGCGCTTGGCCTTCTCGATCACCATCTCGGCGACGGCCACGTGGCGGGTGGCCGGCTCGTCGAAGGTCGAGGCGATCACCTCGCCCTTCACCGTCCGCTGCATGTCGGTGACCTCCTCGGGCCGCTCGTCGATGAGCAGGACGATCAGGATCACCTCGGGGTGGTTGCGCTCGATCGACTTGGCGATGTTCTGCAGCATCACCGTCTTGCCGACCCGCGGCGGGGCGACGATCAGGCAGCGCTGGCCCTTGCCGAGCGGCGCGACGATGTCGATGACCCGGCCCGAGCGGTCCTTCAGGGTCGGGTCCTGGATCTCCATGTGCAGCCGCTCTTCCGGATAGAGCGGGGTCAGGTTGTCGAACAGGACCTTGGTCTTGACGGTCTCCGGGTCTTCCAGATTGATCGTGTCGACCTTCAGCAGGGCGAAGTAGCGCTCGCCCTCGCGCGGCGCGCGGACGGCGCCGTGGATGGTGTCGCCCGAGCGCAGGCCGAAGCGGCGGATCTGCGACGGCGAGACGTAGATATCGTCCGGCCCCGGAAGATAGTTGGCGTCCGGGCTGCGCAGGAAGCCGAAGCCGTCCGGCAGGATCTCCAGCACGCCGTCGGCGATGATCTCCACCTCCTCCTCGGCGAGGGCCTTGAGGATGGCGAACAGCAGGTCCTGCTTGCGCAGGTTGGAGGCGTTCTCGACCTCGAGCTGTTCGGCGAAGGCGACCAGGTCGGCCGGCGTCTTCTCGTTCAGCTCGGCGAGGGTGATGCGGCCGTTGGGCACGATCGGCTCGCCGTCGTCCTCCTCCCCGGCCTCCTGGTCGACCATCGGCAGGTCGGCGGCGGCGACGTCCGTCGCGGACGGGTCGCCGTCGAGGGTGGCGGTCTCGGGGGCGGTCGGATCGGTGTCGCGGACGTCGGTCATGGGGATGTCTTCTTCAGGCGTGCGCGCCGACGCCCGCAAGGCGGGGTCGAGGCGGCTGGCGATAGGTGGCCTTGCGGCCGGCAGGAAGGGCGACGGGCTCCCGCAGGGTCGATCCGGCAGGCGTCGCTGGAGAGAGGGACCGTCCGGCGCGGCCAGGAACGGTTCAGGAGCAGCGAAACCACGCCGCAGGGGTCAGGTCAAGCGCGGCCGCGCCGGAGCTCAGCCGAACGCCCACTCCGTGGTCACCGACAGCACCATGACGATGGCGATCAGGAACGGGATTTCGTTGGTCATCCGCCAGAAGCGGCCGGAGCGGGTCGAGGTCCCCGCGGCGATCTTCTTCCGTTCGCCGGCGAGGAAGCCGTGCCAGGCCCCGAGCGCCGCGACGCCGGCCAGCTTGGTCGCCATCCACGGCTGCAGCGCGGTCTCCCAGCCGCGGATGTGGAGCAGCCACAGGCCCAGCACAAGGGCCGCGGTCATGGCCGGGTTGACGATGATGCGCAGCAGCCGGGTCTGCCAGACGCGCAGGAGCGCCTGCATCTCGGATCGCAGCGGTTCCGGCTTGTCGTTCTGCTCGGCGTCGTAGGCGTACAGCCGGGGCAGGAACAGCATGCCGGCCATCCAGGCGATCACCGCCAGGATGTGCAGCCCGCGCGCCAGGTCGTACCAGCTCATCCGGCTTTCCTCTCGTTCTGGCAGGGGCAGGCCTTCCAGTCCGCGCGACAGCCCGGGCCGTAGGGCGCCACCCCGGTGCGGCCGAGGGCGTGCACGGCGGCGTCGGCGAGGGCGTCGATGAACGGCTGCGCCGTCCCCACCGCCGGCGCCCGCAGATAGGGGGCCACCCCGAGCTCGTGCGCCAGTTCCCGGTATTCTATGTCCAGCTCGACCAGGGTCTCGACGTGTTCGGAAACGAAGGCGATCGGCGCCACCACGACCCCGACGCCGTCCCGCGCCGCCTGCTCGAGCGCCTCGGGCGTGGAGGGGCCGAGCCATTTCAGCGGGCCGACGCGGCTCTGGTAGCAGATCTGATGGTCGACCGGCCGGCCCAGCTCGCCGAGGCGCGCCGCCACGGCGGCGACCGTGCTCTCCACCTGCTCCTGGTAGGGATCGCCCTTGCCCGACACCAGCTTTTCGGGGATGCCGTGGGCCGAGAACAGAACCCGGACCGGACCTTCGCCGCTCTCGTCGAGCTTCTCCGCGATCGCCGCGGCCTGGGCGTCGACCCAGCCGTACGCCTCGGGCCAGCAGCACACCGTGCGGCTGTCCCCCGCCCCGGTGTAGGCCGCATTCCACGCCTTCAGGGAGGAGGCGCTGGTGGTGGTCGAGTACTGCGGATAGAGCGGCAGCAGGACGATCTCGTCGGGTCCGAAGGCCGCCACCGCGGCCGCCGTCTCCCCGGTCAGCGGCCGCCAGTAGCGCATGGCGATGAAGACCCGGACCTCGTCCCCGGCCAGGCGGGCGCCGAGGGCGGCCTCCAGCGCCTCCGCCTGCCGGCGCGTCTCCGGCAGCAGGGGCGAGCCGCCGCCCATCAGGGCGTAGTTGGCCTGGGCGGAACGCTCGCGCCGCGACGAGATCAGCCAGGCCAGGGGCGTGCGCGCGATCCCCGGCAGGCCGATGATGGCGGGATCGTTGAACAGGTTGAACAGGAACGGCTTCACCGACGCCTGGTCGTCGGGCCCGCCGAGGTTGAACAGCACCACGGCGATGCGGCGGCCCTCCAGCGCCCTCATTGCGCGCCGATCCGCTTCAGAACCTGCTCCACATGGGCGATCGGCACGTCGGGCAGGATGCCGTGGCCGAGGTTGAAGACCCAGGGCCCGTCGCCCCACGCCTCCAGAAGCGCGTCGACCCGCCGGTCCAGCAGCGGGCCGCCGGCCCGCAGCAACAGCGGATCGAGCGCGCCCTGGATCGGCTTGATCGCCTGCACCCGCCGGCCGACCGCCAGCGGGCAGGCGGTGTCGAGCGCCACGGCCTGGACGTCGCACTCGGCCGCATAGCGTTCGGCGAGCGCCGCCGAGCCGCGCGGGAAGCCGATCAGGGGCGCGGTCACGCCGAGCTCCCGCACCCGCCTGACCAGCGCCTGGTGCGGCCGCAGCACCAGCCGCTCGAACAGATCGTCGGGCAGGCCCTCGGCCCAGCTCTCGAAGATCTGCAGCGCCTGGGCCCCGGCGTCGGCCTGCATCTTCAGATAATGGGCGGTGGCCTCGACCAGCGCCTCCAGCACCGCGTCGACCCGGTCCGGCTCGGCGTAGGCGTAGGTCCGCGCCTGCGCCCGCTCGCCCTTGCCGATGGTCCGCGCCTCGCCGTCCAGCATGTAGGTGGCGACGGTCCACGGCGCCCCGGCGAAGCCGATCAGGGCGCGGTGCGGCTCGAGCTCCCGGCGCACGATCGACAGGGTCTCGCCGACCTGCTTCAGCGCCTCGCCGGCCCCGGCCGTCTTCTCCCGCATCGCCTCCACCGGCGGGAGGGCCCCGAGCCGCGGCCCCTCGCCGGCCTCGAACCAGACGTCCTGGCCGAGCGCGCGGGGGATCAGCAGGATGTCGGCGAAGACGATGGCGGCGTCGAAGCCGAACCGGCGCATCGGCTGCAGGGTCGCCTCGGCGGCCTTCTCCGGATCGAGGCAGAATTCGATGAAGCCGGGCGTGGTGGCCCGCAGCGCCCGGTACTCCGGCAGGTAGCGCCCGGCCTGACGCATGAACCAGACCGGAGGCCGGGACGTCGTCTCGCCGGCGAGGGCCTTGAGGAACAGGGGCGTGTCAGGGGAGGTCATGCACCCTTGGCCTTACCGGCGGCCCGGTCCGCGCTCAAGCCCGGAGCAAGGTCGCACCCCTTTCCCTTCCCATCATTCGAATTGAAGAAAGGCGAAGGAAGAGGTTGGGCCGGGGACGACGGGGACAACCGGCGGAACATATCGCGACCGTCGCGGGGCGGCGCCCGCACCGCCCACAGGCTGATCGACAGCCTCGTCGGCCCTGTCGAAACCGGGGAAAAGTCCTAACAAGACCTTAACGGGCCCGTCCTTGCGGGAGGGGACCCCGGTCGGGCCGACGGGCGCCGATCGGGCGAACCGGAGTCCTCCACAGCGGCCGGAGGACGACCCCGGTCCGCCCGGGACGACTCGCCGGACAGGCGGTCCGTCCCTCCACCCTCATCCCCGCTCGCGGGGGCGCCGCCCGCTTGCTATGGAAATCGGCGCCCGCCGCCGGCGGATCGGCGCCCCGCCCCGTCCACAGGAGTCCCCCGCGTCATGGACAGATCGTCCCCATGAGTCCCGGCCGTCCTTCCGGCCCCTCGCGGCTGGCGACCTACTTCCACGTCCACCTCGTCTCGGACTCCACCGGCGAGACGCTGAACGCCATGGCCAAGGCGGTCGTCGCGCGCTTCGACGGGGTCATCCCCATCGAGCACATCTACGCCCTGGTGCGGTCGGAGCGGCAGATGGACCGGGTGCTGGAGGAGATCGCCTCGGCCCCGGGCGTGGTGCTGCACACCCTCGTCGACCGCGAGCTGCGCGAGCAGCTGGAGGAGGGCTGCCGCCGGCTGGACACGCCGCAGATCGCCGCGCTCGATCCGCTGGTCGGCGCCCTGTCGCGGTACCTCGGCGCGGCCCTGTCCACCCGGGTGGGGGCCCAGCACGCCCTGGACACCGACTACTTCAACCGCATCGCCGCCCTGGACTTCGCCATGGCCCACGACGACGGCCAGGGCACGACGGACCAGCTGGAGGGGGCGGACGTGGTGCTGTGCGGCGTCAGCCGGACCTCCAAGACCCCGACCTGCATCTATCTCGCCCACCGCGGCATCCGCGCGGCCAATGTGCCGCTGGTGCCCGGACAGGAGGACGGCGAGCGCCTGACCAAGCTCAGGAACCCGCTGGTCATCGGCCTGACCGTGTCGCCGGACCGGCTGGTGCAGATCCGCAAGAACCGGCTGGACGGCCTCAACGCCCACCGCGCCAGCGCCTATGTCGACCATGACTCGGTGCGCGAGGAGACGGTGAAGGCGAGGCGGCTGTTCGAACGGCGGGGCTGGCCGGTCATCGACGTGACCCGCCGGTCGGTGGAGGAGACCGCCGCGGCGATCATCAACGTGCTCAACGAGAAGCGCACCCACCGCGTGGGGACCGCCTGGTGAGCCCGTCCGGCGAACGCCTGGTGCTGGCCTCGAAGAGCGCCGCCCGCCGCGCCATGCTGACGAACGCCGGCGTGCCCTTCTCCGTCGACGTCGCCGATGTGGACGAGGCCGCGGTCAAGGCGATGCACGACCCGGCGGACGCCGCCGGACTGGCCGGGGAGCTGGCGCGGGCCAAGGCCCTGGCGGTGTCGCGCCGCGATCCCGAGGCCTGGGTGCTGGGCGCCGACCAGACCCTCGCCTTCGACGGCGGGCTCGTCTCCAAGGCCCCCTCGCTCGCTGCGGCGCGCGCCCGGCTGCTGTCGATGCGCGGCCGTCCCCACCACCTGCATTCCGGCGCGGCCCTCGCCCGCAACGGCCAGGTCGTCTGGTCCGGGGTCGACACGGCGACCCTGCGGGTGCGCGACTTCTCCGAGGCCTTTCTCGACGCCTACCTCGCCGCGGAGGGCGAGGCCCTGCTCGCCTGCGTCGGCTCGTACCGGCTCGAGGGCATGGGCGCCCAGCTGTTCGAGGCGGTCGAGGGGGACTATTTCACCGTGCTCGGCATGCCGTTGTGGCCGGTGCTGGCCGAGCTGCGGCGCGCCGGAGTGCTGAGGACGTGAGCCGCGCCGTCGCCGGCGTGGCGGGCCGTCCGATCGGCCACTCGCTCAGCCCGGCCATCCACCGGGCGTGGATCGCGGCGGCCGGCCTCGACGCCGACTACCGGCCCTTCGAGCCGGAGGACGCCGCCGACTTCGACCGCCTGCTGGAGACCGGGCGCGCGGGCCGTATCCGCGGGCTGAACGTCACCGCCCCGTACAAGGAACAGGCCCTCGCCCGGGCGGATGTCGCAGGGCCGGCGGCCCGCGCCTGCGGCTCGGCCAACCTGCTGCTGTTCGAGGCGGGCCGCATCCACGCCGACAGCACCGACGGCGCGGGCCTGCTCGCCGCCCTGGCGGAACAGGCGCCGCAGCTCCGGCTGCGGGGCGCCGGAGCCGTGGTGCTGGGGGCCGGCGGGGCGGCGCGGGCCGCCGTGGCGGCGCTGCGCGAGGCGGGCGCCGCCGTGGCTGTCATCAACCGCACCCAGGCGCGCGCCGAGGCGCTGGCCGCGGAGCTCGACGCGCGGGTGGGCGCGCCGGAGGCGCTGGCGGAGGCGGCGCTGGTGGTGAACGCCCTCAGCGTTCCGCCGGCGATCGACATCGACGCCCTGCCCGCCGGCGCCGTGCTGATGGACATGACCTACCGGCCGCTGGAGACCGCCTTCCTCGCCGCCGGCCGGGCGCGGGGGCTGACGACGGTGGACGGCCTGGCCATGCTGATCGGCCAGGCCCGGCCGTCCTTCGAGGCGCTGTTCGGTCGGCCGCCGCCGCCGGTCGACGTACGCGCCGTGGCGCTGGCGGCCATGGAGGCGCGGCCATGATCGTGCTCGGCCTGACCGGATCGATCGGCATGGGCAAGTCGACGACCACCGCCATGTTCGCCGACGAGGGGGCCCTGGTGTGGAACGCCGACGCGGCGGTGCACCGTCTCTATGCGCGGGGCGGAGCGGCGGTCGGGCCGGTGGGCGAAGCCTTTCCCGGCGTGGTGGTCGACGGGGCCGTCGACCGGACGCGGCTGGCGGCGGCGCTGGGGGGCGACGACGCGGCGTTCCGCCGGCTGGAGGCGATCGTCCATCCGCTGGTGGCGAGGGGCCGCGTGGAGGATCTGGCGGCGGCGGAAGCGCGGGGAGTCCGGCTGGCCGTGCTCGACATCCCGCTGCTGTTCGAGACCGGCGGCGATGCGGCCGTCGACGCGGTGGTCGTGGTCACCGCCCCGCCGGAGGTCCAGGCGGCGCGGGTGCTGGCCCGGCCGGGCATGACGCGGGAGCGGCTCGACGCCATCCTCGCGCGGCAGCTGCCCGACGCGGAGAAGCGCCGCCGCGCGGACTTCGTCGTCGACACGAGCCAGGGGCTGGAGGCCGCCCGGGCGCAGGTGCGGGAAATCGTGGGGACGGTTCTGTCGCCGCACTGGACGCCGCCCCGCCGCCGTCTTCCGCCGGCGTCCGAACCGGGCCATTAAGGGGCCATGGCGCGCGAGATCGTTCTGGACACCGAGACCACGGGCTTCGATCCGAAGACCGGAGACCGGCTGATCGAGGTCGGCTGTATCGAGATCGAGGACCTGCTGCCGACCGGGCGGACCTTCCACAGCCTCGTCAATCCCGAGCGGCTGATCCCGCCGGACGCCATCCGGGTGCACGGCATCACCGACGACAAGGTGCGCCACGCCCCCAGATTCCGCGAGGTGGTCCACGATCTGATGGCCTTCATCGGCGACGCGCCGGTGATCGCCCACAACGCCGCCTTCGACCGCAGCTTCATCGACCACGAGTGCGGCCTGTGCGGCCATCCGCTGATCGAGGAGACGCGCTGGATCGACACCCTGCAGCTGGCCCAGAAGCGCTTTCCGGGCATGGCCAATTCGCTCGACGCCCTGTGCAAGCGCTTCCGGATCAGCCTCGTCGAGCGCACCCTGCACGGCGCCCTGATCGACGCCCGCCTGCTGGCCGACGTCTATCTGGAGCTCAAGGGCGGCAAGGAGCGGCGCCTGGACCTGTCGGCCGCCCGCGTCTCGGTCGAGGTGGCGACGCAGACGGTCGGCGGCTACGGGCCTCGGCCCCGGCCGCTGGCGCCGCTGTCCAGCGAGACGGAACGCGCCGCCCACGCGGCCTTCCTGCGGGCGACCCTGAAGGACCGCTCGCTGTGGGAGGCCTACGGCCTGTCGGTGGAGACGGAGCAGGCGTCCGCGGCCTGAGCCGCGGCCGGGATCAGGCCTGGCCGGTTTCCGCCGGGCCGCGGGCGATCTGCTGCTGGCGGGCCACGTAGATGCCGGCGAAGTCGATCGGGTCCAGCATGAAGGGCGGATAGAAGCCGCCGTCCGAGGTGGCCCGGGCGATGATCTCGCGTGCGAAGGGGAACAGGTAGCGCGGGCACTCGATGAGCAGCAGCGGCTCGATGTCCTGCTCGGCCACGCCCTGCAGGGCGAACAGGCCGCCGTACAGCAGCTCGATGTTGAACACCGTCATGGCGTCGGTCGAGGCCTTCACGGTCAGGCGCAGGTCGACCTCGAACAGGCCGTCCTTGCGGCCCTGGGCGTTCATCTCGACCCCGAGGTCGATGGCCGGCTTGCCGTCGACCCGCAGGCTGTCGGGCGCGCGCGGGTTCTCGAACGACAGGTCCTTCACATACTGGGCGACGATCCGGAAGCCGGGGCCGGCCGGCGGCTGTCCGCCGGTCGCGGACGGATCGGCGTTGGTGTCGGCGGGCGGAGCGGCGTCGGTCATCGGATCGGTCTGCAGAATGGCTGGTCGGGCCGGCGGCCCGGGAGGGGCGGCGACTAGCATGCGGCGCCCCCTGCGGCAACGCGGCTCGCCCGCCCGGGGCGCCGCCGCGCCTTGCGCCCTCCCATATCAGCCCCTAATCGTCGTCCGCGCCCCTCGCCGGGGCGCCAGCCAGGGATGCCCCGTGCCGGTCCAGGTCCAGATCGTCGTCTTCGCCGTCATCGCCGCCTTCGTGCTGTTCCAGCTCTACAATGTGCTGGGCAAGAAGGTCGGGCGGCAGCCCGAGGACGACGCGCGCGCGCGTCCTCCGGCTCCGGCCGCGCCTGCCTCGGCGGGAGAGGCGGCCGCCGCCCGCCCGAACGTGCTGGATGCGGTCACCCTCGCCGCCGTCGCCGGCCTGAAGGCCCGGGATCCGAATTTCGACCCGGTCCGCTTCCTCGAAGGCGCCCGCCAGGCGCACGAGACCATCGTCCGCGCCTACGCCTCCGGCGACCGCGAGACCCTGAAGCCCCTGCTGACCGCGCGGGTGATGGAGTCGTTCGAGGCCGGCATCGCCGCCCGCGAGGCGCGCGGCGAGACGGAGATCGCCGAATTCGTCCATCCGGCCCGCGCCGACCTGGAGCTGGCCACGGCGGAGGGCGACCGCGCCGTCGCCAAGGTCCGTTTCCTGGCCGAGCTGCGCAACCGGGTGAAGCCGGCCGATCCCGCCGCGGAGGAGCAGGTGGAGGAACGGCGCGTGGCCGAGGTCTGGACGTTCGAACGCCGGCTGGGGGCCAGCGACCCGAACTGGGTTCTGGCCCGCACCGAGCCCGCCAGCGCGTGAGCCGCGGCCTGCGCCTGGCGGCGGCCGGGGGCCTCGCCGCCCTCACCGTCGCCGCCTGCGCCACGGCGCCGGCCGGCCCGGCCGGCCCGGCCGCTCCCCCCGCCCCGGGCGGCCCTCCCGTGGCCCCGCCGCCGGCGGAGCCGCCGCCGCCGGCGGCGGGGCCACGGGAGGGC
>NZ_JACESB010000029.1 GCF_013912005.1 Brevundimonas sp. | reverse complement strand
ACGCGCTTCAGGTCGGCGAAGACGCGATAGCGCCCCTCCCCCCTCACCTGCTCAACGGCGGTCTCGAATGCGGCCCGGTAGTCGTACAACGGATCCATCCTCGCTCTGCGGGATCGAACATCCCACGGCCGGCGCGGCCGATCACCTTGGGGATTTCCCGTAGCCGGAGCGGGGCTCAGACCGCCGCCGCGTGCCGCCGGGCGCCGTCCGGCAGGCGGGCGTCGAAGCAGGCGGCGACGGCGCGGACAAGGCGGGCCGCCTCCGCCGGCGTCTGCACCATCCGGCCGCGCACCCGGCACAGCCCCAGCGCCTCGAGTTCAGCCAGGGCCGGAAAGGCCGCGTCCAGCGCGTCGACCGGAAAACCGCGCCCGGCGCAGACCGCGCCCACGTCGACCTGCAGGTCGCACATCAGCCGCTCGATCACCGCGGCGCGCAGCTCGTCCTCCTCCGTCACCGCCAGGGTGCGGGCGACCGGCAGGCGGCCGGCCTCGACGGCGCGGGTCCAGACATCGGTGGCGGCGGCGTTCTGCACGAATCCCGGACCGAACCGGCCGATGCTGGACGGCCCCACCGGGATCATCACCGGCGCCGGGTCGTCGGTGTAGCCCTGGAAGTTGCGCCGCAGCCGGCCCGAGGCGGCGGCGACGGCCAGCGGATCGTCCGGGCGGGCGTAGTGGTCCAGGCCGATGCGCACATAGCCGGCCTCGACCAGGGCCTGATCGGCCGCGTCGGCCTGGGCCCAGCGCCCCTCGGCGTCGGCCAGCTCCGCCGCGTCGATCATGACCTGGTGCTTCTTCATCCACGGCACGTGCGCATAGCCGAAGACCGCCACCCGGTCCGGCTCCAGGGTCACCGCGTCGCGCACGCTGGCGGCGACGTTCTCCGGCGTCTGGCCCGGCAGGCCGTACATCAGGTCGAGATTGAGCCCCTTCACCCCGGCCCAGCGCAGGCGGCCGACCACCGCCGCGACGCGATCGAAGGGCTGGATCCGGTTCACGCGCCTCTGGACCTCCGGATCGAAGGTCTGGACGCCCAGGCTGACCCGGTTGACGCCGGCCGCGATCGCCGCGTCGATGAAGGCCGGGCTCAGCATCCCCGGGTCCAGCTCCGCCGCCACCTCGGCGTCGGCCGTCACGGAGAAGGCGCGGCGCAGCCGTTCGACCAGATCCGCGAAGTCGGCCGGGCCGAGGGCGTTGGGGCTGCCGCCGCCGAAGTGGAGATGCCGGGCCCCGGCGTGTTCCGGCAGCGCCTCCGCCCAGAGATCGATCTCCCGCCGCAGGGTCTCGTAATAGGCGCGGACGCGGCCGTACTCGTGCACCACCGTGGTGTGGCAGCCGCAGTACCAGCACAGCCGCCGGCAGAAGGGCACGTGCGTGTAGATCGACAGCGCCTGGTCCGGCCGGATCGCCTGCAGCCAGTCCCGGGCCGTCGCGTCGTCCTCGGCCGCCCCGAAGGCGAGCGCGGTCGGATAGCTGGTGTAGCGGGGCAGGTTTCGCGCCGCCTGGGCGAGCCATGCCGCGGGCACGCGGGCGGGGGCCGCCACCGATGCGACGTCGGACGGAGCCATCACGGTTGCAACAGGCCTCAAACAGTGAAACGGGAGGGCGTCGCCGCCCATCGAACAAGCGGATAGGCGCGCCAAGCGACAGGTGACATTTGGGTATTCCACCTAAGGGGTTTTCCGGAGAGGCGACGGACCGCTGGGCCGACCAGCCGGAACCCGGCGCCGTGGCGTGGGCGCTGGCGGCGCGGCGCACCCGCACGGCCGTGGCCGTGGCGGTGATCGGGGTGGCGCTGGCGCTCGCCGTCCGCCTCCTGCTGACGCCGGTCCTCGACGACCGCGTCGCCTTCCTGTTCTTCGTGCCGGTGGTGGTGGCCGCCGCCGCCCTCGGCGGGCTCGTCCCGGGCGCGATCGCCACCGGGCTGGGCGGCGTCTCGGGGCTTGCGGTGACCTGGGCGGACCACACCGGCGGGGATCTGGTCAGCGCCCTCGTGTTCGCCGCCGTGGGCACGATGATCAGCGTCGGCGGCGAGATGTTCCAGTCGATGCGCGACCGCGCCGTGACCGTGAACAGCGACCTCCGCTCGCGGGAGGCCCACCTGAGCTCCATCCTCGCCACCGTGCCCGACGCCATGGTGGTCATCGACGAACGCGGCCTGATGCGCTCGTTCAGCGACGCGGCGGAGCGCCTGTTCGGCTGGCGGGCGGACGAGGTGATCGGCCAGAACGTCAGCATCCTCATGCCGTCGCCCTACCGCGAGGCGCACGACGCCTACCTCGGCCGCTACCTGCAGACCGGCGAGCGCCGCATCATCGGCGTCGGCCGCGTGGTCGTGGGCGAACGCAAGGACGGCTCCACCTTCCCGATGGAGCTGTCCGTCGGCGAGATGGTCTCCGACCAGGAGCGCTTCTTCACCGGCTTCGTCCGCGACCTCACCGAGCGCCAGAAGACCGAGGCCCGGCTGCAGGAGCTGCAGACGGAGCTGGTCCACATCTCGCGCCTGACGGCGCTCGGCGAGATGGCCTCGGCCCTCGCCCACGAGCTGAACCAGCCGCTGTCGGCCGTGGCCAACTATCTGCGGGGCTCGTCCCGGCTGCTGGACAGTCCCGAGGTTCCGCGCGACATGCTGAAGGAGGCGCTGGATCTGGCCGGCGAGCAGGCGCTGCGGGCCGGCGACATCATCCGCCGGCTGCGCGACTTCGTGGCCCGGGGCGAGACCGAGCGCCGCATCGAGAGCCTGCACAAGCTGATCGAGGAGGCCGGCGCCCTCGCGCTCGTGGGCGCCAAGGAGCACGGGGTCAGCGTCCGCTTCCGCTTCGATCCTCGGATCGACCTCGTGCTGGCCGACCGCGTCCAGGTGCAGCAGGTGGTGCTGAACCTCATCCGCAACGCCATCGAGGCGATGGACGGGTCCCCGACCCGCAAGCTCGAGGTGCGCGTGGAGGACGGGGGCGAACAGACGGCGCGGATCGTCGTCTCCGACACCGGCTCGGGTCTCGCGCCCGAGGTGGCGGGCCAGCTGTTCCAGCCCTTCTTCACCACCAAGCGGACCGGGATGGGGGTCGGCCTGTCGATCTCGCGGACCATCGTGGAGGCCCACGGCGGGCGCATCTGGGCCGAACCGAACCCCGGCGGCGGCACCCGGTTCTGCTTCACCCTGATGACCGTCGACGAAAAGGAGCTTGAGCATGTCGAGTGAGAGTGTCGTCCACGTGGTCGACGACGACGCCGCGGTGCGCAACTCGCTGCGCTTCCTGCTGAAGGCGTCCGGCTTCGAGGCGGCGACCTATGCGTCCGGACCCGAGCTTCTGGCCCAGGCGGCGGAGCTTCGACCCGGCTGCGTGCTCACCGACGTGCGTATGCCCGAGATGAACGGCATCGAGCTGGTGCGCCAGCTCAAGGCCCGCGGCGTCTCGCACCCGGTGGTGGTGATGACCGGCCACGCCGACGTGCCGCTGGCCATCGAGGCGATGCGCGCCGGCGTCGTCGACTTCATCGAGAAGCCGTTCGACGACGAGGCGCTGCTGGCCGCGGTCCGGTCCGCCCTGGCCCAGAACGCCTCGACCTCGGCGGAGGACGCCGAGGCCAGCGAGTTCCGCAGCCGCCTGGAGCAGCTCACCACGCGCGAACGGCAGGTGCTCGAGGGCCTCGTCGCCGGCCAGGCCAACAAGGCCATCGCCTACGACCTCGACATCAGCCCGCGCACGGTCGAGGTCTACCGCGCCAACGTCATGACCAAGATGAAGGCGCGCAGCCTGTCGGAACTGGTCCGCATGCGCCTGCTGGTCGGCAAGCCCTAGCCGGCCTCCAGGGCGCTGCGCACGGTGTCGAGCAGCGCGTCGTTCAGCAGCGGCATCTCGACGATGGCTACGCCGGCGGCGCGGGCGCCCTGACGCAGCGCCGGCCCGGGATGGGTGGCGATGAGGATCCCGGGCGTCCGCACGCCCTCCGCCCGCAGGCGGCCGAGCAACTCCAGGCCGCTCATGTCCGGCAGCTGGGCGTTGGCCACGATGCAGCCGACGCCGGCCGCGCCGTCCGCCAGCAGATCGGCGCCGGCCGCGTGCGGCCTGACCTGCAATCCCTCCAGCCCGAAGGCGAAGCTGATCGCATGGGTGACCGCCGGGTCGCCTTCCACCAGCGCCACGACCGGGGCCGGAGAGGTCCTGGGCTGCGCAATCACCGCAGCAGGCTTTCGAGGCCGGACGGCTGCAGCAGCCGGACGATCCGGCTGGAGCGGGCCTCGATGAGGCCGGCCGCCTGCAGCTGGGACAGGGTGCGGGACACGGTGTGGATGGTCAGGCCGAGATAGTCGGCCAGATCCTGCCGGGTCATCGGCAGCTCGAAACACCAGCCCTTGCGGCTGCGGGCGGCGAAGTCGACGAGGAAGGCCGCCACCCGCTCGACCGCGCCGTGGCGGGCCAGCACCAGGGCGTGCTCCTCGCTGCGCTGGAAGGCGCGGACCGAGACCTGCCACAGGGCGCGCGACAGGCGCGGATCGGCGGCGGCCATGTCGGACAGCTCGCTGCGCCGCATCACCTCCGCGGTGACCGGCGTCAGCGCCACGGCGGTCGCGCCGTACTCCACCCCGGCCTCGAGGCCGATGAAGTCGCCCGGCAGGTAGAAGTTCATCACCTGGCGCCGCCCGTCGGCGAACAGGCGGTAGGTGGCGACGGCGCCCGCGCGCAGGCGGAACACCTTGTAGCTGGGCTCCGCCTGGCGGCACAGTTCGCGCCCGGCCGCAAAGGCCTGGGTGGCGGCCTCTTCGTCGAAGATCTCGCACAGGGCGCACGCGGTCTCCTGACTGACCGGCCGGGGCGCCTCCGCGAAGGCGTAGGCGGCGGGGGCGGCGTTGTGCGGGGCCATGCGGTTCGCTCCTTGCATGACCCCCCATCTATGGCCCCGGCGGGGTCCGGCACAGTCAGGTTTCGTCCCTAAGGGATTTCCCCAGGGCGACAGGCCCGCGAGTCGCCTCAGAGGCGGCCGAAGAGATCGGCGAAGCGGCGGCGCGCCTGGCCCGGAGCCCGGGCCCCGGCCGCGGCGGCGGCGGCGCGGTTGGGAGAGCCGTCGCCGACCACCACCAGCGCCACCATGCCGAGGCCGTAGTGGGGGGTGCACTTCACGCCGTAGACGCCGGGCCGGGCGACCCGCAGCAGGAACTCCCGGCCGATGGCCCCGCGGGTCACGGCGACGCCGGGGGGCAGCATGCCGGGGATGGTCTCGGCGTTGTGGCCGGGATCGGTCGGCACGAAGCGGACGGTGTCGCCGACCCGCGCCCGCACCAGGGCGGGCGAGAAGACCATGGCGCCGCCCGGTCCGCGGTTGAGCATCTGCACGCGGTGCTCCGCGGCTGCGGCCTGTCCGGCCGCGGCCAGGGCGCCGCCCGCGGCGGCGAGGAAGAGGAAGGTGCGTCTCAGCATCGTGTTCACCTGCAGGAGGGGGAGGAACGAAGGGTCAGGCCGGGAGCGGGGGCGCTCCGACGGCGTCGAGGCGGCGCTGCACGTCGGCGTCGATCTTCCGCCCCAGCACGCAGAGCAGCCGCCAGGTGGCGCAGTCGCCGGGCGGCAGGCGGTAGTCGTCCATCCGGCTCCGGATGCGGTCCAGGGCGTCGTGCACCGCCGGCTTCGCCCGCTCGCGCGCGGCTCCGGCCGCCGCCTCGAAGGTCTCGAACGCCTGCCGCAGGGCCGTGAGGTCGGCGGCCAGGCCGACGGGCCAGGCGCTTTCGCCCCAGTGGGTCTCCTCGCTGTCCCGCGCCATGCCGGTCGCGTCGGCGATCAGACGCCGGAGCGCCTCGCGCTCCACGTCGGGCCCGTCGTCCGCCTCCAGCAGCCGGGCCAGCCCGCCGTCGAAGGCGAGGCGGTCGACCAGCTGACAGCAACGGACGCCCCAGCGCCGCGAGACGATCGCTTCAAGCGGGGAGCGCATCGGCGGTCGGTTCGATTGAGCGGCCATGGCCCCACAGAACAGGACTCCACGGCCGCGGACTTTGCGCCGCCGCAAGCTGCGGCTCCGGAATAGCCGCCGTTCCGGGGCTCAGCCCGGTTCGTCGCTGTCGTCCATCAGGATGCGCTCGGCCGCCCCGCGGGGGTCCTCGTACTGCCGGCTGCGCAGGGTCCACATGAAGGCCGCCAGGGCGCAGCCGCCGAGGGCGAGCGACAGGGGGGCGAGGATGAAGACGATGTTCATTGCGATCTCCCGACCCGGAAGGCGTTCAGGCTGACCACCAGGGAGGACCCGGACATGGCGAGGGCGGCGACGAACGGATTGACGAAGCCCAGCATGGCCGCCGGGGCCGCGACGAGATTGTAGAGCGCCGAGAAGCTGAAGTTCTCGAGGGCGACGCGCCGCGCCGAGCGGGCGACCTCGATGGCCTCGACCACGGTCATCAGCTCCGGTCCCGACAGCACGATGTCCGAGGCGTTCTGGCTCGCCTCCAGCGCCGAGCCCGGCGCGATGGCGGCGTGGGCCCGGGCAAGGGCGGCGGCGTCGTTCAGACCGTCGCCGACCATCAGCACCTTGCGGTCGGCGGACAGGGCGTCGATGGCCGCGGCCTTCTGTTCCGGCGTCAGCCCCGCGCGCCAGTCGGCGACCCCGACCTGCCCCGCCACCGCCTCCACCGCGCCGGGGACGTCCCCGGAGAGGATCTCCACGGTCAGGCCGCGGGCCTTCAGGGCGGCGATCGTGGCCGCGGCGTCGGCGCGCAGCCGGTCCGCGAAGCGCAGCCGCTCGGGCGTCCCGCCCTCGACGGCGAACCAGAGCTCGGTCTCGCCCTCCGCCCCCGCGGCGGCGCCGACGAAGCCCGCCCGCCCGAGGCGCGCCCGGCGGCCGTCGACGACGCCTTCGACCCCCTGCCCCGCGTGCTCGACCACCTGTTCGGCCGTCGGACCGGGGCCGGCGGCGCGGGCGACGGCCCGGGCCAGCGGATGCCGCGAGGCGCGCGCCAGCGGCGCCGCGGCCGCGACCACCGCCGGATCGGCCGACAGCAGTTCGGGCCGGCCTTCGGTCAGCACCCCGGTCTTGTCGAACACCACGTGCTCGACCTCCGCCAACCGCTCCAGGGCGGCCCCGGACTTGACCAGCACGCCGCGTCGGAACAGGCGCGACGAGGCGGCGACCTGCACCGCCGGCACCGCGAGGCCGAGAGCGCAGGGGCAGGTGACGATCAGCACCGCCACGGCGCGGATCAGCGCTTCGCGCGGACCGAGGCCGAGGGCCCAGCCGCCGGCGAAGGTAAGGGCCGCGGTCGCGTGCACCACCGGCACGTAGAGGGCGGCGGCCTTGTCGGCCAGGCGCACATAGCGCGACCGCGACTGCGCCCCCGCCTCGACCAGCCGGGCGATTTCCGCCAGGGCCGAGTTCTCGGGCCGGGCGGCGGCGCGCAGGGTCAGCAGGCCGGTCAGGTTCAGCGCGCCGGCGCGGCAGGCGGCCCCGGCGGCCACGGCCTCGGGGGCGCTCTCCCCGGTCAGGGGGCTGTTGTCCAGCTCGGAGGCGCCGTCCTCGAGCACGCCGTCCACCGGGATCCGCTCGCCCGGCCGGATGCGCAGCCGGTCGCCGGGCCGGATGTCGGACAGGGGGATGGCCCGCTCCCGTCCTTCCCCGTCGATGCGGGTGGCGGTCGGCGACTGCAGGGCCAGCAGGTCGGCCGCGGCGCTGCGCGCCTTGCCGCGCAGCACGTGATCCAGCCACCGCCCGATCAGCAGCAGGAACAGCAGCGAGACGGCGGCGTCGAAATAGGCGTCGCGGCCGTTCAGCAGGGTCTCCGAGAAGCTGATCGCGAGCGTCAGGATGACGCCGATCGAGATCGGCACGTCCATGTTGGCCCGCCCGACCCGCAGCGACCGCCAGGCCGACTCGAAGAAGGGCATGCCGGCGTAGAGGGCGCAGGGAGCGGCGACGATGCCCGACAGCCACATCATCAGCGTCCGCGTGGCCGGGCCGAGCTCCTGGCCGAACAGGCCGGCCCACAGCGGCACCGAGAACATCATGGCGTTCATGGCCCCGAAGCCGGCCACCGCCAGGGCGACGATCAGACGACGCCCCTCGCGGTCGCGCTCGCTCCGGGCCGCCCCCGGCTCGAACAGGGTGGCCTCGTAGCCCAGCCCCTCCAGCGCCGCGATGATGCGCGCCGGATCGGCGCGGCCGTCGGCCAGCCCCACCGTCAGCTTGCCGAGCGACAGGTTGAGGCGCGCCGAGGTCACCCCCGGCAGGGCGGCGACGGACTTCTCGATCTTGGCGATGCAGGCGGCGCAGCGGGCGCCCCGCACCAGGAGTTCGACGCTGGCCCGGCCGTCGGCCTCCCGCCGCACGAAGGCCCGCATGTCCGGCGCCGCGGCGGCGTCCCAGGTCACGGCCACGTCAGCCTCCGGCTCGCCGTGAAGTCCCGCCCGGCGGCGTCGCGCGCGGCGACGGCCGCATCCCAGGTGCCGGACAGGCCGGCGCGCTGCGCCACGTACAGCCCTGGCTCCGCCTCGCTCAGGTCGAGCCGGGTCCGGCCCTGCTCCGTCGCCGGCCGCTGCAGGTCGGCGCTCACGGTGAGGCCGGTCAGCGGCTGGCCGTCCCGGTCGCGGAGCCACACCGCCAGACCCTGCGGGCGGGCCTCGGCGGCGGCGCGCCAGCCCAGCTCCGCCTGGCGCCGCTGGCGCTTCAGCTCGGCGTTGTACAGCAGGCCGGCCTCGTAGGGCTTGCTCGCCACCTGCCCGGGGTGGGTGCGGTAGGCCAGCGTCAGGAAGGCGGCGTCGACGGCGATGATCATCGCGAAGAAGGCCGTCACGCCGGCGGCCACATGCCAGCCCTTGATGGTGAAGTTCATCGTCCGGAGTCCCCGAAGCTGAAGGCGGTGGGCACCACCTGGTGCTCGTCCCCCGCGCGGACGTCGAAGGCGGCGTTCTGCTGTCCTTCGCCGACGCCTTCGACCGGAACCGTGACGAAGACCCGCACCGGAGTGACGCGGTTGGGCTCGACCGTCACCCGCAGCGGCTCGCCCCCGGCCTTGCCGGGGCTCCGCAGGCGCGCGCCCTCAAGGCCCGTGAAGCGCACCTCCACCGTCGCCGGCTCGAAGCTGCGGTTGGCGATCTTCAGCGTGTAGCCGTTGCGCACGGAGCCGTCGCTGAGCCGGATCGCGGCCGGATTGCGGTCGCGCAGGGCGTGGACGTCCAGCTCCTTGCGGCCGAGGAAGCCCCACAGCATCAGGCCGGAAACGACGGTCAGGGCGAAGGCGTAGTACAGGGTGCGCGGCCGCACCAGGCGGTGCCGCGGCTTCTCGCCCTTCGCCCGCGCCGCCACCGCGGCGTCGGTGTCGTAGGCGATCAGCCCCTTCGGCCGGCCCACCTTGACCATGATCTCGTCGCAGGCGTCGATGCACAGGCCGCAGTTGATGCACTCCAGCTGCGGCCCGTTGCGGATGTCGATGCCCATCGGACAGGCGACGACGCAGGCGCGGCAGTCGATGCAGTCGCCGCGCCCTTCCCAGCTCTCCGACTTCTTGTGCGGCCCGCGCGGCTCGCCGCGGTCGTAGCGGTAGGTCACCTGGAACGACTGGTCGTCCAGCATGGCCCCCTGGATGCGCGGCCACGGGCACATGTAGGTGCAGACCTGCTCGCGCATGTGGCCGGCGAACAGGTAGGTCGTGCCGGTCAGCAGCAGGCAGGAGACGTAGGCGGTGATCGGCGCCTGGCCGGTCCAGAAGGTGCGGATCAGGGTCGGCGCGTCATGGAAGTAGAAGATCCACGCCCCGCCGGTGCCGAAGGCGATGCCGATCCAGACCGCGTGCTTGCCCAGCTTGCGCCAGGCCTTGTTGAACGACAGCGGCGAGGCGTCCAGCCGCATGCGCGCGTTGCGGTCGCCCTCGAACATCCGCTCGACGTAGATGTACAGGTCGGTCCACACCGTCTGCGGGCAGGCGTAGCCGCACCACAGACGGCCGAACAGGGCGGTCGTCAGGAACAGGGCCAGCGCCGCCATGACCAGCAGACCGGTGATGAAATACACCTCCTGCGGCCACAGCTGGATGGCGAAGAAGTAGAACCGGCCGCCGTCGAAGTCGACCAGCACCGCCTGGTCCGGCAGGGCGCCGGGGCGCTCCCACCGGATCCACGGCGTGACGTAGTAGATCGCCAGCATCCCGACCAGCAGGGCCCACTTCAGCCACCGCCACGGTCCGTGGACCAGCTTCGGGTAGATCGGAACCCGGGCCTTGTAGAGCCCCGGCCCGCGGCCCTTCGAGCGCTGGCGCTCGGCGGCGGAGACGGCGCCGCCGTCGGCGGGGCGCGTCTCACGGGTCCGGTCGATGATGATGGTCATGGCGCGGCCGGAGCGCTCCCCTCGTCGGCGCCGCCGCCGGCGTTGGCGTGGATGTAGACGGCCAGCGCCTTGATCACGCCGGGCGAGAAGCGGTTCTCCCAGGTCGGCATCACCCCGTTGCGGCCGTTGTGGATCTGGCCGGAGATCGACGCGCGGTCGGATCCGTACAGCCACTCCCGGTCGGTCAGGTTCGGCGCGCCCAGCTCGACGGAGCCGGTCCCGGTCGGCCCGTGACAGGCGGCGCAGTTGTCGGCGTACAGCTGCTGCGCCCGCGCGACCGCGGCCGGATCGGCCCGGCGGCCGGACAGGCTCACGACGTACTCGGTCAGGTCCGCGACCTGGCGGCCGTTCAGCATGCCGTCGCGGCCGAAGGCGGGCATCATCGAGGTGCGCGTCTCGGGATGGGCGGCGCGGACGCCGACGCGGATGGTGTGCTCGATCTCCTCGAGCGAACCGCCCCACAGCCAGACGTCGTCGCGCAGGTTGGGATAGCCCCGGGCCCCGGCGCCGCCGACGCCGTGGCAGCTGGCGCAGTTGTCTCCGAACACCGACTGGCCGACGGCGAGGGCGTGGGCCTGCAGGTCCGGATCCCGCTCGATCTGCTCGAGCGAGGCGTTGAGCAGCTGCGCCTCCCGTTCGCCGCGCAGCGCCTGCAGGTCGCGCAGGTCGGCGGCGACGTTGGCGCGGTCGGAGTGTCCGAGCACGCCGCGGGTGTAGCCGCTGATCCCGGGCCAGGCCGGCATCAGCACCCAGTAGACGATGGAGAAGGCGATCGTGGCGTAGAACACCCACAGCCACCAACGCGGCAGCGGATTGTCCAGCTCACGGATGCCGTCCCACTCGTGACCGGTGGTCTCGACCCCGGAATGTTCGTCGCGGTGCGGCTCAGACATCTTCGGCCTCGTCGTTCTCGAGGGGCAGGCGGGAAAGGTGGCGGTAGGCTTCGCGGCGGCCCGGCAGCAGCGCCCAGACGACCCCGGCGAGGAAAATCAGCCCGAAGTAGATGGTGCCGCCCTGCTGGGCGAAACGGGCTACGGTTTCATAGTCCAGGCCGCTCATCGCAGGTTCTCCGGATCTTCCGCCTCGTAGGTGCGGAAATCGACCATGGTGCCCAGCACCTGCAGGTAGGCGATCAGCGCATCCAGCTTGGTCAGCCGGGTCGGGTCGCCGTCGAAGTCGCCCTGGACCACGTTCGGGCCGTAGCGCCGGCGCAGGTCCGAGGTCTCGCTGGCGTAGGGATCCACCTGCGCCCTCAGGTCCGCCTCGGCGTTCTCGATCTGCTCGGCGGTGTAGGGGACGCCGACCGCCAGCAGGGCCCGCAGACGCTCACGCGTGGCGTGGGTGTCCAGGTCCTGCGACGCGAGGAAGCGGTAGGGGGGCATGTTGGACTCGGGCACCACCGCGCGCGGGTTCTTCAGGTGCTCGACGTGCCAGTCGTTCGAGTACTTGCCGCCGACCCGGGCCAGGTCCGGCCCGGTGCGCTTCGATCCCCACTGGAAGGGGTGGTCGTACATGCTCTCGGCGGCCAGGCTGTAGTGGCCGTAGCGCTCCACCTCGTCCCGCAGCGGCCGGACCATCTGCGAGTGGCAGCTGTAGCAGCCCTCGGAGATGTAGATGTCGCGGCCGGCCTGCTCGAGCGGGGTGTAGGGACGCACGCCCTCCACCTCCTCGATGGTGCTCTCCACCCAGAACAGGGGGGCGATCTCGATCAGGCCCCCGATCGACACCGTGATGACGATGCCGATGACCAGCCAGAGCGAGTGGCGTTCAAACTTCGCGTGTCGCTTCCACATGGGCCTATTCCGCGGGCAGGGGTTGGGGTTCGATCGTCGAGGACGATGCGGCGGCGGTGCTCGACCCGGGCATCCGGGCGGTCATCCAGAGGTTCCAGGCCATGATCGACGTGCCGACGAGGAACATCGCGCCGCCGAGCACCCGGATGACGTTCTGGATGTGCTTGGCCGAGACCGTCTCGATGAAGCTGTTCGCCAGGAAGCCGTCCGGCGTGTACTCGCGCCACATCAGGCCTTCCATGATCCCGGAGACCCACATCGCGGTGATGTAGAGCACGATGCCGGTAGTCGAGATCCAGAAGTGCCACTCGACCAGGGCGTTGGAGTACAGCCGGTCCTTCTTCCACAGCCAGGGCACCAGGCAGTACAGGGCGCCGAAGCTGATGAAGCCGACCCAGCCCAGGGCGCCGGAGTGCACGTGCCCGACGGTCCAGTCGGTGTAGTGCGACAGGGCGTTGACGGTCCGGATGGACATCAGCGGGCCCTCGAAGGTCGACATGCCGTAGAAGGCGACGGCCACCACCATCATCCGGACGACCGGGTCGGTGCGCAGCTTGTCCCACGCGCCCGAGAGGGTCATCAGGCCGTTGATCATGCCGCCCCAGGACGGCATCCACAGCATGATCGAGAAGGTCATGCCCAGCGTCTGCGCCCACTGCGGCAGCGCCGTGTAGTGCAGGTGGTGCGGCCCGGCCCAGATGTAGATGAAGATCAGCGACCAGAAGTGGACGATCGACAGGCGGTAGGAATAGACCGGCCGCTCGACCCGCTTCGGCACGAAGTAGTACATCATGCCGAGGAAGCCGGCGGTCAGGAAGAAGCCGACCGCGTTGTGGCCGTACCACCACTGGGTCAGGGCGTCCTGGACGCCGGAGAAGGCCGAATAGCTGCGCGCCTCCAGCAGTCCCACCGGCATCGCCAGGTTGTTGACGATGTGCAGGATGGCGACGGTGACGATGAAGGCCAGGTAGAACCAGTTCGCCACGTAGATGTGGGGTTCCTTGCGCTTCCAGATCGTGCCGAGGAAGACCAGCAGGTAGGCGACCCAGACGATGGTCAGCCACAGGTCGACGTACCACTCGGGCTCGGCATACTCGCGCGACTGGGTGATGCCGGCGACGTAGCCGGTGGCCGCCAGCACGATGAACAGCTGGTAGCCCCAGAACACGAACCACGGCAGGATTCCGCCGAACAGCCGCGCCTTGCAGGTGCGCTGGACGACCCAGAAGGAGGTGGCGATCAGGGCGTTGCCCCCGAACGCGAAGATCACCCCCGAGGTGTGCAGGGGGCGGATCCGGCCGAAGTTCAGCCAGCCGTGCTCAGGGAAGTAGAACAGGTTGGGCCAGGCCAGCTGGGCCGCCGCCAGGACGCCGACGGTCATGCCGACGATGCCCCAGAAGGTGGTGGCGATCACGCCGGCGCGGACCACTCCGTCCGCGTACTTCGACGGGTCCGAGCGGAAATGGCCGTTGGCCACGCCCAGCGTCAGGGTCGACAGGGCGAGCACGCCCGCCGCCATCAGAATGTATCCGTGAAACCGGAAGGCGGGGTCATCCGTCATGCCGGTCCCCAGCAGGGCCAGCAGGGTCAGAAGCCCCACCGAGAGAAACAGCCAGGCGACGTCGGGCGACGTCCCCCTGGCTCCGGGTTGTATCGCCATGTCGGCCGCCCCCACACGAGTCAGTAGGGGTTCTCAGTGCACCGGCGCCCGTGGCGCCGCTTTGCGCCAGCGCAAAGCCGCCTCCGGAGGGTCCCGTAGCGGCGCCGCAGGCCCGGGCGCGCCCGCGGCCCGGATTCAGCCGTCCGGCAGGCTCTTGAACGCCGCCAGCGCCCGCGCCCGGCCGGCCGCGAGGTCCACGATCGGCTCCGGATAGGTGCGGCCGAAGCGCACGCCCGCCTCCGCCCGCACAGCGGCCGGCGCGGCCCACGGCTGATGGATCCAGCGGTCGGGCAGCCGGGCCAGCTCCGGAACCCAGCGCCGCACGTACGCCCCCTGCGGATCGAAGCGCTCGCCCTGGGTGACCGGGTTGAAGATGCGGAAGAAGGGCGCCGCATCGGCCCCCGATCCGGCGACCCACTGCCAGTTCTGGGCGTTGCTGGCCGCGTCCGCGTCCACCAGGGTGTCGTGGAACCAGGCCTCGCCCGCCCGCCAGTCGATCAGCAGGTGCTTCACGAGGAAGGAGGCGACGATCATCCGCACCCGGTTGTGCATCCAGCCGGTGGTCCAGAGCTGGCGCATGCCCGCGTCGACGAATGGATAGCCGGTGCGCCCGGCCTGCCAGGCGCGCAGCTCGTCCGGGGCGGTCCGCCACCGCATCGCGTCATAGGCGGGGCGCAGCGCCGTGTCGGGCATGTGCGGGAAGTGGTGCAGCAGGTGGGCCGAGAACTCGCGCCAGCCGATCTCGGCGATGAACTTCTCGCCCCCGGCGCCGGCGGAGGGACGCCGCGCCGCCGCGTTGCGGGTCGCCTGCACGACGCGCCACGGGCTGATCTCGCCGAAGTGCAGGTGGGGCGACAGCCGCGAGGTCCCGGCCCGGGCCGGGAGGTCGCGGTCGGTCCCGTAGGCGTCGACGGGGCCGTCGAGGAAGGCCTCCAGCGCCGCGGCGGCGCCCGCCTCCCCCGGCGTCCAGTCGAAGCCCGTCGACCAGTCGGGCGCGACCGGACGGAGCCCCCAGGCCTCGATGTCGTCGCCCGCCACGTCCGGGACCGGCGGAAGGGCCGTCGGCGGCGCCGTCAGGGGCCGGTCGGCCGTGGTCTGCAGCAGGGTGCGCAGGAAGGGGGTGAAGACCCGGTAGGGCTCGCCGGAGCCCGTCAGCACCTCGCCGGGCCGGCGCAGCAGGGCGGCGTTGAAGCCGCGACAGGCGATGCCCCGCCCCTCCAGTTCCGCCGCGACCCCGGCGTCGCGCCGGAAGCCCTCGGGGTCGAAGCGCCGGTTCAGGAACACCTTCCGGGCGCCGGTCTCGTCGGCCAGCCGGCGCAGTTCCTCGCCGGGCTCGCCCCGCCGCAGCACCAGGCGGCCGCCCCGCTCCCGGAGCGAGCGGTCGAGCGCGCGCAGCGACCGGTCCAGCCACCAGCGCGACGCGCCGCCGGGGGCGCGGCCCGCCGCCGGCGTTTCAAGGATGTACGCCGGGACGACCGCCCGCCCCTCGGCCAGGGCGGCGTTCAGCGCCGGATTGTCGGCCAGCCGCAGGTCCTCGCGGAACCAGACGATGGCCGGCGCGGCGGCGTCAGCGGCCAAGGCGGCTCTCCCGCGGTCCGGCCTGCAGGCTGACCGCCGTCGCCGCCGGCGGCGGCTGGCGGGTCAGCCGCACCCCCTTCAGCCACAGGCGCAGCGCCTCCCAGTGGATGGCGGCGACCACCTTCAGCGTCAGCAGCGGCGTGGTCAGGCATGCCGCCAGGATCGCGCGGTCGCCGAGCGGCCTACGGTGCGCCTTCAGGCCGGCGCTGAGCAGCACGCCGTCCGCGTCCAGCGCGTCGATGGCCAGCCCCAGCGTCTCGCCCGGCGTCCCCCCGCGAAAGCGGTAGTCCATCTCCATCCCCATGAAGGGCGAGACATACAACGCCTTCGCCGCCTGCTGCCGGAACGTGCCGTCGGCCGCAGCCGGAGGCGACACCGGCGCCACATAGGCGTGACGGCGGCCGAATGTGCTGGTGACCTCATAGACCAGGGCCGCCAGCCGGCCGTCCGGGCGATGGCAGTAGTAGACGCTGATCGGATTGAACACATAGCCCAGCACGCGCGGCATGGTCAGCAGCCGGATCGGCCCTCCGTCGAGCTCCACGCCCACCCGGGCCAGCCAGCTTTCGATCCCCGGGCGCAGCGCCGCGCCGGAGCCGTCGCCGTGGTCCCGGTCGTGGAACGACAGCAGGTTGAACCGGTTGCGCGAGAACAGCCGGAGCCGCCGGTCGAGGCCGTCGATCTCGTCCAGGTCCAGCAGCAGCCAGAACACCCGGTAGGCGAGCCGGTGCGCCCGCGGCCGCAGCCGCCGGTGCGTCACCCGACCCTGGTAGAGGGCGGAGGCCGCGGTCACGCCGCCGCTTCCAGCGCGCCCTTCCGAGCGGGCCCGAGATGGATGCGGCCGCTCTCGTTCGCGACGGTCCATGGCCGGCGCACCCCGCCCAGCGCCTCGGCGACGGCGAGGCCCGCCTGCAGCCCGTCCTCGTGGAAGCCGGCGCCGAACCAGGCGCCGCAGTACCAGACGCCGCCCTGTCCCTGCAGGCTCCACAGCGACTCCTGCGCCCGCACGGCGGCGGCGTCGAAGATCGGGTGCTCGAAGATCTCCGACCGCAGCAGGGTCTCGGCGCGCGGCGGCCGCGGCGGATTGAGGGTCACGAACAGGTCCCGCCCGGGCAGCCCCTGCAGCCGGTTCATCCAGTAGCTGACGCACAGGCCGTCGCCGACGCCGAGGTAGTTCCACGACGCCCAGGCCCGCCGCCGGCGCGGCATCAGGCCGACGTCGGAGTGCAGCACGGCAAGGTTGCGGCTGTACCGGAAGGCGCCCAGCAGGGCCTGCTCGTCCGGCGTCGGCTGCTCCAGCAGCGCCAGCGCCTGGTCGGCGTGCGTCCCGATCACCACATGGTCGAACACCTCGGCCGTCCCGTGGGAGTCGCGCACCTCGACGCCCGCGGGCAGGCGGCGGATCCGGACCGCCTGGCGCGCCAGCCGCACCCCCTCCCCCAGCCGTTCGGCCAGCCGCCGCACATAGCTCCGGCTGCCCCCCTCCACCGTCCGCCACTGCGGCCGGCCGGTCAGCCGCAGCAGACCGTGGTTGCGGCAGAAGCGCAGGAAGGAGGCGGCCGGATAGTCGAGCAGCGTCCGGGCCGGGGACGACCAGATCGCCGCCGCCATCGGCAGCAGGTGGTCGTCGCGCAGCGCCTTGCTGAACCCGCTGCGGTCGAGGAACTCCCCGAGGGTGAGGTCGGACCCTTCCAGCGCGGCCAGCTGCCGGGGGGCGTCGCGGTAGAAGCGCAGGATCTCGGCCAGCATCGACCAGAACCGTGGCCGGAAGGCGTTGCGGCGCTGGGCGAACAGGGCCGGCGCCGCGTATTCGAAACCGCCCTCCTCCAGTGACACGGCGAACGACATCTCCGTCGACCGGCTGCCGACGCCGAGGTGGTCGAGGAGGGCCACGAGGTTCGGATAGGTGGCGTCGTTGAAGACGATGAAGCCCATGTCGACGGCCACGGCCGGCTCGCCCGGCGCCCGGACCTCGACCGTATGGGAATGGCCGCCCATCCGCTCGTCGCGTTCGTACACCACCACCTCGTGCCGCTCCGACAGCAGCCAGGCGCAGGACAGGGACGAAATTCCGGAGCCGATCACGGCGATGCGAAGTCGCCGGTCGGCCCCCGGCGCGAGGTTCTGGTCAGACATGCAGGCTCCGGAGTGAGTTCCGGCCCTGATACGCTGCAGTTCGTCGTGCGGATGACGGCATCCGTTTGCGCCGGACCGTCGTATGAGGAACCATGCGTGGCGATGTCGCGGAAAACCTGCTGGAACAGCCCCCGGTGACCCGGCCGGGGAACGACTATGACCGCCTCATCTGCGCGGTCGCGGCCACGCGCGATCGCGAGGCCTTCGCCCGCCTCTTCGAGCACTTCGCGCCGCGCCTGAAGGCCTATCTGATGAAGGCGGGCGCCCCGGCCGGCGCGGCCGAGGACTTCGCCCAGGACGCCATGCTCACGGTGTGGCGCAAGGCGGACCTGTTCAATCCCGCCCGCGCCAGCGCCGCCACCTGGATCTTCACCATCGCGCGCAACCGGCGGCTCGACGCCCTGCGCCGGGAGGGGCGCGCGGCCCTGCTGCCGGAGATCGAGCTCCAGCCGGAGGAACCCGAGCGGCCCGATGACGCGTTGTCGGAGGCCCAGGAAGCCGCCCGCCTGCGGAAGGCCATGCTGCAACTGCCGCCCGAACAGTCCGAAGCGCTCCGCCTCGCCTTCTTCCAGGGGCAGGCTCACACGGAGATCGCCGCCACGCTCGACCTGCCGCTGGGCACCGTCAAGTCACGCATCCGAAAGGCCATGATCAAGCTGCGCACCGCCCTCGAGGCCACGGGGAGTCCGCGATGACCGCCGCCGCCCACACCGTTTCCGACGAGCGCCTGCTGGCCTACGCCGCCGGGACGCTCAACGAACCCGAGTCCGTCGTGGTCGCCGCCCACCTCGCCTGGCGCCCCGAGGCGGCGGCCTTCGCGCGCCGCCTGCAGGCGGTCGGCGGCGAGCTGCTGGAGACGCTGGAGCCGGCGCCGCTGGCGAGCGACGCCCTCGCGAGGGCGCTGGCGCGCGCCGAGGTCGACGCCGGCGAGGCCGGTCCGCCGCCCCCGCTGAACGAGATGAGCGAGCTGCCCGAACCGCTGCGTCGCTATCCGCTCGGCCCGTGGCGCCGCGTGGGTCCGGGCGTCCGCATCCGCGACGTCATCGGCCCCCGCCACGGCGACTGCCGCGTCATCCTGCTGGAGATCCAGCCCGGGCGCGCCACCCCGCGCCACACCCACGGCGGGGTCGAGCTGACCTGCGTTCTGTCCGGGGCCTACGCCACCGAGACGGAGCGCTTCGACGTCGGCGACCTCGAGGAGGCGGATCACGAGACCCTGCACCAGCCGCGCGTGGTCTCGGACGAGCCCTGCCTGTGCGTCGCCGCCCTCGACGGGCAGATCCTGCTCGACGGCTGGCTGGGGCGGTTGATGCAGCCGTTCGTCCGGCTCTAGCCGGGCATCCGCCGCCCGCCCCCGTGCGTAGGAGGCGGCATGATCCTCTATCCCGCCCTGGCCGCCGCCGCCGCCGCCCTGATGACCCTCGCCTGGTGGGTCGTGCGACGCCGCGGCGACGGCGGCTGGACCGACGTGGTGTGGAGCTTCGCGGTCGGCCTCGTCGGCGCCCTTGCCGCGCTGTGGCCCGCGGCGGACGCGGCGCCGGCGCGACAGCTGCTCGTGGCCGCCCTCGTCGGGGGCTGGGCGCTGCGCCTGGGCGGGCATCTGGCCGCCCGCACCGCTGCGGCGCAGCGGCCCGATCCCCGCTACGAACGCCTGATGGCCGAATGGGGCGGCTGGGGCTGGGCGGCGTGGCGCTTCCTGATGATCCAGGCGGCCGTGATCCTCGTCCTCGCGGTCTCGATCCGGGCCGCGGCGGTGCGGCCGGTCGCCCAGCTGGACGGACGCGACGGCCTCGCAGCGCTGGTGGTGCTGCTCGCGGTCGGCGGCGAATGGCTGGCCGACCGGCAACTCGCCGCCTTCCGCCGGCAGCCCGGCGCCCACGGCAGGGTCATGGACTCCGGTCTCTGGGCCTGGTCTCGCCACCCGAACTATTTCTTCGAATGGCTGGTCTGGCTGAGCTGGCCGGTGATGGCCCTGTCGCCGGCCGTCCCCGCCAGCTGGCTCACCCTCGCCGCCCCGATCCTGATGTGGTGGCTGCTGAACCATGTCAGCGGCGTGCCGATGCTGGAGGCGCAGATGCTGCGCTCCCGCCCCCGCGCCTTCCGCGACTACCAGGCCCGGGTGTCCCGCTTCTTCCCCCTCCCGCCGAAACGTCCCTGACCCGCGCCGCGCCGCGGCGATCCTGAGCTCACGAAAGGACTTCCACCATGCGAACCCTCGTCGCCCTGCTCGGCTCCGGCGTCGTCATGGGGGCGCTCGACGCCCTGTGGCTGACGCTGATGGGCCCGCGCCTCTACCGCCCGGCCATCGGCGAGCTGCTGGCCCCCCGCCCCGACATGCGCGCGGCCATCGCCTTCTACATCATCTATGTCCTCGGCATCGTCTTCCTCGCCGTGACGCCGGCCCTGCGCGAGGGTTCGGCCCTGCGCGCCCTGGCCATGGGGGCGGCGCTGGGCTTCGTGGCCTACGCCACCTACGACCTGACCAACCAGGCGACCCTGCGCGGCTGGCCGCTGCACCTGACCCTGGTCGACGTCGCCTGGGGCACCGTCCTGACGGCGGCCTCGGCCTGGGGCGGTTACTGGCTGGCCAGCCGGGTGGGCTGATCCCCGCTCAGTCCAGCACCGTGCCGACCACCCGGCGAAGGCCGGCGACGAGGTCCGCCGAGCCCGGCCCGGCCGGCTGCAGTCCGCCGCTGTGCAGCAGTCGGAGCGCCCCGACGTGCACGCCGACGGCCTCCCAGCTCCAGCGCCCGGCCGCCCGGCTGCGGTCGGCGAGGTCGCACAGGCTGTACGCCGCCTCGTAGAAGGGCCCCGTGTCGAAGAAGCCGGCCAGGTCCACCAGCCCGGCGGCGAGGGCGTAGGCCTGCGCCTCGTCGCGCGGCTCCGGCTGCACGCACAGGGCCTCGAGACGTCCGACCAGGTCCCCCAGCTCCGCGAAGGTGGTCTGGCGGTGCTCCTGCAGGGCCGTGTCGGCGAGGCGTTCGGCCTCCGCCAGGCTCCGCCCGCCCGGCCGCGCCAGCTGCCGCGACAGGGGGCTCTGCACCTTCACCAGGCGCGCGCCGCTCACAGGCTCACCCGCTGGGGTTTCAGCAGCATGTCGATGTCCGCCTGATCGAGGTTGGGCTCGCTGGCCGCGCCGACGTGGGCCGACAGGTCGCCCTCGCGCCGTCCCGGCTGGCCCGGCGGCGGACCGTAGTTTCGCACCCGGCGGTCGGGGCCGACGTAGTCCGCCGACTCCACGAACGGCCGCTCGTCGCCGCCCAGCCACAGGATGCGCTTCAGCAGCACCGCAGGCGTCAGCGGCTTGGCGACCACGAAGCTGGCCCCGCAGTCGCGGCTCTTGTGCACCGACGAGCGGGCGGCGTGTCCGGTCAGCATGATCACCGGGGTGTAGCGCAGCGGCGGCGGCGCCTCGCGGCGCAGCCAGCGGGTCAGGTCGTAGCCGTCCATCTCCGGCATCGAGCAGTCGACGAGGATCAGGTCCACCATCCGCCGGCGCAGGAGCTCCACCGCCGCCACCGCGCTCTCGCACTTGATCTGCTCCTTGATCCCGAAGCCGTGGAAGATGGAGCTGAGCAGGTCCAGCGACCGGGGATTGTCGTCGACGAGCAGCACGCTCGAATGCTGGAGATTGATGCGGGCGGGCGGCGGCGCGGACATGGGATCACCCGAACAGCTCGAGGTCGCCGGTCTCGGGGTCGTCCTTCCCGGCGGGCGCCCCGGCCAGCGCCGACGCCAGCGCGCCGAGGCCGACGCCGGCGAGCAGCGCCGGCTCCGCCTCGCCGCGGCCAAGCCCGGCGAGGACCGCCGCCAGCGCCTCGATCCGCTGCACGGCGAGGTCCAGCGCCTGGGCCCGGACCAGCGCCTCGCTCCGGGCCTCCACCGGCAGCCCTTCGACCAGCTCGCCCAGCAGGTCGTGCACGTCCGACAGCGGGGCGGCGGTGGCGTCGATCTCCCGCGCGAGGGCGGCCAGCAGGGTCGGCGAGGCCATCAGAACAGCTCCAGCACGCCGGAAGCCGGCAGCGGGGCCGGCGGCGGCGGCGGCGCCGGCGGCGCTCCGGCCTGGCCGCTCACGGCCCGTTGCAGCGCCCGCCCGGTCGTCGGCCAGTAGTGGATCCGCCGCGATCCGGAGCCGCGCAGACTGCCGCCGACGATGCGGACGCCCTCGTCCGCCAGGAAGCGCTCGGCGAAGTCGGCGTTGGCGCGTCCGACATCCATCAGGCTGTCGAACATCCGGCCGCCGCCGAACAGCTTGGCCTCGAGCCGCTCGCGCCGGCCGCCCGCCTTGAGCACCTCGTTGATCAGGAGCTCCATCGCATAGGCGCCGTAGCGACGGCCGGCGTCCGTGCCCCGCCCGGCGCCCTCCGGCAGCAGGAAGTGGTTCATCCCGCCCACCCGGGCCACGGGATCGCAGATGCAGGCGGCGACGCAGCTGCCGAGAATGGTGGTCAGCACCACGCTCGGGTCGGCGCTGACGCGATGCTCCCCCTGCCCCACATGCAGCCGGAGCTCCGCTTCGGACGAGGTCGCCGCGCCGCTCATGTGAGCGGCCCGAAGACCGCCTCCAGCTTCTCCTTGAGCTGGGCGACGGTGAAAGGTTTGACGAGATAGTTGTTGACGCCGAACTGCACCGCCCGCTGCACCAGCTCCCGGTCCGCGCGCCCGGTCAGCATGATGAAGGCCGTGCTCTTGATCGGCGGGTGGGCGCGAATGGCCCGCAGCAGGCCGAGGCCGTCGAGGTTCGGCATGTTGAAGTCGGAGATGACCAGGTGGACCGGCTTGCTGACCACCTCGCGCAGCCCGGCCTCCCCGTCAGCCGCCTCGCGGATCTCGCGCACGCCCAGTTGTTGCAGGCTGTTCCGGACCAGCGACCGGATGGTGAGCTGGTCGTCGACGATCAGGACGTGGAGGGAGGCGGCGGCGGGCATGCGGTTCGGTCCTCAGACGATCGGGGGGGCGGCGGCGGTCGGCGCGGCCGCGCACAGGTCGAGAATGGCGGGATGGAGGCGGTGGAGCGGCAGCTGGCGCTCGACGGCGCCCAGCTCGAAGGCCGCGCGCGGCATGCCGTAGACGACGCTGGAAGCCTCGTCCTGACCCAGGGTCCGCGCGCCGGCCTGCCGCATGGCCAGCAGGCCGCGCGCGCCGTCACGACCCATGCCGGTCAGGATCACGCCGGTCATCGGCCGCCGGGCCCGGGCCACGGACTCGAACAACACGTCGACGGACGGCCGGTGGCCGTTGACCGGATCGCTGCGAACGAGGCGACAGCGCGGCGTGACGCCCGCGACCTCCAGATGGGCCTCGCCGCCCGGAGCGATGTAGATGTGGCCGGGCTGGAGCGGCGCGCCATCCTCGGCCTCGGTGATGCGCGGCGCGCAGATCTTGTCCAGCCGCGCCGCGAAGCTGCGTGTGAAGGTCGCGGGCATGTGCTGGGTGACCACGGTGGCCGGGCAGTTCTCCGGAAAACCCGCCAGAATCGTGAGCAGGGCCTCCACGCCGCCGGTCGAGGCGCCGACGGCGAGGATGTGGTCGGGATCCGGGCGATAGTCCTCGGCCGTGCGCGGCGCGACAGCCGGGGCGTCCCCGCGCGCCCGGACCCGGGACCCGGCCGCCGCCTTCACCTTGGCCGGCAGCTCGGCGAAGGCCGCCGCGGCCGGAGCGCCATCCGTCGGCTTGCCGACGGCGTCCACGGCGCCGATCTCAAGGGCCGCCACGGTCACGTCCGCCCCGGCCTGGGTCAGGGTCGAGACCATGACCACCGGCATCGGCCGCAGACGCATGATCTTCTCGAGGAATTCCAGCCCGTTCATGTTGGGCATCTCGACGTCGAGCGTGATGACGTCGGGATTCAGCCGCTTGATCGCCTCGCGCGCCTCCAGCGGATCGGCGGCCGCGCCCACCACCTCGATGCCGGGGTCGCGGCGCAGGGCGGCGCTGATCAGCCCGCGCATGGTCGCGCTGTCGTCGACGACCAGAACCTTCACCGGATCGGTCATGCCGCGCCTCCCAGGCGGTAGGTGGTCAGCCCGTCGGGGCGCAGCCGGGCGGCCGCCGGGCCGCTCACCCGCTCGGAGTGGCCGATGTAGAGCGTCGCCCCGGGGTTCATCAGCGGCACGAAGCGGCTCCACATCCGCTCCTGGGTGGCGTCGTCGAAGTAGATCGCCACGTTGCGGCAGAAGATGACGTCGAAGCGCCCCTTCATCGGCCAGTCGCCGATCAGGTTGAGTTCGCGGAAGGCGACGAGCCGGCGCAGCGTCGGGCCCGCCCGCCAGAGGTCGCCGCGCCCGCCGGGAACCCGGTCGAAATGCCGGCGCCACACGGTCTCCGGCGCCACCGAAAGGATCTCCTCGGTATAGGCGCCCGCGGCGCCCTCGGCGACCATGTTCGGGTCGATATCGGTGGCGAGGATGCGGACGTCGAGCTCGGCCGCCTCCGGCAGGGCGCCGAGCACCGTCAGCGCCATGGAGTAAGGCTCCTGTCCGTTCGAACAGGCGGCCGACCACAGGCGCACCCGTCCGCCCGCCCGCGCCGTCTGGGCCAGCCGTGGCATGACCGTCCGCAGGAGGTCCTCGAAGTGGTGCGGCTCGCGGTAGAAGCGGGTCACATTGGTGGTCAGGGCGGCCGTCATCGCCTGCCGCTCGTCCACGCCGTCCACACCGTCGATCAGCGCGCAGTATTCGCGGAAACTGCGCAGCCCCAGGGCGCGCAGACGCCGGGCCAGCCGCGAGTAGACGAGCGCCGCCTTGCCTTCCCCCAACGCGATGCCGGCGTGGCTGTGCAGCACCTGGGCGATGTGACGGAAGTCCTCGTCCGTGAGGACGAACTCGCCCTCGACCACGGAGGTCGTCCCGGCGGCGGCGGTCATGCGGCCTCCGCCTCCATCGCCGGCAGGATCAGCGACGGGTCGATCAGGCTGATCAGCCGGCCGTCGACGGCGAAGATGCCCTTGACGAAGGCGCGCACCTCCTCGCTCGCCACGTCCGGGGTCGGCTGCACCGCCCCTTCGTCCAGCTGGATGATGTCGGACACCGCATCGACCAGCAGACCGACCAGCCGGCCGGCGATGTGGGCGACCATGATCACGTGCCGGGCCGTCGGCTCGGCGGTGCGCAGGCCGAACCGGGCGCCGAGGTCGACGATCGGCAGGACCGCCCCGCGCAGGTTGATCACCCCCTTCAGATAGCTCGGCGTGCGCGGCAGCGGCGTCGCCGGGGTCCAGCCGCGGATCTCCCGCACCGACATGATGTCGACGCAGAACTCCTGTTCGCCGATGCGGAAGGCGATCAGTTCGCGGGCGGCGGCGTTGGTCAGGGCTTCGGTCATGTCAGCTCGCGAGCTTGAGTTCGGCCGGCGCAGGGCGGCGCCGGGCGTTGGCGACGAGGGCGTCGACATCGAGGATCAGGGCGACGCGGCCGTCGCCGAGGATGGTGGCGGCGGCGACCCCCTCCACCTGGCGGAAGTTGCTCTCCAGGCTCTTGATCACCACCTGGCGCTGGCCGTGGATGGCGTCGACCATCAGGGCCGCGCGGGCGCCGGACTCGGTCTCGACCACCACCGCGACTCCCTGCCCGGCCGGAACCGGCGTGTCCCGGAAGCCCATGGTCTGCGCCACGTCGACCACCGGCACGAAGGCCTCCCGGAAGCGGATCACCGCATCCCGGCCGCCGACGTAGTGCAGGTCCCCCGCCTTCGGGGTCAGACTCTCGACGATGGTCGACAGGGGCGCGACCAGGGTCTGCTCCGCGGCCCCGACCACCATGCCGTCCAGCACCGCCAGGGTGAGCGGCAGGCTGAGGGTGAAGGTCGAGCCCCGGCCGGGGGTGGAGCTGATCGAGATCCGCCCGCCCAGCGACTGGATCGAGCGGCGGACCACGTCCATCCCCACGCCCCGGCCCGAGATGTCGGAGACCGTCTCGGCCGTCGAGAAGCCGGGCAGGAAGATGAGGTTGTCGATCTCGTCCTCGGTGAGCGCCGCGTCCTCGGGGATCAGGCCCTTGGCCACGGCGATGCCGCGCACCCGTTCCCGGTTGATGCCGCAGCCGTCGTCGCTGATCTCGATCACGATCCGGCCGGAGCGGTGCAGGGCGGCCAGCCGCACGACGCCTTCAGGGGACTTGCCGGCGGCGATCCGCGCCTCCGGCGTCTCCAGACCGTGGTCGATAGCGTTGCGCAGCATGTGGGTGATGGGTTCGGCGAGGCGCTCGACCACCGTCTTGTCGACCTCGGTGGCCTCCCCCTCGGTGACCAGCCGCACCCGCTTGCCGGTCTGCTCGGCGACCTCGCGGACCAGCCGCGGCATGCGCTGGAACACCGACTTCACCGGCTGGGCGCGGATGGCCATCACGCTGTCCTGGATCTCCCGCGTGAGCAGCTCGAGATCCTCCAGCCCCACCGAAATGCCCGAGGAGCGCGCAAGGCCGCTCTCGGTGACCCGCTGGGCCAGCATGGCCTGCTGGATGACCAGCTCCCCCACCACGTTGATCAGGCGGTCGACACGCTCGAGGTCGACGCGGATGGTGGCCGGCGCGGCCGCCGCCGGGGGCGTCGCCGTCAGGGCGGCTTGCGTCGCGGCCGCGTCCGTGGCGGGGGCCGCCGGGGCGGGCGCGGGAGCCGGCTCCGGCGCCGGCTCGGGACCGGCCTGCGCCGCGGCCAGCAGGGCGGCGATGTCCAGATCGTCCGTCGGCGGGGGCGGCGGGAGCGGCGCGGCGGGGCCGTCGGCGGGTTCGACGCTGAGGTCGCAGTCGCCCTCGACGAAGTCGAACACCTCGCGCACCGCCGCCTCGGCGACCGGCGCCTCGAGCCGGATGATCCATGTCAGGTGGTTTTCAGCCGGGTCGAGCGCGTCGAGCGGCGGCAGCCCGCTGTCGTCGAGCTCCACGGAGATCGGCCCCAGACGCCCCAGTTCGCGCAGCAGCAGGGCCGTTTCGTTGGCGTTGGCGTACATCCGCCCATGCGGCCGCAGCACGATGCGCCAGGCGCCCCCCGCCGCCGCGGGCGCCTCCTCCAGCGAGGGGATCTCGAGGGCCACCGGCTGGAAGCCGAAGTCGTCCTCCTCCGCCTCCGCGAGGTCCGCGGGCGCCCCGCCTTCCCCGTGGGTCAGCGTCTCCAGTTCGGCGACGAGGGCGGCCGAGCGGCCCTCGTCCACCTCGGGGCCGTCGCCCCGGGCGGCCGCCACATGGTCGGCCAGCACGTCGGCCGCCCGCAGCAGGGTGCGCACCGTCGGCTCGTCGCAGGGCTTGCGGCCGGCGCGCAGCTCGTCGAGCAGGGTCTCCAGCACGTGCGCGAAGCGGACCAGGGCGTCGAGGCCGAAGGCGCCGGCGCCGCCTTTGACCGAGTGGACGGCGCGGAACACCGCGTTGATCGTCTCCCCGTCGTCGGCGCCGGCCTCGAGCAGCAGCAGCTTCGCCTCCAGCTCCGCCAGCAGCTCCTCGCACTCCTGGAAGAAGGTGGCCCGGATTTCCTCCATCGTGTCCATGGGTCGGTTCCGTCGGCTCAGGCGGCGACCCGGCGGACGGCGTCCACCAGCTTGGCCGGGTCGAAGGGCTTCACGATCCAGCCCGTGGCGCCGGCCTGGCGTGCGCGGGCCTTCTTTTCCGCGTCGCTCTCGGTCGTCAGCACCAGCACCGGCGTGCCGTCCCAGGCCGGGTTCGCCCGGACGTTCTCGATGAAGCCGAAGCCGTCCATGCGCGGCATGTTGATGTCGGTGATCACCACGTCCGCCCCGCCGCTCTCGGCGAGCACCTCCAGCCCGTGGACGCCGTCCTCGGCCTGGATGACCCGGTAGCCGGCGCCCTCGAGCGCCAGCAACAGCATGCTGCGCATGGTGCGCGAATCGTCGACGGTGAGGATCGTCTTGCTCATGCTGCATCTCCTGCGGCCGCGGCCGCGGGGGCGAAGGGGACGGCGCCGAACGCGCGCCACTGCTCGTCGAAGGCGTCGGAGACCGGGGACAGATCCAGCGTCTGGCCGTCCGCTTCCCAGGTCCGGCGGGCGGAGAGCAGGACCTGCAGCCCCAGGCCGCCGATCCGCTCCACCGCCCCGGCGTCGAGCGTCAGCGGCTGGCCCCGGCGCTGCAGCAGCTCCGCCTTCAGCGCCGTGGCGGCTCTCAGGTCCAGCACCGGCGCAAGCGCGACCGCGTCGGTCATCAGAACTCCTCCCAGCCGTCCTCGACCGCCGTCGGCTGCGGCTTCAGGGCCGCGCCGCCGCGCCCGACGGTCTTCAGCGCCGCCATCGTCCGCGCGGTGCGCTCGCTGCGGGCCGGGGCCGCGGGGGCCGCGCGAACCGCCGCGGCCTCCTCGCCGATGCGGAAGCGCGACACCGAGG
>NZ_JACESB010000028.1 GCF_013912005.1 Brevundimonas sp. | reverse complement strand
GCCCGGCAACGGTCCCGGCGGAGATCCGGCAAGGCTCGAATGTCAGGGCCGCCAGCCGGAGCGCGCGCGCACAACGGCTGCGCGGGGCGTCTGTCTCGTCGAAACGGTAATCCTCTCACAGACCGGGCGAGGCCCGGCGCCCCGCACCCTTCCCGCCTTGCGGTCGATCATCAAAGACAAGTTTGCAATTCAAACAAGTCTGGCATAACCCTTCGACGTCCGAACGGGAGAACCGCCATGACCGCCGCCTCGCCGCCGCCCGACCGCCTGCACGGCCTCGACGCCCTCCGCGCCGGAGCGCTCCTGCTCGGCGTCGTGCTGCACGCCAGCCTGTCCTTCTTTCCGCAGCAGGCGTGGATCGTCGCCGACGACAGCCGCTCCCTCGGGGCGGCCGTCGTCTTCTTCGCCATCCACCTGTTCCGGATGACGGCCTTCTTCCTGATCGCCGGCCTGTTCGCCCACATGATGCTGGTCCGGAAGGGCTGGGCCGGCTTCGTTCGCGACCGCGCCGCCCGCATCGCCGCGCCCCTGCTGGTCTTCTGGCCGCCGGTCATGGTCCTGATCGTCGTCGCCCTCGTCTGGAACGCCCACGCCAGCGGCCTGATCGTCCCCGGCGCGCCCCCCCCGCCGCCGCCGGACTACGACTGGACCAACATTCCGCTGACCCACCTCTGGTTCCTCTGGGTCCTGCTGCTGTTCTACGCCGCGACCCTGCTCCTGCGGGCCCCCTTCGTCGCCCTCGACCGGGGCGGGGGGTGGGGCCGGGCGGTCGACCGCCTGACCGGCGCCCTGGTCGGCCCGTGGACGCCGGTCGTCCTCGCCGCCCCCCTGGCCCTCGCCCTCTGGCGCGACCCGGCGTGGATCGCCTTCTTCGCCGTGCCGACCCCCGACGCGGGCGTGATCCCCGACACGGCCGCCCTCGTCGGCTTCGGTCTCGCCTTCGGGCTCGGCTTCCTGCTCGACCGCCGCCGCGACCTGCTGGACCGGATCGCCGCCTGGTCGCCCCTGTTCCTGGCCCTCGCCGTCGTCGCGGGCGTCGGGGCCTGGAGCCTCGCCGGCGGGCCGCGCCTCGCCCCGATGGTCGAGCCGACGCCGGAGAAGGCCCTCGCCGCCGCCGTCGTGGCCGTGGCCGTCTACGCCTCCGCCCTCGCCGCCGCCGGCCTGTGCCTGCGCTTCCTCTCCGGCGTCAGCCCGATCCGGCGCTACCTCGCCGACGCCTCCTACTGGATCTACATCGTGCACCTGCCGCTGGTCATGCTGGCCCAGGTCCAGGTCCAGGCCTGGCCCGGGCCGTGGTGGGCCAAGCTGGCCGGCGTCTCCCTCGCCGTCCTCGCCCTCGGCCTCGGCTCCTACGCCCTGCTGGTCCGCCACACCGTCCTCGGCCGCTGGCTGAACGGCCGCCGCCGGCCGCGCCGCGTCCCGTCCGCCGCCGCCTCCGTCCCCGCCGAATAGCTTGCCAACCCCCGCCGGCTCGTCCACGCCTCGGACGCGCCGGTTCCGGAGACTCGCCATGCCCCCCGCTTCCCGCACGCCCTCCGCCGAGGCCGACCTCGCCTTCATGCGCTCGATCGTCGAGGGCGGCGGCCGCCCGCCGGTGACGCTGGCGATCTGCTACCTCGCCGGCGGCCTCCTCTACGGCCTGCAGTGCCTGTTCCACGCGGGCCAGGCCTTCGGCGTCGTGCGCTGGCCCGACCTCGCCAGCCTCGCCTTCGTCGCGGCGATCAGCGCCGCCTTTCTCGTCGTGCTGGTCTGGGCCATCCGCCGGGACCGCCGCGACGACGCCGCCGGCCGCCGCGGCCCGCTCGCCAGCCGAGCCATGAACGCCGGGCTCAGCGGGGCGGGCCTGGCCAACGCCGCCATCCTCATCGTCTTCGGCGTCGGGGCCGTGCGCGACCAGGACTTCGCCGTCTGGCTCTACTATCCGGCCATGATCTTCGCCCTCCAGAGCGCCGCCTGGTTCATGGTCTGGAACCTCAAGAAGAAGGGCTGGATGCTGGCGACCTCCCTGGGCGGCTGGGCGACGGCGGTCGCGCTCGGCCTGCTGGTCCGCGAGCCGCAGTGGTACCTCGGGGTCTGCACCCTCGCGCTCTTCGGCCTGTTCGCGCTGCCGGGCTGGATCATGTACCGCGACGCCGCCGCCGCGAGGGCCTGACCGCGCATGGGCCTGAAGGATCTCGGACGGATCGACGACGTCATCCACGGCCGCATGCGGCTGGGGATCATGGTCTATCTGGCCGACGCCGAGACCGCCGACTTCACCGAGCTGAAGACGGTGCTGGAGGCCACCCAGGGCAACCTGTCGGTGCACCTGAAGAAGCTGGAGGAGGCCGGCTACGTCGCCATCGCCAAGAGCTTCGTCAACAACAAGCCCCTGACCCGCGTCTCCATCACCCCCGAGGGCCGTCGCGCCTTCGCCGCCTACCTCGACGCCATCGGCGCCCTCATCGGAGGCCGCGGGACATGAGGCGGCCGCAGGTCATGGGCATCGTCAACGTCACGCCCGACAGCTTCTCCGACGGCGGCCGGCTGTCCACGGTCGAGGCCGCCGTCGCCCACGGCCTGCGCCTCGTGGCGCAGGGGGCGGACATCCTCGACGTCGGCGGCGAGAGCACCCGTCCGGGCGCGGCGCCGGTGGACGAGGCGGAGGAGCTCGGGCGGGTCGTCCCCGTCATCGCCGGCCTGCGCGCCCGCTGGCCCGGCCCGATCAGCGTCGACACCATGAAGCCCGCCGTCGCCCGCGCCGCCGTCGCCGCCGGGGCCACGATGTGGAACGACGTGACCGCGCTCGGCTTCGCCGCCGACAGCCTGTCGACCGCCGCCGAACTCGGCTGCGAGGTGGCGCTCATGCACATGAAGGGCGAGCCCCGCACCATGCAGGCCGACCCGCGCTACGGGGACGTGGTCGCCGAGGTGACGGACTGGCTGCTCGCCCGCGCCGGGGCCGCCATGGCCGCCGGGGTGGCGCGCGAGCGCATCCGGCTCGACCCCGGCCTCGGCTTCGGCAAGACCGCCGCCCACAACCTGCGCCTGACCGCCGGCCTCGACCGCCTCGTCGCCGCCGGCTTCCCGGTGCTCTACGGGGCCAGCCGCAAGCGCACGATCCAGAGCGTCGACCCCGCCGCCGCCGACCCGCTGGACCGCCTCGGCGGCTCGCTGGCCCTGGCGCTGGAGGCCGCCCGCCGGGGCGCCGCCGTCATCCGCGTCCACGACGTGCGCGAGACGGTCCAGGCGCTGGAGCTGCAGGCGGCGGTTTTCGCCGCCGACGACTTGTCGCCGCCGCCGGGGTCGTCCATTTCCCGCCCATGACCTCGCCCCGCGGACGCGTCCTGATCATCGCCGGCTCCGACTCCGGAGGCGGGGCGGGGGTCCAGGCCGACATCAAGGCGGTCACCGCCATGGGCGGCCATGCGGCGACGGCGATCACCGCGATCACCGTCCAGAACACCCTCGGCGTCCACGGCGTCCATCCGCTGCCGCTCGACCTCGTCGAGGCCCAGGCGCGGGCGGTGCTGGACGACATCGGCGCCGACGCCGTCAAGACCGGCATGCTCGGCGACGCGGCGATGGTCGAGCGGGTCGCCGCCCTCCTCGACGGCGCCGGCGTCCCCGCCGTGATCGACCCCGTGATGATCGCCAAGGGCGGCCACCCTCTGCTGCCGGACGAGGCGGTGCAGGCGGTGCGCAGCCTGATGGTCCCCCGCGCCGCCCTGCTGACCCCCAACGCGCCGGAGGCCGAGGCCCTGACCGGCCTCGCCGTCGCCGACCTCGACGGCCAGCGCCGCGCCGGCGAGGCGCTGCTGGCCATGGGCGCCCGGGCGGTGCTGATGAAGGGCGGGCATGTGCCCGGCGGGACGGTGGTCGACCTGCTGCTCACCCCCTCCGGCGAGACCCTGCTGGAGGGCGAGCGGGTCGACACCCGCCATACCCACGGCACCGGCTGCACCCTGGCCAGCGCCTGCGCGGCGGGACTGGCGCTGGGGCGGCCGCTGGAGGTCGCCGTGGCCGAGGCCTGGGCCTATGTCGCCGAAGCCATCCGCCGCGCTCCGGGCCTGGGCGGCGGCCACGGTCCGCTGGACCACGGCTGGCCGCTGCGGGAGGCCCGCCGGTGAGCGATCTGGAGCGCCGTCTGGTCGACATCGTCCGCGCCGAGCCCGGCCTGATGCACGTGCTGACCACGGTCCGCGGCCTCGGCCTGAACGACTGGCGGGTGTTCTCGGGGGCCGTCTACCAGGCGGTCTGGAACGCCGTCACCGGCCGGCCGGCGGGCTACGGCGTGAAGGACTACGACCTCGGCTATTTCGATCCGGACACCTCCTGGGACGCCGAGGACGTCGTCATCCGCCGCGTCGCGGCCGCCTTCGACGAGCCCTTCCGCAGCACGGTGGAGGTCCGCAACCAGGCCCGCGTCCACCTCTGGTTCGAGGGCAGGTTCGGCGAGCCTTACACGCCGCTCGCCGCCACCGACGAGGCGCTCGCCCGCTTCGTCGCCCCCGCCTTCGCCGTCGGCGTCCGGCTGGAGGCCGACGACGCGATCAGCGTGGCGGCCCCGTTCGGGCTGGAGGACGTGTTCTCGCTCACCCTGCGGCCGAACCCGCGTCGCGGGCTGGCGCGCGGATGGGAGCGGGTCGTCGCCAGCGCGCGCGGCCGCTGGCCCGAACTGACCGTGATCGAACCGGAGGACGCCTGATGCGCCAGTGGACCGTCGACGCCTTCGCCGCCCGGCCCTTCCGCGGCAATCCCGCCTGCGTGGTGGAGCCCTTCGACGTCTGGCCGGCGGACGACTGGATGCAGGCGCTGGCGAAGGAGAACAACCAGGCCGAGACCGCCTTCCTCCGCCGCACCTCGGATCCGGCGCGCTTCGACCTGCGCTGGTTCACCCCGGGCATGGAAGTCGACCTGTGCGGCCACGCCACCCTCGCCTCGGCCCATGTGCTGCTGGTCGAGCTGGGCCTGGCGGCGGAGGCCCTGACCTTCGACACCCGCTCCGGACCGCTGGTCGTGCGGGCGGCGGGCGAGGGCTATGAGATGGACTTCCCCGCCGACCCGCCGCGCCCCGCGCCGGAGCCCGCCGGCCTGGCCGCCGCCCTCGGCGTTGCGCCGGTCGAGGTGCTCGCCGGCCGCTACCTGGTGGCGGTGCTGGCCGACGCCGCCGCGGTGCGCGCCGTCTCCCCCGACATTCGCGCCCTCGAACCCGTCCAGGGCGAGGCCGGCGAGCGGGGGCAGGTGATCGTCTGCGCGGCCGCCGATCCGGAAGACGACGTCGACGTGGTCGACCGCTTCTTCGCGCCGGGCTGCGGCGTGGACGAGGATCCGGCCACCGGCTCGGCCCACTGCATCCTCGGTCCGATGTACGCGGAGCGGCTGGGCCGGCCCGTCGTTCGCTTCCGGCAGGTCTTCCCCGGCCGCGGCGGCGACATCGTCACCGAGACGCGCGGCGACCGGGTGCTGCTGCGCGGCGCGGCCGTAACCGTGCTCGAGGGCCGGCTGCGGCTGACGCCATGAAAAAGGGGCGCGACCCCTGCGGATCGCGCCCCTCGTTCCCGCGCGGGACCGGTTCACCAGCGGCGGTTGTCGCGGTCGCGGCGCTCGTAGCGGATCATGGCCGACAGACGATCGTAGCGGCGATCCAGCTCCTGCCGTTCGCGCCAGTCGAGGCCGCCGCGCTGGAAGCGGTATTCCAGCCGCACCAGCTGATCCAGCTCGCTCCGCAGCCGCACGGCCTCGCGGCGGCTCAGCTGGCCGTTGCGCAGGCCGACGTCGATGCGCCGGTCGAGGTTGTACTTGCGCTGGGCGATGGGCTGCCAGCCGCGATGGTCGCGCTCGTAGCGGTCGCCGCGGTGCTGCGGCGCGCTGGCCGAGGCCGCGGTGGGGATCGAGACGGCCGCTGCGGCGGCCAGGGCGATGGCGGGGATGAGGGCCTTCTTGATCATCGGTGTTCTCCTTCACGTCCGGCGCAACCTCGTCGGCTGCGTTGGAAGCGAGAACATCACCCTCCGGCTGAGCTTGAACTGAACGGCTTGCGTCAGGCGGCGTTCATCTGGATGAAGGCGGCGACCGCCGCCGTCCGGCGCCCGCGACAGGGTGAAAGCCGGTCCCCCTGCGGCGTTCAGCCGTCGTTCAGAGCCTGGAGGCTACACCCCGCCCCATGAAACGGACGCCCGCCCTGATCCTCGCCCTCCTCGTCGCCGCGGCCCCCATGGCCGCCGTGGCGCAGGACCGCGAGCGCCCGCAGCCCCCCGAACGCCGGGAACGCGACCTGGCGGATGACGTCCCGCGCGTCAGCATGGCCCAGGCGGTGCAGCGCGCCTCGGCCGGCCGCCCCGGCCGCTTCCTCGGCGCCAGCAACCGCGGCGACCGCGTCGTCGTCCGCTGGGAGTATCCGGGCGGCCGGGTCGCCGATATCGTGGTCGACGGCCGCACCGGCCGCGTCATCGGAGAACGCTGAATGCGCGTCTTGCTCGTCGAGGACGACGTCGACCTGTCCCGCCAGCTGAAGGGGGCCCTGGCCGACGCCGGCTACGCCGTCGACCACGCCGCCGACGGCGAGGAGGCCCACTTCCTCGGCGACACCGAGCCCTACGACGTCATTGTCCTCGATCTCGGCCTGCCGCGCATCGACGGCGTCTCGGTGCTGGAGCGCTGGCGGCGCGAGGGCCGGACGACCCCGGTCCTGATCCTGACCGCGCGAGGGGCGTGGTCGGACAAGGTGGCCGGGTTCGACGCCGGGGCCGACGACTATCTGACCAAGCCCTTCCACACCGAGGAGCTGCTGGCCCGCCTGCGGGCCCTGCTGCGCCGCTCCGCCGGCATCGCCTCGGCCACCCTGACCTGCGGCGCCCTGCGGCTGGACCCCCGCGCCGCCCGCGCCAGCGTCGACGGCGAGCCCCTGCGCCTGACCTCGCTGGAGTACCGGCTGCTGCACTATCTGATGATGCACCAGGGCCGGGTCATCAGCCGCACCGAACTGGTCGAGCACCTGTACGACCAGGACTTCGACCGCGACTCCAACACCATCGAGGTGTTCGTCGGCCGCCTGCGCAAGAAGATCGGGGCCGAGCGGATCGAGACCGTGCGCGGTCTGGGTTATCGCCTGACGCCCCTGGCCGGCGAGTCGACGGCGACGTGAGCGGGGCCGCGGGGGGCGGATCGGACCCGGAGACCGCGGCGCCGCCGCAGCGCTCCTGGGGCCGCTGGTTCGGCCGGCCGGGTCGGAGCCTGACGCGGCGGCTGATCTGGCTGGCCTCGGTCTGGATCGTCCTCGCCCTGCTGGCCACCGGCTGGACGTTGACGGGCCAGTACGAGGAGTCCTCGCTCCGCCGCCTCGGCGCCGTGCTGTCCAACACCATCGACGAGGTGGTTCTGGCCACCAACGCCACGCCCGACGGCTCCCTCGCCGTGGCCGAGGTCAAGGACGACCGCACCCTGCGCCCCCTGTCCGGCAAGTACTGGGCGGTGGCCGTTCCGACGGACGACGGACGGCTCCGGATCGTCGCCCGCTCCCCGTCGCTGGCCGGCGAGAATCTCGCCATCCCGCGCGAGCTGCCCGGCCGTCTGCGGGAGGCCCGCGGCGCGACCATCAGCTACAACGCCTGGGGTCCGCTGCAGAAGCGACTGCGCGTGGCCGCCAGCATGAAGCAGCTGCCGGGGCGGACGGCGCCGGTGGTCTTCATGGCCGGCATCGACCGCTCGACCATCGACGCCGACACCCAGCAATTCGCGACCTTCACCTGGGCGGCCCTGCTGATCCTCGGACTCGGCCTGGTGGTCGCCGTCTTCCTGCAGGTGCAGATCGGCCTGCGTCCGCTGTACAGCCTGCGCAACGAGATCGCCGACGTGCGCAAGGGCCGGGCGGCCCGCATCGCCCGCACCTATCCGCTGGAGATCCAGCCGCTGGCCGAACAGGTCAACCGGCTGCTCGACCACAACCAGGAGACCGTCGAGCGGCAGCGCACCCACGTCGGCAACCTCGCCCATGCGCTGAAGACGCCCCTGTCGGTCATGCTGGCCGAGGCGGGGAGCCAGCCGGGTCCGCTGCCCGACATGGTGCGCAAGCAGACCGCCATCATGCAGGCCCAGGTCGATCACCACCTGCGCCGCGCCCGCGCTGCGGCCCGCGCCCAGATGCTCGGCGAACGCACGCCGATCGCCGAGGTGCTCGACGAACTGGCGGTGATGCTGGAGCGGGTGTTCGGCGCGCGCGGCGTCGAGATCGACTGGCGCGCCCCCGACGACCTCGCCTTCCGCGGCGAGCGCCAGGACCTGCAGGAGATCCTCGGCAACCTGATCGAGAACGCCTGCAAGTGGGCCCGGCGGCGGGTTCGCGTCTCCGCCGGCCCGACCGGTCTCGGCATGATGGTGGTCGTGGTCGAGGACGACGGCCCCGGCCTGCCCGAGGACCAGCGCGAGGCCGCGCTGCAGCGGGGCATGCGCATGGACGAGACCACCCCCGGGTCGGGCCTCGGGCTGTCCATCGTGGTCGAGCTGACCCGGGCCTACGGCGGCCGCGTCACCCTCGGGAGCAGCGACATGGGCGGCCTGAAGGTGCTGCTCGAACTGCCCACCGCCGAGGTCTGAACCGCCGGAGAGGCGCTGTTAACCATCCCGTGACAGGTTCCGGAGCTGGTCCGGCGGCGTGTCCGGTCTCGAAGGCAGGGTTATGGCAGGGCTTTCCGACGCCCATCGCAGCGCGCTCGCGTCGCTTCTGTCCCGGTGCGGCGAACCGGTCCTGAAGGCCGTCGCCGACGCCGTCGCCCGCCTGCCCGGACCCCGCGCGATCGAACTCCGCGCCATGCTGTCCCACGAGACGCGCGACCGCCGCCGCCGCGCCTACGCCTTCGCGCCCCTGGTCCCGATGTTCCGCCCGCGGCCCGATGGCGTGCCGGCCCTGACCTTCCCGGCCGACGTCCTCCCGCGGCTGTGGCGGCTGGCCAGCGAGCGTGAGCCCGACCTGCTCTTCCGCCTCGACGATCCCGACGAGGACGAGGAAGCCGTCGCCGTCGCCGTCGCCAACCGCATCTGCCAGGCGGCGGCCTCGATCGTGCGCGACCGGCCCGAACTCGTCTGGCCGGCGGACGGGGATCCGGCCGCGCGCGAGACCGGTCTCGAGGAACTCGCCGCCTGCCTCGACCTCGCTCACCTCGCCCGGCGCGCCCTGCTCTCGGTCGAGGTCTGGCTCAAGCGCCCGGACGGCGACCAGCTCGCCGAGCTGCGGCTGCTGGTCAAGGATGCGGCGGCCATCCACGCCGACGGCGCGAAGCGCTTGCTGGAGATCCTGTTCGCCCATCTCGAGGACGCGGTCCTCGTGCTGCGCATCGTGACCCGCACCTCCGGCGCGGCGGGGCGCGAAGGCTTCCTCAGCGCCTCGGAGCTCGCCGACTTCGTCGACCGCCTGCTGGACGGCGTGGCGGCCCGCGCCGACCGGCTCGCCGCCTATGCGCCCGGGCCCGACGCCGACGAGCTCCGCCAGGTGGTGACCGACCTCGACTGGTGCGCCAACGTCCTGGCCGAGCTGGACGTCACCCTGGCGCTCGACCCCGGCTCCGCCTGGGGAAGGACGGCCCGGGAGGCGCGGGTCAAGCTGGGCGACTGGCTGGCCGGCCTGATGCGCGCCGCCGATCGCGCCGTCGACAAGGCCCTGCCGCTGACCCGGGTGCAGCTTGCCGGGCGGATGAGCCGCCAGGCGCCCCTGCTGACCGCCCCCGCCCGCGGCGAGGCGGCGGACGCCGCCCTGGCCCTGTTGCGGCTGGTCGGCGCGGCCCGCGGGGCCACGGCCGTGTTCGGCTGCGAGGCCGCGCGCCGGACGCTGGAGGAGACGCTGCAGGCGCGCCTGACCGACTACGCCGACCAGGTGCTGCACATGGTCAACGACGGCGAGGCGCCGGACGAGGCGCACGCCCTCAGGCTCGTCGGCGTCGCCGCGCGCTACCTCGAGGAGATCGACGCCCGTCCCGCCGCGCGCACCGTGCGTCGCCGCGCCGCAGTGGCCGGAGGGGACTCCACCGGAGCCGGGCCCTCGTCGCAGGCCGCCTGATAGGCTAGATCGCGGCGGCTATGACTCTGTTCTGGATCATGACCGCCGTCGCCGCCGCCCTCGCCGGTCTCCCGGTGCTGGCCGCCGCCCGTCGGGGCGCCGACGCCGGCGCGGCGGTCGAGACCGCGGCCGCCGGCGCGGAGCTGGCCGATCTGGACCGCCTGCGCGAGCGCGGCCTGATGGACGAGGCGTCCTGGACCGCCGCGCGCGCCGAGGCCGCCCGCCGCATCCTCGCCTCCGGCCGCAGCGCGACGCCCGTCGAGGCCGGCCGCGGCGACCCCCGGTGGGTGCTCGGCGGCGTCGCCGCCGCGGGGGCCCTGGCCCTCGGCCTGTACGCGCTCGTCGGGTCGCCCGGCGCGCCGGACCAGGGCTACGAGTCCCGCGTCGACGAATGGGCCACTCGGCTGGACACCCTGCAGGCGCCGCAGATCGCAGCGGTCGCCGCCCGCGTCGTGGCCGAACGTCCGGATGATCACGAGGCCCTGACCATGCTCGGCGCCGCCCGCTTCGAGGCGGGCGACCCGATCGGCGCCGCCTCCGCCTTCCGTCGCGCCCTCGCCCTGCAGCCGGACGACGCGCAGAGCTGGAGCCGGCTCGGCGAAAGCCTCGTCCGGGCCAACGGCGGCGCCGTCGACGGCGACGCCGAGGCGGCCTTCCGGCAGGCGGTCCGGCGCGATCCCGGCCAGCTGGGCGCGCGCTACTTCCTCGGCGAGGCGGCGCTGGCGCGCGGCGACGCCGCCGCCGTGCGCGAGATGTGGCTGCCGCTGATCGCCGCCCTCGATCCCCGCGATCCCCGCCGCGCCGACCTCGAGGCGCGCTTGCCGGGTGGAGACGCCTGATGGCCTGGTTGCCGAAGTCCCCGAAGGCGCGCCGCCGGCTCTGGGTGGTGCTCGCCGTGGCGCCGGTGCTGGCCCTCGCGGTCGGCCTGTCGCTCTTCGCCATGCGCGACAGCGTGACCTTCTTCTTCACCCCGTCCGAGGCCACCGCGGAGAAGGCCCCGGCGGGCCGCGTGGTGCGGCTCGGCGGCCTGGTCGAGATCGGCAGCATCCAGCGGCCGACGCCGGGCGAGGTCGCCTTCGTCGTCACCGATTCCGTCGCCACCACCCGCGTCGTCTACCGCGGCGACCTGCCCGACCTGTTCCGGGAAGGGCAGGGGGTCGTCGCCCAGGGCGCCTTCCTCCCCGACCGCAGCTTCCGCGCCACCCAGGTGCTGGCCAAGCACGACGAGACCTACATGCCCCGCGAGGTCGCCCGCAGCCTGAAGGAAAAGGGCGAGTGGCGGCCCGAGGCCAGCCTGGTCGACGGGGACTCCGCCTCGTGATCGTCGAAGCGGGCGCCTTCGCCCTTGTCCTCGCCTTCGCCCTGGCGGTGCTGCAGACGGCGCTCGCCGTCGGCGGCCGTCTCCGCCGCAGCCCGGTGCTGGCCGGCGGGGCCAACGGCGCCGCCCTGGCCTGCGCGGCGGCGGTCCTCGTCGCCTTCGCGGCGCTGGTCTACGCCTTTGCGACCTCGGACTTCTCGGTCGCCAACGTCGCCGCCAACAGCCACACCGACAAGCCGATGCTGTACAAGGTGGCGGCCGCCTGGGGCAGCCACGAGGGCTCCCTGCTGCTGTGGTGCCTGGTCCTGACCGGCTTCGGCGCGACCCTCGCCCGCGCCCGCAACCTGCCCTTCGGCCTGCGCACCTCGGCCGTGGCGGTGCAGGGCCTGCTCGGGGCCCTGTTCCTCGCCTTCGCCGTCTTCACCTCCAATCCCTTCGCGCGCCTCGACCCCGCCCCCTTCCAGGGCGCCTCGCTGAACCCGCTGCTGCAGGACCCGGCGCTCGCCTTCCATCCGCCCTTCCTCTACGGCGGCTACGTCGGCTTTTCGGTCTGCTTCTCGCTGGCGGTGGCCGCCCTCGTCGAGGGCCGGGCCAACGCCGCCTTCTGGCCGGCCTGGGGGCGCTGGGTGCGGCCGTGGGCGCTGGCCAGCTGGGTGCTCCTGACCCTCGGCATCACCCTCGGCGCCTTCTGGGCCTACTACGAGCTCGGCTGGGGCGGCTGGTGGTTCTGGGACCCGGTCGAGAACGCCTCCTTCATGCCCTGGCTGGCGGGCGCGGCCCTGCTGCACTCGTCGATCGTCACCGAGCGCCGCGGGGCGCTGGCCGGCTGGTCGACCTTCCTCGCCCTGCTGGCCTTCAGCTTCTCCATGCTCGGCGCCTTCCTGGTGCGCTCCGGCGTCCTGACCAGTGTCCACGCCTTCGCGGTCGATCCCGAGCGCGGCATGATGCTGCTCGCCATCCTCGGCGCCACCGCCGGCGCCGCCTTCGCCCTGTTCGCCTGGCGGGCGCCGCAGCTGAAGGGCGGCGGCCTGTTCGCCCCGGTCAGCCGCGAGGGCGGGCTGGTGCTGAACAACCTGTTCCTGACGGCCGCCGCCGCCACGGTCCTGCTCGGCACCCTGTATCCGCTGATCCTCGAGGCGGCCACGGGGGCGACCATCTCGGTGGGCCCGCCCTACTTCGCCCTGACCTTCGTCCCCCTGATGGCCGTGGCCCTGGTCGTCCTCCCGGCCGGGCCCTTCCTCGCCTGGAAGCGCGGCGACCTGCGCGGCGTGGTCCAGCGCCTCGCCCTCGTCTTCGGCCTCGCCCTGCTCCTCGCCGTCGCCGGCTGGTTCGCCTTCGAGCCGCGCAAGATCCTCTCCGCCCTCGGCCTCGGCCTCGGCGCCTGGCTGATCCTCGGCGCCCTGGCCGAGACCGCCGACCGGATCCGCCTGTTCCGAGCCTCCGCGGGCGAGTCCCTGCGCCGGGCGCGCGGCCTGCCGTTCGCCGCCTGGGGCATGACCCTGGCCCACGCCGGCCTCGGCGTCTTCGTGCTCGGCGCGGTGGTCGAGACCGGCTTCCGCGTCGAGGCGGCGCAGCCGCTCGCCGTCGGCGAGTCGCTGCAGGCGGGCCAGTGGACGGTCACCCTGAGGGACGTGCGCATCGTCGAGGGGCCGAACTACCTGGCCGAGCAGGGGCGGCTGACCGTGGCCGGCCCCGGCGGCGCGCGCGAGGTCACCGCCGAGCGTCGCTTCTTCCCCGCGGGCGGCCAGACCACCACCGAGGTGGGGCTCGACTTCCGCGGGCTGGACGACGTCTATGTGGTGCTTGGCGAGCGCGGCCAGACCCCGGCCGGCGCCCCCGGCTGGAGCGTGCGCGTGTGGTGGAACCCCTGGGCCCGGCTGATCTTCCTCGGCCCCGCCATCATGGCGCTGGGCGGCGTGCTGTCGCTGCTGGATCGCCGGCTGCGCCTGACCGCCGGCGCGCGCAAGGCGAGGACGGCGTGAGCCGGCTGGCCGCCCTGACGCGTCGCGCCGGCCGGGCGTTCGCCGCGCTGCTGTGCCTGGTCGCGGCCTCCACCGCCGTCGCCCAGGAGCCGCCGCCGGCCCCGGACCGGCCGCTGGCGGACGCCCGGCAGGAGTCCCGCGCCCAGGCCCTGTTCGACGACATCCGCTGCGTGGTCTGCCAGCACGAGGCCATCGCCGACAGTCCCGCCGGCATTGCCGCGGACATGCGCCAGCTGGTGCGCGAGCAGATCGCCGCCGGCCGGTCCGACGCCCAGATCCGCGACGACCTCGTCCGCCGCTACGGCGACTTCGTCCTGTTCAGCCCGCCCGTGCGGGCCGGCACCTGGCTGCTGTGGTTCGGGCCGTTCGTGGTCGTCCTGGCCGTCGCCGCGGCCCTGCTCGCCTTCGCCCGCCGCCGCCGGCCGGAGACCGCGCCCCTGTCGGCGGAGGAGGAGGCCCGGCTGGCGGAAATCCTCGCCGACCGCCGTGATCCTGACGCAAAGCCGTCGGACGACTGACCGGTCGGGAACCCATCCTCCCGGCCAGGGCGTTGGTCCCGGGGACGAACGCCCTATATTGATCGCCTTACGGGCGCGACGACGCCCGACCAGAGGGAACGCAGTCTGCCTATGATGAAGCGCAAGGAGTTCATGCTCGGGGCCGTCGCCGGTCTCGCGTTTGCGGCCGCCGCCACCGCGGGCGGCGTCATCGACTGGCCGTCCGCCCAGGCCGGGCCGGTCGCCGGGGTTTCCGGCCGCCTCGCCCCCAGCGCCGGCGCCGCCGGCCTCGCCTTCGCCCCGCCCCAGGGCGCGCCCCTCAGCTTCGCCGACATCTTCCAGCAGGTCGCGCCGGCGGTGGTGCAGATTGACGTTCGGACCCCTGTCGAGACGCCGCGCTCGCTCCAGATCCCCGGCCTGCCCGGCTTCAGCATCCCCGTGCCGGAAGGCGAGGCGCCGCAGGGCGAGGACGGCGAGGAGGGCGCCACCGCCCTCGGCGCCGGCTCCGGCTTCTTCATCTCCGCAGACGGCTTCATCGTCACCAACAATCACGTGATCGAGAACGCCACCGAGATCACCGTCAGGCTCGCCGACGAGCGCGAGCTGGAGGCCCGGGTGATCGGTCGCGATCCGGCCACGGACCTGGCCGTGATCAAGGTCGAGGGCGCGGACTTCCCGTTCGTCAGCTTCGAGGAGGCGGCGCAGCCCCGCGTCGGCGACTGGGTCATCGCCGTCGGCAACCCGTTCGGCCTCGGCGGCACGGCCACGGCCGGGATCGTCTCGGCGGTCTCCCGCCGCAACATCGATCCGAGCACCGCGAACTACGTCGACTTCCTGCAGATCGATGCGGCCATCAACCGCGGCAATTCGGGCGGGCCGACCTTCGACATCTACGGCCGCGTCATCGGCGTGAACTCGGCCATCTACGGCAACCCGCTGGGCGGCTCGGTCGGCATCGGCTTCGCCATTCCCTCGGTGGTCGCCAAGCCGGTGGTTGAGGAGCTGATGCGCGAGGGCCGGATCGAGCGCGGCTACATCGGCGCGACCGTCGGCCTCATCACGCCGGAAATCCAGCGCAGTCTCCAGTTGCCGAACCGCCGCGGCGCCCTGATCGTCAGCGTCAACCCGGGCGGACCGTCCGACACGGCCGGGCTGCGGGCGGGAGACATCGTTCTCAGCCTCAACGGCCGCGAGGTCGAAAACAACACGGACCTGACGCGACGGGTGGGCCAGGCGGATCCCGGCGACAATCTGCGCATGGACATCCTCCGCGACGGCCGACGGCAGACCGTGACGGTCCGCTCCGGCCGGCGTCCTTCGGAGGAAGAACTGGTGGCTGCGGCGAACGGCAGTGGCGGCGAGGGGCCGGCTCCCGCGCCTGAAGCCACCGGGGTCGAGGTCGGCGGCGTCACTGTCGCGCCCCTGACCGCCGCCGCCCGCAGCCGCTTCGACATCCCGCGCGAGGTGAACGGGATCGTCGTCACCGCCCCGGGCCGCGGTTCCGCCCGCGGCTTCCGGCCGGGCTATGTCATCATGCGGGCCGGAAACCGGCAGGTGACCAGCGTGGCCGATCTCCAGGCGGAGGTGGAGGCGGCGAGGCGCGGCGATCGCGGCGTCTTCCTTCTGGTCTGGACCCCGCAGGGCAACGTCCCCTTCGTCCTCGAACTTCCCGACCCTGAATAACCCTTAACTGCCGGAACCGCCGCCGATGCGCTAACATCGGCGGCGATTCTCGTTACGGGGGCTGATTCCATGCGCATTCTGGTGGTCGAGGACGACGCCGACGCCGCGACCGCCATGGTCCGGGGCCTGACCGAGGCGGGGCACGAGGTGACCCACGCCGTCGACGGCGCCTTCGGCCTGCTGGAAGCCCAGAAGGGCGGCTACGACGTCTATGTCGTCGACCGCATGATGCCGCGGCTCGACGGGGTCGGCATGGTCGAGACCCTGCGCAAGGACGGCGACCAGACCCCGGTGCTGTTCCTGTCCGCCCTCGGCGAGGTCGAGGACCGCGTCACCGGCCTCAAGGCCGGGGCCGACGACTACCTCGTCAAGCCCTACGCCTTCGCCGAACTGATCGCCCGGGTCGAGGCGCTGTCGCGCCGTCGCGAGACCGGCTCGGTGGCCACCATGCTCAAGGTCGGCGACCTCGAGATGAACCTCATCGCCCGCACCGTGCACCGCGCCGGCCAGGAGATCGACCTGCAGCCGCGCGAATTCCAGCTGCTGGAATTCCTGATGCGCCACGCCGGCCAGTCGGTGACCCGCACCATGCTGCTGGAGAAGGTCTGGGAGTATCATTTCGACCCCCAGACCAACGTCATCGACGTCCACATCAGCCGCCTGCGCGCCAAGATCGACAAGGGCTTCGACAAGGCCATGCTGCAGACGGTCCGCGGGGCGGGATACAGACTGGAGGCCTGATGCGCCTCCCCTCCCTCCTGCGCCGCACGCCGTTCCGGCTGACCCTGCTGTTCCTCGCGCTGTTCGCCGCGGCGGCCAGCGCCATCCTCGGCTACGTCTACGTCGCCTCGGCCGCCGAGGCCCGCGCCCGCGCCGAGTCCGCCGTGCGCGCCGAACTCGACACCCTCACCGGCATCTACCGCGAGCGCGGCTCCGACGCCCTCAACCGCGCCCTGGTCGACCGGCTGATCACCGACAGCCCCTTCCTCTATCTGCTGATGGACCGGGAGGGGAGCGTGATCACCGGCTCCCTGACCGCCTCGCCGATCGTCGACTACGCCGAGGGGGAGCAATGGATCACCTACCCCTACACCGACACCGACGCCGAAGGCCGGGTGACCCGGCCGCAGGCCCGGGGGGTGCAGGTGCGCCTCGCCTCCGGCGAGCTCCTGTTCGTCGCCCGCTCGATGGGCGACACCGAAGCCTACCTCGCGCGCCTGACCCAGGCCCTGTGGGCCGCGATGGGCATCGTCCTGCTGCTGGGGCTGGCCGGAGGCCTGTTCGTCAGCCGCAATCTCGAACGCTCGATGGGACGGCTGAACCGGGTGGTCACCGCCGTGCAGGAGGGCGACCTGAAGGCCCGGGCGCCGGTGCGCAACTCCGGCGACGAGCTCGACGAGCTGGGGCAGGGGCTGAACGTCATGCTCGACCGGCTGGAGGCCTCCATGGCCTCGATCCGCCACGCCGGCGACGCCATCGCCCACGACCTGCGCTCGCCGCTGACCCGCATGCGGGCCAAGCTCGAGGTCGCCCTGATCGACGCTGAGGCGGGCAAGATCGACGGGGTCGACGCCCTGCAGCTGGCGCTCGACGAGACCGACAGCCTGCTCAAGACGTTCAACACGGTCCTGGCCATCGCCCGCCTGCAGGCTGCGGCGGGATCGGGCCGCACCCCGGACCCGACGGTGTTCGACGCCGCCGAGCTGGCCGCCGACATGGCCGAGCTGTACGAGCCGGCCAGCGAGGACAAGGGGCTGGAGTTCTCGGCCGAGATCGAGCGCGGCCTGATGATCGAGGCCAACCGGCCCTTCCTCGCCCAGGCGCTGGCCAACATCATCGACAACGCCATCAAGTACACGCCCACGGGCGGCGCCGTGATGCTGCGCGCCCGCCGGCGGTCCTCCGGCGAGATCGAATTCTCGGTCACCGACACCGGCCCCGGGGTGCCGGAGGGTGATCGCGAGCGGGTGATCGAACGCTTCGTGCGCCTCGACAACAGCCGCACCGAGCCCGGTTCCGGCCTCGGCCTGGCCCTGGTGGGCGCGGTGATGGAGGCCCACGGCGGCCGCATCCAGCTGGACGAGGGGCCCGGCGCCTACGGCGGCTTCGGCCCCGGCCTGCGCGTCGCCCTCGTTCTCCCGCCGGCGGTCGGCGCGTGAGCGCCGCCGCGCTCCACGCCCGACTCGCCCCGTGCGGTCCGGTGGTCGACGCGGACGCCGCCGACCGGGCCCGTGAGCGGCTCGCGGAGGCGGCCGGGGAGGGCGGCTGGGGCGATCTGCTCGACACGGCCTGGCCGGCCCTGGCGCCGGTGTTCGCCGCCTCCCCCTACCTGTTCGGCCTGGCGCGCCGCGCGCCGGATCGCCTCCGCGCCATTCTGGAGGACGACCCGCTTGTCCGGCTGGCCGACATCCTCGCCCGGACCGGGGCGCTCGCCGGCGGCGCCGACGACCTCCGCGCGCCCCTGCGCCGGCTGAAGGGGGAACTGCATCTGCTCACAGCCCTCGCCGACCTCGGCGGCGCCTGGGGGCTGGACGCCGTCACCGGCGCCCTCAGCCGCTTCGCCGACGCCTCGGCGCAGGCGGCCCTGCGGGCCGTGGTCCACGACCAGCGCGAGCGGGGCAGGATCACCGGCGCGGCCGACGATCCGCGCGGCCCGCTCCCCGGCCTGTTCGGCCTCGCCATGGGCAAGCACGGCGCCGACGAACTGAACTACTCCTCGGACATCGACGTCAGCCTGTTCTGGGAGCCGGAGGCGCTGATCCCGGCGCTGGCGGCCGGGGTGGAGCCGCAGCGCTTTCTCGACCGCCTCGCCCACGCCTTCGCCGGGCTGATGCAGGAGCGCACCGGCGACGGCTACGTCTTCCGGGTCGACCTGCGCCTGCGGCCGGATCCGTCCTCCACGCCGCCTGTCGTGGCCGCCCCCTTCGCCCTGACCTACTACGAGGGCGTCGGCCAGAACTGGGAGCGCGCCGCCTTCATCAAGGCCCGGCCGATGCTCGGCGACCTCGGCGCCGGCAGCGCCTTCCTGAAGGCGCTCGAACCCTTCGTGTGGCGGCGCAGCCTCGACTATCCCGCCATCCTCGACATCCAGTCGATCAAGCGCCAGATCCACGTCCACAAGACCGGTGAGGGGCTGGAGGCCGCCGGCGCCAACCTGAAGCTGGGCCGCGGCGGCATCCGCGAGATCGAGTTCTTCGCCCAGACCCAGCAGCTGATCCTCGGCGGACGCGATCCGGCCCTGCGCCAGCGACGCACCGTCGACGCCCTCGCCGCCCTCCGGGACGCCGGCCATGTCTCCCCCGAGGTCTGCCTTGAACTGACCGCCGCCTACGAGGAGCTCCGCGGCCTCGAGCACCGGGTCCAGATGCTGGACGACGAGCAGACGCACGACCTCCCGGCGGACCCGGCCCGGCGCGCGGCCGTCGCCGCCCTCGCCGGCGAGGCGGACCTCGCCCTGTTCGACAGCGGCGTCGAGGGGCTGCTGGCCGGGGTGAACCGCCGCTACGGCCAGCTCTTCGAAGGCGGCGAGGCGCTGTCCTCCCCGTTCGGCTCCCTCGTCTTCACCGGGGTGGAGAACGACCCGGAGACCCTGCGCACCCTGTCGCGGATGGGCTTCTCCGACCCCGCCGCGGTGGCGGACACCATCCGCAGCTGGCACCACGGCCGCATCCCCGCCACCCGCACCGCCCGCGGGCGCGAGCTGTTCACCCGCCTCGCGCCCCGGCTGCTGGAGGCCATGGCCGCGACGGGCGCCGCCGACGCCGCCTTCCGCCGCTTCGCCGTCTTCTTCTCCGCCCTCAGCGCCGGCGTGCAGGTGCAGGCGCTGTTCCTCGCCCAGCCGAAGCTGTTCCAGCTGGTGGTGCGGGTGATGGCCTTCGCTCCGCGGCTGGCGCGGGCGCTGGGGCGCTATCCGGCCGCCCTCGACAGCATGCTGGACGCCCGTTTCGTCCGGCCGCTGGACGAGGACAGCGGCGTGGTGGCGCAGATGCTCGCCGACGCGGCCGCCGCGCCGGACTTCGAGGCGGCGATGAACGTCGTCCGCCGCGTCCATCGCGAACAGATGTTCCGCATCGGCGTGCAGGTCGTCAGCGGCCGGGCCGGGGCCGAGGCCGCGGGACGGGGCTACGCCGTTCTCGCCGACGCCTGCATGCGCGCGCTGGCCCCGGCCGCCCTCGCCGAGGCCGTGCGGCAGGGCGGCGCCCTGCCGGGCGGAGCGGTGGCGGTCGTGGCGCTCGGCAAGGCCGGGTCGCGCGAGATGACCGCCAGTTCCGACCTCGACCTGATGACCGTCTACGCGGCGCCCGCCGAGGCGGTCTCGGAGGGGCGGGGCTGGAGCGCCGGCGTCTTCTACTCCCGCTTCACCCAGCGCCTGATCGCCGCCCTGTCGGCGCACACCGCCGAGGGCGGGCTGTACGACGTCGACATGCGCCTGCGCCCCACCGGGGCGAAGGGGCCGGTGTCCCTGCCCCTGTCGGCGGTGGAGGACTACTACGCCCGCGACGCCGACACCTGGGAGTTCATGGCCCTGACCCGCGCCCGGGTCGTGTGGAGCGACGACCTCGCCTTCGGCGAGCGGGTGACGCAGGCGCTGCACGACATCCTCCGTCGTCCCCGTCCGCCGGGCGTCGACATCGCCGCCGACGCCCGCCGCATGCGCGACCTGATGGCGCGGGAGCGGCCGGCCCGCGGCTTCTGGGACCTGAAGCTGGCGCGCGGCGGCCAGGTCGACGCCGAATTCGTCGCCCAGGTGAGCCAGCTGCGGGCGGCGCGGGACGGGGGGGCCGTCGCCGCCTCCACCCTGGACGGCCTCGCGGACCAGCCGGAGCTGGCCGAGGCGTGGCGGCTCCAGCAGGCCCTCGCCCAGGTGCTCGCCGCCGCCTTCGACGAGCGTCCCGACCCGGCCGCGGAGCCCGACGGCTTCCGCAGCCGCCTGGCCGAGGTCGCCGGCTGCGACAGTTTCGACACCCTGCAGGCGCGCCTGACGGAGGTCCGCTCGGCCGCCCGCGCCGCCTTCGAACGTGCGCTGCCCGCGCCCGCGACGGAGAGTCCGCCCCCGCCCGTTTGATCTCCGACAGGGACTGCCCTGGATCGCTCCCCCCATGGAGATCAAGACGATGAGAACCTCCCTTCTGATCGGCGGCCTCGCCGCCCTGGTGCTCGCCGCCGGCGGCGCCGTCGCCCAGCAGGCGCCGGAGCGGCCGGCCGCCGGTCCCGCCCGCGCCGACGCCGACGGCGACGGCCGCATCAGCCAGGCCGAGTTCGTCGGCCGGCGGCTCGAGCGCCTCCGCGCGGCCGACGCCGACGGCGACGGCGCCGTTTCGGCCGAGGAGCGCGGCGCGGCGCGCCAGGCGCACCGCGCCACCCGCATGGCCGCCCGCTTCGACCGGCTCGACGCCGACCGGGATGGCGTCCTCAGCCGCGCGGAGTTCGAAGCCGCCCGTGGCGGGGCCCGCACGCGAGCCCACGGCCGGAACGCCGCCCGCCCCATGCGCGCGGCCTCCCCGGTGGCCATCGCCGATGCTGAGGCCCGGCTGACCCAGGCCTTCGCGCGGCTCGACGCCGATGGCGACGGCTACGTCACCCAGGTCGAGCGGCGCGCCGCCCGCGCGGCGTCGCGGGCCAATCGCCGCGCCCCGGCGGCGCAGGCGTCGCCTTCGGCGCCTGCTTCGGAGTAAGGAAATGCCGGGCCCGGCGGTCGGCGACCTGTCAGCCCTCCCGACCATCATCGCAAGAGGGATGCTTGCCGCCGATCGCCGACCCGGACGAGGATCTGGTGCGCCGCGTCGGCGACGGCGACGCGGCGGCCATCCAGGCGATGGTGGCGCGCAAGCTGCCGCGCATGCTGGCGCTGGCGCAGCGGATGCTCGGCGATCCCGTCGAGGCCGAGGACGTGGCGCAGGAAGCCATGCTGCGGGCGTGGCGGCAGGCGCCGCGCTGGGCGCCCGGCCGGGCGAGGTTCGACACCTGGCTGCACCGCGTGGCCCTGAACCTTTGCTACGACCGGCTGCGCCGGCGGCGCGAGGTTCCGACCGAGACGCCGCCGGACCGGCCCGATCCCGGTCCGGGACCGGATCGGGGTCTGCTGGCCGCCGACGTCGGCTCCCGGGTCGATGCGGCGCTCGCCCGCCTGCCGGTGCGGCAACGCGAGGCGATCATCCTGTGCCATTATCAGGAGCTGTCGAACATCGAGGCCGCGGCGCTGCTGGAGATCAGCGTCGAGGCCCTGGAAAGCCTGCTGTCCCGCGGACGGCGGGCGTTGAGAGCGGCGCTGGCCGATCTGCGGCCGGGGGCTGAAGGAGCGTGAGTATGATGACGGCGGAGAGATTTCTCGCCCTGGTCGAGGCGTGGGGCGCCGATCCGCGGCGCTGGCCGACGGACGAGCGGTCCGCCGCGGAAGCCTTCGCGGCGGCCCATCCGGGTCAGGCGCGCGCGGCCCTGGCGGAGGCGGAGTCGATCGACGCCCTGCTGCAGGCGTCCGGGTCGCCCGCGCCGTCCCTCGCCCTGCGCGACCGCGTGCTGGCGTCGGCCGCCTCCGCGGGGCTGCAGGCCCGCCGTGCCGGGCGGCGCTGGATGGACCGGCTGGGGCTCGCCCTCGGGGCCGGCTGGGCCGCCGCCGCCTGCGCCGGCGTGGCGGCGGGGGTCATGCTCGGCACGCATCTGACGGCCGATGCGGAAGCCGACGCCATCCTCTACCAGTCCTCCCTGCTCGGGCTCGACGACACGGAGGTCCTCGGGTGACCAGTCGCACGCTCCGGATCCTGCTGGGCGTATCGGTGGCGCTGAACCTCTTCGCCCTCGCCGCCGCGGGCGCCGCCGTGATCCGCTACCGGGCGGTGGAGGCGCGGATCGAGGCCGCCGACAGGCCTTCCCGCAACCGGCCGCCGGCGCTTGCGCTGGTGGAAGGCGTCGATCCCGAGGTGCGCGAACACGTCCGCGAGACCCTGCGGCAGTCGGCGCGGGAGGTGCGGCCCGACTTCGAGGAAGCGCGGCTCAAGCGTCGTCAGGCGATCGAGCTGGTGCGCTCCGCCGATTTCGATCCCGTGCAGGTCCGGGCCCTGCTGGAACAGTCGCGCGCCGCCGAGCTGCGGGGCCGGGCGCGGATCGAGTCGGACGCCGTCGGTCTGCTGCAGACGCTGGAGCCGGACGATCGCGCGGCCCTTGCGCCGGTCCTGACCCGCCGCGGCCGGTTCGCCGCGCGCGGCCCCCGCGACGACGCCCGCCGGGGGGCGGCCGCCCGTCCCTAGGCCGCCCGCGCCCGGTCGCCGGCGTCCGCCTCGGTCGCCGGCTTCCGCATCGGCAGGTCGAAGCTCACCGTCGTGCCCCGTCCGGGTTCGCTGTCGATCGACAGCCGGCCGCCGTGCAGTTCGACGAGCGACTTGGTCAGGGCGAGCCCGAGGCCGGTGCCCTGGGTCGTCTTGGAATGCTGTCCCTCGACCTGCTCGAACGGGCGGGCCAGCCGCCTCACGTCCTCCGGCGCGATGCCGATGCCGGTGTCCGTCACCGCCACCCGCATCCGGTCCTGCCCCAGCCGCGACAGCGAGATGACGATGTCGCCGCCCTCGGGCGTGAACTTCACCGCATTGGAGACGAGGTTCAGGATCACCTGCTTCACGCCCCGGTGGTCGGCGTCGATCTCCGGCAGGTCCGGCGCGTCGACGGTCAGGTTGAGCCCCGCCTCGGCGACCTTGCCGCGCATCAGCCGCGCCACGTCGTCGACGATCTCGCGCAGCGACACGCGCTCGTAGTGCAGGGTCAGCTTGCCCGCCTCGATCTTCGCCATGTCGAGGATGTCGTTGATCAGGCTCAGCAGGTGCTGGCCCGACTTGAGGATGTCGGCCGCATAGCCCTTGTAGCGCGGGTCGCCCAGCGGCCCGAACATCTCGCCGGCCATGATCTCGGAGAAGCCGTTGATGGCGTTCAGCGGCGTGCGCAGCTCGTGGCTCATATTGGCGAGGAATTCGGACTTGGCCTGGTTGGCGGCCTCGGCCCGGGTCATCGCCACCTCGTACTTGCGCGCCAGGTGCGACAGCTCCTCCTCGCGCTGTTCGAGCGCCGACACCGTGGCCTGGAGGCGCTCCGCCGCCCGCTGGCGCTCCGCCTCCTTCTGCTTGATGGCCGTGATGTCCGCGGCCGACACCACCGAGCCGCCGTCCGAGGTGAAGCGTTCGACCAGCTGCAGCCAGCGGCCGTCGTGCAGCTCGACCTCGCGGGCGCCGACCCGCCCGCCGGGAGCCGGCTGGTCCGAGCGGATGGCCAGGGCCGCGATCCGGTTCAGGTCGGCCTTCAGGGCCCCCTTGCGCAGCACGCCGTCCTCGAAGCCGAAGGCGTCCTGGAAGGCCTGGTTGCAGAGGATCAGCCGCTCGTGCCGGTCGAACAGCACGAAGGCGTCCGACACGCTCTCGATGCCGTCCCGCAGCCGGCTCTCGGCCGCCTGGGCCTGGGCCTTGGCGCGCCGCGCCTCGGTCGTGTCCAGCGCGATGCCGAGGATGGAGGAGAAGCCCTCCTCGCCGCGATCGCCGCGGGCCTGGCCGCGCGCGTCGATCCACCGCGTCCGGCCCTGGGGGTCGGGGGCGGGGAAGCTGACCTCGAACACGCCGTAGGTCTGGGCCTGACGCAGGGCGTGGTCGAAGGCGTCGCGAAAACGGGGGTGGATGCGCTCGATGAAGGTCTCGACCGGCACCGGGCCGCTGCGCTCCAGTCCCATCAGCCGGGCCATGTACTCCGAGACCGTGACCACTCCCGCGTCCACGTCCCAGTCCCAGACGCCGCACCGCGCCGCCTCGACCGCGCCGCGGAAGCGACGCTCGGAGGCCGCCCATTCGCGGCTGATCCCGAGCTGCCGCTGCTCCATCATGTACACGACCACGAGGGTGAAGAGGCCGATGGCCACCGGCGGCCCCAGCACCCACAGATCGGCGAGGCTGAAGCCGTCCGTCCGGGCGCCGCTGACGTCCCGCGCCACCAGCAGGACGTGGGCGGCGATCGCCAGCACCAGCACGTAGATGGCGATGCGAAGCCAGGCGGGCGGCGCCTTGTTGCGATCGGCGGCCCGTCGTCCCTGCGGTGTTATGCGGCGTTCCTCACCCCGCAAGGCGCTCTCCCGGACGATTCGACGGCGATGCCTGAATCTAGGCTGCGTCGCGGATTCGTGTCGAGGCGGCTTGTCCCGTCCGGTGCAATCAGGCCGCGCGGGTCGCCGGCGAAGCGGCTTCGACCGGCGGCGGGGCGAGCACGTCGGTGATGCCTTTCAGGACCTCGCGCGCCTCGCGGGCCATCATCTGCAGCTCCGGCGGCGCGTCCTCGGGCGCGTCGTCGACGGCGGCGGTCAGACGCTCCGCCAGCGCCATCAGCCGCGGCGCGGCGGCGATCAGCCGGGCCTGGAACTCGATCTGCTGCGGGTCGCGGTCGTACTCGGCGCCGGGCACGCGCCAGCCGCCCCAGTCCGCCCGATCGGTCACGACCACCGGATAGGTGCCGGGGTAGGGGTGGTGGGCGGTGTCCTCGGCCGTCTGCCACTTGTTGCGGGCCCGCATCAGCCGCCAGTTCTGGCCGGCAGCCGCCGCGGCGTCTTCCACCGGTAGCAGAAGCTCGTGGGCGAGGAACTCGCGGCCCAGCCCCACATCGTAGGTGACCCGCACCGGCTCCTCGAAGCCCTTGGCCCAGACCGGCTGGACCCTCTCGATCTGGGCCCACGCGCCGACGCACTCGACCCAGACCTTTTGCCCCTTCTGGAATTGCGCGCGCGCCATGCCTTAGCTCCGGTCTCTCATGCGGAACATGGCCGGCGCGCGGTGAACAGCGGGTTTGGCGACAGGGTTAAGCAGCCCTGAACGCCGGCGGTCAGGGCCGGGAGATGTCCTCCAGCGCCTCGCCCGCGTATTTTTCCTTCACCCGCGTCGACAGATCGCCCAGCGAGACCACGCCGACCAGCCGGTCGTCCTTGTCGAGCACCGGAAGCCGCCGGATCTGCCGCGATCCCATCGCCTCCAGAACCTCCTTCAGGTCTTCGTCGACGCGGGCGGTGTGCGGATCGCGGGTGATGTACTCGATCACCGGCGAGGTGCTCGCGGCGCCCTCGGCGATGGCGCGGATGCAGATGTCGCGGTCGGTGATGGTGCCGACCAGCCGGTCGCCGTCGGCCACCGGCATGAAGCCGAAGTCGCCGTCGCGCATCCGCGCCGCCACCTGCTGCAGGGTGTCGCCGGGACGGGCCACCTGCACGTCCTTGCTCATGATGTCGCGGATCTTCATGCGCCGTCTCCTTGCTGTCGGGTCGGCGACACAACCCGTGCCGCGACGGCGGGTTCCGCCGCCGCCGTCGCCGGGCTAGACCCGTCCGCGGACCCGGTGGAGAGCGTGCATGATGGCGGCGGACGAGGCGAAGGCGATACTCGCGCGACTGGGAGTCGACGGCCCCATCTGGAGCTCCGACGGCTTCGAGGCGCGGTCGCCGGTCGACGGCTCGGTCGCGGGGCGGCTGTCGGAGACTCCCGCCGAGGCCCTCGACGGCGTGGTCGCCCGGGCCGCGGCCGCCTTCGAGGTCTGGCGGCGCGCGCCCGCGCCCCGGCGCGGCGAACTGATCCGGCTGTTCGGCGAGGAGCTGCGCGCCGCCAAGCCCGACCTCGCCCGCCTCGTCACCCTGGAGGCCGGCAAGATCGTCTCCGAAGGCCTCGGCGAGGTGCAGGAGATGATCGACGTCTGCGACTTCGCCGTCGGCCTGTCGCGCCAGCTCTACGGCCTGACACTGCCCAGCGAGCGGCCCGGCCACCACATGCGCGAGACTTGGCAGCCGCTGGGGCCGGTGCTGGTCATCTCGGCCTTCAACTTCCCGGTCGCGGTGTGGGCCTGGAACGCCTGCCTCGCCCTGGTCTGCGGCGACCCGGTGATCTGGAAGCCCTCCGAGAAGACGCCGCTGACCGCGCTGGCGACCCAGGCGGTGTTCGAACGCGCCCTGGCCCGCTTCGGCGACGCCCCGGAAGGCCTGTCCCAGGTGGTCGTCGGCGGGCGCGACGCCGGCGAGGCCCTGGCCGCCGACCCGCGCATCCCGCTGGTGTCCGCCACCGGCTCGACCCGGATGGGCCGGGCGGTGGCGCAGACCGTCGCCGCCCGTCTCGGCCGCTCCCTGCTGGAGCTCGGCGGCAACAACGCCATGATCGTCACGCCCTCCGCCGATCTGGAGATGGCTGTTCGCGCGATCGCCTTCTCCGCCGTCGGCACCTGCGGACAGCGCTGCACCTCGCTGCGCCGCCTGCTGGTGCACGAGAGCGTCGCCGACGCCCTCCTGGCCCGCCTGAAAGCCGCCTACGGGTCCCTGCCGATCGGCGATCCCCGCGAGGACGGCGTGCTGGTCGGGCCGCTGATCGACCCCGACGCCGCCGAGGCGTTCGAGGCGGCTGTCGCCCAGGCGGTCTCGGAGGGCGGCGAGGTGGTCACCGGCGGCGGGCGACTGGACCGCGACGGAATCTACGTCCGCCCCGCCATCGTGCGCATGCCGGCGCAGACGGAGGTGGTCATGCACGAGACCTTCGCCCCCATCCTCTACGTCCTGACCTGGTCCGACTTCGACGAGGCGGTGGCCCTGCAGAACGCCGTCCCGCAGGGTCTCTCGTCCTGCGTCTTCACCGACTCGGTGCGCGAGGCGGAGCAGTTCCTGTCCGCCTGGGGCTCCGACTGCGGCATCGCCAACGTCAACATCGGCCCCTCGGGGGCCGAGATCGGCGGAGCCTTCGGCGGCGAGAAGGACACCGGCGGCGGCCGCGAGTCCGGCTCCGACGCCTGGAAGGCCTACATGCGCCGCCAGACCCAGACGGTGAACTTCTCCTCCGCCCTGCCGCTGGCCCAGGGGGTGCGGTTCGAGGTCTAGCCGGCGGCCGCCAGCGCCTCCGCCAGATCGCCGCGGCCGACGACCTCCACCCGCTCCAGGCCCAGCCAGCCGGCCATCCGCCCAAGCTCCGCGGCCAGCCGTTCCGGCGTCGCCGCCGTCGTGTCCGGCTCGCGCCACGCCGCCTGCACCCGCAGCACGCCGGCCTGCCGGTCCGCCTTCAGGTCGACCCGCGCGGTGATCGCCTCGTCCTCGAGGAAGGGGAGGACATAGTAGCCGTGCGTCCGCTTGTGGGCCGGGGTGTAGATCTCCAGCCGCACCCGCGCGCCGAACAGCCGCTCGGTGCGGTCCCGGGTCCAGATCAGGTTGTCGAACGGCGACAGCAGGGCGTCGCCCTTCACCTTCCGCGGCCGCCGCGCGTCGGGCCACAGCCACGCGGTCCGCGCCCAGCCCTTCACCTGCACCGGCGTCAGCTCCCCAGCCTCGGCCAGCTCCGCCACCCGCGCCCGCGCGTCGGCCAGCGGCAGCCGGAAGTAGTCCCGCAGGTCGGCCTCGGTCGCCACCCCCAGCGCCCGCGCCGCGATGCGCACCAGCTCGCGCTGGGCGTCGGCCTCGTCCGGCGTCGGGGCCTCGACCACCGCCCGCGGCAGCGCCCGTTCGGTCAGGTCATAGACCCGTTCGAAACCACGCCGGGTCCGGGTGGTGATCAGCCCGGCCCAGAACAGCCACTCCAGCGCCCGCTTGCCGTCCGACCACGACCACCAGCCGGGCGCTCCGCGGGGGCCTTCCGCGAAGTCGCCGCCGGTGACCGGCCCCCGCCGCTCGATCTCCTTCAGCACCTCCGCGATGTAGTCCGCCCGTTCGCGTCCGAACCGCGCCACGCCGCCCCAGACGCCTTCGCCCGCCTGCGCCCGCGCCATGCGCCAGCGCAGCAGCGGCTGGCTCTCCACCGGCAGCAGCGACGCCTCGTGGCCCCAGTATTCGAACAATCCCCGCCGCGCCCCCCAAGCCTCGGCCTCCAGCGCCTCGCGCGGATAGGCGCCCAGCCGCGAGAAGCCGGGCAGGTAGTGGGTTCGCGCCACCGCGTTCACGCTGTCGATCTGCACCACCCCCAGCCGGCGCGCGAGGTCGCGGACATGCCTCCGGCCGGGCGCCGCGGGGGGCGTCCGGCCGAAGCCTTGGGCGGCCAGGGCGATGCGGCGGGCGGCGGCGGGGGAGAGGGTCTCGGTCACGGGCGGCACAATGTCGCCAACCCTCGTCCCTGGGGAGAGGGGAACCGGCGCCGGCGCCGATTCCCGCCAGCCTCGCCGCCCTAGGGCGTCCTTGCCGCCGGCAGCTCCGACGCCGCGCGGACCAGTTGCACGAACTCCGCCCGCTCCCCGTACGGATCCTCGCCCCGCGCGCCCTGGGCCTGCTCGAGGATCGCGGCCCAGCCGTAGTCGGCCGGCATCCAGGGATCGCCGCGCAGCTTCTGACCGAAGGCCGCCACCGCCAGGGCCCAGCGCGTGCTCTCCGGCGGCTGGGCCGACACCCGCCCGGAGGCGCGGTTCGTCACCACCTGCTGGATCAGTCGCGAGGCGTCCTCGCCCGGCCGCTTGTAGCGCACCTGCACGAAGCCGATCTCGCCCGACGGATCGCCGCCGCCGACGCCGATGCGGTTCCGGTCATAGCGCCGGTCCGGGATCTGGCCGGGGCCGCCGACCGGCGTGATCTCGTAGAGCGCCGTCACCGCCGCGCCCGACCCCACCTCCCCGGCGTCGACCCGGTCGTTGGCGAAGTCGGCCTCGTCCAGCAGCCGCGTCTCGTAGCCGATCAGCCGGTACTCGGCGACGCGGGCCGGATTGAACTCGACCTGGATCTTGACGTCGTCGGCGATGGGGAAGGCCCCGCGGTCGAACATCGGCCCGAACAGCCGCCGCGCCTCGTTGAGGTCGTCGACATAGGCCGCCGCGCCGTTGCCGGCCTGGGCGATGGTCTGCATGCGGGCGTCCTGGTAGTTGCCGCGCCCGAAGCCGTAGACCGACAGGTAGATGCCCGTCTCCCGCTTCGCCGCGACATAGTCCTCCAGCCGCATGTCGTCGGTGACCCCGACGTTGAAGTCGCCGTCGGTGAACATCAGGATGCGGTTGACCCGGTCGCGGGCGAAGTTGGCCTGGGCCTGGTCGTAGGCGTTGGTCATGCCGGTCGCGCCCGCCGTCCCGCCGGAGGCGTAAAGGCTGGCCACCGCGCAGCGGATCTTCAGCTTCTGGTCGCCCGGCGTCGGCGCCAGGGTGGTCCCGGCCCCTTCCGCGTAATAGGTCACCGCCACCGTGTCCTGCGGCCGCAGCCGGTCGATGATCAGGTTCATCGAGCGCTGCGCCAGCGCCAGCTTGTCCGGGCTGTTCATCGAACCCGAGACGTCGACGAGGAAGGTCAGGTTCAGCGGCCGCCGCTCGCGCTCGGGCAGCTCATAGCCCTGCAGCCCCACGTGCACGATCTGCCGCCCCGGCGCCCAGGGCGCCGCCGCCACCGCGGTGTGGATCGCGAACGGCTCGTCGGCCGACCGCGGCCGGGCGTAGCCATAGTCGAAATAGTTGATCAGCTCCTCGACCCGCACGGCGTCCGCCGGCGGCGCCCGTCCCTCGTCGATGAAACGCCGCACGTTGGAATAACTGGCCGTGTCGACGTCGATCGAGAAGGTCGAAACCGGTTCCTCCGCCACGCGGCGCACGGGATTGGGCGTGGCGTTCGGGTAGCGTTCCGTGTCGGGAACCACCCGGGGCGCCGGTCCGACGATCTGCCCCGGCGCCCGGGGCACGCGTGAGCCGCTCACCGCGAGCTCGCCCGCGGCGGGCGTGGCCACAGGCGGCGGCGGCGGCGGAGGGGGCG
>NZ_JACESB010000027.1 GCF_013912005.1 Brevundimonas sp. | reverse complement strand
ATGCCGGCCTTCGTGCTCATCGCCGCCCTCGCGGGACCGGCCCTGGGGCAGGAGGCGCTGACCTACCAGCAGCCGCCGGCGCCGCCGCCGGATCCCGAGGACCAGTGGCCGGACGGGCGCGTGCCGATGTGCTTCGCCGCGCCGGAGGCCGCCGACGCCTGGGCCCGGGAGGCGGTGATGGACGCCGCCGCCGTCTGGGAGGGCGTGGCCCGCGTCGACTTCGACATCCGCGCCACCTGCGAGGGTTCGCCGACGAGCGGGCCCGAGCGGCGGATCCCGATCCGGATCGTCCACGACCCCGAGATGTTCGCCTCAGCCAGCCACCTCGGCGTGCATCTGGTGCAGGGCGGCGAGATCGTGCTGAACGCCGAATACCTGGTCACCAACCGGATCTGCGGACGGCGGGGTTCGGTCGGGCGCGAGGGCTGCTTCCGGGCCGACGCCCTGCACGAGCTCGGGCATGCGCTGGGCTTCAGCCACGACCACGTCAGCCCGCGCGCGCCCGACTGCCTGGCGCGGACGCGGGCGCCCGAGGCCACGGTGCAGGGGGAGACCTACTACGACGCGGCCTCGGTCATGAACTACTGCAACGCCGATCGCTGGCAGGGCCGGCTGAGCGAGGCGGACGTGTGTTCGGTCCGCGCCGCCTACGGGGCGCCGGACGGGACGCGGCCGAGCCGGGCCAGCTGCTACGCCCTGACGGGCGCGACGCCGGGCCGGCCTTGACCCTTGCGGAGCCGCCGCCCTAGCGTGCCCGACCCGCCGGTTGGGGCGGGGCTGGGGAAGTGAACATGCGTCGTCGTCTGCTCGGCCGGGCCATGCCGGCCTTCGTGCTCATCGCCGCCCTCGCGGGACCGGCCCTGGGGCAGGAGGCGCTGACCTACCAGCAGCCGCCGGCGCCGATCGCGCAGATCCTCGACGCGAAACCGACGCCCAGCGTCAGCCTGTCGCCGGACCGCACGACCCTCGCCCTGTACGACCGCGCCAACCTGCCGCCGATCGCCGAACTGGCGGAGCCGATGCTGCGGCTGGCGGGGTACCGGATCAATCCGCGCAACAACGGCCCGGCCAACAGCCGGGTGGCCTGGCTCACGGGGCTGAGCTTCCAGCCGGTGGCGGGCGGCCCGGCGCGGATGGTGCAGCTGCCGGCGGGCGCGCGCTTCATGTCGCCCTCGTGGTCGCCGGACGGCAAGACGGTGGCTCTGTTGATGGATGCGCCAACGGGGCTGGAGCTGTGGGTCGCGGACGTGGGCACCGGCCAGGCGCGGAAGCTGACCGGAGCCCGGGTCAACGCCGCGGCGGGCGGGGCCTACGACTGGGCGCCCGACAGTTCCGGCCTGCTGGTGCGGATGATCCCGGAGGGGCGCGGCCCCGCCCCGGACGTCAGCCGGCCGCCGGCCGGGCCGACGGTCGAGGAGAGCATGGGCCGCACGGCCCCGGCCCGCACCTATCAGGATCTGCTGTCCAACGCCGGGGACGAGGCGCTGTTCGAGCACTACTTCACCAGTCAGCTGATGTGGACGCCGCTCGACGGGCCGGGCCGGACGCTGGGCGAACCGGGGGTGCACCTCGGAGCGAGCATCTCGCCGGACGGCCGCTACGTCCTGCGGAGCACGGTGAAGCGACCGTACAGCTATGTCGTGCCGGCGGGCCTGTTCCCGACCGAGGTCGTGGTGATGGATCTCCAGGGTCGGGAGGTGCGCCGCGTCGCCGACCTGCCGCTGCGCGACAACATTCCGACGCCGTTCGATGCGGTGGCGCCGGGGCCCCGATCGATCGGCTGGCGCTCGGACGCTCCGGCGACGCTGGCCTGGGTCGAGGCGCAGGACGGCGGCGATCCGCGCACCGAGGCGGACGTGCGCGACCGCGTGTTCCTGCAGGCGGCGCCGTTCACGGACGCGCCGACGCCGCTGGTCGACCTGCAGGAGCGCTACGCCGGCGTCACCTGGGGGGACGAGGACACCGCCCTGGTCAGCAGCCGCTGGTTCAACACCCGGCACGAGACCCGGCTGGTGGTCGACCCGTCGAACCCGGGGAGCGGGCGCGTGCTGCTCGAGCGGAACTACCAGGACCGCTACAACAACCCCGGCTTCCCGATCACCGAGCCGAACGCCGCCGGATTCCCGGTGATGCGCTTCGCCAGTGACGGGAGGGTGCTGGTGACCGGCCCCGGCGCCACCCGCGAGGGCGAGTATCCCTTCCTCGCGGCCATGGACCTGCAGACCGGGGAGAGCGAGCGGCTGTGGACCTCCGCGACGGGCGACTACGAGAGCATCGTCGGCGTTCTCGACGACGAGGCCCGGCGGCTGGTGACGCGGCGGGAGACGCGCATCGATCCGCCGAACCTCTATGTCCGCGACCTGGACGCCCCGGCGCCCGACGCCCTCACGCAGTTTCCGGATCCTGCGCCGCAGCTGGCGGGGGTGACGCGGCAGCTGATCACCTACACCCGGAACGACGGGGTGCAGCTGTCGGGGACGCTGTACCTGCCGGCCGGCTACGACAAGGACCGGGACGGGCCGCTGCCGCTGGTCATGTGGGCCTATCCGGCCGAGTTCACCGACGCCGCCGTGGCCGGGCAGGTGGTCGACACCGCCAACCGCTTCGTGCGGCCGGGCGGCTCCAGCCACCTGTTCCTGCTGACCCAGGGCTATGCGGTGCTGGACGATCCGTCGATGCCGATCATCGGCCGCGACGGGGCCGAGCCCAACGACACCTATATCGAACAGCTCAAGGCCTCGGCCGAGGCGGCGGTGAACGCGGTGGTGGAGATGGGGGTGGCCGATCGCGACCGGATCGCCGTCGGCGGGCACAGCTACGGCGCCTTCATGACCGCCAACCTGCTGGCCCACACCGACCTGTTCCGCACCGGCATCGCCCGCTCGGGCGCCTACAACCGGACCCTGACGCCGTTCGGCTTCCAGGCGGAGCAGCGCACCTACTGGGAGGCGACCGACACCTATACGGAGATGTCGCCCTTCACCTACGCCAACCGGGTCAACGAGCCGATCCTGCTGATCCACGGCGAGGCGGACGACAATTCGGGCACCTTCCCGGTGCAGTCGGAGCGCTTCTATGCGGCGTTGAAGGGCAACGGGGCCACGGTGCGCTATGTGGTCCTGCCGCTGGAGGCGCACGGCTACCGGGCGCGGGAGTCGGTCGGCCACACCCTGTGGGAGATGGTCCGCTGGCTCGACCGGTACGTGAAGAACGCGCCGCCGGCCGGGCGGTGAGCCCGACCGGCCGGCGACGGCCTCAGGCCTCGACCAGGGGGCCGAGCCCGTCTCCGGCACGGGCGACGGTGAAGGTCTTCACGACGCCCGGGACGTAGGGCTTCTCGAGGAGGGTCGACACCGTGCGCAGCTCGGCCCTCGCCTCGTCGCGGGTGAGGATGAGCAGGACGAAGCCCTTGGAGGACTGGTCGCAGAACACGACCTCCTCGTTGGCGGCGTTGAGGGCGGCGCCCAGCGGCACGCCGGGGACCGCGTCGCCGGGGGAGGGGCTGGAGATGGCGCTGGTCCCGAACTCCACCGCGCGACGGTCGCCGGCGGCGTCCTTCAGGTCGTTGACCCAGAAGGCGTGGCTGTCGCCCGCCAGCACGATGGGCTGCACCCCGGCTTCGGCGAAGGTGGCGTAGAGCCTTTCGCGGGCGGCGGGATAGCCGTCCCAGCTGTCGAGGTTGAACGGGACGCCCAGCTTGAACAGCTCGATCGACTGGCGGACCTGGGCGCGGACGTCGGCGGGGAGGCGGGCCATCAGGACCGCGACCTCGAGCGGGCTGGCCAGCTTGCTGATGTCCGGCCCCTGCACGCGGCCCATCACCACCTGGTTGCCGATGATCTGCCACGGCCGCCCGGCCGCGCGCGAGGCGGCGAGGGTGGAGCCGATCCAGCGGCGCTGCGCCTCGCCCAGCAGCTCGCGCTCCGGGGCGTTGAGACGGGCGCGGAAGGTCTCCAGATCGGGCCGGGCGTCGCGGCCCTCGCCGACCATGGGCATGTCGCGCTGGTAGGTCAGCTGCTGGCTGCGCGCCAGCAGCCGGGTCTCGACCATCAGCAGGCTGGCCAGGTCGCCGAAGTCGAAGCTGCGGTGGAGCGCCTCCGGCGTCAGGCCGCCTTCCGGCTCGCGGATCGGCATCCACTCGAAGTACGCCTTCAGCGCCGCGGCCTTGCGGGCGGCGAAGTCGCCCTCGCCGGCCGGCTGGTGGTTCTCCGCCCCGGCTTGCCAGACGTCGTTGGCCAGCTCGTGGTCGTCCCAGACGCAGATGAAGGCGGCGCGGGCGTGGGCCGCCTGCAGGTCGGGGTCCGACTTGTACTGGGCGTGGCGGGTCCGGTAGTCGGCGAGCGAGACGATCTCGTGCGGCGGTTCGGGCGTCCGGCCGAGCGGCGCGCCGGTCTTCATCCCGTAGGCTTCGGGGTCGGCGCCGTACTCGTAGATGTAGTCGCCGAGGTGGACCACCGCGTCCAGCCGCTCCAGCTTCGACACCGCGTCCCAGGCGTTGAACAGGCCGCCGGGGTGCAGCTGGCAGGAGGCGACCGCCAGCACCACGTCGTCGGTGGCGCCGGCGGGCAGGGTGCGGGCCCGGCCCCGGGGCGAGCGCGCGTCGCCGACGGCGAACTCGTAGAAGTACTCGACGCCGGGCTGGAGGCCGCTGACCGGCACCTTGACGGTGAAGTCGCGATGCGCCCCGGTCGTGAACTCGCCGGACGCGGCGGGGGCGGCGGCCCCCGCCGTCCACACGGTCCAGCGGCCCGCGATCTCGCCGGCGGCGGGATCCGCCGGCGTCACCCGGGTCCAGAGCAGCAGGCCGTCCGCCGTCGGGTCGCCGGCGGCGACGCCGTGGCGGAACGTCGCCGCCGCGGAGGGCTGCGCGGCGGCGGGCAGGCCCGCCCCGGCGGCGCCCGCGCCGAACAGTCCGAGAAGTCCGCGGCGGTGCAGGGTCATGGCGGGGTCCTCAGTACTTCAGGCCGATGACGACGCCGTAGGTGCGGGGTTCGCCGGCGATGAAGGTCGGCAGGCCGAGGCTGTCGCCGGTGTTGCCCGCGTCGCGGATATATTCCTCGTCGAGCAGGTTGTCGGCGAAGGCCTCCACCGACCAGTCGCCCGCCTCGCCGACGAACCGCACGCGCAGGTTCAGGAGGCCGTAGCTGTCCTGGACCTCGTCCACCGCAGTGTCAGGGACGAAGTTGCCGGTCTGCAGGTCGGCGCGGTCGTTGTCGTCGTTGAAGAACATCTCCGACTGCCAGGTCCAGGTCGGCTGCACCTCGATGCGGCCGCCCTCGACCGGCATCCGCCACACCAGCCCCAGCGAGGCGCGGTGGTCGGGCGACAGACGGAAGCGGTTGCCGTCGTAGATGCCGGCCTCGAAGCGGGAGTGGTTCCAGGCGTAGGTGGCGAACAGGTCCAGCGCGTCGCTGGCGGCGAAGAAGGCCTGGCCCTCGAAGCCCCAGGCGCGGGCCTCGCCGGCGTTGGTGGTGATGAACTGGGTGCCGACCTGAACCGTCGTCTGGAAGTTCGTGTAGTCGTAGAGGTACAGGGCGCCGTCCAGCCGCAGGCCGCCGTCCAGCATCGCCGTCTTGGCGCCGACCTCGTAGCTGTCGACCTCCTCGGCGTCGACATAGGTGAAGTCCGGCGCCGCGAACGGGCTGGACGGGGCGGAGGGGGCCAGCACCGCCGGGCGCCGGCCGCGGGCGTAGTTGGCGTACAGGCTGGTGTCGTCGTTGACCGCATAGCGGCCGGTGGCGCGCCAGGTGAAGCCGTCGTCCTCGAGGTCCTGGGAGATCTCGCCGCCATTGCCGGCGGTGGGCTGGAAGGTCAGGCCGAACAGCGGGAAGGCGGCGCTGGCCGGAGCCGCGGCCGCGCCGGGCGTGGCCAGCTGCACCACCAGTCCGTTGGTGAAGGCGCCGAGCTGGGCGGCCTGGGCGAGCGCCTGCGGGGTGCCGACGGCGATCAGGCGGGCGATCTGGCCCTGCAGCTGCTGCACCGCCAGCAGGCCGCCGAGGATGGAGCGGCTCTCGACCGAGCTCGAGAAGCGGGTGGTCTTGTCGTCCTGGGTCCAGCGCAGGCCCACCGCGAACTCCAGCCGGTCGGTCGGACGCCAGGTCAGGTCGCCGAACAGGTCGATCGACTCCAGCTCGGAGGCGTTGGTGGCGCTCTCGATGTGGCTCGAGGCGAGGTTGCTGCGGACGCCGGGGATGACCGGCGCGGGCAGGCCGAAGCCGGCGAGGATCGGATCGATCAGCAGCGGGCTGGAGAAGGCGGCGAGCGGGAGGTGGGTCGGCAGCACGGCGGCCGGGGTCCCGTCCAGAAGGCCCGCCAGCTGCGCCAGGGCGATGCGTTCGTTGAACTCGGTCGGCGTGCGCTGGTAGCCGTCTTCCTTGAAGAAGCCGGCCCCGATGAAGCCCGACAGGGCGCCGCCGTTGTCCCAGTTGAGGCGGAGCTCCTGGCTCCACTGTTCGCCGTGGGCGTCCTCGACGGCGGTCAGCAGCGGCAGGGAGATGCCGTCCGGATCGAACACCTCGTAGGAATCGAAGGTCCGCCAGGCCGTGGTCGAGGTGAGCGTCAGGCTCTCGGTCAGGTCGAAGCGGCCGATGCCGGTGACGCCGCCGACCTCGCGATCGAGGCCGAGGCTGTGGAAGCCGTCGATGGCCGTTCCCGCGGTGAAGGCGGCGCCTTCCCAGGGCAGACGCCCGCCGAGGACAGCGCCCGTCATCGGGTTCTGCGGGTGGTAGGCCATGGCCTTGAACGAGGTGCCGGGCGCCTCGTCGGTCTGGTAGTTGGCGATCAGGTCGAGGCGGATGGAGTCGACCGGCTCGAAGCCCAGCGACAGGCGGAAGGCCTCGGTCTCGAAGCCGTTGAAGTCCGGGCCGCCGAGCAGGTTCTCGACGAAGCCGTCGCGGGTCTTGAGGCGGGTGGCGAAGCGCAGGGCGGCGGCGTCGCCGAGGGGTGCGTTCACCATCAGTTCGGCGAGGTGGTAGTCGAGGTTGCCGACGCCGAACCGGCCGGCGGCCGACCAGTCGCCGATCTCGGCCTTGTTCTGGATCACGTTGACGGCGCCGATGAGCGCGCCCCGGCCGTACAGGGTCGACTGCGGGCCCTTGGCGATCTCGACCCGTTCGATGTCGAACAGCTCGACATAGGAGCCGCGCGATTTCGAGATCGACACCCCGTCCTGGTAGACCGAGACGCGGGGCTCGGTGGTCGCCTCGCCGGAGTCGGAGGTGATGCCGCGCATCACGAAGCCCGGGTTGTTCGGCGACTGGTTCTGGACGAGGAAGCCCGGCGTGAAGGCCGAGAGCTCCTCGAAGTCCTGCACGCCGAGGTCCTGCAGCTGCTCGCCGTCGAGGGCGGTCAGGGCGAACGGCACTTCGGTGGCCGACTGCTCGCGCAGCTGGGCGGTGACGATGACCTCGTCCAGCCGGGTGGCCTCGGCCTCCTGGGCGGCGGCCTGGCCGGACACGGCCCAGACCAGGCCCAGGGCGCTGGCGCCGAGCAGAACGGATGAACGTTGGATGCGGTGAATCATGACGGCCCCCCTCGGATGTCGACAGAGGGCCTAGCGGGGCTCCGTGCCGCTGCGGCGACGAAACGGCGAAGCTGGGATGAAGGGGCGACGTCAGGCTTGCGAAGAATGCGCCGCCTACGGCGCAAGCAAACGGGCCCGGCTGGAGGCCGCCGGGCCCGTGCGTCAGGCGGACGAAGGCCTACTGGCGCTTCTTCGCCTCGGTGGCGTCCCCGACGCCGCCGTCGCTGACGTCGCCGACGATCGGGTTCTCGGCCGGGGTGTGGTGTTCGCCGCCCGCCTCGGAGCGGGGCCGGTTCTGTCGCCAGCTGGAGAAGTCGGACGAGAACTTCTGGCGACGTTCGTCGCGCCACGACCGGTAGTCGTCGTCGAAGGCGGACAGCTGCTGCTCGCGCCAGTGCAGGTAGTCCGGCTCGAAGTCGTGATGCTCGTGGGTCTGGCCGCCCATGCCCCGTCCGGAGCCCTCCCAGATCTGGGCGCCCGGGGCGTAGCCGTGGGACGGATAGCCGGACGGGGCCCCGCCGTGGCTGTGGCTGTGGCTGTGACCGTGGCCGCCATGCATGTGCGCGCCGCCGGCGAAGCCGCCGCGGGCGCCGGACGCGCCGCCCATGCTGGCGCCGCCGTAGTCGCCGCCCTGCGAATAGCCCGGCTGGCTCCAGGAGCCCTGGCCGCCGCCCTGGCTCCAGCGCTCCTGACCGCCCATGGAGCCGCCGCCGTGACCGGACGGCCCGCTCCAGGAACCCGCGTCGCCGCGGCCGTACGACTGCGCCCGGCCCCACTCTTGCGGCTGCGGACCGGAAGCCTGGGCGCCGTAGCCGTATGCATCATGGGAGCCGCCCTGCTGCGGCTGCCGGTCCCCGGTCCAGCCGGTCGACATGCCGCCGCCGTACCGGCTCTGCTGGTGCTGGCCGTAACCCATGCCGCGGGGGCCGGACATCTCCCGCTCCTGGCCGTAGGATGGCTCCTGACCGCTGAAGGCCTCCGCGGTGCGGCCCCCGTCGCCCTCGGACCAGCTGGCGCGTTCGTCCCAGCGCTGATCGCGCGCTTCCCAGCGGCCCTGCGGGTGGTCGTCGCGCCGGCCGAAGTCGTCCTGCGGTCGGTGCTGTCGGAACGGGTTCTGCATGGCCATCGCCTCCGTGGTTGTGGATGACCGGAGAAAGCGGGGCCGGGCTCGCCGTTCCGGCGATCACGGGGAGCTGACAGGCTTCGCCGTGCGGCTTGCGGGGCCGGCGAACGCGGGTCAGTGTCGCCCCATGCCCCAGACCCTTTCCCGCCGCCGGACCCTCGCCCTGATGAGCGGGACCGCCGCGGCGATGGCTGTTCCCTTCCTGCCGCGGCCGCAGGGCGAGGACTGGACCGCGCTGGCGGCTGACGTGCGGGCCGAGTTCAAATGGGCGTGGGACCACTATGTCGAACGGGCCTGGGGGAAGGACGAGATCAATCCGGTCTCGGGGACCTCGCAGTCCTTCTTCATCGAGGGGCATGACCTCGGCCTGTCTCTGGTCGAGGCGCTGGACACCCTGTGGCTGATGGAGCTGGACGCGGAGTTCGCGGCCGGCGTCGACTGGGTGAAGGCGAACCTCGACTTCGACGTCGACGCCTTCGCCCAGACCTTCGAGACCAATATCCGGCTGGTGGGAGGGCTGCTGTCGGCGCACCTGGCGAGCGGCGATCCGGTGCTGCTGGCGAAGGCGAAGGATCTCGCCGACCGGCTGATGAAGGCGTTCGAGGCCTCGCCGCACGGGCTGCCGTACCGCTATGTGAACCTGCGCACCGGCGCGGTGCGCGATCCGGAGACCAACCTCGCCGAGATCGGCACCTATGCGGCCGAGTTCGGGGTGCTGGGTCGGCTGACCGGCGACGACCGCTACTATGCGGCGGCGAAGCGGGCGATGAAGCACGCGCTGGACCGGCGCTCGGACCTCGGCCTGATGGCGGCCAACATCCATGCGGAGACGGGCGCGTTCACCAGCCGCAACGCCTCGATCGACGTCTATGCGGACAGCTTCTACGAATACCTGTGGGACAGCTGGGAACTGTTCGGCGACCGCGAGATGAAGGGCTGGGCCGGGGAGTGCCTCGGCGCGATGGTCCGCCACCAGGGCAAGCGGTACCGCGGCGAGCTGTGGTTCCCCATGGTGGACTACGGGACCGGCGAGGTGACCGGGACGTCGCAGACGGTGCTGGGCGGCTACCTGGCCGGGCTGCTGGGGCAGGCGGGGTTCAAGGCCGAGGGGGACGACTTCCTCGCCTCCTACACGGCGATGCAGGACCGCTACACGATCATCCCCGAGTCCATCGACGTGACGACCGGCCAGCCGCGCGGGGTGCGAACGGGGCTGCGGCCGGAGTTCGCCGACGCCTGCCTGAACCTGTGGCTGGGCGACCGCGACGATCGCTACCGCGCGCTGGCGGCGACCCACTGGCGCAACATGAAGGCCACCTCCAAGGCGGCCTACGGCTACACCGCGCTGGCCGACATCACCACGCGGCCGGTGACCCAAGGCGACAACTGCCCCGGCTACTGGTGGTCGGAGCAGATGAAATACTACTGGCTGATGTTCGCCGAGCCGCGGCGGGTGGATTTCAGCCGGCTGGTGCTGAGCACGGAGGCGAACGTGCTGAGGGGGTTTGTGGGGTGAGAGTCACGGAGAAGCTCGAGCTAATCGATAAGATTGGAAGGGAGTTGCAGCGACGGTTTGGCTACTCCGAAATCGATGCTTTTCTGGCAGAGTTTGGCATATCGCCTCCTGGAAACGTCTCGTCGAACAGCAAGTGGGTGTATTCGAAAGTTGCACTCTCGGGCGTGGCTGAAGATGTCCTGCTTGGAATCGCGGCCGAGTTGGACTTGATTTCTCGAGGCGCGGGGTTTGCCTCAGTAACTGAGCCGAGGAACTGGATTGGGACACGTCTGGTTCGCCTCTTCATCAGCCACATCTCAAAAGACAAGCTGAAGGCGACGCGGCTCAAAGACTGTCTCTTGCCCTATGGCATCTCGGGCTTTGTGGCGCACGAGGACATCCATCCGACGCTTGAGTGGCAAAGCGAGATTGAGCGCGCGCTGCACACGATGGACGCCTTTATCGCTGTCCACACGCCGGGGTTCTCGGCGAGCTTCTGGACCCAACAAGAGGTCGGTTTCGCGGTCGGCCGAGGTGTGAAGGTCATTTCCTTCAAAATGGGGGAGGACCCCACTGGATTTATCTCGAAACAGCAGGCGCTAGCCCGTCGGGACAGGAGCGCTGAGGAGATCGCCAAGGAAATCGATCAGTTGCTTTCCGAAGATCCCAGAACTGCTGAGCGGCTCAAACAAGCCAAGGCTTCGCTTGCCCCGTCCCCTCAGCGGGATGACATCCCGTTCTAGTCGGCTAGCAGTTAATCTCCGTAGCTACTCATCGAATACGGCCGCGCCGCCACCGGCGCGCCCCATGTCGTGTTCGGCTCGGAGCCCATGACGAAGTGCAGGGTCCCGCCGGCCATGATCTCCTCGTGGCCGATCCAGCTGCGGGTCAGGGGCTGGCCGTTCAGGGTCACGGAGCGGACGTAGAGGTTGTCGTCCGACAGGCCCTCGGCGCTGACGGTGAAGCGGCGGCCGTTGTGGAGGTTCAGCGCGATGCGGTCGGCGAAGGGGCGGCCCAGCACATACTGGTTCGAGCCGGGCGCGACCGGATAGAAGCCCATGGCGGTGAACATCAGCCAGGCCGACATCTGGCCGACGTCGTCGTTGCCCGAGAGGCCGTCCGGGGCGGCGCGGTACTGGCTGTCGACGATCTGCTTCAGCCGCCCTTGCGTGCGCCACGGGGCGCCGGCGTAGGCGTACATCCAGGCCGCGTGGTGGCTGGGCTCGTTGCCGTGGATGTACTGGCCGATCAGGCCGGCGATGTCCTCGGCGTGGGAGTAGTCGAGGCCGGTGTTGTCGAACTCGAACATGGCGTCGAGCTTTTCGACCGTGGCCTGATCGCCGCCCATGGCTGCGATCAGGCCGGCGGGGTCGTGGGGGACGAACCACGAATACTGCCAGGCGTTGCCCTCGGTGTAGTCGCTGCCGTAGTTGATCGCCGTGGGATCGAAGGGCTCGCGGAAGGTCCCGTCGGCGAGGCGGGCGCGGACGAAGCGGGTCGCGGGATCGAAGGTGTTGCGCCAGTTGCCGGCGCGGCGGTCGAACAGGGCCTGCACGTCGGTCCGGCCGAGCCGTTCGGCCATGCGGGCGATGGTCCAGTCGTCGTAGGCGTATTCGACCGTCTTTGAGGCCGCCTCGGGCTCGCGGTCGATCGGGACGTATCCCAGATCCATGTAGTCGCCGAGGCCGCCGTAGGGGCGGTAGGTGGCGGAGGCGACCATGGCGTCCAGCGCCGCCGCGCCGTCGACGCCCGGGATCCCCTTCAGGTACGCGTCGGCGATGACCGGGACGGCGTGGTAGCCGATCATGGTCCAGGTCTCCTGACCGTGGAACGACCACACCGGGAGGATGCCGTAGGGGCTGACCTGCCGGGCGGCCAGCAGGGAGTTGACCATGTCGGCGTTGCGTTCCGGCGGCGCGACCAGGGTCAGCAGCGGGTGCTGGGCGCGGAAGGTGTCCCACAGGCTGAAGGTCGAGTGGACGGTGAAGTCCGAGCGGTGGATCTGCTGGTCCGGTCCGCGCCAGCGGCCGTCGGCGTCGCTGTGCACCGAGGGCGCGATGAGGGAGTGGTAGAGGGCCGTGTAGAGGCTGGTGCGCATTTCCTCCGGCGCGTCGATCTCGACCACCGACAGGGCGTCCTGCCAGGCGGCGCGGGTCGCGGCCCGCAGGGCGTCGAAGTCGAAGCCGGCGCCCTCGCTGTCGAGATTGGCGATCGCCCCCGCCTCGTCGACCGAGGAGATCGCGACCTTGACCAGCAGCGGCCCGGCGATGGGGCCGAAGTCGAAGGCGGCCTCGAGGGCGCGGCCCTGCATCTGCGCCCGGTCGGTGCCGTCGCGGCCGGGCTGGCGGAAGCCGTTGTAGGGGACGTCCTCCTCGCGGTTGCGCAGCTCGTAGCCGGTCATCGGCCGCGAGAAGCGCATGGCGAAGTAGAGCTGCCGCCCCGGGGCCCAGCCGCGGGTCTCGCGGAAGCCGGTGACCGTGCCGTCCGGATGCACCCGGATGCGCGACCACAGCACCTTGCCGGGGTAGTCGTAGATCGAGCTGCGGAAGTCGAGCAGCAGGCGCGCCGGGGCGCTGCGCGGGAAGCTGTAGCGATGCAGCCCGACCCGGGTCCCGGCGGTCAGCTCGGCGCGGACGCCGGAGTCGGTCAGGCTGACGGCGTAGTAGCCGGGCTCGGCGACCTCGGAGGCCTTGTTGTAGCGGGAGCGGTAGCCGGAGCCGGGCTGGTCGGCCTGGCCGGGATCCCACTTCACCTCGCCCGAGACGGGGGTGATCAGGACATCGCCGAGGTCGGAGTGGCCGGTGCCGGAGAAGTGGGTGTGGGAGAAGCCGAGGATGGTCGGGTCGTCGTAGCGGTAGCCGGCGGCCCAGTCGTAACTCTGGCGGAAGAAGCGGTGGTCGGTGTCGGGGCTCAGCTGGACCATGCCGAAGGGCGCGACGGCCCCGGGAAAGGTGTGGCCCTTGCCGGCCGTGCCGATGAAGGGATCGACGGCGTCCCAGGGCGCCGGGGGCGCCGCCGGCGCCTCCTGGGCGGTGGCGCAGCCCGCCAGACCGATCGCCATCACCGCCGCCAGTCCGATGCGCCGCATGCAAGCCCTCCGCCGTGTCGAGCGGCGAACCTAGGCAGGACCGCGTCCGGACGCCAGACGCTGCGGCCGTCGCGCGATCAGATCGCCGGGCGGCGGGCCAGCTGGCGGGGCGGCGCGAGAATCCGGCCGGCGGCGCCGAGGGCCACCAGGGCGGCGATGGCGGCGGACGCCGCCACGACGCACCAGCCGCAGTGCGGCGTCTGCGGCCCGCACATGGCGGCGAGGCTCCCCATGTGGCGCAACGCCAGCCAGGTTGCGGCGGCGGCGAGGCCTGTGGCGGACAGGGCGAGGGCGAGCAGGGCTCCGGCCAGAAGGCGGCGATCGGTGGAGGTCACGTCAGCATCCCGTCAGTTCCGGACCATATGGACGCGAACCGGCGCCGGCGGCTTTGCGCGAACGCAAACGCGCCGCCGGACTTCGCCGGGTCAGACTGGCCAGCCTGCGGAGGGCGAGGGACGATGGTGGGTGATGTAGGGTTCGAACCTACGACCCGCTGATTAAGAGTCAGCTGCTCTACCAACTGAGCTAATCACCCGGACCGATCGTCGGTCGCGCGCTCGGAGGCGGCGAGGGGCGGGACATAGAGGCAAGCTTCCCGGAACGCAAGCGGCTTTTCCGTGGCCGTTCCGGGCCGGCGGCGGACAGGCTAGGCTGGCGGCGCGGAATCAACCGCCATGACGGGGGACGGGATGGAGTTGCGGGAGCGTCGCGGGCCGGCGGGCGGCGCCTGATGGCGCGCCGGGATCTCAGCGGGGCGGTGGACTTCGCCGTGCTGGAGCGGATGACCGGGGGCGACGACGGCGTCACCGAGGAGGTGCTGGGCCTGTTCGTGCAGCAGGCGGCCTTGTGGTCGCCGCTGCTGGACGTGCGCGACGACGGCTGGCGGGACGCGGTGCACACCCTGCGGGGGGCGGCGGCCGGCATCGGCGCGGACGCGCTGGCGCAGGCCTGCCAGGCGGCCGAGGCGGCCGAGAAGCCGGCGGCGCCGCCGCTGCTGGAGCGGGTGCGCGATCATCTGGAGGCGGCGCTGGCCGACGTCGCCGCCTTCCGGCACGAGCTGATGCTGCGGGGGCTGCGGGGCTAGCCCCGGGTCCGGTCCCAGGCGTCAAGCTCGTGGGCGATGCAGCGGTCGATGAGGGTGCGCCAGACGGGCTCGGCGATGGCCGGCGACAGGCCGGCGGGCGCGGCGGCGGCGAGGACCTTGCGCACCACGTCCTCGATCCGGGCCTCGTCGTGGACCACGTCGCGGCTGGGCTTGATGCGGGCGGCGGCGTCCATGTAGCGTTGGCGCTCGGCCAGCAGGACGACGAGGGCGCGGTCGAGCGCGTCGACGCCGTGGCGGACCTCGGCCATGGAGGCGCAGGCCTCGGGGGCGACGCGGGCGTCGACGGCGACGGCGGTCGGGGCGTCCTTCAGGTCAGCCGACAAAGGCGCGCTCCAGCACATAGTCGCCCGGCTCGGCGTTCGAGCCTTCCTTCAGGCCGTAGCCCTCGAGCAACTCGGCCGTCTCCTTGATCATGGCCATGGAGCCGCACAGCATCACCCGGTCGCGCTCGGGCGAGAAGCCCTCGGGCAGGCCGAGGTCGCGGAACAGGTCGCCCGAGCGGATGCGGTCGGTGATCCGGCCGGGCGTCCCGAACGGTTCGCGGGTGACGGTCGGATAGTAGGTCAGCTGGGCCTTCGCCTCGTCGCCGATCAGGGGGTCGTCGTGGATGCCCGAGGTGAGGAAGTCCCGGTAGGTCAGGTCGGCGACGTGGCGCACCGTGTGGCAGACGATGACGCGGCCGAAGCGGCTGTAGGTCTCGGGGTCGCGCGCCACGCTGAGCCAGGGGGCCAGGCCGGTGCCGGTGCCGATCAGCCACAGGCGCTCGCCGCCGGTCAGGGCGTCCAGCACCAGGGTGCCGGTGGGCTTCTTGCCCATCAGCACGGTGTCGCCGGGGCGGATCTTCTGCAGCCGGGAGGTGAGGGGGCCGTCCGGCACCTTGATCGACAGGAACTCCAGCTGTTCGTCCCATTGCGGGGAGGCGATGGAGTAGGCGCGCAGGATCGGCTTGCCGCCGTCCTCGCCCGGCAGGCCGATCATCACGAACTCGCCGGAGCGGAAGCGGAAGTCCTCGGGGCGCTCCACCCGGAAGCTGAACAGCTGGTCGGTCCAGTGATGGACCCACAGCACCTTCAGCTCGTGGAAGGGCGAGGCCTTGGCGGGCGGGGCGGAGACGGCGACGTCGGTCATCGGGGGCTTATTAGGCGGCGGGGGCCGGTTGCGGAAGGGAGTCGGCGTCGCAGGCGCGCGGACGACCGCCCGGGCGGTCGTCCGCGGTCCAGAGTGCGCCCGGAAGAAAACGGGGTGCACATCGTGCACTTTCGGGCGAGGTGCGGCGAGGGGATGACGGCGGGAGATTCCGGCTCTAGCGTCGCCGCCATGCGCAACATCCTTCTCGCCTCCACCCTCCTCGTCGCCACCCTGACGCCGCTGGCCGCGGCGATCGCGCAGGAGGCGCCGGGGACGGCGATCCTGACGCCGGAGCGGGTGTTCGCGGATCCGGCCCTGTCCGGCCCCGTGGCCAAGGGCGTGTCCCTGTCGCCGGACGGCGAACTGGTCGCCTTCCTGCGCTCGCGCGAGGACGACGCCGAGGTGCAGGACCTGTGGGCCGCGCCGACCGGCGAGGGGGAGCCGTTCAAGCTGATCGACGCCCGCGCGCTGGTCCCCGACGCCGGCGAGCTGTCGGAGGCCGAGAAGGCGCGGCGCGAGCGGATGCGCATCAGCGCCCGCGGCGTGGTCGAATACTCGTGGGACGAGCAGGGGCGCTACATCCTCGCGCCGCTCGAGGGCGACATCTTCCTCGCCGAGCGGGACGGCGGGGCGGTGCGCCGGCTGACCGAGACCGAGGCGGACGAGATCGACGCCAAGGTGTCGCCGGACGGAAACTACGTCTCGTGGGTGCGGGACCAGGACCTGGTGGTCTACGACCTCGCCTCCGGGCGGGAGACGGAGGTCACCACCGACGGCGAGGGGCTGATCACGTGGGCCACGGCCGAGTTCATCGCCCAGGAGGAGATGGATCGCGACACCGGCTACTGGTGGAGCCCGGACGAGCGCTACATCGCCCTGCAGCGCACCGACGAGTCGACCGTCGACGTGATCCCGCGGCTGGACATCACCGGCGGCGGGGCCACGGTGGTCGAGCAGCGCTATCCGCGGGCCGGGCGGCCGAACGCGGTGGTCGAGCTGTACGTGCACGACCGCGAGAGCGGGCGGCGAACGAAGGTCGACCTCGGCGGGAACGCCGACATCTACCTGGCGCGGGTGAACTGGTCGGCCGACGGGCGGACCCTGTACGTGCAGCGTCAGTCGCGCGACCAGAAGACTCTGGACCTGCTGAGCGTCGACCCGGCGACGGGGGCGAGCCGCGTGATCCTCACCCAACGCTCCGACGCCTGGACGCCGCTGAGCCACGACTTCAAGGCGCTGGAGGACGGGCGTTTCATCTGGTCGTCGCAGGAGAGCGGCTGGAAGCACCTGTACCTGTACGACCGCGAGGGGCGGCTGATCCGGCCGATCACCCGCGGCGACTGGGCGGTGAAGGCGCTGAACGGCGTCAACCAGGACACCGGCGAAGTGTTCTTCACCGCGTCGATGCGCGACGGCCGGGAGCTGCCGATCGAGCAGCAGCTGTTCCGCGCCTCCCTGAACGACACCGTGGAGCCGGCGGCGGTGACGCCGGCGGGCGGCTGGTGGTCGGCCTCGATGAACCGCACGGGCACGGCCTTCGTCGGCAACTATTCCGATCCGGCGACGCCGCCGCGCTCGGGCCTGTACCGGGCCGACGGGACCTTCGTGCGCTGGATCGAGGAGAACCGGCTGGACGAGGATCATCCCTACTTCCCCTACGCCTCGCGCCGGCAGACGCCGCAGTTCGGGACGCTGGAGAGCCACGGCGAGACCCTGGTCTGGCAGATGACCACGCCGCCCGGCTTCGACCCCTCGAAGACCTACCCGGTGGTGATGCAGGTGTATGGCGGCCCGTCGGGCGGCGGGGTGCGCCGGGCATGGCAGCCGCTAACCAATCAACTGTTGACCGAGGCGGGCTACATCGTCTTCCGGCTCGACAACCGCGGCGAGGGCGACCGCTCGGCGGCGTTCAAGGAGGCCCTGCACCTGAAGATGGGCCAGCCTGAGATTGAGGATCAGGTTCTGGCGGCCAACTATCTGAGATCTCTGCCCTTCGTCGAGGACGACCACATCGCCATGATGGGCTGGTCCTACGGCGGCTTCATGACCCTGATGGCCCTGACCGAGCCGGAGATGGGGCTGGCCGCCGGGCTGGCCGGGGCGCCCCCGACCGAGTGGAGCCTGTACGACACCCACTACACCGAGCGGTACATGTCGACGCCGCAGGCGAACGCCGAGGGCTACGCCGCCTCGGACGTGATCCCGCGCCTGCCCAACCTGACCGGACGGCTGCTGCTGATGCACGGCATGGCCGACGACAACGTCATCTTCGAGAACACCACCCGCGTGCTGAACGCGCTGCAGGAGGCGAGCATCCCCTTCGAGACCATGCTCTACCCCGGCCAGCGCCACGGCGTGCGGGGCAACTCCAGGCAGCTGCACCAATGGCGAACCTACCTCGACTTCCTCGACCGCACGATCGGCGATCGGGCGCCGTCCGCGCAGGACTGATCGCAGCCCTCGCCGGGCTCGCCGCCGCCTGCGCCGGCGGACCGCCGCCTGCGGTCGGCGCCGGGTCCGGGTCGACGGTGGTCGCCGCCGCCGTCGAGCGCATCGTCCGGCTGGACCGCGGCATGCCGGACGCGGCTCCCAACAGCGTGCTGCGGGTGAGTCCGACGGCGCTCGCCGCCGCCCCGGCCGCGGACGGACCGCTGGCGGGCCTGCCGATCCTGCTCAAGGACAATATCGAGACGGCCGAGATGCCGACCACGGCCGGGTCGCTGGCGCTGCTGCACAACGCGCCCGGGCGCGACGCGCCGCTGGTCACGCGGCTGCGCGATGCCGGGGCGGTGATCGTCGGCAAGACCAACCTGTCGGAGTGGGCCAACATCCGCTCGTCGGACTCGATCAGCGGCTGGAGCGCCGTCGGCGGGCAGACGCGCAACCCGTACGACCCCGAGCGGACGCCGTGCGGCTCGTCCTCCGGCAGCGCCGTGGCGGTGGCCATCGGCCTGGCGCCCGTGGCGATCGGGACGGAGACGGACGGGTCGATCACCTGCCCGGCCTCGGTGACGGGGATCGTGGGCTTCAAGCCGACGGTGGGGCTGGTCAGCCGGACGCACATCGTGCCGATCAGCCATTCGCAGGACACGGCCGGGCCGATGGCGACCACGGTGGAGGATGCGGCGCGGGTGCTGACCGCCATCGCCGGGACGGATCCGATGGACCCGGCCACGGCCGAGGCCGATGCGCGGAAGGTGGACTATGCGGCGGCGCTGGACGCGAACAGCCTGCGCGGGGCGCGCATCGGGGTGATGCGCTTCCTGCTGCCGAGCTATTCGGAGGAGACGCGGGCCGAGTTCGAAAAGGCGGTTGAGGCCATGCGCGCCGCCGGGGCGGAGATCGTCGACATCACCGAGGCGCCGGCCGACTTCCGCCGCATCGGCGGCTGGGAGCTGACCGTGCTGCTGACCGAGCTGAAGCACGACCTCAACGCCTACCTCGCCTCGACCGACCCGGCCCAGGTGCGGACGCGGACCCTGGCGGAGGTGATCGCCTTCAACGCCGCCGAGCCGCGGGAGACGGTGCTGTTCGGCCAGGATCTGTTCGAGCAGGCGGAGGCGACCGGCGGGCTGGAGGACCCGGCCTACGTCGAGGCGCGGGCCAACTCGGTGCGCGCGGCGGGGCCGGAGGGGATCGACCGGATGATGGCGGAGCACCGCGTCGTCGCCCTCGTCGCCCCGACCACCTCGCGCGCCTGGACCAACGACCGCGAGGACGAGGACGACATGCAGGGCTCGGCCAGCCGACTGGCGGCGGTCGCCGGCTATCCACACCTGACGGTGCCGATGGGCTTCGACCGCGGCCTGCCGGTGGGGATCAGCTTCATCGCCGGCAAATGGGAGGATGCGAAGGTTCTGTCGCTGGGCCACGCCTTCGAACAGCGGACCCTGGCGCGGCGTCCGCCGGGCGCGACGCTGCACTAGCAACCAAGGGGGAGCGCCGCCGTTGAGGCGGAATGCAGCATCCGCTCCCCCGCCCGGCGCCCCGTCCCGAGCCTTCGCAGGCCGTCGCGTGAGCGAGGTTGTGGCCAACGCCTTCGGGGTCGGCGCGGCCCTGTGCTCGATCACCAGCTTCGCCCCCCAGATGGTCAAGATCTGGAAGGAGCAGGACGCCACGGCGGTGTCGCTGAAGACCTATTCGCTGACCGTAACCTGCTTCGCCCTGTGGGTGGTGTACGGGGCGATGACCGGCGCCTGGCCGGTGACCTTCGCCAACACCTGCGCCCTGCTGATGGCCTCCGGAGTGCTGGCCATGAAGTGGCGGTTCAGCCGGCGAGCGCCGTCCGTATCAGGCGGATGACCTCTTCCGCCGCCTGCTCGGGCGTGCACGCGGCGGTGTCGATGCGCAGGTCCGGCGACTCCGGCGGCTCATAGGGGCTGGCGATGCCGGTGAAGTTGGCCAGCTCGCCCGCGCGCGCCCGGGCGTAGAGACCCTTCACGTCGCGCGCCTCGACCACCGCCAGCGGGGCGTCGACGTGCACCTCGAGGAACTCGCCGGGGGCCATGATCTCGCGGGCCGCCTGCCGTTCGGCCTCGAACGGCGAGATGAAGGCGACGAGCACGATCAGGCCGGCGTCGGTCATCAGCCGGGCGACCTCGGCCACGCGGCGGATGTTCTCGACCCGGTCGGCCTCGGTGAAGCCGAGGTCGCGGTTCAGGCCGCGCCGGACGTTGTCGCCGTCGAGCAGGGCGGCGTGCAGGCCGTCGGCCAGAAGGCGCTGGTCGACCAGGTTGGCGATGGTCGACTTGCCGGCCCCGGACAGGCCGGTGAACCAGACGACGAGCGGCTTCTGGCCCTTGAGCGCGGCGCGCTGGTCGCGGTCCACCGACAGGCGCTGCGGGCGCACGGTGTCGGCCCGGCGGAGGGCGAAGCGGATCATGCCGGCGCCGACCGTCTCGTCGGTGATGCGGTCGATGAGGATGAAGCCGCCGAACTCGCGGCTCTCGGCGTACGGCGCGAAGGGGATGGGCGCGTCGAGCGACAGGGTCGCCACGCCAAGGTCGTTGAGGGCGAAGGTGCGGGCCGGCCGGGCCTCGCCGGTGTCGATGTCGATGCGGCGGCGGACGTCGCCGATGCGGGCGGCGACGGTCTGCGTCGCGAGTTGCAGCCAGTAGGACCGGCCGGGGAGAAGGGCGTGTTCGGACATCCAGACGATGTCGGCCTCGAACAGGTCGGCGACCTCGAGCGGCGCGTCCGCGGCGGCCAGCACGTCGCCGCGGGAAACGTCGACGGGGCGGTCGAGCACGAGGCTGATCGACTGGCCCGTCGTCGCCTGCGGGAGATCGCCGTCGAAGGTCACGATGCGGTCGACGGCGGCCTCGGTCCCGGCGGGGAGAATGCGCAGGCGGTCGCCGGGGCGGACTGTCCCGCCGCCGACGCGGCCGGTCAGGCCGCGGTAGCCGGCGCCGTGGCGGATCACGGACTGCACGGCCATGCGGAAGGGCCCGGCGGCCTCCGCCCGCGGCGGCGCGGCCGCCAGCCACTCGACGAGGGTCGGCCCCGCGCACCAGGGCATGCGCGAGCTGCGGGCGACGACGTTGTCGCCGTCGCGGGCGGAGATCGGGAGGGCCGCGACATCGGGGAGGCCGAGCTCCGCGGCGAAGGCCAGCCATTCGCCGGCGAGGCGGTCGAAGAGGTCCTGCGACCAGTTGACCCGATCCATCTTGTTGACCGCCAGCAGCACCCGACGCACCCCGAGCAGGGCCAGCAGGCGGGTGTGCCGCCGGGTCTGGGTGAGCACGCCCCGGGTGGCGTCGACCAGCACCACGGCCACGTCGGCGGACGAGGCGGCGGTGACCATGTTGCGCGTGTACTGCTCGTGGCCGGGCGCGTCGGCGAGGATGAACCGGCGCTCGCCGATGTCGAAGGACCGCCAGGCGACGTCGATGGTGATGCCCTGCTCGCGCTCGGCGCCGAGCCCGTCGAGCAGGCGCGACAGGTCGGGTCCGTCGGGGCCGTCGCCGTCGAGCGCGGCCAGGATGTCGGCGGGCACGGCGCCGCAGTCGTGCAGCAGGCGGCCGATCAGGGTGGACTTGCCGTCGTCCACCGAGCCGCAGGCGACGAGGCGGACGATGCCGGGGCGGGCGGGCTCGGCCATCAGAAATAGCCCTCGCGCTTCTTGCGCTCCATCGAGGCCGCCGAGTCGTGGTCGATGATGCGGCCGTGGCGTTCCGACAGCCGGGTTGCGGCGACCTCGGCGATCACCTCGTCGAGAGTCGCGGCGTCGCTCTCGACCGCGGCGGTGAGCGGCCAGCAGCCGAGGGTGCGGAAGCGGACCCGGCGCGTCTCCACGCGCTCGCCCGGCCGGAGGGGGAAACGGTCGTCCTCCACCGGCAGCAGCACGCCGTCGCGCTCGACCACCCGCCGCTCGGCGGCGAGGTAGAGGCCGGGCAGGGCGATGTTCTCGCGGCGCACGTAGCGCCACACGTCCAGTTCGGTCCAGTTGGACAGGGGGAAGACGCGCAGCGACGCCCCGCCGGAGACGCGCGTGTTGTAGAGGCTCCAGAGCTCCGGCCGCTGGGCGCGGGGATCCCAGCCGTGGGTCGGCGAGCGGACCGAGACGATGCGCTCCTTGGCGCGGCTCTTCTCCTCGTCGCGGCGGGCCCCGCCGAAGGCGGCGCCGAAGCGGTGCAGGTCGAGCGCCTGCTTCAGGCCCGCCGTTTTCCAGAGATCGGTGTGGACGGCGGGGCCGTGGTCGAACGGGTTGACGCCGGCGGCCTCGGCCTCCGGATTGCGGTGGACGATCAGGCGCATGCCGGCCGCCGCGGCGGCGGCGTCGCGGTAGGCGTACATCTCTGCGAACTTCCACGTCGTGTCGACATGGAGCAGGGGAAAGGGCGGCGGGGCGGGGAAGAAGGCCTTGCGGGCCAGGTGCAGCATCACCGCCGAGTCCTTGCCGCCGGAGAACAGCATGACCGGCCGCTCGCGCCCGGCCGTGACCTCGCGCAGGATGTGGATGGCCTCCGCCTCCAGTCCGTCCAGCACCGCGTCCCGCTCGTCGCCCATGGGCAGCACCTGTGACGGCGGAATCGCCCGGCGCCAACCCCTGCGGGGATGGTCCGGAGCCGCGCGGCGGGGCAGGGTGGGCGGATGAGCGAGCACAGGGAAACCGCGCCGGCGGCCGGCGTCGAGCTGGGCGGCACCAAATGCGTCTGCCTGCTGGCGTCGGGGCCGGACAGCATCCTCGAGGAGGTCCGCCTCCCGACCCGGGGGGCGGACGAGACCCTCGCGGCCATCCGCGAGGTGCTGGCGCGCTGGCGCGCCGGGCCGGGCGTCCGCGCCCTGGGGATCGCCGGCTTCGGGCCGCTGGAGCTGGACCCGGCGTCGGCCGACTTCGGCCGGGTGACCGCCACGCCGAAGCCGGGCTGGCGCGGAGCGGACCTTCTGTCGCTGGCGGAGGGGCTGGACCGGCCCGTGGCCGTCGACACCGACGTCAATGCGGCGGCGCTGGCGGAGGGGCGCTGGGGCGCGGCGCAGGGCCTGCGCAGCTACGCCTACGTCACCGTCGGCACGGGCATCGGCGTGGGTTCGGTGGTGGACGGGCGGACCGTCCGCGGACTCGGCCACAGCGAGGCGGGGCACCTGCGGATCCCGCGGCGGCCGGGGGACGACTGGCCGGGCGTCTGCCCCTATCACGGCGACTGCGTGGAGGGGCTGGCGTCGGGTCCGGCGATCGCCGCCCGGGCCGGCCGGCCCGGAGAGCAGGTCCCGCCCGACCATCCGGCGTGGGAAACAGCGGTCGCCGCGCTGGCCGGCATGCTGCACAATCTGGTCCTGACCACCTGTCCGCAGCGCATCCTCATCGGGGGCGGCGTCGCCGGGGGGCAGCCGTGGCTGTTTCCGCGCCTGCGCCGGGGCCTGATCGACAGCCTCGGCGGCTATGCGACCGCCGACCGGATCGCCGCGGACCTCGAGGCCTTTGTGCAGCCGCCGGCGCTGGGCGGCCGCGCCGGCCCGCTGGGGGCGATCGCGCTGGCGCTGGCCGCGGCGGAGCGCTAGCGAGCGGGTCCGATTCCGCCCATGGTCGGCGTTGCGGATCAGAGGATGAGCGGATGACAGCGAAGGCGAAGACGGCGGCGACGGCGGGGGCGCGCCGGAAAAGGACGACAGCGCCTCCATCTCCGCCCCCGCCCCCGCCCCCGCCCGCCGCAACGCCCAAGCCGTTCTGGCGCAGCCTCTATTTCCTCGTTCTCCTCGCCATCCTCGCCGGGGGTCTGATCGGCCACCTGTGGCCTGAGCTGGGACGCGACCTGAAGCCGCTGGGCGACGGCTTCATCAAGCTGGTCAAGATGATCATCGCGCCGGTGATCTTCCTGACCATCTCCACCGGCATCGCCGGGATGAGCGACCTGAAGTCGGTGGGCCGGGTGGCGGGACGGGCCTTCGCCTACTTCCTGACCTTCTCGACCCTGGCGCTGATCGTCGGGCTGGTGATCGCCAATGTGGTGCGGCCGGGGCGGGGGCTGAACGTCGATCCGGCCAGCCTGGATGCGGGGGCCGTGAGCCAGTACGCCGAGGCGGCGCACGAAACCTCGATCCAGGGCTTCCTGCTGGGGGTCATCCCCGACAGCCTCGTCGGCGCCTTCACCAGCGGCAACATCCTGCAGGTGCTGTTCGTGGCGATCCTGTTCGGCGTCGCCCTGGCGCTGATCGGCGAGCCGGCGCGGCCGGTGACGCGGGCGCTGGAGTCGCTGTCGCAGGTGATGTTCCGCGTCGTCGCCATCCTGATGAAGGCGGCGCCGATCGGGGCCTTCGGGGCCTTCGTCTTCACCATCGGGGCGTACGGCCTGCAGTCGGTGGTCAATCTCGCCGCCCTGGTGGCGACCTTCTACCTGACCTCGCTGGTCTTCGTGCTGGGGGTGCTGGGGCTGGTCGCGCGGGCCAACGGCTTCTCCATCTTCCGGCTGATCGCCTATCTGAAGGCGGAGCTGCTGCTGGTGCTGGGCACCTCCTCCTCGGAGGCGGCGCTGCCCAGCCTGATGGAGAAGCTGGAGCGGGCCGGCGCGCCGCGGCCGGTGGTCGGCCTGGTGGTGCCGACGGGCTATTCGTTCAACCTCGACGGCACCAACATCTACATGACGCTGGCGGCCCTGTTCATCGCCCAGGCGATGAACATCGAGCTGAGCCTCGGCGACCAGATCCTGCTGCTGCTGGTGGCCATGCTGAGCTCCAAGGGGGCGGCGGGCATCACCGGGGCGGGCTTCATCACCCTGGCCGCCACACTGGCGGTCGTGCCGTCGGTGCCGGTGGCCGGCATGGCCCTGATCCTCGGCATCGACCGCTTCATGAGCGAGTGCCGGGCGCTGACCAACTTCGTCGGCAACGCCGTGGCCACCCTGGTGGTGGCGCGCTGGGAGGGCACGCTGGACCGCGCCGCCCTCGCCGAGGCGCTGGGTCGCGGCCCGGCCCCCCTGGCGGCCGCGCCCGATCCCGCGGCCGGCCCGGGCGACCGCGAGCATGTCACGGCGGACTGAGGCGGGGCTGACGCGACGGCGCGGCTTCTGTACCAGTGGCGGCCTGCATCCGCCGGAGGATTCCATGACCGACACCCTCGAGCTCTGCCACTGGATCGGCGGGGAGAAGGTCGACGCCGAGCGTCCGGGCGAGGGGCTGAACCCCTCGGACACGCGCGAGGTGGTCGCGCGCCGGCCCGAGGGCGGGACCGCCGAGGTGGACGCGGCGGTGGCGGCGGCGAAGGCGGCCTTTCCCGCCTGGGCCGAGGCGTCGCCGGAGCTCCGTTCGGACGTGCTGGACCGGGCCGGGACCCTGCTGATGGCGCGGCGCGAGGCGATCGGGACCCTGCTGTCGCGCGAGGAGGGCAAGACCCTGGCCGAGGGGATCGGCGAGACCGTGCGCGCCGGGCGGATCCTCAAATACTTCGCCGGCGAGGCGCTGCGCCTGCACGGCCAGAACCTGGCCTCGGTGCGCCCGGGGGTGGAGGTGCAGACCCGACGCGAGGCGGTCGGGGTGTTCGGCCTGATCACGCCGTGGAACTTCCCCATCGCCATCCCGGCGTGGAAGGCGGCGCCGGCGCTGGCCTTCGGCAACACCGTGGTGCTGAAGCCCGCGGGCCCGACCCCGGCGACGGCCGAGGCGCTGGTGGCGGTGCTGCACGAGGCCGGGCTGCCGAGAGGCGTGCTGAACATGGTCGTCGGCCGCGGCGACGTGGGTCAGGCGCTGGTCGACCATCCGGACGTCGACGGCCTGTCGTTCACCGGCTCGCAGGGCGTGGGCGCGGGTGTGGCCGCCGGGGCGGCGGCGCGGCAGGCGCGGGTGCAGCTTGAGATGGGCGGCAAGAACCCGCTGATCGTGCTGGACGACGCCGACCTCGACCGGGCGGTGACCATCGCGCTGGACGGCTCCTTCTTCGCCACCGGCCAGCGCTGCACGGCGTCGAGCCGGCTGATCGTGCAGGACGGGATCCACGACCGCTTCGTCGCCGCCCTGGCCGAGCGGCTGCGCGGCCTGAAGGTCGGACCGGCGCTGGACCCGACCACCAACATCGGCCCCGCGGTCAGCGAGGCGCAGATGGAGACCTCGTACCGCTACGTGGAGATCGCGCGCGGCGAGGGCGGCCGGGTGGTCGCCGGCGGCGACCGGCTGCAGCTGGAGACGCCCGGCTGGTACGTGCAGCCGACCCTGATCGCCGACACGGCGGCGGGCATGCGCATCAACAGCGAGGAGGTGTTCGGCCCGGTCGCCTCGACCATCCGGGTGAAGACCTATGAGGAGGCGCTGGAGATCGCCAACGGGGTCGAGTTCGGCCTGTCGGCGGGCATCGTCACCGGCTCGCTGAAGCACGCCCGCGACTTCCAGCGCCGGGCGAAGGCGGGGATGACCATGGTCAACCTGCCCACGGCGGGCGTCGACTATCATGTGCCGTTCGGGGGGACGAAGAAGTCCAGCTACGGCCCGCGCGAGCAGGGCTTCGCGGCGGTGGAGTTCTTCACCTGGACGAAGACGGCCTACACTGCCCTGTGAGATCCGGGCGGGGCGGGGTCGTCCCGCCCCTCGCCGTCATCCACGAGCAGGCCCATGCGGACGAGCGCCGACAGGCTGTCGGCGGCCATCTTCTCCATCACCCGGGCGCGGAACACCTCGACCGTGCGCGGGCTGATGGACAGGTCGATGGCGATCTCCTTGTTGGAGCCGCCCTCGACCAGCCGGTCGAAGATCTGTCGCTCGCGGGGCGTCAGGGCCGCCAGCCGGGTCTCCACCGTCCGCCGGCGGGCCTGACGCAGGGAGATGTCGTCGACCCGGCGCAGCACCCCGCGCACCACCTCGACGAGGCGAGCGGGATCCACGGGTTTCTCGATGAAATCGACGATTCCCGTCTTCATCAGCTCCACCGCCATCGAGACGTCGGCGTGACCGGTGATCACGATCACCGGCCAGGTGCGATCGGTCAGGGCCGCCAGCCGGCGGACCACCTCCGCCCCGTCCATCACGGGCATGCGAAGGTCGGTGATGACGCAGGCGGCGGGCTCCTGGGGCAGCTGTTCGAAGAACTCGGCGCCGCCCGCGAAGGCGCGCGCGCGCAGACCCTCCGCGCGAAGCAGCACCACCAGCGAGTCCCTTACGACTGCATCGTCGTCGATGACGAAGACGGTTCCCTCATGCATCATGCGGTCCCCTCCTCCCTAGGGATGCGAATGGTGAACGCGGCTCCTCCGTACCGGCTCCGCCCGACCTCCATCTGACCCCCGTGCCCCTCGATGATGGTGCGGGTCACGGACAGGCCGAGCCCCATGCCGCCGGCCTTGGTGGTCGTGGTCGGCTCCAGCACCGCCTCGATGCGCTCTGGCGGAACGCCCGGGCCATTGTCTTCCACCGAGACGACATAGTGCGCCTTTTCCGCCTGCCCGGAGATGAGGACGAGGGGCGGGGCGGCGGCCGCGGCGGCCTCGAGGGCGTTGCGAACGAGGTTGATCACGGCCTGCTGGAACTGGATGCGCTCGGCGAGCACCCGGTCGTCCTGCGGATCGACCTCGACCCGCACCTCCATGCCCTGGTCCCGGCCCAGCATCTGCAGGGACGGACCCAGGTCGACGATCATGGACGACACGCGCTCGGGCCGCAGGTCAGCCGTGCCGGTGGCCAGGAGGTCGCGCATCCGCCGGATGATGGCGCCCGCGCGGAGCACCTGCCCCTTGGCGAGCTCAAGCGTGTGTCCGGCGCTCTGGCCCAGCGGCCCGCTCCGTTCAATGTCGCGCTGGCTGGCCTGCATGTAGGCGGCGGCGGCGCTGAGCGGCTGGTTGAGCTCGTGGGCGAGCGTGGCCGCCATCTGGCCCAGGGAGTTGAGGCGCCAGACCCGGTTCAACTGCTCGTCCAGCTCGCGCGCCCGCGTCGTGGCCGCTTCGGTGCTGGTGACGTCGGTCACGCAGACGGCGGCGTAGCCGCCGCCCGCCCGTCCGGCGCTGATCCCGACCTGCAGGTTCAGCGTCAGCTGTCGCCCGGCGCGGGTGCGGGCGGTCCAGACGGAAACCGGGGCCGGGCGCCGGCCGTCGCCGGCGAAGCGGGCGAGATCGAAGCCGTCGACCAGCCGGTCGAACGGCAGGCCGCGGGCCTCCGCATCCTCCAGCTCGAACAGCCCGGCGGCCGCCGGGGTCAGGCGGCGGACCCGGCCCTTGCGGTCGAGCAGGACGACCGGCACCGCCGACAGCACCGTGTCCAGCATGGCGGTGCTCCCGGCGAGGGTGCGGGCCAGCACGCGGGAGCGGAGACGTGCGCGCCTCTGGGCCCAGCAGATCTCGGCCAGGAACCAGCAGACGCACAGGAAGAGGGCGGCGTTGACGATCGCGTCGATCAGGTGTTCGCGCGGCACCAGCCAGAGGTTGAGGGCGATCGACAGGGCGATCGCGAGGCCGGTGGGGCCGGGGCGGGTGAGCAGGGCGGTGGCGACCGCCGCGGGCACCATCGGCAGGTAGTAGAACTGGCCGAACGGCTCAAGCAGGTAGCGTAGACCGACGCAGGCGGCGACGGAAACGACGGCGAGCAGATAGCCGCGCCAGCCGCGCCATGAGCGCCTCACCAGCCCGCCGAGCAGCGGGCCCAGCGGCGTTCCGTCCTTCAGGCTGGCTGTGTAGCTTCGCACGCCTGCGATTGAGTCCCCATCCCCGATATCCCGATTTCTAGACTAACCGGATTCCATTAGGAAGCGAACGGTCAGCATACGCATTTCTACGTACGCGTTGGTTTACCAACGGTATTCCGCTGACTCCCGAAGATGTCGCCAGCATCCGAGGGGGAAATATGTTCAACCGTGACCACCATCGTCCGGGCCCGGAAAAGCGCCTCGCCCGCGGCCTGCCTGCCCTGCTCGCCGGCCTCGCGGTCGCCGGCGCCGCTTCGGCTTCCGCCGCCGCGGATCCCGAGTTCAGCGGCCAGATCGGCGTGGCGACGGAGAATGTCGCCAAGGGTCTCGGCAAGAGCGGCGGCGACCCCAGCGTCTCGGGCTCGGTCGGCGTCGCGCTGAACGGCTTCTACGCCGAGTTCGAGGCGTCGACGGTCGAACTCGGCGGCGGCGCCGATGCGGAGATGATCGCCACCGTCGGCTATGTGCGCGAGGTCGGCGGCTACGAGATCGACCTGTCGGTGCTGCGCCGGTCGCTGCACAACACCGTGGCCGGCTACGACGACCTCTACACCGAGTACCAGGTCGACGTGTCCCGCGACGTGGGGCCGGTCGGGGCGCGGCTGCGGGTGAACTACACCGCCGACGGCGCCGGGTCGGCGCGGGAAGCCTGGTGGATCGAGGCCCAGGCCGGCTTCGCGCTCGGCTCCCGCACGCGCGCCAGCGCCGCCGTGGGCGAGCGGATCAGCGACACCAGCGCCGAGTACACGGCGTGGAACGTGGGCGTGAAGCACAAGCTCACCTCCGCCGTCGCCGTCGACCTGCGCTGGTACGACACCGACGAGCACGCGCTGGGCGAGCGCTACGAGGATCGCCTCGTCGCCGCCCTGACCTTCGCCTTCTGACCCGACAAGAGATCGAGGCCCCCGTGACCCTGCTGAACAACCTGCCTGTAGGCCGGAAACTGTTTCTCGCCTTCGCCTGCGTCCTGTTCGCCATCGGCGCGATGGGCGGCGTGGCCTTCTACCAGATCGAGGCTCTGAAACGCGCCCAGGCCGAACGCTCGGTGGGCAACACCATGACCCGGCACCTGCAGTCGGCGCAGTTCTATCTGGCGCGTCAGGAGAACAGCTTCCGCGGCTACCTGATCTCCGGAGATCCCTACTACATCGAGCGGGCGGAGGCTCACCGGGCGTCCTTCAAGGGCGAGATGGAGGCGCTGAAGGTCGAAGGCACCGCATCTGTGGCTGCGCTGGCGGAGACGGCGGAGAAGGCCGGTGACGACTGGTTCCAGCACGTCGTGGTGCAGGGGCGGGCGCTCGCCGACGCTCCGGCGACCCGCGCCGCCGCCTTGCAGATGGTCGGGCGCGACGGCTCTGCAGACGCCGCGATGGGCGTCGTCGAGGAGTCGGTCGAGCGCATGCACACGGTGGTCGAGGCGGAGCTCGAGCGGGGTCGCTCGGTGTACGACCGGGCGCTGTCGGGGCTCGTCGTCGCCCTGATGATCGGTCTGGCCGCCGCCCTCCTGATCTCCCTGGCGGTCGGCTTCCTGCTGACCCGCGCCATCGCCGGCCCGATCGATCTGATGATCACGCAGATGAACCGTCTGCGCTCCGGAGACACCTCCGTCCAGCCGGAAGCCAATCGCAAGGACGAGTTCGGCGCCATGGGCGCTGCGATCCTCGCCTTCCGCGACGCGGCGATCGAGAAGGTGCGGGTCGAGCAGGAGGCCGCCGCCGCCCGGGAGGCGAACGAACGCCAGCGGATCGCCGCGGAGGCCGAGAAGGCCCGGGCGGCCGAGGAGGACCGGGTGGCCATCACCGCGCTGGCCGAGGGTCTGGCGGCCATGGCCGGGGGCGACCTGACCTACCGGATGACCGTGCCGGTGGCGCCGAAGGCGGAGCAGCTGAAGGCCGATTTCAACTCCGCCATCGGCCAGCTGCAGCAGGCGGTGTCGGTGGTGGTGACCAACGTCGCCGCCATCCGCTCGGGTTCGGGCGAGATCAGCC
>NZ_JACESB010000026.1 GCF_013912005.1 Brevundimonas sp. | reverse complement strand
TTCCGCGCCTCGGCCAGCTCGCGCTCGACCCGCTCGAAGGTCTCCGTCACCGTCCCGGCCGGGAAGAAGGTGGCCAAGCGCAGTTGGGGCAACGACGGGGCCGGGCCGTTCAGGCCGCCGGCCAGTCAGCGTCCGCCTTCGCCCTTCATCGCCTTGCCGGCCAGCCTGCCGGCCGGTCGGAGGGAGTCAAGGATGGCCTGCGGCCACCGCGCAGCGGCGCGCCCTGCGGGCGCGTCCTTGACGCCCTCCGCCCGCGCCGGCGACGCTCCGCCATGGCGATGAAGGGGGGAGTGTGGGCGCAGGAGCGCCCGCCCCCTAGTCCGTCCGGACCATAGGCTTCACCGCGCAGGTCAGCCGCCCGTCCGTCACCTCGATCTCGGCGGCGTGGTGCGCCGGCAGCTCATACCAGGTGTCCTGCCCGTCGACGGTCGCCACAAAGGTGCGCGGGTCGAGCAACAGGCACCGGCCGCGATCCAGCCGCTCGAACCGGCAGTCGCTGAGGCCGGCGGTCACGCGCAGCGTGAGCCCCGGCAGGGCGAGGCTGTGCGCGAAAGCGCCCCAGTGGTTGGTCGGCCGGCTGATGACGGGACAGGGAACGGGCGGCGCGGGCGGCCGGTCGGCGGAGGGCGCGAGCAGGGCCAGGGCCAGAACGATCATCGGGGGCTCTCCTCGGGCCGGGGCGACAGGCTAGACGCGGGACACGTTCGATCCAAGGGCGGCGGTCGGCGGCAGGCGGTCGGCCGGACAGGCGGGGCAGAAGCCGTGCTCGGCCATCCAGCCCTCGGTCAGGCGGCGCGCCTGCTGGGTTGCGCTGGTGTAGACAGCGCTCGGCTCGCCGAAGCCCAGCCTGCACCACGAGTTGGTATTCGCCCCCATTCACCCACCGTAGCGGGTGGTGGGTTAGAAGGTTAGCCCCGAACGCCGTTCTTCAACCCAAATCAATCTTCAATCAGATTGTAGTCCACCGCGCTCGACTTGGCCCCAGCCGAAAACAGTTCTCCTTCCAGCTCCTGCATTTCGCTGACCTCTTCTGGTGTTACTCCACCATTGGCCGATCGCCTCTTCAATATACCCAGCCTAAGTGCGCGGTGGACTGGAAGATCCTTTGCATGGATTCGCTTCCAAAAGGCTTCAGCAGTATCTGCCTCTCCTCGGCGGAGTTCAAGCTTACAACGAAGGCCGAGCCTCGCATCGTGATTTGTGTTCGAGAACTTTCTGTCGATCAGACCAAGCGTTTCTCCGGCACCAGCGAGATCATTGTCCTCAATCTGACAGTTGGCCAGATTAGCTAGCATCTCGTAACTCGGCCAGTTCACACCCTCGACGGCCATCTTTGCGTACTTGAGCGCCTCAGCCGAATCTCCCCGACTCAACTCGTAGGTTGACCGTCGGTGGGCGGCAAATGAGCCCGTATCAACCCGCTCCAATACCGCCAGACATCTCGCCACCTCGTCCTTATCGCCACGCTTCATTGCGATGGTGCATTTCAGATCCAGCACGTATCTGTTAAATGGGTCAGATTTCTCAGCGATTTTGATCTCTGCATACGCTTTTTCTGTATCGCCGGCGTAGAAATAGCATTGCGCGAGTTCTCTATGAACAGCGACGCCACCCCTTCCATATTCTATACTTCTCTTGTATGCATTGATGGCGGGAGCGTACTCCTTCTTGCGCCGATGCAGAAAGCCGCGAACGTAGAAAGCCTCTTTCAAGGCTCCAAGCTCGATCATTGCAACAATATGTTCCTCGGCTTCTGCGAAGCGTTCCCGCCTAATATAAGCCTGCGCGACCACTCTGCGGACGTCGATGTTCTGTGGGCGGGCTCTGATGGCCTGCGCCCCGAATTCGATCACTCGGTCATAATCTTGGTCGTGGTACGATTGACTAGCGATAGAGATGAGGTCGCGAGCAACGCCCAAGGCGAAATCACTCTGCTTTCCTCCCGATATGGCCGACGCTCTAAAAAGCGCTTGACTGAGCGCTAAGCTGTCACCCTCCTCGCCATTGGCGCTCAGGTAGCCCTCGAGGCTAGCTGCCACCGCGGCGTGGTTAATGGACATCCCCTGAAAGTGCCGATAGGCCGCGTCTCGAATAGGAGCGGAAATTCGGTAATACAGGCCATCAGGGAGCACGACAGAAAGATCGATGAGCCCAGCCATCGCCTCATCCAATTCGAGCCCATCGGTTACGGAAAGACATTCAGCCACCACCTGAAGTGGAAGAGGGCTATAGGCCGAAAGAAGACCGAGGATGCGCTGCATGAGCGGAGATATTTTCCGATCCGCGCTCAACTGAGCCAAGAACACTCGCTCATTGAACCGAACAATACTACGTTGGTTCTGGGAGATATGCTCCGGCCCATAGATCTTGGCCTCTTGAACGGTGAAGATCGCGGCTGGCGGGTAGCCTGCTACATACGCAACAAGCCCCCCGATGTGCTCCCTCGTAAAGGGAACTCCCTCGTGGTTGCCCAACAGCCGGAGAAGTCTCTGAGTGGACTCGGCGTCGAGCTCGGATAACCGAAGGTTGGGGAGGGGATTGCCGTCTGAGAAACGCAAGCGCCGGGACGCCGCCACACCAAAGTCCGCATCCGTCTGCCGTGACGCCATGGAGAACAGCAGGTTGAACCCAGGAAGCAACCGGCCGTCGTCGGTGGTGGTCGCCCCGTCATCGACAAAGATTACAAATATCCCCGCGCTGCACGCGCGCCCTATTGCCTCCAAGATGGACGAGGCCACCTCTGTTGGGTCGAGTTTTTGAGAGGCTTCCAAGAGAGCTGAAGCCTCGGCGGGGCGTATGAAGCCAAGCGCATCGTGAAGATAGACCAAGACTTCCGGTAGCTCGTCTCCAGACTTTAACTCAACTACAACGCTATTCGCATAAGAGAGCTGGTTTCTCGCCAACTCTGCCAAGAAGGTCCTGCGCCCCACCCCAGGGAGTCCATTGACAACCAAGGGGCGAGTCTCATCTGCGATGGCATCTGACGCCTCCTCCATCGCCTTGGCGCGACCCAGGAAGAGTCGGGGCCGCCTTTTGGACTGCTGCTCCGAGAGCATGCGACGGATATCCAACGCGGCAAACCTCGCGTTATGCGGGCTCACAACGAGAGCACTTTTCATCCACTCGGGAATGTCGTCCACGGTGAGGTCATCGTCGAGCAGGAAGCAGACAACCTTCCCAATTGCTCCAGAGATCAAGTCTACCGCAGCACGATCAATCTCGATCCTGACCCACTCCGAAGCCAGTGCAGCTCTGCTAGCGAACAAGACGAACAGGTCGGACCGGTCTAAGCCTCTATGGATCGCTGCACTAAGGTCGTCACCTGCGGCGAATTCATACGCGTCGAATATGACTCGTGACCGCCCAAGAAACGCAGCCACTTCAGACACGAAACCCTTGTCCAGGCTGCTGTGAGATAAAAAGGGCCTCACGGACTCTCCCCCAGTTCGCGATCTGCGGGAGCATAGGGGAGTGATCGCCCTAGGGGAATGCGGTTGACCTAGCTATGGCGCTGTGTCCCTCCGAGTGCTCCTCGGCCACGCTGTCGCCTCTCCTCCATCGCTTCCCGGTGCCCCCTACCGCCCCTTCCTGAACGCCGCCGCCCTCTCCGCCCGCGCCGCCGCCCGATCCCGCTTCGGCGCCTCCTTGTCCACCGCCTGGCCCTCCGCCGTCATGATGTCGTTGGCGAACTCGAGGTCCATCAGCTTCATGCGCTTGATCTCGTCGCGCAGGCGGGCGGCCTCCTCGAACTCGAGGTTGGCGGCGGCCTCGCGCATGCGGCCTTCGAGGTCCTTGAGGGCGGCCTGGAAGTTGGTTCCGACGAAGGGCTTGCTCTCGTCCCTGACGCCGGGGGCGGTGAGGCGGTCGAGCTCGCGGCTCTCGTAGGGGCTGGCGAGGATCTCCTTGATGTCGCGCTTGACCGACTCCGGGGTGATGCCGTGGGCGGTGTTGTATTCGATCTGCTTCTCGCGGCGGCGGTTGGTCTCGGCGATGGCGCGCTCCATCGAGCCGGTCATGCGGTCGGCGTAGAGGATGACGCGGCCGTCGACGTTGCGGGCGGCGCGGCCGATGGTCTGGATCAGGCTGGTCTCGGAGCGCAGGAAGCCCTCCTTGTCGGCGTCGAGGATGGCCACCAGGCCGCACTCGGGGATGTCGAGGCCCTCGCGCAGCAGGTTGATGCCGATCAGCACGTCGAAACTGCCGAGGCGCAGGTCGCGCAGGATCTCGATGCGCTCGAGGGTGTCGACGTCGGAGTGCATGTAGCGGACGCGCACGCCCTGCTCGTGCATGTATTCGGTCAGGTCCTCGGCCATCTTCTTGGTCAGGACGGTGACCAGGGAGCGGTAGCCGGCGCGGGCGACGGCCTTCACCTCGTCGATGACGTCGTCGACCTGGTTGCGGGCGGCGCCGGAGACGGGGCGGATCTCGACCGGGGGGTCGATCAGGCCGGTGGGGCGGATGACCTGTTCGACGAAGACGCCGCCGGCGCGCTCCATCTCCCACTGGCCGGGGGTGGCCGAGACGTGGACGGTCTGGGGGCGCATGGCGTCCCACTCGTCGAACTTGAGCGGGCGGTTGTCGATGCAGCTGGGCAGGCGGAAGCCGTACTCGGCCAGGGTCGACTTGCGGCGGTAGTCGCCGCGGTACATGCCGCCGATCTGGCCGACGGTGACGTGGCTCTCGTCGACGAACAGCAGGGCGTTGTCGGGGATGTATTCGAAGAAGGTCGGCGGCGGCTCGCCGGGGGCGCGGCCGGTCAGCCAGCGGCTGTAGTTCTCGATGCCGGCGCAGGAGCCGGTGGCCTCCATCATCTCGAGGTCGAAGCGGGTGCGCTGCTCCAGCCGCTGGGCCTCCAGCAGCTTGCCGTTCTCGACCATCCAGTCGAGCGTCTCCTTCAGCTCGGCCTTGATGCCGTTGATGGCCTGGTTGAGTGTCGGGCGCGGGGTGACGTAGTGGCTGGCGGCGTAGACGGTGACCTCGGTCAGGTCGGCGGTCTTCCGGCCGGTGAGGGGGTCGAACTCCTGGATCGCCTCCACCTCGTCGCCGAACAGGGAGATGCGCCAGGCGCGGTCCTCCAGGTGGACCGGGAAGATCTCGATGACGTCGCCGCGCTTGCGGAACATGCCGCGCTCGAAATGGACGTCGTTGCGCTTGTACTGCAGGGCGATCAGGTCGGCGCGCAGCTTGGCCTCGTCGATCTGGTCGCCGACCTTCAGGCTGAAGGTCATGGCGGTGTAGGTCTCGACCGAGCCGATGCCGTAGATGCAGCTGACGCTGGCCACCACGATGACGTCGTCCCGCTCCAGGATCGCCCGCGTCGCCGAGTGGCGCATGCGGTCGATCTGCTCGTTTATCGATGAGTCCTTTTCGATGTAAGTGTCTGTTCTCGGGACATAAGCTTCGGGTTGATAGTAGTCGTAGTACGAGACGAAATACTCGACCGCATTGTCCGGGAAGAAGGACTTGAACTCGCTGTAGAGCTGGGCGGCGAGGGTCTTGTTGGGGGCGAGGATCAGGGCCGGGCGCTGGGTCTGCTCGATGACCTTGGCCATGGTGAAGGTCTTGCCCGAGCCGGTGACGCCGAGCAGGACCTGGTCGCGTTCGCCCTCCCCCGCCTGGGCGACCAGTTCGGCGATGGCGGCGGGCTGGTCGCCGGCCGGGGTGTATTTCGTCTCCAGCCGGAAGGGGATGCGCCGGCGCTGGTCCGGGCGGTCGGGGCGGTGCGGCTTCCAGTCGGCCGGCGCGCCGGGGGCCTCCTCCGGCGTCAGGCGCGGGCCCGTCACCGGAGCGAACATCGGCATGTGCGGCGTCTTCGCCGCCCCCCGGGGGGCGCGGCCTTCGTCGTCGCGCAGGAAGGCGGCCGGGGCCTCGGCGAACTGGCCGGGCACGTGGACGGGCTTCTGCGTGCGCGGCGCGGAGCCTTTCGGCGAACTGGAACGGTTCATGAACGCAATCTAGGCGGCGGAGGGGCGGACCGCCAGTGAACGCGCGGCCGCGCCGCAGGCTGCTGACAGCCGGTGGCGGGAGCGGGCGCTCAGCGGGCGGGCGCGGGGCCCTCGGCCGGCGGCTCCTCGGCCTCGCGCGGATCGGGCGACGACATGACGTCCTCGGCCGCGTCGTTGACGGGCGGGGCCTTCGGCTGGGGCCGGGCCTCGCCGGGGCCGGCGGCGGGCGGACGCTGCGTCTCGCCGGCGTGGCGGAGGCCGAGCGCGCTGAGCGCGTCGTCGCCCTCGCGGCCGAACACGCTGCGCAGGCGCAGGTCGGTCTGCGGGAAGGGGATCTCGATGCCGGCCTGCTCGAGGGCGTCGGCGATGGCCCAGGTGTAGGCGGCGTGCATGGCCGCCGGGCGCTTGACCGCCTCCTGGGTCGGCCAGACCAGCAGCTCGAAGTCGAGGCCGCTCTCGCCGAAGCCGACCAGCCAGACCTGGCTCCGGCGCGACTCCGTCTCCGGCAGGGTGAAGGGGCTGGCGCGGGCGGCGGCGAGCACCGCCTCGCGGACCTGGCTGCGGTCGGCGCCGTAGGCCACGGCGAAGGGGATGTGGATGCGCCGGGTGTCGCCCTTGAGGGTCCAGTTGGTCACCCGCCCCTCGATGAGGGAGGAGTTGGGGACGACGATGTTGATGTTGTCGTTGGAGCGGATGCGGGTGGCGCGCGGGCCGATCTCGGCCACCACCCCGCGCACGCCGCCGTCGAGCTCGACATAGTCGCCGACCCCGACCATGCGGTCGAAGATCAGGAAGATGCCGGAGACGAACTCCTTGACCACCCCCTGCAGGCCGAGGCCGACGCCGATGCCGATCGCGCCGGCGAAGATGGTCAGGGAGGACAGGTCGAGGCCGGCGGCCGAGAGCCCGGCGACGGCGCCGATGATGACGAGGCCGTAGCTGGACAGCTTCTCCAGCAGGTAGAGGGCGGCGGCGCTGCGGTTCGACCGGTCGCGCAGGCGGCACAGGGCCCGGCTGACCAGTCTGGACGCCAGCCAGGCGACGAGGAAGACAGCGAGGCCGGCGACCACCCCGCCCACGGTGACCGTCGAGCCGCCGACGCGGAACAGTTGACCCTGATCGATGTCGGCGAGGCTAAGCATGGCCGTGGAGCGCGTTCAGCCGCGCTGCGGTTCCGGCGGGCGGGGGCCGGCGTCCGGAAACCGCGCGCACGGAGGCGAGCGCGCGGGGTACACTGAAGCCATGAGTCCTGACGCGCCGAAGCGCCTGACCCTGTGTTCCCTGCCCTCGCCGATCGGGCCGATCGCGCTCGCCTGTGATCCCGACGGACGCGTGCGAGGGGCGAGTTTCGCGGATGGTCTGGAGCGGGCGATGCGGCGGGTCTGGCCGGCCGCCGAACGCGACACGGGTCCGGCGCCGGAACCGGTCCGGGCGGCGCTCGAGGCCTATTTCGCCGGCGAGGCGGGGGCGCTGGCGCGGATCGCATGGTCGCTCGACGGCGCGGCCGCGGGCGACGGCTTCCAGCTGCGGGTGTGGCGGGCGCTGGCGGAGATCCCGGCGGGCGTGACCATCAGCTATGGCGAGATGGCGAAACGGGCCGGCGAGCCGGGCGCGGCGCAGGCCGCCGGCGTGGCGCTGAACCGCAATCCCATCCCGCTGGTGCTGCCCTGCCACCGCGTGGTCGGCGCGGACGGGGCCATGGTCGGCTTCGGCGGCGGCCTGGAGCGCAAGACCTGGCTGCTGCGCCACGAGGGGGCGCTGCTGATCTAGCCGAACAGGCCCGTCAGCTCCCGCCCGGCGAGAACGCAGAACAGCAGGCCGCCGGCGACGAGCATGGTGTTGGACAGCCCGCGGCTGCGCCATTCGGGCGGCGTGCGGCCGGAGTTGAGCAGCCACAGCAGGGTGAAGGCGAGGAAGGGCATGAAGACCGCGCCGAGCGCGCCGTAGGCGACGATCAGGCCGAACGGCCGGTCCATGAACAGCAGCAGCATCGGCGGGAAGGTCAGCCACAGCAGGTAGCCGCGGAAGGCCGGGCTGCCTTCGCCGGCGGCTCCCGCTCGCCCGGGGCCGTGGCGGACGTGGCCCCAGAAGTCGGCGAACATCAGGCCGACGCCGTGCCAGACGCCGATCAGGGACGAGAAGCTGGCCGCGAAGAAGCCGACGAGAAACAGCACGCCCACGGCGTCGCCGAAGCGCTCGCGCAGCACGCCGTCGAGGTCGAGCAGGCCGCGGTCGCCGCCGGCCAGGGCGATGTTCGAGGCATGGAGCAGCTCGGCGCCGACGATGAGCATGGCGATGACGAACACGCCGGTGACGGCGTAGCCGATCCGGTTGTCCAGCCGCATCACGCGCATCCAGGCCGGACCGCGCCAGCCCTTCTGGCCGATCCAGTAGCCGTAGGCCGCCAGGGTGATGGTGCCGCCGACCCCGCCGATCAGGCCGAGGGTGTAGTAGGCGGCGCCCGGCGGGAGGCTCGGGACGAGGCCCCGGGCGAGGGCGGGGAGATCCGGCGCCACGATCACCGCCAGCCCGACCACGGTGACGAACATCACGCCGACGAGGCCGGTCATCAGCTTCTCGAACAGCGGATAGCGGTTGAACCAGACGAGGATCAGGCCCAGCACGCCGAGGATCATCGCCCAGGCCTTGAGGTCGAGCGCCAGCGGGGTGCGGTCGAGGAGGGCCGCCAGGGGCAGGGCCGAGGCGGTCATGGCGGTGGCGCCGTAGACGAAGCCCCACAGCACCACATAGACGCCGAAATAGGCGCTGGCCCAGTTGAGCCGGCCGCCGAACCAGCCCGGACCGAGGCTGGACCAGCCCTCGAAGATGGTCCGGCCGGAGGCCAGCGACCAGCGGCCGACGGCCTCGGCCAGTGAGATCTTGAGCAGGGTTCCGATCACCGCCGCCCACAGCAGGGCGTAGCCGAACTTCGATCCGGCCACCAAGGTGGCGACCAGGTCCCCGGCGCCAACGCCGGTGGCGGCGGCGACGACGCCGGGGCCGATCAACCGCCAGCGGGCGCCGGCGGGGGGCGCGGCGGCTGCGGCCTCGTCGTGGTGTTCCGTCATGGCGGCTCCCTCGAGCGCCAGAGGAGCCCGATCCCGGGCGCCTTGCAAGCCTGCCCTCCTTCCACCTCTCCCCATCCTTCGCCTGCGGCTCCGGATGGTCCCCCTCCCCATCGCTGCGCGACGGGGGAGGAGACGGTGAAGGTCGCCTCGGTTAGAGCTGGCTCATGACCGCCCTGCCCCTGAACGAGATCGTGATGCTGCTGGCCGCCCTGACGGCGGCGGGGCTGTTCGGCGGGCTGATCGCCGGCCTGTTCGGGGTCGGCGGCGGGACGGTGATCGTGCCGGCGGTGTTCTACGCCTTCGAGGTGCTGGGGGTCGGGGGCGAGAGCAACCTGCACGTGGCCATCGGCACCTCGCTGCTGACCATCGTCGCCACCTCGTGGCGCTCGCTGCGGGCGCACCGGGCGCATGGAGCCGTGGACGAGACGGTGCTGAAGACGTGGACGCCGTGGGTGGGCGCAGGCGCTGTCGCCGGAGCCGCGGTCGCCGGCGTGACCTCGATGGAGGGGCTGGCGCTGGTCTACGGCGTCTGTCTGGCGGCGGTGGCCGCGCAGTTGGGGCTGATGCGCGAGGGCTGGGCGCCGTGGCGGAGCCTGCCGACCGGCTGGGCGCGACGCGGGCTCGGGACGGCGATCGGCGGCCTGTCGGCGATGATGGGCATCGGCGGCGGCAGCTTCGGCGGCATGTTGCTGACCCTGTGCGGGCGGCCGATCCATCAGGCGGTGGCCACGGCCTCGGGCTTCGGGGTGGCCATCGGGACGGCCGCGACCCTCGGCTTCGTCGTGTTCGGCTGGGCGGCGGCGGGACGGCCGCCGCTGTCGCTGGGCTACGTCAACGTCCCGGGCGCGGTGGTGATGGCGGTGCTGACCACGGCGGTGGCGCCTTGGGGGGCGAAGCTGGCGCACCGGCTGGACCGCAAGGTGCTGCGGCGGTCGTTCGCGATCTACCTGCTGATCACGGCGGCGCTGGTGGTGGTGAAGGCTTTGTAGGGACGAGGGATGAGGGATGAGGGATGAGGACCGACGAGCCAGCGGGGTGCGCGGCGCTCACGTCCGGCGGCCGCCTGCAGCCCTGGCCCTCATCCCTCATCCCTGATCCTCCCCTACCCCTCCAGCGTCAGGCGCGTGGGGGTGGCGGTGAAGGCGGAGAGGCGGCCGAGGTAGCTCATGCCCAGCAGGGAGTGCGGCAGGCCGCGGTCGACCACGAGGGCGTCGACCCCGTCGAGGGCGACGCCGGCGACGGCCACCGAGCGCAGCCGGACAGGGGCGGCGCCGACCGGTCCCGCGGCGGTCGCGAGGGTGGTGGAGAAGGCGTCCGCCGCCGGCTCCACCCCGAGGCGGGCGGCGTCGGCGCGGGTCAGGATCACCCGGCTGGCGCCGGTGTCGACCATCAGGCGGACCGGCCGGCCCTCGACGAGGGCGTCGGCCCAGTAGTGGCCGTCGGCGGCGCGCGCCACCCGGGCGACGCCCGCGGTCCCGGCCGCATGGGCGACTCCCCGCACCCCGCCCATGTCCATCCACCACAGCACGGTGAGGGAGGAGGCGACGGCGAGGGACAGGACCCCGAGCGAGGACAGGTCGAAGCGCATGCCGGCGATGTCGCACGGGGGCGGTTGGAATGCGGTGAAGGAGCGTGGTTGGGGGGAGGTTAATGAGGGGGAGTAGGGAGTAGGGATTAGGGACTAGGGATGAGGGATGAGGGATGAGGGATGAGGGATGGGGGCGAGGGTGCGGACTCGTCGCCTCGCCGAGGGGAGGAGCGCTGATCCCCACGCCCTACTCCCTGCTCCCTGCTCTCTGCTCCCTACTCCCTCATCCCTCATCCCTCATCCCTCTTTCCCCTTCGCCGCCCGCCGCGGCAGCTCCGCCATGATCGCCGCCCGTTCGGCGTCGGTGAAGCGGCTCCAGCCGCCGATCTCCGGCAGGGTGCGGTGGCAGCCGAGGCAGAGGCCCGTCGCGCCGTCGACGATGCAGACCTGGACGCAGGGGGTGGCGATGGCGCGGGGCGGCTGTGGCGGTTTTGATGACATCAGTGCGAAAAATGGTCCGGTAGCGGAGCGAAAACTTGCATTCCCCGTTGGATTGGCCCAGGTTGAGGATGACGCGAAACGACTGAGAGGGTGAGAACCCCTGCGAGCACGACGTGTCTCTTTTCATCGTTCAGCGAAAGGAGACATCAGAGATGAACGAGAACACCCGGAACCTCCAGCATGCCATGCTGTCCTTCGCCCTCTGGGGCGGGATGCTGGTGAACACGAAGCAGACGAACGGGGCGGGCGACCGCGTGGTCAGCCACCCGTCCAACTTCGAGCCGATCCGGCTGGACAGGGTGCGCCGCTAGGGCGCGCCCCCGCCGCAAGCGATGGAGCCCCGGCCGCAAGGCCGGGGCTTCGTCGTTTCCGGACGCAATTGTGCCCGCCGCCGGGATGCGGCACTGTCCGGTCATGACCCTGATCGTGCGCGAGCGACGCGACGCCGTCGAAATCTGGACCCTCGACCGGGCCGAGCGGCTGAACGCCCTGCCCGACCTCCAGGACGGCGAGGCCTTCGCCGAGGCCTGCGCGGCGGTGAACGGCGATCCGGCGGTGCGCTGCGTGGTGCTGACCGGCGCCGGTCGGGCCTTTTCCGCCGGGGGCGACCTGAAGGCCATGCGCGAGCGGCGCGACCTGTTCGAGGGCTCCGGCGCGGAGATCCGCGAGCGCTATCGGCGCGTGGTGCACCGGATCGTCCGGTCGCTCTACGGGCTCGAGGTCCCGCTGATCGCGGCGGTGAACGGGGCGGCCATGGGCCTGGGCTGCGACATCGCCGGGCTCGCCGACATCCGCATCGCGGCCAGCGACGCCCGCTTCGGCGTGCCCTTCCTGAAGCTGGGGATCATCCCCGGCGACGGCGGTTCGTGGCTGCTGCCGCGCAACATCGGCTACGCGCGCGCCGCCGAGATGCTGTTCACCGGCGAGACCATCGACGCCGCGACGGCGGAGCGCTGGGGGCTGGTCAATCACGTGGTGGCGCCGGAGGCGCTGATGGCCGAGGCCCTGACCACCGCCGGCCGGGTCGCCGCCCACGCGCCGCAGGCCCTGCGCATGGCCAAGGCCCTGCTGCGCCAGGGCCGCGACATGAATTTCGACCAGATGCTGGAGATGTCGGCCGCCATTCAGGCGCTGGCGCACCTGACCGACGACCACGCCGAGGGCGTGGCGGCGGCGCTGGACAAGCGCGTCCCGGGGTTCAGCGGGACCTAGGGACGAGGCCGAGGGTCAGCGCGCCCATGGCCAGGCAGACGAGGCTCGACGCCGCCAGGGCGAAGCCGGCCGAGACGTCCATGGCCACCGCCCAGGCCGCGGGCGCCAGGGCCTGGAGATAGCGCGCCGGCGTCAGGACCATGGCCTGGCGGACGGCGTAGCGGTCCGGACCGAAGACATGCAGGGGCAGGACGCCGGAGGCCACTGACAGCAGGCCGTTGCCGGCCCCCTGCCCGACCGCCAGCAAGGCCGCCAGCCGGCCGCCGCCGGACACGGCCAGCGCCGCGCCGAGCGGGTGGAACAGGCAGGCGATCCGCACCGTCAGCACCGGATGGGCGCGGTGCAGGACGACCAGGTCGAACAGCCGGGCGGCGATGGCGCTGGCGGCCATCAGTCCGGCGGCCCAGGCGGCGTGCGCCGGCGCCATGCCGAGGTCGGCGAGCAGACGCGGCAGGTGCGCGCCCATCGCCGTCGCCACCGTCCACGCCCCGGCGAAGATCGCCGCAATGCGGATCATCGGACCGTCCCAGCGGACCGGCGCGCCGGTCGGGGCGTCGGGGGCGTCCTGCGGCCGTCGGCGCGGCAGCACGGCGGCGACCAGCGGCAGGCAGAGCAGGAGATGCAGCGCCGCCCACAGCAGGCAGGCGGCGCGCCAGTCGCCCGCCTCGACCGCCAGCCGGGTGACCGGCCAGCCGAGGCCGCCGCCCAGGGCCCCGAGCAGGGAGACGGCGGTGATCGGCCGGCGGGCGGCGGCGCCGTGGATCTCGACCAGCACCGCGAAGGCGGTGCCGTACAGGCCGACGCCCATGCCGACGCCGAGGGCGGCGACGCCGACGAGGCCGATCGCCGGGTGGGGCGCCGCGGCCATGACCAGCAGGGCCGCGGCGAAGGCGAGGTGCGACCCGAGCAGCGCGCGCCGGCCGCCGCGCCGCTCGATCCATCGACCGGCCGCCGGCGTCAGCGCCGCCGAGATCAGGAAGGCGACGGACAGGGCCGCGAACAGGCGCGCCGGCGGCAGGCCGAGACCGCGCGCCATCGGATCGGCGAGGACGCCCAGCAGGTAGTAGCTGGAGGCGAAGGCGACGGTCTGGCCGAGGCCGAGCACCGGGACGACGAGACGGGAACGGAGCGACATGAGGCCGGGTGACGGATTTGCCGCGCCCCGGAAAGCGACATATCGAGGGAGGAATGTTCGAAAATCTCACAGCCCGCGCCCCGCTGCCCTCGCTGAACGCCCTGCGGGCCTTCGAAGCCATGGGGCGCACCGGCTCGGCGACGCGGGCGGCGGCGGAGCTGAACGTCACCCACAGCGCGGTCAGCCGGCAGGTGAAGGCGCTGGAGGCGCAACTGGGGGTGCGGCTGTTCGAGGGGCCGAGACATCAGCTGCGGCTGACCGCCCGCGGCCGCGCCCTGCTGGCGGGCCTCGGCGCCGGCTTCGACGCCCTGTCGGAGGCCGTGCGCGGGGTGCGCGAGACGACCGAGGTCCATCTGGCGATCCACCCGAGCCTGGCGGTCAAGTGGCTGATCCCGCGTCTGGCTTCGTTCGAGCGGGCCTGTCCGGGGGTGACGCTGCACCTGACCGACCTCGGTCCGGCCGAGACCCGCCGGCGCGACGTGGATCTGGCGATCCGGCTGATCGACGGGGTCGAGGCCGCGGGGCCGGGCGTCGAGCCGCTGGTCGAGAACCGGGTCGGGCTCGTGTGCGCCCCGGAGCTCGCCGGCGGCGATCTGGAGCGGGCTCCGCGCCTGACCGCCCGCACCCATCCGGGCGGCTGGCGCGACTGGGTTGAGGCGAGCGGCGGGTCAGCGCCGGCGGGGCCCGTCCGCACCCTGGCCCACCTGCACTTCGTGCTCGACGCGGCCGTCGCCGGACTGGGCGCGGCGGTGTTGCCGTGGATCGTCGTCGCGGACGACGTGGCCGCCGGCCGACTGGCCGCGCCGGCCGGCTTCGTCCCGGACGGCGGGCTGCTGGCGGCGATCCGCACCGACCCGGCCGGCGGCCGGGCGGTGCGGGAGACGCTTCGCTGGCTGAAGGCCGAAGCCGGGGCGACGGCGCGCCTCGCCCCGGGTCCCGATCAGCCCGCCTGACGCGCCGGCTGGCGCATGGCGCGGGCGGGGGGAACGCCGGCGGCGGTGGTGCGCGGCGCGCCGGCCGTTTCACCCGGCTTCATGAACTTCACCAGCACGCGCTGGCCGATCAGCAGGGGCGCATCGCCGGCGGTCACGACCACCTCGACCACGCGTTCGTCCGAGCGCTGCGACGGGTCGTCCGAGGCCAGCTTGCGGGCGCCGAAGACCGCGGCGCGGCGCAGCACCGTCCCGACGTAGACCTTGGACGGATCGCCCTCGGGGGTGATCTCCACGGCCTGGCCGACGGTGACGTTCGGGATGTCCGACTCGACGATCTCGGCGCGCGCGATGCGCGGGGCGTCGGGCTCGAGGTCGAACATGTTCGACACGTTCAGGGTCGAGGCGCCGGCGCCGGGGTTGGCGTAGCGGCGCACGATGCGGCCGTCGGCGGGCGAGCGGATCACGGTGAGCTCGACGTTGTACTCGGCTTCGGACATCCGCGCCCGGGCGGTCTGGATCGCCGCCTGCTGGGCCGCCAGCCGGGCCTCGGCCGCCGCGATCTCGTCGCGGGCCTGGTCGAGGCGCTGGGCCGCGACGAAGTTGGTGTCGACCAGGCGCTGGAGCCGGTCGTACTCGCGGCGGGCCGTGTTGATGTCGACCTGGATCTGGCGCAGCTGGCTTTCCGCCTGGGCGACCTCGGCGCGTGCGCGCTGCAGCGCCAGACGCGGCTCGTCGTCCTCCTGGCGGGCGAGGATCTGGCCGGCGACGACGCGGTCGCCCTCCTGCACCAGCACCTCGCGCACGACCCCGCCGCGACGCGCGGCGATCTGGATGATGCCGCCCTCGATGTCGACCTTGCCGTTGGCGATCGCGGCGTAGGGCGACTCGACGCGCGCGTCGGCCTGGGCCTTCTCGTCGGCCGCCTTCTTCTTCGCGGCGTTGCTGGACATGACGTTGAAGGCCACGACCAGGACCACGATCAGCGCGACGCCGATCCATAGCCATTTGTTTTTCAGGAAGGCGGGCATTGTGTGAGTGTCCCCGGAAGGCGGTCTAGTGGGACGCCAGGGTGGCGTCGGGATTGGGCGTGCGGCGCTGGTCGTCGATGATCACGCCGTCCTCGATGTGGATGACGCGGTCGGCCCAGGCCTCGAGGCGCGGGTCGTGGGTGACGCAGATCACCGCTGCGCCGTGCTCGGTGGCGGCGCGGCGGAGCAGGCGGATCACCACCTGGCCGTTCTCGCCGTCGAGGGCCGAGGTCGGTTCGTCGGCGAACAGGATCTGGGGGTCCTTGGCGAGGGCGCGGGCGATCGCCACGCGCTGCTTCTCGCCGCCCGACAGGGCCGAGGGCCGCTGGTGGAGGCGGTGGCCGAGGCCGACCTCCTCGAGCGCGATCGTGGCCCGGCGGGTGGCGTCCTTCTTCGACAGTCCCTGGAACTTCAGCACGACCTCGACCTGCTGCAGGGCGCTGAGCGCCGGGAACAGGTTGAAGCCCTGGAAGATGAAGCCGCAGTGGTCGAGGCGGAACCGGTCGATGCGGCCGGAGGACAGCTTCCACAGATTGTCGACGTCGAGCGTGTCGACGCGGCCTTCCTCGGGCCGGAGCAGGCCGGAGAGGGCGGCGATGAGCGTCGACTTGCCGGAGCCGGACGGACCCATGACCATGGTGAGGTCGCCGTGGCGGGCGTCGAAGTCGACCCGCTTGAGCACCTCGATGAAGCCCTTGCCGGACTTGAAGCGCTTCACCAGGCCCTTGGCCTCGATGGCGAAGTCGCCGTGCTTGCCGTGCACCTTTGTCGTCATCATCGCAGAAGGTCCGCCGGCTGGCTGTTCTTGAGGACGCCGAGCGACAGGAGGCCCGACAGCATGGCGATCACCACCAGCCCGCCGCCGACGATGATCAGCAGCAGCGGCGGCAGGGCGATGATCACGGCGTTGGCGGCGGCCAGCAACTGGACCAGCCAGGTGAGCACGATGGCCGCGATGACGCCGACGCAGCCGACCCAGAAGCTCAGCTCCATGACGATGCGGCGCAGCGAGCCCATGCCGACGCCGAGCGCCCGCAGGGAGGCGAACTCCTTGATGTTGGCCATGATGGCGCCGCGCAGGGTCTGCCAGGTGATGGCCACGCCGATGATGGTGCCGAGCACCACGCACCCGCCGATGATGATCACGAGGATGCCTTCCTCGAACATGGCGCCGGCGTTGGCGTCGGCCAGCTGCTGCCGGGTCCAGGCCTTCCACTGACCGTTGCCCTGGGCGTTGAGCTCCTCGGCCACCCGCGGAGCCTGCGCCGGGTCGCGCAGCTTGACCATCAGCGGCCCGACCCGCGGTCCGGTGTCGGCCTGGCCGACCATGCGCAGGGTGTCGCGCGACATCACGATCTGCGCCTGCATCATGTTCGGATAGCCGCGGGTGACGCCCACGACGGTGACCGTCTGGCCGTTGTAGAGCGCCTTGTCGCCCAGCTTCACGCCGAGCTTGGGCAGCGCCGTCTCGTCGACGGCGATGGTGTAGGGCTGCCGCAGGGCGTCGACCAGCTCCTGGGAGTAGTCGACCGGGATGGTCACCGCGTCGGGGGTGGTGTCGATGATCGTCGTCTGGACGAACTCCTGTCGCGGCGCGCGCTGCTTGGCGCGTTCGGCCTGGGACAGGGTCGGGTCGTAGTTCTTGACGCTCTGGAAGGCGCCGCCGGCGCCGTCGAGCGGCTGCACCTCGACCACCGCCGGGTTGTTGTAGGCCAGCGGGATGAAGCGGCGGGGCACGCCGGACGGCCCGCCCATCAGGCTGGTGGCGCCCGGCTGCATGATGATGATGTCGGCGCGCGACCGCTCGATCTGGGCGGTGAAGCTCTTGCCGATGCCGATGAACACGCCGGTCATGGCCAGCACCAGCAGCCCGGACAGGGCCAGGGCCATGACCGCCGCCATGTAGCGGCGCCACTCGTACAGCAGGGTGGAAAGTGCAAGCGACATGAAAGGATCGGCCCCCGGCGATGGCGTTATCTGACGACGCCGCTCGCCGGGGCCAAGTTAAATCGGGGTAAGGCGAGCGACGGTACGCCACGGGGGCGTCGAAGGCGTGGACGGCGCCGCCCCGCCGGGTCTAGGTATCCGCAACAGACCCGGCGACAGGCCGACCAGGGAGACTCCAGGATGCTGTACCGTTCGCTGCGCGCCGCCATTTCGGCGACCGCCTCCATCGCCGTCGTCGCCGGCGCCATGGCCGTGCTGGCCCCCTCGCCGGCGAAGGCCGACGAGGGCATGTGGACCTTCGACAACTTCCCGATCCGCACGGTCAACGAGAAGTACGGCACCAACATCGACCAGGCCTGGCTGGACCGGGTGCGCAACGCCGCGGTGCGGCTGCAGGGCTGCTCGGCCTCGTTCGTCTCGGACGAGGGGCTGATCCTGACCAACTGGCACTGCGTGGTCGGCTGCGTGCAGGACCTGTCGTCGCCGGAGAACGACTATGTGAAGAACGGCTGGATGACGGCGACCCGCGAGGAGGAGCGCCGCTGCCCCGGCCAGACGGCCGAGGTGCTGACCGAGATCGTCGACGTCACCGACCGGGTGCAGGGCGCCGGCCAGGGCCTCGAGGGCGCCGCCTTCAACACGGCCCGGTCCGAGGAGATCAACCGCATCCAGCAGGAAGCCTGCGCCGGCGACCCGAAGTTCAACTGCCAGGTGATCAGCTTCTACCGCGGCGGCCGCTACGCCCTGTACAAGTTCCGCAAGTACGACGACGTCCGGCTGGTGTTCGCGCCGGAACAGCAGGCGGCCTTCTTCGGCGGCGATCCGGACAACTTCAACTTCCCCCGCTACGCGCTCGACGCCGGCTTCCTGCGCGCCTACGAGAACGGCCGCCCGGTCGAGACCCCCAATCACCTGAAGTGGAATCCGGCGGCGCCGGAAGAGGGCGACGTCACCTTCGTGGTCGGCAATCCCGGCTCCACCTCGCGCCTGCTGACCATGAGCCAGCTGGAGCGGCTGCGCGACCAGCAGCTGCCGGTCACCCTGCTGCAGGCCTCGGAGCTGCGCGGGCGGCTGCTGGAGTACTCGCTGACCGGCGAGGAGGCCAAGCGGCTGTCGTTCGATCCGATCTTCGGGCTCGAGAACAGCTTCAAGGTCTACTACGGCCAGCAGTCGGCGCTGACCGATCCGGCCTTCATGTCCATGAAGCGCGAACAGGAGCAGGAGCTGCGCGCCCGGGTCGCCGCCGATCCGGCGCTGGTGCAGCAGATCGGCGATCCGTGGGCCGATCTCGAGCGGGTGCAGAACGTCGCGCGGGAGCTCTACCTGCCCTATCGCCAGCTGGAGCAGGCGGCCGGCGGCGGCTCGCAGCTGTACCAGTACGCCCGGGCCATCGTCCGCGCGGCGAAGAGCGGCGAGATGACCGAGGCGCGCCGCGCCCAGCTGACCGCCGCCCTGTCCGAGAACGTGCCGATCGCCACCGACATCGAGGAGCTGCGGCTGCGCTACTGGCTGTCGAAGACCCGCGAGTACCTGACCGTCGACAATCCCGACGTGAAGCGCCTGCTGGGTCGCGAGAGCCCGGAAGCGCTGGCGGAGCGGCTGATCGAGGGGACGAAGCTGGCCGACCCGGCCTTTCGGGCGCAGGCCCTGTCGATGACTCCGGAACAGCTGGCCTCGGCCGATCCGCTGCTGGCCTTCGTGATCGCCAATGACGACGCGGCCAAGGCCATCGGCGACCGCTGGGCCGCCGAGGTCAACGCCCCCACCGCCCGGGCCGCCGAAAAGGTCGCCCAGGCCCGCTTCGCCGTCTACGGCACCAACCTGTATCCGGACGCCACCTTCAGCCTGCGGCTGTCGTACGGCCAGGTGCAGGGCTGGACCTACCGCGGCGTTACGGTGCCGCCGTTCACCTACTTCGGCGGGCTCTACGAGCGGGCCACCGGGTCCGAGCCGTTCGACCTGGCGCCGCGCTTCGCCGCGGCGGAGGACCGGATCAACAAGGAGGTCGTCTACGACTTCGTCTCGACCAACGACATCATCGGCGGCAACTCGGGCTCGCCGGTGGTCAACGCCGAGGGCGAGGTGATCGGGGCCGCCTTCGACGGCAACATCCACTCGCTGGGCGGGGCCTTCGGCTACGACGGCGACCTGAACCGCACCGTCTCGGTCTCGACCGCGGCGATCACCGAGGCGCTGCGCACCGTCTATCCGCAGCCGCGCCTGCTGGAGGAGCTGGGCGCGGAGTAACCGGCTCCCCCCGGCGGGGAACGGAGGTCCGCCCCGGCGGGCCGGATGAGGGGCCGCTCCGGACTTGCCGGGCGGCCCCTTCGTCATTCATGGTCCGGCCCGACCCGGCTTTCGCCCGCCAACCCCTCAGCCGTCATGCGCCGCATGACGCCTTCTCCCGCACGGGGAGAAGGAAGGAGACCAGCATGCGCCTTCCCCTCGCCGCCTCCGTCGCCGTCCTCGCCTTCGCCGCCGCCTCGGGCGCCCGGGCGGAGGAAGGCATGTGGACCTTCGACAACTTCCCGATCGCGCGCGCCAACCAGACGCTGGGCACGAACATCGACCAGGCGTGGCTGGACCGGGTGCGGCTCTCGTCGGTCAAGTTCGGCGGCTGCTCGGCGGGCCTGGTGTCCGGCGAGGGGCTGGTGCTGACCAACAACCACTGCGTCGCCAGCTGCGTGGCCAACCTGTCGACCCAGGCGGTCAACTACGCCGAGACGGGCTTCACGCCCCGGACCCGCGAGGAGGAGCTGAAGTGCCCCGGCGGGTCGGCCGAGATCCTGACGGAAATCGTCGACGTGACCGACCGCATGCAGGCCGCGGGGGCCGGCCTTGAAGGTCAGGCCTTCACCCGCGCCCGCGACGCCGAGGCGGGGCGGATCGAGCAGGAGGGCTGCGGCGACGATCCGAAGATGCGCTGCCAGGTGGTCAGCCTGTACCGCGGCGGCCAGTTCAAGCTGTACCGCTACCGCCGCTACACCGACGTGCGCCTGGCCTGGGCGCCGGAGGACCGCGCGGCCACCTTCGGCGGCGATCTCGACAACTTCAGCTTCCCGCGCTTCGCCATCGATGCGGCCTTCGTCCGGCTGTACGAGGACGGCCAGCCGGTGGCGACGCCGACCCACTTCACCTGGAACGCGGGCCGGCCGGTCGAGGGGACGCCGGTGTTCGTCTCCGGCAGCCCGGGCGCGACCCAGCGCCTGCTGACCATGGACCAGCTGATGACGCTGCGCGACGTGGTGCTGCCGCTGGACCAGCTGATCGCCTCCGAGCTGCGCGGGCGGCTGATCCGTTTCTCGGAGGAGAGCGAGGAGAACGCCTTCATCGCCATGGACCCGATCGTCGGGCTGGAGAACACCTACAAGCGCGGGCGGGGGCGGATGGCGGCGCTGGTCGATCCGGGCTTCATGCGCATGAAGGCGGAGCAGGAGGCGGACTTCCGCCGCCGCGCCGGATCGATCGCCGGTGCCGGCGATCCGTGGGGCGCGCTGGCCGGGGTGCAGCCGGCGGCGCGCGAGCTCTACCCGGCCATGGCGCTGCTGGAAGGCGGCACGGGTCTGGGCACCACCTCTCCCGGCGGCGGGTCGCAGCTGTTCAGCTGGGCCCGGACGCTGGTGCGGGCGGCGCAGGAGCGGGAGAAGCCGTCGGCGGAGCGCCTGCCGGAATACGCCGACAGCCGGCTGGCGGCGGTGCAGTCGGGCCTGTTCGCCGAGCGGCCGGTCTATCCGTCGCTGGAACAGGTGCGGCTGGAGTGGTGGCTGTCGAAGACGCGCGAGTGGCTGACGGTCGACGATCCGCGGGTGCAGGCCCTGCTGGGACGCGAGTCGCCGGAGCAGCTGTCGGCCCGGCTGGTGGAGGGCTCGCGGCTGGCCGATCCGGCCGTGCGCCGGGCGCTGTGGGAGGGCGGCCTCGCCGCCGTCGAGGCGTCGGACGATCCGATGATCCGCTACCTGCTGTCGATCCAGGACGAGACCCGGGCGATCCGGGCCGCGTGGGAGGAGACGGTCGAGGCGCCGACGGCGCGCGCCTCGGAGCAGCTGGCCGCCCTGCGCTTCCAGGCCTACGGCGACAGCGTCTATCCGGACGCCACCGGCACCCTGCGCCTGACCTACGGCCTGATCGAGGGGTCCGACGTTCCCGGCCAGCGCTTCGGCGCCTTCACCACCTTCGGCGGCCTCTGGGACCGCGCCACGGGCGCCCCGCCGTTCGACGTGGCTCCGAAGCTGCTGGCGGCGAAGGACCGGATCGAGCCCGCCACCGTGCTGAACATGGCTGTGTCGTCGGACACCATCGGGGGCTCTTCCGGGTCGCCGGTGGTCAACGAGGCGGGCGAGATCGTCGGGGCCAACTTCGACTCCACCGTCCTGACCCAGCGCAACGCCTATGGCTACGACCGGAACGTCAACCGCTCGGTGATCGTGGCCACGGGGGCGATCACCACCGCCCTGCGCGACGTCTACGGCATGCAGCGGCTGGTGGACGAGCTGGGGGCGGAGTGAGAGGCGAGGAGTGGGGGATGAGGGAACAGGGATGAGGGATGAGGGATGGGGTGACGTCACCGCCTTCTCATCGCGTTCTCATCCCTGTTCCCTCTTCCCTCATCCCTTGACTACAGCTGCCGCATCTTCTGCTGCGCCTTGGAGAAGTACTGCCAGCCGGTCCAGACGGTGACCACGGCGGCGGCCCAGATCAGCACGTCGGCGAACAGCTGGAACTCGTCGAGGTACTCGAAGTCCCAGCCGAAGCCGTCCCAGTTGCGGGCCAGCAGCTGGGCGCCGAGGGCGACGAGCTGCAGGGTGGTCTTCCACTTGGCCAGCAGGGTGACGGGCAGCTTGACCTTGCCGGCCACGGTCTCGCGCAGGGCCGAGACGGCGAACTCGCGGAACAGGATCAGGCCGCAGGGGATGGCGATCTGGGGCACCGAGCCGGAGGTCAGGACGCCCAGGATGGCGCCGGTGACCAGCACCTTGTCGGCGATGGGGTCGAGGATGGCGCCCCAGCGGGTGGTCGCGTGCCACCGCCGGGCGAGGAAGCCGTCGACCCAGTCGGTGGAGGCGGCGACCACGAAGATCCAGAACGCCGCCCGGTACAGGGCGAACTGGTCCTCGGGGCTGAGGTAGGCCGACAGGATCGGCACCCCGCCGGTCGCGCCGGCGAGGATCAGGAACATCACCACGCCCGCCACCAGCCGCAGGCCGGTGAGGATGTTCGGGATCGGATTGGCGTGCGGGGCGGGGGTCATCGGCGTCATCCTGCTTCAACGCCGATCTGCCACGCTTCGCTGCATGAAGCGAGCCGTCAGTCCAGCGGCCGGAACCGTCCGGGTCCCTGCAGGGCGCGCAGGACGCCGTCGGCGATGCCGAAGTGCAGGCCGCTGAGGGTCAGGGCGCCGGCCGCCTCGCGCTCGGCGATCCACGGGAAGGTGCGCAGGTTCTCGATCGACAGGCGGACCACGGTCTCCTCGGCCAGCCGGCCCGCCTCCTCGGCCGGGAAGCTCTCGCAGACCATGCGGACCACCGGTCCGGCCTGGGCGACCCAGGGCGCCACGAAGTCGCGGCAGCTGTCCGGGGCGCCGTGCAGCATGGCGTTCACCCCGCCGCAGTGGGCGTGGCCCATGACCACGATGCGCGAGACGCCGAGCACCTTGACCCCGAACTCCAGCGCCGCGGAGACGCCGTGCAGCTGTCCGTCCGGCTGGTAGGGGGGCACGAGGTTGGCGACGTTGCGCACCACGAACAGCTGGCCGGGGGCGGCGTCGAAGATCAGCGCGGGATCGGCGCGGCTGTCGGAGCAGGCCACCACCAGGGTGTGCGGCTTCTGGCCGTCGGCGGCGAGCGCCTCATACTCGGCGCGAGCCTCGGCCCAGTGTCCTTCCCGGAAGCGCCGGTAGCCGGCGAGCAGTTGATCGAGAGCGTCCGTCATGCCTTGCGCCATGCCTCAAACCCGCGCGCCGCGCCAGCCCCGTCAGTCCGCCAGTTCAGGGTGGCGCGCGAGGAAGACCTCGAAGTCCTCCGCCACATCGACGTCCCGGGCCCGGGCGCGGGCGATATCCGCGGCGCCGTCGGCGTCGCCCAGCGCCCGCCGCGCGAGGCCCCGACCGAACAGGGAGGCCGGGAGATCGGGATCGCCCGTCAGCGCCCGCTCGTACTCGGCGCGGGCCTCCTCGTAGCGCTCCATCTGAAGCAGGACCATGGCCCGGCTGTCGATGAAGGCCGCCTCGCCGGAGGCGACCGCGACGTCGCAGTCCGCCAGGGCCTGCTCCAGGTCGAAGGCTTCAAGCGCCTGCACCCAGCAGACGTCGTTCCGGAGCACGGGATCGCCGACGCCGAGCTGGCGCAGGGCGGCGAAGTCGGCGCGGGCCCCCTCCGCATCGCCGGTCAGCGCCCGGACCCGGCCGCGGAGGCCGAGAAGCCGGATCGACTGCGGCGCCTCGGCGAGGGCGGCGTCGAGGGGACCCAGAGCCGCCTCGGGCGCCCCGGCCCGCTTCTGCAGGCGCACGAGGGCGTCGAGCGCCGTCGCGTCGGCGGCGTCCTCTTCAAGGCGGCCGGCGACGACGGTGCGCGCCTCCTCGGTCCGGTTCAGCCGGATCAGGGACTTCAGTTCGCCGGCGACGCCCTCGGGGTCGTCGGGCGCCGCGGTCCGCAGGGCGCGATAGTCCGCAAGCGCGCGTTCCGGCCGGCCAAGCTGGTAGTAGGCGGCCGCACGCATGGCCAGCGCCGCGGTGTCCGCCGGGTCGAGGCGCAAGGCCACCGAGAGGCTCACCACCGCCTCGTCATACGTGGCCTGCGCATAGGCGACGATGCCCTGGGCCGCGGCCGCGGCCTGATCGGCCGGGTCCAGATCCACCGCCCGGTCATAGTCGGCGCGGGCGCCTTCGTAGTCGCGCGCGGCGTACCGGGCGCCGCCCCGCGCCTTGAGGGCGTCGGCGTTCTCGGGCTCCCGCTCGAGGGCCGCGTCCAGCAGCGCCAGGGCCCCTTCGTAGTCGCCCACGTCGGACAGACGGTCGGCGCGCTCGATCAGATCGGCGACATCGCTGTCGCCCGCCTCCCGGCGCGCCCGGTCTGCGTCCGTCGCGGCGTAGTCCGCCGGGGCCCGCAGGCGCAGCGGCAGGGCCGCGGCCGTTTCGGCGCGGGTGCGGGCCGCCGCCATGTCCGCCGCAGACACCTCAGGCGCCAGGGTCATGGTGGTCATGGAGATCTCGGCCACGCCGTCGACGAGGCGCCCGCTCCGCTCCAGCCGGTAGCCGGCGCCCTCGAGGGTCTGGTCGCCGCCCTCCAGCAGGAAGCCGCGGCCTTCGCGGGGCAGCGCCACCCTGACCACCGACCGGTTCATGACCGGGTGTTCGATGGCGTAGGGTCGATCCGCGAAGGATGCGAGAACGCCCCGCCGTTCCTCGCGTGTCGGCAGCACGAGCGCCGTGCCGGGAATGGCCATGATCCGGCCCGCCGGCCCGTTGACCCAGCTGAGCCGGGTCTTGCCGCGCATGATCAGGTGAAGCTCGTTGGCCGCTTCGTCGTAGCGGGACTCGACGCTCTCGATGGTGACGCCGGCGTCCTCTCCGCCCCACTCCGACTTCAGCATCGCCTCGAGCTGGTCGGGGGGAATGGCGCCCAGCTGGCTGCGCAACACCGTCGCGAAGTCGCCGCGCGACACCATGTCGACGACCATCGGCGCCTCCGCATCGAGCCCGTCGCGGGCGTCCATGTCGGCGATCACCTCCATCAGCGGCGTGGTCAGCGGCGGCTGGACGATCGGCTCCAGTTCCGCCCCCTCGGCGCGCACCGGCAGGGCCTGGCGATACGGCGGCGGGATCAGGCCGGCGAGGCTGCGGTCCCCGATGCGGGTGCCGTCCATCCAGTACGACCGGCCATCAATGCGGGCGCGCACGATCACGTGGTCGAACCAGGCGAGAAGCGGGAGCTGGCCCTCCAGACCGTCGCCCCACCGGGTGCTGACCAGGACCGGCTCGGCGTCGATCCCGAGGCCCTCGAGCAGGGCCAGGAGGAGGACGGTCTTGCCCTTGCAGTCGCCGAAGCGGCTGCGCCAGACCTCGTCGGCCGGCGTGGGCACATAGTTGCCCTCGCCCATGGCGAGGGCGAGGTAGCGGACCTCGTCCTGCACGAGCCGGAGCGCCGCCATCGCGCGGGCCGCATCGCTGTCATTCTCGCGCCGGATCCGTTCGATCTCGGCCAGCAGGGGCGAATCCGGCTCCAGCACCGCCGTCCGCTCGTACAGCGGCGCCATCAGCCGGGAGGCGTCCGCCCAGGACTGGAAGTCCGTGAACTGGACCGTTCGGGAGATGGCGAAGCGGACCGGCAGATCCTGCGGAACCTGCTCCGGAGTCAGATTGCGGGACTCGATCTCGTACAGCCACTCGCCGCCGGACCGCCGCGGGCGGACATCCGCCCACGGCGCGGACGCGGCGACCCGCAGCGGATGGTCGTTCGACCAGGTGGCGCGCAGGCTGTACCGGTCGAGCTGCTGACCCGCTCCGAGGCCGTCGAAAGCCTCGAGGTGAGGGGCGAGCGCTCCCATGGCGTCGTGCGTGGAGAAGGCGAACTCCACAATGTCGCCGACGCGAACGTCGCGCGGCTGCAGCGTGGCGGTCAGTCGACCGTCCAGCATGGCGGATTCGAGGTTGTCCTCGCGCCGCAGGGTTTCAAACTGCTGGGTCTCCAGCACGTCGATGGTCTGCTCGCCGCGGATCAGGCGCAGGGCGTGAACCTCGACCCGTTGATGGGGCGGGCTCCAGACCAGGCTGACGGTGCCGACGCTGCCCAGACCCTGACGCGTCAGAACCTGATAGCGCTGCAGGGTGTAGGCGTGCACGCCTTCGGCGTCGAAGCGGATCTGCCGGTCGACCGCGAGGACGCGGACGGCGGCGTCGCCAACCGGGGCGGAGGCCGTTTCAATGGAGCGCGCCTGCACCCAGGAGGGAACGGGGGCCCGTTCGACCTCCTGCGCCGCGACCGGTCCGGCCAGCATCGCCACCGACGCCGCGAGCGCCGCAATCCACCGCACGTTCATCTGACCCCCCAACTCCCGTCGAGGTCGTAGCACGGAACCCGCGGTTGGCCAGAGTCGGTCAGGCCTTGCGGAAGAAGGCGTGAATGCGTTCGGCGAGCGCCTGGTTGATGCCCTCGACCTTGACCAGGTCGACCACCGAGGCGCGGCCGACGCCCTTGGCGGAGCCGAAGGCGTGCAGCAGGGCCTTCTTGCGGCCGGGGCCGACGCCCTCGATCTCGTCGAGCGGGTTCTTCTTGATGTCCATCGAGCGGCGGGTGCGGTGGGCGCCGATGGCGAAGCGGTGGGCCTCGTCGCGCAGCCGCTGCAGGTAGTAGAGGGCCGGCGACTTCAGCGGCAGCATGAAGGGCGGCTTGCCGGGAATGAAGAAGCGCTCCAGCCCGGCGTCGCGGTCGGGCCCCTTGGCCACGCCGACCACAGGGATGTCGTGCAGGCCCAGCTCGGCCATCACCGCCACCGCCTCGGCCAGCTGGCCGGCGCCGCCGTCGATCAGCACCAGATCGGGGCGCTCGACCTCCTCGCCGGCCTCCTCCTCCTTCGCCAGCCGGCCGAAGCGGCGGCGCAGCACCTCGCGCATCATGCCGTAGTCGTCGCCGGGCGTGAGCTCGTCGCCGCGGATGTTGAACTTGCGGTACTGGGTCTTCCGGAAGCCCTCGGGCCCGGCGACGATCATGCCGCCGACGGCGTTGGTCCCCTGGATGTGCGAGTTGTCGTAGACCTCGATCCGCTCCGGCCTGGCCTCGAGGCCGAAGGCTTCGCAGACCTCGTCGAGGATCTTTCCCTGGGCCGAGCTCTCGGCCATGCGTCGGCCCAGCGCCTCGCGGGCGTTGGTGAGGGCGTGGTCGACCAGCGCCCGGCGCGGTCCCCGCTGCGGCAGCTCGATGGTCACGACGCGGCGGCCGTCGACGGTCTTCGCCTTCAGCGAGAAGGCCTCCTCCAGCAGCTCCTTCTCGTGCGGCCGCACATTGGTCAGGATCTGCCGCGGCACGGGCTTGTCCTCGTAGAACTGGCCGAGGAAGGCGGCGAGGATCTCCGGGTCCGTGTCGGCGCGGTCGACGCGCGGGAAGTAGGCCCGGCCGCCCCAGTTCTGTCCGCCGCGGTAGAAGAACACCTGCACGCACGCCTGCCCCCCGTCCGAGTGCAGGGCGAAGACGTCGGCCTCGGCCACGCCCTCGGCGCTGACCGAGTTCTCCATGGAGATGGCCGAGAGGGCGCGGATGCGGTCGCGGACGCGGGCGGCCTGTTCGAAGTCCATGGCGTCGGAGGCCGCCTGCATCTCCTGCGACAGCCGGCCGATCACCGCGCGGGAGCGGCCGCGCAGGAAGGCCTCGGCCTCGTCCACGAGCTGGCCGTAGTCCTCCAGCGAGATCAGGCCGGTGCAGGGCGCCGAGCAGCGCTTGATCTGGTGCAGCATGCAGGGGCGGGTGCGGGTCTCGTAGACGCTGTCCGAACAGGAGCGCAGCAGGAAGGCCTTCTGCAGGGTGGTCAGGGTGCGGTTGACCGCCCAGGTCGAGGCGAAGGGTCCGAAATAGTCGCCCTTCAGGGTGTGGGCGCCGCGGTGCTTGCGCACCTGGGGCGCGCGGTGGTCGCGCCGGATCATCAGCTCGGCGAACGACTTGTCGTCCCGCAGCACCACGTTGAAGCGCGGCTTGAGCTTCTTGATGAAGTTCGACTCGAGCAGCAGGGCCTCGGTCTCGGAGGCGGTGACCACCAGCTCCATCGAGCGGGTCAGGGAGACCATCAGGCCGATGCGCTGGGTGTGGAAGCGGCCCTGGGCGTACTGCAGGATGCGCTTCTTCAGCGACCGCGCCTTGCCCACGTAGAGGCAGGTCCCGTCCTCGCCGTACATCCGGTAGACGCCGGGCTTGTCCGGCGCGCGCCGGGCCTCGTCGCGGATCAGGTCGGCGGCCTTCAGCGAATCGGCGGGAAGCGGCTCCTCGGTCATCGCCACGGATATAGGCCTAGAAGCGGCGAACCATAACAACGCCGGCGACGACGAGCGCCACGCCCGCCATGCGGCCGAGGTTGAGCGGCTGCTTCGGGATGCCCATGACGCCGAAATGGTCGAGCAGGATGCTGAGCAGCAGCTGGCCGGCGACCATCAGGGTGATGGTGGTGGCGACGCCCAGGCGCGGCACGCCCCAGGCGGCGGCGACCACGAAGATGGCGCCGTACAGGCCGCCGACCCAAGCGTACCACGGCAGGGCGCGCGCCGCGGCCATGTCGGGCTTCGCCTGCAGGAACAGCGCCAGCACCGCCAGCCCGGCGGTCCCGACGGCGAAGGAGATCAGGGCGGCGTTCACCGGCGAACCGACGGCGCCCATGAGCTTCGCATTGGTCGGGGCCTGCAGGGCGGTGGCGGCGCCGCCGACGACCACGGCCAGGATGGCGAGGAGGGAGGGGTTCATGCACGCTGGCTAGCACGCCGGGAGCGAGGCGACAGCCTTGAACCCGCGGCTCCGCCGCTCTATTGCCGGGGCGAACAAGGAGCACCCCATGCTGGCCCTCGCCATCATCCTCGGCTTCGTCGCCGTCCTCGCCCTGATCAACTTCGTCGAGTTCGGCCGGGTTGACTGATCCGGCCGGCCGCCGCGGGGCCGCGCTGGTCACCGGCGGCGGCAGGCGCATCGGGCGGGCCATCTGTCTCGAGCTGGCCCGGGCCGGTTTCGATCTCGCCATCCACTACCGCTCGTCGGCCGATGCGGCGGAAGCCGTGGCCGGGGAGGTGCGGTCGCTGGGCCGCCGCGCCGCGACGGTGCGCGCCGACCTCGCCGTCGAGGCGGAGGCGCAGGCGCTGATCCCTGCAGCCGCCGAGGCTGTCGGTCCGCTGACCGTGCTGGTCAACAACGCCTCGGCCTTCGAGGACGACCGGGTCGGCGCGCTGGACCGCGCCACCTGGGACCGGCACATGGAGACCAACCTGCGGGCGCCGGTGGTGCTGGCGGAGGCCTTCGCCGCGGCGGCGGCCGGCGGCGGCTGCATCGTCAACCTGCTGGACCAGCGGGTGCTGAAGCCGGACCCGCGCTTCTTCTCCTACGCCCTGTCGCGCAGCGCCCTGTGGTGGGCGACCCGCACCCTGGCGCAGGCGCTGGCGCCGCGCATCCGGGTCAACGGGGTGGGCCCGGGGCCGACCCTGCCGTCGGTGCACCAGAGCGAGGCGGAGTTCGCGGCGGAGGCGGCCGGGACCCTGCTGCAGAGGCCGGGCAGCCCGGAGGCCGTCGCGGCGGCCGTGCGCTGGCTGGTGGACGCCGAGCTCGTGACCGGGCAGATGATCGCCGTCGACGGGGGCCAGCATCTGGCCTGGAAGACCCCGGACATCCTGGAGTAGGCCCGTGGCCGCATCGTCCCCCCTCCCCTTCCCCGCCGCGACGCCGCCGGCGCCGGAGGGCCTGGCCGTGTTCGTGCGCGGGCTGGAGATCGAGGCCGGGATCGGGGTCTACGATCACGAACAGGGGCGGCTGCAGCGGCTGGTCATCGACGTCAGCCTGACGCTGGATCCGCAGGTGGTCGAGCGGCTGGCGGACACGGTGAACTACGAGACCATCGCCGCGGCGGCGCGGGCGATCGCGGCCGAGGGTCATGTCGGGCTGGTGGAGACCTTCGCCGCGCGCCTGGCGGCCGCCTGTCTGGAGGACGGACGGGTGCGGCGCTGCGCGGTGCGCATCGAGAAGCCCGGCGCGCTGCCCGGGGCCGCGGCGGCCGGCTGCGAGGTGGTGCTGGGCCGTTGAGGCCGCCGCCGGTTGCGCCGCGCGGACGGGGCGGTCATACCTGAGGTCGAGCTGAAGGATCCCCGATGGCCGAGACCGGCGAGCCCCGAAACGCGGACGACGACGACGCCCTGATCGGTTTCGCCTCGGCGGAGTCGCTGCAGGGACGCCCCCGCGAGGTCGCGCCGGCGCGGGAGGATGAGCCGGCGGCGGAGCCGGAGCCGGCGAGTCCGGAGCCGGCGCGCCCGGAGCCGGCGCGCCCGGAGCCCGCGGAGAGCCAGGCGGTCTCCCGGCCGCACCCGATCCGCGCGAGCTCGATCTTCGAGCCGTCGCCGGAATTCCGCAGCCCGGGCCGGCGCCGCGAGACGCCGCCCTCGCTGGCCGGAGGCGCGAACCTGTACGCCATCTACGCCCTCATCCTGTTCGCGGTGCCGACCCTCGGCGTCTCGGCGCTGGTGGGACTGGTGGCGGTCACGGGGCGGCCCGGGCCGGAGGAGGCCGAGGCCCGGACCCACTTCATCTACCAGCAGCGCACCCTGTGGACGGCGGCCGTGGTCGCGGTGATGGGCGTCATCCTGCTGGCCGCGCCCTTCGCCCTCGGCGTGCCCCTGCTGTTCGGACTGGCCCTGTGGACGGTGATCCGGGGCGCGGCGGGAGTCTGGGCGCTCAAATCGGGGCGGGCGATCGCCAGTCCCCGCGGCTGGTGGATCTGAGGAGAGACGAGATGGCCCATACGCCCCCGGAGCAGCGCGACCTTTCCCGCAGCGACGACGGCAAGGCCGCCGCGCTCGCGGGCTGGGCGCTCTACATCCTGTCGATCCCGAGCGCCAATCTTCTGGTGCTGGTCGGACTGGTCGTCGCCTACGCCGGGCGGAGCTCGGCCAGCGGGGTGCCGCTGCAGCACCTGGACGCGCAGATCCGCCTGTTCTGGTCGGTGTTCTGGTGGACCATCGCCTGCTGGATCGCCATCGCCGTCAGCGTGGTGATGTCGGTCGTCCTGATCGGGATTCCCTTCCTGGTGCTGTTCGGCCTGCTGTGGTTCCTGATCAGCGTCTGGTTCACGGTGAAGAGCGTCTTCGGCCTGATCAACCTGCTGGGCGACCGCGCGCCCTGAGGCGCGGGCGCCACAGCGGTCGACCGATGCCCGTGAACAGCGGAACGTCCGCCCGCGCACAGTCCTTCTGCGTGTGTCCGCTGTTGGACAGAGGGAGGAGCCGATGACCGGTTTTCGCGACGTGCGCGACGAGCACCGTTTCGAGCAGGGCTTCGCCGACAGCGAGGGCGTCACCCGTCTGGTCTTCGCCGACTATGCGGTGCGGGACGGAACGCGGGTGATCCTCCATGTCGAGGCCGATCCGGCCCTGCGGGGCGGCGGGGCCGCGGGCCGCTTCATGCAGGCGCTGGCGACGCACGCCCGGCAGGAGGGGCTGAAGCTGCAGCCGCGCTGCAGCTACGCCGTCCTGTGGCACCGCCGGCACCCCGAGTACGACGATGTGCTGGCGTGATCAGCCGCCGGTGTAGCCGCCGATGATCGGCAGGATCTCGCCGGTGATGAAGCTGGAGCACTGGGGCGAGGCGAGGAAGACATAGGCCGGGGCGATCTCCTCCGGCTGCGCTGGCCGCTTCATCACCGTCTGGGCGCCGAACTTCGCGACCTTCTCCGCCGGCTGGTCGGCGGGATTCAGCGGCGTCCACACGGGACCGGGAGCGACGACGTTGACCCGGATTCCGCGCGGCGCGAGGTGCGTGCCCAGGGAGCGGGCGAAGGCGTGGATGCCGCCCTTGGTCATCGAATAGTCCAGCAGGTTCTCGTTGCCGAGCAGGCCCGTCACCGAACCGGTCATGACGATGGAGCCGCCGGCCTTCAGGTGCGGGACCGCCGCCTTCACCAGGTTGAAGTAGCCGTAGAGGTTGGTCTTCAGCGTCCGGTCGAAATGCTCGAGCGTCAGGTCCTCGAGCGCCTCCACGTGCTCCTGGAAGGCGGCGTTGGGGACCACCACGTCGAGGCGGCCGAAGGCGTCGAGGGTCGCCCGGACCGCCGCCTCGCCGAAGTCCGGATCGGCGACGTCGCCCTTGAGCAGGATGGCGCGGCGGCCCTCGGCCTCGACCGCGGCCTTCGCGTCCTCGGCGTCCCGGGTTTCGTCGAGGTGGCAGATGGCGACGTCGCAGCCCTCCCGGGCGAACAGCACCGCCACGGCGCGGCCGATGCCGGAGTCGCCGCCTGTGACGATGGCGGCCATGCCGTCCAGCTTGCCGGATCCCTTCCAGAACGGCGCGTCGTACATCGGCGCCGGGTCCAGCGCGGCCTCGTCGCCGGGCTTGCGCTGGTGCTGTTCCGGGAAGGGCGGTTCGGGGTAGCGGCGCGCGCCGGCCTGGACCGCGCCCTCGCCGCCCCCGCCGCCGGACCCCTTCGCGTCGATGCCGGCCTGGATCCTGCGCTCCTGCCCGGCGATCCGTTCGGCGCGGTTTTCAAAGCGGTCATCCATCGAGGCTCTCCCTGGCGTGCGTCGCCGGAGAAGCGGTTGGAGCACCGGGCCGTTCCCGCGCATTATCGGTCGGTGCGACGGAGGAGCCGCCATGTCCGGGTTCGAACTGGAGACCATCGGCGCGGCGGCGGGACCGTTGCAGACCTGGGTGCTGCCGGCGCTGCTGGGCCTCGGCCTGGCGTCGGCGACAGGCCTGCGCACCTTCCTCCCGCTGCTGATGCTGGCGCTGGCGGCGAAGTTCGGACTGTTCGGCGTGCGGCTGATCGACCAGATGGAGTGGCTAGTCTCCTGGCCCGCGGTGGCGGCGCTGGCCACGGCCACGGTCGCCGAGTTCGCGGGCGACAAGATCCCGGCCGTGGACCACGCCCTGAACGCCGTCGGCTATGTGACGCGTCCGCTGGCCGGCGCGGTGGCCGCGGGCAGCGTGTTCTGGGCGGTCGACCCGACCACGGCGGCCGTGGCCGGGCTGATCGTCGGCGCGCCCGCCGCCCTCGCCTTCAACGCCGCCCAGACCGGGGCGCGGGTCGGCTCCACCGCGACCACGGGCGGGCTCGGCAATCCGGTCGTCTCCCTGATCGAGGACGTGCTGGCGACGCTGACGGTGCTCGTGGCCTTCCTCGCGCCGGTGCTGGTGCCGGCGTTGCTGGTCGTGCTGGCGATCGTCGTGTTCCGTCTGGCGCGCCGTCTGCGCGGCGGGCGTCGCCGGCAGCCCGCCTAGAGGGCCCGGCCGACGATGGCCTTGAGCGTCTCGGCCCTGGCGGGAAGGTCGGCGTTCAGCCGGGACGCCAGTTCGCGGGCGCCGACGGGATAGGCATCGCCGCCGTCGGCGATCTCCTTCGCCATGGCGGCCGCCTGCAGCAGCACCTTCTCCAGCGCCTCCACCTGCTCGACCGCGAGGGCCCGGGCCTCGAGCTGAAGCCGTTTGACCCGCTCGGCGGTGCTCTCCGGCTGCCGCATCAGGTCGTAGACGGCGGCCTCCGAGGAGACGAGGCGCAGGTCAGGCTTGGCGGGCGGGCTCTTGGGCATGGCGGACTCCTGTCAGGCCAATGCGAAGCGGCGCCGCGGCGTTCCCCCTGCGGCTCCGGTTAACCGTCGCCGGGGGCGGAGTGTGTCGTCAGGGACGCACCCGGCCTCAGGCCGCGGCGGCGCCGGACGCCTGCCGGGCCTCCGCCTCGCGCACCGCGGCGACCGCCCGGTCCACCACCTCCAGCCCGGCGCCGGGCCGGACGGCCTCGACGGTCAGGATGCGCCGGAAGGCCCGCGCCCCGGCCCGGCCGTGCATCAACCCGAGCATGTGGCGGGTCATGGCCGCGAGCGGAACGCCCTCCTCCAGCCGGGCGGCCATATAGGGCCGGTAGCGGTCGATGGCTGCGAAGGCGTCGACGTCAGGGATGGAGGCGCCGAACAGGCGGCGGTCCGCCTGCCCGAGGATGGCGGGCTCATGGTAGGCGGCGCGGCCCAGCATTACGCCGTCCAGCCGGACCCCGTCGGCGTCGTCGAGGTGAGCCTCGGCCTCGTCCAGGGAGGCGACGCCGCCGTTCAGGCTGACCGACAGGTGCGGCCGCTCGCGCTTGAGCCGCCGGACGAGGGCGTAGTCGAGCGGCGGCACGTCCCGGTTCTCCTTCGGCGACAGGCCCTGCAGCCAGGCCTTGCGGGCGTGGACGATGAAGACCTCGACCCCGGCCGTGGCGCAGGCGTCGACGAGGGCGAACAGGGCGACCTCCGGGTCCTGGTCATCCACGCCGATCCGGCATTTGACGGTGGCGGGGACGGAGACCGCCTCGCGGATCGCGGCCATGCACTCAGCCACGAGCTCCGGCTCGCGCATCAGACAGGCGCCGAACCGGCCGGATTGCACGCGGTCGGACGGGCAGCCGACGTTGAGATTGATCTCGTCGTAGCCGAACTGCTCGCCGATCCGGGCCGCCTCGGCCAGCTGGCCGGGATCGGATCCGCCGAGCTGCAGCGCCACCGGGTGCTCGAGCTCATCGAAGCCCAGCAGCCGCTCGCGGTCGCCGTGGATCACCGCCGGCGCGGTGACCATCTCGGTGTAGAGCAGCGCCCGGCCCGTCAGGGCGCGATGGAACGCCCGGCAGCGCCGGTCGGTCCAGTCCATCATCGGGGCGATCGAGAGGCGGCGGTCCATCGGGCCGGCTGCATACACCGAAAGCCCCACGGGGCGCCAATCCGGAACCCTCGCCGCACGGGGCGTGTTTCGGTGGTCATCCGATGGAGGAAACCATGATCAGAACGCTTCTCGCCGGCGCCGCCTGCGCCGCCCTTCTCGCCGCCTGCCAGCAGGAACGCAGCCCCGAGGTCGTCGACCAGGCGCAGGACATGGCCGCCGCCCCGGTCGGCCAGATGTCGGCCGCCACGCTCGGCGCCAACACCCAGGGCGCCTACATCTCGAACGCCGCCGAGGGCGACATGTACGAGATCATGGCGGCGGACATCGCGCTCGAGCGCACCCAGAACGCCCAGATCCGCGAGCTGGCCCAGATGATCAAGACCGATCACACGGCCGCCGCCAACGCCATGAAGGCGATGCTGCCGCAGGCCGCGCCGGAGGCCGAGATCCCGACCGAGCTGGACGAGCGCCGCCAGGGCATGCTGGACAACCTGCGCTCGGCCTCGGCCGAGACCTTCGACCGCACCTACATCGATCAGCAGGTCGCCGCCCACCAGGAGGCCCTGACCCTGCACCGCGGCTTCGCCGACAGCGATTCGCCGCTGGCGGCGCACGCCCGTTCGGTGGCGCCGAAGATCGAGGCGCACCTGCAGCGCGCCCAGCAGATCCAGTCCTCGATGTAGGCTGGACCGCCACAGCGGATGCGAGGGCCGGCGTCGTCAGACGCCGGCCTTTTCGCGTTCCTCGTCCTCCGCCAGGGCCTCGGCCGCCTCCTCGTTGAGCGCGCGCCCCTCGCGCCGCGGACGGACGTACGGCTCGGGCCGGGTGGTGGCGATATTGCCGCGCATCAGGTGGCGACCGGCGGTGATGTCGCCCCCCGCCAGCTGGAGGGTGAACCGTTCCTGGTCGCGGCGGCGCACGTCGGCTAGGGTCTCGTCGACCTCGTTTTCGTCGAAGCCGAGGTCGAGCAGCACCTCCCGGCCGAACAGCAGGGCGCTCTCGAAGGTCTCCCGCACCTGGTACTCGACCCCGGCCTGCATCAGCCGGATGGCGTGGCCGCGGTCGAAGGCGCGGACGAACAGCTTGGTCAGCGGGAACTCGGCCTTGACCAGCTCGACGATGCGATCCGCGACTTCGGGCTTGTCGACGCAGACCAGGATGGTCTCGGCCTCGCCGGCGCCGGAGGCGCGCAGCACGTCGAGGCGGGCGCCGTCGCCGTAGTAGACCTTGAAGCCGAAGTCGCCCGCGGCCTGGATCATCTCGACGTCGAAATCGATGATCGAGACGTCGACGTCGCGGGCCAGCAGCGGCTGGGACACCACCTGGGCGAAGCGGCCGAAGCCGATGATCAGCACCCGCTCGCGCAGGTCGCGCGCGCGGTCGACCCCGTCGGCGGCGTCAGGGTCGATGGCGTCCGGCGGCATGAAGCGGCCGACCGCCAGGGTGGTCAGCGGCGTCAGCACCATCGAGAGGATGACCACGGCCGTCGCGGAGGCGGCGAGGCGGGCGTCGAACAGGCCGGCGGACAGGGCCGCAGCATAGAGCACAAAGGCGAATTCGCCGCCCTGGGCGAACAGCACGGCCCGTTCGACCGCCTCGCGCTCGCGGGCCCGGAACAGGCGGGCCACGCCGTAGATGGCCACGGCCTTGACGGCCATGAAGGCGATGACCCCGCCGACGATGACCTGCCAGTCGGCGAGCACCACGCCGAGGTTCAGCGACATGCCGACGCTGAGGAAGAACAGGCCGAGCAGGATGGCGCGAAACGGCTCGACGTCGGCCTCGAGCTGATGCCGGAAACTGGATTCCGACAGCAGGACGCCGGCCAGGAAGGCGCCCATCGCCATCGACAGGCCGCCGAGGTTCATGAGCCAGGCGGCCCCGACCACGACCAGCAGGGCGGCGGCCGTCATCACCTCGCGCCCGCCGTAGCGGGCGAGGATGCGGAACACCGGATTGATCAGGTAGCGGCCGGAAACGAAGACCAGCACGACGGCCCCGGCCGCCAGGCCGAGGGTGCGCCACAGGGGCGGACCCGCCTCCCCCGCCAGCCCCATGGCCGAGGCGAGCACCGCGACCACCGCCAGCAGGGGCACGATGGCCAGGTCCTCGAGCAGCAGGATCGATACGGCTCTCTGACCTCCGGGCGAAGCCAGTTCGCCGCGCTCGTCGAGCATCTGCATGATCACGGCGGTGGAGCTGAGCACGAAGCCCGAGGCGACGACGAAGGCGACCGGGACGCTGAGGCCGGCGGCCATGCCGGTGAGGGTGAGCAGCAGGCTGGCGACCGCCACCTGGGCGGCGCCGAGACCGAAGATCTCCCGCCGGAGCCCCCAGAGGCGCGAGGGCCGCATCTCGAGGCCGATGATGAACAGGAAGATGACCACGCCGAACTCGGCGACGTGGAGGATGGTCTCCGGCTCGCGGAACAGGCCCACGCCGAAGGGGCCGATGGCGAGACCGGCGGCGAGGTAGCCGAGGACCGAGCCCAGCTTGAGCCGGCGGAACAGGGGCACGGCGACCACCGCCGCGCCCAGCAGGGCCGCGACATGGCCCAGCTCCAGTCCGCCGGTGGGTTCCGCCATCGCCCGCCCCCTGTGTTCGAGAACGCGCATAGTGGGGCCGCCGGGGTCCACGCGCCAGCCCGCGCATCAGACTTCGTCAGGAGCCGCGGCCACAGTTTGGTCCGATGCTGCGCCCCTGAATGGCGATGCAACCAGGGGAGGTCCCGATGAGGCACGATCAAGGAAAGGCCGCGACGGCGGCGCTGCTGTGCCTGGCGCTGGCGGCGCCGGCGACGACGCGACCGGCGCTCGCCGCCCCGGGACCGGCCCCGGCGCAGGACGGCGAGGCCACGTCCGCCGCCTGTCGGGCCTACGGATTTACGCTTCCGGAGGACCGCCGCCAGTTCGACAGGCCGACGCGCGCGGCTCCGGCCGGCAGCGCGATGTACGGCCCGCCGCCGCCGATGATGCCGCCCCCGCCC
>NZ_JACESB010000025.1 GCF_013912005.1 Brevundimonas sp. | reverse complement strand
GCGCTAGTCTGCCCCCATGACCCAGCGTCCCGCCGTGCTGATCGTGCAGCGTCACCTCGCGCCGCTGACCGCCTTTCTGGAGGGGAGCTACGACGTCTATCGGCTGTGGGAGGGGCCGCCGGTGGAGGCGGCGCAGGATGTCGGGGCGCTGGTGGTGGCGGGGGAGTTTCCGCTGGATCCGCGGCTGGTCGAGAGCCTGCCCAACCTGAAGCTGGTGGCCTGTTTCACCTCCGGCTACGACGGCGTCGACGTGGCCTGGTGCCGGGCGCGGGGGCTGGCGGTCAGCCATGCGCCGGGGGTCAATCACGAGGACGTCGCCGACCATGCGCTGGGGCTGATCATCGCCGCGCGGCGGGGCCTCGTCGCCGGCGACCGGGCGCTGCGGGCCGGCGGCTGGACGGCGGAGTCGAAGACCATCACCCATTCGCTGAAGGGGCAGAGGGTCGGGATCGTCGGCCTGGGAGCCATCGGCGAGGCGGTGGCGCGGCGGGCCGAGGCCCTGCGCATGACGGTGCGCTGGTGGGGGCCGCGGGAGAAGGATGCGCCGTGGCCGCGGGCCGGCTCGCTGCTCGAGCTGGCACGCGACAGCGACATCCTGGTGGTCGCCTGCCGGGCCGACGAGAGCAACCGCGGCCTGGTCTCGGCCGAGGTGATCGAGGCGCTGGGGCCGCAGGGGCTGCTGGTCAATGTGGCGCGCGGCCAGCTGGTCGACGAGGACGCCCTGATCGCGGCGCTGAAGACCGGGCGGCTGGGCCAGGCGGCGCTGGACGTGTTCGAGGACGAGCCGACCGACGCCGCGCGCTGGGCGGGCGTGCCCAATACGGTGCTGACGCCGCACACCGGCGGGGCCACCACCGAGGCGGTGCAGGGCATGCTGGGGCTGCTGCTGGAGAACCTGCAGGCGGCCTTCGCCGGGGCGCCGCTGAAGACGCCGGTTCCTGACGCCTGAGCGTTTCCGGCTGGCGGGGGGCGGCGTTCTGCGGTGTGATGCGGCCGTGGATTCCCCGACAGCGAGGCCCGGCTTGAGCCAGACCGAGACCGAGACCCCCGCAGCGACGGCGACCGAGGCGCCGACGCTGGAGTGCTATCCCGTGCGGCCGGACCCGCCGCGGCTGGTCCCGGGACGGCCGGACCGCGACTGGATGGACGCCTTCGCCGCCCGCCACCCCTACCGCTGCCTGCCGCTGAGCATGGCCAACACCACGGGGTGGGACCTGCTGTGCCCGTTCGGCTTCGAGGCCGAGTGGGACGGCGGGCTGGGGGCGGAGGCGATCCGCTTCTTTCCCGACGCCGACGCCACCCTGTTCGAGCATTTCGCGGTGTCGCACTTCTCCCACGGGGTGCTGACCTTCCACCTCGGCTGGCTGTTCCGGACGCCGCCGGGCTGGGCGCTGCGCTGCTCGGGCAGCCCGAACCGGTTCAAGCACGGCATCGCCCCGCTGGAGGGCCTGGTGGAGACCGACTGGCTGCCCTACCCCTTCACCATGAACTGGCGCTTCACCGCCCCCGGCCGGGTGCGGTTCGAGAAGGACGAGCCGTTCTGCTTCATCCAGCCGCTGCAGCACCGGGCGGTGGAGGCGTTCCAGCCGGTGGGGGCGCCGCTGGAGGCCGACAGCGACCTGGGCCGCCAGTACGAGACGTGGAAGACGGTGCGGGGCGAGTTCAACGACCGCCTGGCCGCCGGGGATCCGGAGGCGGCCAAGCAGGCGTGGCAGCGCTACTATTTCCGCGGCGAGTTCCCGGACGCGGCGGCGCCGCGGCCGGAGGCGCACGTCAACAAGCGGCGGCTGGCCGCCCTGCCGGAGGGGGCTGCGCCGGAGCCGCCGCGACCGGAGCCGCGGCCGGCGCCGGCCTTCGGGGCCATCGACTACACCGGGCTGAACCTCGGCGGCGGGCCGAAGGCCTGATCAGTCCTCCTCCCCGTCCATGCCGGGCATGGGCGCGGGCCCGGCCATCCCCCCGGCCGGGGCGGCGGCGCGCGGCGGGGCCGGCGGGCGCGGCAGCTCCGCGTCGGACAGGCGGCCGTCGCCGTCGGCGTCGAGGCGGGTGAACCAGCGCAGGGCGCCGGCCTGCAGCTCCTCGGGGGTCACGCGGGCGTCGTTGCTGGCGTCGGACTGGGAGACCATGGCGCGAAGGCGGGAGCCGCCGCGGGCGGCGATCTCGCCCCGGCCGAGGACCACCAGCTCGCGGCCGGTGATGACCCCGTCGGCGTCGGCGTCGAGGCGGGCGAACAGGCGATCGGCCCAGGCGGCGACCGCGGCCGCCTCGCGCGGCGGCCCCATCATCATGCCGGGGCCGGCGGGAGCCGCGGTCTGGGCCGCAACCGGGCCGGCGGCGAGGGCCGCGGCCGTCGCGAGGGCGAAGGCGGGAAGACGCGGGTTCATCGGAGTCTCCTCGAAAGCAGCGGGCCCAGACTGTCCCCGACGGCGCCGATGCGCCAGAATTTTCGCTTGCATAATCATATAAGGATATCTTTATATCTCGGTCATGCTCCTGTCCGCCGACCAGATCGTCGAAAGCCTGCGCGCCGCCGGGGAGCCGACGCGGCTGCGCGTCCTGTCCCTGCTGGCCGGGGAGGAGCTGTCGGTGATGGAGCTGTCGCGCATCCTGGACCAGAGCCAGCCGCGCGTCTCCCGCCACCTGAAGCTGATGGCCGACGCCGGGCTGATCGAACGGTTCCCGGACGGGGCGCGGGTGTTCTACCGGCTCTCGTCCGACCCCGCAGCCCGCCGCCTCATCGATACGGTGCTGGACCTGCTCGACGCCTCGGAGAACGAGGCCGACGACCGCCGGCTGGAGGAGGTGCGGCGCGAGCGCGAGGCCGCCGCCGGCGCCTACTTCGAGCGCATCGCCCCGCAGTGGGACCGGATCCGCTCGCTGTACGTGTGCGACACCACGGTCGAGGCGGCCATCCTCCGGGCGGTGGGCGACGGCCCGTTCGAGCGCGTCGTGGACCTCGGCACCGGCTCAGGCCGGATGCTGACCCTGCTGGGCGGCCGGGCGCGCATGGCGGTGGGCCTCGACCTCAGCCAGAACATGCTCAACATCGCGCGCAGCAATGTGGCGCGGGCCGGTCTGGACCGGGTGGAGCTGCGCCACGGCGACATCTTCTCCACCCGCCTGCCGGAGCAGAGCGCCGATCTGGTGATCATCCACCAGGTGCTGCACTACCTCGCCGATCCGGCGGCGGCGGTGGCCGAGGCGGCCCGGCTGGTGGCCCCGGGCGGGCGGCTGCTGATCGTGGACTTCGCCCCGCATACGCTCGAACACCTGCGCGACGAGCACCAGCACCGGCGGCTGGGCTTCGGCGACGAGGAGATGCGCCGCTGGCTGGCCGCAGCCGGGCTGACGCCGCTGGCGCCGATCGCCCTCCCCCCCGACACCGAGGGCCTGACCGTGCTGATCTGGACGGCCGAGCGGGCGGCGGCCCGGGCGAGCGCCGCGTGACCCCCGCCCCGCTCAGCCTCGCCCACGCCCGCGCCCTGCTGCTCTCCCCGCTGGGACCCGTCGCCCGCGCCGGCGACGCCGCCTCGCGGCCGCGGGTCTCGTTCGAATTCTTCCCGCCGCGCACCGACGAGGCCGAGGCGACCCTGTGGCGGGCGATCACGCGGCTGGCGCCGCTGCAGCCGGACTTCGTTTCGGTGACCTACGGCGCCGGCGGCTCGACCCGGGAGCGGACCCACCGGACGGTGCAGCGCATCCTCGCCGAGACGGCGCTGGCGCCGGCCGCCCACCTGACCTGCGTCGAAGCCAGCCGCGACGAGGTGGACGCGGTCATCGACGCGTACCGCGCCGCCGGCGTCCGGCACATCGTGGCCCTGCGCGGCGATCCGCCCGGGGCCGCCGGCATCGGCGGCCGCTATGAGCCGCGGCCCGACGGCTACGCCAACGCCACCGAGCTGACCGCCGCCGTCGCCCGACGGGGCGATTTCGAGATCAGCGTCGGCTGCTATCCGGAGGGGCATCCGGAGAGCCCTTCGCTCGACCACGACATCGAGGTGCTGAAGGCCAAGGTCGACGCCGGGGCGACGCGGGCGATCAGCCAGTTCTTCTTCGACCTCGACGCCTTTCTCCGCTTCCGCGACCGGGTCCGGGCGGCGGGCGTCGAAATCCCGCTGGTGCCGGGGGTGATGCCGGTGACCAACTTCGCCGCCCTGCGCCGGATGTCGGCGGCCTGCGGCGCGACGGTGCCCTCCTGGCTGGCGGCCCACTTCGACGGCCTCGACGAGGATCCGGAGACGCGCCGGCTGGTCGCCGCCTCGGTGGCCGCCGAGATGTGCGCCCGGCTGCAGGAAGAGGGCTTTCCGGACGTCCACTTCTACACCCTCAACCGGCCGGACCTGGTCTACGCCATCTGCCGGGTGCTGGGCGTGCGGGAAGTCGCGGCGGAGCCGACGTCATGAGCCGCGAAGGTCGCATCGCCGCCCTGCACGCCGCCGCGCGCGAGCGCGTCCTGGTGCTCGACGGCGCCTGGGGGGTGATGATCCAGCACCTCGGGCTGGCGGAAGACGACTTCCGCGGCGACCGCTTCGCCGCCCACGCCGGCCAGATGAAGGGGAACAACGACATCCTGTGCCTGACCCGGCCGGACGTGATCGCGGACCTGCATGACCGCTATTTCGCCGCCGGGGCCGACATCAGCGAGACCAACACCTTCTCGGCCACCGTCATCGCCCAGGACGACTACGGCCTCGACGCGCAGGCGGTGCGCGACATCAATCTGGAGGGCGCGCAGCTGGCGCGGGCGGCGGCCGACCGCTGGACCGCGCAGGAGCCGGCCAGGCCGCGCTTCGCGGCGGGCTCGATCGGGCCGCTCAACAAGATGCTGTCGATGTCCTCGGACGTGAACGATCCCGGGGCGCGCAGCGTCACCTTCGACCAGGTCTATGAGGCCTACCGGCAGCAGGCGCAGGCCCTGAACGAGGGCGGGGTGCACCTGTATCTGATCGAGACGATCACCGACACGCTCAACTGCAAGGCGGCGATCAAGGCCATCAAGGATCTCGAGGACGAGGGGCTGGAGCCCCTGCCGATCTGGATCTCCGGCACCATCACCGACCGCTCGGGCCGCACCCTGTCGGGCCAGACGGCGGAGGCCTTCTGGAACAGCGTGCGCCACGCCCGGCCGTTCGCCGTCGGCTTCAACTGCGCCCTGGGCGGCGAACTGATGCGGCCGTTCATCGCCGAGCTGAGCCGCGTCGCCGACACCCTCGTCGCCGCCTATCCCAACGCCGGCCTGCCCAACGCCATGGGCCAGTACGACGAGCAGCCGCACGAGACGGCCCGCTTCATCGAGGAGTGGGCGCGCTCGGGCCTGGTGAACATCGTCGGCGGCTGCTGCGGCACGACGCCGGAGCACATCCGATGCGTCGCCGAAGGCGTGGCCGGGGTGACGCCGCGGGCGATCCCCGAGCGGCCGCGGGCGCTGCGGCTGGCCGGGCTGGAACCGTTTGAGTTGGTCGCGTGACGGGGCGCCGCGCGATCCCCCTCTCCCGCAGGGAGAGGGAGGGGCCCGCCGCGAAGCGGCGGGAGGGTGTGGGCGTACGCCCGCGCCAGACGGGCTCCGCGCCCCCTCATCCTCCCACGCCTGACGGCGCGGGCCCCTCCTTCTCCCTCCGGGAGAAGGGCCTCTAGAATGCGTCCCACCTTCATCAATGTCGGCGAGCGGACCAACGTCACCGGCTCGGCGAAATTCCGCAAGCTGATCGTCGAGGGCGACTACGCCGCCGCCCTGGCCGTCGCGCGGCAGCAGGTGGAGGCCGGCGCGGCGATCATCGACGTCAACATGGACGAGGGCCTGCTGGACGGGCCGAAGGCCATGACCACCTTCCTCAACCTGATGGCGGCCGAGCCGGACATCGCCCGCGTGCCGGTGATGATCGACAGCTCGAAGTGGGAGGTGATCGAGGCCGGGCTGAAGTGCGTCCAGGGCAAGCCGATCGTCAACTCCATCAGCCTCAAGGCCGGCGAGGCCGAGTTCCGCGAGCAGGCGGTCAAATGCCTGCGCTACGGGGCCGCCGTGGTGGTGATGGCCTTCGACGAGCAGGGCCAGGCCGACACCGCCGCGCGCAAGATCGAGATCTGCACCCGCGCCTACCGGCTGCTGGTCGACGACATCGGCTTCCCGCCCGAGGACATCATCTTCGATCCGAACATCTTCGCGGTGGCGACCGGGATCGAGGACCACGACAACTATGCCGTCGACTTCATCGAGGCGACGCGGGCCATCAAGGCCACCCTGCCCTTCGCCCGCGTGTCCGGCGGCGTCTCGAACGTCTCGTTCAGCTTCCGCGGCAACGAGCCGGTGCGGCGGGCGATCCACTCGGTGTTCCTGTACCACGCCATCCAGGCGGGCATGGACATGGGGATCGTCAACGCCGGCGACCTGCCGGTCTATGACGACATCGACCCGCCGCTGAGAGAGGCGGTCGAGGACGTGATCCTGAACCGGCCGCAGCGGACCAACGTGTCCAACACCGAGCGGCTGGTGGACATGGCGCCGGCCTACAAGGGCGAAAAGGGCGCGGCGCGGCAGGTCGACCTGTCGTGGCGCGAGGCGCCGGTGGGCAAGCGGATCGAGCACGCCCTGGTGCACGGCATCACCGACTGGATCGAGGCCGACACCGAGGAGGCCCGCCTCGCCGCCGAGCGGCCGCTGCACGTCATCGAAGGCCCGCTGATGGACGGGATGAACGTGGTCGGCGACCTGTTCGGCGCGGGCAAGATGTTCCTGCCGCAGGTGGTCAAGTCGGCGCGGGTGATGAAGCAGGCCGTGGCCTGGCTCGAGCCGTTCATGGAGGCGGAGAAGGCGGGCCAGCCGCGCCGACAGGCGGGGCGGGTGCTGATGGCGACCGTCAAGGGCGACGTCCACGACATCGGCAAGAACATCGTCGGCGTGGTCCTGCAGTGCAACAACTACGAGGTCATCGATCTCGGCGTGATGGTTCCGGCCGACCGCATCCTGGACGAGGCGGAGAAGCACAGGGTCGACATCGTCGGCCTGTCCGGCCTGATCACGCCGAGCCTCGACGAGATGGTGTTCGTGGCCTCGGAGATGGAGCGGCGCGGCTTCTCCATTCCCCTGCTGATCGGCGGCGCCACCACCAGCCGGACCCACACGGCGGTGAAGATCGAGCCGGCTTACCGGCGGGGGTCGACCACCTATGTCGTCGACGCCTCCCGCGCGGTCGGCGTGGTTTCGGGCCTGCTGTCGCCGGCCGAAAAGGCCAGGAACGAGCAGGCGACGCGCGAGGAGTACGCGCGTCTCCGCGAGCAGTTCGCGCGCCGCCAGCAGACCAAGGCCCGGGCGACGCTGGCGGCGGCGCGGGCCAACCGCTTCCGGCCCGAGGCGCCCTCCCCCCCGCCGCGCCCGTCCTTCCCCGGCGTCCGCGTCTTCGAGGCCTGGGACCTGCGCGACCTCGCCGACCACATCGACTGGACCCCCTTCTTCGCCAGCTGGCAGCTGATCGGGCGGTACCCGCAGATCCTCGAGGACGAGATCGTCGGGCAGGCCGCCCGCGACCTGCACCGCGACGCCCTGGCCATGCTGGACCGGATCGTCGACGAACGGTGGTTCACCGCCCGGGGCGTCGTCGGCTTCTGGCCGGCAAACGCCCGCGGCGACGACATCGTGGTGTGGGCGGACGAGGGCCGGACCGCGGAGCTGGCCCGCTTCCACGGCCTGCGCCAGCAGATGGACAAGGCCAACGGCAAGCCCAACCTGTGCCTGTCCGATTTCGTGGCGGAGGACGGGGAGGACTGGATCGGCGGGTTCGCCGTCACCGCCGGCCATGGCGAGCTGGAGAAGGCCGTCGCCTTCCGCGCCGCGGGCGACGACTACTCGGCCATCCTGTCCACCGCCCTCGCCGACCGGCTGGCCGAAGCCTTCGCGGAACGGCTGCACAAGGAGGCGCGCACCGGCCTGTGGGGCTACGCCGCCGATGAGGCGACCACGGTCGAGGACCTCATCGCCGAACGCTACCGCGGCATCCGTCCGGCTCCGGGCTATCCGGCCCAGCCGGACCACACCGAGAAGGCCACGCTGTTCCGCCTGCTGCAGGCCGAAGCCAACGCCGGCATGCAGCTGACCGACAGCTTCGCCATGAACCCGCCGGCCTCGGTCTCGGGGCTCTACTTCGCCCATCCGGAGAGCCACTATTTCGGCGTCGGCAGGATCGACCGCGACCAGGTCGAGGACTACGCCCGCCGCAAGGGCTGGGACCTCGCCACCGCCGAACGGTGGCTGGCGCCGATCCTGAACTACGAGCCGGCCGCCGACGGGGGCGACCGGGCCGCCTGAGCCGTTCCGCGCGGGCTTGACCTGCCCCCCGTACCACAGAGAGCATGGCCGGCCGGCTGCGGACCCCGGCGCGGGGGCAGGAAGCCGCCATGGATCGTTCCCCTTCGAAAGCCCGGCGCGGCTGGCACTGGACCGACTACTGGCGGGCCGGCCGTGAGGCGGCGGTGACCTTCGGAACGCCGGCCGGCGCGGAAGGCCTCGACTCCGGCGCTCTCTGGCGCGGCTGGTTCGCCGCCTTCCCCGCCGGAGCGCGCCTGCTCGACCTCGCGACCGGTGGCGGTCGCATCGCCGGCTACGCGCTCGAGGCCGCCGCGACGGCCGGGAAGAGCTTCGAGATCGTCGGAGTGGACTACGCCGAGGCGCCGCCGCTCGCCGGCTGCACCCTTCTGAGCGGCGTGGCGCTGGAGCGGATGCCGCTCCCGCCGGAGCATTTCGACGGCGCCTCGTCGCAGTTCGGCATCGAGTACGCCGATCCACGCCCGGCCCTGGCCGAGTTGTTCCGGGTGCTGAAACCGGGCGGCCGGGCGCTCATGCTGATGCACCATGCCGACAGCGTCATCAGCCGACAGACGGCCGACCAGGTCGCCGCCCATGACCGGGTGCTGGGCGGCGGCGCCGCCTTTCGTCAGGCGCGCCGGGCCTTCGCCGCCCGCGCCGGGGGCGCGTCCGCGGCCGCCCGGGCCGCCGCCGACGCCGGTTTTCGCCACGCCGTCGAGCGCGCGGCCGCCCGGCTGAAGCCCGATCCCGCCTACGGCCCCGCCCGCTACCTCGTCGACTACCTGACGGATCTCGCTGCCCGCGCGGACGCCTACGAGCCGGCCAGCGCCCTGGCCCGACTGGACGAGGTCGAGACCGGCAGCGCCGCATGGCGTCGTCGGCAGACCTGTCAGATCCGGGCCGCGCTGGATGCGGCCGGCCTCGAGGCCTTTGTCGCCCGCGCCGTCGCCGCAGGCCTGGAGCCGGTGGAGCGCGGGCCCGAGCATGACGCCCGGGGCGCGCTGGTCGGGTGGCGCCTGGCCCTGGCGAAGCCGTGAGGCCGGCCGCCTACTCCAGCCCCACCTCGGCCGGCGTCGCGGGCGGGGTGGTGATGTTCTCGCGCAGCCGGCGGGCGGCGTGCTCGCAGCGGCCCGGGAGGCCGAAGAACAGGCCGAAGGCCTGGCTGCGCACCGCCTCCTCCTGACCCTCCAGCGGCGCCCACTTGGCCGTCGCCTCGGCGGCGGCGGCGCGGGCCGCCGCCAGGACGGCGGCGCTCTGCCGCGGGCGGGCCGCCTCCAGGGCGCTGCGGAAATCGGCGGCCTCGAGGCGGCCGAGGCGCATGATCTCCCGATCCAGCGGATCCGCGTCTGTCAGGGTCTCGCCCAGCGCGACATGCCCGTTCACCAGCGCCTCGCACCAGGCCACCAGCGGATAGTCCGCCTCGGGCGCGCCGCGCGGCAGCGGATTGGCGTAGGCGACCGCCTCGCGCAGGCGCAGCGCCTCGGCGGTCTCGGCCGTGTTGGCGGTGGCGATCGGCCCCTCCTGGGAGGCGGGGACGGGGGCCGGCGTCTGGGCGGGGGTCTGGGAGAGCAGAAGGGCGGCGGCGAGGCTGGCGAACATGGAGGCTCCGGAACGGACGGGCGCGTGGGCGCCCCGGCAGGACGCAGCAACGCTTGAATCGGCAGATGGTTTTTCTGCGGCGCGCACAAAGGCGGCGGGCAGCAAAAAGGGCGGCGGACCCGAAGATCCGCCGCCCCGCTTGCCTCAGGCTTCAGGCCTAGAAGTTGGCCGTGATGCCGAAGAAGAAGTACCGACCCAGAGCGTCATAGAGTTGCGGGTAGGTGTTGTTGTTGCCGGTGGTGCCGACGCTGTAGGACAGCGGCGGATCGCTATCCAGGACGTTGTTCACGCCCGCCCGCACCGTGATGGTGTCGCGCACCTGCCAGGTCGCCGCGAAGTCCAGGTAGTTCTGGGCGTCGAGGAAGCGGTCCAGACGGTCCGGGCTGTTGTTCAGGCTGCCGTCCGGTCCGAGCACGCCGATCTCGACCTCGCTGTAGTGACGCCAGGTGGCCGAGACATCGACCTCCCAGGGCGACACCCAGGTGACCCGCGCGCGGTGACGCCATTCCGGGTTCGGAACGCCGCACTGGTTCGCGAAGAAGCCGGCGCAGTCGTAGACGCTGTTGCCGAAGCCGAGACCGGTGTCGGTCTCCAGCGACTCCAGCCAGGTGCCGACGAAGGCGAACTGCAGCGAGCCGTAGGACGGCGCGCCCCAGTCCTCGAGATCGACGCCGTAGTTGGCGTTGAAGTCGACGCCGGACGTGCGCAGGCCGCCGATGTTGACGTTGGTGTCGATGACGTTGCCGTCGTTCAGCCACAGGGCGCCGGTCGGACCGTCGCGCACGATGAGCGAGCAGGCCTGGGCGTTGCCGGCCGTGTAGCAGGCGTCAAGGGTGTTCAGCGGATCGATGGTGTCGATCAGGTTGTCCACCTTGATGTCGTAGTAGTCGACCGACAGGTTGAAGCGCGGCAGGAACGACGGCGTGAAGACCACGCCGAAGGTGTAGGTATCGGCCTCTTCCGGCTCGAGGTCGGGGTTGCCGCCCTGCAGGAAGTTGTACTGGCCGGCCGGGCTGTCCAGCAGGCCGCCCGCCGATTCACCCGGCGAGACCTGCCACGGGTTCGTCCCGATGCAGCTGGCGGGGACCGGACCGGCGTTGTTCGCCGCGCGACCCGGAGCCGAGCAGGGATCGAAGTCCATGTCGAACAGGTTGAAGCCCTGGGCGGTGAACAGCTCGATCACGTTCGGGGCCCGCACCGCGCGCGAATAGCTGGCGCGGAAGCGGACGTCCTCGACCGGCGCATAGTCCACCCCGATCTTGTAGGTGTCGGCGCCGAAGTTCTCGTACTCCGACCGGCGATAGGCGCCGTCGATCGAGGCCGAGTAGGCCCACGGCTGGTCGTCGGCCAGCGGCAGCTGGAACTCGCCGAACACTTCCGCCACGTCGGTGTCGCCGCTGAAGCCGATGGTCGGGCCGCCCTGACCGGCGCCGTCGCCGGTGGCGAAGGCGTTGTCGGTGACCGAGTCCAGGGCGTCGCGACGATACTCGGCGCCGAACGCGACCTGCAGCGTGCGCGAGGCGGTCGGCATCGACCAGCCGGTGTCGCCGGTGATCGCGGCGGTGATGACCTGCTGGGTCGTCTCGCCGTTCTGCATCAGCGGGATCTGCAGGTACTCCAGCGCTTCCGGGGTCACGCCGCCGGGCGAGAAGATGTCGTAGGGCACGCAGTTCTCGTCGGTGCGGTCGACCACCGAACGGCAGGTCGGGGTGCCGCCCACGTCGACGACGTCCAGCGCCCGGCCGAGGCGGGTGTTGGAGAAGTCGTTCATATAGGTACGGGCCAGACGGACGCGCGAGAACTGGGCCGCGACGTCATAGTTCCAGCCCGCCATGAACTCGCCGCGGACCCCGACCACGCCCCGATAGGAGGTGTAGTTGATCGAGTCCTGACGCCCGCCGCCTTCCGCGTTGCGGCGGCCGATCAGCATGTCGATCGTGTCGCCCGGAGCGGTACAGCCGATCTCGTTGGCCTGCTGGGCCGAGAGCAGCGGGTTCGCGCAGCTCACCTCGATGATCGGGCCGAGGAAGGCGCCCGAGGGCGCGATCTGGGCGACCGACTCATAGTCGGAGAACATCAGCTGGGCGAAGGCCTCGACCTTGTCGTTGACCTGGTAGCGGCCGAAGGCGCCGAGCGTGTACCGCTCGTCAGGACGCTGGAAGTAGTTCAGCGGGCCGTAGTTGTACTGGCCGGTGGCGGCGTTGAACGGCACGAAGGTGCCGTTGCCGGTGCCGGCGCCGCCGGCGACCGTCACGTCGGCGCCGTTCGCCAGCGAGATGAAGCGGCCCGGGAAGGCCGTGCTGGAGCCGCCGCAGGTGAAGCTGCCGGCGGCCTCGCCGCCGAGGGCGCAGGCGGAGTAGTCGCGGTAGGCGCCGAGCACATAGTTGTTGTTGCGATAGCCGGCGTAGGCCATCAGGTTGCCGCGGCCGTCTTCGGTGGCGACGCCCATGGTGATGTTGACCGAGCGGCTTTCGCCGTCGATCTGATTGTCGTCGGGCAGCCGGAACTGCGCCGGGTTGGTGGCGGCGCGGCCGGCGATGACGTCACGCAGGTTGCCCGGGCCGTCATAGTCGTTGTTGTGCTGGTAGAAGGCGTACTGGGCGTCGATCTGGATGCCCTCGAAGTCCTTCTTCATGATGAAGTTCACGACGCCGGCGACGGCGTCCGAACCGTAGACGGCCGAGGCGCCGCCGGTCAGGACCTCAACGCGCTCGACCAGCTGTTCCGGGATCTGGTTCAGGTCGGCGGCGTCGTCGTTCGGCGAGCCGTAGCCCATGCGGCGGCCGTCGATCAGCACCAGGGTGCGGGACGAACCGAGGTTGCGGAGCGACACGGTGGCGGTGCCCGAGGCGCCGTTCGACACGGTGGAGTTCTGCGCGGCGAAGGCCTGCGGCAGCTGGGCCACCAGATCCTCGACGCGGGTCACGCCGGCGACGTCGATGTCCTCGCCGGTCACCTGGGTCACCGGGCTGGTGGTCACCAGATTGGTCTGCGGAATACGCGAACCGGTGACGACGACCTCGCCGAGTTGGGTCTCCTGCTGCGGAGCAGGCGCATCTTGCGCCATGGCGGGCGCAGCGAAGGCGAGGGCGGCGAAACCGCCGATCATCGTCGTCGCCAGCAAGCGGGTTTTCTGATTTCTCAAAGGTCGTCTCCTGATGTTCGGCGGTCACGTTGAAGCGCGCCGCCGCGGCCTTGGAACGAGTGGGTCCCTTCCCCCGCGGCCAGACTCCCGACCGCAGTTATGGGAGGTTAGGCCCCGTCGCGCTGTTTTCGCCACCGTAATTACGGTCTTGTAATCCTTCCGAAGCGCCACTGTCGCATTTGGGCCACGATATCGTCACGGTCACGGTTACAAGGCACGCGGTTGACCTGCGGGACCGTCTGGCGGACTGATCGGAAGCCCCGCGATCGGGGTCGCTGGAATCCAGGCATGGCTCTTCTTCCCGCCCTCGCGGCCATCACCCTCGTCGCCACGCAGACGCCGCCGCAGTCCCGTCCGGAGATGCTGGAACGCCTGACCGCCTGCCGGGCGGTGGCGGAGGATGCGGCGCGCCTCGCCTGCTACGACGCGGCCGCGGCCGCCCTCGACGCCGCCGAACGTCAGGGCGAGCTGGTGGTCATCGACCGCGTGGCGGTGGAGGAGACCCGCCGCCAGCTGTTCGGCTTCGAACTCCCCACCCTTCCCCGTCTGCTGGGCGGCGGCGAGGACGCGGAGCTGGAGGCGATCGAGACCACGCTCGCGAGCGCCGTCCAGACGGGCGAGAATCGCTGGGTCTTCCGTCTCGCGGACGGCAGCGCCTGGCGGCAGGTCGACAGCGACCCGTTCCGCTTCCGGAACCGTCCGGGACAGGAGGTGCGCGTGCGACGCGCCAGCCTCGGCAGCTATCTGATGACCATCGGCGGCAGCCGCGCCGTCCGCGTACGGAGGCAGTAGAACATGCGCAAACTGGCGCCCGGGGTCTGGGCCTCTCCGCAGGTATCGCCCGAACAGCTGACCGCCGCCGCGGGGGCCGGCGTCCGGCGCGTGATCAACAATCGCCCGGACGGCGAGGACCCGGGGCAGCCGACCTCGGACGAGATGGAGGCGGCGGCGCGCGCCGCGGGGCTGGACTACTGCTGGGTTCCCGTCCGCGGCCTGCCCGACGCGGCGGCGGTGGAGCGGATCTGCTCCGCCCTGGCGGATGGCGCGCCGACCCTGCTGTACTGCCGGTCCGGCGGCCGCTCGGCGGCGGCCTGGGCGATGGCCTGCTGCGCGCAGGGGGCCGATCCCGCCGAGGTGCGCAGCGCGGCGGCGGCGGCCGGCTACGACCTCAGCCGCCTGCCGCTGTGAGGCCTCAGCGGATCACGGCGGCGCGCGCAGCGTAGGGCGCCGGTTCCGGCGTGCACGACGCGACCACCAGCTGGGCCGCCATGAGACACAGAAAGGCCGCGGCGACGGGTCTGAGCCGATCTGATACAGCCAGCGCCATGGAAACGGCCATCTTCGGCACTCCCCGGAAGGTTACCGGAAGGTTGACGCAAGCGGCGGGCCGCGCCGGGGCCGCGGGCGCATGATCCCGTTCGTCCGCGCGTTCGACTTCGCCTGGGGCCGCTGCGACGCCGTATCGCCGCTGATCCGCCGGGTGGTGGCGGAGAATCCCGGCCCGTTCACCTTCACCGGCACCGGCACCTACATCGTGGGCCGCGACGCGCCGGGCGCGCCGGCGGCGGTCATCGATCCGGGGCCGGCGGACGAGCGCCACCTGCAGGCTCTGCTGGCCGCGGTCGAGGGCCGGCGGGTGACGCACGTGCTGGTCACGCACACGCACCGCGACCACGCCCCCCTCGCCCGCCCCTTCGCCGCGGCGGTGGGCGCGCCGGTGCTGGCGGCGCGGCCGCCGGCGCGCACGGTTCACGTCTCGACCGCGCTCGACGAGGACCACGACGACGACTTCTTCCCGGACAGGGTGCTGGAGGGCGGCGAACGGCTTGGCGGCGAGGACTGGACGATCGAGGCCCTGCCGACCCCGGGTCACGCGTCCAACCACATGGCCTTCGTGCTGCGGGAGGAGAACGCCCTGTTCAGCGGCGACCACATCATGGGCTGGTCGACCACTGTGGTGGCGCCGCCCGACGGCGACATGACGGCCTACATGGCCAGCCTCGAGGCGGTGATCGCGCGGGAGTTCGACACCGTCTGGCCGACCCACGGCCCGCCCGTCCGCGAGCCGGGGCCGTTCCTCGCCGCCTATCGCGCCCACCGGCTGGAGCGGGAGGCGCAGATCCTGGAGCGGCTGGCGGCCGGCGACCGGCGCATCCGCGAGATCGTGGCCCGGCTGTATGCGGCCGTCGACGAGCGGCTCTGGCCCGCCGCCGCCCTCTCGGTCTGGGCCCATCTCATCGCGCTGGAGCGCGCCGGTCAGGCGACGGCCGACCCGGCGCCGACGCTCGACGCGGCCTGGACGCTGCGCTGAGCTAGCGCCCGCTGCGCAGGGCCTCGCTGATCTGCGTCGCCAGCCGGCAGGCCTCGCCGCCGTGGGGCAGGCTGTCGCGGGCGGCGACGCGGATGTCGGTGCGGCCCGGACGGATGCGGACCACCGCGTCGTGGGTGACGCCGAACCAGTAGCCGGTGCGCGTGCCGTCGGCCCGCTGCACCCCGAAGCCGTGCACCCGGAAGCCGGCCTGCTCCAGGGCCCAGCCGGCGACCTGGGGCGCGACCTGGCGCATCACCGGCTGCGCCCCCGGACAGGCCTCGGGGCCGACCGGCCGCCCCGGCCCGGGACCGCCCCGACGGTCGTCCAGCGCCCCGAAGCCGGGGACTTCCTCAAGGTCGGTGCTGACGTGCTCGACCGGCCCGTCGGCCAGCCGGCCCTTCTGCCAGATGAAGCCCCCGAGGGCGGCGCCGGCGATCAGCACCGCGCCGAGGGCGAAGAGGCCGGAGCGGCGGACGTCCTTCAGCGCCAGGACCACGGCGAGCAGCGCCGCCGCCGCGCCCAGCCAGGACAGCCGCCAGGCGACCTCCAGCGTCAGCAGGGACCAGCCGGTCTCCAGCGACAGCAGGCCGGCCCGGACCCCCAGGGCCGCGAGCAGGACCAGCAGCGGCGCGAGCGCCGCCGCCACGAGCAGCGCCTGCACGAGCCCCCGGCCCCCTGACGGCCCGCGCGCCACGGGTCAGCCCCCCGCCGTCGGCAGGCGGTAATCCTTCAGACGCTCGCGCAGCACCTTCTTGTCGATCTTGCCGGTGGCGCCGAGCGGAATGTCGTCGACGAAGACCACGTCGTCCGGCATCCACCATTTGGCGATCTTGCCCTGCAGGAAGTCGAGGTGCTCCTGCTTTTCCTCGGCCTGTCCCGGCTTGAGCTTGACGACCAGCACCGGCCGCTCGTCCCACTTGGGGTGGGCCGCGCCGATGACCGCGGCCAGCTCGACCTTCGGATGGCCGACCGCGATGTTCTCGATCTCGATCGAGCTGATCCACTCGCCGCCGGACTTGATCACGTCCTTGGCGCGGTCGGTGATCTGCATGAAGCCGTGTTCGTCGATGGTGGCCACGTCGCCGGTGTCGAAGAAGCCCTCGTGGTCGAGGATGTCGCCGCCCTCGCCCTTGAAGTAGGCGCCGGCGATGGTCGGCCCCCGGACCATCAGGCGGCCGTAGGTGTGCCCGTCGTGCGGCATCTCCTGACCGGCGTAGTTCTTGAGCTTCAGCTCGACGCCGAGCGGCGGCACGCCCTGCTTGATCCGCCACTTCATCTGCTCGTCGTAGGGCAGGGCCTCGAGCTCGGGCGTCAGGTTCGACAGGGTGCCGATCGGCGAGGTCTCGGTCATGCCCCAGCCCTGGATGACCTCGATGCCGTAGCCGTCGTGGAAGGCGCGGATCAGGCTCTCGGGCACCGCCGAGCCGCCGATCAGAACCCGCTTCAGGGTCGAGAATTTCAGCCCCTTCTCGCGCACGTGCGCCAGCAGCCCCTGCCACACGGTCGGGACGGCGGCCGAGAAGGTGACGCCCTCGGTCTCCAGCAGTTCGTAGATCGACTCGCCGTCCATCTTCGCGCCGGGCATGACCAGCTTGGAGCCCGCCGCCGGCCCGCCGAAGGCGATGCCCCAGGCGTTGGCGTGGAACATCGGCACCACCGGCAGGATCACCTCCTTCGGCGTCGCGCCCAGCACCGTCGTCTGCAGCCCGAGCAGGGTGTGGATGAAGTTGGAGCGGTGCGAGTACAGCACGCCCTTCGGATTGCCGGTCGTCCCCGAGGTGTAGCAGAGGCCGCAGGCGGTCTGCTCGTCGAAGCCGCCCCACTCGACGGACCCGGACGCCGTGGCCAGCAGGGCCTCGTAGCACTCGGCGCCCGGCAGCTTCGTCGCCGGCATGTGCAGTTCGTCGGTCATCACCACCACCCGCTCGACCGACGGGCAGTGCGGCAGCACGGCCTCGAGCAGCGGGATGAAGGTCAGGTCGACGAAGATGATGCGATCTTCGGCGTGGTTGATGATGTAGGCCAGCTGCTCGGGGAACAGGCGCGGGTTCAGGGTGTGGCAGACCGCGCCGATGCCCATGATGCCGTACCAGGCCTCGATGTGCCGGCCGGTGTTCCAGGCCAGGGTGGCGACGCGGTCGCCGACCTTCACATCCCAGCCCTTCAGCACGTCGGAGACGCGTTTCGCCCGGGCGTGGATCTCGGCGTAGGTGGTGCGCACGACCGGCCCCTCGACCGATCGGGTGACCACCTCCCGGTCCGGGTGCCAGTTCTTCGCGTGGTCGAGAATCCGGTCGACCGTCAGCGGCCAGTCCTGCATCAATCCGAGCATTGTCGTCCCTTGCCTGCGCCTGCTTTCCGGGGCGCTTGGCCGTCACGCTATCGGCTCGATCCGCAACAGGCAACGTGACGTAACGGCGCCCTGGGCGGCTGGCGAAAGCCGGTCGGCCGCCCTAGAAGGCGGCCATGACCGTCCTCATCGCCATCACCGGCGGCTCCGGCTCCGGCAAGAGCACCCTCGCCGAGGCGCTGGTCGCCGCCCTTCCGGCCGGCGCGGCGGTGCTGCTGCGCGAGGACTCCTACTACCGCGACGCCGCCGGCCTGCCGGACTTCGATCCCGCCACCTTCGACTTCGACGACGTCGCCGCGCGCGATCACGACCTGCTGATCCGGGACCTGACCTCCCTGAAGGCGGGCGAGGACGTGGTCGCCCCCGTCTATTCCTTCATCCACCACAGCCGCGAACCGGGGGGCGAGCCGGTCCGCGCCGCCGAGGTGGTGGTGGTCGAGGGCACCCACGTGCTGTGCACGCCCGCCCTCGTCGAGCTGTTCGACATCCGCGTCTTCGTCGACACCCCCGCCGACATCCGCTTCATCCGTCGGCTGCTGCGCGACCAGGCGGAGCGCGGCCGCACGGCGGACTCGGTGATCGCCCAGTATCTGGCCACCGTTCGCCCGGGGCACGAGCGCCTGACGGAGCCGTCGCGGGTCGCCGCCGACTTCATCGTCGCCGACGCCACCGCCGCCGTGCGGCTCGAGGATCCGCAGGTCGTGGTGCGGCTGGCGGCGCCGGTTCTCGCCCACCCCCTGCTGGCGCCGCTGGTCGGCCGCTGAGGCCTCAGGGCTGGAGGCGGGTGCGCGTCCAGCCGTCGCCGGCGCGGTCGAACCGCAGCCGGTCGTGGAGGCGGAAGGGCCGGTCGCGCCAGAACTCGACGCTCTCCGGGATCACGCGCCAGCCGGTCCAGCGCTCCGGCCGCGGCACCTCGCGACCTTCGAAACGGGCCGTCTCCCGCGCCACGGCCAGCTCCAGGGCGTCGCGGCTCTCCAGCGGGCGCGACTGCTCCGAGGCCCAGGCTCCGATGCGGCTCTCGCGCGCCCGGCTGGCGAAGTAGGCGTCGGCCTCGGCCGCGCTCACCGGCTCCACCGCCCCCCGCACCCGCACCTGCCGGCGCAGGGTCTTCCAGTGGAACAGCAGGCCGGCGCGGGGATGGGCCGCCAGCGCCAGACCCTTGGCGCTTTCGCGGTTGGAGTAGAAGGTGAAGCCCCGCGCATCGACGTCCTTGAGCAGCACCATGCGGGCGTCCGGCTGGCCGTCGGCGTCGACCGTGGCCAGGGCCATGGCGTTGGCGTCGTTCGGCTCGGTCCCCCGCGCGTCGGCCAGCCATTCGACGAACAGCCCGACCGGGTCGTCCCGGTCGAAGATGCTCTCGTCGCCGTTGGCGGCCAGGGCGGCGGCGTAGTGCTCCGCGTATTCCTCGCGGGTGGGGCTGGGCGGGATCACAGGCGCGGTCATGGCCTGCAGATAGACCCTGCCGGCGACCTTGGGGAGGGGCTTCACGGTTAACCCGGCCTTGACCATATCCGGCGCTGTAGTGGCGGCATGCGCGCCCGCTCCCACCCCGAAGTCGCCTCGACCCGCGAGGCCCTCGCCCTGCTCGGCCTGACCGGCCCGACCGAGGGCGCGGCCCTGACCGCGGCCTTCCGCGCGGCGGTCAAGGCGGCGCGGCCCGACCAGCCGGGCGGCGACGAGACCCGCTTCCGCAAGGTGATCGCCGCCTGGCGGCTGCTGCAGGGCGAGGCGCGGGGGCCGGCGCTGGAGCCGCCGCCGGTCCGGCCGGCCCCGCCGCCGGTGGTCTCGATCACGCCGCTCGAGGCCCTGCGCGGCGGTCGCGCGACGGTGGAGATCGGCGGCCGGACCCTGCGCGTGCGCGTCCCGGCCGGAATGCGCTCCGGCGAGCACCTGCGCCTGCGCCGGGGCGGCGCCGACGGCGCCGACCTGCACCTGCCGGTGCTGATCCGCGCCGCCGAGGGGCTGAGCGCGCTGGGCGACGACCTGTACATGGGCTGGCCGACGCCGCCGCGGCTGATCGAGGACGGCGGCCGGGTCGAGATCGACACCTGGGCCGGTCCGCGCTCGGCGTGGATCGTGGCCGAGCAGGAGACGCTGCGGGTGCGGCTGAAGGGACTGGGCCTCCCCGCCCGCGGATCGCGCCCGCAAGGCCACCTGTTCGTGACGCTGGAGCCCTCGGCCGACGCCCCCTCCTCCGCCGAGGACCTGCTGGTCCGTTTCACCCGCGTCTGGACGCCGGAGCGGATGGCGGCCTGAGCTTGCCGTAGCGCATCAGAAAGCGCATCATTGATGCACCAATTGATGCGAGCACGGGCATGCGAACCACCGTCACGATCGACGACGAGCTTCTTGCCCGGGCGGCCGAGTACAGCGGCCTGACCGAGCCGTCGGCCATCATCCGCTTCGCCCTGCGCGATTATGTGAGCGGAGAGGCTGCGCGACGACTGGCCGCCATGGGCGGCTCCATGCCGGATTTCGAGCCCGCGCCCCGGAAGCGCCACTTCGTCGCCGAAGACGAATGAGGCTGATCCTCGTGGACTCCTCGGTCTGGGCCGAGCATTTCCGCGTCGGCGACGGCCTTCTCGAACTCTGCCTGAGGGCGAAGCGCGTTCGGATGCACCCCTTCGTCATCGGCGAGCTGGCGATGGGCAACCTGCCGCAGCGAGGACGCACGCTGGCAGAGCTTGACGCCCTGCATCGCGTGGGCGCCGCGAGCGACAGCGAAGTGTTGAGCCTCATCGAGACTGGCGGGCACTACGGGGCGGGTCTGAGCTGGGTCGACATGCACCTTCTGGCCGCGGTCCTGTTGCGCGAAGATGTGGATCTCTGGACCCGCGACCGCCGGCTGAACGCAGCCGCGGCTCGCTACGGCCGCGCCGCGCGGCTACACCACTGACATGTCCCACAACACCTTCGGCCATCTGTTCCGCGTGACCACCTGGGGTGAGAGCCACGGGCCGGCGATCGGCTGCGTGGTCGACGGCTGCCCGCCGGGGATTCCGCTGAGCGAGGCCGACCTGCAGCCGTGGCTGGACCGGAGGAAGCCCGGCGGCAGCCGCTTCGTCACCCAGCGCAGGGAGAGCGACACGGCCAGGATCCTGTCGGGCACGTACGACGACGGCGCCGGGCCGGTGACGACGGGGACGCCGATCTCGATCCTGATCGAGAACGAGGACGCCCGCTCGAAGGACTATGGCGAGATCGCCCGCGCCTTCCGCCCCGGCCACGCCGACTACACCTACCAGGCCAAGTACGGCGTCCGCGATCCGCGCGGCGGCGGGCGCAGCTCGGCGCGCGAGACGGCGGCGCGGGTGGCGGCGGGGGCGATCGCCCGCAAGGTGCTGGGCGAGGCGGTCCGCATCCGCGCCGGGGGGGTTCAGATCGGCCCGCATCGCATCCCGCCCGGGGCGGTCGATTTCGACGCCGTGTACGAAAACCCGCTGTTCGCCGCCTCGGCGGAGGTGGTCCCCGCGTGGGAGGCGTACCTGGACGAGGTGCGCAAGGCCGGCTCCTCCATCGGCGCGGTGGTCGCGCTGGAGGCCACCGGCGTCCCGCCCGGCTGGGGCGCGCCGCTCTACGGCAAGCTGGACGCCGAACTGGCCGCCGCCCTGATGTCGATCAACGCGGTCAAGGGCGTCGAGATCGGGGCGGGCTTCGGCGCGGCCGAGCTGTCGGGCGAGGACAACGCCGACGAGATGCAGCTGGGCGAGGACGGCCGGCCGGTCTTCCTGTCCAACCACGCCGGCGGCGTGCTGGGCGGCCTCTCCACTGGCCAGCCGGTCACCGCCCGGGTGGCCTTCAAGCCGACCTCCTCCATCCTGACGCCCCGGCGGAGCATCACCCGCGACGGCGAGGAGACCGAGCTGCGCACCAAGGGGCGGCACGACCCGTGCGTGGCCCTGCGCGGCGTGCCGGTGGTGGAGGCCATGGCCGCCTGCGTGCTGACCGACGCCCTGCTCAGGCACCGGGCGCAGACGGGCGCCCCCTTTCCGCAACAGTACTAGTTACCTATATAGCGCCTGACCGGCGCGCCGCCCGTGGCGCGCCCTGCAAGGGAGTATCGCGTCATGATCGACGTACGCCGCTTCGACAGCCTCGGAGGCGCCGACCACGGCTGGCTCAAGGCCCGCCACCACTTCTCGTTCGCCGGCTACTACGACCCGCGCCGCATGGGCTGGGGCCGGCTGCGGGTGTGGAACGACGACGAGATCGCGGCGAAGTCGGGCTTCCCGCCCCACCCGCACGCCGACATGGAGATCATCACCTACGTCCGCACCGGGGCGATCACCCACGAGGACTCCATGGGCAACCGCGGCCGCACCGCCGCCGGAGACGTGCAGGTGATGAGCGCCGGCACGGGGGTGCGCCACGCCGAGTTCAACCTCGAGGACGAGACCACCACCCTGTTCCAGATCTGGATCGAGACCGACCGGCCGGGCGCCCCGCCCGCGTGGGGCCAGCGCGACTTTCCGAAGAGCGACCGCTCGGGCCGTTTCACGGTGATGGCCTCGGGCGACCCGGCCGACGGGGCCCTGCCCATCAACGCCGACGCGAAGGTGCTGGGGGCCACGCTGAAGGCCGGCGAGAGCCTGGACTACGACCTCGGGCCGGGCCGCCGCGCCTATCTGGTGCCCGCCGTCGGCGAGGTCGAGGTGAACGGCGAGACGCTGAACGCGCGCGACGCCGCCGCCATCGTCGACGAGGCGACGGTGAGGATCACGGCGAAGGCCGACGCCGAGCTGGTGATGGTCGACAGCCGCTGAGGCTGAAGGCGGCTCCGGCTTTCCCGAGGGGAGCCGGAGCCGTCACTTGCCGCTCGTCCCGGCGGACTCCGGTGCGGAGATGGCCACCAGCACCCGGTCGTTGAGCGGCTCACGCATGTCCTTCTCCGCGCGCACCGGTGCGCTTTCGCCGAAGGCCATGGTGGTGATCCGGTCCGCCGGGATTCCCGTGGCCACGAGCGCGTCGCGCACCGCGTTCGCGCGGCGCTGGGACAGCGCGAGATTGTCCGCAGCCTCGCCGATGGTGGAGGTGTGGCCCTCCACGATCAGCATCCCCCGGCTGGCGGCCGGCAAGCTCGCCAGCGCCTCCACAATCTCCAGCCCCGCCACATTCAGCCGGTCCGAGCCGCGCTCGAAATAGATGTGCGCCGCCGCTTCCCCCGGCGGCGTCTGGGCCCCGCCGGCGAGGAGCGCCACAGCCAGAGAGGGGATCAACAACATGTCAGCCTCCACAGCGCGTTACACGTCCGCGGCAGGTTGTGGGGGGCGCCCAGACCTGTCAATCCGACCGGATCTGACGGCCTCCGGCCGATGCGAAAACCCCGCCGGGAGCGATCCCGGCGGGGTTCCGTTCGTCAGTGCGTGGCCGGCACCGTGCCGGGGTCCTGGATCGGCGGGGCGGCCGGCAGCGGCTCCGCCTCCTCGTCCCACTCCACCGGCGTCAGCGTGCCGGTCAGGGCCCACTTCAGCGCCTCGTCGGCGGTCGAGATCGGGACGATCTCCAGCGCGCCCTTCACATTGTCGGGCACCTCGGCGAGGTCCTTCTCGTTCTCCTCCGGGATCAGCACCGTCTTCACGCCCGAGCGGAGCGCCGCGAGCAGCTTCTCCTTCAGGCCGCCGATGGCGGTGACCCGGCCGCGCAGGGTGATCTCGCCGGTCATGGCGATGTCCTTGCGGATCGGGACGCCGGTCAGCACCGAGACCATGGCGACCGTCATGGCCACGCCCGCCGAGGGACCGTCCTTGGGCGTCGCGCCGTCGGGCACGTGCACGTGGATGTCGGTCTTCTCGAACACCGGCGGCTTGACGCCGAAGGCCAGTGAACGGGCCCGGACGTAGGAGGCGGCGGCGGAGATCGACTCCTTCATCACCTCCTTGAGGTTGCCGGTCACGGTCATGCGGCCGCGGCCCGGCATCTTGATCGCCTCGATGGTCAGGATGTCGCCGCCGAACTCCGTCCAGGCCAGGCCGGTGACGATGCCGACCTGGTCCTCCGCGTCCGTCTCGCCGTAGCGATACTTCCGCACGCCCGCGTATTCGGCCAGCTTCTCGCTGTCGACGGTGATCGACACGGCCTTGGTCCGCGCCATCTCGCGCACCGCCTTGCGGGCGATGCCGCCGAGCGCGCGCTCCAGCGAACGCACCCCGGCCTCGCGGGTGTAGTAGCGGATCAGTTCGCGGATCGACTCCTCGGGGACGATCAGCTCGCCCTCCTTGAGTCCGTGGTCGGCGAGCTGCTTCGGCAGCACGTGGCGCTTGGCGATCTCGACCTTCTCGTCCTCGGTGTAGCCCGACACCCGGATGATCTCCATCCGGTCCATCAGCGGCTGCGGCATGTTCAGGCTGTTGGCCGTCGTCACGAACATCACCTGCGACAGGTCGTAGTCGACCTCCAGGTAGTGGTCGCCGAAGGTCGAGTTCTGGGCCGGGTCCAGCACCTCGAGCAGGGCCGAGGACGGGTCGCCCCGCCAGTCGGCGCCCAGCTTGTCGATCTCGTCCAGCAGGACGAAGGCGTTGGTGGTCTTGGCCTTCTTCATCGACTGGATGATCTTGCCCGGCATCGAGCCGATGTAGGTCCGGCGGTGACCGCGGATCTCGGCCTCGTCACGCACCCCGCCCAGCGACATGCGCACGTATTCGCGGCCGGTCGCCTTGGCGATCGACTTGGCCAGCGAGGTCTTGCCGACGCCGGGAGGGCCGACGAGGCACAGGATCGGTCCCTTCAGGCTGCCGGTGCGGGCCTGCACCGCCAGGTATTCGATGATCCGTTCCTTGACCTTCTCGAGGCCGTAGTGGTCCTCCTCGAGGATCGCCTCGGCCTTGGCCAGATCGATCGGCTTGGTCCGCGCCTTGCCCCACGGGATCGACAGCAGCCAGTCGAGGTAGTTCCGCACCACCGTCGACTCGGCCGACATCGGGCTCATGTTGCGCAGCTTCTTGACCTCGGCCTCGGCCTTGGCCCGCGCCTCCTTCGACAGCTTGGTCTTCCGGATGCGCTTCTCGAGCTCCATGATCTCGTCGCGCTGGTCGTCGGTCTCGCCCAGCTCGCGCTGGATCGCCTTCATCTGCTCGTTGAGATAGTACTCGCGCTGGGTCTTCTCCATCTGGCGCTTCACGCGCGAGCGGATCTTCTTCTCGACCTGCAGGACCGAGATCTCGCCTTCCATCAGGCCATAGACCTTCTCCAGCCGCGCCGGCACGGCGACGGTCTCGAGCAGGGCCTGCTTGTCGCCGATCTTCACCGACAGGTGGGCGGCGACCGAGTCGGCGAGGCGCGACGGGTCGGTGATCTGCGGGATGGAGCTGAGCGCCTCGGGCGGCACCTTCTTGTTCAGCTTCACATAGTTTTCGAACTGCTCGATCACCGCGCGCAGCAGGGCCTCGGACTGCGAGGCCTCGCCCTGTTCGTCGGCGATCTCCTCGGCCTCGGCCTCGAAGTAGTCGGCGCGGTCGGTGAAGCGCAGCAGGCGCGCGCGGCCCTTGCCCTCGACCAGCACCTTGACGGTGCCGTCAGGCAGCTTGAGCAGCTGCAGGACGTTGGCCAGCACGCCGATCGGATAGATGGCGTCGGCGGCCGGGTCGTCATCGACGCTGTTCTTCTGGGTGGCGAGCAGGATCTGCTTCTCGCCCTTCATGATCTCGTCGAGCGCGCGCACGGACTTCTCGCGTCCCACGAACAGCGGGACGACCATGTGCGGAAAGACGACAATGTCTCTCAGCGGCAGGACGGGGAGGGTCTTGGTCTCGGACATGATGCGTACTCCGGGGCCCTTGTGGATCGTGGACCCGCCGGGCCGGCGGCCGGAGCGAAATGCCCGACCGGTTCGACTCGGCCCGTCTTCGACGGCCTTTGAATGAGTATGTGGTTGCGCGGTTGCGGCGTTCAAGCGTGGCCGCCCTGCGCGACTGGGGACCAATGGGCGGCGGCCAGGCTGCACGGATCGTGCGCCGCATCGGCGGATCGCGCCCGGCCCGGATTGCGGCCCACCGCTTCGGGGAGAATTCCGCCCCGGCCGTGCTGTGGCCGGCGCGCCACGCCCCGGCGGTCACGAAGAAGGGCGGCCCGCGCCGGACCGCCCTTCCCTGTCGTTCCCGGGCCGGATCAGGCGGCGCTGTCGGGCGCGGCCTTCTTGCCCTTGGTTTCGGCGTAGATCAGCAGCGGCTGGGCCTTGCCCTCGATGACCTCGGCGTTGACCACCACCTCCTCGACGCCCTCGAAGGTCGGCAGTTCGAACATGGTCTCCAGCAGGATGCCCTCGAGGATCGAGCGCAGGCCGCGGGCGCCGGTCTTGCGGGTGATGGCCTTGCGGGCCACCGCCGACAGGGCGTCGTCGGTGAACGTCAGCTCGACGTTCTCCATCTCGAACAGCCGCTTGTACTGCTTGACCAGGGCGTTCTTGGGCTCGGTCAGGATCTTGACCAGGGCTTCCTCGTCGAGGTCCTCCAGCGTGGCCAGCACCGGCAGTCGGCCGATGAACTCCGGGATCAGGCCGAAGCGCATCAGGTCGTCCGGCTCGACCTCCTTGAGGATGTCGCCGGTGCGGCGCTCGTCGACTTCCTTGACCTTGGCCCCGAAGCCGATCGAGACGCTGTCGCCGCGGGCGGCGATGACCTTCTCGAGGCCGGCGAAGGCGCCGCCGACGATGAACAGGATGTTGGCGGTGTCGACCTGCAGGAACTCCTGCTGCGGGTGCTTGCGGCCGCCCTGCGGGGGCACGGAGGCGACGGTGCCTTCCATGATCTTCAGCAGGGCCTGCTGCACGCCCTCGCCCGAGACGTCGCGGGTGATCGAGGGGTTGTCGGACTTGCGCGAGATCTTGTCGATCTCGTCGATGTAGACGATGCCGCGCTGGGCCCGCTCGACGTTGTAGTCCGAGGCCTGGAGCAGCTTCAGGATGATGTTCTCGACGTCTTCCCCGACGTAACCGGCCTCGGTCAGCGTCGTGGCGTCGGCCATGGTGAAGGGCACGTCGATGATCCGCGCCAGCGTCTGGGCCAGCAGCGTCTTGCCCGAGCCGGTCGGCCCGATCAGCATGATGTTCGACTTGGCCAGCTCGACGTCGTTGTTCTTCGTCGCGTGGTTCAGGCGCTTGTAGTGGTTGTGGACGGCGACGCTCAGCACCTTCTTGGCGTGGCTCTGGCCGATCACATAGTCGTCGAGGACCTCTCGGATCTCCTTCGGCGACGGCACGCCGTCCTTCGCCTTGGAGAAGCTGATCTTGTGCTCCTCGCGGATGATGTCCATGCACAGTTCGACGCATTCATCGCAGATGAACACGGTCGGTCCGGCGATGAGCTTGCGCACCTCGTGCTGGCTCTTCCCGCAGAACGAGCAGTAGAGCGTGCTTTTAGCGTCGGTGCCGGCTGCCTTGGTCATAGACCCTTCTCACTCTCGACGTTCGATCCGATATGGGGCCGAACGCGCTTCCTCCGCGTTTGATTCCCGAACATTGGGCGCGAAGGTCTTCAAAAATTGACAATCACCCATCCCCGCCGCCGCCACAACCCCGCCGAAGCGTGGTCGAAGACGGAATCGGAGCGTTCACTGTTGATGGGGATCGCGGCGAATGTCTGACATGGGAAGCCGCGCCCCCGTCGGCCAGTCCCCTCGCAAGGATCAGGCCATCGTCGCGTTCGATTTTGACGGCACCCTGACGATCCGTGACAGCTTCACCGAATTCCTGCGCTGGCGCGCCGGCCGCGGCGGCTGGGCGCTCGGCCTGGTGAAGCTGGCCCCGGCGGTGGCGGGCTACGCCCGCGACCGCGACCGCGGACGGATCAAGGCGGCGGCGGCGCGGGAGTTTCTCGGCGGCGCGGCCCGCCGGGACCTGGAGGCGGAGGCCGAGCGCTTCGCCGACCGTGTCTGGGATCGCTTCATGCGCCCCGACGCCCTGGCGGTCTGGAACGACTGGGGCGCGCGCGGCGCCCATCGCGTGATCGTGACCGCCAGCCCGGAGACCACCGTCGCCCCCTTCGCGCGTCGCCTGGGGGCCGAGGCCCTGCTCGGCACGCCGCTGGTGTTCGACGCCGACGACCGCGTCACCGGCGCCTTCGCCGGGCCCAATTGTCGCGGCGAGGAGAAGGTGCGGCGTCTGTGCGCGGCCTATGGCGACGATGTGCGGCTGGCGGCGGCCTACGGGGACACGTCGGGCGACACGGAGATGCTGGCGATCGCGGACCAGCCCGGCTTCCGGGTCTTCACCGGCCGGCCGTAGCTCTCAGCGCCCCTCGGCGTCGACGTCGAAGGCGACCGGCTTGCCGCGGGAGGTCGGATTCCAGCCGGCCTCGATCACCGCCGCCACGGCGTTGCGCACGTGCTCCACGTTGACGAACTGCTTCTCGACGTCCGGACGCCCGTTGGGCCGGAGCGGCGGCGGAAACTGGACCACGGCCTCGCGCCTGAAGTCCTGCAGCCGCAGCGTGACGGCGATGCCCTCCCACCGGCCGCCCGAGGTCGGCCGCGGCTGGCGGCGAAGCTCCCAGTGATAGACGTCGCCGTCGACCTCGACGGTTCCGCGGGTGTCTCGCGTCTGCATCGCCGCCTGATAGCACAACAGGAAAAGGCGCGCCCCCGGGGCGCGCCTTTTCCGCGGTTCAAGCTCCGGGCCGGCTCAGGAGCCGGGAGTCTTCACCCCGTCCGAGTCCGCCTGCTCGCGACGGTCGTAGACGTGGTCGACGATGCCCCAGGCCTTGGCCTCCTCGGCGTTCATGAAGTGGTCGCGGTCGAGGGTGCGCTCGACCTCCTCGTAGGTGCGGCCGGTGTGGTGGACGTAGATCTCGTTCAGCCGGCGCTTGGTGTAGCGGATGTCCTCGGCGTGACGCTCGATGTCCGAGGCCTGGCCGCGGAAGCCGCCCGAGGGCTGGTGCACCATGATCCGCGCGTTCGGCAGGGCGACGCGCTGGCCGGCGGCGCCGGCGGTGAGGATCAGCGAGCCGGCCGAGGCGGCCATGCCCATGCACACCGTCGACACCGGCGAGCGGATGTATTGCATGGTGTCGTAGATCGCGAGCGCCGAGTGGACCTGTCCGCCCGGGCTGTTGATGTACATGCTGATTTCCTTCTTCGGGTTCTCCGACTCGAGGAACAGCAGCTGGGCGCAGATCAGCGAGGCCATGCCGTCCTCGAAGGGCCCGGTCAGGAAGATGATCCGCTCGCGCAGCAGGCGCGAGAAGATGTCGAAGGCCCGCTCGCCCCGGCTGGACTGCTCCACCACCATGGGGACGAGGTTCATGTTCATCAGTTCGATCGGATCGCGCATTCAGGCCTTCTCGGGATGCTATGGGCGCGACTCGGCGGTCGTCAGCCTCTTTCGGGATATCGCCCCGGCGGGGCGTCGGCGCAAGACGCCCGGCCTCCGGCTCTATCCGCCGCGGCCGGATCCGGTCAGCTCGGACACCATGTCGCGGGCCAGTTCCCGCTGCTGCGCGGCCCGTCCGACCGGGTTCGAACGGCCATCGTAAAGGGCCAGCAGGAAGGCCGCGTCCCAGTCGGTCATGCGCCCTCCGCCGGGGCGGGAGGGATTGAACAGGTTGAGAATGGTGTCGGACTCGCTCATGTCCGTTTCGGGGTCGACCTGGGCGAGCGCCACCATGGCGACGTAGTTGGACAGGGCCGCGAGAGAGACGCCCGCCACCCTGTCCGCGTCGATGACGACGAAGACGCGGACCAGGTCGTTGCGGATCGGGGGATGCAGGCGCGAGATGCCCGGCGAGACCACGTCGGGCGGATCCTCGCCGTCCAGCGCGATCGCCGGCGCTCCGGTTTCGGCGCTCACCGGCAGGGCTATGTGCCACCAGCGGACCGGCGCGTCGGAGTTGACGAATTCGTCGAGTTTTTCCCGCCCCAGGTCGGTGCCGTTCCGCGACGGACTGAAGGCGAGAACCCTCTCCCGCACCGCCTCGCGCATCACCTCGGTGGCGTTTTCCGAGCGGGCCATGAGGATCATCAGATTGGGATCGCAGCCGGGCTCGCCGGACTCCACGCCGAGGACGGCAGCCACCGTCGCGATACGATCGATCAGGAACTGGGCGGAGTCGGCCTGCATGTTCATCACGCCGGCGCAGATCGGGCTGTTCCAGCGGGCCAGCGGGCGGCGGCCCGGCGCGCGGCTGACTTCCTCGACGAAGGCGCGCGATCTGTCTTCGAGGCGGCCGCGAACCGTGATCGCGTCCAGTTCCGTCGCCGCCTCCTGCGGGGCGGCGACGACGCCTCCCGGCGGATCCTGCGGCGCCGAGGCCGCCAGCGCGGCCGCCAGAACTGCTGCAATCATGCTCATCGAAATCCTCCCCGTCGCGCACGATTGCGCCCTCTCGGGGCTTCGCGCCAGTCCCCCCGCAGCGAAGAGGCGCGCCGGACCGGTCGCGGTCGACAAAAAGGCCCGCGCGGCGCAGCCGGCGGGCCCTTGTCACAGACGGACGGCGTGGATCAGGCCTCGTCGTCTTCCTTCAGCAGCTCTTCCTTGGTGATCGGCGCGTCCGTCACCTCGGCGGTGTTGAAGATCAGGTCGCAGACCTTCTCCTCGTAGATCGGCGCGCGCATCTGGGCGGCGGCGTTGGGGTTCTGGCGGTAGAAGTCCAGCACCTGGCGTTCCTGGCCCGGATAGTTGCGGGCCTCGTTCATGATGGCGTTGTTCAGCTCCTGGTCGGTGACCTGCACGTTGTTGGCGCGGCCGATCTCGGCCAGCACGAGCCCGAGGCGCACGCGGCGCTCGGCGATCTTGCGGTACTCTTCCTTGAGCTTCTTCTCGGACTTCTTGGCGTCCTCGGGCGGCAGGCGGCCGGCGTCCTTGTCGGCCTGCACCTGCTGCCAGATGCCGTCGAACTCGGCCTCGACCATCTTCGGCGGCAGCGGGAAGTCGTGGGCCTTGTCCAGCTCGTCCAGCAGGGCGCGCTTCAGCTTGAAGCGGGCGGCGCCGGCGTACTGCTGGTTCAGGTTCTGCCGCAGCAGCTCCTTCAGCTTGTCCAGCGACTCGATGCCGATGCGCTGGGCGAAGTCGTCGTCGACCTTGGTCTCGGCCTCGGCCTTGATGGCCTTGACGGTGACGTCGAAGGTCGCGGCCTTACCGGCGAGGTGCTTCGCCTGGTAGTCCTCGGGGAAGGTGACCTCGATGGTCTTCTCCTCGCCGACCTTGGCGCCCTTCAGCTGCTCCTCGAAGCCGGGGATGAAGCGGTTGGAGCCGATCACCAGGTCGGCGTCGGTGGCCGAGCCGCCCTCGAAGGCCTCGCCGTCGATCTTGCCGACGAAGTCGATGGTCAGCTGGTCGCCGTCGGCGGCCTTGACCGTCTTGCCCTTCTTGTCCTCGTAGGTCTTGGCCTGTCCGGCCAGTTCCTTCAGCGCCTCGTCCAGGTCCTCGTCCGAGGCCTCGTAGGTCGGGCGGTTCAGCTTCAGCGTCTTCGGATCCACCGGGGTGAAGTCCGGCATCACCTCGAGCTCCATCTCGTAGGCGAGGTCCTCGCCGCCGGTCAGGACCTTGTCCATGTCCGAGGTCAGCTTCATCTCGGCCGGGGCGGCCGGCCGCACCTTGGCCTCGTCCAGCGCCTTCTGGCTGGTCTCGTTCAGGGCGGTGTTGACGATCTCGCCCATCAGGTCGCGGCCGAAGGTCTTCTTCACGTGCGCCACCGGCACCTTGCCCGGACGGAAGCCCTTCAGCTTCATCTGCGGCGCCACTTCCTTCAGGCGGGCGTCCAGCTTCGCGTTCAGCTCGGCGGCGGGGATGGTCACCGCGATCACGCGGCTCAGGCCTTCGGAGGACTTTTCGACGACTTGCATGGTCGGGATTCTGACGCTCTGGGGCGGCGCCGGATCGGCAGGCGCTGCGCGGTGTGGGAAAGCAACAAGGGCCGCCCTTGCGAGGCGGCGCCTTTGAAGCCCGCCCTTATGTCGATCACCGCCCGAAAGGTCAACGTGAGCCCGGCGGTTTCGGCGCGGCCCGGCCTCGGCTATCCAGCCCGGATGACCCAGTCCCCTCCCCCCATCGGCGTCGCCGTCTTCCCGGTCACGCCCCTGCAGCAGAACTGCACCCTCGTCTGGTGCCGGAAGACCCTGAAGGGAGCGATCATCGATCCGGGGGGATCCGTCGACGCCCTGCTCGCGGGCGTGGCGAGACAGGGGGTGACGCTGGAGGCCATCTGGATCACCCACGGCCACCTGGACCACGCCGGCGGCGCGGCGGAGATGCAGGAGAAGACCGGTCTCGACATCATCGGCCCGCACCCCGACGACCAGTTCTGGATCGACGGCATCCCGGCCCAGGGCCAGATGTACGGCCTGCCCGAGGCGCGGGCGTTCATGCCCACCCGCTGGCTGGCGGACGGCGACCGGCTGACGCTCGGCGAGGCGGCGTGGGAGGTCTACCACTGCCCGGGCCACACGCCCGGGCACGTGATCTTCTTCAACCGCGAGGCGCGGTTCGCCCAGGTCGGCGACGTGCTGTTCCAGGGGTCGATCGGCCGCACCGACTTCCCGCGCAGCGATCACGCCAGCCTGCTGAACGCCATCGTCACCAGGCTCTGGCCGCTGGGCGACGACGTCGCCTTCGTGCCGGGCCACGGCCCCGGATCGACCTTCGGCGCCGAACGCCGGAGCAACCCCTTCGTCTCGGACGAGGCGCTGAAGCGCGCGCCGATCGCCCGTCCGGCGAGCGGGCCGTCCTAGCGGGCGACCAGCAGACCGATGATCACGCCCAGGCCGAGGGCGTAGATCGAGGCCCGCATCGGCTCCTGTTCGACGGCGCCGCGAAGCCGCCGGGCCCGCTCCCGTCCCCAGCCGCCGACCAGGCCGGCGTCCTCGCGCAGGGCGGATCGCAGCGGCCGGGCCTCCGCCGTCCCGTCCGCCTCGCCGCCGGCGAGGATGTCGTCCGCCGCCCGCTCGAGGCGCGTTGTGTCCGTGTCGATGGCGTCCACGATGTCTTCTTCGGAGTTCGGTCCAGGGGCGGTGTCGCTCATCTCGGTATCCTCGGGCGGGGGGTGAGCCGGATGAACCACGACCGTCGGCCGCGGTTCCCGGCCCATGCAACGGCGCGGGCTGCGGCGTGTTGGTCCGGGACGCAAGGAGCCGACCATGACCTGGATAGAACCCGTCCCCGCCCAGCCCGAGATCACCCCGCCCGACACGCCGGGGCCGGACATCGACCCCGTTCCCCCGCCGGACTTCGAGCCGGGCGGACCGCCGGACGTCGTCCCGCCGGACACGCCGGGTCCGGACATCGATCCGGGCGGGACGCCCCCGGAGGCCGGCGGATGAGCGTCCGCGCCGCCTCTCGTCCAAGCCCTGTGATTCGTTCGCATTTCTGTGACCGCGCCGCCGGAACCTGAGCGGGGCCCGGGGGTTCAATCGGCGACCGTCACAAGCGCCACGAAAGGAACCCCCGATGGCTCAGAGTCAGCCCCCGCGAGCCTCCGGCGTCTCCAAGCGGGGCTTCGCCTCGATGGATCCGGAACGCCAACGCGAGATCGCCCGCAAGGGCGGCGCCAGCGTGCCGAGCGAGAAGCGGAGCTTCTCGCAGGACCGCAGCCTGGCCGCACAGGCCGGCCGCAAGGGCGGCGAGGCCTCCCACGGCTCCCGCAACCGGGAGCGCGCTCCCGCCGCAGAGTAGGCGCACAAGCGGCGACAGGGGGCGGCTCCGACGGAGCCGCCCCTTTTTCTTTCCGCTCAGGTTTCGAGCAGGGCCAGCGCCACCGCGGGCGCGACGGACTCGCGGAAATCCGACAGCCGCCATCCGGACGCCGCCGCGAGCCGGTCGACCGCCGTCCGCGTGAACTTGCGGGAGCTCTCGGTGTGGATGGTCTCGCCCCGGGCGAAGCCGAGCCGGCGGCCTCCGATCCCGACGGTCATGTCGCGCCCCGCCTCCAGATGCATCTCGATCGCCGAGGCCTCCGGGTTCCACAGCGCCCGGTGGCGGAACTCGTCCACCGGAAAATCCGCGCCCGCCTCGCGATTGGCGCGCACCAGCAGGTTGCGGTTGAACGCCGCAGTGACCCCCGCCGCATCGTCATAGGCGGCCACCAGCACCGCCGGGTCCTTGACCAGGTCGACGCCCAGGATGAACAGCGCCCCCTCCCCCAGCAGGTCGCGCGCCGCCTTCAGGAAGGCGACGGCCTCCCCGGGTTCGAGATTGCCGATGGTGGAGCCGGGGAAGAAGCCCACGTGCCGCCCGGGCCCGACGTCTTCCGGCAGGGCGTCGAGCGCGAGGAAGTCCCCGACCATCGGCCGCACCTTCAGCGCCGGATACCCGGCCTCGATCCGGTCGGCGGCGGCCTCGAGCGCGTCGGGGCTGATGTCGATCGGCACATAGGCGGCGAGGTCCGGCGCGGCGTCCAGCACGATGCGGGTCTTCTCGCTGGCGCCCGAGCCGAACTCGACCAGCACCGCGCCGGGCCCGAACCGCCCCGCCCAGTCGGGGGCGACGCGGCGCAGCAGCTCCGCCTCCTGCCGGGTCGGATAGTATTCCGGCAGGCGGGTGATGTCCTCGAACAGGCGCGAGCCCTCGGCGTCGTAGAACCACTTCGGCGACATCCGTTTCGGCGAGGCCGAAAGGCCGTCCAGCAGGGCCGCGGCGAAGTCGCCGTCCGCCCCGGCCCGGGCGCCGTCGCCGGGCTCGGCGTCCCGCGCCAGCCGCAGCCCGGCGAAGGCCCAGCGCTGGTGGGGATAGAAGAAGTTGCGGTAGCTGACGCGCGCGTGCCCCTCCGGGGTCGCGAAGCTGGAGCCCCGCAGCACCAGCTGGTTGGCCATGAACTTGCCGTTGTACTCCGCGGCCGTCCCCTCGGTCGGGCGGAATCCCGGATAGGGGGTGTAGGGCGAGGCGGTCCACTGCCACAGCGCGCCCAAGGCGTCGGCGAAGGCCTCCGGCTTCGTCCGCACCGCGTGCTCCCATTCGGCCTCGGTGGGGAGGCGCGCGCCGGCCCAGCGCGCGAAGGCGTCGGCCTCGTACCAGCTGACGTGGCGCACCGGGGCGTCCGGCTCCAGCGGCCGGCGCCCGGCCAGGGTCATGGCCGTCCACGCCGCGTCCTCCCGCTGCCAGTACAGCGGCGCGGTCCAGCCCTCGGCGCGGACCGTCGCCCAGCCGTCGGAGGTCCAGAGCTCGGGCCGGCGGTAGCCGCCGTCCTCGATGAAGGCGATCCAGTCGTCGTTGGCGACCAGGCCCGCGGCCATCGCGTACGGCTCCAGCCACACCCGGTGGGCAGGCCCCTCGTTGTCGAAGGCGAAGCCGCCGCCGTCGTGGCCGATCCCGACCAGCCCGCCCTCCAGCGCGATCCACCCGTCCCGGCGGTCCGCCGCCGGCGCGGCCCCCGGCTCGCCCGCATAGGCGGCCGGCTCCAGCGGCGAGCGCGACATCAGGTGCAGCAGGTCCATCAGGAACAGCTCCTGGTGCTGCTGTTCATGGTGCAGGCCGAGCTCCACGAGATAGCGGGTCCGGCCGTCGGTCCGGCCCTCGCCCAGCCACGCCGCCATCCGCCGGTCGATCTCGCGCCGGTAGGCGAGCACCTCGTCGAGGCCCGGCCGGGTCATCAGGCCGCGCTCGGTGCGCGGGACGCGGTCGCCGAGGGCTTCGTAATAGCTGTTGAACAGCCGGCCCCACGCCGGGTCGACCGGCGCATAGCCCGGCTCCCCGGACAGGAGCATCGCCTCCCAGAACCAGGTGGAGTGCGCCAGATGCCATTTGCCGGGGCTGCAATCCGGCATCGACTGCGCGGCGAGGTCTTCCGCGGACAATCCTCGGGCGAGCGCCGGGAGGGCCGCCCTCACCTCGCGGAACCGGGCCAGATCGGCGTCGGCCGGGGTCGAAATCCGGCTGCAGGTGTTCATACGGCGATCCCCCTTCGGCTCGTCGGTCAGATGGGGCGGCGGGGTCCAGACCGCCACCGTCGCGGGCAATGTCGCCGGTCCGACAAAGGAACGGGCCATCGGGGGTGACGTTCCGCCAGGGTCGCCGGGCGCTCCTGCGGGCGACGTGTGACAGTCACGGGATCGCTGGATGCCGACCGATCTTGCGCCGTTCGCGGGCGCCGCCGACGCGACCGAAGCCACCGCCGGAGCCCGGCAGGGCATCGTGGAGCCCCGCCGCTGGCGGGAGGCGGTGACGGTCCTGATCCCGTCCCTGCGCGCCTTCGCCTGGTCCCTTTCGCGCAACGCCGCCGACGCCGACGACCTGGTGCAGGAGACCCTGACCAAGGCCTGGACCTACCGCGACCGGTTCGAGGGCGGCACCAATCTGCGGGCCTGGCTGTTCACCATCCTGCGCAACTCCTGGTACTCCGCCCTCTCCCGGCGGCAGCGCGAGGTGGCCGACGAGGAAGGACGCCATGCGGCGGGACTCTCCGCCGAGGGCGCCCAGGAGTGGACGGTCGAGCTGGGCCGGCTCCGGTCGGCCATGGACGACCTGCCGCCGGCGCATCGGGAGGCGATCGTCCTCGTCGGCGCCGCGGGCCTGTCCTACGAGGAGGCGGCCGAGATCGCCGGCTGCGCCCTGGGCACCATCAAGAGCCGCGTCAACCGCGCCCGCAACCGCCTCGCCGAGGTGATGGACATGCCGCGCGGCGACGGCTGACGGTCAGGCGCGCCGGTCCTTGCGGGCGGCGGGAGCCAGGGCGTCGAGGTGCGCCTGCAGACGTTCCGGCGCCGGCTCGGCCTCGATGCGGCGGTAGGCCGCGCGCAGCGCCGCATCCACGCGGGCCGCATCGCCGGGGCGGCCGGGATCGCGCTTCGTCATCGGGCCGCCATGCGCGCGGGGCCCGCCCGGCTCACGCCGAAAGCGAGGCCACGTCGGCCAGCAGCTCGTCCACGGCCGCCTCGGTGGTCGCCCACGAGCACACGAAGCGGACGGAGCCGTCGTCGAACCGGTAGCAGGCCCAGCCCAGTTCGTTCAGCCGCCGGTGCGCCTCGGCGGGCATGCGGACGAACACGGCGTTCGCCTCCACCGGATGGGCGAGGATGAACGGACTGCGCAGGGCGACGCCCTCCGCCAGCCGCTGCGCCATCAGGTTGGCGTGGGCCGCGCCGGTCAGCCAGGCGTCGCTCTCGAGAAGGCCCACGAAGGGCGCCGCCAGGAAGCGTGCCTTGGACGCCGTCTGCCCCGCCTGCTTCAGCCGGTTGTCGATGCGGCGCGCCAGCGAGCGGTCGAACATGACGATCGCCTCGGCGCAAAGGGCCCCCGCCTTGGCGCCGCCGAACACCAGCACGTCGACCCCCAGCCGCGCGATCGACGGAAGGTCGAAGCCCGCCGCCGCCGCATTGGCCAGGCGCGCCCCGTCCATGTGCACGCCGTAGCCGCGCAGCTTCACCGGCTCGATCAGGTGGCGCAGCTCCTCCTCGGTGTAGACCGCCCCATACTCCGTCGACTGGGTCAGGCTCAGGGCCGCCGGCGGCTGGCGATGGCCGACCTCCGGCTCGTCCAGCGCCGCCTCGAGGGCCAGCCGGTCGATCTTGCCCGAGAACCCCGGCAGGCCGATCAGGCCGACGCCGTGGCCGAAGAAGCCGGGCGCGCCGGTCTCGTCGGTGCAGACGTGGGCGGCGTGGTGGGCGATCACCGCCTCGTGCGGCCAGGCCAGCATCGACAGGGCGATGGCGTTGGCGGCGGTGCCGGAGAAGACGAAACGCACCTCCGCGTCCGCGTCGAGGCGCTGGCGGATCAGGTCGGCGGCGCGCGCCGTCAGGTCGTCGGAGCCGTAGGCGCGGGCGAACCCGGCGTTGGCCTCGACCAGCGCCTGGAGGGCGGCCGGGGCCATGCCGGCGGTGTTGTCCGAGCCGAAGTCGTAGCGCATGTCTCAGCCTTCCTCCGCCGCGTCGACCACTTCCCGCCGGACGCGGACCACCGGCATCACGTCCCGCTCGTCGCCGTAGGGCACGGCGACCTGGTGCGGGAACGGAATCTCGATCCCCGCCCGGTCGAGGGCCTCCTTGCCGCCCTGCATCAGGTCGGCCTGGGTCTGCCACCAGTCCTCGGAGTGGACCCAGGCGTGCAGGGTGATCTGGACCGAGCTGTCCAGCAGGCCGGTGACCCCGGTCCACGGGGCCGGGTCGTCGAGCACCTTGCCGTGCCCGGCCGCCACCCCGGCCAGCACCTCGCGCGCCGCCGCCAGATCCTCGCCGTAGCCGACGGTGAAGTTGATCTCGATGCGCCGCGTCTTCTGCCCGGTGAGGTTGACCACCACGTCGCTCAGCACCTTCGAATTGGGCACCACGATCTTGTGATTGTTGGCGTTCGACATCTGGGTGGTGAACAGGTCCAGCCGCTGCACCGTGCCGGCGACGCCGTTCAGGTCGATCACGTCGCCGACCCGGTAGGGGCGCAGGATCAGCAGCATGACCCCGGCCGCGACGTTCGACAGCGTCCCCTGCAGGGCCAGGCCCACCGCGAGGGAGGCGGCCCCGAGCACGGCGATGATCGAGGTGGTCTGCACCCCCAGCCGCTGCAGCACCGCGATCAGGCCCACGATCAGCACCAGCACCCGCGCCACCTGGGACGCGAAGCTGAGCACCGTGGGATCCTCGCGGAAGCCGCGGATGCGCCCCAGCACCCGCTTCGCCACCCGCGCCGCCCAGCGCGAGGCGATGATGGTGACGGCGAGGATAAGCAGGGCGATCAGCAGGTTGACCGCCAGGTCGCCGGCCATGTCGGTCAGCTTGGCGACCATGGCCACGTCGAGGCTCGCGGCCTCGCGGCCGGCGGCGACGGCCTGGTTCAGGGGGGAGAGCAGGTCGGACATGGGCCCGGGTCTAACGTCTGCGGCGCGATTTGGAAGCCCGCCCGCGGCCGACGGCCTCCCTTACGCC
>NZ_JACESB010000024.1 GCF_013912005.1 Brevundimonas sp. | reverse complement strand
CCCCCGCGAGGGCGGCGCCGCCCTCGACGGTGATGCTGTGGGCGTCGCCGCCCTCGCGGGGGCGGGAGGTGATGGTCAGGCGGGCGACCGAGCCGATCGAGGGCAGGGCCTCGCCGCGGAAGCCGAGGGTGGAGATGCGCAGCAGGTCGACGTCGCCGGCGTCGTCCGGCTCGAGCTTGGAGGTGGCGTGGCGCTCGATGGCCAGGGCCAGCTGGTCCGGGGCCATGCCGCAGCCGTCGTCGGCGATGAGCAGCCGGGTCAGGCCGCCGCCGTCGGCCTGGACCTCGACCCGGCGGGCGCCGGCGTCGAGGGCGTTCTCGACCAGCTCCTTGACGGCGCTGGCCGGCCGCTCGACCACCTCGCCGGCGGCGATGCGGTTGACGGTCTCGGGGGGGAGGCGGCGGATGGGCATGGATTCGCAAGTATGCCGCTTTCCCGCCGCCGGAAGAAGGCGACGGGGCTCAGTCGATGGGCGTGATAGACATCGTCAGCAGGTCGCCGGAGTCGTCCCCCACCCGCACGGCGGCCCGATCGCCGCGCAGGAAGGTGAGGCGCGGGGCGGCCAGCTCGACTTCCCCGCGCGACAGATGGGCCTGGACCATCATCTGCGCGTCGCCGCCGTCGCCCTGCACCGTGAACAGGTCGGCCTCGAAGGCGTAGGTGACGCCGTTGATGCTCGCCGAGGCGCTGGCGGGGACGTCCTCCACGATCTGGGTGCGGGTTGAGACGATCTCGACGCCATTCCGGACGACGGAAACCTCGAGCTGGTAGCGCTCGCGACCCGGCTCCTGGGCGAAGGCCGGGGCGGCGGCGAGAAGGGCGGCGGCGACGACGGCGGGACGGATCATGGGCGGGCTCCACGTGCGATGGTCGAGCGTCCAACGATTCCCGTTACGTGAACATCGCCGTCGTGCGCCCGGTCGTCAGGCCGTCGCCTCCGCCAGCGCTTCCTCGGCTTCCATCCAGGCGGCCTCGGCGGCGTCGAGGTCGGCCTGGGCCTTCGCGCGGGCGCGGGTCAGGCCCTCGAGCTTCTTCGGATCGTGGACCGCGGCGTTGGCGAGGTCGTCGTCGAGCCGGGCGAGGTCGGCGGCGAGGGCGGCCATGCGCTCCTCGGCCTTCCTCGCGGCGTGGCGCAGGGTGGACGGGGAGGGGCCGGATTTTTTTGGGGCCCTATCGCTCGCGGCGCGGCCGCTCGCTGCTTGAGGGCCCGAACTGGCCGCGTCTGTGGCCGCCGGCGCCGGCTCCGCCTTCACCTGGGAGGGCTTCATGCCCGCCTGTTTCGCGCGGTCGAGGACGAATTTGGCGTAGTCGTCCATGTCGCCGTCGAAGGGCTTCACCGTGCCGTCGGCGGCCAGCCACAGGCGGTCGGCGACCAGCTCCATCAGCGAGCGGTCGTGGGTGATCAGGATGACGGCGCCGGTGTAGGCGTTGAGGGCGTCGAGCAGGGCGCGGCGGCTGTCGATGTCGAGGTGGTTGGTCGGCTCGTCGAGGATCAGGATGTGCGGCGCGTCCATGGCCACCAGGTTGAGCAGCAGGCGGGCGCGCTCGCCGCCCGACAGGGCCGCGACCTTGGTCTCCTGCTTCTCGAACGGCAGGCCGAACTGGGCCAGCCGGCTGCGGCGGCTGGACTCCGAGGCGTCCGGCATGGCCCGGCGGATGATCTCCAGCGGGGTGTCGGTCGGGTCCATGGCCTCGATCTGGTGCTGGTGGAACCAGCCGACCCGCATCTTGCCGTCCCGGTGGAACTCGCCGGCGTCGATGGTCAGGGCCTTGGCGATGAGCTTGGCGAAGGTCGACTTGCCGGCGCCGTTGACGCCGAGCAGGCCGATGCGGTCGTCGAGGTCCATCCGCAGGTTCAGATTGCGCAGGATGGGCTTGCCCGGCTCGTAGCCGACCGAGGCCTTCTCCAGCCGGATCAGCGGCGGCGGCAGGGGGCGCTCGGGCGAGGGAAGGGTGAAGGGGGCGACGCGCTCCTCGGGCGGCAGCTCGACCGTCTGCATCTTCTGCAGCTTCTTGACCCGCGACTGGGCCTGGGCGGCCTTGGAGGCCTTGGCCTTGAAGCGGTCGACGAAGGCCTGCAGGTGGGCCCGCTCGGCGTCCTGCTTGGCCCGGGTGGCGGAGAGCAGGCGCAGCTTCTCGGCGCGCATCTTCTCGAAGGCGTCGTAGTTGCCCGTGTAGAGCTCCAGCTTCCGGTTGGCGAGGTGGAGGATGTGGGTGCAGACCTCGTTCAGCATCTCGCGGTCGTGCGAGATGATCAGGGCCGTGGCCGGGTATTTCTTCAGCCGGGCCTCGAGCCACAGGGCGCCCTCGAGGTCGAGGTAGTTGGTCGGCTCGTCGAGCAGCAGCATGTCGGGCTGGGCGAACAGGGCCGCCGCCAGGGCCACGCGCATGCGCCAGCCGCCGGAGAAGTGCGACATCGGCCGCTGCATGTCCTCGGGGCTGAAGCCGAGGCCGGCGAGGATTTCGGCGGCGCGGGCGGGGGCGCTGTCGGCGTCGATCTCAATCAGCCGGCCCCAGATCTCGCCCATCTCCTCGGGCTCGGCCGTCTCCAGCCGGGTCATCAGGTCGTGGCGCTCGACGTCGGCCTCGAGGATGGTGTCGAGCACGCTGACCGGGGTGGCCGGGTGCTCCTGGTCGACCGAGCCGATGCGGGCGGTCTTCGGCAGGGAGACCTCGTCGCCGTTGGCCGCCAGTTCGCCGAGGATGATCTTGAACAGGGTCGACTTGCCGATGCCGTTGCGGCCGACGAGGCCGACCTTGGCCCCGGGGGGGAGGCTGACCGAGGCGTCGTCGAGGAACTGGCGGCCCCAGGCGTTGAAGGTCAGGTTGGTGATCTGGAGCATGGGGAAGGGAAGTCCGGGGAGAACGGCGGTCGCCCCTCAGGTAGCGAGCCGCCGCGCGGCGAGCGATAGGGGCGAATGACGGGCTGTTGGAATGCGGGGAGGGCGCGTCTATAAGCCCGCGACCTTCAATCTCCCAAACAGAAGTCACTCCCATGACCGAACGCACCTTCTCGATCATCAAGCCGGACGCGACCCGTCGCAACCTGACCGGCAAGATCAACGCCGTGATCGAGGACGCCGGCCTGCGCATCGTGGCCCAGCGCCGCGTCAAGCTGTCGGAAGAGCAGGCCAAGAAGTTCTACGCCGTCCACGCCGAGCGTCCGTTCTACGGCGAGCTGGTGGCCCAGATGACCGCCGAGCCGGTGGTCGTCCAGGTGCTGGAAGGCGACAACGCCGTGGCCCGCTACCGCGAGGTGATGGGCGCGACCAACCCGGAACAGGCCGCCGAAGGCACCATCCGCAAGTCGTTCGCCCTGTCGATCGGCGAGAACTCGGTGCACGGCTCGGACTCGCTCGAGAACGCGAAGATCGAGATCGAGCAGTTCTTCACGGAAGACCAGATCGTCGGCTGATCGCCGTCGGATCGACGCTTCAGGCAACGGCCGGGTCGGTGACGACCCGGCCGTTGTCGTGTCAGGCTCCTGCGGCAAGGGGCGAGTCGGATGCGGGAATACGGACGACGCGGGGTGCTGCTGGCGGCCAGCCTGTCGGCGCTGGCGGGGTTCGTCGACGCCATCGGCTTCCTGACGCTGGGCGGCTTCTTCGTCTCCTTCATGAGCGGCAACCTGACCCGCTTCGGGGTGGGGGCCGCCCTGGGGCGATGGGACCAGGCCGGGGTCGCCGCCGGCCTGATCGGCCTGTTCGTGGTCGGGGTGGTCGCCGGGGCCCTGGTGGCGCGGCGGGTCGGGGAGGACCGCCGGTCGGCGGTGCTGGCGGTCGAGGCCGCGCTCCTGCTGCTGGCGGCCGGGCTCTGCGCCGCCGGCTGGACGGCGGCGGGGATGGCGGCGGTGGTCTTGGCCATGGGGGTGGAGAACGCCGTCTTCCAGCGACAGGGGGACGTGGGCGTCGGCCTGACCTACATGACCGGCACCCTGGTGCGGATGGGGCAGCGGATCGCCACCGCCCTCTGCGGCGGCCCGAGGTGGGACTGGGTCCCCTTCCTCCTGCTGTGGGCGGGGCTCGCCGCGGGCGGCGCCCTGGGCGCGGTCAGCTTCGTGCGCTGGGGCGTGCTCTCGCTGTGGGCGGCGGCCGCCGTGGTGCTGGTCCTGACGCTCGCGGTGCGTCGGGCGGAAGCGCAGGCGGAACGCGCCCGCCAGCGCGACGTTATCCGCCAGACCCGAACCTCCCCGGAGAAACCCCGATGAAGACCCTGCTCAAGCTGTCCGCCGCCGCCGCCCTGTCGCTCCTCGCCGCCTGCGGCTCGACCATGGAACAGCGGGCCGCCACGGGCGCCATCGCCGGCGCGGCCGCCGGCCAGGCGATCGGCGGCGATACGGGCTCGACCGTCGCGGGCGCCGCCATCGGCGCCGCCGCCGGCGCGGCGACCCGGCCCGACAAGTAGGGCGGAAGCCAGAAACGAGAACGGCCCCGGCGAGCGATCGCCGGGGCCGTTTCCGTTCCGGGGTCGGGCGGCGCCTACCAGATGCGGGCGCGGGCCTCGGGGGCGAGGTACTGCTCGTCGCCCGGCTTCACGCCGAAGGCCTCGTACCAGGCGTCGATGTTCCGCACCGTGGCGCCCGCCCGGTACTGCGCCGGGGCGTGGGGGTCGACGGTGACCTGCTGGCGCAGGGCCTCGTCGCGGGTGTTCTCGCGCCAGACCTGGGCCCAGCCGAGGAAGACGCGCTGATCGCCGGTCAGGCCGTTGATCACCGGCGCCGGCTGGCCGTTCAGCGACATGCGGTAGGCGTCGAGCGCCAGCAGCAGGCCGCCGAGGTCGGCGATGTTCTCGCCCATGGTCAGGTCGCCGTTGACGTTGACGCCCTCGAACGGGCTCAGCGCCGAGTACTGGGCCCCGAGCACGCGGGCGCGCTCCTCGAACTTGGCGGCGTCCTCGGCGGTCCACCAGTCGCGCAGCACGCCGTCGCCGTCCACCTTGCGGCCCTGGTCATCGAAGCCGTGGGTGATCTCGTGGCCGATGACCGCGCCGATGCCGCCGTAGTTCACCGCCGGGTCGGCATTGGGATCGAAGAACGGCGCCTGCAGGATGGCGGCCGGGAAGACGATCTCGTTGCGGGGCGGGTTGTAGTAGGCGTTCACCGTCTGCGGGGTCATGCCCCACTCGAGCGGATCGACCGGCTTGTCGAGCTTGGACAGGTTCCAGGCCCATTCGAAGGCCGAGGAGCGTTCGACGTTGCCGTAGAGGTCGGCCGGATCGAGGTGCAGGCCGTCATAGCTGCGCCACTGCTCCGGATAGCCGATCTTCACCCCGAAGCGGCTCATCTTGTAGAGCGCCTGCTGGCGGGTCTCGGGGCTCATCCAGTCGAGGCCCTCGATGCGGGCGGTCATGGCCTGGCGGAGGTTGGCGACCAGCTCTTCCATCTGCGCCTTGGATTCGGCCGGGAAGTGGCGGGCGACGTATTCGCGGCCGAGCGCCTCGCCCAGCGATCCGTCGACCAGCTGCACGCCCCGCTTCCAGCGCGGGCGGTTCTCCGGCTGGCCGCCGAGGACCTTGCCGTAGAAGTCGAATTTGGCGTCGACGAAGGCGCTGGACAGGTAGGGGGCGGCCTGGTCGATGGTGTGGAAGGCCTGCCACGACTGGAGGGTCGCGACCGGCGTTTCGGCGAACACCCGGGCCATGCCCGGGAAGGCGGTGTTGTTGCCGGCGATCAGGGTGCGGTCGCGGCCGACGCCCGCCGCCTCGGCCCAGACGCCCCAGTCGAAGCCGGGCGCCGAGGCCGCCAGATCCGCGACGGTGGTCGGGTTGTGCAGCCGGTCGATCTGGCGGCTCTCGACCTGGGTCCAGTGCTGTTCGGCGATGCGGGTCTCGAAGGCGACGATGTCGGCGGCGGCCTTTTCCGGCTCAGGCCAGTCCGCCAGCTCGAGCGCCTTCCGCACATAGGCCTGGTAGGCCGCCTTCTGCTCGGCGAACGCGGGCTCAAGGTAGTAGTCGCGGTCGGGGAGGCCGAGGCCGCCCTGGAAGATGTAGGCGCTGTTGCGGTTCGGCTCCTTCAGGTCCTCGAACACCGCCAGGCCGAACAGCGAGCCGCCGAAGCCGCCCTGGCTGCGACCCATCAGGGCGGCCATTTCCTCGTGCGAGTCGGCGGCGCGGACCTCGACCAGGTCGGCGGCGAGGGGCGCGGCGCCCAGCTGCTCGACCCGGGCCTCGTCCATGAAGCTGGCGAACAGGGCGCCGATGCGGGCGGCCTCGGGGCTGGAGGTCGGGTTGGCGGCGCTCTCCTCGATCAGCGTCCGCAGGTTCTCCTGCGAGCGATCGTAGAGCATGTCGAAGGCACCGTAGGAGGTCTTGTCCGCCGGGATCGCCGTGTTGCGCAGATAGGTTCCGTTGGCGAAGCGGTTGAAGTCCGCGCCCGGGGCGACGGCGCGGTCCATGCCCTCCAGATCGAAGCCCCAGGCGCCGATCACCGGCCGCGCGTGGGCCGCGTGCGCGCCGTGCGATGCGTGGGTCTGGGCCAGCGACGGAGCCGCGGCGAGGGCGAGAACGGCGCCGGCGGCGCAGGCGAGAAGGCGTAGCTTGGACATGAGGGTTCCCCGAACAGAGCGGCGGGACCCTGACTCAGCGGCGGGGCCCTGTCTCGGTCAAAGGCGAAGCATTACGAAAAGCTAATCCAGCGACCGGCAGAATTCGGCGAGGGCGCGCGGGTACAGCCGGTGCTCGGCGGCGAGCACCCGGCGGGCGAGGCTGTCGGGGGTGTCGTCAGGCTGCACCGGCACCCGGGCCTGGGCCAGCGCCGGCCCCTCGTCGACGCCCTCCGTCACCAGGTGGACGGTGCACCCCGCCTCCGTGTCGCCCGCGGCGAGGGCGCGGGCGTGGGTGTCGAGACCGGGATGCTTCGGCAGCAGGCTGGGGTGGATGTTGAGCATCCGTCCGCTCCAGCGGCCGACCAGCCAGGGGGTCAGCAGCCGCATGTAGCCGGCGAGGGCGACGACCTCGATTTCATGCCGGCGCAGGGCCTCGTCGATGGCACGCTCATGCGCCTCCCGGTCGCCGGCGAAGGGGCGATGATCGACCGCCAGCGTCGGAACGCCGGCCTCGGCGGCGCGCGCCAGGCCGGCGGCGTCCGGCCGGTTGGAGAGGACCAGGGCGACGGCGTAGGGACAGTCGTCCTGCCGCGCCGCCTCGACGAGGGCGGCCATGTTCGATCCCGTGCCCGAGATCAGCACCGCCGCCCGGCGGCGCCGCGCTGCCGCGCCCATCAGCGGGCCCGGGCGGGCGGGTCCCCGACCGCCACGAAGGAGCCGGCGGGGCCGGGGAAGACGACCGGGCTTTCGTAGCCGTCGTCCGAGACGGCCGAGACGCCGAAGAAGTAGTCGTCGATGACGACGCCGGGCAGGGTCAGTTCCGTCGCGTCGCCGGCCCAGCGGCTGTGGGTCCATTGCGCGGCGGTGGTGGGCCGCCACCAGACACGGTACCCGGCGGCGCCGGGCACGGCCTGCCAGCGGAGGGTGGTGTCCGGCTTGACCGCGCCCTCGATAGTCACCTCGAGCGGGGTCGCCGGCGCGTTGGCCAGGGCCGCCATGCTGACGATGTTCAGGCGGGCGACCTGGGCGAGGTAGTCGAAGTCGACTCCGTCGATGGTGTCGCCGTAGTGCACTCCGTCCTCGACGCGCAGGTCCTGGTGCTGGCGGTCGTAGTTCTCCGCGCCCTCGGAGATGCGCACGGCCGGGAAGCCGGCGCGCAGCATCTCGACCTGGTCGCCGCCGCGGCCGAAGCGGTCCGTGCGGTAGATCATCTCGACGTCGAAGTTGGTCAGGTACCGGTCCGCCAGCCCGTCGATGAAGCGGGCGAGGTTCCGCGAGGCGGAGTCGACCTCGCCGCCGTTGTAACGGCGCCGCTCCTCCTGGGCCTCGGTCTCGACGGTCTTGGTGCCCTCCGAGAAGACGCGGACGCGGGTGGTGTCGCGCACCCCGGACTGGCCCTCGGAGTTGCCGACGATGTCGTTGTTGAGGTTGGCCTCGACCCGCCAGCCCTGGGCCTTCGCGTAGTCGGCCAGGATCCTGCCGCCGAACAGGCCCTGCTCCTCGCCCGAGAGGGCGGCGTAGACGAGGGTGGCGTCGAAGCTGTGCTGCGACAGGATGCGGGCGGCCTCGAGAACGGCGGCGACGCCGGAGGCGTCGTCGTTGGCGCCGGGGGCGTCGTCGGTGAAGTTCATCACGTCGCTGACGCGGGAATCGAGGTGGCCGGAGATGATGATCACCCGGTTCGGGTCGCCCGTGCCGCGCTGGATGGCGACCACGTCGACGACCTCGGTCGGGGTCGGCACGCGGGGGCCGGTGACGGTGTCGGACGGGGTGACGATCTCGAGGCAGCCGCCGCACTGGCCGGAGACGCCCTCGAACCGGCGCTGCACCCAGCGCCGGGCGGCGCCGATGCCGCGGGTCTCCGATTCCGTCTCGGAAAGGGTGTGGCGGGTGCCGAAGCCGACCATCGCCTCGATGTCCGCGCGCATCCGCTCCGGGCGGACCTCGCCGGCAAGGCGGTGCAGCAGCGCCTGCTCGTCGCTTGCGGATGGACCCGCAGCAGCGGGGCCGGCGAGCAGAAGGGCGGCCATGGCGGCCGGCAGCATGCGCATGCGGGGAACTCCTTCACTCTTACGCGGCGGCGGCGACCTTGCCGGTCGCCGCCTGCAGGGTCAACGCGCCGGCGACCGGCCCGCGGATCCGCGCCTCAGGCCGGGATCAGCTGGCCGCAGACGAAGGCCGTCTCTCCGGCGTTGAGCAGGGCCGCCAGCACCGGCTCGGCGTTCTCGGGGCTGACGATCAGGATGAAGCCGACGCCGCAGTTGAAGGTGCGGCGAAGCTCGTGGTCCGAAATCCCGCCGGTCTCGCCCAGCCAGCGGAAGACGTGGGGCAGGGGCCAGGCGTCCCAGTCGAAGGCTGCCGCGAGGCCGTCGGCGATGCAGCGGGGCGGATTCTCGACCAGACCGCCGCCGGTGATGTGGGCGGCGCCCTTGACCAGTCCGGCCTTCATCAGCGGCAGCACCGGCTTCACATAGATGCGGGTCGGCTCCATCAGGGCCTGCGCCAGCGTCCTGTCCTTCGCGAAGGGAGCGTCGGCGTTCCAGCCGAGGCCCGACTTCTCGACCACCTTGCGGATCAGCGAATAGCCGTTCGAGTGCGGCCCGGAGGAGCCGAGGCCGATGATCAGGTCGCCGGCCTGCTGGCGGTCGAGGTACGGCAGGGCGTGGCCGCGCTCGACCGCCCCGAGGGAGAAGCCGGCGAGATCGTAGTCGCCGCCGCCGTACATGCCGGGCATCTCGGCCGTCTCGCCGCCGACGAGGGCGCAGCCGGCCTGGCGGCAGCCCTCGGCGATGCCGGCGACGACCCGCTTCGCGGCGTCCACGTCCAGCCTGCCGGTGGCGTAGTAGTCGAGGAACAGCAGCGGCTCGGCGCCCTGGGCCAGCAGGTCGTTGACGCACATGGCGACCAGATCGACGCCGACGCCGTCATGCCGTCCGGTCTCGATGGCGATCTTCAGCTTGGTGCCGACGCCGTCGGTGGTGGCGACGATCAGTGGGTCCTCGAAACCGGCCGCCTTGAGGTCGAACAGCGCCCCGAATCCCCCCAGCGACGCCTCCGCGCCGGGCCGGCGGGTCGATTTCGCCAGCGGCTTGATGGCGTCCACCAGCATCTCCCCGGCGTCGATATCCACCCCCGCGTCGGCGTAGGTGAGGCCGTTGCGCGGGGTGTCGGGAGTGTCGCTCATCGGTCACGGGCCTGATTCTGGAGGCGGAAATGCGTCGGCGGCTCTTGCCACGAAGCGGTCGCGCGGGGCTATAGCACCCGAATGACGCCGATCACCACCACCGGGGCGCTGCGCGACTTCTGCGCCCGCCTCGCCGCCGCTCCGTTCATCACCGTCGACACGGAGTTCATGCGCGAGACCACCTACTGGCCGAAGCTGTGCCTGATCCAGGCCGCTTCGCCCACGGATTCGGCGATCATCGATCCGCTGGCGGAGGGGCTCGACCTCGAGCCCTTCCTCGACCTGCTGCGCGACGAATCGATCCTCAAGGTGTTCCACGCGGCCCGGCAGGACGTGGAGATCTTCGTGAAGCTGGGCGCGGTGCCGCGGCCGATGTTCGACACCCAGGTGGCGGCGATGGCGGCGGGCTTCGGCGACCAGGTCTCCTACGAGGCGCTGGTGCGCCAGATGCTCCGGCAGGAGGTCGACAAGGGCAGCCGCTTCACCGACTGGGCGCGGCGGCCGCTGTCGGACGCCCAGCTGATCTATGCGCTGGGCGACGTCACCCACCTCGCGGCCCTCTATCCGAAGCTGCGTGACCGGCTGCAGAAGGACGGGCGCCTCGACTGGGTGATGGCCGAGATGGAGGATCTGACCGATCCCGCCCTCTACGACACCGATCCTGAAAAGGCGTGGAAGCGGCTGAAGCCGAAGAAGTATTCGGCGCGGTATCTGGCCGCCTTCAAGGCCACGGCGGTGTGGCGGGAGCGGGCGGCGCAGGATCGCGACCAGCCGCGCGGGCGCATCCTCAAGGACGACGCCGTCGACGAGATCGCGGCCCAGGGACCGACCGATCCGGAGGCCTTCAACCGGCTGCGCTCGGTGCCCAAGGGCTTCGGCGCCTCGCGGCTCGGGCTCGAGCTGACCGAGGAGCTGAAGCGGGTGCTGGCCGATCCCGAGGCGCACGCGCCGAAGATCGAGCGGCCGTCGCACAACCAGCCGGCCCCGCCGTCGGTGGTCGAGCTGCTCAAGGTGCTGCTCAAGGCCAAGAGCGACAACGCCGGCGTGGCGACCAAGCTGATCGCCAACGTCGCCGACCTCGAGAAGATCGCCCTCAGCGACGCCGCCGACGTGGAGGCGCTAAAGGGCTGGCGGCGGCAGTTGTTCGGCGAGGACGCGCTGAAGCTGAAGCGCGGCGAGATCGCCCTGGTGCTGAACGGACCGCGGGTCGAGGTGGTGGAGATCGAGGGCTAGGCCCGCAGGCTCTCCAGCTCGCGGGCGATGTTGGCCCGCGCCCGCGCCTCGAACCGCGCCGCCCAAGCCGGATCGGGGTAGAGCTGCGGACTGTCGAGGAAGCGCTGCAGCACGGCCGCCCGGCCGGCCCGCCACGCCTCGTCCGGCACGTGGGCGTACTCCTGGCGCACGCCGCGGACGTAGGAGTCGTAAGCGGCCGGCGCCGCGCCGAGGATCGACAGGTCGATCGACACCATCCGCGCGCCGAGCTCGTCCTCGGCGGCGGCGGCGTGCCCGGCGGTGAGCAGGATCAGGCGCTCGACCTCGGCCACATCCGCTTCCGGCGCGCCCTCGCCGGCCAGCTCCTCGCGCGCCAGCCGGGCGCTCTCCGCCTCGTTGTCGGTCCGTGCGGGATCGTAGATCGCGTCATGGAACCACAAGGCCGTCTCCAGCAGGTCGCGCCCGGCCGTGGTCAGGTCGGTCGAGGCCGCCGCCTGGGCGAGGCAGTCGGTGAGGTGCGCGAGGGTGTGGTAGCGGCGGTGCGGCTCGCGATAGCGTGCGATGAGCCGATCGCGAACCGCGCTTGAGAACACGCGCTCAGCCCACCGTCGCCTTGACGATCTTGCCGGGATTGCGGGGCGGTTCGCCCTTCGGCAGGGCGTCGACGTGCTCCATGCCTTCGATGACCTGGCCCCAGACCGTGTACTGGCGGTCGAGGAAGGTGGCGTCGTCGAAGCAGATGAAGAACTGGCTGTTGGCGCTGTTCGGGTCGGAGGTGCGGGCCATCGAGCAGACGCCGCGCACGTGCGGTTCGGCCGAGAACTCCTGCTTCAGGTTCGGCTTCGAGGAGCCCGAGGTGCCGGTGCCGGTCGGGTCGCCGCCCTGGGCCATGAAGCCTGGGATGACGCGGTGGAAGACCACCCCGTCGTAGAAGCCTTCCGAGGCCAGCTCGGTGATCTGCTTGACGTGGTTGGGAGCCAGGTCGGAACGCAGCTTGATGACGACGTCGCGGGGCTCGCCGTCGCCGGTGTCCAGGGTGAAGGTCAGGGTCTCGGCCATGTCGGCTCCTTTCGTTTCGCGGGGGTCATAGCCCGCAAACCCGGTGACGGCTATGTGGGATGCATGAGCGAGGACGATAAGCCGGTCGAACGCCGCCGCATGGTGCGTCCCCCTTCGGGGGGAACGGCGGCCGGCCGCGGCATGGGCCAGAAAATCCGCACGGCCGAAAAGAAGTCGATGTCGAGCCAGCAGTGGATCAAGCGGCAGCTGGCCGACGAATGGTCGGAGCGCGCCCGGGCCGAGGGCTGGCGCAGCCGCGCCGCCTTCAAGCTGATGGAGATCGACGACCGGCTCCATCTGATCCGGCGCGGCTCGCGGGTGGTCGATCTCGGCGCGGCCCCCGGCGGCTGGGTGCAGGTGGCGCTGGACCGCGGCGCGGCGGCGGTGGTCGGGGTCGACCTGCTGATGATCGAGCCGATCCCCGGCGCCACCCTGATCCAGGCGGACTTCACCGATCCGGGGGTGGACCGGCAGCTGCTGGAGGCGCTGGGCGGGCCGCCCGATCTGGTGCTGTCGGACATGGCCCACAACACCATCGGCCACCGCCAGACCGATCACCTGAAGATCATCGCCCTGATCGAGATCGCCGCCGACTTCGCCATCCGCAACCTGAAGCCGGGGGGCGCCTTCGTCACCAAGAGCTTCCAGGGCAGCGACGCCGGCGAGGTGCTGGCCCGGCTGCGGGCCGAGTTCGAGGACGTGCGGCCGATCAAGCCGAAGGCCAGCCGCAAGGGCTCGTCGGAGGTCTATCTGGTGGCGACGGGGAAGAAGTAGGTCTCAGGCCTCGGCCAGCGCGCTGCGGCGACGTTCGCGGCGGGCCTCGATCCGGCTCCAGATCCGGTCGTGGGCGGTGAAGAACACCGTCTGCACCAGCGGCTCGATGATGCCGATGGCCAGCGCCGTGCGGATGTCGCGGGTCAGGGCGAAGGCCACCAGCACGGCGACGGCGAAGTGCATGACGCCGTAGGTGACGGTCTTGAGCGCGACCTGCTTCAGCGAGCGGGGCAGGGCGTGGCTGTGGCCGTGGTGGCCGTGGGCGCGCGACTGCTCCTCCGGGGACATCAGGTCGAGGCGGGCCGTGAAGGCCTCCGACGCCTCCTCAAGGCCGGACAGCATCCGCCGCCGTTCGATGCGGTGCCAGACGCGGTCGTGCACGGAATAGGCGATGGTCTGGAAGAAGGGCTCCACCAGGCCCACGGCCAGGGCGAGCCGCCAGTCGCCGGTGATGGCGAAGGCGACGAGGATCGCGACCACCAGGTGCATGACGCCGTAGCTTGCGATCTTGAGCGCAAGCTGCCGGGCGGTGCTGATCAACAGTCGAACCATGTCGCTCCAGATGTGGGGCGAAAGCCGCCCCCGGCAAGGCAATTGTTCTTATCGGAACGATAGGCGCGGCGAGGCCTTGCGGTTCCGGCCGGGACACGGTTATACGCGGCCCGCAAAACGGAGGCTCCTCATGGAGATTCGCGAAGGGCTCACCTTCGACGATGTTTTGCTCGAACCCGGCCCGTCCGAGATCATGCCCGCCGACGCGGACGTCTCGACGAAGCTGACCCGCGACATCAGGTTGAACATCCCGTTGCTGTCGTCCGCCATGGACACGGTGACAGAGGCGCGGCTGGCCATCGCCATGGCCCAGGCCGGCGGTCTGGGGGTGCTGCACCGCAACCTGACGGTCGAGGAGCAGGCCGACCAGGTCCGGCAGGTGAAGCGCTATGAAAGCGGCATGGTGGTCAATCCGGTCACGGTGACGCCGGAGACCACGCTGGGCGAGGTGCGCGAGATCGTGGCGCGCAAGAAGATCACCGGCTTCCCGGTGGTCGATCCGGCCACGGGCCGGCTGGTCGGCATGCTGACCAACCGCGACATGCGCTTCGAGAACGATCCGCACATCAAGGCCGCGGCCCTTATGACCACGGGCGACCTGATCACCGTGCGCGAGGGCGCCGGACGGCTGGAGGCGCAGGAGCTGCTGCGGACCCGCAAGATCGAACGGGTCATCGTGGTGGACGAGGACTATCGGGCCGTCGGCCTGATCACCATGAAGGACATCCAGAAGGCCCAGGCCTTCCCGAACGCCGCCAAGGACGAGCAGGGCCGCCTGCTGGTCGGGGCCGCCTCGACGGTCGGGGACAGCGGCTTCGAGCGCTCGATGGCCCTGGCCGATGCCGGGGTCGACGTGGTGGTGATCGACACCGCCCACGGCCACTCGGTGCAGGTGGCGCGCGCGGTGGAGCGGGTGAAGCGGGAGTCCAACCGCATCCAGGTGATCGCCGGCAACGTCGCCACCTACGACGCCGCCCGCGCCCTGATCGACGCCGGGGCGGACGCGGTGAAGGTCGGCATCGGGCCGGGCTCGATCTGCACCACCCGCATCGTCGCCGGGGTGGGCGTGCCGCAGCTGACCGCCATCATGGAGTCGGCCCGCGCCGCCCGCGACAGCGGCACGCCGGTGATCGCCGACGGCGGCATCAAGTATTCGGGCGATCTGGCCAAGGCCATCGCGGCCGGCGCCAGCGTGGCGATGATGGGCTCGATGTTCGCCGGCACCGACGAGGCGCCGGGCGAGGTCTTCCTGTACCAGGGCCGCTCCTACAAGTCGTACCGGGGCATGGGCTCGGTCGGGGCCATGGGAGCCGGCTCGGCGGACCGCTACTTCCAGAAGGAGGTGGAGACCCAGAAGCTGGTGCCCGAGGGCATCGAGGGCCAGACGCCCTACAAGGGGCCGATCTCGCCGGTGCTGCACCAGCTGGTCGGGGGACTGCGCGCCTCCATGGGCTACGTCGGGGCGCCGACCATCGCCGAGTTCCAGCGGCGGGCGCGGTTCGTGCGCATCACCGGGGCGGGGCTGCGTGAGAGCCACGTCCACGACGTGATGATCACCCGCGAGGCGCCGAACTACAGGCAAGGTTGAGAAAGATAGGGCAAGCCATGGAGATGACGCCGGAATTCACCTTCCTGGCTTTGACCCTGATCCTCGCCCTCGTGCAGATAGGGGCCGCCGGCATGGCGCGCACCGCCGAGCTGGGGGCGAAGTGGAACGCCGGGCCGCGCGACGAGGCGACGCCGCCGCCGGGCAGGCTGGCGGGGCGGTTGATGCGGGCCCAGGCCAACCTGTTCGAGACCCTGCCGCTGTTCGCCGCCGCGGTGATCATGGCCGAGATCGCCGGCAAGACCGGCGCCCTGACGCTCTGGGGGGCCGGCCTCTACTTCGCCGCGCGGCTGGTCTACCTGCCGCTCTACGCCCTTGGCGTGGCCTATGTTCGCTCGCTGGTCTGGCTCGTCGCCGCCGCCGGGCTGGTCATGGTCATCGCCGCCCTGTTCGCCTGAAAGTTCCGATTTGACCCCCGCCGCCCGCCTCGCCGCCGCCGCCTCCGTGCTGGACTCAATCGCCCAGGGCCGCCAGCCGGCCGAGGCCGTGCTCAAGGCGTGGGGCCAGCAGAACCGCTACGCCGGCTCCAAGGACCGGCGCGCCGTGGCCGACCGGGTCTACAAGGTGCTGCGCGCCCGCGGCCGGCTGTCGTGGGCCATGGGCGGCCGAGAGGACGGCCGGGCGCTGGTCATCGCCTCCCTCAGCCTGATCGACGGCCTGCCGCTGGAGGAGATCGAGGCCCTGCACGCGGGCGAGGGCTACGGCCCGCGGCCGCTGTCGAAGCAGGAGCGCAGCCGCCTGACCGCCGCCGGCGAGGGCGAGTTGCCGGGCTGGGTCGCCTCGGGCCTGCCGGAACTGGCGGTGGAGGACTTCAAGGCGACCTTCGGCGACGGCTGGGGCGAAGAGGCGCGCGCCCTGATGGCGCCGCGCGCGCCGATCGACCTGCGGGTCAACACCGCCGTGGCGACCGTGGACGCGGTCGAGGCCGAGCTGCGCGAGGCGGGGCTGGCGCCGGAGCGGACGCCGTTCTCGGCCGTCGGCCTGCGCCTTCCGTCCGAGCCGCCGCCGAACATCCAGGCCCTGGAAGGCTTCAAGGCCGGACGGTTCGAGATCCAGGACGAGGGTAGCCAGATCGTCTCCTGGCTCGCCGGGGCCGCGCCGGGCATGACCGTGGTCGACTACTGCGCCGGCGGCGGCGGCAAGACCCTGGCGCTGGCGCAGACGCTGGAAGGGCAGGGGCGGCTGGTCGCCTGCGACGTGGTCCAGAAGCGGCTCGACAACATCCGTCCCCGGCTGGAGCGGGCCGGCGTGGAGGCCGAGCTGCGCCTGCTGGGCCAGAACGGCGGCGGGGCCGAGGACCTGAACGGTCAGGCCGACCTGGTCTTCGTCGACGCGCCGTGCAGCGGCGCCGGCACCTGGCGGCGGCGGCCCGAGGACGCGTGGCGGCTGACGCCCGAGGAGGTCGAACGGCTGCACGCCCTGCAGGTCCGGATCCTGCAGCAGGCGGCCCTGCTGGTGAGGCCCGGCGGCCGGCTGGTCTACGTCACCTGCTCCATGCTGAGCCGCGAAAACGAGGCCTCGACGGCCGCCTTCGAGGCGGCCCACCCGTCGTTCCGGCCGGTCCCGGTCGCCGACGCCCTCGCCAGCCCGCGCCTGACCGACGCCGCCCGCGAGCGGCTGGCCGCCCTGGCCGATGGCCACCGCCTGCGCCTGTCTCCCGCCTCCACGCACACCGACGGCTTCTTCGCCGCGCTCTTCGAGCGGACCGGATGAGGCTGGAGCGATACGGCGCCGTCGCCGTCCTGCCGGTGATGGCGACTGCGGTCGAGTACGGCCGCCATCTGCGCGCCCGCATCGACCCGCTGACGACCGGCGTCGGACCGGTCGAGGCGGCGATCGTCCTGTCGCGGGCGTTGAGCCGGCTGGAGGGCGTCGACGGCCTGCCGGATGTGATCGTCTCGCTCGGATCGTGCGGCTCGAGACAGCTGGAGCACGCCGCCGTCTACCAGGCCCTCTCGGTCAGCTATCGCGACATGGACGCCAGCCCGCTCGGCTTCGCGAAAGGCGTGACGCCGTTGCTGGACGAACCGGCCGTTCTGCCCCTGCCGTGCCCTGTTCCGGACCTGCCCGCCGCCCGGCTGTCCACGGGGGCGAATGTCGTCTCGGGCGCCGCTTACGACGCCATCGACGCCGAGATGGTGGACATGGAGACCTGGGCCCTGGTCCGCGCGGCCCGCACCTTTGGCGTGCCGCTGGTGGCGCTGCGCGGCGTCTCGGATGGTCGCGCCGAGCTCAGGGCGCTCGAGGACTGGACCTCGACGCTGCACCTTGTCGACGAAAATCTGGCCGACGCGCTGGACCGGCTGTCCGCCGTTCTGGACGCTCGCGGCCCCGCCGCCCTTGAACTCGCCGGACCGGGCGGCCAAGACCCGGCCCAATCCGCCCCTCACCTGGAACCGACCTTGCCATGAGCACGCCCGCCGACCACGAGAAAGTCCTGATCGTCGACTTCGGCAGCCAGGTGACCCAGCTGATCGCCCGGCGGCTGCGCGAGGCGAGCGTCTATTGCGAGATCCATCCCTTCGACAAGGCCGAGGCGGTGGTCGACGAGCTGAAGCCGCAGGCCATCATCCTGTCGGGCGGGCCGGCCAGCGTGCTGGAGCCGGACAGCCCGCGCATCGGCCGCAAGCTGTTCGACCTCGGCCTGCCCATGCTGGCCATCTGCTACGGACAGCAGCTGCTCTGCGACGTGCTCGGCGGCAAGGTCGAGGGCGGCCATCACCGCGAATTCGGGCGGGCGGAGATCGTGATCACCGAGGAGACGCCGCTGTTCGCCGGCGTCGGGGCGGTGGACCACCGCGAGCCGGTGTGGATGAGCCACGGCGACCGGGTCGTCGCCATTCCCGAGGGCTTCAAGGTCGTCGCCACCTCGGCCGGGGCGCCGTTCGCGGCCATCGCCGACGAGGCGCGGCGCATCTACGCCGTCCAGTTCCACCCCGAGGTGCACCACACCCCGCGCGGGGCCGAGATCTACCGCAACTTCCTGTTCGGCGTGGCCGGGCTGAAGGGCGACTGGACCATGGCCGCCTACAGGGACGAGCAGATCGCCCGGATCCGCGAGCAGGTCGGGTCGGCGAAGGTGATCTGCGGCCTGTCGGGCGGAGTCGACAGCTCGGTCGCGGCGGTGCTGATCCACGAGGCGATCGGCGACCAGCTGACCTGCGTGTTCGTCGATACCGGCCTGCTGCGCAAGGACGAGGCGAAACAGGTCACGACGCTCTTCCGCGAACACTACAACATTCCGCTGGTGCATGTTGATGCGTCAGGGGAATTCCTTGGCGCGCTGGCGGGCGTCAGCGACCCGGAGACCAAGCGCAAGACCATCGGCCGGCTGTTCGTCGAGGTGTTCGACCGCGAGGCGGCGAAGATCGAGGGGGCGGAGTTCCTTGCCCAAGGCACCCTCTATCCCGACGTGATCGAGAGCGTTTCGGCCACCGGCGGCCCTTCGGCGGTGATCAAGAGCCACCACAATGTCGGCGGCCTGCCGGACTTCATGAAGCTCAAGCTGGTCGAGCCGCTGCGCGAGCTGTTCAAGGACGAGGTGCGGGCGCTGGGCCGCGAGTTGGGCCTGACCGACGCCTTCGTCGGCCGCCATCCCTTCCCGGGGCCGGGTCTGGCCATCCGCATCCCGGGCGAGATCACGCCGGAAGCTGTCGCAACGCTTCAGGAAGCGGACGCCATCTATCTGGAAGAAATCAGGAATGCCGGTCTGTACGACCAGATCTGGCAGGCCTTCGCCGTGCTGCTGCCGGTGAAGACCGTCGGCGTGATGGGCGACGCGCGCACCTACGAGAAGGTGCTGGCCCTGCGCGCCGTCACCTCGACCGACGGCATGACCGCCGACTTCTTCCCCTTCCCGTGGGAGATGCTGGGCCGGACGGCGACGCGGATCATCAACGAGGTGCGCGGGGTCAACCGCGTCGTCTACGACGTCACCTCCAAGCCGCCCGGCACGATCGAGTGGGAATAATTCGGGCCTTTCGGGAGCTTTCGAGAACGCTTCCGAAATGGGCTGTAAGTTGCTGACGCGAAAGTGAATTCTGTCGAGACCCTTCGGAGCCTTTCGGAGGGTCTTTTTTTCGTGATGCCGACCTGTCTGACGGTATCGCGCTCCGTTGCTCCCATGGATTCCGGCTCATACCGTCTGGGCCACGGCGAGCCGTTGACGGTATTCTTTTCAAGCAAGACGCTGAAAAGGCGAGAAAATATCGACCTCGAACCGCCGATTTCCGGGCCTGTCCGGTGCGAGGAGGTTTTACCGTGCTTACCGATGCCGCTCTGAAGAATTTGAAGCCTAAATCAAAGCCTTACAAGAGTACCGACAGGGACGGCTTGTACGCCTACATCTCGCCCGGGGGAGCGATCTCGTTCCGCTACGACTATCGCTTCAACGGTCGGCGAGAGACGCTCACCCTGGGGCGCTACGGACGGGGCGGTCTGAGCCTCTCGCAGGCGCGGGAACGTCTGTTCGAGATCAAGCGGACCATCGCGGACGGCGTGTCGCCCGCCCTGGAGAAGCAGCGCGCCAAGCGTCGTCTGAAAGAGGCGCGCAGCTTCGAGCATGTCGCCCAGCGTTGGATGGACACCGCACCGATGGCGGACAGCACACGGAACATGCGCCGGTCGATCTTCAATCGCGAGGTGCTGCCGCAGTGGCGAAACCGCCTGCTTAGCGAGATCACTCCCGACGACATCCGGGCGCACTGCAAGACCATCGTGGACCGCGGCGCGCCGGCGACGGCGATCCATGTGCGCGACATCGTCAAACAGATCTACGCCTGGGCGATTCTGCACGGCGAGAAGATCGACAATCCGGCCGACGGCGTCGGGCCGGCGTCGATCGCGACCTTCCGGCCGCGAGACCGCAGCCTGTCGCCGAGCGAGATCCGCATCATGCTGGGGCTTCTCGGAGAGGTGGCGACCCTGCCGACCATCCGGCTCGGGCTGAAGTTCATCCTGCTCAGCATGGTGCGAAAGAGCGAACTGCAGGATGGCGTCTGGCCAGAAGTGGATTTCGAGAACGCCGTCTGGTCGATCCCGGCGGCGCGGATGAAGCGCTCCCGGCCCCACAACGTCTATCTGTCGACCCAGATGCTCGACATCCTGATCGCCCTGAAGACCTGCGCGGGGAACTCCAAATACATCCTGCCGTCGCGCTACGACGCGGACGCGCCGATGTCGCGGGCGACCTTCAATCGCGTGACCTCCGCCATCGCCGCGCTGGCGAAGAAGCGGGGACTGCCTTTGGAGCCGTTCACCGTGCACGACCTGCGACGGACGGCTTCGACCCTGTTGCACGAGATGGGGTTCAACTCGGACTGGATCGAAAAGGGCTTGGCTCACGAGGAGCGGTCGTCGCGCGGGGTCTACAACAAGGCGGAGTTCGAGATGCAGCGACGGCATATGGCGCAGCAGTGGTCGGACGCGGTCGAGGCCTGGGAGGCCGGGCGGACGTTCACGCCGGTGCTCAGTGTGCCGGAGGGAGAGGGACCTCGCTTCGATCCAAAGTTCTGACGGGTCGGCTGACGCGTCGGCGGACATCGGGCGGCGGGGCGCGGCGGATCGGCTGGTTGCGGCGCCGCTCGAGCCACGCCTCGACCTCGGCCAGGTCCCAGACCACGCAGCGGGGCGTCAGAAGGAACCGCTTCGGAAACTCGCCCCGGCGCTCCATCTCCCAGATGGTGCTGTCGGCGAGCGGCACCATCTGGTGCAGTTCAGGTTTCTTGATCGTGCGGCGTAGGGGTGGGCTGGCCTGGGCCATCGAAATCTCCGCTTTGCTGGGAGAATCGAACCCGAAAGATTGCGACAGGCCTAGCCGTATCCTCTCCACCGTAGGCTTGCGCATCCCCTGGCGTCAGCGGCTTGAATACTTCCATATTTCGACTAATGCGGAACTATGGAAGCCGAAGCCTCGATTCTCGCTCTCGCTGCCCTGGCGCAGTCGACCCGGTTGGAGGCGTTTCGTCTCCTGGTCCGTCACGAACCGGAGGGCCTGCCGGCCGGTGACATCTCCAATCACCTCGCCATCCCGGCCAACACGCTTTCGTCCCATCTGGCCGTCCTAAGCCGGGCGGGGCTGATCCAGTCGGAACGTCGCAGCCGGTCGATCATCTATCGGGCCGACCTGGACCGGCTTCGCGACCTGGTCCTGTTCCTGCTCAAGGACTGCTGTGGGGGCAGGGCGGACCTGTGCGAGCCGCTGTTGGCAGACCTCGCGCCCTGTTGCTCGTGAGGACGCCATGGACATCGTAATCTATCACAACCCCGCGTGCGGGACGTCTCGCAACGCCTTGGAGCTGATCCGGCACGTCGGGATCGAGCCTCACGTAATCGAGTATCTGAAGACGCCGCCGTCGCGCGCCATGGTCGCTTGGCTGGCCGGGCGGACCGGCGCGCCGCTGCGTGACCTGCTGCGGGAGAAGGGCACGCCCTTCGCCGAGCTGGGTCTCGAGAACCCCGACCGGACGGATGAGCAACTGCTCGATGCGATCGAGGCCCATCCGATCCTGCTCAACCGTCCGATCGTCGTCGGTCCCCTGGGGGTTCGTCTCTGCCGCCCGTCGGAGGCCGTGCTGGACCTGCTGCCGGTCGAGAACCTGAAGCCCTTCACCAAGGAAGACGGAGAGGTCGTCATCGACGCCGACGGCCGGCGGGTGGGACGATGACCGAAGCGCCCGCCAGGTCGCCACGCCGCCTGTCGTTCCTTGATCGCTGGCTGACGGTGTGGATTTTCGCCGCCATGGCCGTCGGCGTTCTGCTCGGAACCATGGTGCCGGGCCTGCCCGCCTGGGTCGACAGCCTCTCGGTCGGTACCACCAACATCCCGATCGCCATCGGCCTGATCCTGATGATGTACCCGCCGCTGGCCAAGGTCCGCTATGAGGCCTTGCCGCGCGTGTTCGCCGACAAGCGGGTCCTCGCGCTGTCGCTGGTCCAGAACTGGATTCTGGGTCCGGTGCTGATGTTCGCTCTAGCGGCGATCTTCCTGCGCGATCAGCCGGAATATATGACCGGCGTGATCCTGATCGGCTTGGCGCGCTGTATCGCCATGGTGCTGGTCTGGAACCAGTTGGCCCGAGGCGACAACCAGTATGTGGCCGGTCTCGTGGCCTTCAACTCGATCTTCCAGATCCTGTTCTTCAGCCTCTATGCTTGGCTCTTCCTCACCGTTCTGCCGCCGCTGTTCGGCCTGCGGGGCAGTGTGGTGGACGTCAGCGTCTGGACCATCGCCGGAGCCGTGCTCGTCTATCTCGGCGTTCCGTTCGTGGCGGGCTTTTTGACGCGCCGCTGCCTGATCGCCCGCAAGGGCGCCGGTTGGTACGAGCGTCGTTTCCTGCCGCGCATCGGACCGATTACGTTGATCGCGCTGCTCTTCACCATCGTGGCCATGTTCAGCCTGAAGGGTGGAGAGGTCGTGGCCCTGCCGCTGGATGCCCTGCGCATCGCCATTCCGCTGACGATCTACTTCCTCGTCATGTTCGTCGTCAGCTTCCTGATGGGCAAGCTGATCGAGGCCGACTACCCGCGCACCACGGCGCTGGCCTTCACGGCGGCCTCCAACAATTTCGAGCTGGCCATCGCGGTCGCCATCGCGGCGTTCGGCCTGGCCTCGCCGGTCGCCTTCGCCGCTGTCATCGGCCCGCTGGTGGAGGTGCCGGTGCTGATCCTGCTGGTGTCGGTCGCCCTCTGGATGGGCCGGCGGTGGTTCCCGGAAACGGTCCCGCCGGCGGACGCCGGGTGATGGTGGTCCTCTATCTGATCGAACCGACCGACGCCGGCCTGATCGCCGCGCTGCGGGCCGAAGGCCTGCCCGCGCCCGACGCCGGCCGCTACTTCAGCGCCGATCACCACGGCGCCGTCGTCGGCTATGTCGGACTGGAAGGGGAGGGGCGCGACCTGCTGGTCCGCTCGCTGGTCGTCCTCGCCGACCGGAAAGCGCGGGGCCTGGGAGCCCGGGTGCTGGCCGCCGCCGAGATCATCGCCGGCGACATGGGCGGCGCACGCCTGCATCTGCTCACCACGGCGGCCGAGCCCTTCTTCACCCGACACGGCTACCGGGCGGCGAACCGCCAGACGGCGCCGGAGGCGATCCGACGGACCCGCGAGTTCGCTGGACTCTGCCCGGCGTCGGCAGCCTATCTGACCAAGGACCTCTGATGGCCTTCGCCCGCCTGCGCCCGCTTCCCGATCCGGATCACCTGCCGGCCTTGGACAAGGCCTATCTCTCGGCCGATCCGGCCCGCGGTCTGGGGCCGCACGACCAACCACCCCGGATCCTGCTCCTCTACGGATCGCTGCGCGAACGGTCCTACTCGAGGTTCTGCGTCGAGGAGGCGGCTCGCCTGCTGCAATGGATGGGATGCGAGACCCGCATCTTCGACCCGTCGGACCTGCCTCTTCCGGGGGCGCCGGGCGACGATGACCACCCGGCGGTGCGCGAACTGCGCGACCATGCCCTGTGGTCCGAAGGCATGGTCTGGTGCAGCCCGGAGCGGCACGGTCAGGTCTCGGGCCTGATGAAGCTGCAGATCGATCATCTGCCCCTGAGCATGGGCGGCGTGCGCCCGACCCAAGGGCGGACCCTGGCCGTCATGCAGGTCTCCGGCGGGTCGCAGAGCTTCAACGCCGTCAACACCCTGCGGCTGCTCGGCCGCTGGATGCGGATGATCACCATTCCCAACCAGTCGAGCGTGGCCAAGGCCTTCCAGGAATTCGACGACGCCGGGCGAATGAAGCCGTCCGCCTACTATGAGCGCATCGTCGATGTGATGGAGGAGCTGGTCCGTTTCACCATCCTGTCCCGGCCTCACGCCGCGCAGCTGGTCGATCGCTATTCCGAGCGCAAGGCGGTCGGAATTCCGATCGACGCAGCGACCGATCTCTCGTCGATAGCGGTTGCGCCCCAATCCCGACCAAACGCCTGAATGTCGGTCTGCTTAATGTCGGCAGTCTCGGTCCTGAAGGACTTCGATGACCTTGCAGGCTGAAACCCGGCCGCCGGCGCAGTCGGCCGTCATCCGTGAAAGTTCAGTCTGGAGCGCCTGTAACTGCCGAATCTTCTCCGTGACATCGGCCAGATGCCGTTCCGCGATGGCGTTCGCGTCACTGCAGGTGCGGTCGGGGTGATCGGCAAGGTCGAGGAGCGAGCGGATAGCGTCGAGGTCGAAGCCCAACTGGCGGGCGTGCCGGATAAAGCCGAGCCGGCGTAGTGCGGGTTCGTCGTAGAGCCGACGGTCGCTGGCGGTGCGCGGCGGCTCGGGCAGGAGCCCGGCCTGCTCATAGAAGCGGATGGTCGGCACCTTCACGCCGGTCGCGGCGGAGAGCTTGCCGATGGTCAGATGCGGAGCGGGAGTGAGCGTCATCGGCTGAAAATAGGCGCTTGATCCTCTAGTGACTAGAGGATGTAGACCAGTCTTCATGGACACGAGCGAGACCGCCTGCCGCCCGGCCGCCGGCTGCTGCGGACACGATGTGAAGTTTGACGGCTCCACGCCGGCCTATCGCCGCGTGCTGGTGGCCGTGATCGTCATCAACCTCGTCGGCTTCGTCGCGGTCTTGGCCGGCAGTCTCGCGCAGGGGTCGGCCGCGCTCGCCGCCAACGCCCTCGACTTCCTCGCCGACAGCGTGACCTACGCCGTGAGCCTTTGGGTTATCGGCCGCTCGGTGCGCCTCCGCGCCGGCGCAGCCCTCGCCAAGAGCGCCAGCCTGGTCGTGCTGGGGCTGTCGGTCCTCGGCTTCGCGGTCTGGCGGGCCATGACCGGGGCCGCGCCGGAGGGCTTCGTGATCACGGGCCTGGGTCTGTTCGGCTTCGCCGCAAACCTGGTCGCCGCCACCCTGCTGCTGCGCTTCAGGGACGGAGACGCCAATGTTCGATCGGTCTGGCTCTGTACGCGCAACGACCTGGCCCACAACCTCGGCGTCGCCGCGGCGGGCGGTCTGGTCTGGCTGACGGGATCGCGCTGGCCGGATCTCGCCGCCGGCGCCCTGCTGGCCTTCATCTTCCTTCAATCCGCATGGTCGATCACCCGTCAGGCGCTCGTCGAGACCCGCGTGAACGCTCGCTCGTCCGCCGCCCTGCCTGGAGCGGGCGCTTGATCCGCCGGGCCCGATCCGGCGTGACCGGTCGTCGCAGCAGGGCGGGCCGGAGCGCGTTCCCGTCGCGCAAGGCCGGGGCGGCCGGAGCAGCGTATTTTGTAACAGATTGCCGATACGGGCGAACGAAAGTATGCAGCCGCCGATGACCTGGTCGATGGTGACATGGGCGAAGTTGATTCTGGCGGTGACCTTCGTCGCCGCCGCCTTCTTCGTCGCGCCCATCGCTGACGCAGCGACCTGCCAGCCCGAACCGCCCGCCGCCCACGCCCTGGTTGATCACGATCCGGCCGAAGGCGACCACACCGGCGGCAAGGACCACGGCATCTGCTCGCACGGCCATTGCCATCACACCGCCGCCGCTCGCACGGCGGTCGGCGAAGACCTGCCTCTGCAGGCCTTCGACCGGCCGCTCCACGCCTTGCCCCTGAGCGATCTCTTCGGCTCCATCGCGCCAGACGGACTGAAACGCCCTCCCAGAGCCTGACACGACGACCGCGCTTCCGCGCGGGCTCTCTCGTGTCACTCCCTCTGGAAGATGAATCATGCCTGCCTCATATCGCCGGCCGCCGCGTTTCGCGGTCGGCTGCGCGCTCGCCGCTATCGCGGCTGTGCTGGCCAGCCCCGCGTGGGCTGACCCTGCGCCTTCGTTCGCCGAGCTCCTCGCCCGGCTGGACCAGACCCCGGCCACCACGGAAGCCGGCGCGCTTCTGGACGCCGCCGAAGCCCGGGCGCGCCAGGCGCGTGTCCGCCCCAACCCGACCCTCGCGCTCGATGCCGAGAACGCGTTCGGGAGCGGGCCCTTCTCTGGCTACGGCAATGCCGAGACCACGCTCTCGATCACTCAGGATCTTGAGCTCTGGGGTCGACGCACGGCTCGCATCAACGCGGCCCGCGCCGATGCCGGGACCGCCTCGCTCCGACGAGATCTGGCCGTGGTCGACGCCGCCGGACGGTTGGCGCTGGTCTACGCCGACGCCGAGGCGGCCGAGCGGCGCGCGACCTTGGCCGAGGAGAACCTGAGCCTCACCCTCGCCGACGCCCGCGCGGCCTTGGTGCTGGTGGAGGAGGGGCGCGAGCCGCTTCTGCGCGGCATCCAGGGCGAGAGCGAAGCCGCCGCCGCGCGCGCCGGTCTCGACGAAGCCATCGCCGAACGGGACGCGGCCTTCGCCCGGCTCACGGCGGTGGCCATGCTCGCCGAGCCGGTGACGACCATCGACGTCAGCTTGCTGGACCTCGCGCCGGCGACCGCCCTTTCGCCGACGGACCAGACGCCGACCGTGCGCGTGGCCGAGGCTGAGCGCTCGGCCGCAGAAAGCCGCATCGCGGTCGAACGCACGCGGTCGCGACCGGACGTCAGCGCCAGCGTCGGACTTCGCCGCTACGAGGCGGAAGACGCGACGGCGCTGACCTTCGGCCTCAGCCTGCCCCTGCCGCTGTTCGATCGGAACCGCGGCAACATCGAAGCCGCCCAGGCGGACTTCAGGGCGGCCGACGCCCGGCTGATGACCGCCCGTCAGGAAGCCCAGGCGGACCGGGCCGCAGCACAGGCGCGCCTCCGCGCCTCGGTGAGCCGCGTCAACGCCGCCGACGCCGGGGTGACCTCCGCCGAAGAAGCCTACCGCCTCTCGCGGATCGGCTTCGAGGCGGGCCGGATCTCGCAGCTCGAGCTTCGCGCGACCCGTACCGCCCTGGTCAACGCCAGAACCGCCGCCGTGGACGCCCGCCTCGCCCGGGTCCGCGCGGAAATCGATCTCGCGCGCCAGGACGGCCGCGCCCCCTTCCAAGGAGCCCAATGATGCGCAAGCGCACTTCCAACAAGACCTTGCTGATCGGCGGGGTCGCCGCCCTCGTCATCCTCGGGGCCGGGGGTCTTTACCTCGCCATGGGACGGTCGGATCCGCCCGCCGCCGAAGGCGCGGCGGCTGAAGGCGAAGCCAGTCACGCCGAAGAGGAGGGCGGTCACGCCGAAGGCGAGGCCGAAGCGCCCGAGGGCTTCGTCGCTCTCAGCGCCGCCCAGGCCCAAGCCGCCAATCTGGTCGTCGTCGGCGTCGGTCGGGGCGGGGGCGCCGAGACCCGGCTCTCCGGTCGCGTCGAACCCATGATCGACGCCCGCGCCGCCGTCGCCGCGTCTGTCGGCGGACGGGTGGAACGGGTGCTGGTGGCGCCCGGCCAGTCCGTTCGGATCGGCCAGCCCCTGGCCAGCCTCGTGAGCGGCGACGCGGCCACCTTCCGCGCCGACGCGGACGCGGCCGCGGCCCAGTCCGAAGTCGCGCGCCAGGCCTATCAGCGCAACAGCAACCTCGCCGACCAGGGCGTCGTCGCCCGGCAAGAGGTCGAGGCGTCCCGGGCGCAGCTGCTCAGCGCCGAGGCGGCGGCCCGAGCGGCCCGCGCGCGGTCGAGCGCGGCCGGATCGCCCAACGCCGCCGGACGGCTGAGCGTGAACAGCCCGATCGCCGGCGTGGTCACCAGCGTTCAGGTCGGCCCGGGCGGCTTCGTCCCGCAGGGCGGCGTGATCGCCGAGGTGACCAACCCCGCCCGCGTCGAACTCGTGTTCAATGCGCCGCCGCACCTTGCGGCGCTCGTCCGCGCGGGATCGACCTTGCGGGTCTCCAGCCCCGCGGGCGATTTCGACGCCGTCGTCACCGGCGTCGCCGCCGGGGCGGGCGCGGAAAGCGGCGCCACCGTGATCCGGGCGCGCCCGACGGGAGCGACCCTGCCGCCGGCCGGCTCCGCCGTCACCGGCGCGATCGTAACGGGTGAAGCCGCCGGCGGCCTGACCGTGCCGACGGAAGCCATCCAGACCGTCGACGGCGCCAGCGTCGTTTTCATCCAGGTCCCGAACGGCTTCCAGCTCCGTCCCGTGCTCGTCGGTCGCCAGGCCGGGGGACGCACGGAGATCCTGCGCGGCCTCGACGGGTCCGAGCGGGTCGCCGGAACCAACGCCTTCCTCCTCAAAGCCGAACTCGCCAAGGGCGAGGCCGAGCACGGCCACTAAGGGGGCGCGCGAATGTTCAAATTCATCATCGAGCTGTCGGTCAAATTCCGATGGTTCATCGTCCTGGCCACGGCGCTCGTCGCGGCCTACGGCCTCCTCGAACTGACACGGTTGCCGATCGACGCCGTGCCGGACATCACCAACCGTCAGGTGCAGGTGACCACCGTCGCCCCGGCCCTGGCCCCCGAACAGATCGAACGTCAGGTCACCTATCCGATCGAGACCGCCATGGCCGGCATCCCCGGTCTGACCTCGACCCGGTCGCTGAGCCGCAACGGCTTCAGCCAGGTGACCGTCATCTTCACCGACCAGACGGACATCTATTTCGCCCGTCAGCAGGTCGCCGAACGACTGGCGCAGGCGCGCGAGACGATGCCCGAAGGCGTCGAACCGGCGCTGGCGCCCATCACCACCGGCCTGGGCGAGGTGCTGATGTGGACGGTGGACTACAAGCCGTTCAACAGCGCCAACCTGGCCAGGCCGGGCCAGACCGGCTGGCAGGCCGGCGGCGCCTATCTGACGCCTGAAGGCGATCTCCTCACCACCCCGCAACAGCGCGCCACCTATCTGCGCACCGTGCAGGACTGGATCATCGCTCCGCAGATGCGGACGGCGCCCGGCCTGGCCGGCGTGGATACGGTCGGCGGTTATGTGAAGGAATACGCGGTTCGTCCGGATACGGCGCGTCTGTCGGCCTACGGGCTCGGCATGGGCGACCTCATCCAGGCGCTCGACCGGGCCAACACCCAGGCCGGGGCCGGCTATGTGCAGCGTGCGGGCGAGGCCCTGACCGTTCGCACGGACGCGCTGGCCTCGACCGTCGAGGACCTCGCCCAGGCGCCTGTCGTCAATCGAAGCGGCCTTGTGGTCCGCGTCGCCGACGTCGCCACCGTCGAGGTCGGCCAGGCCCCGCGTCTGGGCGGCGCCAGCCGCGACGGACACGAAGCGGTCCTCGGCACCGCCCTGATGATCGCGGGCGGCAACAGCCGCACCGTGGCCCAAGCCGCCGGCGATCGGCTCGAGGAGGTGCAGAAGACCCTGCCGCCCGGCATCGAGGCCGTGACGGTGCTGGACCGAAGCGCCCTGGTGAACTCGACCATCGCCACGGTGGCGCGCAATCTGACCGAAGGCGCGCTCCTGGTCATCGTCGTGCTCTTCCTGCTGCTCGGCAACATCCGGGCGGCGAGCATCACGGCGTTGATGATCCCGATCAGCTTCCTGTTCGCCGTCATCGGCATGAACCGGTTCGGCATCAGCGGCAATCTGATGAGCCTCGGCGCGCTGGACTTCGGCCTGCTTGTCGACGGCGCCGTGGTCGTTGTCGAGAACACCCTGCTGATGCTCAGTCAGAAGCGCGCGGAGGCCGGGCGCATGCTGACGCGGCGCGAGCGTCTCGGCGTCGCCGCCGCGGCGGCGCGCCAGATGGTCAAGCCGGCCGCCTTCGGTCAGCTGATCATCCTGCTCGTCTTCACCCCCCTGCTGATGCTGGAAGGGGTCGAAGGCAAGACCTTCATCCCGATGGGCGCGACGGTTATGCTGGCCTTGGTCGGCGCCTTCATCTTCTCCTTCACCTTCGTGCCGGCGATGACGGCGCTCTTGGTGCGGGATCCCAAGAAGGTCGAGGTCGACGAACACGGCCATGCCCACGAGCACGAGACCTTCCTGCTGCGCCACGCGCGCCGCTGGATCGCTCCGGCCATTCGCACGGCCGTCGATCGTCCGAAGATCGTCCTGCTCTCCGCGCTCGGCGCCCTGGTCATCGGCGGCGTCACCTTCACCACCCTCGGCCGGGAGTTCATCCCGACCCTGGACGAAGGCGACATCGCCATGCAGGCGCTGCGGGTTCCGTCAGCCTCGCTCGAGCAGTCGCTCGCCATGCAGATGGCGATCGAGCGGGCGATCAAGGCCCAGCCGGAAGTGGAGACCATGTTCTCGCGGACCGGCACCGCCGAAGCGGCTGTGGACCCCATGCCGCCCAACATCTCCGACAGCGTCATCGTTCTGAAGGACCGCAAGGACTGGCCCAACCCGGGTCTGGAGAAGGAGGAGCTGATCGCCCGCTTCGAGGAAGTCGCGTCGCGGCAGATCGGCAACAACTTCGAATTCAGCCAGCCGATCGAGCTCCGCTTCAACGAGCTGATCTCGGGGGTGCGGACCGATCTGGCGGTCATGGTCTATGGCGACGACTTCGCCACCATGCAGCGGGTCGCCGACCAGGTGGCCAACGCCCTGCGCCAGACGAACGGGGCGGCCGACGTGAGGGTGGAGCAGGCGTCCGGCCTGCCGACCCTGACGATCAGCGTGGACCGGTTCGCCGCGGCCAACTACGGCCTGTCGGCGGCCGACGTCTCCGAAGCGGTTTCGGCCGCGATCGGCGGCGCCGAGGCCGGCCGCATCTTCGAGGGCGACCGGCGTTTCGACGTCGTGGTCCGTCTCCCTGACGACGCGCGCAACGATCCGGCGGCGCTGGCGGCCTTGCCGATCGTTTCATCGACCGGCGTGACCGTGCCCCTGTCCTCGGTCGCGCGCATCCAGAGCGCCGAGGGACCGAACCAGATCAGCCGCAACGACGGCAGCCGCCGCATGGTCGTCCAGGCCAATGTGCGCGGTCGCGATCTGGGCGGCTTCGTCACCGACGCCCAGAAGTCGGTGGATCAGGTTCAGCTCCCCCCGGGCGTTCGCCTGGACTGGGGCGGCCAGTTCGAGAACCTCAAGCGCGCCGAGCAGCGGCTGGGCCTGGTCATTCCGATCGTCTTCGTCCTGATCGGCGTATTGCTGTTCATGGCGCTGGGCTCCTTCGCCGAGGCGGGTCTGGTGTTCGCCTGCGTGCCGCTCGCCCTGGTGGGCGGGGCGCTGGCGCTGCTCCTGCGCGGCATGCCGTTCTCCGTCTCGGCGGCTGTCGGTTTCATCGCCGTCTCCGGCGTGGCGACGCTCAACGGCCTGGTGCTCATGCAGGCGATCCGCGAGCGGCTTCAGGCGGGATTGCCGCCCCGTGACGCGGCCATCGAGGGTGCGTCCAGCCGCCTGCGGGCGGTGCTCACTACCGCCATGGTGGCGATCGTCGGCTTCATTCCGATGGCCATCGCTCACGGCGCGGGGGCCGAGGTTCAGAAGCCGCTGGCGACCGTCGTCATCGGCGGCCTGATCACCGCCACCGCCCTGACCCTGCTGGTCCTCCCGACCTTCGCGGCCAAGGCGGTGCGTCATCGCAAGGACGAGGGGATCGAAGACTGATGGCCCGGCCCCAGGATGACCGTCAGCAGCGCCGGACGCTGCTGACGGTTCTCGGCCTCAACGCCGGCCTGGCGGCGGCGCTCGGGATCGGCGGCGTGTCCGCCGATTCCAGCGCCTTGCTGGCCAATGCGCTGGATAACGCCTCGGACGCGGCGGTCTATCTGATCAGCTTTTTGGCCATCGGTCGGGCAGGGACCTGGAAACGGGGCGCCGCAAGGGCGTCGGGGATCATGTTGCTGGTCTTCGCCGTCGGCGTCCTCGTCGACGCCGTGCGCCGGGTGATCACCGGAACCGAGCCGATCGGTCCGACCATGATGGCGCTCGCCCTGGTCGCCGCCGTCGTCAACCTGATCTGCCTGCAGCTCATCCGCCGCCAGCACAGCGGCGACGTCAACATGAAGGCGGCCGAGACCTTCAGCTTCAACGACTTCGCGTCCAACGGCGGCATCCTCGTCGCCGGCGGTCTGGTCCTCTGGCTCGACCAGGCCTGGCCCGACCTCGTCGTCGGCGTTCTCGTCGCGGCGATCGCGATCAAGGGCGGCGTCGAGATTCTCCGCGACGCCAACGCCGCCTCCGACCACCCACAGGAACGCGCTTCATGACCAACCACGACCATTCCAACGGGCACGCTCACGACCACACCGCCGGGGCCAACGCCCGGCAGCTCACCATCGCCCTGGCGCTGACCGGGACCTTCCTGATCGTTGAGGTCATCGGCGGCCTGGTGTTCAACAGCCTCGCCCTGCTGTCGGACGCCGCGCATATGTTCACCGACGCGGCGGCCCTCGCCATCGCGCTGTTGGCGATCAAGATCGGCCAGCGGCCGGCGGATGAGAAACGCACCTTCGGCTACAGGCGGTTCGAGATCCTGGCGGCGGCGTTCAACGCCGTGCTGCTCTTCGTCGTCGCCGGTTACGTCCTCTACGAGGGGATCAAGCGCATTCTGGATCCCGAGCCCGTCGGCTCGATCGGCATGCTGATCGTCGCCGCCGCCGGCCTGGTGATCAATCTGATCTCCATGCGCATCCTGTCGAGCGGCAAGGATCGCAGCCTCAACGTCAAGGGCGCCTATCTCGAGGTCTGGGCGGACATGCTCGGCTCGCTCGGCGTCCTCGTCGCCGCCGTCGTCATCACCGTGACGGACTGGCGCTGGGTCGATCCGATCGTCGCGATCGCCATCGGCCTGTGGGTCCTGCCCCGCACCTGGATCCTGCTGCGCGACACCACCCACATTCTGCTGGAGGGCGCCCCGCGCGGCGTGGCCCTGTCGGACGTGCGGGTCGCCATCCTCGCCACCCCCGGGGTCGCCAGCCTTCACGACCTCCACGTCTGGGTTTCGGGCGCGGATCAGGCGAGCTGCACGGTTCACGTCGTGCTGTCGGAGGGCGCCGACGCCGATGCTGTCCGACAGGCCGTCGGCGACATGCTCGAAGAGCGCTTCGACCTGCATCACACGACCGTCCAGACCGAGCTCGAGCCCTGCGGTGACGCCGGAGGTCTGCACGTATGACCCGAAGCGACGACCCAGCCCGGTCCGCCGCCATGAGGGGCGACGAGATCCAAACCCTTTTTCAAACTCAAAGGAAAACGCCATGAAGCGCACCGGTTGGATCTCGGTGATCGCGGTCTTCCTCGCCGTCGCCGCCTTCGCCTTCGGCATTCTGTCCCGTCGAGGCGCCCCCGACGCCTCCGCCCCGCCGCCGGTCGAGGCGCGAGCGATTGATGGGCACGCCGGCCACGAGGGCGCGCCCTCGGATACGCCGTCGACCCGCGCCTATCGGGAGGCCGCCGACCGCATGCACCAGGCAATGAACATCGACTACTCCGGCGACGCCGACATCGACTTCCTGCGCGGCATGATCGCCCACCACGAAGGCGCGATCGCCATGGCCAGGATCGCCGTGGAGGAGGGCGAGGCGGATGACGTGCGCGGCCTGGCGCAGGAGATCATCCGCGCCCAGGAAGCCGAAATTTTGCGGATGCGGATCATGCTGGCGCGGCACGAGGACGCGCCGGCAGTCTCAGAACGGCCCTGACCCCATGGCCGGCAAGCGCTTCACGGTCCGCAGCCGCAGCATCCGCTGGCGCCAAGGGCGCTACAAGGGCCGCCGCGGCTCGAGCCCGCGCCGGCCGCCGAAGCCCCGGCCAGTACTTGATGTCGTAATCGCCGTCGGCGCCAGCCTGATCGCGGCCTTCGTCGTCCTGTGCATGGCCTTCTCCCTGCTCGGCGCCTACGGAACGCCGCTCTACATCGGCTACGGCGTGATGATGAGCCTGGTGACGGGCGGCTGTCTGGTGTTCGGTCCCCGCGACCGGGCCGGATTGATGATCGCCGGCGGGCTCGGCGTGCTTTGCGTCGCCGGAACGCTCATCCTGTACGGGGTGCGGGCGGACGTGCACTACCATCCTCACGCCAACGAACGCCCCGCCGCCACAGGGAAGCGCGAATGACGAGAAGCTCCGACGGGGAAGGTCAGGCCCGCCGCCCCGCGCGCATCGCCCGCGGAGGGTGGCTGGACGTGCTGCGGTTCGCCGCGGGATCGCTGATCATCCTCTACCACTTCCGGGAAGCGGCCCCGCTGCCGCTCGGACAGATCCATCCGGTGTTCGACCGGGGGTTCCTGCTGACCAATTTCTTCATCATCGACTCCGGCTATGTGCTGGCCCGGATCTACGGCGAGCGCCTGGCCTCGGGCGGGATCGACGTCGGGGCCTACGCGCGCCAGCGGCTGCTGCGCGTGTTCCCGGCCCATCTGGCCGTGATCGCCGGTCTCGCGGCCTTGGTCGCGGCCGCCGCTCTGGCCGGGGTCCGACCGAGCAATCCCCAATGGTTCGACTGGAGCCAGCTGCCCGCCCAGGTCTTGCTCGTGCAGGCCTATGGCGTGCCGGGCGGCGTCGGCTGGAACGCGCCGACCTGGACGCTGTCGGCTCTGATCGGCTGCTATCTGCTCCTGCCCTGGATCTGCCGGGCGCTCTGGAGCCGACCCCGGGCCACGGCCGCGATCGCGATCACCCTGCTTCTCGCCGCCGACGTCGCCAGCCGCGTCTGGCTGGGCGATCCGGTCTATCGCCTGCCCCTGCGGTTCGGATTCCTCCGCGCCCTTCCGCTCTTCCTGCTGGGCGTGGCCGCCGCCGTGGTCGGTGCGCGCGTCTACGTGCGTCCGTCCGTGGCGGGCGCCTTGGGACTCGGCGCTTTCGGTGCGCTCGCGCTCGGTCAGGCCGTTGGCCCCTTCGGCCTGGCCTCCCTGCTGCTGATGACGCCCATCATCTGGGCGGCTGGAGCCTTGCCCGTGGTGCGCTCGTCGCGCCTGATCGAACACCTCGGCTTGATGTCGTTCGCGATGTTTCTCACCAATGAAGTCGCCCGCATCGTCTGGTTCGGCGTCTTCGACGCCGTCGGACAGTCGGACTGGTCCATCGGGATGCGCTGGGGCGTCTGGGCCGCCGGTCTGGCGGCGGCGTTCATGGGGGCGGCGGCGTTCCGGTATGGGTTCGACCGGCCGGTTCAGGCCTGGTTGAACCCGCCGAGGCCTGCGACGCCTGCGCCGGGGGTCAGCGCGGATCGGCCGGTGGCCTAGGGTCAGGGTCCCGCGCTCGCCAAGGCGTCCAGATAGCCGTCGCAGCCGGTGAAATAGCCGTCTACGCCCTCGATGACATCGGCAAGGACGGAGAGGTCCATATAGCCGTGGGCCAGCTCGATCGGCCGCCCCTGGGTGTCGACCGGATATCGGAACGAGAAAGAGCCGGGATCGACGGTCGCGAACTCCGCGACGAGCCTGCCGACCGCAGCGGTCGCGCCGTCCTCGTCGTCGCTCCCGAACGCCTGGAGCACCGCCTCGAACTGCGTCCACAGTTTGGTGAGGTCGTGAGACTTCCAGATGGGATCAACTCCGACGGTCCGGCCGTAGGTCGAGATCAGATACTTCAGGGAGAGTTCGAGGAATTGGCGGTAGTTGAAGATGATCGGGAAGACGAGGGTGTCACGATCGGCCGTATCCTCGACGGCCTGCTTGACCAGACTGTCCGCCGCCCGCTTGTAGCCGGTCAGCATCAGCACCATTCGGCTATGCGGATGCTCAGCCAACACGGCGTTCCCGTCCCACCGGGCCGAGACCTGAAAAAGTCTGTCGTCCGCCTTCGGCCATCGGAAGGGGCGTTGCATCAGGTCATCAAAGCTCATGGGTTCGCTCTCCGGATCACCGCGTCCATATAGGGTCATGAAGTTGATCCCACAGACGATGTTCGACGTCTTCGCGCTCGCCCTGCCGCGGGGCCACGGTTTTGGCGACCGCCCGCCCATTGGCGCGTGGGGCGACGCAGCGGGGATGGTGTGCGGCATCGTCACCCAGAAGACGGAGGACGGTTCGCTCGGGATCATCGCCATGCGACGCCGCGTCGATCACGTCTGGACGGTGACCGGGGAGGAGATCGGCTTTGCAAGCCTTGAGGACGCCAAGGCCCGCCTCGAGCTCCTTTTGCGCATCGGCGCGCCCCCAGAGCCTCTCCCGCCCAACACCGCGCCACGGCCTCCGCTACACGATCTCAAGGGTCGGACGCCCGGCGATCAGTTCTCGGTTCTCCTGCGACCCACGCACCATCTCGCCGCATGGGTCCTGAACCAGCTCTATCTCGCCTTGCCCAATCCGGACCGGAACTGGGCGGGCGACTGCCAGACCCGGAACTTCCACACGCGGATGTGGGAGGCTCAGCTGCTCGCAGCCTTCCGCGAGCAGGGGCTTCTCGTCAGTCAGCCTGTGGACTCCCCGGACTTCCATATCCAGAACCCATTGGGCGGAGAGGCCTGGGTCGAAGCGGTGACCGCCAACCCCGAGGTGCCGTTCGAGCACGTCAACGCGCCGAGAAGCGCGCCGCCAACTGAGCGAGACGCGCTGTTCTTCGGACCGGCGGCTGTTCGGTTCGCCAAGACCCTCGGCAGCAAGCTGCAGCGCGGCTACGATCGGATGCCGCACGTCACCGGCAAGCCGTTCATGCTGGCGGTCGCGGACTTCCATGCGCCCGCGTCGATGCTCTGGAGCCGCGAAGGCCTGATCGGCTACCTCTACGGCGAAGGGGCGGAGGTTGCCGACGACGGCGGGCGCAAGGTGGCGCGGACCACCAGGGCGGCGCACCTGCAGGGGCCGTCGGCCTTTCCCGCCGGACTGTTCGCCAACGCCGACCACGCCGAGCTGTCCGCCGTCATCTTCTCCAACGCCTGCGCCATCTCGAAGCTCAACCGGGTGATGGTGTCCGCTGGAGCCGAGGCCAAGGGGCTGCGTTACAGCCGCATCGGGCGCTTCTTCGATCGGCGGCCGGGGGCTCTGGAGGGCGAGCCCTTCTGTCTTGACGTCGCGAGTCCGGAGTACCGCGGGCTCTGGCCCCAGGGCTATGAACCTTGGTCGGCGGAGATGGAGGTGTTCCACAATCCCTACGCCCGACACCCAGTCCCGCACGCCCTTCTGCCCGAAGCGACCCACTGGTTCGAACAGGACGGCGAGCGGGTGTGCACGTCCTTCTACGAGACCTCCATCCTCTGGTCGGAGACCCATATCACGGACCTGGACCAGCCTGCCCCGCGCCTTGAGGACTTCCTTCGCCCGGCCGCCCCGTAGCGCAAGAGCGCGGTTGGCGCCGCCGCGCGCGCCGGAACCGGTCGTCAGGCCGCCGAGCGCATGAGAATATCAGGGAACAGTGCGTGGACGATGCGGCCCTCCACGGAGCCTTGGGTGATCTGGGGAGAGGTGAGGGAGGCCCGGAGCTTGCGCGCGACGCTCGGCTTCTGCAGAGCCGCCAACTGATCGGTCGCTCCGGCCACACGCCGGATCAGCCCCGCGAACTTGTGGCGCTCCTCGCTGTTGCTGAAGAAGGTGTTGAGCATCTCGACCAGGTTGCTCTGCTTGGTCGCCACAGGCTGCCGCAGCTCCAGCGACAGGATCAGGCTGACGAGCACCGGGATCTGCAGGGTGTCGAGGTCGCGGGGCTCCACCCCCGTGAGGGCGACGCGTTCCACCAGCTCCTGCAGCAGGTCCTGCCGGGCCTGCCACGGAAGGTGCCCTTCCACGACGGCCTCTCGCCATCGACGCAGATAGCCGACGTTCCAGGGCGCGACGGCGTAGGGCAAGCCTGAGGCGGGCCATTGCAGATCAGACAGGGCGAAGATCGCGGACCGCCAGTCGCGCCCGTCCTCCCAATGGCAGCGCACGAGGAAGCGGCCTTCCTCGCGCGATTGGGCCAGGACCTGTTCATCGAGTGAGAACAGGTTCTTGTTGTGCGAATAGAAAATGTCGAGGAACGCCGTCAAAAGCAGCCGGCGAGGAACGGGCTGGAACTTCCACGTCAGCCAGACCAAGTGGTAACCCTCTCGCCCGTAGAAATGCTCTCGACTGTCGATGATCGGCAGTTGCGTGCTTGAGAGCTGGATCTCCAGCGCCAGGCTTCGGCCGTTGTTGATCGCCCGTACGTCGGGCCGTCGGTGGCCGGTCTCGCCTCTCAGATACTCGTCGATATGGATTGAGCCGGCCTCCGTCGCCGGATCGATGGCGAGAATCTCCCCGACCTGATGTTTGAGCCAGCTGTGGAGAGGGCTCTCCTGCGCGCCCTGAAACTGCGCGGCGCTGCGCTGATCGACCGTGGCGGGGTCCCCTGTCCACCAGGGGCAGGTCGTCGGCGCACCCTTGTGGTGACGCCAGTAGGGCAGGCGGGTGCGCGCTTCCTTTGGCGCATAGACGCCGTGGCCGCATTGCTCGCAGACATAGGCGGCCGCCCCTTCGCGGCGGGCGGCCGCAGCGTTGCGGCGGATCTTCTGGTAGCGGTCGGGATCAATGGCGAGAAGCTGGTCGCTGGTGATGGTCGCGCCGGTCGACAGGTCGGTGACCCGTTCCAACGTCCTTTGCGGCTTCCTGACCGTTGCGACCATGTCCTCTCCGTGTTCCCAGTATGTTCACTGCGTGATTCCGCGCAAGGGCGATCGGATCGTCATCGGTCGGAAGCGCTAGGGGCTCCGCCCCCGCGCGGGCCAGGGTGAAGCGGCTACGCCGCCGGACCGGCCGGTCTCCCCGACCTTCCGCGCCGGCGAAGGCGCGATCCTCGGAATAACGGGCAGGCTTGTGCAGGTCGGGCGATCCCCCTCCGGCCGGTCCGCCCTGGCCCTTGCTACCCCGGTCTCGCCGACGGGCAGGGTTTCAGGCGCGCAGTTCGCGTGCCTGCAACCCTTGCACAAGGAGGCAGACATGACTGCTCAATCCATCGAAACCGCCGCGACCGAAGCGACCGCGCCGCAGCACGGCTCGGAGATCACCGTGCCGCTCAACCGGCTCAAGGCCTCGCCGAAGAATGCGAGGAAGACCCCGCACAGCCCGGCGACCATCGAGGCCTTCGCGGCCTCCATCAAGGCCAAGGGGGTGTTGCAGCCGCCCGTGGTCGAGATCGAGCGGGACGGGGAGGGCGCGCCCACCGGAAACTACCTCGTCACCATCGGCGAAGGGCGCCGTCAGGGGCTGCGGCTGCTGGCCAAGCGCAAGGCCATCAAGCGGACCCATCCGGTGCGGGTCATCGTGGACGCCGAGAACGACGCCCACGAGATCAGCCTCGACGAAAACATGACCCGTGAGGCCATGCACCCCGCCGACCAGTTCGAGGCCTTCCAGCGGCTCGCCGCCGAGAAGGGCTACGGACCCGAAGAGATC